>LJZR01000012.1 GCA_001314865.1 Phormidesmis priestleyi Ana | reverse complement strand
GCCATAGCCATTCAGGTGGTTGGTTTTGTTAACTAAACCTTATGCCTAAATGGCTTTCTTGACTATTTCTCTCGCTTTTCTGTCCGGACTATTGTTATATGCTGAGCTACTTATATGCTGAGCTACTTAGTGTTGGCTGTCGATTTATTTCAACTGCGTCAATCTCTGCTGCGGAATTGAGGATGTAAATATAGTCAATGTTTTCTTGTTTAAGGGTTTGAAGCGATTGCTCCAAGTCTTGCACTTGCCCGCTCACCACATGCGGCTCTACCTGCCGATGAGGCCGCTGCTGATTTCGCGCATGGCAAACGGCTTCGGGTACATTGAGCGCGATGATCACTACATAAAAATGATGCTCTTGCGCGAGCTTTAACAGCGACTCGCGAGCAAACGGCTGCACATTGGTCGCATCTATCACGGTGAGCCGCCCCCCTGCTAGCCGCTTAGCGGCAATATAGTGCAGCACTTCAAACGCATCTTTTGTGGCGCTCTGGTCGCTTTCATCATCCGCCACCACCGCCCGATAATGATCCGAAGAAAGAACTTCAGTTGCCAAAAAATGCTGACGCGCAAATGTAGATTTGCCGGAGCCCGAAGCCCCCATCAATAGCACTAATGACCGTTCTGGAAATGTAATTTTCATGCTGTCATCTCCTTTATCTCCTCTGTCTTCTGGCTGTGGCAACACAATACGGGCCCTCACCCTCAGGGAGAAGGGCTGGGGATGAGGGCTTCAGCTATCATGACAGCTAGGACACTATCAAGATCAACTCCTCCTGTCCCCCTCCTCCTGCCCAACTTCTCTTGCCCAACTCCTCCTGTCCCATTCCTTATGAGTAGCTCAGCATCATTAAACCTATGAGGGCAATAGTGAGGGTAATCGTGAGGGCAATGCAGTGATTCTGTTTCATCTTTAATTTGATTACACTGGGTTACTTACCTATTCAACTCATGTTCAAATCCTCTTTTTACCCTAAAGCCCTTAAAGCCCTTACAGGCTCACTCATTCTGTCGATTGGGTCAGCCGTTTACCTGCCGACCATCGCCCAAACAAACGCCACCCCCAGCCACCCAAACACCTCGCTCGCTCAAGCCCCTCAGCCGGTTAATGAAACGCCTGGGCTAACGCCAGCAACCAATCCAAACATTAGCTTTCGCAGGCCGCTGCGCGTTACTAACATTCGTATCCCTATCGACTGGCAGTATCGCCGCACCGAGTATCTGTTTACGGTTCACTTTCCAGCGGATGCCGTAGAACCTTTAGCAAAGCTCGTTTTTGAGCAAATTGAAGGCGTAGACTATCCCCGCTATCGGCCAAATGACAGCTACGCTTTTGATGCCAGCAGCCGACAGCCGTTCCCTATCAGCACGGTTGATCGCGAGTCGGACAGAACCCTCACGGTGGAATTTGATCCGCCTGTTGCACCGGGTAGGCAGGTAACGGTTGCGCTTAAAGCTCGTAACCCTCATGAGGGCCTCTATCAGTATCGGCTAACGGCCTTTCCGGCAGGTGCTACCGAAGGCCAATATGCAGGCATCGAACGATTCAATATCGATGCTCCGCCAAGACGCGATCGCTTCTTCTTCTGATTCTCTTTTAGTTTTGGGCTAATTTTTGCTTGCAAAGCGCCGTATGGTTACTTTAGCTCAGCGAAAAATACCCCATAGGCAGGGAGTTCTACAAGGTTGTCGTAGCGCCGATTGATAAATCCCGTCGCCGGATCGATCTCAAACGGATCAAAGGGGCTCACATCGTAGTTGACGACTTCGGCGCTGATGTTAAAAAGGCAAACCACAGATTGTTCTGCCGATTGGCGAATAAAGCCGAGCACGGGTGGCGCGGTCTCTAGTAGAGTCAACTGACCATCGCGCAGGGCGGGCTGCTGCTGACGCCAGCGGATCATTTGGCGATATTTATTCAACAAAGAGTGGCTGTCTTGGTTTTGTTGATCCACCGAAATGGCTAGGTGATCAGCCGGGATAGGTAGCCAGGGTTCTGGATGATCGGTAAAGCCTGCCTGATGCTGCCCCGCATGCCAAGGCATGGGCGTGCGTGAGCCATCGCGACCCAAAACATGGGGATAGCCCGCAATGCCAAAGGGATCTTGCATTTTGTCGTGAGGAATTTCGGCTTGGCTTAGGCCCAATTCATCGCCCTGATAAATGCAGCAGCTGCCTCGCAGGCTAATCAGCAAAGCCACGAGCATATGGTCGAACGCCTGCTGGTTAAACGCCGCGATTTGGTTGGACTGCTGCCAGCGGCTTTTGAGCCGAGGAAAGTCGTGCGTGCCCGCCGTCCAGCAGAGAATGTTGTCGCCAAACAAATCTTCAACCCGCTGGATGAGCTGCGACAACCGCTGCTGAGTCAGGGGTTCATCGGTCATGAGCGATGAATTGTAGGCCATATGCAGCCGCTCGTCGCTAACATACTGGCTAGAGGCGAGCAGGGTGTCTTCGGCGCTGCTGATTTCAGCGAGGGTGGTGACACCCGGATAGCGATTGAGGTGCGCTCGGATTTGGGTTAAGGTATCGAGCGTTTCGGGCTGGCAAATGTTGTACAGATTGATATAGTCAAAAAATGGATCTTTGGCCGATGCGCCGTCGGGCCTGGGAATAGTCGCGGGGCGCTGCGGATTGTCGCGCAGCTCGCGGTCGTACATAAAAAAGTTGACCACATCTAGGCGAAAGCCATCGACGCCTTTGTCGAGCCAAAAGGAGGCGATCGCTAAAATCTCTTCTACAACCGCCGGGTTGTACCAGTTCAAATCGGCCTGAGAGACCAAAAAATTATGCAGGTAGTACTGTTCTCTGGCTGGTTCCCAGGCCCAGGCGCTGCCACCAAAGGCCGATTGCCAGTTATTCGGCGGCGATCCGTCGGCTTTAGGATCGGCCCATACATACCAGTCTGCCTTGGGGTTGGTGCGATCGCTGCGACTCTCTTGAAACCACTCATGAGCATCTGAGGTGTGGTTCCACACTTGGTCTATCAGCAGCTTCATCCCACGGTCATGCACAGCCGCTAGCAGCGCGTCAAAATCTGCCATGGTGCCAAACATCGGATCAATCGCGCGATAGTCAGAGATATCGTAGCCAAAGTCTTTCATTGGCGACTTAAAAAAGGGTGAAATCCACAGGGCATCGACCCCCAATGATTCAACATAGTCGAGCTTTTGCAAAATGCCGCGTAAGTCTCCCACGCCGCTGCCGCTACTGTCATTAAAGCTACGGGGATAAATTTGATAGATGACGGCGCTACGCCACCAGTTCGGATTCGCCAGTGCTTTGGCCATTATTTCGAGAGGTTAACTGCAAGGTTTGATCAAAGGCTTGATCAGAAGAAGAATCGGGCTCAGCTAGGTGAGAGGGGCGATGGTTAAGATCTTGATCGTCTGGCCGGAGTGGGGCCGAAGGACTAGGCAAGTTGCCTAAAAACGCGCCGTATTTAGGTAGCTTTAGCACGTTATCTCGCCGGTTGACCTCAAAGCCAAGCCCCTGAACCATCTGACAGTCATTGAGTTCAGCAGGCAGTGAATAGCGCACTAACGCATCGCTCAGGTTAAACAAACACACCAACCGCTGGCCGTCGTATTGCCGAATGAAGCCAAACAAGGGCTCTTCGGTATCTAATAGCTGAACATCACCCGCGAGTAAGGCTGGCTGCTGCCGCCGCCAATGCAAGAGCCGCCGCCAGGTATTGAGTAGAGACTGGGGGTCGCGGGCCTGCTGGTTGACCGCGCGGGCATAGTGCCCCTCCGGGACGGGGAGCCAAGGCTGCTGAGCCGTACTAAAGCCAGCATTGGGCGCTTGATGCTGCCAGGGCATGGGTGTGCGGGAGCCATCGCGACCATGAATCGCAGGGTACAGGGCCTTGCCAAAGGGATCTTGAATCTGGCTGACTGGAATGTCTTCCGGGATGGTGGCTTCGGGCAGTCCTAGCTCATCGCCTTGATACAGGCAAAACGCCCCCGGCAAAGACAGCAACAGCGCGGCTATCATACGGTAAAAACGTTCGGGATAGGGCGTTTTAGAAGCATCTGCGCCAGTCCAGCGCGATCGCAACCGGCCATAGTCATGATTGCCCACAATCCAACAGCCGCCCCCTTCTCGAAAATGGTGAATTGTGCGCTCTAGGGTGCGTTTCATCAGCGCAGCACTCATCGGCTCATCGGCCAGCAAGGCACTGTGATAGGCCAAATGAAACCGCTGATTGCCTTTTACATACTCGCTCGCTAAGGCTACCGAATCGTCACACAGGGTAACTTCAGCCAGCGACACCACCTCTGGATAGCGGTCTAGCAATTCTCGAATAGGCCGAATGGCCTCTAGGGTTTCAGGCCGACAAAAGTTGTACTTAAACAGCTGTCGCACCATCGGATTTTCGGCATCTATGCCCTCAGGCCTGGGCGTATCGGGTGGTCTGGGCGGATTGTCGCGGAGCTGGGCATCTTGCAAAAAGAAATTAGGAGCGTCAATTCTAAAGCCATCAACGCCTCTGTCGAGCCAGAACTGCGATCGCTCTAAAATTGCCTCCACCACCGCCGAATTATGCCAGTTCAAATCTGGCTGCGAGGGCAAAAAATTATAAAAATAAAACTGTCGTCGTTCGGGTGCCCACTGCCAAGCACTGCGGCCCGTAAATGCCGAGAGCCAGTTGTTAGGCGGCGTTCCATCGGGCTTAGGATCAGCCCACAAATACCAGTCGGCGCGGGCGTTGTACTGATTTTGCCGACTCTCTAAAAACCACGGATGTTTTTCAGAAGTATGGCTCCATACCTGATCGATAATCACCTTAATGCCAACCGCATGGGCCACATCTAGCAGCTGATCAAACAACTCTAAACTGCCAAAAGCAGGATCGATTTGCCGCATATCGGTAATGTCGTAGCCCAAATCTTTCATAGGCGACTCAAAGATAGGGCATAGCCAAATCGCATCCACTCCAAGGCTGGCAATATAGTCTAACTTTTCAATAATGCCTGCCAAATCGCCCTGTCCATCGCCGTCCGTATCCAGAAAGCTGAGCGGATTAATTTGATAAATAACGGCGTTTTGCCACCAGGTTCCTTTATGTTCAACCTGGTTAGCATCTTGCCAAGTCCAAACTTGAGGGCTAACCGATGTATTTCTCCACCAGTGAACGTTGGGAATAGTCATAAACAAAATTCCGCGATCCTTCAGAGGTTGTCATGACCCTTAGTTGTCATGACCCTTAGTTGTCATAACCCTTAGAAGCGATCGCCTTTCCTTTTTAAGGCCTTCTTACCCCAAAGCTTAAAGACTCGCGCAACGGTAACCGTCTCTCCAAAGTAAGAGGGTGATTCAGCGAGCGATACAAAGGGCGTAAATCTCTAATAAATCTCTAGTAAATCTCTAGTAAATCTCTAACGCGATTCAAGGCCAAAAGCTCGGATGGACAAACTGGTAGCCGGTGCTTTTGATTTTGGCATTGGAAACGCGGACATTTTTGCGGGTGCTTGGCTGGCTTTCGTCCCAGCTAACAGGGGCTAGATGATAGCGATCGCACACCTGGCCAATCAATTCTCGCACGCTGGGCACCTCTTCCTGCACCAAGTTATAAATTCCTGCGAGTTGTTTTTCTTTTGCCCAGTCAATGCCCGCAACAATATCGCTTAAATGCACCCAGTTTGTTGCTTCTGCGCCGTTGCCCCCTCGGGTGGTGCCCGCCGCGCGACTGTAGATTTTCTCTAAGGTTCTACCGGGGCCATAAATGCCACCCAAGCGTAAGATGCAAACCTTTCGCTGCGGCCCAGTGGCCGATAGCAGCGTCTCTTCGGTTTGTTCAATGATTTTGCCGTTTTCTGTCGCTGGCATGGGCGGCATTAGCTCACTTACCCATGCGCCGTTGTGCTCGCCGTATACTGAGCAGCTGCTGGTGTAAATCAACTGTTCTACAGCCGTATGCGGGAGCACCGCCGCGAGGGTTTGGGCGCTACGCAAGTAGGTATCGGCATAGCTCGCACCGCGTTTGGAGGCCACACATAAAAGGACGACTTGGCGGTCGGCCAAAGCCGCTTGTAGGCGATCGCGATCCGTTCCACTCAGCACTACCACCTGATTCGACAGGGGTTTTAGCTCTGCTACGCGCTCTTCCCGAGTCGTCGTCACTAGCACATCTAACCCCTGCGCCTGCCAATGCTCAGCCACCGCTGACCCTACATATCCACAGCCAACAATGGCCACCTTTATCTCTGGCATCCCTATTTCTTCCCTATTTCGTCCCTATCTATCGCGTCCTTATCCTATACAGTTATCGGCAACACAGGTGTTTTGTTAGGTTTTTGTTAGGTGTTGTGTCCGGTGTTGTGTCAGCTATTCTATGGCGACGCCCTAACTGAGCGACAGCGTGATTTTGATATCTTGAAGGTCTGGACTAGGGTGCTGCTGCAAATAGGTATTGACACACTTTTGACAGCCTTCTAAGTAGTTAAAGGCGGCTACGATTTGCGGCCAGCGAGGCTGACGGCTAAACGTAATACCGGCCTTTTTGGCTGCTGAACGACAAGCGTTGTAGTTCCCATAGCGATGGATCAGCTCAGCTTTTGTAAGCTGCGGTGGGGCTAGCAGCGATGATGGCTTCTCGCTTGTGTCGGGCGTTCGGCCCATTTCCTGCGCGAGCTGATTCACGGCCCCCTGAGCCACTGTAAAAATCGCGGCGGTGTCGTGAATATCTTGTGCGTGGTTGTCCTGAAGCTTGGCCAGCAGTCGATCTATTTTCTGCTTACCCATAATTTCTGTGCATTTCGGCTATGAATATGAATCTCATAATACAAGTTCTTAAAATTGGCTTTACGACGCCTAGCGCCTAGCGGCTTGCAAGATTCCGCTAGGGTTGGCAATTCAGCAAGGGTTAGCGATCTAGCAAGTCGCGGTTGATGGAGGCTTGATCGGTATATTGATGCGGATAATCGCGCCTGTGCTCCTCGTCAATCACTTCAATCTCAATAGCGCCTCCAGTGATTTCAGGTGTCTCGTCTTTTTTGTACCATTGCATTAGCGCTTTTACAGCCTTGAGCAGGCTCAAAATCCGCTTTGGAAACAGAAGTCTCCCCCACTGAGACTGCGCTTCGGACTCTACATCGCCCACGGCATCAAATGCCTGAGAGAGGGTATTGAGCTGAGCATCCATTTCCTGCATTTCGCCTGCGAGCTGAGTGATAATGGCTTCTCTTTCGGCGAGCTGGGTTTGCTTTTGGGTTTGCAGCTGGTTAATCAAGCCCTGTAGATTGCCGATTTTGTCGCGTAGCTGTAGCGTTTTGTCTTTGTGCTCTGTGTTCCTGCGCACGAGCTGAGCGCGACTGCGGTTGGTAAAAATTAGGCACTCTCTCATCTCGGCATACAAAGCGTTTGCCTGCTCGCGCTCTAGCGTTTGAATTTGTTGTGGAAAATCTGTTGCTGAGCGAAAGCGTTGGGTATCGGTGGTTGAGGCTGCCATGTGTTTCTATTTCCCTGAATCATCTTTCGCTATGCTGCCACAGACACTTAAAAAGCGACCTTAGAAAAATTATAGATTCTACGAAACTTGATGAGTCGTTTGTACTAGCTTTACAGGATTCTCTACAGGATGCTTTACAGGATGATTGACACAAGCAAAATTTTGGGATGCTGTTTTTAGAGGCGCATGAATAGAGACGCATGAGCTTTCTTCTGATAGATGCAAATGCTCGGCTGAGCCTATAATTTGTAGAATGTCGGCAAATCGGCTATACCGTTTATATTTTGCTGTTTTTTATCTTTTACTGTTTCTATGCCTAATAGCTTTTTGCTCAGCCGTGTTTTGCTTCAGTTTGATAGCCCAGACGCCGACTTGAGTGGGGAGATTTCTGCGATCGCCCGCACCCCCGACGGCAGCCTATGGCTAGGCTCCGACGAACTCACCAGCATCGAACGATTGAGCCCAACTGCGCCCTGCATCTACGGCAACCATCAGCGCTTTGCCGCAGGTGACCTCATCAAGCTGTTTGACGCCGACTCTGAAATCGATATCGAAGGCATGGACTATTCTGACGGCTACCTTTGGCTAGTCGGCTCTCACAGTGCAAAGCGCAATCAGCCAAAAGGCAAAAAATACAAAAAAGATATTCAGGCTCTGGCCGAAATTGAAACCGACGCCAATCGCTACCTGCTTGCTAGAGTACCGGTTATCAACGGCCAGCTAGTGAAATCTTACCAGCCCTCAAATAGTGAAGAAGACACGCTTACAGCTGCTTTACTGCGCAAAACCAAAAAACACAACATGCTCATGGAAGCCCTCGCCCAAGATGAGCATATCGGCCCTTTTGTTCAAATGCGCTTACCCTCAAAAGACAACGGGCTAGATATTGAAGGGCTAGCCGTTTTAGGCAATCGAGTGTATTTGGGCTTGCGCGGCCCGGTGTTACGCGGCCGCGCAATCATATTAGAGCTAGAGCTAGAAGAGTCCGAGCCGGGCGTTTTAACCGCTAAAGAGATTGGCGATAAGGGCGAAATTTATCGTAAACACTTTGTTGATCTCAACGGACTGGGCGTTCGAGAGCTGTGCTTACGAAACAACAATTTAATTATTTTGGCAGGGCCTACGATGGAGCTAGAAGGGGCAATGCAGGTCTTTCAGGTCAAAAACTTACCCGACCACAGCAACCATACCATTTGGGAACAAAGCGAAGATGCGCTCAGCGTATTGTTTGATCTCCCTTTTATTCCCGGTGTGGATCATGCCGAAGGGCTGGCCCTTTTTCCCTGCCTAGGATACGACGATGCGCTGATGGTTGTTTACGATTCGCCGAGCGACGAGCGCCGGGTTAATAAAAAGTCGCTGTTTGCAGATGTCTTCCGAATGCCAAATTTGGACGATTAAGTCTGTGATATCGATAGATATCGATAGATTGCGACAGATTGCGACAGATTGCAATGGAGGTGGGCGCGATCGCGTGACCACCCAACAAACAGCGAAATTTTAGAAAAGCACTTGGCTAGTGAATTGATGCGAGATACAGCAGCTCGCATCATTCAAACCTCACCCCAGCTTACAGATGGCCTCACCGCCTGCCTCAATCCAGCCGTGAATCAGGCCAGAAGTAGACTGAGCCGAGGCGCATTTGCCTTGATGGTCAATCACAATCACGCCGCCTTCGCCATTGACTTTGCGAACCAAATAGTCAACCCCAGCGGTAGCGGCTTCGGCGGCATTCATGCCGTTAAACTGCACATAAGTCGAAACGGTTTTGGCAAAAACCGTGCGTAAAAACTGTTCTCCATATCCAGTGGCCGATACGCCGCAGGTTTCGTTGTCGGCAAAGACCCCCGCGCCAACGACAGGCGTGTCGCCAACTCGGCCCCAGCGTTTGTTGACCAGTCCGCCGGTAGAGGTGGCTGCCGCTAAGTTGCCTTGTTGATCACGGGCGACCGCGCCTACAGTTCCTAATTTTTGAGCGGGCTTTTGATCCGGTTTTTGATCCGGTTTCACACGTTCATGATCTAGCGTCATCCGGCCAGCGGATTTGGCTTCTTCGAGCTGTTTTACTCGGGCCGCTGTGATGAAATATTCATCAGGGCACAGCTCTGCTTGAGAGAATTTGGCAAATTCTAATGCGCCTTCGCCCGCCAGCATGACATGATCGCCCTGTTCTAAGACCTTGCGAGCAAGAGAGATCGGATTTTTGACGTTTTTAACGCAGGTGACGGCCCCCGCGCGGAGGTCACTGCCGTTCATTAGGGCGGCATCCATTTCAACTTGGCCATTTTCGTTGAGTACCGATCCTTTGCCTGCGTTATACAGCGGATTGTTCTCTAAGAGATTCACGCAGTATTCAACAACATCTAATGCTGCCTCGCCTTGGGCTAGTTTTTGTCGTCCAGCTTCGAGAATCTCAACGATGCTGGCTTTAAATTTTGATTCATCTGCTTCGTATTTAAGATCTTCGAGGGCACCTGCGCCGCCATGGATGATGAGAGAGTAAGTCATGATTGTTGGGAGGGGTCGAGTTCTGCTCGAATGGTGAAGCGAATGTGGTTGATGGCCAAATCGCTGAGTGAGAATTTTTCGGGTCGGTTGTCGGCTTTGAGCTTGGCAAAGGGGATGCCTTTGCCTAGTTCGGTATGGTACCAGGCAAGCCCCATGAAAAATCGGGTGGGATAGGGGCCTTGTTCGAGCACGTCATCGACGTTCGATTCCATGGGCAGCCAGCCAATGTCAGGCACATAAAATTCTAACCACACATGGTTGTAGTCGGGCTCTAGGGGGAGGTTTCGGAGTTCGGACTTTTGCGGGCACTTGTAGCGGCCAATGGTACGACAGGCAATGCCGTTTAGGCGAAATAGGGCCAGCAGCAGCCCCACATACTCGCCACAAGAACCGACGCCTCGTGCTAAGGCGATATCCGGTGTGTCGATTTTGGGCTGAATGCCATAGGCGAGTTTGTCATATACGTAGTTGCGAATCTTTAGCGCTTTTCTCAAAATGTTGGTTTCGGTGCCGACCGCTTCTTTCGCCGCTTTTTGAATCAAGGGATGATCCATAGACAGCTCGTCGTCATCGACTAAATAGCGCTGCTGAAAGTCTGCTGATAGGGACGGTGCTGATTCTACATCTCGGGGAGTGAGTGTGTGTTTGATGCTGTACATTTCGACTGTGGCTTTCCAGCCGATTAAGCCTGCCTCAAACGGCGTAAGCTCATCAAAACGGTAAACGGCGACTCGCTGACCATCTTGGATTTCTTCGGTGAAGGCGTGACCCACTGGGGTGACGCTGCGGACTTTTTGGCGCAGTGTATCGGCAGGTAGGGCAATGCGCCATTCTACGTTGCTGAGTGAGGGTACGTCTTCTAGTGGCAGCAGTTCTTCGACATATTCAATTTCGGTGAGGTAGCCGTTGGAAAGGGTGTAGTGCTCGGCGGCGTTGTGGTGAATGTAGAGGGGATGAATGAAGGTGCGATCGCGAAAAGTGACCTGATACGGGTCTGCCGAGTTAGGATCGTCTCTGATGTAAACTTCCTCATCTGCATAAGCGACGTAGCAGATGTCTGTATTGACGGCGTTTATGGATGCGTCTTCAGATGTCTCAGAAGATGTTTCAGGAGATGTCTCAGAAGATGTTTCAGGAGATGTCTCAGAAGATGTTTCAGGAGATGTCTGAGGATAAAAGGTAATGCCCGTGGGTGAGCTAAATGGCGTCAGCGCGGCAAAGTTCAAATCGCCTGTGGCGCGATCTAGGCAAAAGACGGATTGTTCTGTGCGATCGCACACCCACAATGCCGATTCAGTCGCCGTAATATTTTCGATCCCAATACCAGGCTGGCGGATTTTTTGGCTCCAGTCGCTGCTGCCATTGGCGTACACATAAATGTAGCCTGCTTTTTGGCAGGTCACGTACAAAGTAGACTCCCAAACGGCCACCCCATCCGCCTGATAGGGCAACTCTGTTAATAGCCGAGGTGTTGATAGGTGAGGCGTCTCAGCCTCTGGCCGAGTCAACGTACAGGTAAAAACAGACGAACCCCGAGTAAACCAAACGGTGTTTTGCCAAACGGCTAGACCCGTTGCACCAATCCAATCGGCTACAGAATAAGGATTAAGAACGACCGTATTATTGGTTTCAACGTCAATTTCTACCAAATACCCCCGAATGGCATCAATGGCCAGCAGACGAGGCGATTTGGGCTTGACTGTAGCGTCAACAGCTAAGCCTGAAAGAATGTATACACCGATGGGGCGAACGGTAGCGGGCCGTGTTTGAGACATAGCTATCTAAATCGTTAGGCATTGAATACAGTCACCATACAACTCTATTAGATAGTTTTTTACTGGTTCATAGCGCACATTCGCATAGCCACCGGCAAGAAATAATTGCTGTTAATACGTAGAAAGAATGTGTTGTAACGGTTTCCATCATTCTATGATGATCTTAGGAGATGGGTTGCTGCCTGTCATCTGTCTAGACAATCGCTAGACAATCGCCCATAAGCATCATCTTCATACCACTGCTTATAAAACCCTGTGAAAGCCTGCTATGAAAGTACTGTACGACGAAAATAAAGACATTTTACAGATTTCGTTCAACCTAGCCACCATCGAAGAAACCGCTCAAATAGCGCCAGGGCTCATTTTAGACTACGACGAAGATGGCAACGTCATTGGTGTAGAACTCAGGCAGGCTTCTAAAAAAGTAGACGATCCTTACAACATGGCTTACGTCGTTGACAACGCCAACCTTAATAAGCCGCCGCTAAAGGGTGATTCCTACAGCTGAGGGAGTGCTTAGGGAACGCAATTCAATATCGTATCGCTGTAGTCGTATTGACCGCTGCAAAGGCGATCACCTGCGGCGAGGCAGCGGTCAATGCATCGCTGTTGCTGAATGCATTAATGACTGAACGGCATGACTGAACGAACTGAACGGCATGACTGAACGGCATGACTGAACGACAACCTTGAAAATACGAGAGTTTTAATCGTTTAGCCAACTCTCTTGACCGATCAGGTCGCCAATAGGGTCTCTGAGTAAATACTCATTGCTTTCTAGCACTTCCTCTATTTTCTTCCACTCGCGATCGCTAAAGTATCGAGCCAAAACATAAATTTGACTCTGCTTGCCAATAGATCCTCTATTGACCAAGGCTCGGACTTCATCTTGAACGGAATGAATAGAATATCGACGCGCTTCTTTAAGCATGGTAATGCCCTCAATAGTAAGTATTTGGTAAATCACTGTGCAAAATTTGAGACGCAAAGTTTGCGTCAAGCTTGCTAAGCAGTGCGGGACGTTAACGAAAGTGCAGATGAGTGGTTAAATGACAACGGTTACAGTTGCTGATAGCTGATAGGTAGATAAACTGATGGTAGATAACAGGTTATCTAACCGGGTAAACGGGTGTTCAATGCGAAACTTGGCGAAACAGAATCTATCTTCTCAACAGAGCCTATTTGTCGATTAAAGAGGTTGAGTAAAACGATCCGTAAAGTGATAATCCGTAAAGCGATAATCCGTAAAGTGGACAGTAGAACCAAGTAGTGGCAGAGCCAAACAACAGAAGTGACCAGAAGTGACGATGACAAGATTTCTGACTCTGTTTAGGTGTTTTTACAGCTTATCTGGATCGCGTAAATTCGCTAAAACGCTTACCCTGTCTAGTACTCCTCATAAATTATGAATACCAGAAAACTGTTTGAAACAGCTTTTGACAATCCAAAAAAAATGTTAAGCGAAGAACTTTTTAAGTGATAAAACTGTTGCTGGTTAATGTGCTGATTACTGCTAGTTAAAATGCTGTTTAAAGATTCAGATACTCTTTGGGGAGTCTAATTAAGGGTCAAGATAGTTAAGGGTCAAGACGGTTAGGATTCAAGACAGTTAAGGGTCAAGACAGTATCTAGTTCTTTATCTCACTCTACTCCTCGTAAACTCTGATATTGACTACACTATATCAGCTACGCCAAACAAACCTCCCTGTCGTCACCCATATTGGTAGCGACCAATTTGTAGGTAGTTATAGGTATATTCTGTTTCGCCAACGATACCTAGGCATTCGTGACCTCAGAGCTTGCGCACATGAGCTAAGAAATAAAGGCTTTTTATCCGTTGATAACGGTATTGTACATTACCCTTTTCTCCGTGCTTCATGCTTGAGTGATGGTTTCATAACATTTGGCAATCGTCGCCAAAAAAACTAGGTTCTATAGCCTACAACCTTCCTAGCCTTCTTTAGGCAGAGATTTGCGTACTGCTTAGGGGGTAGTTGGTTATAAATATTGCCTCCTGTGTCCGGGTGGCCGCAAAAGTCTTAGTGAGGCGATATCTGGAGCGATATCTGGGGTGTTATCTGGGGTGTTATTTGGGGTGTTATCTGGAACTGTGCAGACAGCTGTGAAAAGGCAGAACATACTAAAATATTGAGCTGACCTGTCAGGAAAAACAGATATTCTTGTGCCTGGAAATGATGCAAGCTAGTTTTTTGTAGCGCGTTATGAGCAGCGGCTGAGTAAGGATCTGTTTTAGATATTTTGCGGTTGATAAGGTGCGGTTTGAATTGCGGTTTGAGTTGCGGTTTGAATAACAGAAATGAGCCTGTGTGTTTAGCTGTGTTTAGCATTTTTTAATTGCGGTTGTATTGTTTGCGCTGTCAGTATTTTTTCAATTTTTGAGGATGACCCCGATGACCCACGACATGAAGATTTTGATGTGTCCGCCCCACCACTACGATGTGGACTATGTGATTAATCCCTGGATGGAAGGCAATATTCACCGATCGTCGCGCGATCATGCAGAATCTCAGTGGAATCAGCTATATAGCGTGCTGAAAAAACATGCGACGATTGAGCTAGTTGAGCCCCAAAAAGGCTGGCCAGATATGGTGTTTGCTGCTAATGCCGGGCTGGTTCTGGGCGATCGCGTCGTTTTGAGCCGGTTTTTGCACCCTGAGCGCCAAGGCGAAGAACCCTATTTTCACAAGTGGTTTGAGGACAACGGCTTTACGGTGTATACCCTGCCAAAAAGTCTGCCGTTTGAAGGGGCAGGCGATGCCCTGATTGACCGAGCAGGCGGCTGGCTGTGGGCGGGCTATGGCTTTCGCTCTGAGTTAGACTCTCACCCCTACCTTGCAGATTGGTTAGATGTAGAAGTTCTCTCTTTGCGATTGGTAGATAGCCGTTTCTATCATTTAGATACCTGTTTTTGTCCGCTGACAGACGGGTATGTGATGTACTATCCGCCCGCTTTTGACGCCTATTCTAATCGGCTCATTGAAATGCGAGTTCCGGCGGAAAAGCGCATTGTGGTCAGCGAAATAGATGCGATAAATTTTGCCTGCAATACGGTGAATGTCGATCACGTTGTGGTGATGAACCAGGCCAGCGATGAGCTGAAAGCCATTTTGAGCGATCGCGGTTTTACCGTCGAAGAAACGCCGCTGACCGAATTTTTGAAGGCGGGTGGCGCGGCCAAGTGCCTTACCTTAAAAACCATTGAACCCCGCCAAACTGAGCCCAAAGCGTCTTCTATTTTGAGCCGGGTGATTCGTTTAGAAGGCCATTTGCTAGACTCGGGCATTGTAAACCGGGCGCTAGATGTGATTACGACGGGCGGCGGTAGCTTTCAGGTGCTGAGCTTTGATTTGGGTATGCAGCGGCAGGATATTTCGGTTGCTGAAGTGAAGGTGACAGCGCCCGATATTTCTGTCATGGATGACATTATGGGGCAGCTCATTGACCTGGGGGCGGTGAGCTTGCCCCGAGAGTCAACGCCTGCTCAGCTAGATGCGGTGGTTCAAGACGGTGTTGCCCCCGATGATTTTTATGTGACGACTATTTACCCTTCGGAGGTGTTAGTGGGTGACCACTGGTATCGGGTGCAGGGACAGCGGATGGATGGCGCGATCGCCGTTACCCATGAATCGGGTCAGCTAGTCGCGCGCTGCAAGCTATTGCGCGATCTCAAAGTGGGTGAAGAAGTGGTTGTAGGCAGCAAAGGCATTCACACCCTGCGCAAAGCGCCTTCTATCAAAAAAGGGACAGACGACTTTAGCTTCATGGGCGCAGGCGTTTCAAGCGAGCGCCGGGTTGAGCTAGTGGTTGAGCAAATTGCCTGGGACTTGCGGCGAATTCGCGATCGCGGTGGCAAGGTGGTCGTCACGGCTGGCCCGGTGGTCATTCATACCGGCGGTAGCGAGCATTTGCGAAAGCTAATTCAGGGCGGCTATGTGCATGCGCTGCTAGGCGGCAATGCGATCGCTGTTCATGATATTGAACAATCCATGATGGGCACTTCGTTAGGCATGGATATGAAGCGCGGCGTCTCGGTTCAGGGCGGCCATCGCCATCATCTCAAGGCTATTAACACTATTCGTCGCTACGGCAGCATCGCGAATGCGGTTGAAAAAGGTGTTCTCACCAGCGGCGTCATGTACGAATGCGTGAAAAACAACGTGCCCTTTTCCCTGGCTGGTTCAATTCGCGACGATGGCCCCCTGCCCGACACCAAAATGAATTTGATTGAAGCGCAGGCCGACTACGCTCGATTGATTGAAGGGGCTGATTTAATCTTGATGCTCTCAACCATGCTGCATTCTATCGGCGTTGGGAATATGACCCCAGCCGGTGTGAAAATGGTGTGCGTGGATATTAATCCGGCTGTGGTCACCAAATTGAGCGATCGCGGATCGGTAGAATCCACTGGCGTCGTCACAGATGTGGGCTTGTTCCTCAGTTTGCTGGTGCAGCAGCTATGCAAACTCACCGGGGAATATGCGCTCGTGAAGTAAGCAGGCAGGAAAGCAGGCAGAACTTATCCGCTACCGTTTCTTTAGGGCCTATGACTCCCTGCCTTTACGGGTTCTGCTTGCCACTGACAAAAGGGGTGTTCCAAAAGCGCCAGTTTTCTTTATTGAAGGGCGATCGCCACCGATAAATCAACGCTAATTCCAGCTGCTGCCGAGGCTTACGCGCTTCGGGGGCAGCAGGCCAAAAGGCAATACCCAGCTCACTGTCTAGCCCATTCTCGTAGTGAGACTGGCGATAGTTAGTAAGATAGCGCTTGCAGTCGTGAACGCCTTTCCAACGCTGGTTTGATTTTACAGTTTCGCCAATGTAGAGCAGCAGGGGCTGGCCGCTGTCAGGGGCAGTAGCCGCGTAGTCAATCACAAAGTACATCGCGGCAATACCAACATCGTCGAACTGCCAGCGCCAAAATTCGGTGTTTTGGCGGCGCAGGCTAAAGGGGTCAAGGGTGTCCGCAGGACTCGCCTCCACCGGGGCCACGGGCTCAAACAAGCTGCCCTGTTGGGCGGGCGGCGCAGCTTGAATCTGGGATTGAAAGTTGAGAATTCGGTGCTTCCAGGTTTGTAGCTCAGTGGGGCCTAAAGAGAGCTGCGGCTGAAAATTTTCGTAGGTAGAGTAGCTCGCAGCTCGCATAGCCGAGTCGGAGAGCAAAAAAGATTGGGTGTCTTTTGACATAAGCTTTGGATCAGGGCTTTCCATATAGTCTTTGGAGATTCACCCCCAATTAAATAACCTACCAACGCCGAGGTCTGTAGGTCTATGAATATCCTTCGCGTAAAACATCAATTATTTTTGTAATGTACAACGCTCCCTATTAATTTTGGGTTAATTTTTAATTAATAGCGCCTGATTTTGTCTATGCGATTCCGCTAGAGCCCAAACAATCGCTCTAAATGTTGACGCACCCAATCAATCGGGTTGCGATTGTACTCTTCCGAGTTGATCAGCCCTAGCGCCCTGAGTTGGCGACCTTGCTGAGAAAGTTCTTCCTCATGACGCCCCATTTCCGCCACAATTAAATTGTATAAGTGAGGCTGATCTTGCAGTAGTTTTTTAAAACCTTGGGGACTAATCTTAAACAGCGTTGTCTCTTCAACGGCTTTGATAGTGACCGTGCGAGGCACCCCAAGCATTAGCGAAAACTCTCCGACAAATTGCCCTGCTTTGACAATCGTGGTTTGCTGCGTCGCGGGCAGCGTATAGCCCACCGAGCCACACAAAATAATATAAAAGGCGTCACCCGGTTCACCTTCTCGATAGAGCACTTCTGATGTCTCTAGCCGCTTGCGATGGCCAATTTCTACCAGCTTACGAAGTTCTAAGTCGGTGCATTGCTGAAAAAAGGGAATCTGCTTCAACAAGTCTCTAATCGCTACGGGTTTAGCAAAATTATCCAAATCGCTCCCGACTGATCGCTGCAAATCGGCGTCTTGGCTGTAGTCTTTTGGCGTTGAAGCAATCACCACGCTGGGGTTACGCTGCCAAACATCTAAGCGGGGAGAGGCCAGGCGTAGGCCATGCTGCTTTAAATTTTGCAAAATAATGAAATGAAGCGAGCTTTCAGTGACGTACTTCAAATCAATCCGGTTAATCCACACAACCAACTTAAAGTCTAGCGAGTTCTCTCCAATGTTAAACAGATATACTTCAGGCGGCTGTTCTAAAGAAACTGTTTCCTCCATATAAGCAGAATCCAGCAATATCTCAATTACCAAGATAGGATCACTCTCATGGGTAACGCTAATTGGAACAATAACCCAGCCTTTTTGATTGGCGTATGTCCAGTTGGTGATTCTGTTGCTAATTAAGTCACTATTGGGTACAACAATATGCTTTTGGGTGATAGTACGAATCACCGTAGAGCGCAGCGAGATTTCATCAATATAGCCAGAGACTTCGTCAGTTTCAACAAAATCGCCTACTTTTAGCTTGCGTTCTAGGAGCAAAGCCAAACCGCTAATAAAATCTTTGGTGATTTCTTGCAGGCCAAAGCCAACACCCACGCCTAAGCTGCCAGCAATAACGGCGAGTGAGGCAAGGTTGATCCCAGCAGCTTGTAACAGCACAATGCAAAGCAATGCTGCGATCGCGTAGCTCGTAATTACCGCCACCGACTCGCGAGTGCCCTGCCTGAGCCCAAGCCGACCAAGAATTTGCAGTGAAATAAACCGCTTTAGCCCAAAAGCCACAAGCAGTACAACCAGCAAAATGAGTAAAACTTGGCTAATTGCACCCAACGAAATTGCCGAATTGCCGAGCTGTAAAAACGGCTCGGCAAAAAAAGACTGAACTTTTTCTAAAGCGTTTAACATGCAGCAGCGCCAGGGAAAACCGCTATCTTAACGCCTTAATAGCACCGAAATAGCACTGACATAGCACTGGCAGTAAGCGATCGCTAGCTAACTTCTACATCAATCACATTTGCACCTTCTGCTTCAACTGTAGTACCCTCAGCGACGTTACCTTTGCTTTTGTTTTTAAGATAATCCATAGCTAAAGAAGAGAGCTCAGTCACTAGCAGAGTCGCTAAAATGCCGTCATCTAGCCAGCCGATAATAGGGATAACATCGGGCGAAATATCGAGCGGGCTAATGAGATAAAACACTGTGCCAAGAATAATAGCCCAGCGCCATTTAGGATGGCGAATAGCGCCACGATACCAGCTATAAAAAGACTCGATCAAATTGTTGTTGTTCATGAGGGCTTGCCTGAGGGCTAAAGGTAAGCAGTGATGCGTGACCTACGCAAAACGAGTCGCTCAGTACAAGTCGCTCAGTCACTTCGCCAGATTTCACTTTGCCAAATTCACTTTGCCAAATTCACTTTGACGGTATATTTGGCTGACGTTTACTGACGTTTTTAGTATTACAAGTTTAGCAAATGCTATGGAGTGTAGATATCCCTCCATAGCATTACCCTCCACAGCATCACTCCGTCAGCGACAAAAGTGCCAACGCTGATCGAGCTTTGAGATCCTAAATAACGAGCAACCTTACGACCCCCAGCGCTGCTAAGTCTTGCTTGCAATTAAGCAGCTGTAATGACCACTTCCTTTCTGCGTGGGAGTGCTGCGTGGGAGTGCCACGTGGCATTGTAAACTCACTCATTCGTTTTCTTTCTCTTCCTGTCTTCTAATGTCATTTAAAGGCCATTTTATTTGAGTTCCCATTTCTGTTTTGGCTGAAAAAATGAGGTAGCCAATCAGCACCATAGCGCTGCCGATAAAGATAGCGACATCTTGACTCACGCCGGTACCTCTACCGTTTCCGAGCCTGCTAGGTCAAAGGCAGAATGGACGACTCTGAGCGCTTCTACGCCTTTGGCTTGCTCTACTACGCAGCTAATTTTAATCTCGGAGGTGCCGATCATATGGATGTTGATATCGGCGGCGGCGAGAGATTCAAACATTGCTGCGGCAATGCCAGGGCGATAGGCCATGCCAATGCCAACGACGCTCACCTTGGCGATGTCTTTGTTGATCCACACCTCTCCGTAGCCTAGTTCAGCCGCTGCTGCTTGCAACAGGTTTTTAGCGAGTTCGGCGTCGTCTTGCCTGATGGTACAGGCGATGTCGCGGGTCATTTGGCCCTGGTGAGGACGACTGCGCTGTGACTGAATAATCATATCTACGCTGATGCTGCGGTCGGCCAGTAGCTGGAAAATGCGAGCGGCCAGGCCAGGTCTGTCGGGGACATAGCGAATGGCAAGCTGGGCTTGCTGTAGGTCTAGGGCCGCGCCCCTGACGGAGGGGAGATTGGCTGCGGTCAGTTGGGCCTGATCCAATCGTGCAGGAGAGTTGGTAACGTCAAAATGTTTGCACAGAGTGGCGATCGCGCGATCGCAGTCATCTCCTGCCACCGTACAACTCACCTTGACCTCTGAAGTCGAAATCATCTGAATATTCACACCTGCCTCAGCCAGCGCCGAAAACATACCCGCAGCGACGCCAGGGCGACCAATCATGCCAGCGCCCGCAATACTGATCTTGGCAATATGGTCAGCGGTTTGAACCTCGGCTTCATCTGCGGCGCCGCCGCCAGAGATAGTCCCACTGCCAGAGATAGCGCCGCCGCCAGAGATAGCGCCGCCGCCAGAGATAGTCCCACCGTAGGAGGATCGCAGCGTTGGCGCAATATGCTCAGCCACACTAGCCGCCTGCGCCAGTGACTGAGAATGCACCGTAAAAGCAATATCGTTAGAATTACCCTCGTGAATAGACTGAATGATCAAATCAATATTAAGCGCCTGTCCTGCTAGCGCGCCAAACAGTTGAGCGGCCACGCCCGGTTTGTCAGGCACCCTGAGCAAGGCTACCTTGGCCTGATTCGTATCAAACTCCACCGCATCAACCGGATTGCCCAGCTCCAACCCTGCTAGCGCCCTGGGCTGCGGGGCCGGTGAGGTCACCCGAGTGCCGGGCTGATCTGTCCAGCTAGAGCGCACAACTAGCATCACACCATAGTTGCGAGCAATTTCTACGGCCCGAGGATGCAGCACACTCGCACCTAAGCTCGCCAGCTCAAGCATTTCGTCGCAGGTGATTTCCTCCATCAGCTGCGCATCGGGTACTAGCCGAGGATCGGACGTTAAGATGCCGGGAACATCGGTATAGATTTCGCAGCGTTCAGCCTGCATCGCAGCAGCGAGCGCCACCGCAGAGGTATCTGATCCCCCTCTGCCGAGGGTGGTAATTTCGCCCAACATATCTGGGTCTTCTAACAGTTGGTCGCTGCGGCTAGTCCCCTGAAAGCCCGCAACAACAATGACTTTGCCTTCTTTTAAATGTCGCTCCAGCCGCTGGGTTTTAATTTCTAAAATGCGGGCGCGCGTGTGCTCTGCTTCCGTTACGATGCCGACCTGAGCGCCCGTGAGTGAAATCGCCGCCTGACCATGTTCATGCAGGGCCATACTCAGCAGTGCAATGGTGACCTGCTCGCCTGTAGAAAGCAGCATGTCCATTTCCCGACGGCTAGGATTGCTCGAAATTTCGCTCGCTAGCTTCACTAGGCTATCGGTACTTTTGCCCATCGCTGAAACCACTACAATCACTGAGTTACCTGCTTTCGCGGTGGTGTGAATGCGCTCAGCAACTGCCTGAATGCGCTCTATAGTGCCGACAGAGGTGCCGCCATACTTTTGAACAATTAGCCCCATGCTTTTTCTTCCTTCCACTGGCTGGCAAATGTTTTGGCCCAAAACAATTCAGCCCAATATTTTTCTAACTCTACAATTTCTTCCGCTACACAGGCTACTGAAATCTATATATATAAATTCACTTGACTCTATGGCTCCTCTTTCCCTAAAGCCTTTTCTAAAGCACAAACTTCCTTCCTAAAACTTCCTTCCTAAATGCATAGATGGGGTAAAAGTAGTCATGGTCACAGTAAAAATTAAGAAAAAGTTTCAAGATAATGGGCATATTAGCTGTCAAAACGCTGTCGAAAGGCTGTCGAAAGGCTGCTGACAGCAGTTTGATACAGCAAAAGACGCCAGAGAAAGCAAAAGAAAGCAAAAAACCAGACAATTTTTCGATGAAGTGTCTGAATCGCTATAAGAAAAGATCCTGTTAAAGTTATAAACTTTAGTTAAGTTACATAATTATTGGTCACTAACTATGACAGCCGTTCTCAAGAACAAGCCCGTCAAATCCAATGCTGTACACAATCAAGCCTCCGGCTCTGAAATCGCTGGGAAAAAGGTGCTTCACCATGTTGTGATTGTCGGCGGCGGCTTTGGCGGCTTATATGCTGCAAAAGCCTTGGGCAAGGCGGCTGTTAAAGTAACCCTAATCGACAAGCGCAATTTTCATCTCTTTCAGCCGCTGCTGTATCAGGTGGCAACCGGTGGTTTGTCGGCAGGTGATATTTCCTCTCCACTGCGCGCCATTCTCAGCCAGCAAAAGAACGTGCAGGTGCTCATGGGAGAGGTTATCGGCATTGAAGCCGAAACCCGAAAAGTGCTGCTTAAAAATGGCGAAACGGTTGGCTACGACAGTTTGATTGTGGCTACGGGCTCTAGCCATCATTACTTTGGTAAGGATGAGTGGTCAGACATTGCGCCCGGTATGAAAACCATTGAAGATGCGTTAGAGGTACGTCGTCGCATTTTTTTAGCCTTTGAAGCCGCTGAAAAAGAGACAGACCCGGCGCGTCGTGAGGCGCTGTTGACCTTTTTTATTGTGGGTGCGGGGCCGACTGGCGTGGAGCTTTCTGGCGCGATCGCCGAACTCGCCTACGAAACCCTACGTGAAGACTTCCGCAGCATTAACCCCGGAGAAACGAAGGTCGTGCTGCTAGAAGGCATGGATCGGGTGCTGCCCCCCTACCCTGCCAAGCTTTCGAGCGCGGCGCAAAAGTCTTTAGAAAAGCTGGGAGTAGAAGTTCGGACAAATACGCTAGTGACTAATATTGAAGGCGATACCGTCACGCTCAAAAGCGGCGATCGCAAAGAACAAGTCCAAGCCTTTACCGTACTGTGGGCGGCAGGCATTAAAGCCTCGCCCATGGGCAAGGCCATTTCAGACCAAACAGGCGCAGCGCTAGATCGCACAGGCCGGGTCATCGTAGAATCTGACCTAAGCGTACCGGGGCATCCCAATATTTTCATCGCTGGCGACTTGGCGCACTACGCGCATGGCACCGAAGCACCCCTTCCGGGGACGGCGGCGACCGCAATGCAGCAAGGCGATTACCTCGCCGACCTCATCAAGCGTCGCGTCGCGAATAAGCCGGTTAAAGCGTTTAACTATAAAGACACTGGCAGCCTCGCGGTGATTGGTCGCAATGAGGCAGTTGCTAGCCTTGGCTTTGCCAACCTTTCTGGTTTCCCTGCTTGGATTATCTGGATTTTTGTTCATATCTACTACCTCATCGAATTCGATAACAAGCTGCTGGTGATGCTTCAGTGGGGCTGGCATTACTTCACCAGCCAGCGCGGAGCTCGCCTGATTACGGGAGACGATTCCATTCCGGCGCTGTCAGCTTTGGTCGTTGATGAAATGACGATGGGTAAAAAGGCGATGGGCAAAAATGTTGCGATGGCCGATATGCCATAGCTCTAGTCGTCCCACGATTAGAGCCACAGCAGGTTAATTCAACGGAATGAAATGGCTTAAAAAAAGCAGGTAATGGAAAATTTCTACCTGCTTTTTTATTGCGCTTTTTTATTGCGCCTATTGATTGAGTTTATTGATTGAGTTTGGGTATAGATGTTGTGATGACAGAATCGTTAGCCTTACCAGGTATCGAATCGTTTGGAGTAGGGAATGCCACTATAGGGCTGCATGCCTGTTGCCGGATAGGCATCGCTATGGGGACTGAAAATTCGATAGACCCCTTCGGCCAGATAAACGAAAATGCTGTTGAGCGTTTGGAAGAATGCCATGGTGCTGAATCTCCTTTGATCTCGCTAATTTGGCTTTAAATTGGTAAAGGCTAGTTACAAAAAATCTAGAACTGTTGCCTGCAAAGGTATTTTTGCAAAGGCTCATACTATCCCAAAGGGGCGATTTAAGGCTGTATCTCGTAAAGGTTTGCCGCCTTTGATAGTTATGAAATAGTTGCAAACAACTATCTGTTAAACATCTGGTCAAATGTTCAGTCAAATAACTGATTCAACAACTGGCCTAACAACAGTTCGTATGTTCAAATCCCGCTTAATCGTTTCCAAGTCCAGAAGCTCCAAGTCCAAAAGCCTTAAGCCCAGAAACCACATGTGTGAAAAGGGCGATTTAAGAGCAAGAGGGCTAAAGAAAAGGGCTAAATTAAGAGGGCTAAAATAGTGCGTTAGTGGTGAAAAGGACTATTTTCTTTGAACAAGCCTATTTTATGTCAAGCGTCTGGGGCCTCACTTATTTTCAACAAGATTCTTGACATGTGGATAAGCAACTACATATTTATTTCGCTTAGTTTATCTTTCTCTGAAATAAAAATTCCGATAGGTCTGTTCAAAAAAATATGCTTACCTGGGGTTGCTTGCTTTTGAATGCGCCCATACAGGCCCGTGTGCCCATGTATTTAAGACCCGTCGCGAATCACCTGGGCGTATATGCAGATCCGTTAGGCACAAAGGCCCGTCGTGACTCAAAATAGAGGCATTGGATTGACGAGTGCGGCATGTCTGGGTCTGTATCTGGGTCTGTATCAAGTAGCGGCCAGCGTCGCGGCAAGGTTTTTCTGTTAGGGGCAGGGCCAGGCAGTCTTGACTGTTTGACGGTGCAGGGCCGCAGATTGTTGAACCGAGCTGACGCCATAGTGTATGACGCCTTGGTCGATAGCAGCCTGCTACAGGAGCTTGCGGCAAACTGTGAGCAGTGGCATGTGGGCAAACGCGGGGGCAAGCCCAGTACTTCTCAATCGGAGATTAATCAGCTGCTGGTGCGGCTAGCTCAGGCAGGCAAGCAGGTAGTAAGGCTCAAGAGTGGTGATCCGTTCGTGTTTGGCCGAGCCGCTGCTGAAATTCAGGCGCTCAAGGCGGCTGACTGCGCGTTTGAAGTGGTGCCTGGGATCTCCTCGGTGCTGGCGGCTCCTTTGCTGGCAGGGATTCCCCTGACTGACCCGGTGCTGAGTCGCGGATTTGGGGCGTTTACCGCGCATGATTTAGATGCGCTGGACTGGTCGATGCTGGTTCGGTTGGATACGCTGGTGCTGCTGATGGGCGGGCGGCATTTGCGCGTGATTTGCGATCGCTTAATCGCTCATGGCAAGCGTCCTGAAACACCTATGGCCGTGGTGCGCTGGGCCAGCCAGCCTCAGCAGCAAATCTGGCAGGGGACGCTACTAAGTATGCCGCAATTAGTAGGATCAGCTCAGTTGTCTCCCTGTGTGCTGATTGTGGGTGAAGTGGTGGGGCTACGAACTTACTTAACGCCGCCCCCTGCCGCCTCAGTGCCGCTAGCGGGTAAAACCATTTTGGTCACACGGGCAGCGACTCAGGCCGGTCAGTTTAGCCAAATGCTCATGAATAAAGGCGCTCAGGTGATTGACTTGCCTGCCCTAGAAATCCGTGAGCCTGCTAGCTGGGAGCCGATGGATCAGGCGATCGCCCGTCTCTCTCGCTTTGACTGGCTACTGCTGACCTCTCCAAATGCGGTTACTTTTTTCTTAAATCGCCTGCTGCATCAGGGCAAAGACTGCCGTGATTTGGCCAATCTTAAGATTGCCGTCGTCGGCACAAAAACCAACGGATTTTTACAGCAGCGGGGGCTTTGTGCCGACTTTGTTCCCCCCACCTTTGTCGCCGATGCTTTGATTGAGCATTTTCCTGAAAATCCAGCGGGCAAGCAGCTGTTGTTCCCTCGGGTAGAAAGCGGCGGGCGAGAGGTGCTGGTTCAAGCGATGACGGCAAAAGGCGCGAGAGTGACTGAAGTTCCGGCGTATGAGTCGGCCTGTCCGGCGCGTATTCCGTCAGCAGCTTTGCAGGCTATCGAAAATCATCAGGCGGATGCGATTACCTTTGCCAGTTCTAAAACGGTTCGTCACTTTGCCCAGCTGATGTTACAAACCTTTGGCGAGCGGTGGCTAGAACTGCTAGATGAGGTTGCGATCGCCTCTATCGGCCCGCAAACCTCGCGCGACTGTCGTGAGCTGCTAGGCAAAGTCACGCTTGAGGCCCAAGAATATACCCTGGCTGGGCTAACAGCTGAGCTAGAGACCTGGGCAAAGCAGGCGCATTGATAGGGATATTGATAGGGAGATTGAAAGAAGGATTGGAGACATTGAAAGAGAGACCGCAGACGAGGCCGCAGACAAGACGAATTATTGGCCTAACAGGCGGCATCGCGACCGGAAAAAGTACAGCGTCGGACTATTTAGCGCGTCGATACGGTCTGCCAGTGCTAGATGCCGATGTGTATGCGCGGGAGGCCGTCGCCAAAGGCAGTGAAATTTTGAAAAGGGTGTGCGATCGCTATGGTTCCAACATTTTGCTACCCGATGGCACACTCAATCGCGCCCAGCTAGGCAGCTTGGTTTTTAACAGCCCAGCCGAAAAAGAATGGTTAGAGCAACAGATTCACCCCTTTGTACGCGCCCGGTTTCAATCAGTAACCGCTATGTTCCCACCCGAACAAATGCTGGTGTACGCCATTCCGTTGCTCTTTGAGGCAGATCTCACCCATTTAGTCTCTGAAATTTGGGTGATTACCTGCGAGCCTGCTCAGCAAAAAGAACGGCTCATGAAGCGCAACCAGCTCTCAGAAGCCGCTGCCCAGCTGCGAATAGATGCGCAGATGAGTCTGAGCGAAAAATGCGAAAAAGCCGATCATGTGCTAACCAACGTCAGTAGCCAAGATGCGCTGTACTCTCAAATAGATGCGCTGATAGATGCGCTGATAGATGCGTTAATCGTGTAAAGCATCTTTCTGCATTTGCCATACCAAAACGGTCTGTTGTTCCGGTGTTTCTCTTGATGATGGCTCTTGTACATCTTCTGCATGTTCTACATATACAGTATTCTCCTCAAAAAACTGTTGAAGCGTCTCTGCTTTAGCGATGGCTGACAAAGGCTGAGGCAAAAGGATTGCGCCAATGCCGTTAGCACTCAGCAAGCTGACGCATTGCTCGGCAAAAAGCCGCTCTTTTCTGATCTGGTTGCGGACGATCACTCCATTTACCGTCGGGTTTTGATGGGCATAGTGCTCACTCCGATAAAAATAGTCAGCAACATAAGCATATTGTTCTTGATAAAACAGCCATGCTTCTGCAATCTCCGGATCTCCTTTGGCCAGAGCCTGTTTAGAGGTCTTTAATGTTTTTGCGCTCATCCCTTTTGCTTCGGCTAGGTCTTGAAATCGCTGAAAAAAATCTTCCGCTGTCGGCCTAAAAGCCTCCCAAGGCGGCGCACATACTACGCAGTCAAACCCGCCTTGCCGAATAATACTGTTGAAGTGATATCCCCAGTGAAAGGGCTGCAAAATATCGATATCCTCTAACGTCAGCAAGCGACGCTGGGGCTTGTCATTGAGCTGCATGGCTTTGTACTGAATGCCCATTTGCTGACTCATTTGCCTCAGTAGTAAGGCGTTTAGCTTGTTTTGCGCTTTGTTATCAAGTTGAGTAATTTCCGATCGTAGTAATGAAGCTCTTGCATAGGCTGGAATATTGCGCGCGTCAGCTAACAGCTGATTGCGAGATTTGTAATGTTCTAAAGCCAAATTTTTCTCAGCAAGAATGGTCTGATAGCCTTCTGCGGCTAGTGGCTGTAGCAAATTTCCTTGAAAAGCATTGAGCTGGCCGTCCCCACCATCGATCTGATCAAAGCTCTCTTCATCAACATCTATCAGGCCAACTAAGCTATTGCCAGACATCACATTAAAGGACAAATCAAACAGCGGCTCGATTTGTTCGGCCACTTGGGCGAGTGTCACGAGATGCAGCAGCAGCAGAAAATGGGCCGATTCTACCGCACCTGCCGAAAGGTCAACGCCGTAGAGATTGTTTTTGAACACCCGGATTTGAAGATTGATCAAAATGTTTGTTTCTGATATCAGCTGCCGCTGGGTTGCCTTCTCTTGGCGGGTTAAGCGCTGATGGGTGGGTTCCGAATTGTTGGCGGTTGAATAATTTTGATCCGAATAATTTTGATCTAAATAATTCTGATCTAAAAGGCTCGACTGCCAAATTTTAAGCTGGGCATCTTGGCTTTGCTGAGTGTAGCCGGTTAAAACGCTGAAGATATCGAGTAGCCGCTGATTGATTGCAGCGAGCAGGTTGCCGCTGCCACAGGCTGGATCGAGAACTCGCAGTGTCGGGAGGATTTCTTGAATAAGCTGGCGGCAGGTGTTGGGTGTGGCCTGGAACAATCGTTCGTTGAGTGATGAGTGCGAGATCAGCTGGGCCGTTTCTGTGTTGGGAGAATTGCTGATGCGTTGAGAGAGTAGGGGGTCGAGGGTGCGATCGCACAATCGACTTGCCAGTTCAAAATCTCCTACATAGCCCGCGTCTGGCTGTGTACGACTTGCCCAGTACCGCTCTAGCCAGCTGCCTAAATCTGCACTTAGCCAAGGATTAAAGCTACCTGCGCTCGTCTGCTCACTCATCCAGCCTAATATTGCTTCAAACGGTCTGTCGGCAATATTGATGTCGGCATAGCGCTGCTCTAACGGATGCAATCCAAACAGATGACCCAAAAAAGGTGTGCTGCCAACCGTTTGAACCAACGACAAAGGTCTTTCTAACGCAGGCAGTGCCAAACTTTGATAAAGCGGTTGCAAACAGGTTGTAAAGAACAAATTCTCTCCCTGTTGTAGCGCGGTTTCAAAACGGGTTTGCAAATACCAGCTCTCTCCATTCAGCCAGCCTTTAATCTGTATGCTTTGCACAAAAATCAGCCGCTGCAGGGTCAGCACCGCGTATCGCTGCCGATCGGTGCTGTTGCTAACACCGCTAATATGGTCGTAGAGACCTTGTATGAGCTGCTCAAAAACGGCGTACTTAGCGTCTATGGTTTTGGTTTTAGCCGTAGGAAAAAGACCGCAAGCACTCTGTGAAAACCGTTGTAAACGATACCTCCACAGCGTAGTGGGCTGTCCTACAACATACAAAGCGCTCTCTTGTAAGGATTGACACCATAGGCTGCGCGTTTTAGCCGCATCGACAAAAATGACTAGGGGTAGTTTTGTCTGTTCACTCGCTTGCGCTAAACCGGCTTGCGCTGAAGTGGCCTGCGCTGAAGTGGTCTGCGCTGAAGTAGTCTGCGCTGAAGTGGTCTGCGCTGAAGTGGTCTGCACTGAAGTAGTCTGCGCCGAAGTGGCCTGCGTTGAAACAGCTAAAACCGACTGATAAATTTGTGCCTTGCTAGCCGGTGTCAGCTGAAAATCTTTACTGAGCAGTACCTGCCATACAACTACACCGTCACGGTAGGCGATTGGGCAGCAAGATTCGCCTAGTATTCGCAGCGCTTGTTGCTGGGCCGCTGGACTTTTTTCCACGGGTTGCCAGCCGAGTGCTTGGGTGAAAAGGTCGGTTAGATTTTGCGATCGCAGTGCCTCTAATGCGTTAGCCATCGTCGAACCCGTCGAAACCACTGTAATTCCCATTTTATGACGGCTTTATGATGGCTCCATTTTCGTGGGTTACGGCTCGGTTTGTTCTTCGGTAGCCATTGCTTTAAACCTATCTAAATCTGCCTGTAAGGTTGAGGTTACCACCTGATCTACAAATGAACTGCTCATCATCAGGCGGGCCAAAATGCTGGGCAGTGCGTAGGCAATAGTCATTTTTACCGTGCTCGTGCCGTCCTTATGGCCATAAAAGCGAATCGCCCCCTTATTGGGAAGACCATCTACTGACTCCCACTGAATAATTTGCTGAGGAATGATATTAGCAATTCGCGACAGCCAAGAAAAAGAAAGCCCACTTGTATTGAGCCGCCACCGAGAGAGACTGGGGTCATCCGCTAATATTTCTACCGAGTCAATCCACTTCATCCATTGAGGCATCTGCTCTAAGTCAGACCACATCTCCCACACCTTTTCTACTGAGGCGTCTACATCCACATGGACGGTATGTTCGAGCCAATCTGCCATAGGAAACCCGTCTACTGCTTGTACAGCTTTTGCGTTAGCGATGTAATTAATGCAATGCCTCCATTCTAACGGTTCCTGACGACCCATTAAGATGGTCTAGTTCTGGTTTTGTCGCTAGGGGTTCCTTTATGGCTGTTGTGTACGTGAGTCCTACCGGTCGGGACCTTGATGAGGGTACAGCTCAGTTTCCGTTTAGAACGGTGACTCGGGCATTACAACGGGCTCGTCCCGGCGGCGTAGTGCAGCTTGCGCCGGGCGCCTATCAGGCGGGAGAACGCTTTCCGCTAGTGGTGCCAGCAGGCGTTACGATTGCTGGCACTACCCGTCAGGCCGTGGTTATTACTGGCGGTGGCCCTGCTGACAATGCCACGAATGACAACGCTATCACTGACAATGTAACGGTGGTGCTGGGCGATCGCGCTCAGCTGCGTGAGGTGACCATTACCAACCCCCAAGGTAGCGGCATTCTGGCCAATGAAGGGGTTGCCCTAGTAGTGAACAACCGGCTGCTGAACTGCCAGCAGCATGGCCTGGTAGCCACCCAAAAAGCATGTCCGTTTATCTCTAAAAATGAATTTATCGGCAATGGCGGTAGCGGCCTCACCATGCGCGCCCAAGCGAAGGGCGAGATTCGCCAAAATATATTCGAGCGCACGGGCGAAGGGATTGTCATTGGTGATCAGGCCGCGCCGCTGGTGATTGACAATCAGCTCACGGGAAATCGGTATGCCATTGTAACGGCTAACTTTGCTCGCCCTGTACTGCGCAAAAATCAGGCGATCGCCAGTCAGGAAGTCGCCTTGTGGGTGAAAGACCGCGCCGAACCAGACATCGGCCATCCTCAGGACTTGGGCGAGAACCAATTTGAAGGCAAAACTGACGACATTCGCAACGATGCCGCTGCCCCCCTGGCCACGGCTGGCAACCAGCTGAACCCAATACGAGTGCAGGGCCTAGTGACTTACCTCGCGAGCCAAATCCCGGCGGAAGTTGCAGTGCCAGCGGTTTTGCTAGGCAACGTCGAGCCAACGCCGCTGCCTTTGCCTCTACCCTCGCCCGATCCCGATCCCCTCGCGGGCCTCAGCTTAGACAGCCGCTTCAATGACTTAGTCGGACATTGGTCAGCGCCCTTTGTGGAAGCACTGGCCGAGAAAGCGCTGGTAAAAGGCTTCATTGACGGGACGTTTCGGCCAGATAGCCAGGTCACGCGTGCCCAGTTTGCGGCTTTGGTGGCCGCTTCTTTCCCTACTGTAGAGGCCATTCGTCCCCCGATTCGGTTTCGTGATGTAGCGACGAGTTTTTGGGCGGCGCCAGCGATCCGTCAGGCGCAGGTGCAAGGGTTTATTGCGGGCTTCCCAGATGGCATGTTTCGCCCTGATGCGCCCATGACACGGGTGCAGGCCATCGTTGCTTTGGTGAATGGGTTGGCCCTGGGCAGTGGCCGTTCAGAGTCACTGCTGGTGTATCGCGATCGCGCCCAAATTCCCAGCTATGCCATTGAGCCAGTTGCAGCGGCTACCCAGCGCGAGCTCATTGTCAGCTACCCCAATCCCTATCAGTTACGACCTTTAGATCCCATTACCCGCGCTGAGACAGCAGCGTTAGTGCATCAGGCATTAGTCGCAGCAGGAACCACGCCACGCCTCGCCTCGCCTTTTATTTCGCAGGCTGCTGCTGCCGCTGCCAACTTTACCGATCTCTCAGCGCGTCATTGGGCCAAATCCTTTATTGATCCGCTGGTACAAAAAGGCTGGCTCAGCGGTTTTCGCGATGGCTCCTTTCAGCCAGATGCGCCCATGACTCGGGCCCAGTTTGCGGCGCTCATCGTCGGTGCCTTCGACCCCGCGCCAGTGCGGCCTGCCATTTCCTTTCGCGATGTGCCTGAGAGCTTCTGGGGTGCGTTGGTGATTCAGCGAGCCTACCGCGCCAATTTTATGTCGGGCTTTCCTGACCTCACCTTTGACCCCAACTATCCGCTAACTAAGCTGCAAGCATTGCTCGCCTTGGTCAGTGGCCTAAACCTCAAATCGGCTGATTTGCTAAGGGCGCGATCGCGATCGCTTCAGGTCTACACTGACCGAGCTGACATTCCCACCTACGCAATTGATGCCGTCGTCTGTGCGACCCAGTTGGGCCTAGTGTTCAACCATCCCGTTCTCTCAGAACTTCGGCCTAGCCGCGCTGCGAGCCGCGCAGAAGTCTCTGCCATGGTCTATCAAGCCCTCGTTTTGGCCGACAAAATGCCTGCGATCGCCTCTCCCGACCAGGTCATTCTCAGCTAGCGGCGGCTGATTCCATGAGGTAGTTTAATAAGGTTCAATAAAATGAGAAACTAAAGCATCACAACTGCGTAACGAAAACCAACCATAAAAAACTCAACCATGGCTGAAATGCAATTCTCCCGAGGGGTCAAAGAAGACGTTGTCCCCGACATCCGCATCACCCGAGCCAAAGATCTCTCCGATGGCACGGCAACCTTCTATTTTGATCGGCCCAAGGCGCTGATCGAAGCAGGCGGTGAGATTACCGGGCTGTATATGGTAGATGAGGAAGGCGAGCTGACCACACGCGATGTCAACGGCAAATTCGTCAACGGCGAACCTGCCGGTGTCGAAGCGGTTTTTGTGATGCGAGGCCAAGCAGAATGGGATCGCTTTATTCGCTTTATGGATCGCTACTCCCGAGACAACGGTCTGGGCCTCACTAAAAGCGACGAATAGGTCACAGCGGCTATGGCAGCTCACCTCAACCGTCCCCATGCGGACGATGATCTTCCCAGCGGCACAGCCTCGGTCGCCTGTGCCGTGATCACCGTCAGCGACACTCGCACCTTTGACACCGACAAAAGCGGTCAGCTGATAACAACACAGCTGACCGCTGCTGGCCATTCCATCATCAGTTACCAAATTGTCAAAGACGAGCCTGAGCAGATTGCCGCTGAAGTCAACAAGCTCGCTAGCTGGCCACAGGTTCAGGCCATTTTACTCAATGGCGGCACCGGAATTGCCCCGAGAGATACGACCTACGATGCCATTTCTCAGCTACTCACCAAAGAACTTCCTGGCTTCGGCGAAATTTTTAGGCAGCTCAGCTACGCAGAGATTGGTTCGCGGGCGATCGCCTCACGCGCAGTTGCTGGCATCCACTCAACCGAGCATAAAAGCACCCTCATTTTCTCAGTTCCCGGATCTAGTAACGCCGTCAAACTTGCGCTAGAAGCTTTGATCATTCCAGAGCTGGTCCATCTGAGTACATTGCTCACCTCCTAGCATCTTGTAACCTGATAGCCTTTTGCCTTTCATAGCCTTTCATACCGATTTAGCCAGATAGCTGTTCGGGAAACCCTATACGGTTCAATCCGACCGCCCCGTCAAGGTTCGGTGTGCAACCTACACCTGACACCAACAAACTCATCTGCGACGATAGATGTGTTGGCATAAGGCAATAGCCACTGAACTAAATGAAACAACAACACTTCTCAAACATCCTTCACAACCTGTACCAAAAAGCGCTGAAGCATACCAAATATCGCTGGGTTGTTATTTTTGGAACACTGTTGTATTTAGTTAGTCCACTAGACATTTCTCCCGATGTTTTTCCCATTCTCGGCTGGATCGATGATGGCCTTATCGTTAGCTTATTAGTCACAGAAGTCAGTGCGCTCATGGCAGATCAACTCAAGCACAAGCGTAAGTCCAGCGAAACCACCAGCGAAGCTGCTAACGAAGCGACTAGCGTATTCAACCCCGATTCAAATTCAGAAGCTGCTCAAACAATCACGGTAGAAGCCGTTTCTTGCTAGTTAAGCTCATCCATCTACCACACTTTTTCGTGAGCTAGATCTTTAAGCTAAATCTTTCAATTACGTTAAACCCCTCCGTCCCTCAATCCTTTACCCTTGAAATACACACCATGACTTACACAACCTCGCAAGAACTTACTGACACCGCTGCTAAGCCTATGCCTACTACCGTCGAGAAACTCAAAACATTGCAAAAAGAAAGCGCTCAAAGATATCAGCGTGTTTCTAAAATCTTAAAATCGGCTTTTACCGAAACCGTTTCCGAAATCAAAGCAGGAAAATCTGTGATCAGCCCCTTAGCCAAAGAGGTGACGGCTGAAACAGTTGCCTCAGTTAAAGCGAAAGGTCAGCAAGCCCAAACAACGGTTAATAAAGCCTGGAATCAAAACGCAGAAACTGAAGATGTGACCGAGCGGATTGTTCGATTTGCCCGTACCTTGTCGCTCACTACGGCTACAGCTGCCAAAGAAAACCTGTTGCCTCAGCTCAAACTACAGACAACTAGGCTAGATAGCTTGCTCGCCAACCGTTACGGCACTCAATACCAGGATCTCAAAGACCGCTTTAATGTTGCTCGTCTGTGGCGTACGGCTTCTACACCAGACACATCCACTCAGAGAGGGGCTAAAACCGCAGAAAACGGCTCTATTGTGGTTGAAGTAGACAGTGAAACGATTGACTAGCGTGGACATTCATATATCGCTATAGTCCCCTCTTCTCCTTCACTGGTCGTTTGTTGGACCGCCCGACTGCATATTGCAAAGCTGTTTACACAGAGTCTACACAGCTTGTCTACACAGCTCGATTCATGGCTTGCAGAGGATTTTCATCTTCTTTCTGCAAGCTTTTTTTATGCAGCGTAAACCTGACGTTTAAGCAGTTTAAGCGATAAAAACTAGCTTTTTCGACCAAACTGATTCTTAGCCTCTTGATAAACAGATTCTGAAATCTCAGTGATGCCGTTTTCTCTCGCATATTTTTCAATCTTCTTACGCGCTGCTGGTCTTACAAAAAAAGGAATTTCCTTCAAGCGCGCCTCAGCCGCTGCTGTCCACTGTACTAAATCTGCCATAAAAAGTAAGCACGCCTCAGATGGGCGTCCAAAAAATGGGCGTTAAAAGAGATATTACTAGCTTTCTAGTGTATAGGCTATAGCCTTCATTCCTAGTGCCTCATTCTCAAGTACTGCATCCGTTATCCACAGCTTATTTTCTGCTACGAGTACAGTTGCGGCATCTTCCGGCAGCGGCTTAGAAAAAAAGTATCCCTGCCCATAATTGCAATTTAGCTTACGTAGGCCTGCTAGCTGCTCGGCGGTTTCAATACCTTCTGCAATTACATCCATCCCTAGCTGATGGCCTAAAGAAATAATTGTTTTAACAATATTACTGTCCTCATTCGACTCTACTTCCATCCGACCCACAAAAGATTGATCTACTTTCAGTGTATCGGTGGGCAGCTGATGTAAATAGCTCAATGACGAATAGCCTGTGCCAAAGTCATCTAAACTCAGCTTAAGGTTCAAAGCTTTTAGCTTGCCGAGCTGCTCAATGGTGCCTTTCACATCCTCCATTGCTGCGCTCTCTGTAAGCTCCAGCTTAAGCGATCGGCTGTCCAGCTCAGTTTTTTTAAGTATCTCTGCAACTTCTGCTGCCAAGTTGATTTGGTTAAATTGCTTTGTAGAAAGGTTAACGCTCATCATCATGTCTTGAGCTTGTGGAAACTGTACTTGCCACTGCCGCATTTGCATGCAGGCTTCTGCCAAAATCCAACTGCCCATTGGTACAATTAGTCCTGACTCTTCTGCTGCCGGAATAAATGCGCCGGGTGATATAAACCCTCGTTCTGGATGTTGCCATCTAACTAGCGCCTCAAATCCGGCTAGCGTGCCTGTTTTAAGATCGATAATGGGCTGGTAGTACAGCATAAACTCTTTTCTGCTAATAGCTTGTCGTAGCTCAGCTTCTAGCTGAAAGCGCTTGACCGCTTCTTGGCGCATCCCTGGGTCAAAAATCTCGTAGTGCTCTTTGCCCAGTGCTCTAGCTCTAGCCATCGCTCTGTGAGCATCCTGTATTAGAGTTTCAGCTTCCTCAGCAGCTTGGACCTGGCTGAGCGCGATGCCAATGCTAAAACTTGTCGTAATAGACTGCTCCTCAATTTCAAAGGGTTTTGCTAGCTGGTTGTACAGCGCATCTGCGATTTTTGTCGCCTGACTGGCCTCGCTCAAATTTTGCAGCAAAACGACAAATTCATCGCCGCCGATTCTGGCAAGTTTAGCCTGTGAGGGAAGCTGAGTTTTAATCCGATCTGCGGCTAGTTGCAACAACTGATCGCCAAACCGATGCCCAAAACTTTCGTTGATTGCCTTAAAATGATCCAAGTCGAGGAGTAAAACGGCTGCAGAGGCATGGACATCCGTTTTGCTGCTACTTTGGAGAGCCCGTCTGAGCTGTCGGACTAGCAGGGCGCGATTGGGTAAGCCAGTCAGCGGATCGTAGAAAGACTGGTAAAAGACTTGATAAGTGATGAGTACGCTGCTTGTGGCTAGTAGCGCTAGGGCAGGTGCTGCAAAGGGTATCCAACCCATTAGCTGAAAGACTACAAAGTAGATACCGCCTAGGCATATTAGCCCTATGATAATAACCACGCCTAGCACTGCGGATCGCTTCAAACGCCAGACCCAAAAGCCACCTGCCAATGCCCAGATCCAGATCCAAGCAGTTTCTACTCCCTGCGGCCAATACCAAAAGTTTTTGTTTCCATCTAAGACGCTGCTGAGTATTTGGCTGACAATTTGTGCATGAACCGTTACCCCAGGCATAACATGTTCGACTTCTCGCTTAGCGCTAAAAGGCGTGTAGAAGAAATCTTTTGTGCTCGGTGCTGTCACCCCAATGAGGACGATTTTATCTTCAATCCAGCCTGGATCTACCTTGCCCGCTAAGGTTTCTGTCAAGCTAACTTTTCTGGCTACCAAGTTGGGAGAACGATAATCCATCAACATTTGATAGCCAGAATAGTCAATGGTGTCGTAGCCACCTGAATTGGTTTCTAACGCTGTAAATTCTGTGGAATCTATGAGCAGGGTGTCTCCTGCCCACTTAAAGAGAGTATTTTCAGAACCATTGTCTATTGAGCTTCTTTCTGTTTCGACTTTTTCTGTCGCTAGGTATCTTAGGCTTACCTGTAGCGCGAAAGAAAACAGTGGTTCGTCTTCTGATTTGAGTGCAAACAGCAAGCTACGCCTTACAATGCCGTCTGAATCGATGATGAAGTCGTTGAATCCTACCTGACGAGGATCGAGGTTTGGTGGGGGTGGAATACTATCTTTCTCGCTGATGCCAATGCTGGTGATAGCAACGACATTTGGCTGTTGCAGAGCCTCTGCGAGTGCCGCTTGACCTGTTCCTTGGGGGATATCTCGATAAATATCAAGGCCAATGACCTTAGGCTTGCCAGCTTGAATCTGGCCCAGTAGATTCGCTACTGTTTGATCAGTGAGGGGCCACTCGCTTTGGTTGCGGATGTCTTCTTCTGTAATTTCAACAATCAGCAGCCTGGGATCGGGTCCTTTATCGCCCCGTATCCGGGTCATATTGTCAAACGCAAGTAGCTCTAATGACTGCAATCCCCCAGCCTGCTGCAGGGCTAATATCAAGCCCGTAACTACAATGCTCGTTAGCCAGTAAGGTTCTTTACGTAGCTTTTGATAGAGAGTGCTAATGACGGACAATGGGGCTCCTGACAGAGGTTGCGCTAGCAGGTTGTTTATACCCAAAGAATGCCCATTGGCTCACAGTGATGACCAGTGATGACCAGTGATGACCAGTGATGACCAGTAATGACCAGTAATGACTAGTCGCGCAGTCGCAATCAAAGTGATTCTTTTGAAAGATTCTGATGAGCTGCTTGTTAGTCACTGAGGTTGTCTTCATGCTCTGACGATACTAGCACCGTAGATTCAATCGGGGTCATGGCTGTTGCTGCAATGTTGCTTGAGATATCGGAGGTAAGACCGGTTGAGTCTATCAGCGCTGCCCATTCTAACTGGAAGTCCATATCGTTGATATTGCGGCGACGTAGATTGACGAGTTCGGTGACCTGCTCGTGCCACAGGTCAGCGGATCTGTACAGGGCAAGGCGTTCGCTTGCACTAGCCGTTTCCAGTTGTGCCGCGATTTTTGCAGGAATTTCAACCCGCCGCACCCAACCTTGCACTTCAAACCGGGAAACGTCACTACAGCTTGTGGAGAGTACCCAGCGATAGTTCTTGTCAAGAGCGAGGCTAGGGGCTGTATTGGGTAGCTGAAGCTCGGTGATTCCATAGCTTCCGCCAGTATTGAGTTCGGTGTGGTAAAGGATCTCATCTTGCTCACTTAACAGCTGAAATTCTATTTTGTTGTATCCGCTGCTTTCGGGGATAGAGAACCAAAAGGTAGGGTGCTCAGCTAATGTCTTGCCTGTGTTATTACGCGGCATGATTGCAACAAGCGATTGGTTAAAATCGGTAAAACAGTTTCCTTCCCTTACCCCACCGCTGATACGCCTACCCGGAAGGCCCACTCTGACGTCGCCTTCTGTATTTCCTGCAAAGCTAGGCAGCGGCAATGTTCCAAATACCAGCGAGAGACTGACTGTGGTTACAGATATCGACTGCGAAATGCGTTTAGAGTTCATAAAAGTAAAGAAATGAAGAACGGATTGGATGTTCTTAGTAGCGAGACGGATGGGCAATTGTCGCCAGTGGCGGAATGGGTGTTAGCTCATTCCCTAAAGGTACTGCTGAGGCTTGAGATAGATCGACAGATTCTAGGAGCGCAATCCACTGTTGCTCTAAAGTGCTATCTAAGGGCTCACGATAACGGAGCTGGGCGAGGAGTGTTAGCGCGTCGTACCAAAGTCCAATATTTTGATAAACAGCTAAACGCTCTTGGTCGGTCGTGCTTGTGAGCTGTCTGTCAATTGCTTGACTGGGCTGTACTCGTCGAATCCAGCCAGTGACCACTAGGTTTTCAGCATGGCTTTCGCGATCGCAAACCACCGATAAGTACCATCTGTAGTCAGCATCCTGAACTAGCGGGGAGGAGGTTTTTGGCAGCGATAGGCTAGCGACTTCAGCCTGTCCAGAGACGCTGAATGTTGTTTGATAAAGTAAGTCTCCATCTTGGTCATACAGTCCGAACTCAAGGGTGCGATCTGGGCTGATAGCAGGGAGTGAAAACCAAAATGTAGGATACTCAGAAAGCGTAAGGCCCAAATTATTTTTGGGCATGAGTGCAATTACGGGCTGATCAGGAGTGGCTAAACAGGTGGTATTGGGAGATCTAGAACCGCCGCTAATACGTCTTCCGGGCAGACCGATCCTGGCTTCGCTATTATTCTGCGTAGTGGCGAAGCTAGGCGATTGAGCGTCTTTAACGGTCAGCGCGACTAGGATCAAGATTGCAGTAGATGTAGCTATTTTGAAGCGTCTCATAGTACACACGCTGGAGTCGAAGAGCGGTTTCTTAGAATGGGCAGTGGAGGCACAGACGTTGATATTATCTGGTGCCTTCCCGTCTTAAATGATTTTGTATACATTAGAGAATCGTGGTTACACTGATGCAGTCTTTAGGTGTAGTGGCAGTTATTCACAACTAAGCCAAGTTAAAGGAATTTTGGAGTAAAATAAAATGCGTAGGTGAGCGTATCGACAGTCAATCCGACAGTCAATCCGACAGTCAATTTGCGATCGCCATTGACTGTCGATACGCTTGTTGGTGACAATAGGTAGGCAATGATTTTTAAAGGTAGCGATGGCCAGTATTCAGCCAACAAAAGTTCCCAACATGGAGCGCCCTAAGAAGGGGTTTAACCAGTACGCAGAAAAACTCAACGGGAGAGCTGCCATGGTGGGTGTAGCTGCGCTGATTTTAATTCAACTGCTGACTGGAAAAGGCTTGATGACTTTATTGGGACTGGCATAGATTGCGCTTAGCATAGATCATTCAACGCAACCCTGAAAAGAACCGCCTACTTTAGCTGAAGTAGGCGGTTCTTTTTTTTCGTAATCTTTGGGAGAGCTAATTCAGGTACTTATCAGTGACTTAGCGGCAAGGTGAATTTTTTACTAAGCTTGCTCAAGAATGTCGTACTTCCTAACAGAAGCAAACCGGTCAGCAGCGCGGGTTCGGGTATGCTAACGGGTGAAGAGGATGATGGCTTTGTTAGATCGTAGGCAGTAGAATTTTTTTGGATACGAGCGAATAGTGTGCTGTTAATTGAGCGATCTTCTGGAATTTGAAAGTTACGGGTGAAGGTGGCGCCCTGGTCTAGGCTAAATCCTAAAACCTCTACGCTATAGTTTTCTGGATAGTTGGATTGATTGAGCGCGAAGGCTTGAGGGGCAGGGTTTTGAGAGATGGTGAGGCTGTCGGCACTGCTGCTAGTCGCTATATTGGGTGTTAAGCCAAATGTAAAGCGGTACTCGAACTGCTGCTGAGCTTGCGTGGGCTGGTGAAAATTGAGACTTACACTAATTGGGACGGCAGAGACATTGGTTCCGCTAAAGGTCTGTCCATTGTGGTAAAAGAAGTTGCCAATTGCAAAAGTTTGTTCAGGCATGACCGAAAAGCTTTGACCTGAGAAGGTTAGCTGATTGGGCATTGAGCCAACGCCCGGTTCTCCTACTAGGAATGATTCTGTTCGAGGGCCGGCTCTTTCTATGCTGAAAAGTGCTTCGGAATCTACGGAAGCATCAATAATGGGTGTCCCAAATATGCCATTGCTACTGCCTGTAAAAAGAGTGGCTGCTTGCAACCGTTGGTTAGGCGACAGCACTAGGACGAAAACGGCTGCAAGTGCAGCTGATACAATGTTTGTAGGTTGGAACATGGATTAACTTCAGCATAGTGACGAACATATCAAGAAAATTTGATGCACTGAGAGTCTCAGTGTAATAATTCTGCTTTAGCGATGCCTATAGTAGGACTACACATTTTTGGATTCTTCATCTAAGTTTTAAGCCAGCAACTTTTTTGAGGAAACTTGTGAAGGTAGAAAAAATAGCGAAGATAAAGCTGAGAAAAATACTGAGGCTCTCTAGTATATTTACAGCTCACAATGAAGAGAATCCCAGTGGTTTACGCAAAGTTCCGATGAAAATGCTTTACAAACAAGCTGTTAAAAAATGATGATAGCTTCATGGAAATTATCCGGAAACGGCGATTCTTTTGCTATCCCTGTCGCATCTGTCAGATTGGTTAGGGCTTAATGCTGGCTGAAACCTTTGATGGGATAGGGGTCAACGTGAATTGCAAAGCACGAATGCGTCTGTACTTTGCAATGTAGTTCAATATTTATTTAAATAAAAAAGGATACAGGGGGAAATAAACCCGCTGTATCCTTTTTATCTCTAGCTATTTAGTGACGTGCTACTGACTGTGCTCTAGCTAATAGCTCCGAAAGACGCTAGGAATGCCGCTTTATGAGTTATCTGTTTCAGAGAACTCAGCGTCGATCACATCATCTTCGCTGCTGCCTGAAGATGATGTCGTATCTTCGGGCTCGCTCGCTGTCTCAGCTGCTGCTTCGCCGCCGCCGCCTTGCTGATAAAGGTTGCTACTGAGTGCATAGAGCGCCTGCTGAAGGGTTTCCATGCTGGACTTGATCTTGTCATGATCTTCGGCAGCTAGAGCTTCTTTGAGTTCCTTAATTTGTCCTTCGATCTTTTCTTTGTCGTCGGCAGGAACTTTGTCGCCTAGCTCTTCTACTTGCTTTTCAGCTTGGTAGGCTAGAGAGTCGGCTTGGTTTTTGGTATCAACTCGTTCGCGGCGCTGTTTGTCGGCATCAGCATTGCTTTCAGCGTCACGAACCATTTGCTCGACTTCATTTTCGGACAGAGTAGAAGCACCCGTAATACTAATGGTTTGCTCTTTACCCGATCCCTTGTCCTTGGCGGTAACGTTTAAGATGCCGTTTGCATCAATGTCGAAGGTGACTTCGATTTGTGGAACGCCACGCTGAGCAGCAGGAATACCGTCTAAACGGAAGTCGCCAAGGCATTTATTGTCGTTGGCCATTTCGCGCTCACCCTGGAACACTTTAATCTCCACGTTGGTCTGACCATCGACAGCGGTGGAGAACACCTCTGACTTTTTGGTGGGGATGGTGGTGTTGCGGGTGATGAGCTTGGTCATAACGCCACCGAGGGTTTCTACGCCCAAGGATAGCGGTGTGACGTCTAGTAGGAGAATGTCTTTGACTTCGCCAGCGAGAACGCCGCCCTGGATAGCTGCGCCGATAGCGACGACTTCGTCGGGGTTGACGGTTTGGTTCGCTGGTTTGCCGAGGATTTTTTCGACGAGGGATTGAACCGCTGGGATGCGAGTAGATCCTCCAACGAGGACGACTTCGTCAATATCGGACTTGCCGAGCTTGGCATCTTTGAGCGCATTTTGTACGGGGATGCCGCAGCGGTCGATAAGGTCGGAGCAGAGTTCTTCGAACTTAGCTCGGGTCAAGGTGGTTTCTAAATGCTTAGGACCATCTTGAGTAGCGGTAATAAAGGGGAGATTGACTTCTGCTTGACTCACGCTAGAGAGCTCGATTTTGGCTTTTTCAGCGGCTTCAGTGAGGCGCTGGAGGGCCTGCTTGTCTTTGCGTAGGTCGATGCCTTCTTTTTTGGCAAAGTCTTCAGCGAGGTAGTCTACGAGCTTTTTGTCGAAGTCGTCACCGCCTAAGTGCGTATCACCAGAAGTGGAGAGTACTTCAAATACGCCATCACCCACTTCTAGGATGGAAACGTCGAAGGTACCACCGCCCAAATCGAAGACGAGGATGGTCTCGTTGCTTTTTTTGTCTAAGCCGTAGGCTAGAGCGGCAGCAGTAGGTTCGTTGATGATTCGCAGAACTTCTACGCCTGCCACTTTACCGGCATCTTTGGTGGCCTGACGCTGAGAGTCGTTGAAGTAGGCCGGTACGGTGATCACGGCTTGGGTGACTTTTTCGCCCAGGTACTTGCTGGCGTCGTCTACGAGCTTGCGTAAAACCTGTGATGAGATTTCTTCAGGCGCGTACTGCTTGCCATCGGAAGTTTCAATTTTAACGTTGCCGCTGACGTTGGCGACTGTGTAGGGTACTTCGCTGGCTTCGTTGTTGACTTCGTCGTAGCGGCGACCAATGAAGCGTTTGACTGAGTACAGCGTGTTTTGGGGGTTCATAACCGCCTGACGCTTAGCGATTTGGCCGACGAGGCGATCGCCATTTTTGGCATAGGCTACGACTGAAGGGGTAGTTCTAAAGCCTTCTGCATTGGCAATGACAGAGGGCTTACCGCCTTCCATGACTGCTACGACCGAGTTGGTAGTCCCTAGGTCAATTCCGACAACTTTACCCATGTGCTTTCTCCGAGCTGAATAACTAACGAATTTATTCGTAAAGGTTATATCTATAGTGCTTAATGGAGGGCGGTTTGCTGAAGGGGGGGTTACCGAACCGGAGGCTTCGGCTAGTGCTCAGCCTCTGGAAAAAGGCTCTGGGAAAAGGCTCTGGGAGAAGGTTGCCTGGGGCTAGGGGCATCTGTCTTAGATGCCTGCTCGTGCATTTTATATGTTTGTCGATTTTTTGTTGATTTAAATGAAAGAATATGAGAATTATTATGTCTCACTCGATTTTTTTGCTGCTTATCTTCTCTAGAATTTGCTGATCGAGTGAGAAGTCAATGTTTGCTTTGTGCTTGCCGTTAGCGAGATAGTCATTTTCGTAAGCATCTTTGAGTCCTGTGACTAGATTGAATTTGGGTTGCCAGTTGAGATCGGTTTGGGCTTTGTGGATGTCGGTGAAGAAGTGTTGAACGCGCATGGGAAAGGCTTTGCGCTTGCCAAAATCGAATTGGCTAGGGTCGTAGTGGACGATGTTGATGCTGGTGGGGTCTTTGCCGATTGCCTGGGCGCAGGCTTTGGCGAGGCCGTCGAAGGTGACGGCTTTAGGCCCAGAGATGTTGTAGATCTTGCCGATGGCGGTTTCATTGCCCAGAATGCTCACCATGGCGGTGGCGAGGTCTTCGCAGTGACCCAGATGGGTGAGTGCCATGCCGTTGCCGGGGATGGGGACTGGCTGATTGCGCACTAATCGGTCAAAAAACCATTCCTCTAAAGGATTGTAGTTTTGCGGGCCGTAGATATAGACGGGGCGGATGGCGGTGAAGGGGATGCCTTGATTGGCTAAGTAGTCTTCGGTGTGGAATTTGCCTTTGTGGCGGCTGTTGGGATCGACGGGGTCGCCTTCGATATGAGGCATTTGGTCGCTTTTGGCATAAACGCCTGCGGAGCTGACATAAATGTAGTGCTTGAGCTTGCCCTTAAAAAGTTCTACCAAGGGCTGGGTGTGGGCGAGCTCGCGGCCATTGTTATCGAAGATGGCGTCAAAGGATTGATCGGATAGCTCGGTTGTGAGGGCTTGGGGGTCGGTGCGATCGCACACAATAGTTTCTAACCCTTCTATGGGTGCAGGATGATTGCCACGATTGAGCAATACCACTTCATGCCCCTGACTCACCAACTGCCGAGTGAGATACACCCCAATGAACCGAGTGCCGCCAATGACTAAAATGCGCATCTTCATTTATCTCTGGTTTTAGAGATTGCCCTGATTTTTAGATATTTACTGACGATGCCATAGATTGTGATCTTGTTAACAGTTCTCAATAATATCTGTCTAAAATGATCAAAATGATTTCTTTGTCAATATGAATAACTTTAACTTATGCAAACAATAGGAGATGGCAATGGCAAAAAAATGCATTTTCGTCTACACGCGAAAGCGCGAAGATAAATATTTCATTTTGTGTCGTGCGTCGGCTTAAAGCCTTGTTGCATCAAGGTTTTCTGGTAAAACTTTATATAGGTTCAGCGAGTAGCTGTAAGCTAATTGAAACGAATTGTGGTATTCCAAGAGCGTCTTTACCTCAGTTTAAACATATGTTTCTTTTTGTTAAAAAATAAGTTCTCTGGAAAGTCATGATAGAGAACGTTTTATAGAGCGTTACTAGCCTGTAATGATGTTGTTGCGGTAGATTTGTTTACTATCAGCAGTACTTTCAGGCTTTGAAATAATAAGCAAAAAAACAGCAGACATCTAATCTTTTAGGAGTTCACCGCGCATGTTCACTCAAGTTCGGCCCACTGTCAGACATGTTGTTCCCCAGGAATTGGGCAATCGCGTGCTGGTTAAGGTGGTCTATGTCGTACTCGAGCCCCAGTATCAAAGTGCTTTGTCGGCGGCGGTACATTCGATCAATGAAAAGAATCCTCGAATGGCTGTAGAAGTGAGTGGCTACCTCATTGAGGAGCTGCGCAGCGAAGAGAATTATGAAGCATTCAAAAAAGACATTGCTGAAGCCAATATTTTCATTGGGTCACTGATTTTTGTGGAAGAACTGGCTGAAAAGGTGGCGGCAGCGGTTAAGCCACAGCGCGATCGCCTAGATGCAGCTGTGGTGTTCCCCTCCATGCCACAGGTCATGCGTTTGAACAAGCTCGGCAGCTTTAATATGGCCTCGCTGGGCCAGTCCAAAAGCGTCATTGGCGACTTTATGAAAAAGCGCCGCCAAAAGCAAGGCAGTGGGTTTGAAGATGCCATGCTGAAGCTGCTGCGGACACTGCCAAAGGTGCTGAAGTATTTGCCGGTAGAAAAAGCGCAGGATGCTCGCAACTTTATGCTGAGCTTTCAGTATTGGCTGGGGGGTTCGGCAGAGAACCTGGAAAATTTCCTGCTGATGCTCTCTGATAAATATGTGCTGACGGACGACTATGCCGGAACGCCGAATGAGGCGGCAGCGCTGAGCTACGATCAGCCGGTCACTTTCCCAGATATCGGCATTTGGCATCCCTTAGCGCCTGCGATGTTTGAGGATGTAAAGGAATACCTCAACTGGTATGACTCCCGCAGCGATATTCCTGAAATTGCGCGCAACTCAAATGCGCCTTGCGTTGGCATTGTGTTGCAGCGGACTCATTTGGTCACGGGCGACGATGCCCACTATGTTTCAATTGTGCAGGAGCTGGAGTACAAAGGCGCCAGAGTTATCCCTGTGTTTGCAGGCGGTTTAGACTTTTCTAAACCAGTAGATGCCTACTTCTTTGATCCGCTCAATCCCACAGAAGCGATTGTGGATGCTGTAGTGTCTTTGACCGGGTTTGCGCTAGTTGGTGGCCCTGCCCGACAAGATCATCCCAAAGCAATTGAGGCGCTGCAAAAGCTGAACCGTCCTTACATGGTGTCTTTGCCTTTGGTGTTTCAGACTACGGAAGAGTGGGAGGCAAGTGATTTGGGGTTGCACCCAATTCAGGTAGCGCTACAAATGGCGATTCCGGAGCTAGATGGGGCAATTGAGCCGATTATTATGTCGGGCCGAGATGGCGCTACAGGGCGAGCGATTACCTTGCAAGACCGAGTAGAGGCGATTTCGACTCGGGCTTTAAAGTGGGCAAGGTTGCGCAAGCTGCCGCGTGCAGAAAAACGGCTGGCGATTACGGTATTTAGCTTTCCGCCCGATAAAGGGAATGTGGGAACAGCGGCGTATTTGAACGTGTTTGGCTCTATCTTTCGAGTGATGGAAGAGATGAAGGCTCAGGGCTACACCATTGAGGATATGCCTGAAACTTCCAAAGCGCTGATGGAGATGGTGATTCATGATGCGCAGGCGCAGTACAACAGCCCGAATTTAAACATTGCGCATAAGATGTCGGTGGCTGAGTACGAGGAGCTAACGCCTTATTCGCACCGCTTAGAAGAGAACTGGGGTCCCCCGCCAGGACAGTTGAACACAGACGGTCAGAATCTACTGGTTTACGGTAAGACCTTTGGAAATGTGTTCATTGGTGTTCAGCCTACGTTTGGTTACGAAGGCGATCCGATGAGGCTGCTGTTCTCTCGGTCAGCGAGTCCGCACCATGGGTTTGCTGCTTACTACACCTATCTAGAGAAAATTTGGAAGGCGGATGCGGTGCTGCATTTTGGCACACATGGCTCGCTAGAGTTTATGCCGGGTAAGCAAATGGGGATGAGTGCCAAGTGCTATCCCGATAACCTAATTGGCAATACGCCTAATTTGTATTACTACGCAGCGAATAATCCTTCGGAGGCGACGATTGCGAAGCGTCGGGGCTATGCGGAAATTATTAGCTACTTGACGCCGCCTGCTGAAAACGCTGGTTTGTATAAAGGGCTCAAAGAGCTGAGTGAGCTGATTGCGTCTTATCAGACCTTGAAAGAGGGCGGTCGTGGGATTCCGATTGTGAATGCGGCGATTGAGAAGGCGCGACAGGTGAATTTGGATAAGGATATTGAGCTGCCAGAAGAGTGCAGCGGACTGAGTAAGGAGGAGCGAGATACGCTGGTAGGCAAACTCTACATCAAATTGATGGAGATTGAGTCTCGGCTGTTGCCTTGCGGACTGCATGTGGTCGGTGAGCCGCCGACGGCTGAAGAGGCGATTGCAACCCTCGTAAACATCGCTAGCCTAGACCGCATTGAAGAAGGCCAAAAGAGCCTTCAGCGGATTATTGCCGAGAGCATGGGCCGTGAAATTGATGAGATTTATCAAAATAGCGATCGCGGTCACCTCGCAGATGTCCAGACCTTGTACGACATTACAGAAGCCACTCGCGCAGCTGTTAGAGCCATGGTCGAAGAGCAGATGAATGACGATGGTCGGGTCTCTGCAACTTCGATTTTGTCGGCCTTTAACTTTGGCGGCAAAAAGGCGGTATGGACAAAGGCATTGCACCAGCTAGGCTATACCAACGTTGCAGATGAGTCGCTGACGAGTTTGTTTGAGTATTTGCAGTTTTGCCTGAAGCAGGTAGTGGCCGATAACGAGCTTTCTGGCCTACTTAGCGCGTTGGACGGTGAGTATGTGCTTCCTGGTCCTGGCGGTGACCCTATCCGTAATCCGGACGTGCTGCCGACGGGTAAAAACATTCACGCGCTTGATCCACAGTCGATTCCCACTTCGGCAGCGGTAGACTCTGCCAAGATTGTGGTAGATAGACTGATTGCGCGGCAAAGAGCTGAAAACGACGGTGCGTATCCTGAGACGATCGCAACCGTGCTGTGGGGAACTGACAACATTAAGACCTACGGTGAGTCGCTCGCTCAAATGATGTGGTTTGTCGGTGTAAAGCCGGTGCCAGATGCCCTAGGCCGGATGAACAAGCTGGAGCTTATTTCGCTTGAAGAGCTTGGGCGACCTCGGATTGACGTTGTGATTAACTGCTCGGGCGTGTTTCGCGATTTGTTTATCAACCAAATGGCGCTGCTAGATCGGGCGGTGAAAATGGCCGCTGAGGCTGAAGAGCCGCTAGAGATGAACTATGTGCGCAAGCATGCCATGGCACAGGCTGAGGAATTTGGCTTGACACTGCGCGGCGCAGCGACGCGGATTTTCTCTAACGCATCGGGCTCTTACGCTGCAAACGTGAACCTGGCCGTAGAAAATAGCAGCTGGGAAGAGGAGCAGGAGCTGCGCGATATGTATTTAGCGCGGAAGTCTTTCTCGTTTAACTGTGACAATCCGGGTGTTATGGATGAGTCTCGTGGGCTGCTGGAATCGTCGTTGAAGACGGCGGACGTGACCTTCCAAAACCTCGATTCTTCTGAGATTTCGCTGACGGATGTGTCTCACTACTTTGACTCTGATCCAACTAAGGTGGTGGCGAGTTTGCGAGATGATGGGAAGAAGCCTGCTTCGTTTATTGCAGATACGACGACGGCGAATGCTCAGGTGCGATCGCTCTCTGAAACCGTCCGCCTAGATGCCCGTACCAAAATGCTAAACCCCAAGTGGTACGAAGGGATGCTCTCCAACGGCTACGAAGGCGTCAGAGAAATTTCTAATCGCCTAGTGAACACCATGGGCTGGTCGGCAACGGCTGACGCGGTGGATAACTGGGTGTATGAAGATACGAACGACACCTTCATTAACGATCCTGAAATGTGCAAACGGCTGATGGACTTGAATCCTAACTCGTTCCGTCGGATGGTAACGACGCTGCTAGAAGTGAATGGTCGCGGCTACTGGGAAACCAGTGATGAGAACATTGAGCGGCTTCAGGAACTGTATGAGGAAGTAGAGAACCGAATTGAGGGCGTCGAGTAAATCTCGTCTGGATTCGGCTAGTTGAATCGCAGTTAGATTGTCTTTAGATTGTCTTTGGGATTTTAATTAAATTGTAGAAAGGGTACATAGCTTTGCTATGTACCCTTTTTTATGATCATGGCTGATAGTAATGATCGTTAGTTTGATTTCTTTTGAGTCTGTGCGATTAAAACATCCCGCCTGATGTTTCCCATGGTGTCGCTGTTTGACGCTTGCAGGCATTTCTTTTTTGGTTTAGATGACCAAGGGCAATATTATGAGGTAGAGGGATCTTCTGTACTTGTTTGGGGCTGACCGGTTGCTTTGTGAGACGAAGCAGCTTTTAAGTGAGTCTTTGTACCGATATGGAAGCTGCGCTCTGGTTTCAACAGCAGATGGCTGAGGCAAAGTGAGTATGGATAGACGAGTCTTTTTGGGTGGGATGTTACCAGTACTGGCAGCGCCCTCTTATTTGTATCGAAATAGTCAAGCTGAAGTGATGGGTAGTCGGGCGTTGTTAGAAGCCTTTAAAAATCAGCAGTCGGACGTTGTCATTGATAATGTGTCGGGAACGGTTGAGTCGATCTTGCCGGATGATATTGACGGGGATCGGCATCAGCGGTTTATTATTCGGATTAGCCGTAATCAAACGGTGCTGGTGGTGCATAACATTGATATGGCGCCGAGAATTAGCGGGCTGATGAAGGGCGATCGCGTGTCTGTGAAGGGCGAATATGAATGGAATGATCGCGGCGGGCTGATTCATTGGACGCACAAAGATCCGCGCAACAGTCATGCAGATGGTTGGATTGAATACAATCGGGTGCGCTACGAGTGAATCAACCGATGATTATGAAAAGTTTGTGAGAAAGCCTTGAAGAAAGCCGTTAAGAGAGGGTGGGAGAAAGTAGTTGCGATCGCTCACAAAGACTCGACATGACTCAAAGGCATCCTAAAAACAGGCTCTTTCATTGCTCTTCCCATAATTCAGATAACTCAGATTTTGGATACTCAGCTATATATGGCGGATAAATAAGTCTAGTAGCAAGCAATAGAGGGGTCGCTAGGAGGGCGATGTAAAGGCTTTCTGGCTGTATGATGCTTTGCAAGCACCGGACGCTCACATCGCTGTTTTATGTATATCTACAAACCTCAGAAAAGAAACTTTGCACCCTATCGCCCCAACGAAGAGGGGACTGGCAAGTATAACTTGAGCAGCCATGGCGCTCGTGAATTGAGCTTGGTGCAGCGTAAGCCTACTATTTCGGTAGCTAGGCCGCTGCTGCGCGTGCTGGGCCACCATGAAATGCCAGGGGATTTGATCGGTAGAGAGCGATCGCTCGCGTTTCAAGATGGTATGGATGTGCATATTGCCAGAGCTGAGCTAGAGCTGCGTAAGGCAATGGCGCTGATGACCTTTGATGAGGTAATGGGCAACAGCTCTTTGTTGCAGCTCACTGCATTGTCGCTGCCCGCGCGGGCGACAGCCGTACTGTGGACAACCCATGCTTTTTTACAAAAGAAATACTCAAAAAAGAACGACCCTAGCCTGATTCACCATCGCAACCGTGATGCTCGAATGCTGTACCGACAGCTTGCTGGAATGGATTTGAGTCTCTGGGCCAATCAGCTTGTAGATCAGGTGAGATTCAACGAATTGCCCAATAGCATTTATATGCCGCCCGGACATCCTGTTCCCGGTACAACCTACCGCTGCCATGCTTTTCGGGCGCGGCGAAACTTTTACTATCCGGTGGATCAATTTTTCCCCCTGCTATTTGAGGAGCGGGAGCAAGCGTTAATTGCGCTGCTCAGCGATCTGGGTGCAACGAAAATTGTAATTTCGCCGCCCTCCGATGAGTTAATGCGTGACGGTGGACAATCGCCATTTGCTGAGATGTATGAGAAAGTATTTGAGTATCCACCTGCCACACAGCCTATTTCTGAATCGTTTGATATCAAACAACATCCGTGGTTGGGCGGTGAGCCAACATGGCAGGCAGTGGTGAACGAACGCCTGCGACGAAGTGCGCTAAGAGCCCAGTTTGAGTTTGGTTTGGATGTGGCCGGAATGTTGAAAACTCATGTTCAGGCAATAGGTCAGCTTATGGCGGTAATGAGTTCTATGGAGCTTCCGAGCGACAGTTTGGCGACATTAACAGCGCAAATGCTTCAGCCTAGACGGGTGAAAGCGGAATTCAGCAATTTTTGAACAATTGTGGAAGAATTTCAAGCACTTTTGTCGTATGTGTGGATCGCAATTACCGTTTCACTGATGTTGTTTCACTGATGTGAAAGTGTGAAAGTGTCAGAAAAAGCATATTTTTTTGTGCGCAAAAAGTTCTTTTGATGGCAAAAACATCTAGAGCATTTGGCTGAAAATGTTGGATATTTGTTCGAAAAATGTTCGGCAAATGTTCGACATTTGGTTGATGCTTAGCTGACGCATGGCTGATGCTTAGCTATAGAGAATGTATCCTGTTGGAACGCTGAAATAGCTATGAACAGGGCGTTTAATGATATGAAAGGATGTTGAATTCAGAATGTTGTATGCAAATATGAGGTTAGAAGATACGGGTAAATGGTATGGATGGTGCTAATCTCTATTACTCTGCGAACACTCTGTGAACACTCTGCGAACACTCTGTGAACACTCTGCGAACACTCTGTGAAAAATACTCTGTTACAAATACTTTTCTATCAAGGACTCTTATTTCTCAAGAATAGTTTTCAAGAGTTTCTCAATACTAGAGTATTTGAGTACCATTTACGCTAGTATTGTCGTCAGTGAATTTTTTTGATTGTTTTAAAGAATATATGGCACAAACAGTATTACCCCAACTGCAAGAAATATCTGAAGATTTGCTTGCGCAGGAAAAATCCTTAATAGCTCAGCTCGCTGAAGTGCAGGAAAAACTTCAAGGCGTGCGGGCAATTTTACCACTATTTGGCGAATCTGCGGATGCAGCAGAAGTTTTGCCAGTGAAAGCACCCGCTAAAGAGAAAACGACGGCTAGCAAAACGGCTAGCAAAAAAGCCCCGAAGGCCGAGAAGAAAGCTGCGCCTGTGGTCGAAAAGAAAGCTGCGCCTGTGGCCGAGAAGAAAACAAAAGCGACTGTTCTTAAGGCCAAACCTGCTGCTAAGGCCTCTACTAAGAAGAAGGATGGTCGTGCAGCTAGCTGGCAAAAGTACACGCGCCCCGGTGTTGGGGAACAGTCTATTCCGGATGCGGTTCGTTTGGTTTTAGAAACTCAGCCTGATAAGTCTTTTAAAATCGCAGAGGTCATGGATGCGCTCTTTAGTGAGAGTATGCCAAAGTCTCAGCATTTGAAGGCTCGGAACCGAATTTCGAATGTTCTTTCAGGCGGTGTTCGCAGCGGTGACTGGTATAAGGGCGATCGCGGGACATACCGTCTGACGGCTGACTAAATAAGTGAGAACATAACACGAAGAAAACAGCACAGTAGCAAAGGGCTCTTCCGGAGCTTTACTACTGTGCTGTTTCGCTAATGTCGCGATGCAGCTGCATTACGCAAACAGCGATCGCATCGCAACAATCTTGTGTCACTACTTGTCACTCACTGCTAACCCTGCTAGCTGCTTAGCGGCGACGATAGGGAACGGCTTTTTTAAAGTCGAGCTTGTCGAGATCGGTGAGGGATGGGGTTGAACCTGCCGGGCGGATACTTTTTGCCATATCGGTAAACAAGGTGGGATCGCCATTTTTTGGCTGCTGATCGTAGGGACGAAATCCGCGAACCACTTCCTTCCAAATAAATTGGGGAAAGCCCAGCTGGTCTCGATGATAGGCATCGTAACGGGGTGAGGTGATGTTGAACGGAATTTCGCCCAATTCGCGGCTAGGCAGGGTTCGTCTACGGTGGAAGGGAACGGTGTTCTCTCCGAAGTTTTCGATGTATTCGTCGCTGTTGAGTAAGGCATCAACAAATGCCTTGACACCTTTGGTCATGACCAGCGCAGACCAAGCAATTTTTTCTCGCTCGTTATAAACGCGACGCCCTAGCACTTTTTCAACGCAGTGCTCAACAAATCGATAGTTGCTATTTTTATGGTAAAAGCTATCGATAAAGGTATTTGAAAGTAACAGTCCGCGAATAAAGTCACGTACTGTAATTTGCCGGATGCGCAGCTGAGATTCGAGAACCCTTTCGCGATCCCACTTAAAGGCATGAAAGAAGATCTGTCGATAGGCTGCGTTAATCAGATTGTCTATATCTGTTGGGGAGAACTGATCATCTGCTGAATAAATGATCGTTTCATCGTCGCGAGCGCCTAGCGCGGCTACACGCTGATTGGGACAAGAGGGAGAATAAGCTAATAAAGGAATACTCACGTTTGCACAAACCCTAAACCTAACAACATTGGAACCTGATAGAACTGCAATTTTGACGATGTTTTGATCTAACGATCTTTAAACCTTAGAGTGGCGTAATGCTGGCAATTTTTCCGCCTTGACGCTGTACCCTTTGCATATGAGGTGTTAATTCTTCAAAGGGGATGATGACGGCTTTATTGACGCGTCGTACTTTTGGATAGCCTGGCTTGCTGATGGCTGCGACTTCTACCCGGAAGAGACGCCCAGAGCCCAGTGCTTTTGATCCGCCAAAGGCACTGTAAGAAGCATCGCCTTTGGCTGCGCCCTGATAGGCAAACCCACTGCTTGAAGTCGGCAATATGGCAGAAGCGGTATTACGAGCGAGATCTTTGACCAACCGAGGGGCTTTCCCAATGAGTTGGGCGCGATCGCTGCTCGCATAGCCTCGATACAGCTGTAACAAACGCGGAAACCCTACCGAGCGCTGTCCTATTCCGGTGGTGACCAAATCTAAATAGTACGGAACGATATTTTCACCAAAGTTGGCCTGATACTCAGGCGAGTCAATGTAGGAGTCAATATCGGCCTCAAACCCCTCGGATTCATACAGATTCAGGTGTTCTGTAATCTCTGATTGGTCGTAAGGGGCGCGTCCTAGAAGATGCTTATAGTTAAGCTCAATGGTGCGGCTTTGAAAGCAGCTGTTAAAAAACTTCTGCTTATAGAGTTCTGACTTGGCGACTTGACGGACAAATGCTTGAACGGTGATTTTGCGATCGCGTAGCAAAGACTCTGCAATCACCAATCGTTCAGACTTGAGCAGATGAGGATTGCCCAGTACCTGCTTATACACCGCTAGGATAACGGCTTCAATTTCTCCTGGGCTGGCCTTGGGACGTAGTTCGACCGGTGCAGCATCACTAAAAGCCGAGGTTCCGAGTCGAGAGGCTGCTGTTGTAATAGCCACCTGAAAATCTCCTTATCAATAGTTTTGGAATGAATTTCGCACCTCAGACAGCCGTTACACTCACGACCCGACTGCCCGCACGACTCAGTTGCTTTAGCTTTGTTGTGAGCTGGTCATAGGGAACCAAGAGTTCAGTGGTGGCTTGGCGAACAACGGCGCTGTTGGTTCGTCTATTGGCTGCTGATCCCACAATCCGCAGCCGGTAAACATCGCCTCTTGGGCCGCCCAAAGAGCCTGCAATAGAACCCGGAGAAGCCGATGCTATTGGTGTCGCTAAGTTGCGGGCAACTTCCCAAGTGAGCCGAGGCTGCTTTTGCCCTTGGGCGCGATCGCTGTTTGCATAGCCACGATACAGCTGCAACAATCGGCTAAAGCCAACAGCACGTTGACCTGGGTGATCGACTTGGAAATCTCGATAGGTGGGAACGGTATTGTCGCCAAAGCTCGCATCATACTCATCTGAGCTGAGATAGGACTCAATCTCAACCTCGTAGCCTTGGGAGATAAAGAGATCTAAATGGTAAGAAATCTCGCTTTGATCGTAGGGTGCGCGGCCCAAGAGGTGCTTAAAGTTGAGTTCTATAAAGCGCACATGGAAGTTGGGATATAAGAACTTTTGGCGATAGAGGTCTGAAAGTGCGATCGCGCGAATGAAGTCTCTAACCGTGATAACGCCCTGTACTAAAAGCGATTCCTGGGTCACGAGCCGATCAGTCTTCATGAGGTACTCATTGCCAAGCACCTGTCGGTAGGCCGCCAAAATCACAGACTGGACATCGTCTTGAGTCCAATTGGGCCGCAGCTCAACAGGTTCTGCCTCCTCAAATGGCCGAATCCCAAACCTGCTCGCCTCTTGTAGTCCAGCCATGATGTGTCTCCCAACGCAACTATCTAAGTCAAAAGTGTCTAAGTCAAAAGTGTCTAAGTCAAAAGTGTCTAAGTCAAAAGTGTCTAAGTTAAAAGTGTCTAAATCAAAAGTGTCTAAGTTAAAAAAATTAAAGTGCTTGCTGATTCAAATTAATCTACCCAGACGAATAAGGGAGCGGTTTTTAAATTCGCCGCAACCCTTATTCGCCTAGTCGTAGCACTAGCTCAGTGCGTTGATAATGTAGTCGAGGTAGGAATTCGCCTCAAGCGCAGGGTCACCCGACAAACCATGGTTTGCTTTGATGTACTTGAGCGCTTCTGCATACCAGCCAGGCACTAGCTCAAAGCTGCTGTGCATTTCTGACAAACCGGCCAACAAAAACTCATCGGCAGGCCCAGTGCCGCCCGCAATCAAACAGTACTGAACCATGCGCACATAATAGCCAATATCGCGCAGGCACTTGGCTTTGCCACGCTCATCTGAAGCATAGTTGTTGCCCTGCATTTGGGTGGTGTAAGGATACTTTTGATAAACCGCATTTGCCGCGCCACTTGCTAGCTGATCGGCTTTTGCGCCTAGTACCTTTGCTGCTTCTAAGTCAGCTGCTGCTAAGCGCAGGCGACCAAAGGCAACTTGTAGTTCGGTATTGCCCAGGTAACGGCCTTGAGAATCAGCTGCGACAACCGCTTCAGTTAATTGCGTTTTCATTGAGATACTATCTCCCTAGTGTTTCTCGAAATGTTTTTTGGATGTTTTTGAACTTGTTCATAACCGTTACTGACAGCCGTCATTCAGTCGGTTATGGGTCGGGCAGTAGGTCGGCTATGGGTCGGTTATGGGTCGGCAGCGATTAGCTGACAGCGGCAGCAGCCCGATCAAAGTAGCTCGACAGTTCAGCGATTAAGGAGCTGCAATCACCCTGAGTGATTCCGGTGCGATCATTGGCAAGGGCGATCGCGGCTTCTTTCATTTTTGTAATGCTGTTGGCCATAGAAGCACTCGGTACACCTAAAGCTGTATATGTCTCGCGTAGGCCATTTAAGCAGCGATCGTCCAGCACGCTGGCATCACCCAAAAATATGGCATAGGTAACATAGCGCAAAATGATGTCCATATCGCGCAGGCAAGCAGATACCCGACGATTGGTGTAGGCATTGCCGCCAGGTGCGATGAGCTGAGGCTGTTCGGCAAACAAGGCCCGAGCTGCATTCGTGACAATGGCAGAAGAATTGCTGCTAATGCGGTTAACCACATCTGTGCGCCTTGCACCCTCTTTAACTGTGGCTAATAAAGCATCAATTTGACTATTACTAACCAACTGACCCTGCTTATCAGATTGGGCAACAACCTTGGTAAAGACATCTAACATTGAATCAATCTCCTAGGAATGGGGAAAATCGGTTAGCTGTTGCTTCTTAGGGATTTGGTGTTATGCCTAGAAGCAACAGTGGGCCGATCGGTGGATATCGCGCGACACTTGATCAAGCGGAGATGCAAGCAACCATTGGGTTTCTGAATAAGGGTTTTAACTTATTTCAGTTTGTTTTGATTTCAGTTTGTTTTGATTTCAGTTTTTTGACTTTGAGCGTCGTTTAACTGGACATCTCTTCTTTCTGATTAATCCTCAGAGTCTGATTAATCCTCAGAGTCTGTCGCTTCGGCGTTTTGTTCGCTCTGATTCTGTGCGTTCTGGTTTTGTACGCTTAGGGGCTGAATATTTACAATCTTTCCGCCCATCAACAAAATGCGCTGCATCTCCTGATTCATCCGGGCAAAAGGCACCTGGAAAAACTGGTTGTGACTGGCGCGAATAGGGGCTTGGGAAAGCGTTGTTACTTCGTTTTGACTTAAGCCAGCGACTTCATAAACGAAGATACGACTGTTTAATTCGGAGGCTCCACCAATGGAACATTGTCCTAACATGCTTGACACCTCAGGGTGAATAGAAAGGGTGAATAGAAAGGGTGAATAGAGAGTTTGGAATGGAGAAGCGGCTGGGCCTATGGATGCAGGCTACGCAGACGTAATGCTGGCTACTCGTCCTCCAGATTGGTTGATTTGCTGCAATGTTTGAGAGAGACTCTCGTAGGGCACGACCAATACCCGATTGCTCCGGCGGATGCTGGGGTAGCCAGGCAACCGTCTGCCTGTGACCTCAATGCGGTAGAGGCTACCGCGATCGCTCGTAGCAGTTTGTCTGCCAAACACTCGACGGGTAGTGGTAGCTCCCTTCGCCGCTGGCTGATAAGCCCAACCGTTGCTGTTGTCAGCGCTAGAAGGCGGTACGACCGCAGAAACAGTGCCTTGGGCAAGCTCTTTGGCTAAGCGAGAAGAACTCCCGGCGATTTGAGCGCGATCGCTATTGGCATAGCCCCGATAAAGGCTAAACATTCGTGGAAAGCCTGCCATCTTTTGCCCGGTTTGAGTGCTAAAGCCTCGGTAGTAGGGCACGATGTTATCGCCAAAATAAGTCTCGTATTCTAGCGAGTCAATGTAGGAATCAATATCTGCATCAAAGCCTTGGTTTTGATAGCGATCTAGATGCTCAACTACTTCGGCTTCATCGTAGGGCGCACGGCCTAACAAATGCTTGAAATTAAGCTCAATCACTCGTGTTTGAAAATGGGGGTACAAAAACTTGGTTTTGTACAGTTCCGACTTAGCCATGGCTCGCACAAAGTCTCTAACGGTCAAAGCCTTGTTCGTGAGCAAAGACTCCAGCGCGATTAGTCGCTCTGATTTCATTAAGTAGTCGTTGCCGAGCACCTGTCTGTAGGTCGCCGAGATGATTCCTTGGATTTCATCATCAGCGGCGTTTGGCCGCATTTCGATAGCTTGTTCGCTAAAAGGGCGGGTGCCTAAGCGTGCAGACCCAGTCGTAATAGCCACAGAATTATTCTCCTAAATAAAAAACCAAAAAACCAAAAAAATCAGCCGCAGCAAAAGTGAGTGCCAAACGGCTGTGGGAATCGCGGTTTATTTAAGCCGATGTAATATTGACAATACGGCTACCTCGACGATTCAGCCGCTGCAAAGTGGGGGTTAACTGTTCGTAAGTGACCACATATTCCTGCATACCCCGACGAACTTGTGGCGATCGCCCATTGGCCGATTGTGAAACGCGAATGCGATATAGCTGTTCGCGCTGGCCACCCGTGATGCCTTGGAGCTCTTTGCCCATGGTTGAGGCTCTGACTGGACTGGCTGTATTGCGGGCGAGTTCTGTCGTGAGGAGACCTTTGCGATGATTGACATGGGCGCGATCGCTGCTCGCCGCTCCCCGATACAGCTGAAACATGCGGCCAAACCCTACCGTTTTTTGGTTGCGTTGGGTGGCAAAGCCCCGGTAGTAGGGCACCACATGCTCACCAAAGTTTTCCTGATATTCTAACGAGTCAAAGTAACTACCAATTTCAGCCTCATAGCCCTGTTGAATGTAGAGATTCACATGCTCAGAAATCTCAGCTTCATCGTAGGGTGCTCGGCCCAATAAATGCTTGAAATTGAGTTCAATAAAGCGCACATGAGAGGTGCTATAAAAAAACTTTTCTTTATATAGCTCCGAGAGCGCCAAGGCACGGACAAAATCACAAACCCGAAGGGAGCCCTGTTTCAACAAAGATTCACTACTGGTGAGACGCTCTGCGTTCATCACATGATCATTGCCAAAAACCTGACGATAAGCGGCCCAAATCACCCCTTGGATATCGTCCTCAGAAGCATGGGGACGTAGCTCAATAGGTGCTAGCTGGGCCGATTCAAATCCTAAAAGTCTTGCTGAAGTTTTACTCGTCATCTTGGAATCCTCGAAGCGGGAGCATTGATTAAATAATCGATCAAAAAGCAAAGAAACAGGCATTCGAACAAAACCAGTGAAATCTGCCTGACGCCTAAGCTAACCCTTTAAGCGTCAGGCAGATTCTGATTGTGCTAGCTCAATGTGTTGATGGCATAGTCAATGTAGGAATTAGCTTCAGAGGCCGCGTCTCCACTGAGGCCATGGTTCGCTTTGATATGCTTTAGCGCTTCTACATACCAGCTAGGCGACAGGTCAAAGGTGCTGTTGATTTCACTAATCCCTGAGATCAAATACTCATCCATGGGGCCAGTACCGCCAGCGATGAGGCAATAGGTCACCATGCGGAGATAGTAGCCAATGTCACGGGCACACTTAGCTTTACCTTCGGATGTTGAAGCGTAGTTGCTGCCCTGCATTTGAGTGGTGTAGGGGAACTTGGTATAAACAGCTTGAGCTGCGCCATCAACCAGTGAGCTTGCATTTTTAGCCAACGATTGAGCGGCAGCTAGGCCAGCTTGCGCCTGACGGAAACGACCAAAGGCAACTTGTAGCTCAGAGCTGCTGAGGAAACGGCCTTGGGAATCAGCGGCTGCAACCGCTTCAGTCATGGGGGTTTTCATTGTGGAAGATCTCTCTTATGTTTTAAGGATGTACTTGAAGGAAAAAGAATTTGGATGGGGCTTAGCTAACTGCAGAAGCTGCCCGGTCAAAGTAAGCGCCTAGCTCGGCGATTAGAGAGCTACAGTCACCTTGGGTAATCCCTGCGCGGTCGTTCGCGATTGCGATCGCAGCTTCTTTCATCTTGCCAACGCCTGCTGCTACAGAAGCACCCGGTACACCGAGGGCTGTGTAGGTTTCGCGCAAGCCGTTCAAGCATCGGTCATCCAAGACGCTACCGTCGCCTGCAAAAACAGCGTAGGTAACATAGCGCAAAATGATTTCCATATCACGCAAGCAAGCGGCCATCCGACGGCTGGTGTAAGCATTGCCACCAGGCGAAATGAGCTGAGGCTGGTCAGCGAACAAAGAGCGCGCTGCGTTGGCAACAATGCTAGAAGAATTACTCGTAATCCGGTTGACAGCGTCAATCCGCTTATTGCCATCAGCCACTAGCTGATTGAGGGCATTAATTTTGTCGTCGCCAATATACTCGCCCCGTGCATCGGCTTGAGAAACCACTTTTGTAAAAGCATCAAACATGTGAACCTAATCTCCTAAGTTTTGAACTCACAAATAAACTGTCTTTAAATCCTGGCTCGAACAGTTGTTTTTTGTTGCGAGCATGTTCTAAAACGTGCTGAATGATTCGAGGCTTCTGGCGATTAGGAGGCCATGCCCCATAACAGCCAACAACCGAACAAAGCAGAACATCACTTGCCCCAGCAGTCGGTAAAGTACAAACACCCTGTCGTCAAAAACAACAAAAATCTATTGCCTTTGGCGAAGCGCGAGGGCCACTTCTCTTTACCTGTGGGTTTTGAAAGAACAAAAATCCTAACGGCTCAAACGCTCAGGCCTTAGGTGTTTCGAACCAGTAAAGTCATTTAATCAATTTGCTTGTGCAGATTTTGTGCACAGCATTGTGTATAACTAGTTACAATCGCTGAAGCCTTCTCAGTAAAGCGTTTGAAACATTAAATATAGCCTTTACCAGGCTTCAAGAAACTTCGCATTGCGTTACAGTCGCTGGGTTGAGGTCGTGAGGATAGTTTCTGTGGTGATTTCTGGAACGGTGTCAAATAGCATCGTTTGCAGGTATCGCTGTGCCCATTCGGGGTCAAAAGCACGCTCTAAGATACGTCTGGTTTTGTCATTTTTCTGTTGCTGTAAACAATAGTTTCGCTGTCCGGCCAAAATTTGCGCTCTTTTTTCGAGTGTATCGACCGGGCTAGCCTCACGCGCTAACTCACAGTGCAGTGACAAATACTGGGTCGCTTGGTTGAGAAAAGCCCTTTCTTCTTCGGGGCTTTTGGGGCTGATAAATAAACAATGCTCTGAGAAGATATTGCCCCAGGCTGGTAGGTCGCGAGGATGGGTGAAGTGATGGGCGGGTACTTTACCTAGTGCCTCGGCGTAGCCTGCCGGAAAGGCTTTGTTTCCTGTAGAGACGGTTTCGCTGGTCTCTAAAATGGGCGATAGATCGACAATGGCCGCTGTAATGATGCCGCGAGCCGCGACAATATCGACCCCAAAAATGGGCAAATCGTAGCAGGGGTGTGGAAACATCACACAGTGCAAAATATCCAGATGGCTGCCAACTTTTGCCAGTTCTAAATGGAGCTTACGAAATTGAAAGGTTTGGTAGCAGGTATTTTTGATGGTGAGCTGTTCCCCTTCTAGGTTGCCTTCGATGTAGCCTAGCTCTTTGGGTGTTTCGTAGGGGAAGAGCATTAACTGGCTTTGCCAGATGCTTTTGATCAACTCAGCCAAGCGATTGATGAGGGGATGTTGCTGTTGAATCTGTTGGGTGTGGGGGCGCGTTTGAATCATGGGGGGCACCTAAAGAAAGCAATTCTGGGTTTACCTTGGCCCATTGCTTGTGCAAATAACGTGCAGGGAGGTTGTAATGTTTTTGATACCTTTTGGGATGCCTTATTTTTTTGGATACCTTATTTTGATACCTTCAGTTGGCTTGGAGGGTAGTTAGCTGATTGGGCTTTTGATTTGGTTTGATGATCGCTTCAATCGATTGAGCAGCCGATAGGCTAAAGACTTTCCCTGAATCGGTTTGATGATGTAGTCATCTGCGCCGAGGGCAAACGCACGATCTTGCATGTCGCGATCGCTATGCACGCTCATAAACACAATGGGCAAGTGTTGCCACTGCACATGGCTGCGAAGTACCTGACACAGCTCAAAGCCGCTAATATGTGGCATTTCTACATCTAAAATGACCAAGTCAGGACATACTTGATTAAACAGTGACCAAAACCGCTGGGGACTTGTCAGCGGCGTAATTTGAAAATTCCAAGGATGTAACAGTTGAATCACCTGCTTCAAATAGTGAGCATCATCGTCAACAATCATAATTTTGCTCAGGCGGTGATTGAGATGGGTCGATTGGCCAATGAGATCCAACACATCTGCGGGCACAACCGGATACTCCAAAATGATGGTGCTCCCTCGCCGGACTAAGTCCAACCGATTGCCAAAGTCGGCCTGCGGCGTAATGACCACTACGGGCAATTGCGGCCAGCGCTGGGTAATTTGCCCAATAAACTGCAACAGTCTTTGTAAAATGGGTTCGTCTAGTATTGAGTTGGTTTCGCTTGCGACGAGGTTAATGAGTACCAGTTCTGGCGGCTGGGCGAGTAGCTCTGTGGTGGTATCGATTGGAGAGCCCAGTGAGAGTGTTTGCGCGGCTGCTTCAATCGAAGCGACAACGGTAGGATCTAACCCCTTGGCGACGGCTAGTGCGATTAGCTGCTGAATGTAGGGCATATCGTTGACATCTACGATCAAAAGAGAGGGGGTTTCAGGCGCATTTTCGATCGGGCAAACCAGCTTAGGAGACTCATCTAGGGCATGGCCTAATGTAGTCACTAGCGTATGAAGTTGGGTGATTTGAGAGGGTGATAAGGTGGTGTCGGCATGGAGTAATAGGGTTTCTATTTGCAGGGCTAAGCGATAGCCTTCCATGAGGCCAAAGGTGCCTAATGTACCGGCTAGGGTGTGGGCAATTTGCCGAGCTTGGGTTTGCTGTTGCTCGCTGAGGCTGCGAGTGCCGACTGAATTGGGGGGAGATAGGAATGCTTCGCCTTCGTTCGCGGTGAGGGAATGAGCGAGCTGTACCAGGCTATTCCACCGCTCTAGGCTTTCTCCTTTGTGGGCCTGCCAAGCTTGGGTGAGACCTGCTAAATAATGTGCTTCGCGATCGCGATCAACCTGCTTACCCGACTGTGCATGGTCAATTGGGGGCGCTTTAAGTCGATAGCCCAATCCATGGACGGTTTCGATCAAATCAGCCGACGCGCCAGCGCGTTTGAGCTTTTGGCGTAGTCCGCGAATATGCGATCGCACTGTAGCCTCACTGGGAAATTCTTCAGAAGGCCAAACTCGGTCTAGGAGAGTGGTGGCGCTAAAGGTTTGATGACTATGGTGCAAAAACAGCTCCAACATGGCATATTCTTTGGCTGTTAGAGAAACCGGCTGCCGCTGATAAGTGACCTGACAGCTCACCGGATCTAAACATAGGTCGCCCCAATGTAAGGCCGATTCGGTTTCGGCGTGCGATCGCCGCAAAAGGACCCGAATTCGCACCAAGAGTTCTGCCATGTCAAAAGGCTTAACAACATAGTCATCGGCGCCCGCTTCTAGCCCCTGAATTTTGTCGGTTTGTTGGTCTTTAGTCGTAAGCAACAATACGGGCATCTCGTATCCCTGCTGCCGCAACCGTTGACACAATCGAATGCCATTTAGCTGAGGCAGTACCCAGTCCAAAATGACCAAGTCATATTCAAAGGTTGCCGCATAGGCCCAGCCTGTTTCGCCATCGGTCACTCGATCCACTACGTAGTTTTGCTCACTCAGGTGCTGACTGAGCAATTTGCTGAGGGCATTGTCATCATCTACGAGTAATACTCTCATGGCTTTATCTCGTGGGTCTATTAAGTGTTTTGAGGGCTTTGAGGGCTATAAGTGCTTTGAGTGATGGGTTGGCGAGTTGGCGGGTTGGAGGGTGTGTGTATGTATATATGTGTGGATATGTGTATATATGTTTAGAGCGACCAGTTGACCATTTGAGCAATTTTGCTGGCGAGGGTCAGCGGTGGAAAGGGCTTGGTAATAACACCGGCTACCCCCAATTTTTGAAATAGCTGCTTGTCATCGGCGCGCGTTTTGGCTGTGAGGAGTATCACCGGAATAGAGTGCGTGACCGGATTATCTCGCAGTGCTTCAAAAGTAGCGATGCCGTCTAGCTCAGGCATCATGACATCTAGCAAAATCACATCCGGGAGATGGTGTTCTGCCTGAAGAATACCCTCCTTGCCAGAGGATGCGGTAATTACAGACCAGTTGGCCTCCATTTTGAGGCTGAGGCTCACTACTTTTTGGATAGAGACTTCATCGTCGATAATCAAAACACTTTTGGCTGGCATAGGTTGTCTGCGGCATGAAGCTGATACAAAATTAACCGATACAAAATTAACCGGTACAGAACGAACTGAGGAACTCCAGGGTGAAGCCAAGCGTGAGCCAGATTCAACCAGATTCAAACTGAACTAACGTTAGGTTCTAAATTCCCCCGCTCTAAATCTCCCCTAAGTGGCACTGTAAAATAAAAGCGGCTTCCCTGACCTAACTCGCTTTCTGCCCAAATTTTGCCGCCATGCTGTTCGACAATTTTACGGCAAATGGTCAGCCCTAATCCGGTTCCTCCTTTTTCGCGAGAGTCTGAAGAGTCTACCTGTTGAAACCGCTCAAAGATGACCGCTAGCTTGTGAGAAGGGATACCCTGGCCATGGTCTTGCACGCAGAAAAGCGCCTGCTGAGGGGTGGGCATAGAGGCTGTATGGCGATCGCGATGGTGGGTTGTTTCTATTGATTTTTCTATTGATTTTTCTATTGATTCTTCTACAGGTTTTTCCACGTAGGGTTCTACGGTGAGGCGAATGAGATTGTGGGGGGGTGAATACTTAATGGCATTGCCGATTAAATTAGTCAGGGTGCGGATGATGTAGTCTGGATCGACCCAAATGGAAAGTGAAACAGACTGAGTTTGAATCTCAATTTCGTGCTGTTGCGCCATGGTGTGGGTGGCTTCGGCGGCTTGTTCTAGCAGCTCGGCTGCATCACAGGCATAGGTATCCATGGTGACTTCGCCAGATTCTATGCGCTGTAAGTCCAGTACATTGTTTACCAGGCGAACCAGTCGGTCGGTGTTTTCATCAGCGACTTCAAGCATTTGCTGGCCATCGTGAGAGAGTTCTCCCAATCGGCCTGTGGCCAAAAGTTTGAGTGAGGTGTGAATAGAGGTTAGGGGAGTTCTGAGTTCGTGGCTGACGATGGCAATGAATTCGTCTTTCATTCGCTCAATGGCTTTGCGATCGCTAATGTCGGTCGTCAGCGCAAAAAAGCCTTTTACCAACGGTTCGATTCGGTTCTTGGCTTTATGGCCAGCTTCAATATGGGGCACGTAGGTGACATTTACGGCGTGCGATCGCCCGTCTTTAAACGTTAGCTCACTTTCATAACTCACCGCTTCACCGGCTAACGCGGTGGCAATATGTCCATGAATCCTTTGATAGTGAGCTTGTCCAACAACAGCAGCCATGGGCTTACCGGCAATGCTATGGGGGCACTTTCCGAGCCAATGCTCATACACCTCATTATTAAACTGGTAGCACTGATGGCGATCAACATAAGCGATCAGCACCGGCAAGTTATTGGTAATTAACCGTAGCTGCGCTTCACTATGTCGCAGGGCAGCTTCCACGAGCTGACGCTCTTTGATTTCTCGCTGCAGGGCATCGTTTGCCTCAGTGAGTTCTGCGGTTCGCAGCTCAACCCGATCTTCTAGATACGCTAGCAGCTGGCCTTGGGAGAGCGCCAAGTTGATTTGCCCCGCTAGCTGCTGCATTAAGTCCAGCTCAAACTCAGACCACTGGCGAGGATGACTACACTGGTGCGCAATCAACAATCCCCAAAGCTGCTTGCTTAAGGGCGCGACACCCGCCGATGGATTCATCGGCTGTACAATTGGCACAATCAGTTTAGATCTCACCTGCCACTGCTCAATAAACTCTACCAAACACTTAGAGAGCCCCGAGTCAGGCCGATGAACATCCGCGATCGCCTGCACCCGGCCTTTGACATAAAGCGCCTGATAGTTTTCTGGAAATACCTCTTCGGGGAAAGGAATGTGCAAAAGTGAGCGGTAAGGATGAGCCACGGCTTCGCTGATGGTTTTACCCGTACCGTTTGGCCAAACCTGATAAATCAGCACCCGATCAGCGCTGAGCAAACGCTTGACTTCATCAACCGTGGTTTGCAAAATTTCTTTAAGTTGAAGCGACTGCCGAATCTTGAGCGTAATTTCTGCTAGCAGCTGCGTGCGTTGGTGCTGTTGGTATGGCTCAGAGGGTTCATGCTGGTCATGCAACAGCTGCAACAGCTGCTTTTTCTCAATCAATCCTACGAGCTGTGATTGGTCATCTATGACCGGCAAATGACTAATACGATGTTGTTTGAACCGTTCTAGCAGGGAGGGGAGCGTTTTGGGTTCCGTTGCTGAAACGGTGATAACAGGATGGCTCATTACTTGCGAGAGCTGCAATTGAGGCCAGTTAGCCTTAGTCGCGAGGGTTCGCAACAGGTCTGATCGGGTCGCAATCCCTACGACTTTATTCCCTACGACCTCATGCCCTACGACTTCATGGCCTACGACCTCATGACCTACGACTTCATGACGACACACCGCCAAAATGCAGCTAGCTTCAGGATTTGCCGCCATTTGGGCCATCACCTCTGCTAGCGGCGTTTGGCCAAGGGCTGTGAGCAGCTGAGTGCTGGCAACCGCCTGCCTGAAAGAAAATTCACATAGGTCAGGGTTAGACCGCATACGCCATCACAAATATATCAATCGGCTACATTAATCGGCTATATCAATCGGCCAGCGCTATGCCAGAAGCCATATCGGTAGTTGTTTGATTCATCGGTAGAAACACAGCGGTTCTAAATTATAGACTCTCTTTTAGGGCTAGGGCATTAGCATGCCGACTAAATTGATTGAGACTAGAACTATCGAGTCCAAATTTATTTAGGCAATCAGATTGGGGCAATTTGGGCAATCAGAACCCTTAGTAATACTGTAATCCACCTTTCAAATAAATCTATGAGATCGTGAGACAAACGGTTGCAAAAATATTGCTATTTCTTAAGCTTTATGCTGTCTTGTTAAGACGTTCGCATTTTATGACGGATCAATGCATTTCAATGTCCTGTAAATGCGTCGTGGCTTTAGGTGTCAAGTTTCTGGATAATGCGCCTCGACAGGTGATACGCCTCGACAGGTGATACGCCTCGACAAAAGTATTGTTGTTGTTTCTCTGAAAAACTGTTCTTTGGGTCTGAATCTTTGGAGCTGAATCTTTAGGTCTGAATCTTTGGAGCTGAATCTTTGAGTCTGAAGCGTCAAAGACATTCATGATTGCCCATGTCGGTAGTGCCCAATTCAATAAGCCTGACTACCTACCACCTGTATTTTTATCAAACGCACATCTTCAGATGTGGACAAAAATATGGACAAAAACTATCTAGGTGCAGAAGATTTTGTTTAGAGAATAGTTTAAGACAATGACTTATCCCCTCTAGCACTTTGCGTTTCTTTGTCCTTGTTTAGTCGCCCTATGAGAAAACTGAAAAAACGTTGGATTGCATCCGGCATCATCATATTTTGTTTGGTTGTTTTCTTGCCTGCCCTCACCGCTATAGAACCGGCGATGAGTCAAGATGCCGCAGTGGAAGGTGCCGCAGTAGAAGGTGCCGCAGCGACAGGTAATCCTGAAACCTCCCTTGAGCAGGCGGTTGAAGCACCTGGTGACGGTGTTTACTTTGCGGATGTGCTAGTGCGATCGCAGCCTGTGTTTCAAGTGGGCAGCCTTGATGACCTATCGGCTAGCCAGCGAGCCGCCATTATTACGCGTAGAATCGCCAGCTTGCTAGAGCGCACTGATGGCGATGTTGAAGTCACCGCCTCTTCTCCGGACGGGCGCAGCCTTGTCACCATTCAGGCCAATAATCGGGTGCTGCTAACCGTCACCGAACAAGACGCTCAAGACTTTGGGCTGCCGCTAGAAACGCTGGCCGAAGAATGGGCTCAAAGGATTGACCAAAGCTTAGAAAAGCCGCCTGTGGTGATTGATGTGGGGCAGCGGTTAAACGCGACCATTCGCCAGTTTGGCAGAAATGTTATCACTAGCATTCCAGCGCTGATTGGCGTACTGATTGTGATTTTGGTGACTTGGCTATTTGCCCGAATCGTTCGCTATGCGGCCTTCAGCTGGGCTCAACGAACCGAAGGCGACCATAGCAGTGAAATTTTGATTGGTCGGCTTGGCTACGGCGGCGTTTGGATTTTGGGCAGCGTGATTGCGCTGGGTGTATGGGGGATAGATTTTGCGACGATGCTGGGCGCACTCGGCCTTACCAGTGTTGCCATTGGTTTTAGCCTCAAAGATGTGCTGAGCAACTACATTTCAGGTGTCATTTTACTCGCGGCTCGTCCTTTTCATATTGGCGATCAGGTGGTTATTAATGGCTACGAAGGCACCATCTCTCAGGTGCAGCTACGGACGACCACGATTAACACTTATGACGGTCGGATGATTTACATTCCTAATCAGGAAGTGTTTCAGGCCAGCATCACCAACAATACGGTCGCGAGCTATCTCCGTAGTTCTGTCATTGTTGGGATAGACTACGCCGCTGATATTGTAGAGGCGCGTCAGGTCATTATCCGAGCGATTAGCCAGCTCGAAAATGTGCAGCAAAGCCCGCCGCCCGATGTACTGGTGCAGGAATTGGCTCCTAGCACTGTGAATTTAGAAGTGAGATTTTGGGTGGATTCTCACCGGGCGGGTTTTTTATCGACGACTTCGGTGGTTGCCCAGCGAGTGAAAGAAGCCCTACAGGCCAACAATATTGAAATGCCTACAGAAATTTATACCCTGTTTCTCAAAGATATTCCTGAAGAAATGAAGTCTAAAAACGGCGCTGAAAATGGGAGTGCTAACCAGCAAGGCACCCTCACCGAAGTATAAGGGCACTAGAAGCACCATGAGAATGGAGCACCCGTGAGAAGCTGCCTTTGGATAGAGCCATAAATGCTGGCAGACCAATAGCATAAGTTAGTACATAGTTACCTATTTACACTTTGTTTATACCCTGTTTTTACTATGGCGATTGAAGACCTACGCAACAACAATACAATGGCGCATATTTTAGATGCGTTAGAAGAGGGAACAGATATTGGTCACTATGGGCGGCTGACGTTTGTGATGGTGGCGCAGTACTTTGCTGATGAAGATGAGATTGTAAGCCATTTGCAACAAGATAAGGACTTGAGTGAAGAGGAGGCGAGATCTATCTATTCTCAGGTGACGGATAAGGCTTACAGTCCGCCGACGCGGGAGCGCATTTTAGACTGGCAGAGCCATCAAGACTTTCAAATTTGTCCTAATCCTGATGATCCGGATGCAGGCAATGTTTATCAGGATCTTACCTTTCCTAAAGAGGTGTACGACAGGATCTCTAGCTACCATGACCAAAAGAGTCAATAGACAGCAAGTTAAGCCCTTTGAAAGAACCTCAGAAAGAACCTCAAAACTACCCCCAAAAATCTTCGCCTTCGTATGTGACGCCTGGAATTAACCAGCTATCAGGGCTGACATAACGGTACTCAATGCCGATGTCATCTAGGGCAGATCGTGCTTCGGCAGAAAGGGTGTGAGCGGCGGCGGCAAAGTTTTCGGCGATGCGGCTAGGATTGGTGGACTTGGGAATAACGACGGTGTTACGGTCTAACGCCCAAGCGATGAGGAGCTGGCCGGGGGTGATGCCTTCTTGTTGGGCGATCGCCTTAACCGTCTCATTTTCTAGCAAGGGCGGCTCGTCTTTTTGCTTCATACTCTCTGGGCGATCGCTAGAACCCAGTGGCGAATAAGCCGTCACCACAATGCCTTGCTGATGGCAGTAGTCCAACAGTTGGGGCTGCGGATTGTAAGGATGTAGCTCTACCTGATTCATGGCTGGTACACCCTCGCTTTCGGCAATTAAGGTTTTCAGCGTTGAAAGACCGCAGTTAGAAACGCCGACGCTTTTTACTAGCCCCTGTTCTCGTAGTTTGAGCATTGCGTTAAATGTTTTAGAAAGCGGGAGTTCAGAAACGGGCCAAAAGTCTTTCGGTGCGTTGTGTTCTTTTCCAGGCTTAAAGGCGATGGGCCAATGAATGAGGTACAGATCAAGATAGTCAAGCCCAAGCGCTAAAAGTGTTTCTTGACAGCCTTTTTCGACATCTTCAGGCATATGAAAAGTATTCCATAGCTTAGAGGTCACAAATAAATCTTCGCGTGCTAAAAACCCGGATTCTATTGCGTCTTGAATGCCAGCGCCGACTTCTGTTTCATTTTGATATATCCAGGCAGCGTCAATATGCCGATAGCCCACGCGCAGAGCTTCTCGTACGGCTTTGCGCACCTCCCCTTTAGGCGATTTCCAGGTGCCCAAGCCTAGAGAAGGAACAGTATTACCGTCGTTAAAGGTCAATGATTTCATGAACTGCTGAAATAGAAGACTTCGCTACGCTATTCGTTTTTGCTTGAAAAATCAACTCTCTAATGGGTGATGTGCGGGTGATTGTAAAGGGATGGAATTGGGGCTACAGGGCGTAATTTTTAGACGCTGTTTTTTGGTAGGTTTTGCCGCGCCATTGAATGGAGCGCTGAAAGGCTGACAGAAAAATTCTGAGTACCGCAAGTGGATCGGCAAGCGGTGAGAACCAAAAAAACAAAGACTTTAAAAACGAAGACTTGGAAGCGATCGCCTCAGACCAATCGTAAGAACCAGCAACAGCAGCCTGCATGCCCAGCCGAATGACTAAAAGCAGGCTGTTTAGCGCGATCGCGCCACCCAACATAGGCGAGCCCACGCCTACCCATCCCTGCTGCTGCCACAGCACAAACGCCGCCAACAGTAGAGGAACCGGCAGCGCTTGAGTGCTCACCAGCAGCCACAAGTCGCTCCATAGTTGCCCTTTCGAAATGGAATCTTTAAGGTCGAGCGATCGCCCCCAGCCGCTCCAGGTTTCTGCTATGCCCTCATACATTCGCACGCTAATCACATCGGCCCCATCCAAAAAGCCCACCTTGAAGCCGCATCGGGCAGCCTCTCGCACGAGCGTCACATCATCACAAAAAGAACTCGCCGCACAGCTGTAGCCATCGAGCGTTTCTAAGACCGTCCGCCGCGCCAAAAAGCACTGGCCGTTAGCCATTGCCCGCTCGGTGCCAGGCGTTTTTACTCCCGCCGAGTCAAACCGATAAATCAGCGTCATCAGCATCGCAGGCTGCAACCACCACTCACCCGCCGCCTTTAAGATAAACCGAGGCGAGAGCGAGACAATATCATATCCCTGCGCCTGAGCCTCCTGTAGCAGGCTATTCACTAGCCCAGGCTGAGGCTGCGTATCGGCATCTATCCCGAGTATCCACTCGCTTTGTTTATCACTGCGCAAAAAGCCCGTGTGTAGCGCCCAGGGCCGACCCACCCAGCCCGTTGGGAGCGCTTCGTCTGTTTCTAGTCGCAGGCGGTTGTCTTTCGCTGCAAAAGCCGCGACTTTAGCCTGCGTGCCATCGGTTGAGCGACTGTCAACCACTACAATTTCGCGCACCGCTTCGCCTTGCTGCAACAGGCCGACCAAGCAGGGCTCAACCCGATTTGCCTCATTTAAGGTAGGCACCACCACGCTAACGGTCGCAAACTGCTGCTGCGTCGCCGTGAGTCGGGGCTGAATGGGGGACAGTCGTCTGGCGCCTCGCAGCAGCCGTGACAGCAGTAAAAAAGTGGCTGGTAGCTGAATTAGCAAACAGATGAGCGAGGCCGCACCGATGACCTCTGCTAAAAAACTCATCTAGGCTTTGCCTCGTCCCGATACGGCTAGTTGCTCAAAGTCGGCAGCCATTTCTCTGTTTTCTTCTGCCTCTATTGCCGAGCGATACAGCAAAATGGCCGGTAGAACGCCCAGTAAAAGCCCTAATAAAATCGGCAAGTAAATTTTGCCATCTAGGCTAATTACCATCGCAAACGTGAAATTGCTCAAATAAACTGCGAGCGGCAGTCCCAATGGTAATCCCGGCTGTAATCCCGGCTGTTCTCCCGGCTGTAAGTCGGCAGAGAGTTCGGAGGATCGCTCTGAATCGTTCGTGGGTTTGATTTTCCATAGGAATGCTGCGATCGCCATAAATACCGCGCCCGTGCCAAACCAGCCTGCAAAGTTTTGATAGGGCATACCAAAGAACGCCCCTGGCTGATCCCAGGCCCAAAATGGCATGGTTGTTTGGCTCATGGCCGGGTCGAGCACAAAGTCCCAAGAGGTGAGGAGTAGCGATCCAAATGCGATCGCACCTAGCACCCGCAGTTTCCCTAAGCCGACCAAACCCATATAGGCCAGCAGATACGCACTCAAGCCCAGATAAAACCACGACAGTGGGATCGTAAACGGCACCAGCCCAGCTATTTTGTAGCCCAGGCCAGTGAGGTAGTGATATTCGCCAAACGGAAAGCCCGTGCTGGTGCCTAATAGCTCAGCCCCGGTAGATATGCCCAAGGCAGGCAGCATAAAGCTGAGCCAACGCCATACGCCCAGGTTTTGATAGGCATAAATAGAGACGGCGATCGCGCCTGAAATCATATACACTGCGCCGCCTCCAGCCATTGACCACTGGAACGCGCGCTGACCAAACTCAGGCAGCCCCGCAATAAATGCCGTATTGGGCAGCACAATCAAAAGCCCCGCCAATCCAAAGACCAGTGAAGCAATGTGAATCGAAAAACAGACGCGCTGCGCTATTGCCAGTGCCTTCATACTTCACCCACGAATTAATTTTTTGTACCGGTAATATAACAAGTTTCACTGAAATTAGCTGTTTGCCGAATACATTCTGAGCCTGGGGCGAGGGTGCCAGTAGCCCCAGGCGGTAAGATAACATTTGTTTCTTCTCAAAATATAGACAGGCTGAGAATGGCAGAGTTTTGATTGCAAGCGAATCAGACAGCACTTTAACTATCAAAAGCTATAGAAAAGCTATAGAAAAAGACATCACAAAACATGTCGTATATGAACTTTAATTTGTCTGGTATCACCTCGAATTCGCGTTGTCTAAATACTGTCAATTTTGGGCGAGATATTTGTAGTGACGTTCTTCAGGCGACGGGGCGTGAATGGCTGGTAACCAATGGCATTGGCGGCTATGGCGGGGGGACGCTCTCAGGGATTTTGACGCGCTGCTATCACGGGTTGCTTGTGGCTGCGCTAAAGCCACCGCTGGCGAGAACGTTGCTGCTCACTAAGCTAGATGAAACGGTGCATTACCAGAGCACTTACTATCCGCTGAGCTGCGATCGCTGGACGGGCGGCACCACCACAGGGCATGGCTACCGCAACCTCGAAAGCTTTTGTTTGGTGGGTTCTATTCCTACCTGGTACTATGCCTGCGCCGATGCGCTGCTAGAAAAATGCATTTGGATGGAACCGGGCGAAAATACCACCTATGTTCGCTATCGCTTGCTGCGGGCCAGCGGGCCGCTAAGCATTAGCATTAAGGCGATTGTAAATTACCGCGATCATCACGGGGTAACTCGCAGTGTGACCGATGGCCAAACTTGGCAGATTAAAACGCGATCGCACCCCAGAGGGCTAAAAGTTCAAGCTTTTGATCAGGCCACGCCCTTTTACCTGCTCGCCGATAAAGGGCAGCTCATGCCGGTGAACAAATGGTATCAGGACTACTTTTTAACCACCGAAAAGTATCGCGGCCTGGCCCATGTGGAGGATCATTTTCATGCTGCAACGCTAAGAACAACGCTGGCACCTGGTGGATCAGTTACGGTTGTCGCCAGTACGCAGCCTACGCCAAATTTAACGGCTCAGTCGGCTTTGGCGACCCGAGTACAGTATGAACACACGCTGCTAGAAAGATTCGCTTCAGTTCAAACAGAAGTCTCGGAAGATATTTTTGCTGAAGTCTCGGAAGATATTGCTGGAGATATTTCAGAAGATATTGCTGGAGATATTTCTAGCGGGATCTTTGCCGGGGCCTCGGCTGATGATGCTAACTCGGCTGATGACGCTAAAGAGATCTCTGCGGCTGTGCGATCGCCTGAAAAAATTCCACAACCTATCCAACCGCCTATTCCGCCTTATATCCAACAGTTGGTTCTGGCGGCTGATCAGTTTATTGTGAGTCGCGCCACGCCCGAAACGCCCCACGGCAAAACCATCATTGCGGGCTATCCGTGGTTTGGCGACTGGGGGCGTGACACAATGATTGCGCTTCCGGGCCTCACGCTCGTCACCGGACGGGCAGACATCGCCGGGCCTATTTTACGCACCTTTGCTCAGTATCTGGATCAGGGAATGCTGCCCAACGCCTTTCCGGAAGCCAATGATACGCCAGGATACAACACGGTAGATGCGATTCTTTGGTACTTTGAAGCCATTCGCGCTTATGTTGAAACCACTCAAGATCTGTCGCTGTTGCGAGAATTGTTTCCGGCGCTGCAAGCCGTGATTGACTGGCATATTCGCGGCACTCGCTACCGCATTCAGTTAGATCCGACCGATGGGTTGCTATATGCGGGCGAACCGGGCGAACAGCTGACCTGGATGGATGCCAAAGTAGATGACTGGGTGGTGACGCCCCGAATTGGCAAACCGGTAGAAATTAACGCGCTGTGGTGTAATGCGCTGATGTGTATGGCCATTTTTGCCGAGCAGCTCGGTGAGCCAGAAGATGAATATGCCAAGCGGGCGATAGATGTTTTTGACGGGTTTGAGAAATTTTGGCAGGCAGATGTGGGCTATTGCTACGACGTGATTGAAGGGCCCAATGGCCATGACACGGCGCTGCGTCCTAATCAAATTTTTGCTGTTTCGCTAGCCTATGCGCCGCCGCTTTCGCCCCAGCGACAAAAGGCGATTGTCGATGCCTGTGCTCAGCAGTTGTTGACTTCTCATGGGTTGCGATCGCTCTGGCAAAGCGATGCTGACTATGTGGGGGTATATGGGGGCGATCGCTACAAACGCGATGGCGCTTACCACCAAGGCACGGTATGGTCATGGCTCATTGGCCCCTTTATTCAAGCCCATCTTAAGGTGTACAAAAATCCCGATTTGGCTCGTACTTTTTTGACGCCTTTTGCCCATCACCTCAGCGCAGGCTGTGTGGGCACCATCAGCGAAATTTTTGACGGCGATGCGCCCTTTGCGCCCCGAGGTGCCTATGCCCAAGCCTGGTCAGTGGCCGAAGTTTTGCGAGCTTGGCAGCTAATAGAAAAGTTTTAATGGTTGGCTCAAGCGAGTTGTCTTACAACGCCCCTGCACTTATGGCGAGTAGAGGCATAGAATCGGTTAACCTTAATACTTAGCGTTCGGATTAAGATCATGCTACGGGACACTCTCAAGCAAGAAATTGATAAGCTCAGTGACAGCCAACTCAGGCGAATCGCTGACTTTATTAATTCGGTCAAATCCCAGACTCAGCAATTAGCGCAGTCAATTCCATTTTGGCAGCGGGCAACGCCGGTAGAACGCGCCGAAGATTTTCGTAGATGGGTAGCTCAACTGCCAAAAGCAAGTATTACCCTATCTGATGAAGCGTTTGATCGTGGCAATATTTACGACTAATGGTTCAATATTTGCTAGACACCAATGTTGTTCTACGGTTTAGTAATCCGTCTGATGCCCTGCATAATCTAGCAACTGAAGCTGTGGCCACTTTGTTGCTTCAGGGTCACGAGTGCTATTTAACAGCACAAGTTTTGATTGAGTCGTGGGTTGTCGCCACTCGTCCCGTAAGTGTGAATGGTTTGGGATGGTCAATTGAGCAAACGCACAATGTTATTGAACAGTGTTATTGAACAGTTGTTAAGCCGCTTTCCCATAGCAGATGAGACTTCCCAGATTTTCCCAAGCTGGTTCGCTCTTGTTAATGATCATCAAATCAAAGGTAAACGGACTCATGATGCTCGCATTGTGGCTGTAATGCTAACTTCTGGGATTAGCCACATCCTAACGCTGAATCCAAATGATTTTTTTGGAGTTCCAGGAATTACGGTTGTGCATCCCCATGAAGTTGTTGGAAAGTCGTCGGAGCAGTGACCCAACCTTTTGCTCCTTCATTTAAATGATGCTAGCCGTACAACTTCATCGTTGCCTCTGTTGTCTCTAAAGCCAACTTGAAAACAGCCAACTTGAAAACAGCCAACTTGAAAACTAATTTGAAAGCTACTTGGAAACGGGGCTCGATGCAATCATCGACTTCAGCACTTTGTAACAGTTGCGAATGGCACCCAAATGCGCAATTTCGTAGCCATGCGTGTTCTCAGTAGGAAAGGCCAAGCAGGCCCCTCGGGCCACATGGCCAAACTTCATGGCAATCGAAGCGTCACTGCCAAAGCCGCTGATGGCCGCTAGCTGCAAGGGAATGTTGATCTTTTGCGCCGCTGCGATAATTTCTCGGTTAAGCCCTTCGTCGTACAGGCCGTAGCTGTCTTGCGAAAACAGCGCCGGGGCAGGGCCATCTACTAGCGGATATTCCTTGGCCAGCGGGCAAATTTCTAGCGCAATGAGCTGATCCATCTGCTGCCGCTGTGTAAAGTACAGCGCCCCAATCGCGCCGACTTCTTCTTTTGCAGAAGCGACTAAGTACACATCTATGGGCGGTGACTTGACCTGATCGGCTAAGGCCAGCAAAATCGCCAGCGATGCCTTGTTGTCTAAAGTGTAGCTAGCAATATGGTCGCCCATTCTAAACGGGCGCTTGCGATGCTTGCCCACCACCATGCGCGTTCCTGGACGAATCCCAGCGGCCTGTAACGCTAGAGGGGTGAGCTTGGTTTCTACCCAGGCGCGTTCCCACTCCACCGCCGTGCCTTCTTGCTGCACTTTTTGCGGCGACTCGTGTGAAACATGGCGCGAGCCAAAGCTAAGGATGCCGCTAATAGTGGCGCGATCGCCTAACAAATCCACCACGCCTTCGCCATACACCCAAGGATAAGCGCCGCCCAACGCCCTCACCGCTAAGCGCCCGTTTTGTTCAACGCCTTTAACAATGCCGCCAATCTCATCTTTATGTGCTGTAATCACCAGCGGGCCTTTGCCTGCTTGCGAAGCGTCAGCCCCCGCCGCATCTGCCGCAATCCGAACCACAATATTATCTGCCGCATCCTGCCAATGCTCGACCCCTAGCTCACCCAAACGGGCCAGCAAATAGTCATTCACTTCGCCCTCTACCCCGCTAGGCGAATGCCGCATCACCAGCTCAGCAATCGTGTCAAAAAAAAGATCGTCGTCCCAGGGATCAGTTTCAGCTTCAGCCACCTGGATTCTCCTGATCAGTGCTTTCTTTTACAGCGGCACCGGGGTTACGGAGTGCTTGGCCGGTTACGCTTTCGGTAGAGTTGCCAAATCGCCACAGTACAGCGGCGGCCTCGGCGCGAGTGGCCGCTTTGTCGGGCTGAAAGAGGGTGGTGTAGCCAAAGGCGCGGCGAATATTGGCAAAGTCGCCGTTTTGAAAGTCAGCGAGTATGGCCTGTAAGGGGCGGGGCTCAATTTTGCTGGCGTCTTGAAAGCCCCAAGCTTCGGTAACTGCGGTTGGAGTGGCTTGCGGCAGGGGGGATCGGGTGTCGAGTGGGACTTTCCACAGCAGCAGGTCTTCCCGGTTTAGCGGGGCATCGGGGCGGAAGGTAAGAGCGGTGCTGCTGCCCGTGAGCGGACTGGGGATAATGCCTGCTTCGGCCAGTCCCTGAATGGCGGCAAAGTCTGGATCGCTGACAGGCACATCTTGAAAGACGGGGGCGCTGCTGGTGACGCCGAGGCGAATTCGGCGGTTGGGTTCTCCGGCATAAAAGCGATTGTTGGTGGCTAGTAGCCAGCGGGCGTATTCTCGTCGAGTGATGGCCTGGTTAGGGCGAAATTCGTCGGGGTTGGGGGCAGGCGGGTTGGCCTTGGCCGGGGCATTGCTGTTGTTGTTGTTGCTGCTGCTGTTGTTGTTATTGCTGGCTGGGCTGCTGGCTGGCGGCGCTGCTATCGGTGGGCGAACGGTGAGCAGGTCTAGCTCTAGTAGATCCTCAAGGTAGGGCTGAAGCTCTTCAGGGGCCTTGTTGAGGTCGGTATACTGCCCGCTGCCGACTGCGTTGGTTTGAGTATTGCTTGTAGCGCTTGAAGGCCCCTTTGGGGTTGAGGATGCGATCGCCTCTGAATCACTCCCTTGTGTGGGATTTTTGGGAGGTGTAGCGGCTGTGGTTCCCGTTGTGGTGCCAGTTGTGGTGTCCGTGTCTTCAAGGAGCTGTGGGTCAGGCTCTAGGCTTTCGCTGACGGTGTTACCTAGCTCGCTTCCCGAACAGCCTGACACCACTAGCAAGCCCACGAGTAAACCGGAAAATAAATTGAGTCTCATGAGCAATCCTCCTACGTAGCGCGCATTTTCGCAGACAAAAATTATTGATGCAGGCATTAATGCAGAACAAGCAATATTCGATATTAGGCTAGCGTAATTAGGCTAGCGTACTATAAGCCTCGTGTACGTGTGGTGTTGGGATCTGTGCCAAAGCTGATCTCTTCTAAGCGCTCCCAATTTCTCGCTCCCCATTTCTTCTCTTCCTCCCAAATCTAAAGCTATGGTTGCCGCCTTTTTGCCCGCTTTGCATCAGCCGTTGCCCAAGGCGTTGATAATTGACTGTGATCCGGGCGTAGATGATGCGATCGCGCTATTCCTCGCTTTTGCCACCGATTTACCAATTTTGGGTATCACCACCGTGGCAGGCAACGTTCCGCTGCCTCTCACCTATCGCAATGCTCGCAACCTTTGCGCCTTGGCCGGTCGCTTGGCATTGCCGGTATTTGCAGGCTGTCCACGGCCAATGATGCGATCGCTCGCCACTGCCGAAGACATTCACGGTGCGACGGGCCTTCAGGGCGCAGATTTGCCTGAGTCTACTGCCGCAAAACCCTCGCAACATGCGGTCGATTTTCTCATTCAGCAGCTGTTAACCGCTTCAGATCCAATTGCGATCGCCGCGCTCGGCCCCTTAACCAATCTGGCCGTTGCGTTGATTCAATGCCCTCAAATTGCTGAAAATATTGATCAGCTCGTGATTATGGGAGGCGCGATGGGGCAAGGCAACATCACCCCATCTGCTGAGTTCAATATTTATGTTGATCCTCATGCTGCGCAAGTGGTGCTGAGTGCTGGCATCCCAACCACGCTCATTACGCTAGATACCACCCATCAGGTGCTCACTACGCCCGCCCGCTTAGCGGCTATTCGCGCCCTCAACAATCCTGTCAGCATTGCTGCGGCTGGCATGCTGTCCTTTTATGGCCAAAATGATTTACATCGCTACGGCTTAGCCGGTGGCCCGCTGCACGATCCCTGTGTGATTGCTTACTTGCTTGCGCCCGAACTGTTTACAGCGCGCCCGGTCAATATTGCGGTTGAAACGGCAGGCGAGCACACCATTGGCCGCACCGTGGTGGACTGGTATGGCGATCGCCCCAGCGCTGCGGTGCAAGTCATAGAAACGGTGGATGCAGATAGCGTTTATGCGCTGTTAATAGAGGCGCTGGGGCGGTTTTCTGTATAGCTGGTTTTCTGCATAGCTTTTCTACATAGTTTTTCTACATAGTTCTCTGCATAGCTTTTTTTTATAGAGAATTCTATGGATAGGCAAGGATACTCAATAAGGCTGTGGCCAATAAATGTTGATAGAATGACTTTTAAGAATTGTTCTAAATCCTTCATCCCTGGCGAGTTATGGCTTACACCACCGCGCAGCTGTTAGACATTATCGACGCAGAGATGAAGGCTGCTGTAAAGGGCCAGCGCCTGCTGCTAAACGGTGACCGTCGGCTAGATAACCCGGTCATTACCAAAGCCATCGGCCCCCAAAAACTCAGCCAAATCTACGCCTTTCAAGACTTCCGCGAACAAATTCATCAGTATCAAATTGCCGAAGGTGTCTCTGGTATCGTCTGGCGCGAATGCACCTTTCAAGGTCGCAGCGTGCGCTTTCCTGAAATTCATCCTCAGCTTACGGCAACCGCTGAAGACAAGCTCAGACTCGGCGCTGCCAAAGGCGCAGTGATTGCCTTTTGGCGATCCTCTATTGCCAACCTCAAGCTATGGCGAGCCAGCAATCCACCGGAGCCCATTGACGCGCAGCGAGTAGAAACCCTGATTGAAAATGCTGAATGGGCCGATGTAGAAGCCACGCGCAGTGAGCTGTACTTGCTCCTATGCTGGGGAAATCCTAAGGAGAGCTACTATGCCTGGGCCTATCCTGAGTCGGGGTGCGATCGCATTATTGCCACACTCGATCGGCCCAGCGGCATTAAGGTTTGAAGCGAAGAATACTTGAAGAGAAGAAGGATAAAGACTGCCTATCCCCAATGCCCATTCCCAATGCCTATCCCCATAGCAGACTAAAGGCGGCATGAGACGGGACTGGTATGAGACGGGACTGGTATGAGACGAGATAAATGAGCCTGCTTTGTTCGCCGTGGGGTTAGCTAGCGCGGTACAATCAGCTCGCAAGCTAAATCAGCACAGCTAATCAAGCACCGCCGATCAAGCACCGCTAATCTCATTTATCTTTCATCCTTCCTACCTCATCCTTTCTCCCATGCCTATTGCCGTTGTTACTATCGAAACCCACGGATTTCCCGCTTCTTTGGCGGCGGCAGATGCCATGGTCAAGGCCGGTCGCGTTACCCTAATTAAAATTGCTCCGGCAGATAGCGGCCATCAGTATGTAGTGGTACGCGGCCCCAATGCGGAAGTGAAAGCCGCCCTAGAAGCCGGACTGAAAGCGGCGAATGCTTGCTATGGCGATGGCGCTTATGCCCATACACTCATTCCTAACCCCACCCAAAACGTGCTTACGACGCTGGAGCTAGACTATACCGAAGAATCGCTGCCGTTCGTTGAGTGATGTCTGGCGAGTGATATCTGGTGAGTGATATCTGGTGAGTAATGTCTGGCGAGTGATATCTGGTGAGTAATGTCTGGCGAGTGATATCTGGTGAGTGATGGAGATGATCCGGTGATCATCAGATGATCATCAATTGAGACCGTTCCCTTTGTCCCGTACAATTAGTGATGGAGCTTAGTCACGCAAAGCAAATACAGTGGCCTCCATTCACGTTAGGAGAACATAGATGGGACAGGCAGTCGGATCGCTTGAGACAAAAGGGTTTCCCCCTGTATTGGCCGCCGCTGATGCGATGGTAAAGGCTGGTCGAGTGACCCTAGTTAGCTACATCCGGGCTGGCAGCGCTCGGTTTTGTATCAACATTCGAGGCGATGTTTCAGAAGTGAAAGCGGCGATGGAAGCAGGCGTAGAAGCTGCTCAAAACGCGCCCGGTGGCGTGCTAGAAACTTGGGTGATTATTCCTCGCCCGCATGAAAACGTGATTGGCGTACTGCCGATTCAGTTTGATGAAAGTGTTGAGGAATTTCGCGAAGCGGTAGAAGTCCCGGTGATTCCTGGTAGCAGCAGCGGTCGCCAGATGTCATAGGTTTTTTTCTCATGTCTACGTTGTTAATTGATAAAGCGCCCGATGCCTTTCCGCTGATGGCGGTGGTAGGCCAAGATGCCATTAAATTTGCCCTGCTGCTATCGGCGGTTGATCCAGCGCTGGGCGGCGTGGTGATTGCCGGACGCCGAGGGACGGCAAAGTCGGTGCTGGCTAGGGCGCTGTATCAGTTGCTGCCGCCGATTGAGATTATTGAAGGCTCGACCAATTGCGATCCGACTAAGCCCAGTGAATGGGATGACGAAACAGCCAGCCGGTTAGACAGCACGCTGCCGGTTGAAGAATTGCCGACCAAGGTGATTAAAGCCCCGTTTATTCAGATTCCGCTGGGTGTGACTGAAGATCGGCTGCTGGGCTCAGTGGATGTAGCCAAGTCAATCAGTACGGGGCAGAGCGTTTTTCAGCCCGGTTTGCTGGCCGAGGCGCATCGAGGCGTTTTGTACATTGATGAAGTTAACTTGCTCGATGATCAAATCAGCAATCTGTTGCTTTCTACCCTTACTGAAGGGCGCAACCAAATTGAGCGAGAAGGCATTAGCTTTCAGCATCCCTGCAAGCCGCTGCTGATTGCAACCTACAATCCTGAAGAAGGAAACCTACGCGAGCATCTGTTGGATCGCATTGCGATCGCACTGTCTGCCGACACCCATCTCTCCCTAGAAGACCGCGTCAATGCCGTTGACCAGGTCAACAGCTTTGCCAACAATCCGAGCCCCTTTCTCGCTGGTTATGAGGAAGAAATTGACTCGCTAAAAACCCAAATTATTTTGGCGCGTGAGTGGTTACGAGATGTCACTATTACCGCTGATCAAATTAACTATTTAGTCACCGAAGCGATTCGCGGCGGCGTGATGGGCCATCGGGCTGAGCTATTTGCTGTGCGGGTGGCCAAAGCCTGCGCGGCCTTAGATGGTCGCGTTACCGTCACTGCTGACGACTTGCGCAGCGCTGTAGAGCTGGTGATTGTGCCGCGTTCTAGCGCTGTTCCGCCGACCGAAGACGAACAACAACCGCCGCCGCCGCCGCCACCGCCGCCACAAGATCAGCAAGAAGAAGACTCTGACGACAGCACTGAAGATGATTCGGACGATGAGGACGACAGCGACGAGCCAGAAGAACAGCCGGAAACGCCGCCTTCTATTCCAGAAGAGTTTGTTTTTGATGCGGAAGGGGTTGTGCTCGACTCAGCGCTGCTTGGCTTTGCAAAAAGCACAAGCAAACAGGGGTCATCGGGTAAAAACAGCATTATTTTTTCGGATGAGCGCGGTCGGTACATTAAGCCCTTTATTCCACCCGGTCAGGCTCGCCGGATTGCGGTAGATGCCACCCTTCGGGCTGCTGCGCCCTACCAAAAGGCGCGTCGTGAGCGTCAGCCTGAGCGCAAGGTAATTGTTGAGTCGGGTGATATTCGGGCCAAGCGGTTGGCCCGCAAAGCCGGATCGCTGATTATTTTTGTGGTAGATGCTTCGGGCTCAATGGCGCTAAACCGGATGCAAAATGCTAAAGGCGCAGTGCTTAGCCTGCTCACGGATGCCTACCAAAACCGCGATCAGGTGGCGCTAATTCCCTTTCGGGGCGAACAGGCTGAAGTGCTGCTTCCGCCTACTCGCTCGATTACAGCCGCTAGGCGCAGGCTCGAAACCATGGCCTGCGGCGGCGGATCGCCTTTGGCTCATGGCTTAATGCAGGCTGTGCGCGTGGGCAGCAATGCCCAAAAGTCGGGCGATGTGGGCAGTGTCGTGATTGTGGCGATTACCGATGGAAGAGGCAATGTGCCGCTGGCGCGATCGCTGGGTGATGAGCTAGATGAAACCGCCGAAAAGCCCGATATCAAGGGCGAACTGCTAGAGATTGCGGGCACCATTCGCACAACCGGCTATCAGCTGCTGATTATTGATACCGAGCGCAAGTTTGTGTCTACTGGCTTTGGTAAAGAGCTGGCTAAGGTCGCTGGTGGCAAGTACTATCAGCTACCCAAGGCGACTGACCAGGCGATCGCCTCCATGGCCCGCATAGCGCTTTCCGATACGAAGTCGTAATAGCTGACGCGCTTTTGGACGAGAAAGCCGCTTTTGACTGAGAAAACATAGAACAGTAGTGGTGACTACAGCTGGTTTGTTCAGTCTGGGTTCTGATAGAGAGTGGCCTTACTGTTTGTTGCTCTGCTTTGCCCTTTCTGCGCTTGCTAACCCGTGTCTCAGCTGATGTCTAAGATGGCCTCCCGCCAAAAAATGGACGTGTCGCGGCTTTTATTTGACCTTAAGCGATGTAGTGAGCTGATGAGTCGGTTTACGGGCTGGTTAGAGGCTGATGCGATCGCCACCTGTATTACTGAAGGCCTAATCGAACAGTTCAGCTGTGCGTTTGCTAGAGTTTGGCTGGTAGAGCCTGACCGTAAATCGCTGCGTTTGGTGGCTTCTTCGGGCTTATACACTCGATTGGATGGCTCGTTTGCTCGGGTGCCGATGGGTTCGTTTAAGGTGGGGAGAATTGCCCAGCACTGTATTCCTTTTTTGAGCAATGCTCTGCCCGACGAAACCTGGGTAAAAGACCGGGCATGGGCGATTGAGAACAATATTCAGGGGTTTGCGGGTTTGCCGCTGATGGCGGAAGGGCAGGCGATTGGCGTGCTGGCGGTGTTTAGCCATGCGCCGATGGCACCTGAGTTTTTAGAAGTGCTACAAATGCTGAGCCTGTCTGTGGCGGGTGCTTTGGCGGGTGCGCTTAACCATGAGTCGATTATCCGGGCCAGGGTGGGATTAAGCAATGTGGGGCAAGATGGCGGTTCGACGCTTTCTGAGCAGCTAGCAACCCTATTGGGTGGCCACAAGCTGAGCTTGCTAGGGATGGAAAAAACGCTGAGCCCGGCGATCGCACAGCTATTAGTTGAGGTGGCTAGTGGCCTATCTTGTCTGGCTTGTCGGTACTGCCGGCTGGTGTATGAGGCCGATACGGTGGCTTTTGAAGCCATGCTGGCGACAGCTGATGGCGACCCGCTACTGAGCGTGAGCGGTTTTTTGGAGAGTGAAGCTTTTGAGGCGATCGCGATCAAAGCCCAGCAGATGGGTGGAACCCTACAGACACAAGCAAATGCTGACCAAACGGTGATGGAAGTGCGGGTGCAGCTCCCACAAAGGCTTTTCCCAGAGGGGCTGCCGGATAGTTTGGCAGAGGGTTTGGCAGAGGGTTTGGCAGAGGGTTTAGCAGAGGGTTTGACAGATAGGTTTTCAGGTAGGGTGCTGGCGGGTGAAGGCTTATTAAATGGGTTAAGCGGCATAGCTGCCTCGCCGTTAACTTCGCCGTTATCCGAGCGAGAACAGGAAGTGATAGTGCTATTGTCTCAGGGGTTTCGCGATCGCGATATTTCAGCGCAGCTGTTTATTAGCGAGCGAACAGTAAAGTTTCATGCCAAAAACATGATGGCCAAGCTAGGGGTAAAAACGCGCGTGCAGGCGATTTTTGAGGCGACGAAGCAGGGTTGGCTGTAAGGCTGCTTCTGCTTACAGGGCTGATTGCCTGATTGGTATCTCGCTTATATCACGCAGTTATATCGCGCAGTTGATAGCGTGAAACAAGATCCGCTGGTTAATGCGCTAGCGGAACAGCAGCACAGGAATAGGGCTACTCCGCAACAGCTGAATGGTCGTGCTGCCAATGACCAAATGGCGAATGCGGCTATGCCCGTAAGCCCCCATCAGCAGCAAGTGAATGCCATGGCGTTCGATATAGTCGGCAATTACCCGTTCTGGATCACCTGAGATGACCTGGCCAATAGGCGAAAACCCAGCGGCCTGCGCCTGCTCTTTTGCGACCTTGAGATGAGCGATCGCACCCTCATCATCCGCCTTTTTCGCCGCCGTTAAAATATGGACTTCCAACCCTTTAAAGGCAGGAGAGTCGGCTAAAAACGCCAGCATTTGTTGACCGCTTTTACTACCATCGTAAGCCACCAGCACCCGCTCAATCGGCACGAACTGACCAGGCGTCACCAGACAGGGCTTGCGGCTACTGCGGACAATTCGATCCACATTGGCCCCCAAATGACCAGAGGCAAACTGGGCAGCCTCGCCTCGTTTGCCCAGCACAATCAAATCAGCCTCTGCTTCCAAAGGTTCTAAGGAATCGACCAAAAAGCCGGTCTTATGGATCAAATTAATAGACTGAACGCCCGGCTGAGTCAGCCTTTGTTCTGCGTCCTGCAAAATCAGCTTGGCCTTTTGGCGGTTTAGCTTTGCCCGTTCATGTTCTACCTCTACCAGCTGTTTGAGCAGGGCTTCAGAAGCCCCGAGCCCAATGCTGCCACTCAAGTTAGTGGCTTCTGCGGTCGCTTGTCCTCGCGCATCGCTGACGTACACCACATCAATGGCCGCACCCACTCGGGCGGCAAACCAGGCCCCATACGGATAGCTGCTTTGCGCAAACGCAGATCCGTCGGTACAGAGTAAAATACGCTTCATGGTTAGCCTAGCTCTCAGAAATAATGGGCTGTTGAGGTAACTGATCCGGATGGCTATGGACAGCTAATTTTTCCACCAGGGTGGCGCTGGCTTGGTTTAATCCCACCACTTCTACTTCGGCCCCACTGCGGCGGAACTTATTCACCACTTTGTCTAGCGCGACGATTGCGCCTTGATCCCACAGGTGAGCATGGGTCAAATCCAGGGTGACCCGATCTACAAACTCTTCAAAATTAAAGGCGTCTAAAAACTCGTCAATAGACACAAAGAAAATATGTCCTGACACGCTATAAACCCGATGGCTGTCATTGTCGCCAAGCACCTTATCAACAAACACCAACTGGGCAATCTTGCGAGAAAAGAACACCGTACTCATGACGATGCCCGTCGCCACCCCCAGGGCAAAGTTGCGGCTAAAAATGGTCACTAGCATGGTGGTGAGCATCACCGCCGTTTCACTGCGGGGAATTTTTGCCATATCTCGAAACGAGGCCCAACGGAAAGTGCCAATGGAGACCATAATCATCACTGCTACTAGGGTCGCCATGGGCATTTGTTGTACCCAACCGCTCAGGGCCAAAATGGCAAACAGCAAGAAAATGCCCGCCGAGAGAGTAGATAAACGCCCTCGACCGCCAGACTGCACATTAATCACCGACTGGCCAATCATGCCACAGCCCGCCATGCCGCCAAAAAAGCTGGTAATGATGTTGGCAATGCCTTGCCCTTTGGCTTCCCGATTCTTATCACTGGTGGTGTCGGTGAGTTCATCTACCAAAGAGGCAGTTAAAAAGGAGGCCAGCAGACCCACCAAGGCCATGGTTAGCGAATAGGGCAGAACAATGCGCAGAGTTTCCAAATTCAGGGGCACCTGGGGCAGCGCAAAGGCGGGCAGGGCAGTGGGCAACTCGCCCATATCCCCCACGGTGGGCACCTCTAGCCCTAAGCTAATAGAGGCAATGGTCATTACAAACAGGGCCACCAGCGGAGAGGGCACTGCTTTGGTTAGCCGGGGCAGCAGGTAAATGATGCCTAACGAGAGTGCGACAATGGGGTAAACCGTCAATGGCACGTTGGTGAGTTGGGGCAGCTGGGCTAGAAAAATCAGCACCGCGAGGGCATTAATGTAGCCGACCATCACAGCTCGGGGCACATAACGCATTTGGCGACCCAACTTTAAAACGCCAAAAATCACCTGGAAAATACCCGTGAGAAAGGTGGCCACCAGGAGATATTCCAGCCCCCAGTCTTTCACTAGGTCAATCATCAGCAGGGCCATCGCCCCTGTAGCCGCCGAGATAGATCCTGGTCGCCCGCCCAAAAACGCCGTGGTCACAGCAATAATAAAGGAGGCATATAGCCCCACTTTAGGATCGACCCCGGCAATGATAGAAAAGGCGATCGCTTCGGGAATGAGGGCTAACCCCACTACGGCTCCTGCCAGGATATCGGCTTTAGGATTTGCCAGCCACTCTCGCCTGAGTTTTGCCGCACGAATGCCTTGGACTGCTTTCAATGGAACCTCCTGTATGCTTTTAACCCGCACGAACTGTTTTACCCCAAAGATAAGATTTGAGGTGGCTATGCGGGCAAATGTAAGACTTGAAAGTGAAAAAAGTGAAAAAAGTAAAGCGAAAAAATGAAATTATCTGTAGTAGATCTGTAGGTGCAACCGATCGGTTGTAGCGATACGTACCAGCCGACCCTTAAGGGGGACTGGCAGTAGAGATGGGTTGCAACAGAGCATTGAACATGAAATTACCTAGCATAGAAGCCTTCAAAGGCTTGATGAATAGCGCTTTGAACCTTTTTGTTGCAACTATACCACAAGCGGTTTACCTATCTAAGCAAAAATCTATGGTTTCGATAGACGCCCCTGATTGACGAGCCTTCTGATTGATGAGGTGCTAGAGAGTGTCGCTGCTTATGAACCGAGTGCGAAGTGGGTTGAACTAGAGCGCAATTAAGAACCGAGTGCGAATTCATTAACAAACTGCATCGTTAGTAAAGGAGAGTTGTCATGCTGATCAACAGTATGCTGAAGCGCAATGCGGTTGGCCAAATACTCAGCATCTTGGGCAACGCCTGAAAACCGACCTGACCCCCAGGTGTAAAGCCAGGGCAACCCAATAAAGTAAAGTCCCTTGGCGGTTGTGACGCCGCGCTGATGACCCGGATAGCCTTTGCCATCAAAGGCGGGAACATCTATCCAGCTAAAGTCCATATGGTAGCCTGTTGCCCAAATCACAGTGCCGATATTAGCCGCCTGAAGATTGATTGATTGGGCAATTTCTGTGGGCTCCCAAACCGGTTTGTAGGACGGCTCAGTGGGCGCTTGAATATTGTTTTCTTCAATATATTTATCAATTGTGCGCTTAATGCTTTCAGCTACATTGTCTGCCTGATCAAGATTGTGTTTCAGGTCATTTTTTAAGGTTAGCTGCTCACCTTCAATATGCGCTAGTTTGCCGTACAGCTTCATCCCTTCGGTGGCAAATTGTCGTAAGTCTATCTCTCTGCCACCGCCTCTGCCAGTGACATAGTGGTTCGTTTTAGTTCGTACTGTTTCTTTTTGGGGATGCTCGTCAATGGGGATGTTGTAGTAGCCTAATTCATGTAGCCAGTCTACGACGTCTTTGCCGCGATATGCGCGGGGCGATCGCGGAGCCCCCCCTACACATAAATGCACTTGCTTACCCGCAATATGCAAGTCTTCAGCAATTTGGCAGCCCGACTGCCCGGTGCCAATGACCAGCACGCCTTGGTCAGGCAGCGACTCAGGATTTTTATACTCTGAAGAATGGAGCTGTAAAATGCGTGAGGGAAGGCGATCGCCTATTCTCGGAATTTTAGGCCGATGGTAGCCGCCCGTGGCAACGACCACCTGATCAGCGGTGTAGTCTCCTATCGAAGTTTTGATGTGAAAGCACTGATTGTCGCCGCGATTTGTCTTTCGGCCTGTTTTTTGATTGCCATTTTGACTGCCATTTGGGATGTTCTTTTGAACGTTATAAACAACAACCCCTTCTTTGATGTTGGGGTCAAAAGCTTGTGCGTAATTTTGAACATATTGAACAATTTGGTCTCGCCCCATAAACCCATGAGGATCAGCCTCAGCGTAGGGGTAACCGGGTAGCGCACATTGCCAATTGGGCGTTACTAAACAAAAAGAATCCCACCGTTTGGTCTGCCAAGAATGGGCGATGAAGTGCTTTTCAAAAATGATATGCGCAATGTCTCGTTGTTTTAGGCAATAGCTCACCGATAAACCTGCCTGACCACCGCCAATAATAACAACAGGAAAATGTGAGCGATCCATGAAAATGCCTAAAAAGAAAATGCCTAAAAATATCTCAACAATGCCTAACTAAACGCCCGCAGAGGAAATCTAGCTAAAGAGAACCCGGTAGCAGAAAACTCAATAGCAGAAAACTCAGCAGAAGAAACCTCGACATTAAGAGAACCCAACAAAGAGAACCCGACAGAATGCAGTAGTCCTAATAACGCCATAGCGTCATGCCTTTAAACATAGAAAGTGAAACGAAAGTGCCCTGTATCAAGGGTTACTAAATGCAGCAGTCTCTGCCTATCGACAGGCCCATTGCCTGAGCGATACCGGTTTTTACTGCTTTTTGCTGAATTCACCTGTCTACTTGTGCAGGTGGTGGCCTATAAGTTTCCCTTCCTGTCTGTGATTAAGTGCGTTTCTCCTGTCACTACTATCAGGTTTTCTCTCTTTGTAGCAATAGCTACCGGGAGAGACCCTCAGACCTTTTAGGCTATGGGCAGATATTTGGGAGTCAAAAAAAATATGCCTGCTGTAACCACCCCCGCGCACCAGACTGGTGACTTTTTTGTAGATTACGAAGAGAAAGTGTTTCCTGATGTTAAGGCAGAACCCGGTGAAAAGGCGTTGGTAACCTTTCACACGGTTGCTTTTGAAGGCTCCATTGGCTTAGTGAATCTCTTGCAGGTGAGCCGCCTTATTAGTAAAGGGTTTGACACCTCTGTGCTGCTGTATGGGCCAGGGGTTACGCTGGGCGTACAGCGCGGTTTTCCTAAGCTGGGTGATGAGGCTTTCCCAGGTCACATGGCCATGAACAATCGCGTCGAAAAGATTATTGCAGATGGTGGAAAAGTGTATGCCTGTCGGTTTGCGCTACAGGCTCTGTACGGTCATGGTGAGCCTTCTTTAATTCCAGGCATTACCCCGATTAATCCGCTAGATGTGATGGATATCGTCCTCATGCATCGCAAAGAAGGCGCGTTCATTTTGGATACTTGGACAATGTAGTACTTGGACGATGTAGTACTTGGACGATGTAGATTGGTATGGATTATTCGCAAACCGTTAAAGCGGCGGCTGTGCAGCTCTCTCCGGTGCTGCACAGTCAGTCGGGCACTATGGAAAAAGTGCTGAACGCTATTGAGGATGCGGCGAAAGAAGGTGTACAGCTGATTGTTTTTCCGGAGACATTTGTTCCTTACTATCCCTATTTTTCTTTCGTGCTGCCGCCTGTGCTAATGGGTAAGGCGCATATGCAACTGTATGAAGAGGCGGTAGAAATCCCTGGGCCAGTGACTGAGGCGGTGAGCCATGCAGCTAGGAAACACCAAATGGTCATCGTGTTGGGTGTCAATGAGCGAGATAAGGGGTCACTTTATAACGCTCAGCTGATTTTTGATGCGACTGGAGAGTGCTTGCTAAAGCGGCGCAAGCTGACGCCAACTTACCATGAGCGAATGGTTTGGGGCCAAGGTGATGGCTCTGGGCTACAAGTGTGTGAAACGGCGGTCGGACGGGTCGGAGCGCTGGCCTGCTGGGAGCACTACAATCCGTTGGCGCGCTACAGCCTAATGGCCGCGCATGAACAAATTCACTGCGGGCAGTTTCCAGGCTCGATGGTGGGAGATATTTTTGGTGAGCAAACTGAGGTGACGATGCGGCATCATGCGCTGGAGTCGGGTTGCTTTGTGGTGAATTCTACTGGTTGGCTAACGCCTGAGCAGATCGCGATGATTGCACCGAATGAAGCGCTTCAAAAAGTGCTGCGTGGGGGCTGTTATACGGCCATTATTAGCCCAGAAGGCGTGCATTTATGTGAGCCGATTAGGTCGGGAGAGGGGATGGCGATCGCAACCCTAGACTTTTCTCTTATCACCAAGCGCAAACGCATGATGGACTCGGTTGGCCACTATGCCCGTCCTGACTTGTTGCAGCTCAAGCTCAAACAATCTCCTTACTCGGTGGTTGATCCAGGGGTTGATTCAGGCGTTGCTTCTGTTATCTCCTCTGATTTTGTTTCTTCAAATAGTGCCAAAATTCCATCCTCATCCTCATTATTTCCATCCTCATCCTCATCATCTCCATCATCCTCATCATCTCCATCATCTTCCTTTAGTGATGAAGATACTTCTGTGGCTTCATCAGAGCCGTTTATTCCTCCTCTAAATACGCCCACGCAGACCTATGCCTAATTCCGTCTCTACTGCCCCTGCGGAAAGATTTGTGACTGAACCGTTCAACCTTCAGCAGGTGATTATTGACCTGCAAACCCAGGGACTTAACTTGCGCTCGGGTGAAGCGGGTGCATCGGGTCGCAAGGGCGGTGCAGGCCCATCAGACCATAAGGCGGTGACGATTGGTGAGACCACGGTCATGGTGCCGGTATATACCGATAAGGCGGTGACTTCGCCTTATGGGGTAGATTGCGATCGCACAACCGGTCAGTCCTACCTGACGAGAAACAACAAGGTCATTAGCCTGCTTGCCTTTCCTCATCAGCCAAAATTTTACGCCCTGCAAACAGCTGACGGCATTCCCTATTCTAAAATTGCGCTGCTGCACAGTAACAATGTGTTGGCCACAACGGTTTTGCAAACCTGTATCCGCTATGAGAATCGCAAAACGGCCTGTCAGTTCTGCGCGATTGGTGAGTCATTAGCGGGCGATCGCACCATCGCCCAAAAAACGCCGCAGCAGCTTGCCGAAGTCGCCGCCGCTGCCGTCAGGCTAGATGGTGTAGAACATATGATTATGACCACAGGCACGCCCAATACAACAGATCGAGGGGCGGCCTATTTAACCGACTGTGCTCAGGCGATTCGTGCTCGGGTAAATTTGCCTATTCAAGCGCAGTGCGAGCCGCCGGATGACTTTCGCTGGTTTGAGCGGATGCGATCGGCAGGCATCGACAGCTTGGGAATGCATTTAGAAGCGGCTGATCCGGCGGTTCGTCAGAGAATTATGCCGGGTAAGGCGAGGGTGCCAGTGAGCTATTACTTTGAGGCGTTTGCGGCAGCGGTCAAGGTATTTGGTCGGGGGCAGGTGAGCACTTACTTGCTTGCGGGGTTAGGCGATACTCAAGAGACTTTGCTGGCTGTGAGCGAACAGTTGATTGAAGTGGGTGTGTATCCTTTTGTGGTGCCGTTTGTGCCGATTGTTGGGACGCCACTAGCGCAGGCTCAGCCGCCGAGTAGTGAGTTTATGTCTGAGATTTATCAGGCGGTTGGCAGATTGTTGAAGCAGGCAAATTTACGCTCTAGCGAGATGAAGGCAGGCTGTGCCAAGTGTGGGGCCTGCTCGGCGCTTTCGAGTTTTGAAAATTGAGAGAGTCCTGATAAAGCCTAAAGACAGCCTCGCGAAAGAATTGAAAATCTAAAAACCTAACTATTTGAACTTAAGCATGTCAGGAGTGAACCCAAGCAATGGCTAAGCGAACCTATAGCTTTCAACTGGCCCTGTCCGGGGCTGAAATAGAGGCGTATTTTGAGCTGCGACGACAGATTTTTTGTGAAGAGCAGGGGCTGTTTGAACAAAGCGACAGAGATGCGATTGATGACGGTGCCTATCCGATTGTGGCGATCGCCCATGAAGAAAATCAGGCCGATAGAGTGGTTGGCGTGGTGAGAATTTATGAGTCGGAAAATCGGCTGTGGTATGGCGGTCGATTGGGTGTCCATCCTGACTTTCGGCGGGTGGGTCGAATTGGTAAAGGGCTGATTCAAAAAGCGGTGACGAGTGCAAACACCTGGGGGTGTGATCGCTTTTTGGCCACCGTTCAGCTGCAAAACGTACGATTTTTTAGCCGGTTGCATTGGGATAGCCTGAAGGAAATAGAGATTATGGCCCGCCCTCACCATCTTATGCAGGCCGATTTGGACTACTATCCGGCGAGCGATCAGCACCGCCCGTCTTTACCCCTTTTACAAGTTGCATAGGTCAGCTGTGGCGAGTGATTCACAAACTTTGGCGGACTTGATTGCAGCGCTGCAATTGTCCGAGAGTATTTTGCGTAAGTTAGATATTCAAGCGGCAGCAAAAACGCTGGGGCAGACGGTGCAAGGCGTCGATGGTTCGCAGATTCGGCTAGGGGATGACTGCGCGGTGATTCCGAATGGAGATGATCCTGAATCGGGCTATTTGCTGCTCGCGGCAGAGGGCATTTGGCCGCAGCTGTTGGCGCAAGACCCGTGGTTTGCCGGGTGGTGTGCGGTGATGGTGAACCTATCGGATATTGCGGCGATGGGCGGAACGGCGATCGCAGTAGTCAATGCCCTGTGGAGCCAATCGGTGGCGGGCAGTCGGCCCGTGTGGGAGGGGATGCAGGCGGCCTCAAAGGCGTATGGAGTCCCGATTGTGGGTGGTCATATCAACTGTGATAGTGACTATGACGGGCTGGCAGTCGCGGTGATGGGGCGATCGCAGCAGGTGCTAACGAGCTTTGCCGCGACGCCTGGAGATGCGCTGATAATGGTGATTAACATGCAGGGCGCTTATTACAAAGCGTATCCTTTTTGGAATGCGGCAACCACCGCGAATCCGGCTGAGCTGCGATCGCATTTGTCGCTGTTACCGGTGCTGGCTCAGTCGGGCTTATGCCATGTGGCTAAAGATATCAGCATGGGTGGACTCGCTGGAACCTTGCTAATGCTGTGTGAAGCCTCTGGCTGTGGGGCAAATCTACAGTTAGATCAGGTGCCCAAGCCCGAGGCTGTGGACTGGGAAAAATGGCTGACGAGCTTTCCGAGCTATGGATTTTTGCTGAGCGCACCGGTTGAAAATATGGAGGCCATACAAGCGTTATTTGCGCCTGAAGCGCTGGTTTGTGCGAAAATTGGTGAGATTGTCGCAGGGCCCAATGTTTCATTTCAGTTGGGCCAAGCGCAACAGCGATTCTGGAATTTATCAGAGCCTTTAACCGGCTTTGGCAATCGGTGATAAAGATTCGGTGGTGAATGTTCGGTGATGAAGATTCGGTGATGAAGATTCGGTGATGAAGATAGCGCTTCTGACCTATTCAACGCGGCCCAGAGGGAGTGTTGTGCATACCCTAGAACTGGCGCAGGCGTTGACTGAGGCAGGGCATGAGGTGTGTGTATTCGCGCTAGATAAAGACGGTCAGGGGTTTCATCGGGCGGTTGGGTTTAGCACTTGTGCGGTGCCTGCAAGAGCCTGTTATGGGGGCACAGATGATTTGATCAAACAGCGGATTGGTGAATTCGTTGACTTTTTTGAAGCGTTTTTTGAACAGCGAGCTAAAAACGAAGAATCTGGCTACGACATTTATCATGCGCAAGACTGTTTGAGTGCAAATGCGTTAGCCATCTTAAAGCGTCGGGGCCTGCTCTCGCACTTTGTGCGGACGGTGCATCATATTGAAGCGTTTAAGAGCCCTTATTTACAAGACTGTCAGGAGAAGTCGATTTATCAGAGCGATCGCTGCCTATGTGTGAGTGAGTTATGGCAGCAGGTGCTACAGCGAGACTATGGCATTACGGCGCATCGGGTCATTAATGGCGTGAGCGCTCGATTTTCTATGCAGCCAAACCGTACCGAAATTGGCTTAGCAAAAGCCTATGGAATTACTGGCGCACCGATTTATCTCACAGTGGGCGGCATTGAACCGCGTAAAAATTCGATTAATTTGCTCAAGGCGTTTAGGCTGGTGACAGATCAACAGCCCCAGGCTCAGCTCGTGATTGCCGGTGGGGCCACGCTGTTTGACTATCAGGACTATCGGCGTGAATTTATGACGCTGGTAGAACAGTATGGGCTGGCAGATGCGGTGATTTTACCCGGCGTGGTGCCCGATGAGGCGATGCCAGTGCTGTATCGGCTCGCCAATGCGTTTGTGTTTCCTTCTCTTAAGGAGGGTTGGGGGTTAGTACTGCTGGAGGCGATCGCATCCGGATTGCCTGTTCTCACCGCCAATCAAGCGCCGTTCACGGAGTTTTTGTCGTCCGATTCTGCCCAATTGGTCGATCCCACTGTCGTGGAGGCGATCGCCTCTGGCATGATAGAAATAACAAAGCCTGAAGTCGCTCGCCGCTTAATTTCTGGCAGTCAGCCAGTGGTCGAACGCTATAGCTGGCAAAGGTCTGCCCAAATGCACCTTGAGCTGTATCAAGAACTATCTCAAGCAACGCCCAGGTCGTTGCCTACCCTTTGAGCTTTTTTTTATAGATATTTTGCGTTATACGCCTGAATGATATGCCTGAAATTAACTTCAAAATTCAATGGCCCAATGGTCAACAAGACCTGTGCTATTCACCTTCTCTAGTAGTGAAAAAGTACTTTGAGCCAGGCGCGCACTATACCGTCACTGAGTTTGTGTCGCGCTCAAAAGAGGCGCTGACAATTGCGAGCGATCGCGTCCAAGAAAAATACGGCTTTCCTTGCAGCCTCGCCCTAGGCCAGCTACGCAAAATTGAAACCACCGCTCAGCAGTATGACGCCACGCCCGATAGCACCGTGACCTTTTTAGCCTTTGAGCCTTTTTCTTAGGGATTTGAATGCGGAATTTGAATGCGAGATTTAAACGCGCATCCCTTCCGCATATCCCTTTCCTGCTTACTCTTGAGTTGAAGCCGCGTTCAATGCCGAGATATCCAGCTCCTCAACCGTTTTAAAGAACTTAGCCAAACGACGGCTGATACTTTCTACCCCACCTGCCACGTTAGATTCTACATTTAGCGGCAGTACCGGATCATGCAGCGAAAGCCGGAGTAAAAACCATCCGTCCTCACGCTCGCCTTTGCAAGCGACTCGAATGCCCTCATAGTTGTTCGGCACTGCCTGCCAGTCAGCCTGTTGCCCGATAAACTCTCGCAGCGATTCAATCACCGCTAGGCCATGCGCTTTAAAGTCAGCAGCTAAAATCTTTAGTCGGTACTCCTCACTTTGTGCAGGCTCTTTAAGCTCAGCAATTAGGTCAGTGATCACCTTGCCCGACTGTTTGGCCAATGCCAGTTCTACCAGCAGCTTACTGACCAAATAAGCGCCATCATCCAAAAAGTAATTCTCTTTCATTGCGCCATGGCCCGAGGTTTCAATCGCCAACCACGACTCGTATCCGGCCTCATTTAGCCGCATTGATTCGTTAATCACATTTTTATAGCCGCGCTTAAACCGATGATGAATGCCGCCTAACCCGGTGATAAAGCTCGTTAAGCCATCAGAAGTAATAGAATCGGTGACAATCGTTGAGCCTGGATGATCTTTGAGAACAATCGCCGACATGAGCGCAATCAGCCGGTTTCGATTCAGTTCATTCCCCTTAGAATCAACGGCGGCTGATCGATCCACATCGGTGTCAAAAATGATGCCTACATCCGCTCGGTGCCACAACACGGCCTGCCGAATGGCCGCCATCGCTTCTTCATTTTCGGGATTGGGAATGTGGTTCGGAAAGGTGCCATCGGGCTCTAAGAACTGACTGCCGCTGGTGTCAGCTCCCAAAGGCTCTAGCACTTTGCCCGCATAAAAGCCGCCTGCGCCATTGCCCGCATCCACCACAATGTGCAAACCCTTCAGCGGTTGCTCGTAGTTGTCGGGATGGTTCACCGCTTGGCGAATCTGTTGCACTAGGCCATCGCCGTACACCGAAATAAAGTCTCTTGACTCTATTTCTCCTTTCACTGTTGTGGTTATAGCTGTGGTTGTAAAGGCGTTTTCTTCAGCGAGCTGCAAAATGGCGGTAATATCGGGCTTGTTGAGGCCCCCTTGGGCGGTGAAAAATTTGAGACCGTTGCGATTGAAGGGGAGATGACTGGCGGTGAGCATAATGGCCCCATCGCAGCGGTAGCCTTCGGTCACGGTGCTCATAAACATGGCTGGCGTGGAGGCGATCGCAAAGTCGTACACCTTGGTCCCTAGCGATATCATTCCTTCAGCGAGCCCGTCTCTTAGCGCCGGGCCAGAGAGCCGACTATCGCGCCCTACCGATACGACCAGCTCGGCACTGTTTTTGCCGAGCTGGTTGGCTAGCCAGCTGACAAAAGCCTGTCCAAGCCGATAGGTGATGTCGGGGGTTAGGTTCACAGCCTCGCCAGCGATACCCTCTAGCGCCACGCCTCTGATATCTGAGCCATTTTGCAGCCGTTGCCAGGTGTTAGAGAGGGTGTTAGGCAGGGGTTGAGATAGATGGGTCGTTAGGGGGGTTGCCATAGTGTTCGCCTTCGCTTAATTGCCCGAAGAGGGGTGCTTTGTTAAAGTTAGAGAAACCATAGCAAACCGTGACGGCTTGAGGCTGTTTTTTAAAATATATGCTGTTAGCCAAGCTGACCCTACTTCCTGATGTGAGCATTTTGAGTTTAGCGAGCGATCGCAGCATCTTAAGCATTGGCAGCGTTGGCAGCTTTTTAAGCATTGGCAGCGCGGGCAGCATTTTGAGCATCTGTAGCGCGGGCAGTATTTTAAGCGTCGGCAGTGTGGGCAGCATTTTGAGCTTCATGAGCGCAGGCAGCATTCTGTCAGCCCTGAGCGTCGGCAAATGGCTGAGCTTTCTACAGCGCTACGAGCGCAACATCTGAGCCTTTTTCTGTACAAATAATCTTACAAATAATCTCAAACAATCTCAAATAATCTATTGGGTTAGAGACTTAGGGTTCTGCAATTCAATCCCTGCCTTAAACAACATACCAATGTAGGGGCAGGCTCAGTAGGGGCGGGCTCAGTAGGGGCTCAGTAGGGGCTCAGCACTGCTGTGCCCCATGCAATAAGTCTTACTTCAACGGTTGTTTATCAAACGCACATCCCTTAAGGCAGTTCGGTCGTGCCCATCAGGTAGCGATCGCACTCCCTTGCAACCCCTCGCCCTTCATTAATCGCCCATACCACCAGGCTCTGCCCCCGACGACAGTCGCCAGCTGCAAATACACCGGCTTTATTGGTCGTATAGTCTTCATGCTCGGCCTTTACATTGCTGCGCTCAGTTTTCTCCAAACCCAACGCATCTAACAAAGGCGACTCAGGCCCCAAAAAGCCCATGGCCAACAGCACCAGCTGCGCCGGTACTCTCTTTTCACTGCCCGGCACATGCATAGGCGTAAAACGACCGTTGGCGTCGCGCTCCCACTGCACTTCTACGGTATGAACTGCCGCCACATTGCCCTGGCCGTCATCTTCAAACTTTGTCGCTGTGGTGACATAGCCCCGAGGGTCTTCGCCAAACAGGGCTTTGGCTTCTTCTTGGCCGTAGTCTAAACGGTAGATTTTAGGCCATTCGGGCCAGGGATTGCTCGCGGCTCGCACTTCAGGCGGCTTGGGCATAATCTCTAGCTGATTGACACTTTGACAGCCATGGCGCACAGAGGTAGCCACGCAGTCGGTGCCGGTGTCGCCGCCGCCGATAATCACCACATCTTTGTTGGCCGCTGAAATGTAGTTTTCACCAGGATTGCCGTCTAACACGGCTTGCGTATTTGCAGTCAAAAAATCCATTGCAAAGTGAATGCCATTGAGCGCTCTGCCCTCAATGGGCAAATCTCTTGGGCGTGTCGATCCGGTGCATAAAATCACCGAGTCATAGTCATTCAACAGCTTTTCAGCCGGGAGATCGTTGCCCACTTCAACGCCACATACAAAGGTAATTCCCTCGGCTTCGAGAATATCTAACCGACGTTGCACAATATCGGTTTTATCGAGCTTCATATTCGGAATGCCGTAGGTGAGCAGCCCACCGGGTCGGTTAGCGCGCTCATACACGGTGACCCAGTGCCCCGCTTTGTTGAGCTGGTCGGCAGCGGCGAGTCCGGCAGGGCCAGAACCGACAATGGCGACTTTTTTGCCAGTGCGCTTGGTCGGTAGCTGCGGGGTAATCCAACCTTCTTCCCAGCCCTTTTCAACAATTGAGTATTCAATGTTTTTGATCGTGACGGGCGGGCTAGTAATGCCCAACACGCAGGAACCTTCGCAGGGCGCAGGGCATACCCGTCCAGTAAATTCGGGGAAATTGTTGGTTTTATGCAGGCGGTCTAGCGCTTCTCGCCATAGGCCGCGATAAATGAGGTCATTCCATTCGGGAATGAGATTGTTGATGGGGCAGCCGCTGGCCATGCCGCTGATGAGGTCGCCGGTATGGCAAAAGGGCGTGCCGCAGTCCATACAGCGAGCCCCTTGGGTTTGTAGGGCCTCGTCGGGCATGGGCAGATGAAACTCTTTCCAGTCGCGGATGCGGTCTTCGGGCGAGGTTTCAAGAGGGGTTTCGCGCAGGTAGTCAATGAATCCGGTTGGTTTTCCCATGAGTGCTGAATTAGGTGGCTGTGATTAGGTGGCAGTGATTGAACGGCAGTGATAATGAACGAGTATGCTAGCTGCCGCCAACCCGCGCGAGGTCTTTGGCGTTTTCTTCAAAGGCGGCTGACATCGCTTCGTCGTTGCTCAGTCCGTTGTCGAGGGCTTTTTGAATGTGTTGGAGCACTCGCTTGTAGTCGCGTGGCATGACCTTGATGAATTGAGCAACGCTGGCTTCCCAGTCGGCTAAGAGTGCCTTGGCCTTAAGGCTGCCAGTGTAGTCAATATGCTGCTGAATAATATCTCGCAGCTCCTGGCTTTCGCCAGTGGTTTCAATCCGCTCTAGGCCCACCATTTCATTGTTGCAGCGGCTGGCAAAGTCACCTGCTTCGTCGAGTACATAGGCCACCCCACCGCTCATGCCCGCCGCAAAGTTACGACCGGTCAGGCCCAAAATAATCACCTTGCCGCCGGTCATATACTCGCAGCCATGATCACCCACGCCTTCGACTACTGCGATCGCGCCTGAGTTCCGCACGCAAAAGCGCTCGCCCGCGATGCCGTTGATATAGGCTTGGCCACTGGTCGCGCCATACAGGGACACGTTGCCCGCGATGATGTTTTCGGCTGCGACCAGCGTAGAGCGCCGGTCGGGATAGAGCACAATCTTCCCGCCGCTGAGGCCCTTCGCCAGATAGTCGTTGGTATCGCCTTCTAGCTCTAGGGTCATTCCTTGAGGGATAAAGGCCCCAAAGCTTTGACCCGCTGTCCCCTGGAAGTGAAGATGAACGGTGTCTTCGGGTAGGCCCTGCTCATGCTTTTTCGTGATTTCGTTGCCGACAATGGTGCCGACGACGCGGTGAATGTTGCGAATGGGCAGGGTGGCGCTGACTTTTTCACCGGCTTCAATCGCGGGCTGACATATTTTCAACAGTTGGGTGATGTCGAGAGAGCTGTCGAGGCCGTGATCTTGCGCTTGGGTGCAGTAGCGGCCAACTTCTGGGCCGACCTCGGGCTGGTGGAGCAGGGCAGAAAGATCAATGCCTTTGGCTTTCCAGTGGTTGATTGCGGTTTTGGCGGCGAGCACATCGGTGCGACCGACCATTTCGTTGAGTGAGCGGAAGCCCAGCTCTGCCATAATTTCGCGAGTTTCTTGGGCGATGAATCGCATGAAGTTAGCGGCATGCTCGGGGTCGCCTTTGAACTGTTTGCGTAGCTCGGGGTTTTGGGTAGCGACGCCGACCGGGCAGGTGTTGAGATGGCATACCCGCATCATGATGCAGCCCAAGGTGACCAAGGGCGCAGTAGAGAAGCCGAATTCTTCAGCGCCGAGCAGGGCGGCGATCGCAACATCTCGGCCCGTTTTCATTTGCCCATCGGTTTCAATCACAATGCGCGATCGCAAATTATTCAACACCAGCGTTTGATGCGTTTCAGCGAGCCCCAATTCCCAGGGCAACCCCGCATGCTTAATTGAAGTCTGGGGCGAAGCGCCAGTGCCCCCATCAAAGCCAGAAATGAGCACCACATCGGCATGGGCTTTCGCCACACCAGCGGCGATGGTGCCAACCCCCACCTCTGAGACCAGCTTGACGCTGACTCTCGCCTCTCGGTTCGCGTTTTTAAGATCGTGAATCAGCTCAGCGAGATCTTCAATGGAGTAAATGTCGTGGTGCGGTGGCGGAGAAATTAGGCCCACACCTGGGGTGGAATTGCGCACTTTTGCAATCCAGGGATACACCTTTTTGCCCGGTAGCTGTCCGCCTTCACCCGGCTTTGCGCCTTGGGCCATTTTAATCTGAATCTCTTTTGCCTTAGACAAATACAAACTGTTAACCCCAAAGCGACCTGAAGCAACTTGCTTAATCGCGCTGTTTTTAGAGTCTCCTCGTTCGTTGGTCCAGGTGTAGCGGTCGGGGTCTTCTCCGCCTTCGCCCGTGTTGGATTTACCGCCGATGCGGTTCATGGCGATCGCCAAAGTCTCATGCGCTTCTTGCGAAATGGAGCCGTAGCTCATCGCCCCGGTTTTAAACCGGCTCATAATGGCCTCAACAGATTCCACCTCTTCAATGGGGACGGGCTGCTGCGGCTGAAAGTCCAACAGATCGCGCAGGCGGAAAAAGTTTTTGCCCTGCTCGTTAACTAGCGCTGCATATTTTTTGTACAGCGCATAGTCGCCGTCTCGCGTGGCCTTTTGCAGCAGGTGAATGCTCTGCGGACTGAGTAAATGCGCTTCGCCGTCTTTACGCCACTGATACTCGCCGCCTGCTTCTAGCGTGGCGGCATTTTTGGTTTCGGTGGTGGGGCGATCGGGAAAGGCATGACGATGGCGGATAATCGCCTCTTCGGCCAGTATGTCTAGGCCCACGCCTTGAATGCGCGAAGCCGTCCAGCTAAAGTACTGGTTAATCACAGATTCATTAAGGCCAATGGCCTCAAAAATTTGTGCGCCTCGATAGCTTTGAATGGTGGATATCCCAATTTTAGCCGCGATTTTAACGACGCCCTTCGTCGCTGCTTTAATGTAGTTTTTGCAGGCTGCTTCATATTCCACGCCGCGCAACAGATTTTCCTGGATCATCTGTTGAAACGTCTCAAAGGCCATGTAGGGGTTAATCGCACCGCAGCCGTAGCCCAACAGCACGGCAAAGTGATGCACCTCACGCGGTTCGCCTGACTCTAACACCAGGCCCACTCTGGTGCGAGAACCGTTGCGAATGAGGTGATGATGCAAGCCCGCAACGGCCAACAGCGCTGGAATGGGCGCTCGGTTCGGCGCAATCTCGCGATCGGAGAGAATGAGAATTTCGTGGCCTGATGCGATCGCCTCATCGGCTTTCATACACAGCGCTTCCATGGCCCCAGCCAGGCCAGCTTCTCCGAGATCGGGATCAAACAGAATCGGCAGCACAGTGGTTTTAAACTGGCGGTTGTGCTTAATTTTGGCCAGCTCGCCATCGGTGATAAAAGGTGTTTTGAGCTGAAGCAAATGGCAGCTTTCGGGCGTAGGATCTAGCAGGTTGCGCTCCGCGCCAATGGTTGTAATCGCCGAGGTAATAATCGCTTCGCGAATAGAGTCAATCGGCGGATTGGTCACCTGAGCAAAGAGCTGCTGAAAGTAGTTGTACAGCAGCTTAGGACGGTTGGAGAGTACGGGCAGCGGCGTATCGGTGCCCATTGCGCCAATCGCTTCTACGCCGTTTTGCCCCATCGGGGCTAGCAGCATTCGCAGCTCTTCAAAGGTGTAGCCAAAGGCGATTTGCTTTTGGGTGATGGTGTGAGCATCTAGCTCGGCGGTGGCAGTGGCAGTGGCGGTGGCGGGCGGCTGGGCGGCTGGCAAATCTTCTAGCGTCACGAGATTGTCGGCAAGCCACTGCCCGTAGGGCGCTGCTGAGGTAATCTGTTGTTTGATCTCTGCGTCGGAGATAATTCGACCGGCCTGAGTATCGACCAAGAACATTTTGCCCGGTTCAAGCCGACCTTTGCGAACGACGTTTTCGGGCGGCACGGGCAGCACGCCTGCCTCTGAGGCCATAATGACGCGGTCGTCTGTGGTGACATAGTAGCGCCCAGGACGCAGGCCGTTGCGGTCGAGCACTGCGCCCATTTGGGTGCCGTCGGTAAAGGCAATTGAAGCTGGGCCATCCCAGGGCTCAATCAGGCAGGAGTGGTATTCATAAAACGCTTTTTTGGCAGCGTCCATGGTCTCATGTCCTGACCAGGGCTCAGGCACCATCATCATTAGAGCATGGGGGAGCGATCGCCCACTGAGTGCGAGTAGCTCCAAAGTGTTGTCAAAAATAGTCGAGTCACTGCCGTCAATATTAATCAGCGGCTTGGCTTTTTCGAGATCTTGACCAAACAGCTCAGAGGCAAACATTGACTGGCGAGCGGTCATCCAGTTGATGTTGCCGCGCAGGGTGTTGATTTCGCCGTTGTGGGCGATGTAGCGATAGGGGTGCGATCGCTCCCAGCTTGGAAAGGTATTGGTACTAAACCTCGAATGCACCAGCGCCAGCGCACTTTCCATCTCCGGATCGTTCAAGTCCAAATAGTACTGAGCCACCTGCTCAGGCATCAGCATGCCCTTGTACACCAGGGTCCGACATGAAAAGCTCGCCATGTACCAGTAGTCTTCAATGCCTGCGATTTCACCGTCGCCGCGAATCATCCTGTGCGCCAGCTTGCGAACCAAATACAGCTTGCGCTCTAAGGTGAGTTCATCAATATCGCCCAGGCTGCCCTTGCCTACAAAAGCCTGCTGCATAAACGGCTCGCTCGCTCGCGCCGTTGGCCCCAACGCTGTATTGTCGGTCGGCACGTCTCGCCAGCCCAGCATTTCTAACCCAGCTTGAGCAACGACCTTTTCAAAGGCTTGTCGGCCTTGGGCTCGCTGATCGGCCTCTGGCGTGGTGTAAATCATCGCTACGCCGTATTCTCCCGGCGCTGGCAGCGCAAACCCTTCGGCAGCAGCGGCCTTACTCATAAACGCATGCGGTATCTGAATTAAAATACCCGCGCCGTCACCGGTATTGGGCTCAGCGCCGACCGCGCCTCTGTGATCTAAGTTCAGCAAAATGGTCAAGCCTTGCTGCACAATATCGTGAGAGGTTATGCCCTTCATTTGGACGACAAAGCCAACACCACAGGCATCATGTTCGTTCTGAGGATCATAGAGACCCTGCTTGAGCGGAGCAGACCTTGCACCCCTACTAGACACACGACTAGCAGAACTGAGAGCGGGTTGATTGGAAGGAGCCATCGCAGAAAACCGAGGGGTTGTAAGAACAATAAATAGACAGAAATAGGCAGAAAAAGACAGAAAAACCACGGCACAGTCTATGCAGGTTATGCAGTGGCTATGTCAGCAAGCGCATTGCCTCAGAGCAAGTGCAGCAAGCAAATATGGAAACAAGTGCGGAAATCAGCCTGTAGTAAATAGGACTTTATTGTCTCTCAAGAAAGAGAATCTTGATACCGCGCTTAACAAAAACAACAGGTGCTGTAACGAATTAACTGAAAATGTTACAAAATATTTGTGATAAGCGAGCTATACATACGTTGCACCGCCAATGACTCACAAAATATGTGAAGTCTTTTCAAACTCTGCTGTAGTGTTTGATACGTTGTGAGGTTGAAAAATGGGCAAATACACAGGCCCTTGACTTTACCTCATTTTTTTAGATTGCTTTGGATTGTTTTGGATTGTTGTGGATTGTTTTTAGCTTATTTGGGGATGTGAGGGAGCGGTGGGTGGTTGAGCAGCTGACGAACGCAGTTGAGTAAGTGGTGTTGATAGGCTTCGAGAAGACTGGTTTGGCTAGCGATCGCCCGTACCAAAAGCCCATCGCATCCGGGCAATGGCGACTCACACACCTGTAGCTGATCGGCGGGCGCGTCAAACTGCTGAAGCGCTTGAGTCAATCGTTCTAGGCTAATTTTAGGGGCAATAACAATAAAATTGGCCAAAAGGGGCAAGCGACTAAACAACGGACTGAGCTTAAAGCGATTGGCTTGGCCGAGTAAGCGCAGATTGTCGGCAAAGTATAGTTTGCCGGTTGGGCTCTGGATGCGCAAGCGACTGTGAAATGCTTCAAAGCTATATGCGCCTTCTCTGGCTAAGCGGCCCGGAATAATTCTCTCGCTCAGCACCAGTTGCCCGGTTGGGTGAATGGTCACCTCCATGGTTTGGGTCATGGCCGCCGCCTTAAACAAAATGATGGGTTCTGGCACAAATTCTAAATAAGCCTCAGCGCCGACTTTTAAATCCCAGGTCACTTGAGCCGAATTACCACCCGCCGGTTTGCTATATACCTTGGTCGCTGATTGATCGGTGAGGTACAACTGAGCGCGATCGCCCACCTCAACTTTCAAGTGCAAATTATCCCCAGCTAACACGCCCGGTGAGGCATTCATAATATAGGCATAAACCCTATCCAGGTTGTGGGGGTCGAGGCGTAGACTATTCGACAGGCGAAAAGGATAGGTCGCGTACTGATGGGCCACAAAAGAAGCCGTGTCATCCTTTGCACGCGCTACCCGGATGGATAGGTGCTCGGTCGGGGGTGCTAATAACATGTTGCCAATAACAGAGTTGAGCCATATGGACTAACGGCATAGACTAACGACATGGACTAACGGCATAGACTAACGACATGGACTAACGGAAAATATAAAGCCGCCCTAACGGCACTTCATCTACCGGATCGCAGGTGGCTATCTCGCCATTAACTCTCACTTCAAAGGTATCGGGATCGACCTCAATTTCAGGACACACATCGTTATGCAGCATGTCTGCTTTGCTCAAGTGCCGAGTGTTTTTAACCGGCAGCAGTTCTTTTTTTAATCCCAGCCGATCCGCCAATCCTCTTTCCAATGCCAGCTGGGTGACAAAACAGGCCGAAGTCACCGCAGCAGCGCTGCCAAAACTGCTCCATTGGGGCCGATACACAATCGGTTCGCAGGTCATGAGCGATGCATTGGACTCCCCCATAGGCGACCAGGCGATAAAGCCTTGTTTAATCACCAGCTCTGGCTTAATGCCAAAAAAGCCCGGTTTCCAAAGCACAATATCGGCCATTTTACCCGGCTCAATAGACCCCACATAGTCGGCAATACCGCAGGTGCGAGCGACGTTAATGGTGTACTTGGCCAAATAGCGCAACACGCGATAGTTGTCGTTACGGGCGTTGTCTTCGGGTAGGGTGCCTCGCTGATCTTTCATTTTGGAGGCAAGCTGCCAGGTACGACAAATCACCTCGCCAATGCGGCCCATGCCTTGAGAATCAGAGCCCAGCATACTAATGGCCCCCATATCATGCAAAATATCTTCGGCGGCAATGGTTTCCGCTCGGATTCGAGACTCGGCAAAAGCGACGTCTTCGGGTACGCGAGGGTTTAGGTGGTGGCACACCATCACCATGTCTAAATGCTCGTCAAAGGTGTTGATGGTGTAGGGGTTGGTGGGATTGGTAGAAGAGGTCAGACAATGTGGAAAAGACGCCACTTTAATAATGTCGGGCGCATGTCCGCCGCCTGCTCCTTCGGTGTGATAGGTATGAATGGTTCGCCCATCTATCGCCGCTAGCGTATCTTCTACATAGCCTGATTCATTGAGGGTGTCAGTGTGGATTTTGACCTGAAAATCGTACTGGTCGGCCACTTTTAAGCAGGTGTCAATGGCGGCGGGCATAGCTCCCCAATCTTCATGAATTTTGAGGCCCATTGCGCCGTTTGCAACTTGTTCTACCAAGCTCTCGGGTAGGCTAGAGCTGCCTTTCCCTAAAAAGCCAAAGTTAATTGGGAAGGCTTCTGAGGCTCTGAGCATCATTTCTAAGTTGCGCGCGCCGCTAGAGCAAATGCCGACGGTGACCGGCCCCAGGCCGCCGCCTAACATTGTTGTAAGTCCGCTAGAGAGTGCTTCTGCGCACAGGCCCGCGCTGTCAAAGTGAACGTGACTGTCTAAGCCGCCGGGCGTGGCGATTAGGCCTTCTCCGGCTCGCACATCGGTGTTGGCGCTAATGACTAAATTGGGCGTGACGCCTTCCATGATGCCTGGATTGCCTGCTTTGCCGATGCCGACAATTTTGCCGTCTTTAATGCCAATATCTGTTTTGACAATTCCTTGCACCGGATCGATGAGCAGTACATTGGTAATGACAAAATCGAGTGCGCCGTCCGCAGCGGTTACGCCTGCGGCCATACCAAGGCCGTCGCGCAGGGTTTTGCCACCGCCAAAAACGCATTCGTCGCCATACACCGTGTCGTCGCGTTCAACTTCTACAATCAAAGAAGTGTCGGCTAGGCGGACGCGATCGCCCGTTGTTGGCCCAAAAAGTTCAGCATACCGCTCACGACTAATTTCCATTCATCTTCTCATTACTTTCTGCATTGTGTTCAGCGCCGTTTTGTTTGAGGCTGTATTCCCCAAGGCTGTATTTCAGGGTTGTGTTTCAAGGCTGCATTTCAAGGCTGTATTTCGTCACTGTATCCCGTCACTGTATCCCTCAACCCGCATACGTTCTAACGCGGCGGTTCTGATTTGCGGGTCATCAAGCGAGCCATTGACTAAGTTGTTGAGACCTTGAACGATGCGATCGCCTCCCAATGCCACTAGGGTCACTGTTTTACTGTCTCCCGGCTCAAATCGCACGGCTGTTCCCGCTGGAATATCTAATCGAAAGCCCAAGGTCTCGGCTCGGTCGAACTGTAGCCTGCGGTTGACTTCAAAAAAGTGAAAATGGGAGCCGACTTGAATGGGGCGATCGCCCCGATTGACCACCATAATGGTTTTAGTCTCACGTCCAGCGTTGATTACCAAAATGCCGGGTTCACAAATCACAGCCCCCGGCGTCGGCAAACTGTTCGGTAAACTGTTCGGTAAACTGTCGGGAGAATCATTAGAAGAGAGTCCTGCTATCGATCCGGCCATTGATCAAGCTTCCTGGGGGCGAATAGGATTGTGAACGCTCACCAGCTTAGTGCCGTCATTAAAGTGGGCTTCTACCTGAATCAGGGGAATGAGTTCAGCGACGTTGGGCAACACATCTGCGGTGGTTAGGAGGGTGGCCCCCTCGGCCATTAGCTGGGCAACAGTTTTGTCTTCACGAGCGCCTTCGACAATGTAGTCGCTAATGAGTGCGATCGCCTCTGGCACATTTAACTTAAGTCCTCTCTCTTTTCGTCTGCGAGAGATTTCAGCCGCAGTAAATAAGGTTAATCGTTCAGATTCTCTAGGCGTTAAATACATCGGCGATCGCTACTTCAAAAAAATCAACCTAACCCATCATTCCATGCAACTGTTGTAAAAATCAAGATGAATTATGAACAATTGAATTCCAAATGAAACAAAGGCACGGCATGGCCCCCTGGCTCCCAAATCTCCCACAAAATCAGCACCACAAATTCAATGATTGAGGAGCACCCCGTTATTGATATGTTCTTTCGGCATGTTCTTTCGGCATGTTCTTTCGGCATGTTCTTTCGGCATGTTCTTTCGGCATGTTCTTTCGGCATGTTCTTTCGGCATGTTCTTTCGGCATGTCCTTTCGGCATGTTCTACAGAGAAGGGGTTTTCGATGCGTAAGCAACACACCGAAAACCCCTCCGAAAATAGATGGCGCTAGTTTGTCGTTCTGGCTTGTCGTTATAAAACTGCCCTAAGAAATAGACTGACTCACCCTGACGGGTTCCGCTTTTTTCACAACCGGCATGACAGGTGCATTGGTCTGCGGATTCGGAATTCCCTCAATGGGGCATTCTTCAGTGCCTACAGTGCCGCGAGTCAACGCTTCTACTTTCTCCTTTGCCTTCTGCGGATCGAGTATCCATTCACGGTAGAACTCGTAAGGACACTCCATCATACCCTCATCGCCCTCACCAGAATTGATCATCCCGGTATAGCCACGATGCAGCAATTTGAACAGATGATTCTGAGACTGCGCATGTTTGCGGAAGTCACGAATGGCAAACTTAGAGAGCGCTGCATACTGAATACCATTTTCTTCTTCGCCGCATTCACCCAACGTGCGCCCATCAAAGCCCACCACCGCTGAGTGGCCAAAGTAGCTATACACGCCGTCAAAGCCAGCGGCGTTAGCAACAGCTACATAGGTGTTGTTCATCCAGGCCATTGCCTTAGATACCATAATCTGCTGCTCTTTGGCTGGATACATGTAGCCCTGACAGCGAACCACTAGCTCAGCGCCTTTCATGACGCAGTCACGCCAAACTTCAGGGTAGTTGCCATCATCACAAATAATCAACGAAATTTTCAGTCCCTTAGGCCCTTCACTCACATAGGTGCAGTTGCCAGGATACCAGCCTTCAATCGGCGTCCAAGGCATGATTTTGCGATACTTTTGAACGATCTCTCCTTTGTCGTTCATTAATATCAATGTGTTGTAAGGCACTTTCTCAGGATGCTTTTCATGACGTTCTCCGGTCAAAGAGAAAACACCCCAAACCTTATTGCGAATGCAAGCTTCGGCAAAAACATCTGTCTCAGGCCCAGGAATGGTAGAAGCCGTTTCCATCATTTCTGTGGAATCGTACATAATGCCGTGAGTGGAGTACTCAGGAAAAATCACCAGATCCATACCCGGCAAACCCACCTTCATCCCATCGATCATTTCTGCAATGTTTTTGCAGTTGGCCATGACCTCATCGCGAGTATGCAAGCGCGGCATTTTGTAATTAACAACAGCTACCCCTACGGAATCATTACTCGAAGAAATATCGCCATGCATTGACATATCTACAGTCTTCCTAATTCTTTCAAAATTCAAACTATGCTAAAAGGCTAAAAGCTTGTTTTGTAAGTTACCTTTGGCTTACTTTTTTATCGCCTTTACCTGAGACAGTCAACCATCAAGCCTGCAACCATCGAGCCTTCAGTCTATGGCACTTTTAGCCAAGCTGTAGCTAAGCTTTAGTCAAACCATTGAGTAGTCAAGCCATTGAGTTGAGAGCTTTCGGTTAGTTTAACTGTCTGATTTATAACATCGCCCACTGCGATAAAGTGTTATTGAAGATACAAACTCAAAAAGCGTCGGCCACTATCATGATTTCGAGCAAAGCTTAAAAATATATTATAAAGCGGCGAGAAAGCGGAAACTTTGCTGCCTAACCATCCTTTCCATTGCGTTGATAAGACCAAAATAAAATCCGAGCTGATAAGACCTTTTATGCTGTTAACAAATGGTGGCAACAGTTTTGTTGGCAAAATTTAGATTTGGCTATCACGATTGGATTTCACATGACATTGGATTCCACATGGCATTGGATTCCACATGACATTGAATTACACAATTACACAGATGTGATTGCACAGATGTGATTGCACAGGTGTGATTGCACAGGTGTGATGTTGAAAATGTGATGGGTGCCGAAAATGTGATAGTGGAAAATGTGATAGTGGCAGGTGCGTCTGATTTCTTGACTCTTGTTTCATGCTCTCCAAGACTCCGCTTTATGCTCCCTAGAATCAAGAGATTACTAAAAAATGACTTCAGGAATGATTTACAAAAATGAATCTTTATAAATCATGTAAAGCCTGCACAATAACGCGAGCAATGACCTAATTAGTGCGCTCGCTCAGAGACCCGGAAAATTGTATTATTTGATACAATTTGCTGTCATTTCACTCTTTAGTATGAGGGCTACCTACTCCCTTAGCACAGGTGAACAAAAATGAACGTTCTATTTTACGTTCATTTTTATATCTGGCTAGTGATCAGTAGTTAATGAATCGATTCGCGATACGCAAACGGATCCGCTTGCAGATCATTCTTCTTGTTAGGAGGGCTTAACGCATTGTTTCCCGCCATAAGAGTACGTTTTCGTGATGCGGTTGAAGGGATTAATTGTTTGTGTGGTTAAGGAAAACAAAATCAAAATGTCAAAGTCCCCAATTATTTCAAGCGGTTTTAGTCGCCGAAAATTTCTTCAATATAGCTCTTTGGCGGCAGGAACCAGTATCCTAGCAGCCTGTACAGGTGGTGGTTCGGGTGGTGGCGATTCAGCCGACTTAGGTGAAAACCCAATTAAAGTTGGCGTCCTATACTCGACAACCGGCACAATCGCCATCGTTGAAAAGTCTCTGCAAGACGCAACATTCTTAGCCATTGATCAAATCAACAATGGTACGGGCCCTTGGGAAGCGAATGGCGCAGGTATCAGCGGTCGCAAAATTCAGAGTGTAGTTGTTAACCCGAACTCCGATTGGGATCTCTATAACCAAATGGCCAAGCGCCTGATTGATGAAGATCAGGTGGTTTGTGTGCTGGGTTGCTACACCTCAGCAAGTCGTAAGTCAGTATTGCCCGTTTTTGAAGAGAAAGACTCCATTCTCTACTACCCGGTTTACTACGAAGGCAACGAGTGTAGCTCTAATGTCTTCTACACGGGTGCTGCGCCGAACCAACAAATTACAGACTCTATTCCTTACTCCTTTGAAAACTTTGGCCCCAAAGGCTTCTTTATTGGTTCTGACTACATCTATCCTAAGGAAAGTAACCGAATTGCGATCGCAGAGCTTGAAAAAGCGGGCGGTCAGGCTGTCGGCGACGAGTACGCAGCGCTCGGAACTACAGAATTTATTACTATCATCAACAAAATCAAAGCAGCTAGCCCTGACTTTGTTTTGAGTAACTTAGTTGGTGACTCTATTCCAGCCTTCTACCGGCAGTTCAAAGATGCAGGACTAAACGCTGAAGATCTTCCCATCATGGCGTATCCCACTACTGAAGAAGAAATTCAGGCAATGGGCCCTGAGTATTCAGCCGGTCACTACACCAGCTTTAACTACTTCCAAAGCGTTGAGACTCCTGAAAACGAGGCTTTTGTTAGCCAGTTCAAGGAAATGTTTGGGGATGATCGAGTGACCAACGGCGTCATGGAAGCTGCCTACATTCAAACGTTCTTCATGGCCCAAGCCATGAAAGACATTTTGGAAGCAGGCGATGAAATTACCACCGAAACACTTCGCGAAGCTACACGCGGCCAAGAATTCAATGCGCCTCAAGGCCGTGTGAAGGTGGATCCAGACAATTACCATGCTTATCTCTACTCCCGAATTGGTAAGTGGAAAGAAGACGGTCAGGCTGAAATCGTTTTTGCTACCGATGCGGCGGTGAAGCCGATTCCTTGGAGTCAGGCACTTTATAAAGGTCGCATGTGCGTACATCCGGTTCCCGATGATCGTAGTGACCCAACCAAAGAGACCGGAAAGGAGCTAGTGCCTGAGTTCCTGTAGTTAGGTCTGCTGAGATTAGGTCTGTCTTAAACAGGCCTGATTTAAACCGGTTAATTGCCTGCGAGCCATTAAAACGATGGTTAAATCCATTGATTGCCCGTTGATTTTAGGCTCGCAGGTCTCTTCTCCAAAATGTTTTGGAGAAATGTTTTACCGAACAAAGCACATCTTCAAACGCTCGGTCTTTTGCAAGCATTCTTTTCAAGCCTATTCTTTTCAAGCCTATTTGTTTAGCCTTTATTAAACGCTGTAAGCCCCCTTACTCCCTATGTTGGACCTTGCCCTATCGTCAATGTTATCGCCTGTTTATTTGCTCGCCCAAGAACCCGCCGCTGAAGAAGTTGTTAAAGAGGCGTTCAAGTTTTCAAGCCTCGCTAACCAAGTGTTGAATGGGTTTGGGATTGTTGGTATTCTGCTGCTCACAGCGCTGGGCTTAGCCATCACCTTTGGCGTCATGCGTATTATTAACCTCGCCCACGGCGAGTTCATTATGCTGGGGGCCTACATCACCTTTTGGATGCAGGACACCTTCAATATGGATCTGTTGATGACGATTCCCTTTGCCTTCGTCGGTACGGCTATTGTCGGCGCTATTGTTGAACTCACCATTATTCGAAGGCTGTACGGTAGGCCGTTAGAAACCTTACTGGCTACTTGGGGCTTGAGTATTGTCTTGCAGGGCGTTATTAAGCTGATCTTTACGGCCCAACTGAAATACGTTAAAGCGCCCTCTTATCTTTCCGGTGGCATCGATTTGTTAAAAGATGAAGCGGGATCTCCCTTAGTCTCCATCTCTTACTATCGGACTTTCATTATTGTGGTTGCTCTGGCCCTGCTGGCAATTACCATGTTTTTGTTTTACGGCACGTCTTGGGGGCGCCAAATTCGGGCGGTTACTCAAAACCGAAGTATGGCCCAGTGCTTGGGTGTTAATACCAAGCTAGTAGACATGGGCACCTTTGCCTATGGTTGTGGTTTGGCAGGTATTGCAGGGGCAGTTATCTCGGCCCTAAAAACAGTTGCTCCCCCCATGGGTCAAGACTACCTCGTCGATTCTTGGATGGTGGTTGTGACCGGTGGCGTTGATAAGCTGATTGGCATTTTGGCAGGCGCGTTTTTAATTGGAGAATCGAACGCAGTTCTGGCATTCTTTTTGAATGATCCCACTGCAAGAGTATTGGTTTTAGGTGCGGTGATTGTGCTGATTCGCTACCGCCCAGAGGGCCTGTTTACGGTTCAAAAGCGAACATAGATTGGGTTCCTAAAGCGTTTTTGATTTAAAAAGCGTTTTGAGCTGAACTGTCTTAGCTGAATTATCTTGGCTAAATTATCTTGGCTAAATTATCTTTAGGAGCTTAGGCTATGTCGAATGTCGTAATGGGTTATAAGCAGTCAACGTTTCCCAAAAAATTGGCTATCGTCAGCGGAATTATTCTGCTAGCGTTCGTCATTTTGCCTTTTATGGTTGGGAGCTTTCAGCTTTCGCTGATGTCAAAGCTGCTGCTGTTTGGCGCACTGGCTGTTTCGCTAGACTTGGTTTGGGGCTTTACGGGCATTTTGAGTTTCGCCCACGGCGTTTTCTTTACGCTCGGAGGCTATGCGGTTGCCTACTATCTCAAGCTCAACCTCTCTGCTGAGAACAACAACTACGGTGGGGATATCCCTGATTTTATGGTCTGGAACGGGCTAGAAGTCTTGCCCTGGTTTATCGCACCGCTAAAGTATTTCCCAGTCGCCTTCTTGGCTATGATTGGTGTTCCGGCGCTATTTGCATACATCACAGGTTCTTTCATTTTTCGTTCAAAGGTGAGCGGGGTTTACATCACCATTATTACCCTGGCGTTATCTTCAGCATTAACGACCTTTTTTATCAGTCAGCAGGCTTATACCGGGGGCACTAACGGCATTACTGATGTCAGCAAGCTCAGTGTATTTGGCATGGTTATTCCACCGGTCGGTCTCTATTTCCTGATTTTGGCTTACACCGCATTTGTGGTGGCGTTGGCCTGGTGGCTGACTCAGTCAAATTTTGGCCTCATTCTTCGTTCTATTAATGAGAATGAGAATCGAATTTCTTTCCTGGGCTATGACGTTGCTCAATATAAGATTTTCGTCTGGACGCTTTCGGCTGCATTGGCTGGTGTGGCTGGGGGGTTGTTTGTTCCGCTAAACCGGTTTATTTCACCGGTTTATTTGGCGGTAGCGTTTGGTACGCAGGTTGTGATTTGGGTCGCAATTGGGGGGAGAGGAACTATTGTGGGGCCTCTAGCGGCAGCGATGATCCTTGGTCAGGTGCAAAACTCCGCTGAAAGAGTTACACAAGACTGGAATCTCATCGTCGGGATATTGCTACTGGTTGTTGTGCTGTTTATCCCTAATGGTTTGATGAGTTTGGTGCCCAAGAAGTTTAGCCTATCAAACTTGTCTAAACCCAAACCCATGCCTGAAACGGTTGTTAAGCCTGTTGCACCCAGCGTTTCTGAGCCACAGCCAGAGCCTGTACAGCGAGGTTCTTAGGTTATTAAATGAACCTTCGGATGACTCTCGGTTATTTGATTTGCGTCCCCTTTTGTTTATCTAAGTTTGCCTTAAGAGGCTTTGTGCAATGACAGTGGCAACAGCAGAATCAGTTTTGTCTATAAAAGACTTAAATGTTGAATTTTCCGGATTTAAAGCCTTAAAAGGCGTGAACTTGGAGGTCTATGATGGCGAGATTGTGACCATCATTGGCCCGAATGGCGCTGGCAAGAGTACACTGCTAGACGCGATTGTGAGTAAGTCTCCGGTAGCTTCTGGTCATGTTTACTATCATGGCAAAGACATTACCAATAAGCTCCCTTACGAGATCGCGCGTATGGGCATTGGCCGCAAATTTCAAAATCCAAATGTTTATAACGAACTGACGGTTTTTGATAATATTTTGCTGGCGCTAAAGGGCACTCATGGCATTTTCTCTTCAATTATGGCCAAGCTGACTAAGGCCAAAAAAGGAAAGATTTACGACGTCTTAGAGCGAACGGGTCTTTTGGATCAGGCTTTTGACGAAGTTTCATCGCTCTCACACGGTCAAAAGCAGTGGGTGGAGATTGCCATGGTTTTGGCCCAAGATCCTTCAATTGTGCTGCTAGATGAGCCTACAGCAGGAATGACAACAGAAGAAACCCATGCGACAGGCGAAATTATTAAAAGTATCGCTAAGTCGCATTCTATTGTGGTGATTGAGCATGATATGGAGTTTGTGAAGCAGATTGCCGAGCGAATTGTAGTGCTGCATCAGGGTGCGGTGCTCGCAGAAGGGTCTGTGCAAGAAGTTCAAAGCAATCCTAAAGTGATAGAGGTATATTTGGGTCGTGAAACAATCAACGCCGCTGCTTGAGAAAAACGGAGTCCAAACAACTGGTCAGCCGTTGCTAGAAATGAACAATGTAGTGGCAGGCTATGGCCCTACGCCAGTATTGTTTGACGTCAATATGACGGTAAATGAAGGCGATATTGCTTGCCTGCTAGGGCGCAATGGCGTCGGTAAGACAACGTTGCTACGAAGCATTATTGGTTTGAATCCGTTGGATAGTGGCAGTATTTCCTTTACAGGCACGGATATCAGCAAAGCGCCAACTTATCAGCGTGCCCGTCAAGGCATTGCCTACATTCCTCAGGGTCGAGAGATTATTCCTTATCTCTCTGTGCTGGATAACTTAAAGATGGGCATGAGCGCTAGTGGTAAAAAAGAAAGAAGCAAGGGGAATGGGATTCCCAGTGAGATTTTTGACTTTTTTCCGATGCTCAATGAGCATTTGAGTCGGCAGGGGGGATTGCTCAGTGGTGGGCAGCAGCAGCAGCTTGCGATCGCACGCGGCCTCATGTGCAATCCTAAAATTATGCTGCTAGACGAACCCACCGAAGGTATTCAGCCCTCTATTGTTCAAGAAATTGAAGATACGCTGCGCCGAATTAACCAGGAAAAAGGTATTACCATCGTGGTTGTTGAACAAAAGATTGAGTTTGCCCGCAAGCTAGCTCAAAAGTTCTTTATCATGAAGAAAGGTTCAATTGTTGAAAAAGGGACAACAGAGCAGCTTTCTGACGAGTTGCTGAAAAAATATTTGGCTGTTTAAAGGCTGTTTTTCCAAGTTCACCTCTATTTTTCCTTCTGTTTCTCTATTTCCCCTTCTATTTCATAGTTTGTCGTTTAGGCCGCTCATCTAATGCTAGATGAGCGGCCTAAATTATGGTTTGAAGTAAGGCCTTAAATAGGCTCCTAAACTGGGGAGATTTACAGCGCAGCTTTTATCAGATAGATAAATCTGATAATGCCTCCTTCTGTAGTCAGTTTTACATTTTGAGCGACATGTTAAACGTTATAGATAAGCTGTGCCATTCAGTTCAACTCAATCTCAAGTTTGGCACTTAAGCTGCGATCGCCTATCTTCTAGGCCAAAAAGGTTCTCATCATCAAAAGATCAGAGAAAGATCAGGATTTGTTGCTTTTAGAGATATTACCTTTCACCTTCCGCCTGTTCGCCTTTGAAAACTTTGACACAAGATTTTGTTGTTACAACTCCTGTTGTAACCCCCCGAATCTTGTGTGCCATTTTTTAACCTGTAAACAGGTTTAAGCCATTTAACTTAAGGATAAAAGCTATGCCGAAGACTCTCTTCAAGATTGACCTTACAAAGCCCATGTCAGAGCAAGAGATTCCCGGTCACAATCGGTGGCACCCTGACATTCCAGCCGTAGTATCTGTCAATCCAGGGGATGTGTTTCGAATCGAGTGTAAAGACTGGACAGATGGCCAAATCAAAAATGATGACAGTCCAGACGATGTCCGCGATGTTGATCTGACAAAAGTGCATATGCTCAGTGGCCCTATCTATGTCAATGGGGCTCAGCCTGGCGACATTTTGGTGGTCGATTTGGTTGATATTGGTGCGCTACAGGGCGACGAATGGGGGTTTACCGGCATTTTTGCTAAAGAAAATGGCGGCGGATTTTTAACCGACCATTACCCTAAAGCAGCCAAGGCTATTTGGGATTTTCAAGGGATTTATACCTCCTCTCGGCATATTCCGGGTGTTAAATTCGCTGGGATTACCCACCCCGGACTTATCGGCTGTGCGCCCTCACAAGAACTGTTGAACAAATGGAATAAGCGCGAGACAGAGCTAGTCAATACCGCACCCGACTTGCGCACATATGGCGCTGGCCTCTCTGGAGAAGATCCGGTGCTGGCTGCATTGCCCAATCCTACCAATGCTGTTTTGGGTCAGCTGGCCGAGTCAGAATTTGACCGAGTTGCTGCTGAGGCCGCTCGCACCGTACCTCCTAGAGAGCATGGCGGTAACTGCGATATCAAAAACCTATCTAGAGGCACGCGCATTTACTTCCCGGTTTATGTAGAGGGTGCAAAACTCTCTATGGGCGATATTCACTTCTCGCAAGGAGATGGTGAAATCTCGTTCTGCGGTGCGATTGAAATGTCTGGCTATATCGATATCCATGTAGACATTATCAAAGGCGGCATGGACAAGTACGCCATGGTAAATCCTATCTTTAAGCCCGGTCCTGTAGAGCCTCACTATTCCGAATATTTGGTGTTTGAAGGCATCTCAGTAGATGAGTTTACTGGCAAGCAGTATTACATGGATACGCACATTGCCTATCGGCAGGCTTGTTTGAATGCGATTGAGTATCTCAAAAAGTTTGGCTATACGGGCGAGCAGGCGTATCTGTTGCTCAGCTGCGCACCCGTAGAAGGACGCATTAGCGGCATTGTAGATATTCCGAATGCCTGCTGTACGCTGGCGATTCCAACCGCGATATTTGATAAACCCATTCTGCCGACCTAAATAGGCCCGCTTAGCCCGCTTAACCTTAGTCCACTTAACCTTAGACCCACTGAAAGGAGGTACTGATTGAATGCCCCTATATGACTATAAGTGCGATGGCTGTGGCCCTTTTGAGATGTGGCACACCATGTCAGAGACAAGCCTGCCTAAGACTTGCCCTGAATGTGACGCTACGGCCTCTCGGGTCTTTACAGCGCCTAATATCAGCCTCGGTTCAGGCAGCCTCATGAAAAAAGTCGGACTCAAAGATCCGCGTATTGTGAAGCGCCAAGGCGAACCCGCTAAGCCTCAAAACCAGAGTGCCAAGCAGGGAAGTCGCCCGTGGATGCTAGGTCATGCTGCCGAAAGGCTATAGCGATCGCTTGGAACCTAAATTAAGTCGTTAATCCACGCCCATATGAGTAGAGATGCTCATATGGGCGTTTTTTGAGGCATTTTTAACAATTTTTTCGACATACTTTAAAAGAAATGTAATTTTTGTATCGAAATATACAGAAAACATCGTTTTAGGGCTTCAATCCGCCTAAGATAGAACTACAAAATTGTGATTCTATATTTGGAGGCGTATCATTAATGACTTACTCAACGACGACCCTGAGCCCTCTAAGCTCTGTCCATACCGCTAACCTATTAGCGAAGCTCTCTCACCGATTGGAAGTTGCCAGAGCGCACCAAAACCAGTCATTGATAGTGGCGCTAGAAAGTGAATATGCCCAGCTGACAGCTCCCGCTCAACCGATCGCGATGCGCAATCGATTGCAGCAGCTATGGATGAGCTTTGCAGAAACACTCAGTGAATGGAACAAAGTTCATATTGAACGAACCGTGGATGCTAAAGGTAAGCCCTCCTGGTATGCCTACAACCCTCAAGCTGGGCAGACAATTTTCACTGAGTCTGAAAGTGAAATGCGCCAGTGGATTACCAAAAGCTACTGGGGCCGCTAGAGGCGATCGCAAAGTGGCCTAGCAATAACGACTAGGTCGCTTTGTACTGACCGCCTTTAGCCGGGTCAGACCAATCACACAAATATCCTGCGCCCTGCGGCAACGCCTGATTCCAAGGCGACGGCTCCACGGGCGCATCGGTTTCTAAGACAATATCAAACAGGCCATCTTCACGCACTTTACCAATGCGCATCGTGTGCGCCATATGATGGCTAGGCTGCATCGTTACGCGGCCCTCAGGTGCCTCAAAAGTCAGTCCATACGCCGCTTCACGGACTGCCCTAATATCGGTTGTATCCGCTTTTTCTACTGCCTGTGCCCATAAATGAACCATGGTGTATGCCGATGCCATAGGCGCGCTCAGCACCCGCTCTTCCCCATATTTAGCCTTGAAGGCTGCGATCCACTTTTGATTGCTCTGGGTCTCAACCGTTTGAAAATACGGCCATACGGCATAATGCCCTGCTAAATTCTCAGGGCCGATCTGACGAACCTCCTCTTCGGCTAGGCTGACCGACATTACGGGATAATTATCTGGCCCTAGCCCATCGCTGGCTAGCTGCCTAAAAAAGGCTATGTTGCTATCCCCATTTAAGCCGCTAAAAATAATGCCACCTTCAGGCATCGCTTGCTGAATTGTGGTGATTAGCGCCGCCATATCGGTGGTTGACGATACCTTTTCTTCCCCTGTCAGGACGCCTGCTGGTGCGTTCTCTGAAGGGTTGTTTTCTGATGCTTTTTCTGGGCTGCCGAGCTGCGTTTGAAGGAGGCTGCTCACCGTTTGTAAAAAAATGTCATCAGAGCCGATGAGGAAAAATGGCTGGCTTTCGGATTGGTTTTCTGCCGGGTCTTCAGTCTGATTTTCGGATGGGTCGTCAGTCTGATTTTCGGATGGGTCGTCAGCCTGGCTTTCGGATTGTTCTTCGGTTTGGACTTCGGCCTGATTTTCGGCCTGATTTTCGGCCTGATTTTCGGTCTGATTTTCGGATAGGTCGTCAATCTGGTCATCAGTCTGATTGGCCGATTGCTCCTCAGCCTGGCGCTGACTCTCTTGACCTTTGGTTTCTAAAAGCCAATTGACAGCAAACTCAATGTTTTGGTTTGGCGTGGTGCCAGTGTAAAAAATGTTTTGAGAACATTCTTGGCCTTCATGCGGCCAAGGATACCAAAGCATATGATCGTTGCTTTCAATCACAGGGACTACCGCTTTACGGCTAGACGAGGTTCCACCGCCAAAAATGACAGATACCTGCGCTTGGTTAATGAGCTTTTCGGCTTTCTCGGCATATGTTGGACTGTCGGAAGCGCTGTCTTCTGTCACTGCAACAAGCTGTCGCCCTAACACCCCGCCGTTCGCGTTAATTTCTGCAATGGCCAATAGCTCGGCATCGACCAAAACGGCTTCGCTGATCGCCATATCACCAGAAAGGGCGTGCAAAATCCCAACGCTGATCGGTTCATCGGTAGTGCTGCCATTAGGCATTGCATTTTCATCCCCATTCGCACCTGCATTCTCATCAGAGAATGAGGCAGGTACTGGCGGATTCAATAATCGACCAAGCACCCCAAAGAGGACAGCTCCACTACCCGCGAGCAGCGCTGCACTGATGATTTTACGACGAGTGACATAGGTTGTCGGTTTTTCCTCAAGTTCATTTCCCTCAAGCTCATTTCCTTCAAGTTCATTCCCTTCAAGCTCGCCACTATTTTTTTCAGTTGAAGGGGAAGGAAGTGGTTTATCCTTTGGAGATTCTTGAGATAGTGATTCCTTAGCCAAATCTAGCGTCCTCTTTAGCGATCCAACCCAGTTATTTGCCTGGTGAGTTACCTGGTGATTTGCCTGGCCAGTTTCATCGCTTCGTGAGTCAATTCTACCGACTAGTCAAGGCACCCCAGATTATAGACTGATTAGCCCAACGTCGCTAATTAGCCCTTTTAGATAATTGGAATAGATCACGGGAATAACTGGTGACGACATGCGGCAGTCTACGACTTATGACGACATGCGGCAGACAAATATGTCAGAAGACTTGCGATAACATGCGGCTAAAAGAGAAAATATCGCTGAGCCATGGGCAACACGCTAGCCGGTTCGCAGGTCAGCAGCTTGCCATCTACTCTCACTTCAAAGGTTTCTGGTTTTACCTCAATATTGGGCGTTAGGCTATTGAGCTTGAGATCTGACTTTTTCACTTGGCGCGTGTTAAACACGGGCCGTAGACGCTTAGAATTTAGCCCCAGTTGACTGGCAATGTCTCGTTCCATCGCGGCCTGCGAGACAAAGGTATAGGCGGTGCTGCTGATCGCCCCACCGTAGCTGCCAAACATGGGGCGCATATGCACTGGCCCCGGCGTTGAAATGCTCGCATTGGCATCGCCCATTTGTGCCCAAGCAATAAAGCCTCCTTTCACGACGATGTCTGGCTTCACGCCGAAGAACGCCGGATTCCATAGGCATAGATCAGCTAATTTACCTTCTTCAACAGATCCTACACAGTGTGCAATGCCGTGAGCTAGCGCCGGGTTGATCGTGTACTTGGCCACATATCGCTTAGCGCGAAAGTTGTCGTGTGTTTCACTTGTGTTTTCAGGATTGGGCAGCAGTCCCTTTTGCACCTTCATTTTGTGTGCCGTTTGCCAGGTGCGCGTAATTACTTCCCCGACTCGTCCCATCGCCTGAGAGTCGGAAGCGATGATGCTCAGTGCGCCCATATCGTGCAGGAGGTCTTCAGCGGCAATGGTCTCGCGCCGAATTCGCGATTCTGCGAACTTTACATCTTCGGGAATGTTTTTGTCCAGATGATGGCACACCATCAGCATGTCTTTGTGTTCGTCAAAGGTGTTGATGGTGTAAGGACGGGTCGGGTTGGTTGAGGCGGGCAGTACATTGTTGTACTTACAAACGGTTAGGATGTCGGGAGAGTGCCCGCCGCCCGCGCCTTCGGTATGAAAGGTGTGAATGACGCGATCTTTAAAGGCCGCGATGGTTGTTTCAACAAAGCCCGCTTCGTTGAGGGAATCGGTATGAATGGCGACCTGTACGTCGTAGTCGTCGGCTACTGAAAGGCAGGTGTCAATAGCCGCAGCAGTGGTGCCCCAGTCTTCATGGAGTTTTAGGCTCATTGCGCCCGCCTGTATTTGGGCAATGAGTTCATCTGGCCTGCTGGCGTTGCCTTTGCCCATGTAGCCTAGGTTCATGGGGAAGGCTTCTGAGGCTTCTAGCATGCGGTGGATGTTCCAAGCGCCCGGTGTGCAGGTGGTTGCAAGGGTTCCAGTGGCAGGGCCAGTGCCGCCGCCGAGCATGGTGGTAATGCCTGATGCGATCGCAACTTCTATTTGCTGCGGGCAAATAAAGTGAATATGCGAATCAATCGCGCCTGCTGTCAGAATTTTGCCCTCACCAGCAATAATCTCTGTTCCCGGCCCGATAATAATGTCAATATTATTTTGGGTGTAGGGATTCCCGGCTTTCCCTATTTTTACAATGTTGCCGTCCTTAATGCCGACATCGGCTTTTACAATGCCCCACCAGTCTAAAATCAGGGCGTTGGTAATCACCATATCCACTGCCCCGTCTGCCCTGGATATCGGCGATTGTCCCATGCCATCGCGAATCACCTTGCCGCCGCCAAACTTGACTTCGTCGCCGTAATAAGTGCCGCCGTAGGTTGTTAGGTCTTGTTCAACTTCTATAAAGAGTTCGGTGTCGGCCAGTCGGAGGCGATCGCCCACCGTTGGCCCAAAGGTATCAGCATAATCGCGGCGGCTAATATAGTTACTCATTGGCTTAAGTTAGCAGTAGTCGGACAGTTGTTACAGGTTGTTATCGTTAGAAGCTTGGATTAAGGCTAAGGATACCGCTGAAGGTGCTTAATAAATATCACGGATTTTTTCAGCGCTTACCTTCTTAACTGGCAAAGAGCCGTCTAGAAAGCTTGGCCTGACGCATTTGGGCAAGGTCAATCAGCGGCGTGCAAGACCACATATCATCGAGTGGCTGGGTGCTGGCCTCCTGGCAAATCGCTGTCATATCGGGCGCGATCGCTCGTCTAATCTGCTGTGCCTGCAAATGTCCAATTACCCCCAGCCGAATCGCAGCGCCCAAAATCCCCGTCACAAATCCATGCACAAAAGCCGCCAGCGCAGCCTGCTGCTCTAGTTCTGCAATTTGGGCGACGACGGCGAAAATGACCGGATGCAAGCAGTGAACTTGCCCTTGAGCCGTTTGTCCACTTAGCTCGGTGAGCTGTGGATGCGGCCATGTTTTGCTCGCAACCATCAGCAGGGCACGACCGCTCTGACGCTGGGCAATGCGCGTTTTTTCAATTGGGGTTTGGGCATAGAGCCTCGCATCGACATCGGCGATCGCATCAAGATTGTTGTCAGCGCTTGCCTGATAGGCATGGGCTAGGGCCACTAAATCGGTGCCTCCGATTTTGTTGCATAGTAGCAACCGCACAAAGGTTTCAACCTCGTCAGCGTTGGTAATGCATTGAGACTGCACCAAACTCTCTAACCCGTGAGAGAGCGTATAGGTGCCCGATGGAAAAAACGAATCCGCCAGCTGCATCAGGACAAACTGTTGATCAAGCGTATCAGACATAAAAATAAAACTCTAAACAACACTTAATCCTCAGCAACAGAGCCGGGCCAGGAATTTACAAGATTATACTCACTCAATCTATTTTTCTTCCTAATCTATTGCTATTTCCCTGTAACAAATATAATCCTGTTGTCTAATGAGCATGATCCGTCGTAAATTCAACAGAGCTATCTGCTGATTTTGTTTCAATGCTAATGTGCAAACCTTTGATTCCTAGCGTCTCGACCATCTTGCTCAAGGTAGATTGCATCTGCGCGAAATCGGTGACTATCTCTACATACATTGTCTCACCCTTCACGCTCACGGGCCAGTGCTGATTGCCGAGGGTATGACCTAAGTGCATTAGTGCGATCGCATAATCTTTACGGCCTGCCATCGCTGCGGTACTCTCTTCTGTTGCAAATCGTAGCGCCATCACCTGCTGCTCCTGAAGGCTCACCAATACTAAATTGTTCTGCGCTGTAGAAAGCACGTCACCGTCTTTAAGTAGCCAGCTACGCGATTTTACAATGCCCACTAGCTGCCCGGATTTGGCCCGAGTGAGGATGCGGCCTTTCGCGCGATCGCCCTTGCTAATCAACACTTCTAAACAGCGATTTTCTCGCTGCGCTGCCACGACTCGCCGTGCCACATCGGCACTTTCGCTAACATTGCCCAAGTAGTCTTCAGCCAGCTCAGTGAGCAAATCAGGTGTGGGTTTAGTCGAGGCTAATTCTGTTTCAGGCATCTTTTTTTCTCCCTATCTCGCTTCAAATGATTAGTTTATTTACAAACTGCATGCGACTTACACCGAATAAGGCAGCATTGTCTGGCCTTGTAGCTGCCTCACACAGTTTATGGCCTTCTTAAAGCAACGCTGCATGTCCCGAGTCGTCTTTGAAATGGCCTTAACGAACAATCCTCGTCCAGTAGGTAGTACAGAGCTAGCAAGATCAACAGATCCATCCGCCTCTGTCAGTTCATCAATCATGCCGCTCAGTTTGTTTAAACGCTCTGGGGTCGCTACTGTTGCTGGCAAAATGAGCAACAAACTTCCCAGCACCTGGCCGCTGGCAAACAAATTATGCTGTGCAAATGGGTTGTTCTGACCCAACAGATTTATTCTTTCCGTAAACCATAGGTTTTCTGCGGGTGCGTTTTTTGCGGGCGCGTTTTTTGCGGGTGTGTTTTCTGCCGTCTGCAATGATCGCACTCGTAGGCGACTAAAATACTGTCGGAACTGATAGGCTTCACCTCTCGCGAGGCGTCCCGGTAAAATAATTTCTCCTAAGCTTAAACCTGCTTCAGCATGTAGCGTAATGTCTGTGGTTTGGCTCAGCGCTGAGTCGGCAAATAAAATAAGAGGCTCGGGTAAAAATTCAAGCGTTGCGCGATCGCCCACCTCAATCCAATTATGTATCGTCGCGTGTGCCGCCGGTTGAGGCATGGTGTGGACTTTGGTCGCCGCCTGATCGGCCAAATATAGCCGAGTCCCCTGCCCAAGCTGAATAGACATATTGATATCATCTCCCGCCAGCAGGCCAGGCGATGTATTCATCCGGTACAAATAGGCCCGATCACCCGATGATTCTAGTGATGATTCCAGGCCGTTTTGCTCCAGTCGAAAAATAGGCGAAACGCTCAGCGGGTAAGCCATATAACGATGGCTTACGATAGTTTTTTCGATTGAATTACAGCACAGCTTTAGCGATAGCTGTGTGGGTGTGGCGAGTTCTGCCGCTGCTTTCACGAATAGCTTCCAATCAGGTTTTCGGTTGCGGGCTGCTGACCTGCGGGCTGCTGAGTTGAGGTCTGCTGAGTTGAGGTCTGCTGAGTTGAGGGCGGTTGAGCGGATGGCTGAGTGGACGGCTGGCCCATCTGCCGGCCAAATAGCAGCGTCTCTTGAATAAACGCCACAACTTCATCAAGCCCTTCTGCGGTTTTACAGTTGGTATACACCACCGGTTTGCCCTGTCGGTACTGCGTCGCCTGCTGCCGCATCAGGCCCAAATCGGCACCCACATAGGGCGCAATATCAATTTTATTCACCACCGCCAGGTCAGATTGAACAAATCCTGGCCCGTTTTTTCTCGGAATATCATCACCTGCGCCCACATCAATCACAAACATGTAGGCATCAACCAACTCATAGCTAAAAGTAGAGGCCAGGTTATCGCCCCCACTCTCTATTAAAATCAGGTCAAGCTGCGGAAACAATAGCTCCAAGTCCTGCACGGCCAGCTGATTCATCGTCGGATCTTCCCGAATCGCCGTGTGCGGGCAGCTGCCTGTTTCAACTCCTATCACTCGCTCAGCGGGCAAAAAACCCTTACGCTTTAGCCGGTCAGCATCTTCGGTCGTCAGTAGGTCGTTGGTGACCACTGCAACTTCTATGCCCTGCGCCATCAGCATCGGCACAATGCCCTCTATCAGCGCCGTTTTACCACTGCCCACCGGTCCCCCAATACCCAATCGTGCGGCTGAGTGTGTCATGAGTTAGTCCTTTGGCTCAGCGCCGTCGTACTTTCCGTTAAATCCATAAATCTCTTGACTGCCCCCGTAAGGCACCAGCTCGACCTCTTTTTCGTCGCCAGGTTCAAAGCGTACAGCAGTGCCAGCGGTGATGTTTAGACGCATTTTTCTGGCCAGCTCGCGATCAAAGCGCAATCCTTCATTCACCTCATAAAAGTGAAAATGTGAGCCCACTTGGATGGGGCGATCGCCCACATTACTCACCACCATCGTGACTACTTCGCGCCCTGCATTGAGCTCAATCATGTCCGTCCCGCCCGGAATAATCTGCCCTGGCACTAGCGGCATCGGCTCTACAGAACTTTCTCGATACATCTACTTAACTCCTTTAATCCAGATTTAATCCAGAATGGGCTTAATCCATAATCGGATCATGCACGGTCACTAGCTTTGTCCCATCGGGAAATGTCGCCTCTACCTGCACTTCATGCACCATTTCAGGAATGCCTTCCATCACGTCTTCGCGTTTTAGCAGAGTGGTGCCTTCGCTCATCAGCTCGCTGACGGTTTTGCCATCGCGAGCCCCTTCCATAATCGCCGCCGAAATATAGGCCACTGCCTCCGGGTAGTTCAGCTTTAGGCCGCGTTCTTTGCGTCTTTCGGCCACTAATGCTGCCGTAAAAATCAGCAGCTTGTCTTTTTCTTGAGGCGATAGCAGCATGAATGTTTCTTTTAAGAAGTACTAACTAAAACTACGCGCTGTGTGTTTCTCTGTGAATCTTCTTGACCAACGAGCGGCTTAGGCTCAAACAGCGGCCACAATATCCTACAGCGTCAAATTACGCTTAATTACGCTAGCTCCATATAATTAAACGTATTTGGCAACCCCTATTCCAACAGGAGAATTAGACCATGCCTGAAATGACCTCTGGTGTAGTATCAGATACCGTCAAACAGAAACCCGAGCAAAAGATTCCGTTACAAAAGCTCTACGAAGATTTGGCTAATATCGACTCTATGGAAACTACCGAGAGTGCCCAGTGCCGTGAGAGCGCACAGCAGGTACTCGCGAACCCCAAAATCAGCCTCAATTGGAGAGATGCGATCGCTGAACGACTCCACGAGGCCAACCATACTCTCGGCATTAAAACCGTCACTGGCGACGACAGCTACTAGCTACTCAGCTACACCAATTCAATAACAATATGAATAGCGCTAGAGCGCGGCGGAATGTCATATCACCGCCCTCTAGCGTCAGTTGCTTTCCGGCTGAGTTTTCTTGCAAAGATATATCTTGCAAGCTTATATATCTTGCAAACTTATAGCCACTTATAGCCATCATTGGATGCATAGCCCAGGTTCAAAACTTGAGCTTAAATCGGTAGTTCGCCACCGACTCCACAATGCCAATCGCAATAAAATTAGTTAACAGGGCCGAGCGTCCATAGCTCATCCAAGGCAGGGGAATTCCGGTAATGGGTGCTAGCCCAATGGTCATGCAGATGTTTAAAACTGCTTGAAATACAATCATGGAGAGCACGCCTACCGCCAGCAAAGAGCCAAAGTTGTCCTTTGCGTTTTGCGCGATCATCACCAGCCGCAGGCAAATTAGCCAAAAAGCCAGCAGCAGCGCTACACCACCTACAAACCCTAATTCCTCACCCACCGCCGAAAAAATAAAATCCGTATGCTGCTCCGGAATAAAGCTCAGCTGCGTTTGCGTCCCGTGAAACAGCCCTCGGCCCCATAGCTCTCCAGCCCCAATGGCAATTCGTGACTGAATCAGGTGATAGCCACCGCCCAGCGGATCTTTATCCGGGTCTAAAAAGAGGATCAAACGATCCTTTTGGTAGTCCTTTAGCACGCCCCACATCACTTCGCCAAGCTTACCCGATGCCAAATTGACCACAATAGCCACAATGCCGCTATACCACGACCACCAAGGTAGTGACCGAAAAGCCACCACGCCCATCGCCACCACCCAAAAGATCCATGCTGGGATTGAAATCTCAAACAAAATCGCCGAAACCAGCGGCGAGACCATTAAAACCAGCCAGCCAGGATGGATGCCGCTCCAGTACAGCATGCCAATCACAATCGCGCCAAATACTAGCGATGTTCCTAAGTCAGGCTGCAAAAAAACCAGCGCCCAAGGCACTGAGGTAATCGCCAATGCCTTCCCCATACCATATAGGGTCGGCGCATCCCGATCCTTCAGCATTGCCGCCAAGGTGATAATAGCCCCTAGCTTGGCAAATTCTGAAGGCTGTACGTAAAAGCCAAAAACATTAATCCAACGCTGTGCGCCTAACCCTTCGGTTCCTATCGCCATGACCGCCACCAGCGAAGCGATAGTTGCGACATAGATAATCCACCGCCATTGCAGCAGCATTTCATAGCGAGTGCGGGCAATCCATAGTGCTAGCCCACATCCTATCATGCCTAAAATGGCATGGTTGATGGCATATCCACTTTCGCCCGTGTACTTCTGCGTACTGCTAATTAAAACACTCGAGAAAATAGTGATACCCATTGGCAGCACAAATAACAGCCAATCTACGCCTTGCCAGCCGTGAGATAGCCTTTTCCAGCGTTTTTTGAATACAGAACCAGATGAATAGGTCGTCATAGCAATTTAAATTAGCAAAATTCAAAATTAGGAAAGTGCGCCACACCGTAATGGTTACACTGCATGTCGCTGTCAACCAAGCTAGCCTAAGCCACTTCTGATGAAAGGCCATGAAAAGGCCAACCAAAAAGGCCCCAGACCGGCAATGATTTGAATTTCTAAAATTCTAAGTCAAAGCCGCAACGGAAATTTTAGCAGCGGTCCGCTTAGCGATACTCATCAGCGCCATAGCCGAGGCCGATTCGGGCTGAGCGAGCACAATCGGTAAGCCGCTATCCCCCCCTTCTCGTACAGGCATCTCTAAAGGCACTTTACCTAATAGCTCGACCCCTAACTCTTCCGCTGCTTTTTCACCACCATCCGCACCAAAAATAGCGTATTTTTTATCCGGCATATCGGGCGGAATAAAGTAGCTCATATTTTCCACTAGCCCGAGAATGGGCACGTTGAGTTGCTCAAACATCTTAAGCCCGCGCCGCGCGTCTGAAAGCGCGACTGCCTGAGGGGTCGTGACAATGACCGCACCTGCCATCGGTACGGCTTGAGCAAGGGTGAGCTGTGCATCGCCTGTCCCCGGCGGCATATCTACCACCAAATAGTCTAATTCGCCCCACTGCACCTGATACAAAAACTGACGAATCACACCGTTGAGCATAGGGCCGCGCCACACCACCGGCTGATCTTTGTCAATCAAAAATCCCATAGAAACCATTTTTACGCCGTGGTTAAAGGCAGGCTCTAGCACATCCTGGCCGTTGTCGTTGCGAACCGTGACGTTGGCTTCAGCGAGCCCCATCATCGTCGGTGCATTTGGGCCATAGATGTCGGCGTCAATGAGGCCCACAGCTGCGCCTGTTTTGGCCAACGCGACGGCAATATTAATCGCCACGGTGCTTTTGCCAACGCCGCCTTTGCCGCTAGTGACAGCAAAGATGTTTTTGACGCCGTCAATGCCCGTGCGATCAGGCAGTGCCTTTTGCTGAGGTGTTTCGGCAGTGATTTCTATGCCTACCCTTTCAACTCCTGGCAAGGTACGGACGGCTTTCTCGCAGTCTTCCTTGATAAATTCTCGGAGTGGGCAGGCAGGTGTTGTGAGCACCAGGGTGAAATCTACACTGCCGCCTTCTACCCTGACGTTGCGGATCATGTTGAGGGCTACGAGGCTTTTTTGCAGCTCTGGATCCTGTACGGGTTTAAGGACTTCTAAGACGGATGCTGCGTCGAGCGTTTGAGTCATTTTGCGGGTGGGCTTTTAGGTGAGTTCTGGTGAGTAAGCGGTTGACCGGCAGACTTACTAGAAAATACTAACGCTCAACGCTGCGGCTTGAGCATCATTCCTCGATGTGAAGGGGCTAAATCGGGCTAGCTAAAGCGGATTGCCGAAAATATCTTTTCTGCGAGCTTTTGAGCTTTTTCCTAATTTTTTTTCTAGTCGTTTTTCTAGTTTAGGCGAGGTGGTGGCACCAGACATATGCTGTTCGGCGGCTTCCACAAGGGCGGCGGCAACTTTGGTCGCATGGGGTTTAACGACGGGCCAAGCGAGGGGGGAGAGCCATCCGCTTAGATTGATGGAGTACAGAACACAGGTGCCGCAAAGCGTTGAGACGATTCGGTAAGTCACTCGTTCTTGCAGTCCGGGTAGCGGAAACAGCCGAATACTGAGCAGCTCGCCAGGCAGTACACGCTCCACGAATATTTGAGTGGAGATGGGTAAGTAGGGCATGACCGCACGGTAAATTAGTCCTGGCTTGGCGCTTTGTCCTTGGGGGGCGTTGGTAGAGGTAATGAGCGGATGCCAGCTGCTAAGGTCAGCCAGATTGGTGACCATTTGCCAGAGGGTTTCGGCAGGGGCGGTGCTAGCGGTCCAATAGTTGCTCTCACAAGTGCCGCTAATCCAGGCTCCGTTCCATAGGCCCTGCGATCGCTGTGAGTCCTGTGAACTTGAGGTTGAGGTTCCTGGCTTGATTAGGCTCTTTCTTTTGAAGCGAAGCCACTGCATGGTGTTTCTCCTAATCTCCGGCAGAGATGCTGCGTGAAGAAAAAGGCTTTTCCATGGCTCTTTTGCCATCGCTCTTTTTAGCATCGCTCTGCCATCACTCTGGTCACTCTTGGGGGTCTTTTTTACTTAATTTTTTACTCAATGTCGCTTGCTTAGTGTCGTTCAGTAGCTCCGTAATATTCCTGAGTATCTCTATTTAGTTTAGTCGATTGTGAAGCTTCTGATGAGCGCGTCATCTAGCGGTGTTGCCCCCTTTTTGTCACAGATTGTCACGCTCTGTTTCAAAAAAGTAATCAGTCATTCCAAATCGTGTTTGACTAACATAAGAGGATTGTTTCAACCTTTCCATTCGCTTTAGGCTGTTACTTAAGACATGCCGTTACTAAGACGTGCCGTTACTTAGAAACTATGACGATCTCCCCTACAAAGGCCATCCGCCCAGAAGCTTCTTTAGAGACTCCCGGAGAGATTCCTGGAGAGATTCCTGGAGAAATTTCCAAAGAAGCCTCCAGAGAAACCTCCAAAGAAGCCCCTGCAGAGGGTGCTAAAAAGCCCCCCGGTCTGACTTTGCCGCCTGAAGACTCTAGACATAGGGTGAGTGAAGCCTTTAAGGGGTTGCAGGATCGCATTTGTAAGAAGCTAGAAGCCGTTGATGGCGAGGGTAAGTTTCAAGAAGATGCTTGGCAGCGTCCTGAGGGCGGTGGTGGGCGATCGCGCGTGATGAAGCAAGGCAATATTTTTGAGCAGGGCGGCGTGGGCTTTTCTGAAGTGTGGGGTGATAAGCTGCCGCCTTCTATCTTAAGTAAGCGCCCTGAGGCCGAGGGTCACAAGTTTTATGCCACGGGCACTTCAATGGTGCTGCACCCGCGCAATCCCTATGTGCCTACTGTGCATCTCAATTACCGCTATTTTGAGGCTGGCCCGGTTTGGTGGTTTGGCGGCGGAATTGATCTAACGCCTTATTACACTACCGAAGCCGATGTGATTCATTTTCACAAAACGCTGAAGGCAGTGTGCGATCGCCATAATCCCCAGTACTATCCCAACTTCAAGCGCTGGTGCGATGAATACTTTTTCCTCAAGCATCGCGCCGAACCCAGAGGCGTTGGCGGCATCTTTTTTGACTATCAAAACGGTCAGCGCGGTGAGCTATATCGCGGTCACAATCAGGACGGGCCTGCCGCGCTCTACAGCAAGCAAATCGGCAGCGCCCCCAAACGCACCTGGGAAGAAATTTTTGATTTCGCAGTAGACTGCGGCGACGCCTTTTTGCCCGCCTATATCCCCATCGTTGAAAAGCAGGCCAACACCGAATATGGCGACAGAGAACGGGACTTCCAGCTCTATCGTCGTGGTCGGTATGTAGAGTTCAACCTCGTTTTTGACCGAGGCACTCTATTTGGCTTGCAAACGAATGGCCGCACTGAGTCTATCCTAATGTCGATGCCGCCGATGGTGCGCTGGGAGTACAACTACCACCCCGAGCCAAACACCCCAGAAGCCAAGCTGTACGACGTCTTCTTAAAGGCTCAAGACTGGGCCTCCATGGAGGTGTGAGCATCAGTTCTTTGCCTTGGGCACTCTAAAGATCAAACGGTGCGTCACTAGCACCCTTTGATCTTTAAAAAATGAGTGGCAACAACGGTATGGAGCAGCGAGATTTTACCGCCCCAAGCGGAGAGCAGGTTGTGATTTTGGCCCCCACCGGGCGGCTAGATATCACCACAGCTTGGCAGTTTCGTCTCAAGCTACAAGAGATGATTTCTGAAGAAAACCCCCATGTTTTGGTTAACCTCAGTGAAGTCAATTTTATTGATAGTTCAGGGCTGACCTCTTTAGTTGCCGGAATGCGCGATGCCGACAAAATTGACGGCAGCTTTCGCATTTGTAACGTACATCCCGAAGCCAAGCTAGTGTTTGAAGTCACTATGATGGACTCCGTTTTCGATATTTATGAAACGGAAGAAGAAGCGCTAAAAGCTCCCTATGGGGCTGCCGTTGCCTAGCATTTAATCATTTGAAACGGCCCCATCAAAGCCCCCCATAGACCCCGGCCTGTGTCGGGGTCTATCCCTTTGTCATGGGTCAATAGCACTATATTGTTTGCATTATTTGCATTATTTGCATTATTTGCCGCCATCGCTGTAGAAGATTTTGTAGGCCCAATATCAAACCCCAAATAAACGTAGCGCTTTTGCCCGTTGTACTCAAAACTACATAACTGGTCGTCTGGCAAAGCGACCTGAAATTGATAGCCCGACTGACCGAGCGCCTGATACTCAACATTTGCTGAGCTGTGAGGCAATCTCACCAAATCGTTGGCTGTCATCGTTTTGAGCAGTTCAGGCTGTTTCCCTGCACCGATAAACTGAGCGGGATTTGCCAGGGCAAAATACTGTCCTCTGAGCTTTTCGGGGGTACGGCTCAGCTGAAATATTCGCTGCCGGTAGGGCGACTGATTGAGTTTGACGCTGGCCTGCTCTAAAAACAATGTGCAGACATCCTTTGAAGACAGCTGCGGGATGGGTCTTTGCCACAGCTTGAGATGCACGAACCAAGTTGGCTCGGCTGCGGCCTGGGCCTGATTTTCAAACTCGCCCGCTAGGTAGCTAACAAGGATGTCGAAAGGAGCGTTAGTCATATCATGAAAATAGGTTCAAAAGAGTCTCATTAGAAACACAAAAGCGTAATAAACAGCTTGGCAAAGCGACTGAGAAGCGTAACAATATGTTTACAAATAGTATTCAACTAAAAGAGCGTTTACTTGTGAATAACGTCCGCACGGTTTCAGATACAAAAAGAGCCTTCTATGGCGCGCACACTCGCCCCATTAGCGCGATCTACCGCCGTGTGGTTGAAGAGCTGATGGTAGAAATGCATCTGCTATTGGTCAATGTTGATTTTGCCTACGATTCTATTTTTGCACTAGGCGTGATTAGCGTGTTCGACCGATTTATGGCTGGTTACCAGCCCGAAGCGGATAGACCTGAAATTTACACGGCCATTATCAAGGCGGTAGAAGGCGATCCAGAGCAGTATCGCCGCGATGCCCAAGAGGTAATAGCTGCGGGCAGTGCTGTGCCTTCTATTGATGCGTTTAAGTCGCTGCTGGAAGAGGCTAAGAGCAACGGTAGCGATGCGCTCAAGGGCAACCTGCACAAGGTGATTACAAATCCTAAGTTTAAGTACAGCCGCCTGTTTGCAACTGGCCTATACAATGTGCTAGAAGCGATTGATTCAGCGTCGATTCAAGACAAGGATAAGCGGGAAGCGCTGCTAGATGAACTGGCAGAAACCCTGGGCTTTAATAACGATCTGCTGAAGAAGGACGTGGATCTATATCGCGGTAACTTGGAGACAATGGCGCAGGCTCAAGCGGTCATGCAGGACATGGTAGAGGCTGAGAAAAAGAAAAAGGCCAAACGCGAAGCTGAGAAGCAAGCTCGCGATGAGGCTAAAGCCAAAGCGGCGGCTGAGCCCACTGATACCGCTGATACTTCAGTGGATGGTGAGAAGTCAGAAACTAAGGCTGAGTAGCCATTAGGCGATCGCACATTTTGTCGCACATTTGTCGCACAGTGCGGATGCATACTTGCCGAGAAGGCTAATGTGTATGCATTTGGTGTCTGTGTGCTTATGTGTCTGTGTCGGGAGCGCTAGGGGGTGAGATGGGCTCTTCAATAGTGGTTTTTGGGTCAGTAGTGGTTTCTGGGTCAGGAGCGGGTTGTAAACCGGATTGAAAGTATTGAATCCAAGCGAGTGCCACGATGAGTGTGAGTGTGCCAGTCACGAGTACCCAAGCTGCCATGATCGGGGAAACGGTTGATTGAGGCGATCGCTCCCTTGCCGGGGCATAAACTTCACTCGGATCTATCGGCTGGTTGTTTGGCTGTACAGGCAGTGGTTGTACAGGCAGTGATTGTACAGGCAGTGGTTGTACAGGTGGCTGTATAGGCTCTGGTTGCAGCACAGACTCTGGCTGTATAGGCTCTGATTGCAGCACAGACTCTGGCTGTATCGCCTCTGGTTGCACAAGTTCTAGCTGTACAGGCTCTGGTTGTACGGACTCTAGTTGCACAGAATCTGGTTGCACAGGTAGACGCTCCGGCTCGGGCTTAATCGGCGCAGGCTCGGGCTGCATGGGATCGGCCAGACTTAAGTTCGGCGGGATCGGTTCTGGAACTTGCCTGCTTGGCTGCTTAGGCGGTGGCGGCGGTGGCATTGTTATACTTGCCTCTGGTTTATTTTGTTGATTTTTAGGATTTCTATTCTTAAGATTTCTAGTAAGGGAAAGAGACTCTACAGTATTGGCGCTCTGCGTGGATTGATCAAGCTGTCGAAAGAAAATGTAGATAGGCGCTAGGGCAACATGGCCGCTACGTTGCGTAACAAGTTCCGCTGATGGGGCCCGATCAGCTCTGAGCAGGCGGCTAATCACTATTTGGGTGGTGCCGTTTTGGGTGGTGCCGTTTTGGGTGGTGCCGTTTTGGGTGGTGCCGTTTTGGGTGGTGCCGTTTTGGGTGGTGCCATATCCTAAGGGCACGTAAGATTCACCGTTAAAAGCAACCGGCAGTAGCTGCTGGCCCTCGCCTAAAGAGACATTGGTTTCAATCCGTAGTGGTTGCTCTGCGGTCACTGTGTCTACAGCCTTTATCTCACTCAGCGCAAGGACGCTAAGTCCAGCGTCACTGGTGCGACCCGATGTGAACTGAAAAGGGGCCATTTGCCCTGGGGGTAGTGGCAGCTCGTCAGCATTCCGCGTATTTGAATGGCTTAAGCCCAGCATCGCCTGGGCAACCGTTACTAGCTGAGCATTGGCCTGTAACTGGGGATGGGGATGTGCCTTGACTATCCAGCTCGCTTCGTTTTGGCTGACGGCGCTGCGATTGGTGCCAATAACAGTGCTGTTGCGGTTTTGAGTTTGGTTGCTGAGCGCTACGGGCAGCAGCGGACGAACAAAGGTAAAGGTAATTTGATTTGTAATCCAGTCGTCGTAGGCGGCAGCAGGTTCGGTTGTGATGGGGTTGCGACTGTGAACTTGATACATCAGTCGGTTCAAGCTGCCGCCTTGAGGAGGCTGCGTTGCCGCTTGCGAGCCAGGCGGTTTAGCATCGCCGGTAGGCTGATTTGTGGATTGGTTAATCTCTAGTTCGCTTAGGTTCAGCAGCAGGGGGTCAAACGGGTGAGTGCAAGCAATCAGTTTTAGGCTCTCCTGGCATTCGGTGATGCCTTGCTGCCACAGACTGTCGGGCACGCTGCTGTTGAGCGCTGCGCCGTCGGCAAACCACATTTCTTGATTGGGCTGTAGCTGCACAATGCTATGTTCGCTGTCGGGTTTGATAGAGGCGGCTCTGAATCGGTCATTGATGTAAAAGAGAGCACAGTAAAGCGGCTGGTTGCTGGTGTTGTGCAACTTAATGCGGAACCGTTCGGGCGTCCATGAGGGTGCGGGCTGGCCTGCGCTTTTTGAATCAGTGAGCGCTGACTCTGCGGGTTGGTAGGTCAGTCGGATCTGCGCGTCGGTGATTTCGGTGGCGGCTTCTTTATCGGGTTCTGCGCCGGTATAAATTTTGAGCTTGACGGTGCCCTGAATCTGGCTGTTGGCCGGGTTGGCCAGCTCGACAATGGTTTTCCATCGGGCGATATGCTCTAGTGCTTTGACAATGGTGTCTGCGTTTTGGTTGCTGTAGCCGCAAATGGGGGGCATCCAGGGGCGATCGCATTCTGGCGGCATAATCTGATAGGCGCCTTCGCTAGCCCTGACCTTAATCGCGGCGCCTTCGCTGGCGCTCACGAGCTGCACATAGTGCACATAGTGAACCAAGGGTTGCACATCTTGGGCCGGTTGCTGTTTTAGGCTAGCGGTCGCGATCGCCTCTGTCAGCAGCTTAACGCCAGCTGTGTCGCCTTCAACCCGCACTTTGCATAAGGGCAATGATGTTTTAGTGACCACCGCTTTGAAAATATCGGTTGCTTTAGCGGCCTTTAGACCAGCGCTTTCAATTTTGCTAAATCGGGCGTATACCCCGGTGATGTTGGCTTGGGCAATAGCCTCGGCCACATGCTCCATTTGATCGGGTTGGGTGTAGTAAGGAAATAAGGCTAGCTGAGTGGTCTCACGGCTGGCCTGGCTCAAGGGTGCAGATAGGCCATGAGCGATGCCGCCGTCAATAATCCAGCCATCTTCAGGATGATGGCTAACGGTGAAGTAGGGCGGATAGGGGGCGATCGCACCCATTAAAAAGGGCTGATCTAAGGGCTGATCCAAACTGGCGGAACCGGCGCCTGGTGATGCCTGTATGTCGGGTTGCTGGCTCGGCAAGCTGCTGAGCAAAAGTGCCTGCGTACGCCTGAGGAGATCCAAACAGCTCAATGGGCCATTGGTTTGAGCCAGTGACTGCTGTAAAAAATGTGAGAATGCGCCCTTGGGCTGGGCTGCCCCAAAGTACTCATGCGCTGAACTTAGCCCTGAAGCGGCAGATAAGGTAACGGTTTTGGGCAGGGTGTTTTGGCGCGGAATATTTGCCCGTGTAGGTGCTAGGGCATGCTTACGGTTTCTGCTTTGGAGGGCCTGGTTCTGGAGGGCCTGGTTCTGGAGGGCTTGGTTCTGGAGGGCTTGGTTCTGAAGGGCTCGATTTCGGGCGACCTCAGGTGACACAATAAAGCTATCGATTGATCGTAGCCGTTGGTCTGGAGCTAGGCTACGGGCTGCGGTAGGGTTTCCTGTTGAACGGCTCGCCGTGGGGCTAGCACAGCTACTGTCTAGGATGGCGGTGATATGCGTCCCGTTCTGTGTGACTTCAGCGATTAGCTGGTCCAACTCTATTCGCGCTAGATCCCAATGAGCATCATCCATGCGGCTGTCATAGCACACCAGCGTTTCTAGCTGACGGCTGTGGGGAGTGAGCTGGGTTACTGGCCAAAAGTCTTTGGGGGCAGTTGCTTTGCTCCCATAGCCTGCATAGTAAAACAGCACGATGTCCTCAGCGGTGGCTTGAGCTAAGTGCTGTCGAAAGCCATCGATAATGCCTCGCCGGGTGGCCTGGTCATTGGTGAGTATCTGTAGCCGGAGGCCAAATTCGTTTTTGTCGATTCGGCTGTCTAAATAGGTTTGCATACCCTGAATATCGTTCAGACAGCCTTTTAGTTCCGGAATGTGCGACTGCTCGTCGTACTTATTAATGCCAACTAAAAGCGCGTATAGATTGCGAGTCATCGCGATAGACCAAACAGAAGAGAAACTAAATTGATAGAGAAACTAGATTAATAGAGAAATTGACAAAAAAATTGATAAAGAAAGTAGGGCCGTTAGAACCTGATAAAACCTCCTTCAGCCTCAGAATAAACTGAGCCGGACAGAAATGAGCCACATTACAGAACAAAGCCTTATTTTGTACGACCTGACGAACGTTTTTGGCCGTCAGGGGCGGTCGGCTGGGCAGCGTTTGAGGGCCTGATTGAGCGCGTTGCGGTTGATGGGTTTGCTTAAATAGTCGTCCATGCCTACAGCGAAGCATCGCTGGCGATCGCGCTCCATTGCATTGGCTGTCATGGCGATAATCCAAATATCTTTGTACTGAGGCATTTGGCGAATTTGACGAGTGGTCTCAATCCCGTCGAGGTCAGGCATTCGCATATCCATTAGAATCACGTCATAGCGCTGACGGTTAAGCGCGGTCAGAACCTCTAGCCCGGATGCCGCGATATCGGCTTGGTAGCCCAGTAGTTCTAGCAATCGCAGAGCCACGCGCTGATTGACCGGGTTGTCTTCGGCAATCAAAATGTCGAGGCTAACTGGATGACTGGGTTCTAGGGAAGGTTCTAAAGCGAGATGACCACTTTCTGGAAAGCATTCGGGAGAGCATTCGGGAGAGCACTCTGGAGAGTGTTCTGGAGAGCGCTCTGAAGAGGGTTCTGGGGATTGCTTTGAATCGGGTTCCAAAGGGCCGTCTAGCGTGCGCTTTAGGGCAGGTTCAATCGCTGGGGCTCTGTTGCTGTTGTTATTGCTGCCTGAAAGTGAGAGCGAGATGGCCTCAATGGAGCGCAGGGCCTGATAGAGTGCTGCTTGCTTGACCGGTTTCCAGATGATGGTTGTTTGGCTGAGTAGAGAACCAATAGGGGGATGATGGGCTTGAGCCCGTAGCTTACTCAGCAATATGACGGGCAGATAATCGTTGCGAGCTGTTTGGCGAAGTGTTTGGATGGTGGTAGCGCATTCTTCAGGGCTATAGAGAATGGCTTCGTCTAAAATAAGGCCGTCGAAGGTGGGGCCGTTTTGCACAAACGCTAGCGCCTCAGAAAGTGAGGTGGCCTGTGCTAGCCGAATGCCCAATAGCTGAAGCTCCCAATTCAGCTGAGAGCGGCGGGTTATGTTGCGGTCAATCAGCAGTATTCGGGCGCCGTTGAGCCCTGTGAGGTAAGTGGGTTGGTGACCTGTTTTGCTGGTTGCCCCAAGGGATAAGTGAGGCAAGGCTTCGTATGCTTGGACTGTAAAGTAAAACGTACTCCCCTGGCCAGGATAGCTTCTGACCCACAAATCACCGCCCATGCGATCGCTGAGTCGTTTACTAATAGAAAGCCCCAGGCCCGTGCCGCCATACTTGCGGGTTGTTGCTGTACTCACCTGGCTAAAGGGCTTAAAGAGCTGGCCCATACGCTCGGGCGGAATGCCAATGCCTGTGTCATGAACGGCGAATCGAATTTCGTAGAGGTTGCCGATGCGATAGTCGGCGGAAGGTGGTGGCTGAAGCTTAGTCGCGGAAGCGGCCCGAGCGTTGGCCCGAGCGTTGGCCCGAGTGTTGGCCCGAGCGTTAGACTGTAAACTGCGCATCCACTGGATGACTTGCCGCTGCTTAAGCGAAAATAGAGACGGATTGCTCGCCAGTACAATCGCCTGGACTTGAACTGAAATCTCTCCTGTTGCTGTGAATTTAATCGCGTTGCTGAGCAGGTTGAGCAAAATTTGCTGAAGCCGTACCGGGTCGCTCATAACCACTGTGGGCGTTCCTGGTGCAATAGAATACACCAGCTCTAAGTCTTTCTCAGCGGCTTTGGGAGAGAGCATTTCAAGGCAGCGCTCAAGCGTATCGTTGAGCCTAACCGGATAGGCCTCAATGGTCAGCCGTCCCGACTCAATTTTAGAAAAGTCAAGAACATCGTTAATAAGGGCTAGTAGCGTTTGAGAGCTAGTATTGAGTGTTTCGGCAAATTCCCTTTGACGGTTGTCTAGCTGGGTCTCTTGCAGCATTTCTGAGAGGTTGACAATGGCGTTTAGCGGGGTGCGGATCTCGTGGCTGATGGTGTTAAGAAAGGCCGATCGCACCTGTAGGAGGGCATTGGACTGTAGGTGGCTAAGGGTAATAACCGTGGCGCCTGTCAGCCCCAAAGTTGCCAGGGGTGGTACTACTGGTAGTAAATAGTCAAAGTACAGTGCCACCATACAAATGACTAGCCATGCTACGAATGCGCCAATGCCAATAAGCAGCTGCACAAAGGTCGTTCGCCGATACAGCAGCGCCCCAAAGAGGGGGCTGCCTATCAGTACGATCAGGATAATAACGTTGCTCGAAATTGGGCGCAGCCAGTTTTGCTTGAGTAGCGTATCAATTACGGCGGCGTGCAGATAGCCCGCTGGCACTGGCCGCAGACGATCAAAAGGGGTACGTAGCTGAACCTGACCAGCGGTTGCACCGTAGCTGACGATGATAATTTTGTCTTTAAGATATTTAGCTGGGATGTTGCCGCCTAGCACATCGACTAGGCTGAGTGTTGTGAGCTGGGTAGCAGAGTTGGGCCAGTTGATATGTAGCGTTTGAAGGTTGCTCGGAATGCTGATGAGCTCTTTTTGTAGGCTGTACGCTTGAACGGTCGCGGCCCCTAGCGTCGGAACATTGTCCCAGGTGATGGGGACACGGCGAACAATGCCGTCAGGATCGCTCTCGAACTGTAGATGGCCAACAGCGATGACCGTATCTGCCAGCACGGGCACCGGCAGCAGCGCTAACCCCTCTTCATCCCAGGCTTGTCCGATGATGACATTGCCTGAGGTGGCTATTGCGTTTGCGAGTTTGGCATTAATGGCGCTGCTATCTGGAGCTCGGCTGGAGGTTGAACCATCGGCAAACAAAATATTAAAAGCAACAACGCTGGACTCTTCTTGAATCAGTTTGAGGAGTAAGTCTGCGTAATACTCTCGCGAAATTGGAAACTGTCCATAAGCATCAAGGGTTTTATTATCAATGCTGATCATGACGATGCGGCTGTCCCAGTCGCGAGTGCCTCGCCAGACCATCATTTGATTATTGACCGCACGCTCTAGTGGCACCCAAACATTCAGCTGAATGAGCGCGGCGACAATTAAGCTGGCGACTAGGCTCGGGATGATGCAGCCAAGTCTTTTGCGCAGCAGGCGATTCAGACCTGAGAACCGTCGGATTTTAGAGAGCATGGGTTGAATCGTTGACAGATATCACCGAATACACATGTTACGGTACGACTAGGTCATAGCGCTGTTCGGTTCCCAGCGGCGTAATCACCGTGGCTAAGATGCGTAGTTGCCCAGGCTCAGAACCTGGTGAATTGAAAATAGGTACAACCAGGTCAAATCGGCCCGTCCGACTCAGCCTTTTTAAATCATCATTTACTTTGAGTAAATTGACTTTGTCAGTGTAGCCCGTGAGCCTGACTAGTGATGTTTCGGTGGTGCTGTTAGGTAGCTTGACCAGCCGTTCGACGAATAGGGTGGGATCGTTTCGCAGCGGTTCGGGTGGCTCGGGCGCTTCGCCTGGGTAGACGGAGGTTTGCATCTCGGCATTGACGGCGACGGTTTGCATTTCGGCGCTGACGGCGACGCTGCCTTCTAGCGTTGCGACGCCAGTTTGGCCATCGGGTTGAACGGTGACGCCAAAATCGGTGCCGCGTACGCCGCTAACGCCAGCAGGGGTATGGATTTCTATTTCGGTTTCGGGGTTAGTCAGCGGGCGGATTCTGAGGCGTACTTGGCCTCTGCTGACATTGAGCGCGGTAATGCGACCACCGTTGGGGGTGATGCTGAGGGCTTGTACCTGTACTCGGCTGTTTTCAGCGATCGCGACAAAGCCAGTTTGCTGGTCGATAGTGAGCCGCGCGGCTGCATCGGCGTTGGTTTCAAGCACATCGCCGACAACAGATAGGCGATCGCCCCTGCGAGCGGGACGACGGGTTCCTTGATAGGGCGTAAAGTTGACCTGACCAGTGACTTGCTCAATTGTGAGCCAGCGATTGCCCTGTAGTGTGACCGGCTTTGTCTGGGTAATTCCAGATCCCATGTCGAGTAAAAGGGTTAGCACCAAACCCAGGATGAGCGTGGCTAAGCCGAATTTATTGAATGCCCTATAAAACTTTGTGTGACTAACCAACTAATTTTGAGGAGAACGCATATCAAGAACCCTTTCAATATCCCATGCTTCCTGAACATAGGAGCATACGAAATGAGTGGTTTTAATGAAATTACCTCTCAATGATGCTTGATTATGTAAGGATTCTTGGTTTACGGCGATATTTAACGATATTTAGCGACATTTAGCGAATGTAGAGAGTTCTTGCCGGATAGCCTGCTCGTTTTAAGAGGCGGGCAATGGTTTCGGCATCGCTGCGCTGGCTGAAGCTGCCCACCTGAATGTACTCCCCTAGATGGGAGCGGGTGGCAAAGGCATCTAGTACGCATGCTCGAATCGCGGTGAGCGTTGCGCTATCTGTGGTGTTTACAATCACGCGATAGTGCTGGTTGGGCTGTGGCCCAATGACAATGGCCTCGTTGCTGGTTTGGGTGTTGTAGCGCTGGGGTTCGGAGAAAAACTCGCAGCTGATTGGCTCAGTACTTATTGAATCAGTACTCATTGAATCAGCACTCATTGAATGAGGAGCGATCGCACTCAACCCAATAGTCCCGATGACTGCACCTATCCCTATCCTTTTAAGTTTTTTAATCCAAGAATTAGCCTGGACTTTACGCAGGTTCGTCAATGATCTTTTACCTAACGGCTATTTTTTTCGGCAGTGCTCACCATAACCGGATAGGGTGCTGTCGGGATAGAGAGTCGAGCACTGGTGAGGTGATGGTCGGTCAAGCTAGCGGACAGAATGTGATCGGTTGGGATCTCACCGGCATGTTGGCGCGTATGTTGGCGCGTATGTTGGCGTGCAGTCGCAGCCGCTTCAACAGTGGGAGACGTTGGGCGAGGCGTTGGGCGAGGCGCTGGAGTCGTTATTAAATCAGAGGCCGTCAGTTCTGTCGCTGTATAAGCGCTTGTGTGTGGCCCTATTTCGTGAGGATGAACGCCTAGATTTAAGATAACCAGCAGCGCGACGACTCCAATGCTGGCTTGTTTAAAAATGCCTCTTGCAAATCGCTTGAGGGCTAATAGGGCAGGAGATACGCGGTGTGCGCAAGCTTCCGATAAAAGAAGGTCTGTCTTGAGAGAAAGCATGATGGGGTGCTAGGGAAATTCTTCGATTTTGCTTATCAGATTTGCTTATCCGATTTGGTTAGCCGAGGGTTCTAGCTGTATTGCTGTCCGTAAAAGATAACTAACGTTTTATTACGTTATCAGAAAAACTGATGCTATAAAACAGGTTAACACCGATTTTAAGATTGGTTTTTTAGGCTGATTCTTAGCCCGAGCGGGAGTTAGTCCAAGCGGGAGTTAGTCCGAGCTGGAATTTGCCTAATCTGGACAATTTTGTCGTGAATATTGATCTGATGAGATGAATCTGATTGGTTTGATTGATCTGATTGGTTTGATTGATCTGATTGATTTGATTATAAATATCGTCGTGAATACCGGTCGTTAATATCGAATTCTGGGATCAACATAGGCGTTGAGCACATCAATCGCGATACTAATCACCACAACAATCGCTGAGAAAAATACCATGAGCCCTTGCACCATGTCGGCATCGCGCTGCGAAATGGCCTGGTATAGTCGATTGCCAAGCCCAGGCCAATCAAAGGTAACTTCAGTGAGGACTGCGCCGCCTAACATGGCTGCAAACGTCAGTCCTAAGATAGTGATCACCGGAATCATGGCGTTTTTAAGCGCGTGGGCGGTGATAATCCGAAACTCTGAAATGCCCCTAGCTCTGGCCGCTTCAACATAGTCAGACTTGAGGGTTCGGCGCAAATTTACTCTGACAATGCGCTCAAAAACACCGCTGATTAAGATGCCAAGGGTAAGACTCGGCAGGGTGAGATAGTGGAGCGCCGTGAAGAACTGGCCCAAATCGGCATGGATCAGACTGTCTAACAGATAGAGGCCAGTGGGGCCGCTGTAGGCAATTTCGCTAAGCGGAAAGCGAGATCCAATGGGAAACCAGCCTAGCTGAACGGCAAAGATCAGCTGCAAAATCATGCCGAACCAATACATTGGCAGCGCATAGGTGACAATGCCAAACAGCCTGCCGCCTGCGTCAATGGCGCTGTTAGGCCGAGAAGCGGCGATAGATCCGATGGTAAGGCCCACAATGGCCGCGACAATCATGCCACAGATGGTCAGTTCTGCCGTTGCGGGGAAGTAGTCGCCAATGACTTGAGCAATGGACTGTCCCTGAGTGAAGGTTGAAGAGCCTAAGTCAAAATGCAGCAGCTGGTTGAGATAGCGGAAGTACTGAACATAAAGTGGCTGATCTAGCCCCATTTCTGCTCGCATGGCGGCTTTTAGGGCTTCTGGGGCTTTGGGGCCGAGTTTGACATCAACCACATCGCCGGGAGCCGCATGGATGAGCAGAAACACCACCGTTGTGGCCAACCAAATCATCAGCGGGGCAAGCAGAAGGCGAGAGGTAATGTAGACCCTAAGGGCGCTGGTGCGAGAAGACATGGTCAATTGACCTAGCTAACTGCCTAGTTAACTAGCCACCTCCGCATTTTGCTTGTCAATTTGCCATAGCAGCAGCTGCTGGTTGGGTTGTATGGCCACGTCGCTGACATTATCTGTGGTGAAGACATAGTCTTTGGTTTGCCACAGCGGAATGTAGGGAACGTCTTCGACCATAAGATCCTGTAGCTGATCAAAGATGGCATTGCGTTTGGCGGGATCGCTTTCGGCGTTTTGCGCGGTGACTAGCTCATTGGCCCGAGTGCTGTAGTAAAAGGAGCCGTTGCTTTGGCTTTCACCAGATGTACAGAGTTCTGCTTCGGAGCCAGCGTCGCAGGTGAGGAAGGGCTGAACAAAGTTTTCGGGGTCAAAATAGTCGGCGTACCAGTTGGAGAGCACGCTGTTATAGACGCCTTTTTCGACGTTTTGCCACAGTGTTGCTGATTCGGCGGTGCTGACTTCAACGGTGACCAGCCCTGGCAAGTTTTGTTCAATGGCTTGCTTCATGGTGTTGGCAGCGACTTGCCTGGGGGTAGAGGCTGAAGGATACCAAACCTCAAACGTGAGGGGATTGGCTTCGGTGATGCCTGCTGCGGTGAGGTACTCTTTGGCCTTTTCGTAGTTGCCGTCACCGTAGGCTTCTTCAAAGACGGGCTTGTAAACGTCGAAAGCTTTAGGAATGAGGCTGTAGAGCGGTTCGGCTTGACCTTGGAAGGCGCGATCGCTAATTTGCGGGCGGTCAACCATGGCGGCAACGGCTTTGCGCACATTGAGATCGTCAAAAGGCGCAATCTTTTGGTTCAGCGACAGGTAGTTAATAACGGTAGAGCCTGCTTCAATGACGTTCCAGTTGTTGGCGTCAGCATCGGCTTGAATTTTGGTGATTTGGTCGGGGTCTAGCGTTTGGTAGGCAACATCTAGTTCGCCGGAGGTAAAGGCGTTGTATAGGTTAACAGCGCTGGTAAATATTTGAATGTCGATGCCTTCGTTGGCGGGCTGTTCGCCCCAATAGTCGGGGTTGGCATCTAGCCGGATAATGTTGCTGCTAAAGGAGTTGAGCTTGTAGGGGCCAGATCCAATAAAGGTGTCGGGTTTGAATTTGCTAAGGCCAATTTCGTACTGCTCGGGGGAGACGGGGGTAACGCCTGAAAAGGTGAGTAGGGCAGTAAAGGCGGAGACGGGTTCTTTGAGCGTAATGACCAGTTCGCCACTGTCAGCGGCGCTGACCGATTCGACTTTGCTGGCGAGCAAATCGGAGGGGCGGCCCTGGTTGTCCATAAATCGCTGCATGGAGAAGGCCATGACTTCCGCGTCAAATGGTGTGCCGTCGTGGAGGGTGACATCATCGCGGAGCGGAATGGTGTAGGTGAGGCCGTCGTCGCTGATGGTGGGGAGTTCGGTGGCTAGCTGAGGGACAATATCGGTGGTGCCTGGTGCGTAGGTGTAGAGGCGATCGCCCAGGTTGTAGAGCAAAATGCCGGGGAAGGTTTCGTAGGCGTCGGCAGGATCTAGCGAGCCTGCGCTGAGGGTAGTACCCATGGTGATGCGATCGCCACTGCTCGCAGCCGTGCCGCTTCCTGCTACATCTGCATCGCCTGAACGGCAGCTCACCGTCAACAACAAGCAAAGGCTAAACAGCCCGATATATCGGCTGCCCTTGAGCCAATATCTTGACTGGGTTTTTTGCTGGGTTTTTTGCTGAGGTCTTTGCAGGAGATGCTGACTGGGGGAACGACCAAACCAACTATTACCAAACCAGCTATTGATGAGCTGACGTAGGGGCGGCATTTGTCGCAACCGAAGCAGAAAAGACGCAATCATGAGCTGCCTAAATAGAAATCTAATAACGCAATATTATGAAGGATCATGCGCGAATTAACCGAAAGTGAGGTGACAATTTACTCATCTGATGGTTAGTCATGACTCAGCTGACGGCTTCTGACCGATTTTTTTCACTCAGCCCCAGCCATCTTTCTTGCAGCTGCGCGGTCGCCAAATGACATAGCAGACCTATAGGCCCAGCAAACAAACACAAGGCCAAAGAATGCCGAGTGAAAATACCTTTTTCTTGCCCCTGCCAGTAAATCCAGCGCCCCACAAACAAATCCATCACTACAAAGTGAATCCAGCCGGTTGCCATCACCTTTTCATTTGCAAATAGCCCTGCTAGTGTGCTGAGCGTTGGGTTGGCAAAGGATGCTAAAGACTCTGGATCGAGACTGCTCGCAAAGCAAACAATGTAGGCCAGTGCCAGCGGCACAAACGGCAGCGTAGAAGTCATAATCCGCCGCGTAATCGACCAGTTCGGCAAAACGACCATCAGCGTCCAAAAGGGCAGCACAAAGAGATTTGCACCGTTATACAAGTAGTCAATTAGCATCTGTTATGGCCCTTTTGCCGGGTTTCTTTTGCCTGAACATTTAGCACTCTATCAGCTGTGTTGAAAAATTGGCTGTAGAACTGACCAATTTTTTGGGCCAAAGAACTAGCCAAAGAACTGACTACAAAACTGGCCGCAGAACTGGCCGCAGAACTGGTTTATTTTTGAAAATATAGTTTTGAAAATATAGCCAAATTTATAGCCAAATTTGCTTGCACTCTAAAACGAGCCCTGTAAGCTATGTACAAGATAGATTTTTGTTCCATTTAAGCAAACGCCTTCTCGCCATGATGATTTTGCCAGGTTCTCCGGTTCGCATTACTAATGTCAATGATACTTACTACGGGTTTGAAGGCCAGGTACAGCGCCTGAGTGATGGCAAGGTAGCGGTACTGTTTGAAGGGGGGAACTGGGATAAGCTAGTGACCTTTAAAGCGACCGATTTAGAAGTCGTGCAGCCTAAGCGCGGTAAAAAATAAGAGGAAAAAGTAAGCGATGCGTCTTCCGCTTCCGCAGTTTGCCGTTCGTCAGCGGGCCGCTGGCCATATTGCTGAGGTAATTGAAACCTCTACGACTGAGTTTTTGGCCCAATGCCTAGAGCCCGAAGACTTGAGCTTTCCGGTGATGCCGCCCTTTGGCAGCTGGGTAAAAGCCTATGACGAAGAGTCTGCTAACCAAATTTATGGCGTGGTGTACCATGCGACCACTAGCCCCTTAGATTCGGTGCATCGGGCGCGGGCGCTGGGCATGTCGTTAGATGAGTTGCGCGAACAGCAGCCGCAGATATTTGCCATGCTCAAAACTGAGTTTAGCGTCGCGATTGTGGGTTTTGTGCCGATGGTGAAGCGTCGGCATAAGGCAGCTAAACTGGGCGCTACTAAACTGGGCGCTACTAAATTTGGTGCTAATGGTCAAAGTGCTGTCAATGAAAGTGCTGTCAATGAAGGGGCCAAGGAAGTTACCAGTGAAATGGAACTGGGCGATCGCACCTATCAGCATTTGCCGCCTCGCCCGCCGCAGGTGCATCAGGCTGTGTATCGCTGCGAACAGGCTGAGGTCATCCGCTTTACCGAAGAACTGGACTGGCTGCGAACCCTGTTGCAGGTGAGCGGCGTGCCGACCGAGAGCTTGGCAGCAGCGGCCATTCGCGATGTGTATAATTTGCGCGATTTGGATCGCGACTGGCTGATCAGAGCGGGGCGAATGGTTAGCGTACTGCTCAAGGACGACTACGATCGGCTGCGTATGATTCTGTCGCAGATTCATCCCTAAATAAATATAGACAGACAGACAAAATAGGCAGTTTTATGAAATCTCATGATGTCATTGTGGTAGGCAATGGGCTTGCGGGCGCGGCGCTGAGCTATGAACTGGCTAAGTCAGGCTGCTCAGTTTTGCTGATGGATGACGGCAATTATGACAGTGGGACGCGCTATAGCTATGGCGGTATTGGCTGGTGGGCAGGCACTACAGATTTAACCGAAACGCTGTTCAACGAAGGGATGACGCGCCACCGGGAACTGCCTGATGAGCTGGGCGCAGATACTCAGCTGCGTGAATTAGACCTGCTGCTCACAGTGAATAAAGGGGCGAATGTTGAGCAGCTAATTGAGAGCTACCAGGTTTTTCGCACTCCGCCTCGATTTGTTTCGGCAGCAGAAGCTTGCGATATAGAGCCGCAGCTGAATGCGGATGTGATTGAAGGGGCATTTACGATTCGCCATGGGCATGTGAATCCGATGGGGTTGGTGACTGCTTACAACCAGGCGTTTCGGCGGTTGGGCGGGCTGCACAATATGACGCCTGTGCAGGGGTTAGTGAGAGTGGGCGATAAGGTGACGGGTGTACTCACCGAGGCGCAGGCTTACCCAGCTAAGACTGTGATTGTGGCCGCAGGGGCCTATAGTCGGCAGTTGGTGCAAGCGGCTGGTTTAACGGTGCCGCTGTTTTTTACTCATGCGGAGATTATAGAGACGCCGCCGTTGGCTGTGGAGGTGCGATCGCTCATTATGCCTGCGGCTAACAGCCGCTTTGAGAAAGAAGCTGAAGCTGCTGAACAATCTTCCTTATGGCAAACGGCAGATACTGAGATTATGCCTGCTGTGCTAGAGGCTGGGGTGATTCAGTTTGCGGATAAAACTGCTCGGATTGGGCAAATCAGCCGTTTTCATACGGCCTATATGCCGACTGCGGATGCGAGCACGAGTGGGCAGGCTTTACAGGATGCGATCGCTCATCAAGTCCCCGCGCTTAAAGATGTTGCGGGTAGCTGGCGGCACTGTCTGGTCACCTTTACGCAAGACGGCCTCCCACTGCTTGGCCCGATTCCTGGCGTGAGTGGCCTTCACCTATTTAGCGGCTTCACTGGCCCTTTTGCCCTTGTTCCGCCAGTTGCGCAGCGCTATGCACGGCATCTTGCAGGTAAGCCGGAGTCACTAGCGGATAAAATGCTCGATCAAATGCTGGTTGATCGGTTTGCTGTGTCAGCCTAGATAGGTAAAAAAAAAGAGATTCTGGGCAGCGATGGCCGAGAATCTCTTGTACCTACTATGGATAGATGGTGGATAGGTTGTAAATGAGTTGTGAACGGGTTTCGATTACCTAGACGGCGACGAGTTCTTCGGTTTTGCGGCGGGCGCGTTTGCGATCGCTCAATTTCACACCGCCCACCATCTCGTATTCATCGCTGTCTAAGTCAAACTTCATAGCCGCACCCATAAGGATGTTTTTAGAGATGTTTGAGAGCGCTCTTTCTGCTCGCTCAAACTCATTTCCGGCTGCGGCTACCTGCGCTAGCAAACTGTTGTAGTTTTCTAGCTTTTCATGCGCTTCTTTAAGTCTTGCTTCTACGGCGGCGGTTGTACAGCCATTGCCTAAGTCTAGCTTTTCGCTAATAGACTTCATACCAGCTAGCCGACTTTTTGCAGTGTCAATAACTTCAGATTTCTTTTTGCGACGCACCATGAGCGCTTTCTCCTAATATCAATGAATAGTGACGAAAACCCTTGCCTAAAAAGGCTTAGGTCATTCAGGCATATCCAAAGTGCCCGCCTAAAATGATAAAAGTTACATGCACAACTCTGTAAAACCACAGAACTTTTTGAGGGGGCTCAATTAAAGTGCGATCGCGTCCTCGTAAAGTCACGGTCAGTTGAAACATTTTCTATACCGCAACAAGCTTACACCGCAAACCTTTTGGCCCGACCCACTTACCTATCAACTTTACCCACTCGAATAATCACTCAACCCGCTCAACTCAGAATCCAACCGATTCACCCTTTAACCAAACCCGCTTACCTATCAAGTCCACTCACTCAGTAATCTACTCGACCGACTCGCCCTTTAACCAAACCCGCTCGCCTATCAAGTCAAGTCGCTTAATAATCCACCCGACCGACTTTCCCTTTCACTGAACCCGCTCACCTATCCAGTCAACTGAGTCAGTGATAAACCCAAGTCACTTCATCATGAACTCAACCGACCCGGCCAAGAAACGGATGGCTTAGCCTGCAAAGATAATTGCCTGACTCACAAGCTTATGAGCTAAAGATTTGGCTCAAAGACCTTGCTTAAAGATCTGAATCTATGATGTATGAGCCTTGACCTGGTTATCCATGCTTCTACAATTCATTACTCATTCAGCTCCAGAGAAGGTCAGACTTTTTACGTAAGCCGTATATTAAGCGATAATTTATGCATGTAAGTAGCTCAGCATAATTAAACCTATGCGGGCAACAGAATGACTGCATTGCCCCCTTTGTCTCCAATTCTGGGGGATTCTGAATCCGGCTTTCCCAAAACTTGGGAAAGCCATTATTGGCTCAAGGGATAAATATTATATTTTTGGAGGGGCGTTCAGTATGTACAAATGATTCGACCTACCTACTTACAGCCGTTTAGACTGATACTCTCTCACCTAATGAAATGACACCTATCATTTTGAAATCTCTTGAGCCTCAGCTAGCTGAACGCCTTCAACAGCGTGCTAGCCAAAATGGACGCACCCTCGAAGAGGAAATTACCATTATTCTTTCCAGCGCTCTGACTCCAGCCTCTTTACACGATGACCGCATAGATCTTGCCACTGCTATAGAACAACGATTCGCCCCACTCGAAGAATTTGAGCTTCCCGAGATACCTCGTGAACCTATCAGAACAGCGCCTACGTTTAGCTAATCATGATCATTCTCGATACCAACGTACTGTCCGAACTCATGAACTTACAAGGCTCTGTAACTGTCAAAGCCTGGATAAAATCGCAATCAAGAGATAGCTTATTTGTCACTACCATTACCCAAGCTGAGGTTCTGTACGGCATTGCCCTTCTACCAGAAGGAAATAGAAGGCAACGCCTTTTTGCTGCCGCTCAAGCGATGTTTAAGGAAGACTTTGCTGATAAAATCATGCCCTTTTGCCAAAAATCCGCTGAGCAGTTTGCCATAGTTGCGTCCCATCGTCGCCGCCAAGGTAACCCTATCTCCCAGTTCGATGCTCAAATCGCTGCTATTTGCCACACACATCAAGCAACTATCGCAACTCGCAACGTTAAAGACTTTATAGACTGCCATATAAATCTCATAAACCCTTGGGCACCTGAAACCACAATATCCAAAACAAGCCTTTGATGCTGCGATCCAGTATTTGTTAAGCGTTTGCTTGAGCCTTCTATCTTCATACAGCAGCTTGGATTGGCAGTGCGTGGATAGCCCAAACGGTAGTGGCCATAGTAAAGTTAGGTTGAATATGATCAGTCAAAATGAATTCGGTTTTATAAAGAACGATCAATTGACATGGCCCTTCAAAGTATTTCGCTACCAATGGCGCAGATTAAAGACTTGTGCCAGCGCAAGCAGATCATAGAGTTTGCTTTGTTTGGCTCTGTTCTTCGAGATGACTTTAAAGCGAGTAGCGATGTTGATGTTTTAATTACCTTTGCTCCCCATGCTCGGAAAGGTCTCCTCACGCTTGCTCAAATTAAGCTGGAATTAGAGGCATTATTAGGGCGAGAGGTCGATGTTTTGACTAAAAAATCCCTAGAGAACGGACGAAATCTAGCGCGATGTCACAACATTTTAGAATCTGCAAAAGTGCTTTATGCAAGCTGATCAGCAATCTAGCAATCTATAAGAGATATCCGGAATGCAGCTGAAGAAATTAAAAGTTTCATCGCCGGTTTCATTGCCGAGACGAGATAAACCTGTTGTTTTTGAGTTCACCTAGCAGCGAGAGGGTGAAGTTGCTTTGGAGCAGGAGATCATTTTATAGGGTGTTAGACTGGCCTGCTAGACTGGCCTTTTTTTAGCAGAAGGGGCTCACGGTGATTGCCTAGCTTTCTCGGTGAAACTATGGTGAGATCTGTTAAGTGAGATCTTAACTGGGGTTCTGTGTTTTGCCTATGTTGGTGAATTCCTTGCGGAAATGGCCTGTCAAGTGGCTGTGGCCGAGTAGCTTTGTGCTGCTGAGTAGCTTGGTCGCTTATGGCTATTCGTTTGCCCGCTCCAATATCTATAATCAGGTGCCGGTGATTCAGGCCATGATTGATGGCGATTTGTTTCGCCGCGACTTTTATATTCAAGAGATGACGGGGTTTACACCTCGGTTTTATTACTATCATCTGGTGATTTTGTTTCATCAGCTGGGCATGAGCCTGCCGGTGGCTAAGTTTGTGCTGTTTGTAGCGGCTTTTGGCTCTATGGTGGCGGGGCTGTGGGCGATTGGTCAGTACTTGGGGCGATCGCCCTTTGCGGGTGTCGTGCTGGCTTTTTTGGGGCTAGCTGCGGTGGATGGCACGCTGGGGGTGACTGACATTTTTAGAGTAGAACCCATTTCTGCGATTTATGCCATGGGCATTACGGTTTGGGGGATTTACTTTTGCTGTCGGCGACGGTGGCTGCTGGGCTATTTGATGTTTGGGCTGGCGACGCTGCTACAGTTTTTGATTGGATTTGTGCCTGCTTGCCTATGGGGCATGGGCTTGCTGTTTGCCACTGTTTTTCGGGGTAGGCCGGGGAAGTTTATAGGCGCTTTTGTTGTATTTAGCAGCTTAGTGGCTTTGGTGTATGTGCCGATGGCGCTCACGGGTAATACCAGTAGCGATGTGCTCACTGATGAGACTTTTGTGAATTTGTACGGCTACATTCGACATCCGCACCATATTATTTTGTCGTCGTTTCCGGCTAAGGATTGGTGGGATTTTGGCTGCCTCACGGCGGCTGGCCTGGTGAGCTTAAAGCTCTCGGATCAGTTGAGCGCTGAGCATAAGCGAGATTTGGCTTTTACGCTGCTGGTGGCCTGTGGCTTGCTCGTGGTTGGCTATGTATTTGTTGAAGTGATGCCGGTGGCGTTGGTGGCCAAGCTACAGTTTGCCAGGGTCACGCCCTTTGCCATGATTACGGTATGGACGGCGGTGAGCGTGGTTGCGAGCGAATATCATCAGCGCCAAAACTACCCGGTGAGTTTGTTGCTGGTGGCACTGCCCTTGGTAGATAAGGTGGGTGCGATCGCCCTGTTGCTCTTTACCCTCATGCTGCTGGTCGGCAAACAACAGGCCGCTTCATCAGCGAGTCCTTTGGTTCGGCTCAACGCTATTAAAATCACCGCGCAGCGCCGCATTGTCACAATCTATGTTCTCTTTTTCATTGTGCTGTTGGCCTGCTGGTCATTTTTGCCTGCTTTGTTTGCCAGCCTTGCCTACCCGCTATTGCAAAAGCCTTTTCCAAAATGGTTTCACCGCACAGGCCCTTACTTTAAGGCGGCGACGGTAGGGCTCGCTATTTACCTAGGTTTGCATCTTTCGGGCACCTTGGGTGATATGGCCCTTACCCCGCTGCATCGCCCGATTAGGCTGTACGCGCCGCCGCAAGATTCTCTGGCTCAGGTGGCGACTGAGTTTGGCGAGGTGAGCCCGGTCGATGCTTTGGTATTGGTGCCGACTTCGGATGAAATGTTTCGGTTTTACTCGCAGCGCTCGATAGTGGCTAGTTTTAAGAGCTTTCCGTTTACGGATGCTGGCATTTTGACCTGGCAGGCTCGGCTGATTGATATCAACGGCCCGCTGAGCCCACGGCTAAATTCCGATCAGTTTACGCATGAGCAGTACCGTCAGCGCAGTAGTGCAGAACTGATGGCGATCGCACAGTCTTACGAGGCAGGCTATATTTTGACTCAGCGCGGCTGGCATCCAGATTTAGCCGGGACTGTGGTCGCCAGTGAAGGCGACTGGGAGGTTTGGCAGCTTGAGCCTTAAAGGCTAGCTGTTAATCTCAATCATCCATCTTATAGCATCCATCTCATGGCACCCATCTCAGGGAAACTGGCCCAAAACCTGTTTTTCCTTGAGCCGCTTTTTCTTGCAAGCCCTTGAGAGATTTGTCAATCTCAAGCCAAAATTAAGACCCTCAACCTTCAGCAACCGCCGTCTTTAGTCGCATGTGCTTCAACAAAAACCTCGGACTGTCTAGTCAAGATTAACAGTAGCTTATTGCAAATTTGTTGCAGGCTTAATTCTCTATTAACTGAAAGGGCGGAAATTGCTAACGTTAAGCATTTTTTCAGCACTGCTTCAGTTTTTGATTAGTTTTCGAGCGTAAGCAAGTCGAACTGTCGCAATGTTGCCAGGTGGCGTTAGTCAGCTGGTTGCTAAAACTGACGTCGGGATGATCATCCCGACCGGTTTCCAGAGTAAATGCATTTTTAGTACAGAAAATTCATATTGGGAGCTCTTCTTTAAACATGGCTAAGAACGTAATCATCATGATTGGTGACGGTATGGGTTGGGAGATCACCCGTGCTGCCGCTATTCAAAAGGCAATCAACGAAGGGGCAACAGGCGACTCCCTAACCGATTTCTACACTGAGGAAAAAGGCACTGGCCTTAACCTGCAAAAGCTCGACGGATTTACTTTGGCCACCACCGGCGGCACCTACATTGATGGTTCAAAGAATAACTCTGCCCTAGAAGGTAATCCTTTTCGGCGAGAGACCGGGGTTGCCGTCATCCGTGAGGGTTACGATCTCTCTGACCTACCTGGCCTAGACGAAAATGGCAATTTTCAGGGCGCTCAGGTCGTCGGCTTCACTGTTGAGAGAACTGAGACCGGTGAAACTGTTTTTGTCGGTACCGATGCAGACGGTAATCCCCTAGTTGATGCCGAGGGTAACCGCTTTGAAGTGGTCGGTAGCAATGCTCCTATTTTGGGCATCTTTGACCCTGGTTTTGATGAGCGGGCTGTGTTTGCCCTCAATGAAGAGGGTGACATGGTACAGGTCGGAGGATTTATCAATGCCTATGACCCTACCAAAGGCCCTACCCGACCTTGGTTGCCTCACTCCGATTTGGATTATGTCAAAAACCTTTATCCAGACTCTGCCAACACCGCAACAACGCTTTATACCGCTGTGAAATCTTACAACGCAGCGGTCGGTGTTGATATCTATGAAGATGACTTGGTGACCCTAGGGGACACCGCTCGGGATCTGGGTAAGTCCTTTGGTGTGGTCACCTCAGTGCCTTTTAGTCACGCTACCCCAGCGGCGGCTATCGGTCACGTTAGCCACCGCGACAAATTAAACGAAGAAGAGCGTATCGTCAACAACGAAGTTGTGCTCGATGAATTTGGCGTGCCCCTGCACGAAGACCATAGCGGCGGTGCTCACGAGGGTGAGCCTGTTTTTGCACTAGACGAGGATGGCAATCCTATCCCTGTTCTAGATGACAACATCCTTTACGATATTCTCAACCATTCTCAGCCTGAAGTGGTTTTGGGTGGGGGCCACTACCTTGCTGCTGGTGGTACGGAAGCTGACCCCTTTGAGCGCTACCTAACGGTTGAGGCTGCCGAAAGCCTGCGCAATGGCGAGACTGCTTATACCTTTGTTGAGCGCGGTGCCAATGCAGCCGAGATTTTAGCCGGCACCGCTGCCAGCATTGATGTCAATAGCGGGGAAAAACTGTTTGGTGTCTATGGTGCTCGGGGCCAGGGGGGCAACTTGCCCTGGCTCACTGCTGATGGCGACTACAGCAACCTGGGTCTACCCACTCGTCTGAGTAATGACCGCCCCTTGGCCGAGGGCGAGACTGTAGAGGCGTTTATTGCCTCCGAACTGGATGCTAACCCCACGCTGACTCAAATGACCCTGGCTGCCCTTGATGTTTTGGGCGATGACAGTGACGGGTTTTGGCTATCGATCGAAGGTGGCGACATTGACTGGGCCATGCATGATAACAACTTAGACAACTCCATTGGAGCCATGCTGAGCTTTGATATGGCTGTCGGTGCTGTGCAGGACTGGATTGCTGCCAATGGTGGCTATGAAGAGAACTTGCTGCTAGTCACTGCTGATCACGATCATTACTTCACGCTCAACAATGATTTTCCTACCCAGCTACAGGAATTTGGGGCAGAAGCGCTCACCATTCAACTGGATGAAAATGGTCAACCTCTGCTGGATGAAGAGGGGAATAGAATCGACGAAGTGGATACTGCTTTTGCCGCTCACTATTGGGGATCTGACCCAGAGGTGATGAACGGTTGGGCACATCACACCTCGATTCCAGTGCCGGTTTATTACCAGGGGGCGGGTGCTGATGTTTTGACCCAGTCTATTGGTTCTGGCTTTGAGCAGTATGGCTTTGATGTGCCTGGTATTGAGGGCCATGTTGACCAAGTGCATATTGCTCAAGCAATGGAAGCTGCCCTATTGGCCTCTAGTCTACCGGCCCCTAATGAGGTCATTGGCACAAACGATGATGATGTTCTAATTGGCACCGCAGACAACGATTTGATGTTTGGCTTT
>LJZR01000070.1 GCA_001314865.1 Phormidesmis priestleyi Ana | reverse complement strand
TGACTATGCTGACTATACTGGCTGTTGCCCTAGATTTTGACTATCAATTTGGAAGCTATGACAAAATGTCCGTAGTCTGGAATTTGGAATTGCTGATGAATTGGAGAGTATTGTCGTTGATCCGAATCGTTTACTTTGAGAAAGTCGGACATCTGTCCACCTTTTTTCCATACATAGAAAAGTCGGACATCTGTCCACCTTTTTGCACTCAATTTGACGAAAAGATTCAGACTGAATTTCATTCAGACGCAGAATCCTGCTTTATTGCATCATCGAGCAGGCTTAGGATTTGTGGTAATTCTTTGCTGAGCTCTTGGTTGGCAAGCGTGTTTTGATTGTGCTGTTTCTGCCAGGACTCTAAAGACTTCTTTGCCTTTTTCAAGAAAAGGTGGACATCTGTCCGACTTTTTGGTGATTCACCGTGTAAATATCGCTGAATTGTCCGTCTGTTCTTGCCAACTACAGTGCTCAGTGCTGGCATCAAAACTTTCTCCCCTTTTTTCGGTCTGCCTTTTACGTCTTTGTATCCAGCTTCGATAAGACGCTCTGCAATTCCTTTCACTTCTGCTGGCGTGTAGTCGCGTCGATATTCGTTTTCTGCAACTTCTACCTGTAGTGCTCTGTTCGGCTCATCTTCAGCCGTAAACGGCATGACGCGTACCGGAATTGCGCTGTTTTGAAAATGTTTCTCAAAGGTGTCTGGTTCTGTGTCTAGTAGTAAAGCGATTGCAGCCAAGCGATGACCGCCTGCTAGTAAAACCTTTTCCTGATCTACTACCAGAGGTTCAATCAATCCGAGTGTAGAAATTGATTCCTTTAAGCTTTTAACGTGCTCCATGTTGAGGGCACGAGTGTTACTCTCCCTATTCCTGATGCGTTCTAGCGGTAGTGTACTAAGCTCGCCCCTTTCCTTTTCTCGGCGAAGATTTGCTTCCCGATCTTTATCCTGCATCTGCTCTGTAACTGCTGACAAGTTTTCTAGGAAATCGACTTTTTTAGACCTTCTTGCCATTGTTTTGCTCGCTGACTACCGTATCTTCTACTATCCACCTAGCAACCTGCTCAATATCTTCAATAGCCTTCTTCGATGGGCTATTGTCCATTAAGGGAATTCGTTGCGCAGTTGCCCATGCTAAATCAGAGTTTTGCCTTATGGAGAGTTGTGGTATATCAGAGTACTTTGTCGCGAGCTGCTCTGGTAGTTCTTTGTCGAAAACCCTCGATTTATTGATTTGTGTCAGTACGAAGGCACAGTGCTCAGGGCCAGTTTGATGACGTTCGTGACGCCGTCTGATTTCAGCAAGGACTCTTTCCGCTCCGATAATGCCTAGAGGATGAGCATTTGTACACACTAATGCGATATTAGCCGCGACTAGACCGAGCCTTTCTAGATGATCGCTGCCTGGTGGGCAATCGAATATGATTACCTTGAACTCACTTAATGATTGGACTGCGTAGGATAGTTCTGCGGGATCGGCCATCTCGATATCTCGTCCTTGCAGTGACGCTCCACCGGGCAAGACAAAAAGGTTCTCAGAGGCTTCCAATGGTTGGGGTTTTTGCTCTAAGATCAGCTCAGCAGCACCTGGTGCTATCGGATCGACACCTAAAACAAATCCAGTGTTACTTTGCGGGTCAAGGTCGATAACTAATACCTTAAGTCCGTGAAATGCAAAGTACGATGCCAGCGAAGCAGCAGTGGTCGTTTTCCCAACACCTCCTTTTCGGCCACAGACAGCAATTTTGAAGAGACTCATTGTGTGCGGTTACCTAATCTGGTCATAAATGCAAGAATCATACTTGGAAAGCCGCGTTTCACTTGGATGCGTTGTCTGAAAATACGCTTTCAATATCTCGTGTTCCATACAGAATCCGCACAACTTCAATACCCCGATCAATCGGTCTATAAAAAATGACATGATGCTCGACAACGAAGCTTCTTAATCCTTCTTTGATTTCAGGACGGTTGCGGCCAGCTTCTGGAAAAGTCACAAGCACCGTAAATTGCTCTACTAACTTTTCAATCAGCTCATCAGCTTGCGTTTCTCCAGACTCAGCTCTGTATATCCAGATGTGTGTCAAGTCTGACTCAGCGGCAGTTGAAATGCGAAAGTTCTGCATTTTTGACCTATGCGTTCACCTTCTGTGATCGTCCCTTCTCCTTTATTTTCTCAATTAGTGTTGCAGAGGTTTCCTCGGTGTAGGTTGTATGTTCTCCGGACTCCAGTTGATTGATGCCAAGTTGAATATTTTGCTTAAGTGCTTCTAATTTCAGTGTCTGAAGCTCAACTTCAACTTGCTGAAGACGGTCTTGTCCGTCTTGAAAAGCCTTTGCGTTTTGAACCACCAGAGCTGCTTCACCATTAACAGTGAGTACTAGGGGGGCATTTGACTCCCGTAGCTTGCCTACATAGTCCTTGGTATGCCGACGAAAATCAGTAAGCGAGCGGATGTTCTCTAATGAAAAGGTCACAGGCGTAGCCCCTTTTAAAAACTTTATAGGGTTCTTATTAGAGTCTATTGGAAATTGTCTCAAATCGTCAATTTTTATCGTGCGATTCTTCGCAGGCGAGGCAAGATGATCGCACATCCGTCCTCGTGGGGCCGTATGTAGGATGCTGTTGGCAAACTCCGTAGCAGCGATTATAACCCCGTAATTTCGTTCCTGGTTCTTTAGCTGAACTGATGAGTTTGCGTTGGTGCAACATCTAGAGTTTAGTTTGCCAACAGTGTCCTATAAATAAGCGAAGTAATGACGGCTCGCGCTACCTGATTCCTGTTGACAGGCTTGAAATGGTGGAAAGCACGCCTACAGCCTTTGTCTAAATTGCTAATTCAATAGATGATTGACTGAGCGAGGTGAAGGTGTGTGGAGGGGGTTCGGCCATTTACTGGGAACCGATAGAGCAAGTGTTTCGAGTCGATGAGCTGATGGCGGGGATCTATGGATCTATGGCTGTCCAGCCTGGATGGCAAGCCTCTCTGTTTCGGCCTAACTCACACGACTTGGAAGGTTAGCACTTCAAAAAGGGCTGAAACCTAGCATCCTCGTTATCAGACCCAAAATCTCCAGCGCCTGAAAGCCTTATTTGGCATTGATTTCAAAATAACCTTCCCAGTCGTGTCGTTAAAGCTTTCAGGAGTAGGATTCTGGCCTTTCAAAAGTCCAGTCGTTAGCCGTCGAGAGTATACATCGCACCGCCAACAGTGTTCTAGACAAAGGCATATAGGTAAATTGCCGTTAATTACAACCGACTCGTAACCTGACAAAAAATAGGTAGGCTGCTCTCAGTCTTCAATTGAGTTCTCTGCCAGCGATTTCTCAATGGCCTGAAGCCAGCTATGAGCCGATCGTGTTGTGGGATGGTCGTGCTCCAGAATTGTAATATAGATGGCTAAGGCTTGTTTGATATAGTCCTGAGCTTGCTTGAAACGTTGGGTTTGATGGTAAAGCGCGGCTAGATTGAACAGACTGCTGGCGATGTGGGGATGGCGATCGCTCAGTTCGGCTTTGCGGATTTCCAACGCTTTGACATACAACGGTTCCGCTTCTCCATACCGGCCCTGGCAACGATACAGTCCTGCCAAGTTATTTACAACTGTGGCGGTGTCGGGATGGCGATCGCCCAGTTCCGTTTTCCTGATTTCCAACGCTTCCCCATATAACGGTTCCGCTTCCCCATAGCGGCCTTGCGATTCGTACAGGGCCGCCAAGTTACTCAGAACTGTGGCGGTGTAGGGGTGGCGTTCACCCAGTTCCGTTATCCAGATTTCTAGCGCTTCGACATACAACGGTTCCGCTTCTCCATACCGGCCCTGGCAACGATATAGCCCCGCCAAGTTATTCAGACTAATAGTGGTGTCGGGATGGTGATCACCCAGTTCGGCTTTGCGGATTTCCAAGGCTTCAACATACAACTGTTCTGCTTCTCCATACCGGCCCTGCGATTCGTACAGGGCCGCCAAGTTATTCAGACTGGTAGTGGTATCGGGATGGTGTTCACCCAGTTCCGTTTTCTTGATTTTCAACACTTCGACATACAACGGCTCCGCTGCCACATATCGACCCTGCGACTTGTATAGGGCCGCCAAGTTGTTTAGTCCTGTAGCGGTAGCGGGATTGTGATCGCCCAGTTTCGTTTTACTGATTTCGAGCGCTTCGATATACAACAGTTCCGCTTCCGCACATCGGCCTTGCGACTCGTACAGGGCCGCCAAGTTATTTAGACCGAGTCCGGTGTCGGGATGGCGTTCACCCAGTTCCGTTTTGCGGATTTCCAACGCTTTGATATATAACGGTTCCGCTTCTCCATACCGGCCATGGGAACGATACAGCCCCGCTAAGTTATCCAGACTGCGGGCAGTGTCGGGATGGCGTTCGCCCAGTTCCGCTTTTCGGATTTCCAACGCTTTGACGTACAACGGTTCCGCTTCCTCATACCGGCCCTGGGAGGCCAAAAAGAACCCGGCCTGATTGCACACGAATCCGAGTGCTACCGAGCGGTGCGCGATCGCCTGAGATTGTTCCACTATCCACAACCAGTGCGGCAGCAGTTGACGACACTGCGGCCAATACTTAAAGTCCTGTCCTGGATAGGCATCAGCGATTGCAACTGTTGCCTGGACGAGCCAGCTAGCTACCTTGCTCGGTTTTATTTGGTCACGTACAACCGCCTGCACCAGACGATGGACGCGATAGGTTGACGGCTCTGCCGACCACTGCACCAGTGAATACTGACTTAAGAGCAACAGTAACTCTCGGATCGCTAATGACACGGCTTCATCATGGGCCTCGGTAGCAGGCTCATGAGCCTGCGTGGCGCCCTGCAAATAGTCACCTAAGCTAGCATCGAGGTGCGCCGTACCTGCTATCAGGATACGATCGGGAATATCATCCTGTGCCAGGAATGCGCTCAGCTCTAGCAGGGCGGTAGCCGCTGAATTTTTGTGGGTGACTGCCGCTATGTTGAGTTTCCAGATCTTCAGCACAGAGGAGGGATAGCGCCCCGATCGGGCTTTTTCTGTTTCTAGCTGTGTGAGCCCCTGGTTTTGATAGGCGCGTATATAGGCACCAAAGCCGATCTGTTGGCGCTGGATGTAGGCGCAGGCTTGATCTAAGGCTAGCGGTAGACCATCTAGCGTTTCATTGAGCACTTTTGCCTTGGCCTCCGCCTCTGGCGTGCGGGGAATACCTGTGCGCTCAAACAGCAGCGTCAGCGCTTCTGATTCCAAGAGCCTATCTAGGGCAATCGGGGTCTCAATGCCGAGCTGATCGAACCCGCTCGCTCGGGATATGATCAGGACTTTTCCCTTTGGGTTCGGCGGTATCCAGGCGGGTAACCAATCGGGGTGATCGGCGTTATCGAATATCAACAGCCAGGCGTCATGGGTGCTGAGCCAGCTACGTACGGCTCTGATTTTGTCATTTTGCAGGAGGGTCTGAGCACCCGGCAAACCAACTTGCTCGGCGATGCCTGCAAAGTCGCTGGCTAGGATCACCTCAGTATCGGCATTTACCCAAAAGATCTTTTCATAGATAGGTTGGTCATAGTGGTAGCGATAGGCATATTCCACCGCTGTTTGGGTTTTGCCTATCCCGCCTAAACCGCTAATGGCTTGAACCTGCGTTATGGCTGCCGCACCGGATTGCGTCAGCTGCTGATGGATCTGCGATAGCGCGACCTCTCGTCCGGCAAAGTAGCGGTTGCGAAGGTAGGGCACGCCAAACGAATTGATTTCTCCGGATGGAGGTGGGGCGGTAACGCTGTCTGTGACTTGCGAATTGTCGCCAACGGTGATGATCGCCCCATTGCGATCGCCCGTAACGCTTTGCTCGACACTTTGAACCGATGGCGGCGCAGCGGGCGGAACCGGTTGCGCCGGTCGTGAGAACACACGAGATAGCCAGTTCAATAGGCGTTTTACCCAGCGCGTTAACCAAGAGGACCTGCGTTGTTTCACCACTTAGCCTCGGCAATGCTAACTGAGCCACTCGACGTCCCAATCACAATATTGTTGTCATCGGTGACGGTTTGACTCACTCTTGGCATTTGAGCCACCGCTCCTGACTCACGCGAGAGCAAGGCTGACAGGCTCTGAGACAGGCCGAGAACTGCGGTGAGTCTTCTCTAACTGATTAGTCTCTAACTGATTAGTGAGAATCGTTTGCGCTTCCGCATCTTCGGCATCTTCTGACAAAACCACTGGAGCCCTTTGCGCCATCAGTTTCCTGTTTACTTTGGGTGATAGTTTTGCCCAGGCTGTTTTGGTCGTTTTCCATGTACCGTCTCCTAATTTTGTCCCCAATTGTTTTTCCGATTCCTCTGCTATCGGTTGACCCAGCTTTAGCAAATGAAGCATAAACAGCGATAGTAATGTTGTTGGTATAGGGACGATTTCCATAGAAGACAGCGTTGGACGGCAAATTTCTCGATATTCTAGCCGTTTTCCAAGCGCCATCATAACATTAGGCCAATGTCTTTATACATGACTTATCCGAGCTAGACCCCCATAAGCCTCGAATAGACGCTGATTGATAGAAGCCTAAATGAATTTCTCTCGGCGGCTAGGCAGGGGTTTGTTATCACCGCATGACCGGGAAAAAGACCTTAATACAGATACGGCATCTGAAACCCACAGACAACGGTTGCAGATGCTATGGCTCTGAGAGAGTCTCAGCAAAACAGAACTCTCAAATCATGACAAATCATGACAAATCATGAAGAAGCCGGTACTCACAAACAACTAACGGCAGAAGCAATATCAATGGAGAAAGAAGCAACGTCTCTCCTGCAATGAAGACCGACAAAGAGACACCATTCGACGTATTTCAAAAGCCGTGGCGGTACTAGAAGGGCAGGCGTTTTCCAATCAAACAAAAACACTCGCTGCGATAACTGCCCAGTGATGGAAAACAGACGTGATTAAACCTAGCTATTCAACGTTTCAAAAACACAAGCACCTCTGAATTCATCTCATAGAGAGAGAGAGGCAAAGAGCACAAGATTAAACCACGCCCACATTCACAATGTCATCGGATGGGAACACTTAACGGATACAAATAACAACTTCGCTGGAGCCGACGATCCTTGCTAGCCCAACGATGCCGTACTCGGCGGCGTTCGCGGCTCAGCTCGATATTAGGCGGCGTAAACCAACTCCACCATCATGACCCAACCGCAAGTCTACGATTTCGAGTCTGCCGGGCGCGCAGTCCTGTCCTTCCTGCACAAGCGTCTCGGTTTTGGACTCTGGATGGTCACGCGCGTACAAGACGACGACTGGATCGTATTGCAGAGTGAAGACCATGGGTACGGTGTTGCCCCTGGCACCGTATTCCGCTGGTCAGAGTCCTTCTGCTCCGAGATGGTCAGGGGAAACGGGCCTCGATTCGCCCCAAACTCAGCCTGTGTTCCAGCTTATGCTGCGGCACCGATTGGTAGCCAAGTTGACATTGGTGCGTATATCGGGATTCCACTAAAAAACGCCAATGGGGACCTATTCGGCACGCTATGCGCGATCGACCCAGTCCCACAACCGCAAGGCATTGCTAAGGAGCAAGACCTCGTTGAGTTGCTCGCAGAACTCCTGAGTGCCATGCTCCAGTCCGACCTGCAAGCAATTGAGGCAAGGCGCGAGACCGAGCGGCTTGAAGTTGAAGCCCAAACTGATTCGATGACAGGACTTTTCAACAGGAGAGCCTGGGATCAACTGTTGGCGAAGGAGGAAGCAAGATGCCGCCGCTACGGCCATTCATCTGCCGTGCTGATTATTGATCTTGACGGTCTCAAACATGTAAACGACACGCTTGGGCACAAGGCCGGTGACGAACAAATCGTCCGTGCCGCTACTGTCCTTCGTTATGCAGTACGCGATGTGGATGTTGTCGCCCGACTCGGTGGCGACGAGTTCGCCATAATGGCAGTCGAATGTGATCAAGTAGGTGCAGAAGCCATCGCACAACGAGTGCGCAAAGACCTAGAGAACGCAAAGGTGATGGCCAGCGTCGGAGTGGCTGTTCGAAAGCATGAGGATGGGCTGAGTGAGGCCGTTCTGCAAGCAGATCGGCTTATGTATCAAGAAAAGCGCCGCCGCTGAAGGTCTTATGCGATCGCACGCCCGTCTACCCATTGCTACGTCTCCTCCGATACCGGCTGACGTTCTTGAAGGGGGGATACCAGCATCGCTTTAAGCAAGTGTCATAAGCTTGTAAGCGCTGCTATACAAAGGTTTTGAAGCAAGCCTTTTGAACTGTAATTTTCCTGAAAATTAAGATTTTCTCTGATCGCTCAACGAATTTACGTTGTTTCAGGCTTTGCCTATATTCTTGCGGCGAACCAGCAGACAATCAAAGGATACCTGTTTTGGCCAAATTTACTTGACAAGTTAATTGACTTACTTGACATAGAAACATGGCATCCAATCAGGTCTATTACTTTTGCCAGAAACGGAAGAAAAAATGGCGGCCTTTTTTATTGGCTTGAGCAGGCTGCTGTTGTCCCTGGTCTTTCAGCTTAGCCTCAGCCACTAACTTTGCCGTCATTTGATTCAGCGCGGCTTGATGATAGTAGGCAATGTTACGAATACCAGAACCCGAGCGCATTATCCCTATCAGCTTGTCTCGCTTTTCCGGGGCGAAATACTCAGCGATATCACTAAGATTGGCATTCGGTGCTTTTTCGATCGAAGGGACTCTAATGGTGAACGATTTTACATGTTTAGTGCAGCGCATAAAATAAGCCATTTCTAAAGTACCGCTGTAGTTAGCTTTCCCAGAAAGACACCTTTTCTCCTGTAAAATCACTCTGCCACTACCTTCTTTTATACAACCCTAGGGGGTGTTACTGAGACGTTTCAGAAGTTTGTGCGATCGCAGAACTGAAATCGGCTGCGGCTTAGTCCCCGCAATTCTAAGTTCCAACTTACAGACATAGATTTCGCCTGAATAAAGAAAAATGATGCTTGGGGAGCAATTTTCGATTGGATTGCGTCAGGTTTTGAGGTTACTTGCCTTCCTCCACCGTAATCTTGACGAGATTGCAGTCGTTTATTCATGAACTTTGCCTCTATAGCGTTTTTTGCCTTTTTTATTACGGTTTATGGACTTTATTGGGCATTGTCTCGCCCTTGGCAAAACCGGTTGCTGCTTGTGGCTAGCTATATTTTTTACGGCGCGTGGGACTGGAAATTTCTGGGCTTAATTGGCCTTTCCACGATCCTTGACTTTTTCCTGGGAAAGCAGATGTATGCAGCCTCAGATCCCAAGCGTAGAAAATCTCTTTTGCTGGTCTCTTTAATCATCAATCTGGGGATGCTGGGAGTTTTTAAGTATTTTAATTTCTTTGCCGGATCTCTAGTCAGTCTTTTGACACCTTTGGGTCTACAGCCTGGCTGGCCATTGCTCAATATTGTGCTTCCGGTAGGCATCTCTTTTTATACGTTTCAAACCCTGAGCTATACCATCGATATTTATCGAAGAAAGTTAGCCCCTACCGATAAGCTGGAAGATTTTGCCCTATTTGTGTCCTTTTTCCCGCAGCTGGTGGCCGGTCCGATTGAACGAGCTAGCCACTTTTTACCGCAGTTGATGTCCTCACGGCGGCTAACATTTGAGCAAATGAGCCGGGGAAGTTTTCTCATTCTGCTGGGTTTGTTTAAAAAGGTTGCGATCGCTGATGGGCTGGCCCAATCTGTAAATGCGATTTATAACGTTTCGGCAGCAGGAACCGTCGGTACGCTAGATATTATTTTGGCAACTTATCTATTTGCCATCCAAGTTTACTGCGACTTTTCAGGATATTCCGATATTGCCAGAGGCTTGGCCAAGCTGCTGGGGTTTGATCTGATGGTGAATTTTGATACGCCTTATTTTGCCGTTAATCCCAGCGACTTTTGGCGGCGGTGGCACATTTCGCTTTCTACCTGGCTGCGCGATTATTTGTATATTCCGCTAGGGGGTAACCGTAAGGATGAGCGCACCACCTACCGAAACTTGATTTTGACCATGGCGCTGGGTGGGCTATGGCACGGCGCAGCTTGGAATTTTGTTTACTGGGGGCTGTACCAAGGCGGCATTCTTTGCGTGCATCGTTGGGTGGCCGGTGCTAAGCCCTCGATTCGCCCAGCAGTTACCCTCACCGACAAAATTCGTAGGGCCTGCATGATTGTTGGATTTTTTCAAATTACCTGTTACGGCTGGCTGCTCTTTCGCGCGTCCTCTTGGTCCCAAATTGTTGCCTTTAGCGATCGCCTGTTTTTTCACCCTACCTGGAGCACACCTACGATCCCAACCCCTTCATTGGCAGCATTAGCAGGTATCGTTCTCGTTCTGGTTGTAGATTTAGCTCACTATCTTTCTGGTACGTCCGTTTTTTATCGAATTTGGCCTATTTATCGGCGAGCAGCCCTTTACGCGGCTCTGCTGGTCGTGTTGTTGATGGGTCTTTCTAACACTGGCAATACCTTTATTTATTTCCAGTTTTAAATAGGTACTGACTTATTCACGCTGACTTGGCCCTAATGCTGACTTGGCCCTAAGTTCAGTTCTGATGCACTGAGTTCATTCCGAAGGTTCAAGTTCAGATCAGGCGATTTATCGAAAATGCAATTCCTCAACGATTCTCCACAACCTCAATCATCTTTAGCAGCCCAGGCAGCAACACCATCAACAGATCGCGCCCAAGAGAATTCTCAAGGTCTGCGATCGCAAACATCAACAGAAAATCCGTTCGGGAAAAAACGGCCAACGCCGTGGGGATCTTTGGTAAAGCTGAGCCTGTGGATGTTGTTTTGGCTAACACTGGTCGATATTTGTATCAATTGGCTATTTGCTTATCCTGATGTGCTCGATCAATATCCGAGCAGCTTAGACAGATATTTTGACTATGGCCGCTCGATTGAGGGCAAGGTCAGCCGGATGGTGAACAACACTGTAGACAGCAGCGATCCAATTATTGCGGCGGGGTGGATTGATCCTCAATCTTGGCGATCGCTGCCGAGTGTACCAAAAGATGACAACGACTTGCTCTTGGCTTATTACGGCATGTCTTTTGCAGAGGATATCAGCCTCGCTTTAGGCGAGTTGGATGATGACATTACGCTGCGTGGTATTGGTGGTCCTTCTGCCCCCCCAAACCATTCTTACGCAGCTTACATGGCTGATGAAGCAGGCCGAAATGCTGATGTGGCGCTTATAGGTGTGCTCACTTCCAGCGTCAAGCGTATGCGCAGCTTGTCAGGTATGAGCTGGAGTTATGAGCACCCAGCACCCTACAGTTATCCTTACTATCAGCTCAATTCATCTGGCAATTTGGTAGCGGTAGAACCGGTCATTTCCAGTGCCTCAGAATTTGTGTCTGAATTCAATCGTAAAGGGCCGCAGTGGCAACGCTTCTTAGCGCAGATGACACAGTATGATGTGGCGTTTGATGCGGTTGTTTTTAATGAAAGTTGGGTGGACAACTCTGCGCTTTTAAGGCTCATCCGTCGGGGATGGGCTAACCGCGTTCGTCAGCGCAGCGATTACGGGCTTTACGATGCGGTGACCGGTTTTAACGCAGAAGCGGTAGAAATCAAAACGCTCAAGGTCATGCTCTCAGACTTTGTCGCCACGGCCCGAGATAATGACCAATTGCCCATTATCTTGCTGATTAGCGATAGCGGCTATGGTGACAGCCTCTACAAAGTTCTCAGCCCTCATCTTCAATCGTTAGATACCTTGTCGCTTAGCACACACGAACTGGTGCCTTCTGACAATCCGGCCAATTTTATTGATGATGGACATTTTATCCCGGCCGCCAACTACAAAGTAGCCACAGCTTTGCAGGAGATGATTGCCGATACCGATGTGGCCAATGAGTGAGTGGCTGGGATATCATCAACTGCTTTGGCTTAATTGTTGATGAACTCTAACCGTGTCGATTGAATGTTTTCGACGACTTAGGTTTCGGCGGCGAAGAAGGGGCGTTTCATAATCTGGCTCCTTGAATGAATCAATAGGTGGGAATTGTTAAAACGACCTTTACAATCCGTTACATAGTGTTACAATAGGTATACACAAGCAAACGCTTCAGTTTTGAATCCTTGCTCGTTACATATTTACCTTTTCACTATCGCAATCTTAAATAATGACTACTACTCTTCAACAGCGCCAAAGCGCTTCTCTCTGGGAGAATTTCTGCCAGTGGGTTACCAGCACCGAAAACCGCCTCTATGTAGGTTGGTTCGGCGTGTTGATGATTCCGACTCTGCTGGCTGCCACTGCCTGTTTCGTAATCGCCTTCATCGCAGCCCCTCCGGTTGACATCGACGGCATCCGTGAGCCTGTTGCAGGCTCCTTG
>LJZR01000069.1 GCA_001314865.1 Phormidesmis priestleyi Ana | reverse complement strand
CTTAATCTTCAGCGCTCGTTAGGTGATTACGTCAAAGCACCTCGCAGCAACGGTTTTGGTAATTATTAAGCGGCTTCCCAATCACCTTTACAGGGCTGGCCCCCTGAACCCCACCAACAGACGGCTTCAGCCGCCTAATCATTCAACAGAAACTTCGCACTGTCCAGTTCACGTATAGCCTGGTATTTATCTAAAACAGTGATTCTCCCGCCCATCTGGGGAAATGTATATCAACATATGTTGAAGAGTGTACATCAGATGAGAAAAGGTTTTGCGGCGTTGCTTTTAGAGTTTTTGAAAAGAAATATAGCTAGTCCTACCTAGATTTATAGCCTGTTTAAATTCGGTGGAAAGATATTTTTTGCCTGTCAATACTTCTCCATTGCTATATTTCAAAGGATTGTAAACCATGAGCGGGCCTAAGACCTCCAGCTATACAGTTAGTACAAATGAACTTAGAAGGCGCAGAGCGCTCACAGAAGCTTGGACAAAAACTGAGGCATTAGTTCTTCAGCTACAAGCTACCTACAAGAATATAGATGACTTTAATCACAACGGCATAATTAAGCCAATCGAGGTGCCCAGGGAGATCTTCTCAGTTTCACAAGCTCGGCAGTTTGATGATTTGAATAGGGTTGAGGCTTACAATCGTCAAATTAGACAAGCTTGTGATGATGCGATTGCAACCTTTCGCACAGAGAAAGCAGCGCAGGAACTTGAAGCGGAAGTACAGAAAGCCTTATTCGATAAAGCGATGGAGGAAGCACGGAAAGCTTTTGAGTATAAAGGGCCACGCGAAACGAGTACTGACGTTATAGAACGTTATCGCGAAAAAGAACGGGCGAAAAGGCGTGAGGAAAAATATCTCTCCTATAAAGAAACGGTCGAACGATATTTGGGTAGGGTTCCGGCAACTATTCAGGCTACAGTCAGAGCCTCTATAAACGATGTCGTAAAGCGTATTTTGGATCCTGATACGCCCAACAAAGAGGCGCAAGTCGCTGAACTGAACTATCAGGTGCAGGTTGCTAAAAAAGCAGCTGACAAGCTAGAAGTAGAAGCGAAAGTAGCTATAGAAAAGCTAGAAGAATTGAGAGGATACGATTCGCCTGAGCTAGCCGTGATTAAGACTATGCTAGCGAAAATCGTTCAGAAAGAAATTAGAACAGAAAAACCGCTTTTTACAGAAAAGTGGAATACTGAGATTGCTGAGGCCAAGAGAGAGGCTAAGGCTGCACTAGATGCAGAGTACGTGCAAGATTCAATTTCTAAATCATTAAATAAATTGGGTTACAACATCAAAGAAGAATTTTCAACATTATTTTCTAAAAAAGAAGCTATCAAAATCCAGAAGCCTGGATGGAATGACTACTTTGTGCAGTTCCGGTTAACTGGCGAAGGAGACGTCAACTATAACTTGGTGCGTGTTGGAGATCCCGATGATTCTGATATCACTAACGATCAAAAACGCAAAGATCGGTCCATGGAAGAAAAATGGTGTGGAGATTTTTCCCAACTTGTGAAAAGTATGGAAAAAAAGGGGATTCAACACAAGCTAACACGGCATTTAGAAATCGGGGAAGTTCCGGTACAGGTCGTTAAAGATACCAACATTTCTGGTAAGACTATTCGAAAATCTACGGAAGGAAAGGACGTTAAAAACACGAAACAACAAAAAAAGAGTAGGTGATAGATAGCTGTACATCTCGTTTTGGATGACGGCTTCACAGTAGCTATCTAGATAATACTGCAACGAATTCATATTACTTACATCTACCTCGCCTGAATATGATGACTCCAGTGCAAATGCCCATCGAAAAAACTAGCAGCACAGTAAAAGTTCCAACATGGCCCCAGTGGATATCTGAAATTAAGCGATCGCTCACGGCGAGGCCTCAGTTTGTACTCTCTGGCAACATTAGAGACATTTACCTAACGCCTGAAGAAGATGAAGTCGCCTTGCTGCCACTGTTAGACGCACTGTGGAGTTCTCTAGAGGAAGAAGGCTATGAGTTCATGCTGGTGTATGACATGGTGGATTCTCTGCGAGTGTATCCCAACGAGCCTAAGGCTATAGACGCCGCTGCCAGAATCAGCGCGCTAGCCTTAGAACAAGGGCAGAACAAGATTTGTAGGAATGACTTACCTGAAAGTATCCGGCAACTTATCGGTGTACCTACGCAATGCTCCGATGAGGACGGAGTCAAAACTATTCCCCGGATGGCATTGGTGGTTGACTATGCCTCTCGCTTAACCTCTAACCCGCAAGGACTCAGTGATAGCCTACAGGAGTTCTTTACTAGCTTTGAAAAGTTTTCACACACCGCAAACCCTCAGCCTTCCAGCAATGGATTTGCTCAGTACAATCCTGTGTTTTGGATTGTGAGCCAAACGGGAGACTTGCCCGACTGGTTTTTGATTGGGAATGATTCTATCCGGGATCTGAATATCCCTATTCCAGATTTCTCCACTCGCAAGCAAGCCGCTTCACAGCTCATTCCAGCTTTCTTTGACTATGCGGACTATACCGCTACAGAGCTGGATATATATGCAGAGAAATTTACCGAACTCACCGATAACATGTCGATCAAAAGCATGATGTCTGTGACGCAGATTGCTTCCTCTCATCCCCAAATTCCATTGAGCAATATTGCGGATGCGGTGCGGTGCTTCAAGATTGGCATTCCCGATAATCCTTGGAAAAAGGACTACATGTGGGAGAAAATTTCTAGAGCAGATACTAAAATTCAGGCCCGTGTAAAGGGGCAGTCGGAAGCGGTCACGAAGACACTAGATATTCTGAAGCGCTCTGTAATGAGCCTGACGGGCGCTCACTCTTCGGGCAGTAGCAATCGGCCTAGGGGAACGCTGTTTTTTGCCGGGCCAACGGGCGTGGGTAAAACAGAACTGGCTAAAACCATTGCTCAAGTGCTATTTGGCGATGAGGAAGCTTACATTCGTTTTGATATGAGTGAGTTCTCAGCGGAGCAGTCTGATCAGCGGCTGATGGGGGCACCTCCTGGATATGTGGGGTATGACGCAGGCGGAGAGCTAACTAATGCGATTAAGCAGAAGCCTTTTAGTGTGGTGCTATTTGATGAAATTGAGAAGGGGCATCCTCGCATTCTGGATAAGTTTTTGCAGATTTTAGAAGATGGGCGACTGACAGACGGACGGGGCGATACGGTCTACTTCTCAGAAGCTGTCATTATTTTCACTTCTAACTTGGGTGTGTTTGTGCCTGGGGAAGATGGCACGACACGAATAGAGAATGTAAAACCTGGAATGTCTTATGAGACGGTAAAGACAAAGATTAAAGAGGCGATTCAAAACTATTTTCGGTATGAACTGAACCGCCCAGAGATTTTGAACCGCATCGGCGACAATATCGTTATTTTCAACTTTATTGAGCGAGGGTTTGCAAAAGAGATTTTTGAGAAGATGCTCAACAATGTTCTGACCCGCGTACTAGAAGAACACGATGTAACACTTTCACTGTCTGAGACGGCTAAGGCAGAGCTACAGGAATGGTGTCTGGCCGACCTTTCTAACGGTGGGCGAGGGATTGGCAATATTTTAGAGACAACCTTTATTAACCCGCTGGCGAGGAGTTTGTTTGAACGGAGACCGAGAGCTGGTGAGTCGTTCGAGATCGCACACATTACTAAGCTCCCCGCTCGCTACGAGGTGCAGTTCTCATGAAAATTCATATTAACAAGGTGCACTACCCGGTAACCGTATTGGGTCCGGGGAAACGTCTTGGCATCTGGGTTCAGGGTTGCAACTTACACTGCCTTGGCTGCATTTCTCAAGATACATGGAAACAGGATGAGGACTCATTGACATCTGTAGATGAGCTATTAGAGATGTGCCAATCAATTCCGTCTGCGATGCTTGATGGCATCACGATTAGCGGTGGTGAACCTTTCTCACAGCCTGAAGCGCTGAAGTATTTCCTAACTGAAGTGATCGAGTGGAGAGATGAACAAAGTATGGAGTTTGACATTCTTTGCTATAGCGGACTTTCTATTCAGCAGTTACGAAAGCAACATTCAGAGATTTTATCTCAGCTAGATGCTGTTATTCCTGAGCCCTACGTTAACGATCTCCCACGAGGAAAGGTATGGCGCGGTTCGAGCAATCAGCCATTGATACCACTGAGTGATCGGGGAAGAAAAAAGTATTTAGCGGCAGTAGATACTGAGTATTCAGGAAAGGGAGATATGCAGGTGAGTGTAGATGAGCAACAAATTTGGTATATCGGAATTCCTGACCGCGATGATATGCAAGCGACACGAGTAGCGTTAGAGAAAAAAGGAATTGTACAGGAGCAAGTATCATGGCGCGCGTAAAAGTTTGTCCTACGTGTGGGTATCAGAATAAGTCTAAAGCGCTACTGTGTACTAATACAGAACCGAAATGTAATGCTCGTTTGATGAATGTTGTCCCTACGAAGCCTAAGCCAGTGGAAGAAAGTGCAGTAGGAAACGTGATGGCATCAAAAACGGTCACTTCAACAGAGCCGAATCTAGAAATAGAAGATGTCATAGAAAATCCATCTTCTACTTCAGATTGTCAACATGTTTTGAGAGAAGGTAGTGATCAGTGCGTATATTGTCTTGATGTTGTAGGCGCAGGTAGCACAAAACCTACGGAGGGTGCGATCACTCCCAGAATGGGAATTCGGTTATCTCACAATGAGCAATTTATTGAAATCGCTGATCGCGTGTTGGTCGGGAGAGACCAATCAATTTCGCCGATAGCAGAACATATTCCGCTTTCCTTTGACAATATTTCGCGCAGGCACGCGGAGCTATGGGTAGAGGGCGGGAAAGCATATGTGAAAGATGCAGGATCTACTAATGGAACGTTTATAAATGGCGATAAGCTGGCTGCTGAGGTGGAGCAGCCAGTGAAAGCGGGTGATGAGATTCGATTTGCCGCTGACTATACGGTGATTTGGGAGGTGTGTCATGGGTGAGCAGATGTCTGCTTTTGTGAGTGTGGTGGCGTTTACGCATCAGGGGAAGGTGCGTAAGCAGAATGAGGATACGATTGCGATCGCTCAGTGGATCCGCAATCGCCCCATGCTAAGACCAGAGGTAAGTCAGCACAGTCTTGAGCATCCTTTTGTAGGGATGGTTGCAGATGGAATGGGTGGCCATGCGGCGGGAGAAGTCGCTAGCCAGTTTGTGATAGATCGGTTGACAGATGCTGCCCCTGCCTTCGTCAGCGAGGAAAGAATTAGTGCGCAAATAAGAGACGCGAACAAAGCGCTGTTTGATCTGATGGCATCGCAATCTAGTACAACAGGAATGGGGACGACGGTTGCTGGATTGGCGATTACGTCAGAGAACGTCTTTATATTCAATGTGGGCGATAGCCGAGTGTACCGCGAGCAGTATGGTTATTTGAAGCAGCTGACGGTCGATGACAGTGGTGGGGGACGCACTAGCTATGGCGAAGAGTCAGAAGTGAAGACAGGTTTGCTCTCTCAGGCGTTAGGTGGGGCGAGTCAGTTTATTGAAATTAGGCCTCATGTTCGCGAAGAAGAGTTACTCGACAATCAGCGGTATCTCGTCTGTAGCGACGGATTAAGCGACATGGTTGATATTGATACTCTAGAAGAATGCTTAGCAGATAGCGATGTAGAAAGCATAAAAAACCTTTTTGGGAAGGCATTGGAAGGAGGCGGTAGAGACAATATCTCAATTTTAATTATCCGCACTCACCTGCGAGACAAAAAAGACATAGCACTAGCAGATTAAAGACTAATTCAAAAGAAGGGAGAGTAACTATGAGCCAAGATATACGTGATAACGACGATTTCTCCACAAGGCGTGACTCAACTAAGAATGAGTCCTCTTTGACGAGGAGAGACAATGCTGACTCCAAAGAGGCAACTGGCGACACTAGGGGAACGCGACTGGACACTCAAGCAAATTCTGGTGGAGGTAGCGGATTCTATCCGCCTACGACTTGTGATATTGACGGTATAGATGATAATAGCCGTCCGCTGCCACCCACACTGGAACGCCTCTATCGTAAGATTGAATCGTTATCGACCAAAGGTGCGGAAGCAGACTTATATGTAGTGGAAGAGCGCTCTTCAGGTAATAGGTATGTCCTGAAACATTACAGGGCGGGGATTATTCCTAAGCAAGAGGTTACGGAGAGTATTCAAAAGCTGAGCAGAGTGCATCCAGAAAACTTTATTCAAATAATTGAGTACAGCTATTCTTCAAAGTTATCCTACGAAATTCTAGAATACTTAGAAGAAGGCTCTTTAGCTGATCTGTTAGATAGCGATAAAATCCTCAACAAATGGCAAATATCTGACGCACTTGAGCATCTAAGCACTGCCGTTAATATCCTTCATGAAAGCGGCATTGTCCATAGAGACTTAAAACCTGGTAATGTTCTTGTTAGACAGCGCTCCCCGATAAAGCTATCGCTGATTGATTTCGGAATATCGTCAGCACTGAACGATTTTTCGGTTGTAGTCACATCGACAAGTCGCACATTGGCTTATGCACCACCGGAAGCGATGTCGGGGAAAGTCAGTCCCGCATTCGACTTCTGGTCTTTAGGCATGATTCTTGTGGAGCTGCTGACTGGAACGCACCCATTCAAAGGCCTGTCAGATTTTTCGATCAATAGTCATTTGATAGAGAAGCCTGTTGATGTTTCTCACATTCAGGATGAGCGATGGAGAAAACTATGTCAGGGTTTATTGCTTCGTGACTCGAAAAAAAGATGGGGAGAGTCAGAAATTAAACAGTGGCTCGCAGGAGAGAGTCCTACTTTAGAAGTTGATAAGACTAGCTTACACACCATAAGACCCTACAAATTTTGTAAGGAGAGCTACTATACACCCCAATCACTAGCTGTAGCGCTTGCAGAAAACTGGGATGATGGTGTCAAAAGATTAATTCGTGAGGATATAACGCCATGGATTAAAGATAGTTTGAAAGATGACGACTTATTCAATGATATTAAAGACATTGAGGAAGGAATCACAGATGATCCAGACTTGAAGCTTTTGCTCGCGATCGCAAAACTCAATCCCACTCTCGCACCAACTTATCGACAACATTCTCTGACTGAAGAAGGGTTGCTTGCGATCGTAGATTCCGGAGATACGGATACTATTCACTGGCTACACAATTTTCAGGTTTTAAGCGTTTATGGCGAGCAAACCCAAAAGTTGCGATATCTAGAAATTGATAAGGCTTGGCGTGAATCAATTACTCAGGCACAGGAGCTTCTGTCCAAAGTCCAGTCCTCCGAAGAGGTAACAAACGATCTAGGTCAGTGGGGGCAAAATACTTTTTCCGTGAGAGGAAATTTATTAAAATACTCTGTTTCTGAAAGGCAAAAAATAGAATTAATTAAGCTAGTATTACAGGCGTTATCTCCTGAAGCAAGGGAATGCAAATGGTTTAACTCAATGGTTCCAGAAAGCCTAGAGGATGCCCCAACTTCGAGACTATATATACTGTTTTTAACGGCTCCTATTGCTAAACACATTACGGAGAAGGCACATAAGCAGCATGTAGACACATCTCTAAAGATTGTCACGCCTATTCGAGAAGTCCTAGACAGCATAGAGTCAGGAAACAAAGAAGTATATGAGAAATTCTTTTCCGATACTTATCTTGAAAAATTGACAACTATATCAGCAATAAAATCAAAACAGTCCTTAATAGAACGTAAGGAACAGCTAGCAGCAGTCGTCAAAGAGATTCCATTAGTATGTGAAAATATCAATAGTTATCTGAGGAAGAAGGAAGAAGAGCTAGTCTCGAAAATCAGAGAGTTTGACATCACAATATCTAGCAGAGATTCTAAAATACGAGAAAGACGTCAGGAAATTGTCAGGAAAAATCAAGAAATGAGCTCTCGCCAGGCAAAGCTCAAGGAATTGCGAGAGGAGTTGGCGCAGACAGGTTACTACAAACAAAAAAGAGACCCTCAGCTTCAGAAATCTTTTTCCTCTCAGACCTTCTCAAAAGAGATATCTATATTAGTCTTTGTATTATTAATGCCAGCTATGGGAATTTCCTTACTCGTTCTTCTTACATTGCAAACATCAGCACTTTTTATATTCCTAGTATTACTTGTCGTCGCCGTCCTGTTCTTTCTTTGGTGCTCAACTCAATTATCCTTAAAACCCAGTAGAATAGAGAGTCTACGTCATGAAATAGAAGCTTTATCGTCGATTGTTCCTCCTTCAACAGGGAAATCTGACTCACTGCAAAAGGATATTGATTCTCTGGAAAGCGAATTGGTGGATATGCGCAGAAATCGCAGTGCATGCAAGAAAGAGCTCAACGACTTAGCCCGCGTATCCAATTCTGTCCAAGCTTTGATTGGCTCTATTCCTAATTCTCTTCGAGATGAGATGCTTCCTGGTGATATAAAGTTAGAACTCGTGTTTATTCATGGCAATAGATTTAAGATGGGATCACCCTTAGGTCAGAGATGTAAGAACGAGCAGCCGCCACATGACGTGATGGTTCAATCACTAGAAATGAGTCAGTATCCAATAACACAAGCTCAATGGCAGGCTGTAGCAGCTCTGCCACAAATAGTCAGGAGCTTATCCGCTAACTGCTCTTATCATCGGGGAGATAATTTACCGGTAGATAATGTGTCTTGGGATGAAGCAATAGAGTTTTGTAAGCGTCTTTCTGCCCATGCAGGAAAAACCTACACTCTCCCAAGTGAAGCACAGTGGGAGTATGCCTGCAGAGCAGGAACACAAACTTTCTATTCATCTGGAGACGACATAGAAGCAAACTGTAAACACAAGGGACCAGAACAGACGTCGCCAGTGAATAGTTATCCCAAAAATAGCTTTGGACTTTATGATATGCATGGAAATATTTGGGAATGGTGCCTCGATCATTGGCATGATAACTACACAGGGGCACCAATTGATGGAAGTGCTTGGTTGACGTCGCAAGAACGCAGTGCACGATTGCTACGAGGTGGCGCATATCATGTGGTTCCAGAAAACTGCCGTTCGGCTTATCGCTTCAGCTCAAAACCTGATAGCCGTGCTTCATATATCGGTTTTCGCATTGTCTGCCCTATCGAAGAGAGGAGTGCAGTCAGGGTAACATAGGAATTTTCTCTATGATAGAAAACCTATAAAAACAATGAATGGTTCTCATCTCCAGATTGCTCGTTCGTATATGCAAAAAATAAATTGTTTAGATAAAGGTCGAGGCAGAAAGTATTCAGCTATGGAAAAAGATACGCGTGAGAATAGAAACTTTCAAACAAGGCGAGATTCATCTACGGAATCCGCAAATAGAACGAGAAGAGATGGATATCCCTTAGAGACGTTAAATGTCGCTGCCAATGAAATTCAGCAAGATAATCTACTTAATTTAAATAATAGAGAGGAGTCTTATCCTTCTACGACTTTAGATAAAAAATACTCGAATGAGAATAGTCGACCTCTTCCTCCTGTACTGAATCATCTTTACTGTAAGGTTGAGGCACTACCAACTCAGGGTGCGGAAGCAGATTTATATGTAGTGGAAGAGCGTGTTTCGGGGAATAGATACGTGCTGAAGCACTATCGAGAGGGCATTATTCCTAGTGAAGAAGTTACTCAAGCTATTCAAAATCTCAGTGAGGAGCATAATGACTATTTTATTCAGGTTATTAACTATAGTTACTCTCAACAATTATCTTACGAAGTCTTAGAGTATTTAGAAGAAGGATCTTTAGCTAACCTACTAGCTCAAAATGAACGGCTGAATAAGCAACAGATATCTGATGTGCTGACGCAGCTAAGCACATCTATCGATATCCTCCATAAAAATGGAATTGTCCATAGAGATTTAAAGCCAGGTAATGTTCTTATTAGGCAACATTCTCCACTAAAACTAGCGTTAATCGACTTTGGGATATCTTCAGCACTGAATGATTTCTCGGTTGTTGTTACGTCTACAAGTCGCACCCTAGCTTACGCACCACCAGAAGCAATGTCGGGAAAAGTAAGTCTTGCATTCGATTTCTGGTCTTTAGGTATTATCTTAGTTGAGTTGTTGACGGGGAGGCAGCCCTTTGAAGGGCTCTCGGATTTTTCTATTAATTCATATTTAATCGAGAAATCAGTTGATCTCTCTAATATTACTGATCAGCGATGGAATAACTTATGCCGAGGATTATTGCTCCGTGATTCACAACATCGGTGGGGGAAAGCAGAAATAGATAGATGGATAACGGGCGAGGCGCTGACAGTCCATACAGATAGCTATCAAACTAATATAAAACCCTATATCCTAAACGGTAAGCAGTGCTATTCAAAATCAGAACTGGCAATAGTACTGGTTGAGAATTGGGAAGAAGGCATCAAAAGGCTTAATAGAGGAGAGCTCCATAAATGGATTGATGAGGATTTAGATGATAGAGATCTCTACAACAGGGTGTTAGATATAGATGCGCTGAAGATATATGGAGAAGATGGTCACAGGTATATTGAAAGAAATCTTGAACCAAATGTAAAGCTTTTGCTCTTGATATCCGATCTTGATCCTGACCTTAATCCAGTGTATGGAAACTACTCTCTTTCACCTGCTGGATTACTTTCAATAGCAGAAGCTGAAAATAATGCTGTCATTGATTGGCTAGAGAAATATCAAGTTTTAAAAGTTTATGGTGAACATATCGCAAATAATGAATATATCGAGATACATAACAAGTGGAGATTTGAATTAAAAAATGTACAAGCTAAGATAGAAGATATACGAAAAAATGAGAATATATCAAGAGATTTACTAACTGAAAAAGATGCCTTTTTGCATATTCGCAGTATTCTCCTAAAATATGCTGTCTCCGATGATTTAAGTTTTCAGCTATGGAAAAATGCCAAAGATATTATCAATTCTGAAGCAGGTATATGCGATTGGCTGCGAGAATTAGGTGAGAATATTGAAGAGAGCTCAAGCATTTCCAGTTCATATCTCATAGTACTATCAGAGCCTGTCGCGAAACAACAAGCCCAGGAGAAAATCAAACAATCTGTACTTTCAAGCAAGGCTCTTGACAAACACACTAAATATATAGAGAACTCCATGAAGCATATAGCTTCAACCGATAAGACATTATATGAACTTTGTCGCCCCTCTTCGGAGTCAATTATCGACGCCGCTTTTTTTCTATCGGAGGAGAAGGCAATTGTATCCACATCTGATTTCAATCGACTTAAAGAATCTAATTATTCCAGACTTCAGCATCTGTGGGAGTTGAACATAATAATCTCAAACTATATTGACAACAAATGGAAAACTATAATTGATAGTGACAACTACCTAGCTTCTATTGATTCTTTGAGAAAGACCCTTTCCCTTTCAAAAGAGGCAGTTATCTCAAAGGCTTTACCTGGGAAGTCCCCCTTATGGAGCAGTATATTCAAAAATATTTTTTCTCTCAAACCTAGAAAAAAAAGAACGTTTATAATCGTTTCTTTACACATAGCCATTAATTGTCTGTGGTGTATTGGTATTACCGTATTTCTAATTTTGAAGAGTATTCCAGAGCTCATCGGCGGTCTTGTAGATGGCGGAGGATGTCTTTCTCTTATCTCCGGCAGTGCCATGTTATTGTATTTTATAATGAGATTTCCTATGTTCTCTATCTCAATATTTGTTTTAGTTTATCTTATAACCTTTGCTATTGAATGCTCTGAAAAAATAAAAATTTTGTCTCTTCTCGATTTGATTAAGAATGTGGAAAGAGCTGAAAACGCACTGAATAGTAGTGGATATAATGAAAGCATGGAAAAGATAATCTTAGAGGAAAGTCTTAAAGATAAGCAATATGTAAAGAGAGTCGAAGACCTTCATCACGAATTTTCAGGCATAGCACATGAGATAGAGAGTAGTCTTATTAGAGTTATTGCGAAATAGTAGAGAAATAGGCCAGAGCTTTCCTCCTTTCCGTTTTGACTTATGCAGCCTCTAGGTAGAAGTTCCATAGTCCCGCTTCGGTGACTATCAACCGGTCATCGAAGTCCTTTTTACGGTGGCGGTATATTGTAATGACCCCCAAAATTAGGACAGCGCCTAGAGAGCGTAACCCAAAGCCCCTCTGGGGAAAGAATCATAGCCAGCCGTCAAAGACTCCACAGCCGCGAACGTGAGGCCAAAGTCGTGCCAGCGGTAGTAGTCGGTCGCCAGTGCAACATCAGCGAGGCGAGCCCTTGCCCCCACTAGCGCCACGAATTCCTCAAGCAGCCCCATCAGCCCCACAGCCGCAACGCATCAGGTAACCCAAAGGCTCGTCTATCAGTAAGGCGAAAAGCACAGCGATCGCGTGTTCTGCACCAACCCAGGCAGGCAAACAAGAAGAGACTCCCCAGCCCCGAATAGCGCCAGAGCAAACTAATCTCCGTTGCTCACCTCCGCCTGAAATCCCAAGGCATAACCGGATTAGCCTGTGACCAAAAGACCAGGCCATTCTGCTGCGAGATCGCCTCAGCCGCCAGATACGCTTCAGCATCACAGTTGCCCAAATACTGCCGGTAGACGACGGCATGGCCACTGGCCACCAACGCAAGATTGACGTTACTGCCTTGGTGAAATATTTCTGCCACCAACCGGCCATAGCGATCCGTCTCGACCGGACGCAGGGAAACGATTGTGTTGACCGGCAAAAGTGACTGAAGCTGTTGCCTTGCAAGTTCTCCATATACTCCTTGCCTGAGCTCAGGGGCATCAATGCAGCTCAACCTCACGGTGGTGGTTTCGTCGCCT
>LJZR01000068.1 GCA_001314865.1 Phormidesmis priestleyi Ana | reverse complement strand
TATCTACCCTGCGAAAGCAAGGTCTTGATGTCTTGGATGCACTCGTCGATCTGTTTTCTGGAAGTACTCGCTCGCTCCTACCCCAGCCTGAGTAGTTACAAAAAGAAAATGAAAGCCGAAATTTTTTTAGATAGAGGGAACGGCATCAGTAAAGTTCTGCCTATCGTAGAAGGAGAAGTGAGACCTGCCTTTAAGATTCCTTCCATTACCCGACGAGTAGAGAGAGACATCAAGAGCATCACCTTTCGTCAGAACAGTCAGTCTTTTCTCTGTGGTGATGATGCGATTGAATCCTATTCGGGCAAGCGATACTCGCCGCTAGACGAGAATGACAAAATTAAAGACCTGGCCGTGGTAGTAGCAGCAGCCCTAGCTCAGGTGTTTCCGAATGGTGGGCCAATTGAGCTGACGCTCGGTGTCTCTAGCCCTATCTTTTACCAAGGAATCGAGCAAGAGATGATCAAGGAGCTGAAGAAGCTGACCGATGGCTTCTCCTACGGCAGTCATCAATATGTTGTGTTGCTAGACCGGGTGGGTGCCTTTCAGGAGGGCGTTATTTTCCTAGAAAAGAACGAGGCATTTAACGGTGTGATAGATCTGGGCCAGGGCACCTTACTAGCAGGAGTGCGTCATCCTCGAAACGGGGTGACACCGCTACCTTTGTCTGATGGCAATATGGGTGGATGCAATTTAATCGTGACAGCCCTTTTGTCTGACAAGCGCTTTCTAAAAGCGGTAAAAGATGCAGATTTTTCTGCGGCCCCGTCACCAGATCGGCTTTCTAGTCTGCTGAGTGAGGGCAGATGGCAAGTTAAGAGCATCGACTTCAAGAAATACTTGAAGCCCCATATGGCTATTCCGAAGCAGCGGCTAGAGAATGCGGCTCAGGCCATCAAGACAGAGCTAAAGAATGCCTCCCCTTACGACGTCGTTATTCCTCGAATCGCGTTAATCGGTGGCGGGTCTAGCTTAATGCAGGGTGTCTTGGGCGCTACTTTAGACAAGTGGTGCGAGCGGCATCATTTAGAGCTATTTTCTCAGCTGCCTGACTACCAAACTGTTCTACAGATGCGTTCAGTCTGCCAAGAAGAGCCAGGACGTCTGCCCAGAGTTCAGCCTGAAGTTCATGCTGGAGTGGAGGCTTAACGATGGGGCATCCCACTCGAATGGTGGTTCTAAGAACGGCCAATCTTGAAATGTTGTTACAAGAGCTATGGGCATTGAGGCCAGATTTGAGAGACAAACCGACTGCGACCGTTCATTGCAGCACGGTTGCGCTAATTCGTGAGACAAAGAACACTCTGGCTGCAATCTCTCCAAACAGTTCTAACGCTGAATCAGTGACCTCAGTGCATCAGGTTGCAGAAGCTTTTGAGCCTTCACCGGCAGAAGAGGGCTTTGAGCCTTCACCGGCAGAAGAGGGCTTTGAGAACTCAGAGGCTGTACCTTCTAAAGGCCCTCATCCGGATAATATTTGGCGGCTGTAGGCGCTGTAGGGAGTCGAATGAATAGACTTGGAGAACTTTCGCATGAACGAGCGTATCGATAATGTAGAGGAAAGGGCTATGGTCAGAGCAAAAGAGCTGCCGAAGCTGACAGCTAGGCGAACACCAGACATCGAAGGTCTTTTACAAGAGCTGTGGTCTCTGCGTCCTGAGCTAGAAAATAAGAACAAAGTGACAATACTGTTGAGTTTAGCTGCGCTCGTTCGAGAGTGTAAGAAGGTGTATCCTGCTGCGAATGACTGTTTTAGTTCAGCGGAGGAGTCTCTGCTGGGGCCAGCGGCAAAGGCCAAGGTTATTGAGAAGGCTCCTGTGAGTAGCGATATTGAGTGGCGATGCTGAGTGGGATTGAAAACCCTTGAATCATCGAAATTGGGGGGAATACAGCCTTACAAACAGCTCTACGAATTAAGAGAGCCTGTGACCGGCTAACCTATCTTGCTGAGGCGAAGACGTGGTTGACTGTCATCGAAAAGTTTGGGAATTGAGGAGAAACGATAGTGTCATCATTGCGGAATTGGTGTAGCTCATATTCGCCATCTACCAAGGTGCAAACGGTAAAAGTTGGCTGCTTGGGGGAGCCAATGTGACGTCGACCGCCAATGCCTAAATAATCGGCAATCCAGTACTCTTGAATGCCCAGCGCTTCATAGTCTGCCAGTTTGAAGAGGTAGTCATCGCGCCAGTTGGTTGAGACAACTTCTACGATTAGCTTGATCGACTGGCCAAACGTGACAATCGATTCTCGCTCCCACCTCGGTTCGTCTGCAATTGCCTCTTCGTCTAAGACGATGATATCTGGCTCATATCCGGTGTCATTTGCGACTTTTACGATGCATTCTCTGGGAATAAAGTAGGACTTATTCGCCTGTCGGATGGTGTGGCCGAGATCATACGCTAAGTCGCCTGCTAATCGGGAGTGCTGCCCTTTTGGTTTAGGCATCTCGATAATGGCTCCCCTTCTGAGTTCATAGCGATTCTCTGAATTCTCTGGATACCAATCCACGAATTCGTCGAACGACATAGGTTTTCGATCAATTACTGCAATCATGGCGACTACATTTCCTATGTTTCTAGCATTTGCATAGCTTTAATTACAGTCTACCAATGTGCTGAATGCTGCTGACTACAAAATGACTGAAAACAGGCTATGTTATTGGCTATCAGTCGCGATGTCCGTAGGATAATCCAGATCTCTCTAGATTAGGTAGGTTGCTTGCGATGCCGTGTATATAGATTGCTATTTTATTGACTTAAAGCAGTATGGAAAAAGAACTAGCCCAGTTCAAGCTCGACGATGGTACAGCTTTCTTAGTAGAGGTGGATGAACCTAGAACTCCGACTAGAGGGGGATCAGGTGTTCAGCGTGTAGCCGCACCTGGAACAGGTCAGCTAGTGCTGGAAGCGAATCAAACGTTAGAGGATGCGCTAGAGCATGTGAAGCCGGTCATTTCGGCAGTGGCCTCGCGTTTGAGATCCGGACTGACCACGCCTGCTGATGAAGTAGAGGTTACTTTTGGGCTTAAGCTCAGTGCGGCGGCGGGCGTGGTATTTAGTTCTGTCGGGGGCGAGGTTACCTTTGAAGTCAAGCTGAAGTGGGCGAAAGATAAGGAATAGATTAGATGGCGGTGATTGATTTTGAGGTTGCTAAGCGAGCCATCGTCCAGATTTATCATGCTCAGGCCGATAGTATTGTGGGCACAGGCTTTTGGGTTGGTGGTCGCTATTTGATGACTTGCGCTCATGTAGTTGCAGCAGCGTTGGGGATTCCGGCTCGTCAGAGCTATGAGGATGTGAAGGAATTTTCTGTCCGGCTGGCTTTTGCTGAGGCGAAACAGCAAAGAAAGCGACTCGCTAAAATTGCCTACTACTGTTACCAGGAAGCGGAAGGCGGTAAAGATGCAGCTGTTCTACAGCTCTTAGAAGATATTGATTTTAAATGCGAACCTATCCATATCTCTACCGGATTCTTGGAGGCCAGGGGCGCTAAGGTCATTTCCTTTGGCTATATTGACGCTGACCCAACTGGTCGGAATATCAATACCGAAACTAAAGGCACTGTGGGCGGCGGCGGCTGGCTTCAGGTGGATAGCTCTAAGATGCAGGGGATTCCTGTGAGAGAGGGGCTTAGCGGTGCGCCTGTTTGGTGCGATCGCACTGGTCTGGTCGGTATGGTGGTCGCCAGAGAACGCCGCTCAGAAGATCGCATCGGCTTTATTATTCCGGTTACTGAACTCAATGAGCCACGACGACTGATTCAAGGTGCGCTTGTATGCGACGTTTTGCGATCGGATGAGGCGCAAATAGGGCATCAGATTCGATTGGCCTATGAGGTTTGCCGAGGCGGGGTAATTCCAGGGCGATCGCATACCGAACTTGAGAAAATGCTTAACGAACTTGCTAATCTAGGCGCGGGTGAGCAAAATAAGCTGCTAGCGTTTATTGCCTGCTTGCTTAACGAGCTAGCGCTCCCAGCGGTTGACGATTTGAGTATTGCGCTCACAGCCCTAGCCGAAAGATTTGTAGATGATTTAGAGTCAGTAGATTTCAATGCCATTAGGGTACAGATGCGCGAGGCGGTGCTGGCACATCAAGCGCAGGCCCCGATCCCGCAAAATCCTGCCCTGTGGGTCAGTGTCTGTGCTGCTGATATGACTGGGACGCCTCCTTTTTCTATCGAAGCGTGGCTAGTGCCAAACCCTGAAGTTTATGACCCACAGACAGGCAAAGGGGCTTTGAAGCTGAGTTCAAAAGTATTGAAGACGCATCAAGGTATCGCAGGCGCTGCGGCTAAAGATATTTCAGAAGAGGCGCTTGATTACTCGCAAATTCCTGCGTTTATGGCTAGCTACTTAAAGCAAGTTGAGGACGGTTACAGCATCGACCAAGAGGATTTGACCATTGAGTTGTTTTTACCTATTTCGCTGATGAATCAGCCGATCGAGCGTATGGGTATTCCCGAGTGGATGGATGTTGAGCCTTTGGGAATTGGTGAAATGGAGTGCCCTCATGTGCTGCTGCGATCGCGAGATCGTCTGGGACAAAATTCAAAGGCAAGGTCACGGTGGCGCAAGAAGTGGACATATATGAGTGCCAACTTACACACTTCGGCAACCGATCTGCTAACCAAAGATCGCGCAACGCTAGTTGAAAGGCTGAGAGAAGAAAATGTTATTGGCTTTAATCTTGACGCCTCACCTTCCTCGGTAGTGGGCGGTGAGCTGTACATGCTGGTAAAAGCGGGCGCTCCTTGTGCCATTTGGCTCAGAGACAATCCTCATGCGGTATCTTTAGCTCAACAGTTAGAGGATGATCTATTACGTCATCCTCTACAGGAAGTTTCTCCTAGGGTTATGGCACTGCGACGACAAACGACTGTGCTAGCAGAACCGGATTGTTCAGATTCGCGTGAATTAGGCCACCATTTAGCGTTTCTATGGGAAAATCCCAAACATGTACCTCCGCTTTCTAACGTACCGCTCTCAAACTCGCCATTAGCCTAAGCAATTCGCTCAGAAAAATTAGCATGACAGACTGGGAAATTTTTAAAGGAACAGGTCAACCCCACAAAGGCCTTGACCAGCTACCCGAGCCACCGGGCTGGCGGACGTTTAAAGATGAGTCTGTGCGTCAGCAGCAAAAAGCGACCACATTTAAGGTGCGCGACGAGCAAAAACAACTGGTGAATGCGGCGCTATATCTAAGGCGGCCTCTGTTAATTACTGGAAAACCTGGCACTGGAAAAACGTCTTTAGCCTATGCGGTCGCCTACGAACTGGGCCTGGGCGAAGTTCTATACTGGCCGATTACGACGCGTACGACTTTGAAGCAAGGGCTGTACAGCTACGATGCCATCGGTCGGCTGCAAGACGATCAGTTTCGCCAAAGGATGAGTGCCCGCCAAGAAGATGGCAGCCAAGAAGACAGCAGCCAAGAAGGTGAGACTGCTGATATTGCTAGCGAATTGCGCACGATTGGTAAATATATCCGATTGGGGCCGTTGGGTACGGCGCTATTACCTGTGCCAGAGTCGCGCCAGAAAAGGCCACGCGTTTTGCTCATTGATGAGATCGATAAAAGCGATATTGATTTGCCAAACGATTTACTACATACCTTTGAAGAAGGGCGTTTTCGGATCGATGAGTTGGAGCGGATTAAGGCTTCATGTTCTGATGTCGCGGTGAGTACGGCCTATACGCAAACGGATAGTTCTGTTGGAGAGAGTTCTGTCAGAGAAGCCGAGGAAGGCCAGACGGACAGGGAACCCAAATGGCAAGGTGAGGCGATCGCAACCATTATCAACGGCCAGGTGCAGTGCAACACTTTTCCGTTTGTAATTTTGACCAGCAATGGTGAGCGTGATTTTCCACCGCCGTTTTTGCGACGCTGTATCCGGTTGGAGATGGACCCGCCAACGCCGGAGGAGCTAGCTGAAATTGTGAAGAGCCATTTAACGGCTCTAGATCCAGAGGTGCTGACGAAGGCGAAGCCGATTATAAAGGCGTTTGTCGATAAGCGATCGCGCGAAGCTTTGGCAACTGACCAACTTCTCAACGCCATTTATTTGCTACTTCAAGCCGGTCAACCGCTCGATCAGCCTGGCCTTTTAGATAAAATTTTGAAGCCGCTATCAGGGCCAGGAGCTTGATAATGCCGCCATCTGTAAGCACTACTTCGGATGTTCCGGAAAAGGCTTCGGAACTGGCTGTGCTGATTGCCTGCCTGCAAAATGCAGGTGTGGACTGGGATGGTGAGAATGTCGCAGATTTGCTATGGCTGGCGAGATACATCGATCCACCTGCGCCCCGTGACAATTCTACGGGTACGACAGCGCCAGAACGAGACTCCTCAGTACGCATAGAAATAGATAATAGTGCCCCTGCGCCTTTGCCAGAGATATCCCAAGCGTTCTCGTTAACGATGCCGCAGTCTAATCGACCTGAAAAAGAGGCGGTTTCAAAGCCACGGCGCGGCATTCCTTTTCAAACGCCGACGGCTCCAGCGTTGCGTAATCGGTTGGAAATAGGGCGATCGCTAAGACCGCTCATGCGCAAGGTCGAGTCTTACACCAATCAAGTACTAGACGAAGCTGCGACCGCAGAGCTAACGGCTCAACAGCAATTTTGTATGCCTGTGATGCGCCCTGAGCGGGAACGCTGGCTAGAGCTGGCACTGGTGATTGAAGATTCGGCTTCTAGCTTTTTGTGGCGAGAGGTTATCCGAGACTTTCGTCAAGTGTTGGAGCGCCAGGGAGCCTTTCGCACCGTCACAACTTGGTATTTGCAAACGACGTCTGCTAGGGATATTCAGCTATTTGCGCAGCGTCCGCAGGGAGGTGTCATACCTCGCCCACGTAGCCCCAAAGAGCTACTAGAGTCGTCTGGGCGGCGCTTAATCTTTTTCATTAGCGACTGCATTTCTCCGGCCTGGCAGCAGGGAGCGCTACAAGAAAATTATTTGGCTTTATGGGCAAAGCACGGGCCAGTGGCGATTGTGCAGATGCTGCCTGCACGGCTGTGGCATCGGACGGCATTGGCAGAAGGAGAGCGGGTTCCATTTTTTGCCCGGTCTCCGGGTGTTCCAAACGCCCAGCTATTGTCGCCTGCTCTATTTGAGGATACGGATAGCGATCTGGGGCTAAAGCTACCTACCGTTACGGTAGAGCCTGCTTCGATAGCTCAGTGGGCTAGATTGATCGCGGGTTTTGGCGATGCTTCGGCAGCAGGGGTTTGGTTTGAGCCTGATTGGCAGGGGCAGACGGAGGCATCAGAAGCCTCGATGGCTTCATCAACGGCTGGATCAACCGGGAAGTCGCCTGCGACGAGTGAAGATGTTGCGGTTGTGGCGGCGCGGTTAGTGGGGCGCTTTAGTACGACGGCTTCGGATATGGCCAGAGAGCTAGCAGCTTTGATGGCTTTAGTGCCTGTTGAGCTATCTTTGGTGTACATCATTCAGGCCAAGCTGCTGCCAGAGTCTACGCCGCTGCATGTGGCGGAGGTGTTTTTGAGTGGGTTAGTAGAGCGTGTTAAAGACGACAACACGGCTGAAGCCGATTTAGAGACGGGTGGTAGCTTTTTTGCGACTCGGCGGCGCTATGATTTTGTGCCAGGTGTGCGCAATATCTTGATTGACTCGGTTAAGATTCCATCGGCAGAGAGGGTTCTCAATGAGATTTCAGCTTACATCTGTGAGCGGTTAAACCGTTCTAGTCGCAACTTTATGGCGCTGCTGCGACTCGGCGATGAGCTAGATGCTGAAGGCGAGGAGTTTGCTGAATTTGCTCGGGTCACTAAGCAGGCACTACGCCGACTAGGCGGTGAGTATGCAGCCTTAGTAGAAGATATTGAGCGGCCTACAGTACCGCCACCAGACGAGGTGACTCGTCTGGTGAGCTTTCCGCCATTGGAGAGGTTGGCTTTTGAGAAAGGGGAGCTGATTGATTCTGACCGCTTAGATGAGGTTGTGCCGGATGTAGATGCCGTGGATTTTCCGCCATCGTTGAAAACGGCAAGCTTTCAGGTTGCGACGGTTAGCCTGCCTCAGCAGACGTTAGAGGTGTTTGAGTTTCAAGCGGCGAAGATTGAACAGGAACGAGCGGGAATATTTCGCCGTCTTCAGTGGGTTGTGAAAAAAAGTCGCGCTCAGGCACGGCGGTTTGTTGAACCATTAGCCGATGAGTTGATGCTGGAAATGGTTTCTATTCCGGGCGGCACCTTCATGATGGGTTCCGCTGAGGATGAGCCTGACCGTCAGGAAAATGAGATTCAGCATGAGGTGAGTGTTCCGCCGTTCTTTCTAGGCCGCTATCCGATTACGCAGGCCCAGTGGCGAGTGGTGGCTGATTTGCCTCAAGTCAATCGAGAGCTAAAGGCGGAACCTTCCCGGTTCAAAGGCGAGAACCTGCCGGTTGAGCAGGTGTCCTGGTATGAGGCGGTAGAGTTTTGCGATCGCCTCGCAGCCCAGACAGGTCATCCCTATCGCTTACCGAGCGAAGCGGAATGGGAATATGCCTGTCGAGCGGGTACGACCACCCCATTTCACTTTGGTAGAACACTCACAACAGAGGTGGCCAACTACTACGGCGAATCTACCTACGCCGATGGCCCTAAGGGAGAATATCGTGAAACGACAACTCCTGTAGATCACTTTGAGATTGCTAATGCGTTTGGTCTTTCTGACATGCATGGAAATGTGTGGGAATGGTGTCAAGATCACTACGATAGTTACGATAAAACGCCGATTGATGGCAGTGTCTGGGTCACCTCTGATGATGAAAAAGGCCGTGTACTACGTGGCGGTTCCTGGGGCTTCAATCCGAGGTATTGCCGCTCCGCGTATCGCAGCTACCTTACGCCCGACTTCCGCGGCGACAGCTTCGGTTTTCGAGTTAGTTGTTCAGCCCCCAGGACTTAATTGCGCTTTACACTTCTTGCGCTTTTGCGCTCTTTCTTCTCTTTCTTCTTATCGCGCGTAGCGCGATCGCTTGGAATGCTTTGTCATTGCCGCATTTTGAAAAAAGGCACCTGTTTCTTTCTCATCGAGTCCTGCTACGAACTTCCGCTAAGCTAACTCCGTATTTAATTACAATGCAAAAAATGGACATATCCTTTCAGCTCACTATCAACAAACGCCAGGGTCAAAATCAGTATTACGAGGAGCCGATAGCCGAAGGCGTTCGTTCCTTAGAAATGATGCGCATTCCGGCTGGCAGTTTCCTGATGGGTTCGCCAGATAATGAGCTAGAACGTTTTCCTGATGAAGGCACACAGCACAAGGTAGCCCTCTCCCAATTTTTTATGGCAAAGTACCCGATTACTCAGGCTCAGTGGCGTGGTGTGGCTGCTATGCCCCAGGTGAAGCGGGAGCTAAATCCAGAACCCTCAAACTTTAAGGGTGAGCTGTTGCCGGTAGAGCAGGTGAGTTGGTATGAGGCGGTGGAGTTTTGCGATCGGCTCACTATCTACACCGATCGGCAATACCGATTACCTACCGAAGCCGAATGGGAATACGCCTGCCGTGCGGGCACAACCACCCCGTTTCACTTTGGCGAAACGATCACCACTGACTTGGCGAACTACTGCGGCGAGGATCGCAAAATTGGCGAAACTGATTATTCCGGTTCCTATGGTGCAGGCCCCAACGGTGAATATCGTCAAAAGACAACGCTAGTAGACCAATTCGACGTGGCTAATGCCTTCGGTCTGTGTGACATGCATGGCAATGTTTGGGAATGGTGCCAAGACCACTGGCATAAAAATTATGAGGGCGCTCCCACGGATGGCAGCGCCTGGTTAACGAATGACGAAGAGGCAAACCGTGTACTACGTGGCGGTTCCTGGAGCTCCTATCCGTGGGATTGCCGCTCCGCGTATCGCTTCAACGCTACGCCCGTCAACCGCCACTTCAAGGTCGGTTTTCGAGTTAGTTGTTCAGCCCCCAGGACTTAATTGCCCTTTACACTTCTTGCGCTTTTGTGCTCTGCTTCTTTCCTATTCCCCTTCCCGCGTAGCGGGATCTCGATTTTTTTAGATTAGTCCTCCTCATAAGCCAGCGTCCTCTCTTCCTCCACTAGCCGCTTAATATACGCCTCCTCACCTTTTACAAATACATAACGGTCAAACAGCTTGCGCCGTAGGCGATAGGTATCGCCATGCAGCAAATGCGCCTCCCAGCTTCGTATCCGCTGCACCAGCTCATCCAAGCTAATGTCCCCGGTGGCATACATCTGCTGCAATCCCTTCATCCGCTTCCGCGATCTGCGCAAGTTATCACTCCTCACCCGAATCCGATCCGGTAGCACCCGAAAGCCCACAAAGTTAGCGCCATAACGGGTTTCAAAGAGCTGGCTTTTAATCGGATGCATCTTCAGCCGCAAATCGGCCAAATACGCCTCCATCGCCACCCTGGCATCCGCCAGTTCCTGCCAATCGTCAGAGAAGGCCGCAAAGTCGTCTACATACCGCAGGTACTGTCCTAGCTTCAGTCGTTCTTTTACAAAGTGGTCAAACGGACTCAGGTACAAATTGGCAAACGACTGACTGGTGAGATTCCCAATCGGCAACCCCTTCCGGCGCTGCACAGGTGTCAGCAAGTCATCGCCTGGAAAGTAGTCGATAATTGGGATCTGCTCATTGCCCGCATCAATCACTGTATCGACCAGCCACAGCGTATCCGGGCACTTAATTTTCCGGCGGATCATGCCCTTCAAAATCTCATGGTCGATTGATGGAAAGTATTTTTGGATATCACACTGCAAGCAATAGCGGTACTGCCTTGCCCAGCCTGTAAACTGCTTTAGCGCCCGGTGAGTGCCATAGCCCACCCGGTTCGCATAAGTCTGCTCTACCAGCGTAGGTTCTAGCAATGGCATGATCACATTGCACAGGGCGTGATGCACCACCCGATCCCGGTAAGGCGCAGCCGAAATAATCCGTGATTTCGGGTCTTTTATTTCAAAGGTACGATAGCCCCCAGGCTGATAGGTATGATTTTTCAGCTCCCTTTGCAAGCGAAACAGATCCCGCTCTAGCGCGTGGTTAAACTCCAATACATTGCCCCGAAATCGTTTGCCCTTCTGGGCTAGCCGCGCCGCTAGCCACAAGTTTTCAAAGTCAATGACTTGAGGCCACAGATTGCCATAGCGCTTCATGAGCGTTTTACGGGCGCTTTCATGAGCTTTATGGACGCTTTCTCGCGCTGCTGCTTAATCCAGCCGCCCAAATCGGTGCCGATAGCATCAATCAATTTGCTGACGTACTGATAGCGCTCATGAGAAATGAGGTCGAAATCCAGCAGTAGCCGGGTTTGGTAGCGCAGCAGGTCTAGCTTGCTATTCAGCGCTAGGAGCTGAGGCAGCTTGTCTTTTTGATAGCGAATAAGGATGAGGTTTTCGAGCAGGTTGTAGAGACCGATGACCATGCGGTCTCCCAGCGGAAACTTGTGTTCCCGTGGCAGTCGATTGAGGAGGGGCACGTACCATTTAATTAGGTCGTAGCTCTTTTGAATTATCGGTAGCTCAGCAGCCATAGGTATTACCTTTGGTGAACGTTAAGGACAAAGGCAATCATAGGCACACCGGTAACCGGTATGATAAGTGCGGGGTAGGCCGACCAACGTGGCGGTTCCTGGAACAACAATCCGAGGAATTGCCGCTCCGCGTATCGCAACAACAATACGCCCGACAACCGCAACAACAAAATCGGTTTTCGAGTTAGTTGTTCAGCCCCCAGCACTCTCTTATCGCCAGCAATGGCCGGTCAGAACTGGCAGATGGGAATCTGTCGGGAGTACCCCAAGAGAGTCCAGACCTACTCCTGTGATGTTTAGCTCTTGGGCTAGGTATCCGAAAATCAAAACGGGTCAGTCAGCTTGGTAGGGAAACCGAAGATTTGGCTGGCCTAATACAAAAAATGAAAACTACTGGTTATTTTCGTAATGTTGTCCCGGCTAAGCATCCTGAAATTCAGATGGAATGGGTTGAACGGGTGATGTCTGCTCCCATTAAGCGATTTATCCAAAGCGACGGACGCATCGTTTTGTGGGGCAATATTGCTGAAGCAGATGGTCGTGTGTTGAGAGTGGTTTTGCTAGAAGATGGCGAAACCGTTCATAATGCTTTTTTTGATCGTAATTTCTTGAAGCGTCAGCAAAAAGGGGAAGAACCCAAATGAAAATTCAATATTTTCCTGATACAGATACGCTTTACATTGACTTAGCAGACCGACCTAGTACAGAATCGGAGGTCATTAGCGAGAGTATCATTGTAGCTCTAGATAGAGCTGGCAAGCCAGTTGGCATCACTATCGAGCACTACTCACAAACAGCGGATTCAACCGCGATTGAGACTATTCTACCTGCCATGACTGCTTCTATTGCTGCCTAAGTAAATTTCTATGCCGCTTACCCTTCGCCGTACGCCTGCCACCACTCGCTACTACACCGAATCTCTAGAAGGCATCGGTGAAGCCCTTCCCCTACAAATGCTGCTAATCCCCGCAGGTACCTTCATGATGGGTTCCCCTGAGGATGAGCCTGACCGTCAGGAAGATGAGATTCAGCATGAGGTGAGTGTGCCGCCGTTCTTTCTAGGCCGCTATCCGATTACGCAGGCACAATGGCGAGCAGTGGCGAATTTGCCTCAAGTCAATCGAGAGCTAAATCCGGAGCCTTCTAACTTCAAAGGCGAAAACCTGCCGGTTGAGCGGGTGTCCTGGTATGAGGCAGTAGAGTTTTGCGATCGCCTCGCAGCCCGCACAGGTCGTCCCTATCGACTACCGAGCGAAGCCGAATGGGAATACGCCTGCCGAGCAGGGACAACAGCGCCCTTTCACTTTGGTAGAACACTCACAACAGAGGTGGCTAACTAAATAGAGGTAAGCCCCCGGCTTTGCCGGGGAGACTATCTAAGGTTTGACCGAGCGCCGCAATAGTAGGAAATTCTCCTTGCGAGAGGTAATC
>LJZR01000067.1 GCA_001314865.1 Phormidesmis priestleyi Ana | reverse complement strand
GATAGGCCTCATGGCTGCTCGGTAGATAAATCCGACGGGTCTCCAACTGTTGGCGCAAAGAGCGCACCAGTCCATGGAAACGATAGCCTTGCTGGATGTCTACGGGAAAGAGTTCTGGGTGCTGCTCTATCTGCTCATCCAAATACTGACGATAAGCCGAGCGGTCGGCGACTAAGGCGGCATAATCGATACCCTCGGCCATAGGGAGACATATCGTCTTGTCTCCAGCCGTTCCTCGTTGCTTTCTCTTGGCCATCACCTCTGGCATCCAAGTCGTCACTATGACTCTATTTTAGTACACACAAACTTACTTGGAACCAGGAAAAGGTATCCCTACATTAATTGTTGTTTTTGTGAGCGCACGAAGAGATGTTTCTAATACGTCTACATTTATGTCTAAACTTTCTCCTGATAGCCATTGCTTTAGGAATGAAATCACCAGGTCTATATTTTCTTTGACTTCTTCTTCCTCTTCTGGTTGTACAAAAAAATGTATGTTTTGGATTATAGATTTAGACAACTCATCTAGAAGAATCCATGTATTTCCCTGTTCTTTGAATATAGCCTCCTTAGAGATGTTATACCCATCGAATATTTGATTTGCATACAGTGTAGATAACTCAGATTCTTCCAGATCTTCATATATCAATTGAAGCGCTACTGACCTCATCAAATAAGGCGCAGCATCTACTGAATTAACTAGTTTTTCTCTGAAATTTTCAACGAACTCTTGATTCAATACAAAAGAGCTAATAAGCTCTTTTGTATCCTCAAAAGAAGTTTCATGAATATTCTTTTTTTTTGGCAACGCGTCAGGAATCTCTATAAAATCTTCAACTGTGTCTCCTAAAGAATTAGAACTGTTTTCCAACTGAAAAGAATTCGCTATGTATATTGCCTGCTGATAGTCGCCAATGGAACTATATATACTAGCAATACTGAGAATGATGGCACCTCTAACTGCCGGAATCATATTGCTAAGTCTTGGGTCTAATTCTCTGTTCTCGATTCCCCATTCAGATTCTAGGATGTTGAAAATTTCATCTCCTAATATGAAAGATAGATCTGTATCTTCCTCCAAGATATTAAGCACCAGAAGTGCAGCATTATATTCTTCCAACGCTTTTTTAGGATTTCCTTCCCTCTTGTAAGCGTTAGCAATACTCACATGCATCAGAAGCTCTAGACCGTGACTATCAAGTTCTTTGAATATAGAAATTGCCTCTTGGAATGAATTTATTGCTTTGCTGTTCCTCTCTTTCTCTATATATAGATTTCCGAGATTGTTCAATGCGAGAGCGGCATATCCCTCTGAGCCTTTATTTTTATAGATATCTATAATTTCAATCGTTTTCTTGATAGCTGTGTTCAACATTTCGTCATCTCTTAGCTTAGCCACTTCTTTTGCCAAGCTCTGCTCTTTTGACGTAGCATCTTCACGAGCACCTATATTCTCGATAGAAAGTTCCACGCCTAAACCCGTTGAGCCTGAAGAACTCTTAATAGAAATTTTCTGTGCTCTGCCAGCATAGTTAAGCTTCTCATAGCTAATATTTAGAAGTAGTTTTTCCTTTAAATTGATTCTTAGAGAAGCTCCAATCCCAGTAGTGCCCTTCTCTTCTATCTTGAAAATTACCTTGTATCTTTGCGGATTTTCATGCAAAGGTTCGATATCTGCGGAGATATTCTGAAAGACATCTAGTTCAAGGAGGCGGGTTATGTCTTCTTGAATAGACTCTTTTCTAACTATATCGCCCGGACGCGTATCTATCCGTTCAAAGATGATCGAGCTAAGCGTTTTACCCACAATCGGCTCGCCTTTCTCGTTTACAGCCTCCTCATCGTCGTCAACGAATTGTATATCAACTGAATCAATCTCACCTTCTGTAGCTCTTATAGTTACAATCCCCTCTTCATCAACTTCGGTAGTGGCATGATCCACAGTAGCAACTAGATAGCCATTCTCCTGATACCAATTATTTAACTCAATTGTCGCGTCTCTAAGTTCGTTGAAATTTATGGTTTTACCGTATTTATCGCCATATACATTAGCGATAACTGACTCTGGAAGTACTCGCTTATCAAAAATCTCTACGTGAGAAAGAACAGGGTTAGGCGATACATAGATGAACAGCTCGACTCCGGAAGAAGTCGCTTCAGTAATGGCTCGTACATTAGAGAAAAATCCGGTATTAAATATACTTTTGAGTTCAGTACTTAGGATGGAATCAGTAATAACACTTCCCTCTTCTATAGAGAGAGAACTATGGACTGAGTTTATAAGCTGTTGAGATAGATCTGCTTCTAACTCCGATAAGATATTAATATGTGAAATTTTAACTTCCGTTTCTCCACCTACCGAATCTTCTTCTTTGAGTGCCGAAGTGTTTTTATCAGCTCCTATTTCTAGTGCGAAGATCTGCGAGACAGTAGCGCGATATCCACTCTCTAAAGACTGTTTCGCTATGCTTTCTCTTTCTACCGCAGTAGCATCTTTGAAAGGAAAGAAAAAGAACATCAAGATAGCAACGAAGTTTCGGATGAGTATCGATTTACACAGGTAGAATGAATTCATGTAAATGAGAGGAAAGATACAACTTATTTTATAGCGATAAAAGGGCGTGGTTCATCTTTTCATGCGATTAGGTGTTTCAGTTATGTGATCGCAGAGGGTCGATAACGACAAGTATCGACCCTCTGCGATCACCGAGTATGAGTTCAAACCCTCCGTCGCTGCCAATCTATTCCCTGGCGTTGCTGAAATCAGGGATGTAATGAGTGATTGCACCCTGGGTGCCCATCGATGGCAAGCTTAGATTCATCCCAGACATCGGCAACACCATTCCCCTAGAACTCGACAAGATCTTGGGGTTATTTTCACAGCCCTATGATATTCCTATACTGTCAAACTAGCACCATGCTTTCTCAGCCATGCTTTTCTCTCGTGATAGTCTGGAATGACTTTATCGACTTCGTTCCAAAAGGCGTCGCTGTGGTCACGATAATGTAGGTGACACAGCTCGTGTACGACAATGTAGTCAATGATTTTGAGTGGGGCCATCATGCATTTCCAATGAAAGTTGAGATGGTTGCGTTTGCCGCAGCTAGCCCAACGATAGCCGATATCTTTGATGGTATGACCTGCAACTTGAACGCCGACTTTGGGTGAGAAATGCTGGATGCGATCGCCTAATCGCTCCCTTCCTTTACTGGCCAAGTAATCGGCAAAGGCTCGCTTTGCCGCTGCGGTTCCGCCTTTTTCTAGTACTTTACTGTCGAGGCGAAATCGCCCCTCTTTTAGCTGTAAGGTGCAGTCTTGATCCGTGGCCACTGTAAGCCGATAGGCACGTCCCAAGTATAAAAAGGTTTCACCGTTTACCCATTCGCGGACTACAGCGCTGGCGTTCAGGGCTTTCCACTCGGCTAGGTTGCGATATATCCACAGGCGCTTGCTTTCCACTACAGCATCTACCTGCTCTGGGGTAGAGCCGATGGGCGATCGCACGGTCACCACGCCATCGCGCTCAATCACAATGTCTGTAGTCCGACGCGAGCGACTGGGCAATAACTGATATTCAATATCTCTAATACAGCGGGTAGTGCAGGTCATGGTAGTTCTTGGGAGCAATCATCTGGGGCTTTTAGCAGGGCATCGTGACGATTTTTGGCGAGTTTCATAATTTCGATAGCGATACGCTCGCGATTTATTTTTAGCTCGGCAATGCCAGTAAGAGTGAGAGCGGTTTTAATCTCGCTACGGGTTTTCTTTTGCTTGTCGCTATTATTCCAGAAGTCGATGCTACCAATGGCGTCTTGCAAAGTTTCGACAACTGCTTCCATCAGAGCTTTCATTTTGGGTTTGGCGGCTGCGGGCACGTCTTCGTTACCGAAGGCTTCATTAGCAATGTGGGCATAAAAGGTGGTGGCTTCCTGGCTCATGCCATCTTCGCCTTGCTGGCGACCAACGATCGCTTCGCTGCGAATTTTCTCTAGCTCCTCGGCCAGTTTCTCCCACTGATCTTGATATTGATCAATCAGGTTTTCAATCTTTTGGGAAAGGCTGCGATAAAAGGCGGGGTCTTCGTCGTGGTGGACGGTGCAGTGTTTGCGGATGGCGTGTTCCATTTCACTGGCTTTAGCCTCGGGGTTACCGCCTGCGTGCTGGTTGAGCTGGTCGATAAAGTCGGTGGAAAGCAGCTCTACGGGCGGTACTTTAGGATTAATGCCGAGACTGATGAGGTGCTCGTTGATGAGGTCTTTTACTTTTTGTCCGGCGTCATCCAGGTCTAGGCTGGTATCTTTGTAGCGTTCTTTGGTGACGCGCAAGATGTAGCCGAGGCGCTTGGCGGGGATACGGTAGGGGTGGCCGATGGGGTTGGGTAGAACAATTTCTAAGCTGGTGAGGAATTTCTTTAGGTACACATCAAAGTCAACGCGCAGCTTTTCGTCTTTGAGCAGCTTTACGGCTTGGTGTACCACGGCGGCATCGGCTTCTGAGTTGGATAAAGTGCCTTCCGCATATTCGCGCAGATGGCTGACGTGATGAGTTGAGAAGAGTTGTAGCAAACGCTGGTAGCGTTCTTCGAGGACGGGGATTTCGGAGGCGATGCTTTTGAGGCCAAAGGCGAGTTCTTGCTGCTCATCGGCGGCGGCGTACAGGGTAAGGGCGTCGGTGAGGTTTTCGGTGAGGCCGATGTAGTCCACGATGTAGCCGCGCTGTTTTCCTTTTTTGACGCGGTTGGTGCGGGCGATCGCCTGCAAAAGCGTGTGCTCTTTAATCTTTTTATCCAGGTACATCACCTGTTCTATGGGGGCATCAAAGCCGGTGAGGAGCATGTCGCACACCACTAAAAAGGCAATGCCGGTGTTGACCTTATCAGGATCGTCAAAGTCGAAGCCTTTGCAAAAGTTGTTGACGGCGTCCCAAGCTTTAGCTTGCTTGCGGGCGGCGGTAATGTAGGCGTCTTCGTTGGTGCCGTCGCTAGAAATAACGACGGCGGCTTTGAGGAAGCGGATTTTTTTGAGAGTGTCCAGATCTACGGTGGGCTGGGCGGCGAGTTGGCGGGCGGTATCTGTGAGAGATTGAGTGATGGCGACCTGGTAGCGAACGGCGGCGCGTTTGGAGTGGCACACGACTTGGGCCTTAAAGCCGTTGGGGAAAATGTGCTGTAGGTAATGAGCGACCAGGTCTTGGGCGATCGCCTCTATTCGCGTTTCGGCTTCTAGCAGGTCGCCGGTTGCGCCGTATTTCTTCTTGATAGCGAGCAGTTCTTGGGGGGTACGGTCTTTGAAGAGGTTTTCGAACTGGGTTTCGAAGCCGTGTTTGTCGTTGAGAGCAGCGTCGGCGGTGCGGCCTTCGTACAGTATTTGCAGGGTGGTGCCGTCAGCGACGGCGTCCATGAGGCGGTAGGTGTCTATGTAGTCGCCAAAGCGTTTGTGGGTTTTCTTTTCACCATGGCGGTCGGTGATGAGGGGGGTGCCGGTGAAGGCGATCCGGGCGGCGTTAGGGAAGGCTTCGAAAATGTTGTCGCCTAAGTCGGAGCCTTGGGTGCGGTGGGCTTCGTCAATCATTAGGACAATGCGGGGAGAGCTGTTGACGATGCCAAAGGTTTCTGCGCTGGGGATGCTGAGGTAGGTGCCGAGAGCTTCGGCGACCTTGAGCGGGGTAGCGGTATCGCGCTGCTGGAATTTGTGGGCCATCACCATGTTGACATCTGAGGTGTCGGTGGCGAGCTGGGTGCGTAGGGTGTCGGTGCTGTCGATGGTGTGGATACGGCCACCGATGAGGGTGGCCGTTTTGCTGAGTTGCTTTTCAAGATCAACACGATCATTGATGAGGAGAATTTTGTAGTCGGCTAGGTCGAAGGAGGCCCGAATAAGACGGGCAACGAAGACCATAGTGAGGCTTTTGCCGGAGCCCTGGGTGTGCCAAATGACGCCGCTGCGTTCGGTGGCGGTGGTGCCGGTGCGCAGCTGTTGGATGATTTTGTGGGCGGCGCGGAACTGTTGGTAGCGGCATACGACTTTGATGCGGGGGCCGCCGTCAGTATCCATGAAGACGCTGGTGGTACGTAGGATGCTGAGCAGGTTGGCTTTGTTGAGCATCCCGTTGACTAGCTGTTGCTGGGGGTTCATGTCCTTAGCAATGTCGTCGGGTTGGGGCCATTGGGTTTTCCAGGGGTAGAAGTGTTCTGCGCCGGAGGTAATGGTGCCGTAATCCGCTTCGATGCCAGTGCTGCGGATGAGCAGAAGATTGGTGTGGAAGAGTTTTGGTTCGCCTTCTTTTAGACCTTGCTGGGTGGTGTCTGGGCGGCGGTTCATGTAGCGCTGAAGCTGGGTGAAGGCTTCGGCCATGGGGTTGGCACAGGTGGCACTGCCTTTTTTGCACTCGATAACGATGAGGGGGATGCCGTTAACAAACAGAACAATGTCGGGGATGATGAAGGCTTTGACGCACCCTGGGGTGTCGATGCGGAACTGGTTGATGGCGTGGAACTGGTTGCGCTCGGGGTGGGCGAAGTCAATGAGCTTGACGACGGGGTCTTGTTCACCAGTTTGTTCGTTGGTGTCTACTTGGGCCTTAAACAACAGCTTTTGGATGGCTTCGTTGGCCTCTAGCAGCGTGCGGTTGGGCTGGCGACCGATTTGGTCTTGGAGGTCTTGGAGCTGTTTGGGGGTGAGCCAGGAGGTACCGGCTCCCTCTGTAGAAACGGTGTTGAGGGCGGCGACGGATTGATTGAAGATATTGGGGAGGAGCCATTGGCGGAAAGTGGTGCGCAGGCTGATGGTGGGATCGCTGGGAATGCCCTGGCCCTGATCGATGGTTTGCCAACCGAGGGTAGCGAGTTGGTGTAAGAAGGGTTGTTCTACTTCGGTGTATTCGCTCATACCAGGGTTTTGACGCTAAGATTCGATTTTACAGAGGAAGAAGCTAAGGGTAGGGTACCGTTTCGTTAGCATCTTTGAGAATTTGCTGGTAGAGGTCTGCATGAACGCGAAATTTCGCTTGTTGGATGAGTTGATCCAAGACGGGCTTTAATTCGTCGATCAATTTGTTTTGTTTGGCTGATACTAGAACACCTAGCAATCCTGTAATTTTGAGATCGTATCGCTGGGCGACTCGTCTACCAATGCGTTCGTCAATCAGCAGTCGTTCGGCGTTTAGCTCTATGGCTAGGGCGATCGCTTCTGCTTCGCCTCTATCGACTTCCGTAACTAGCTTTTCAACTAGCATCTGATCGCACACTGCCCGAACCTCGATCCAGTCTGCGGTTTGAACGCCAGATACGTCAATAGCAAAGGTCTCTAGGGCTTTGATTTCCTGGAAGACGGCGTCAGGAATGATTAACTGTCCGTAGAGTACTTTGAGAAGGGAAAGCTGACCGATGAGTAGCAGATTGCTGATGGGCGATGTATCGCTGATGATTATCATCGCCAGTTATTGGCTCGCAAGCTTTCGATGTCGGCTTGATAGTCGGCTAGGTCGTAATGAACACAAATTTCCCGATCAGATAGCAAGGCTTGAAATTCAATTTGGTGCATACCTGCAATTTGGCTAGCGGTGCCCAGAGTAATGAGTTCTTGTTGAAACAGGGCAACTGCGATTTCGCGCATCCAGTCTGCTGAGTTAGGAGGATGCGCCTGCATGAGTTGGTCTGGAATATTCAAGGTAATTTGCATTTGGCTTTACCGTTACGTTAGTAGCTCGGTCTTTGAATACAGTCGGTATGGGTAGTTTTGCATGTCCTAATTGTATGTGTATTTAGACATAGGTAATCGCTGTAGAGTCAGGAGTGACGGAGACTTTGCCGGTGAGGAGATCGTGCATGAGTCCAGATTTTTGTTTCGAGGATTTAATAAGCTCTAAAGTAAGAGTATTAATTCGTGCTCCAATCAATTCGACTCTATCTGCTATTGCTGTTTGCTCAGTTTTACTCATATATGGAAATATAAGTTTTCCCATAACTTCATTGTTGAGACTAGGCATAGTGGAACCAACAGCAAGCCCAGCCACTTGCCCCTGTACAAATGTATGACGATATAGTAATGAGAAGAACCGCGCGTCTAAACTGTTCCCTCCAAGCCTCAGCAGAAAGCAACCGCTGCCACAAACCCACCCTTCTTCTATCTTTGAAATAGCCGCTGCTCTACTCAGTTCTCCTCTCCGAGCGATAATAATATCTCCAATCTTTAATCTGTGTTGGTAAAGAGTTTGCGCACGGTTTTCTGGTATACGAGCAATCCCTAACTCGTCAATTTTTCCATTGATGATATTCTGAGGCATCACAAAAGGCACACCTTCAAGAGTATATTCGTAAGCATGTAGCTGACTGCCAAAGGGACCAGTTTGTAGTTTCCCGCCAGACTCTTCTAAAATATCTCGCAACCGTAGAGCTTCCCACTCCTTCGGAATCCAACCGATCGCACTCTCTTTATAAAGCTCAGGAGCTTGCTCTCGGGGAGGACGCAGTTTGCCATCGGCACCAATCCCACGGGTAAACAGGTCGTGCATTAGCCCCGCTTTGACGTGCTGGTATTTTTCTATGAGGGCTTCGGTGGATGCGATCGCGCGATCAATTGCCTCCAAGATCTTGACAATCTTATTTTGGATAATTATGGGAGGGAGCTTAACTTGAATCCCTAGAAAGTCTCCAGTGGTAAAAGACGCTTGGTTGATAGCAGGTTTTGTGATTGCCTTGATCTCTTTTTCAACTCCTCCAGAGCTTAATAAAAAGTATAAAAACTCCTGAGTAGTAAGTTCACTAGGTTTAATTCTAAAAAGATTTGTTGTATAAATACACGGTCGCCCTATCTCTTTGAATATGCAAACCTTTCCAATTTTTTCAACGCTGTTTATAAAGTTTAGTAGTATGTCACCGTCGTCTAGCACATAGCTTTCAGTGAAAGCCCCTTGCGGATCTTTTACGTACCAATACTTGAATCTTGAAGTATCAAATTTTCCGTTTTTGAGATTGCCTGAAGTAATGACGGGAATGCCAATATCTTGTTCAACAATTCTTCTAGACAATCCGCTTTTGAGCGTACTAACACAATTTCTTAAATAGACGTTCGACCAATTCTGCATAGCATTTTGAGAGATGCCTTTATTACTCATATCCCAACTCCACCAAAAACACCTGCAATCGTCTCAAAGCCTCATCTCGCTCCGCCTCAATCGCCTTTGCCGTCACCGCATACTTCCCCCACAAATTCTCAATCGCCCATACACAAGCCCGAACATCCGCCCGCAAATACGCCTCATACAGCCCCATCAGCACCCGCCGCAACCGCTCCACAATCACCCCTCGTGCCTCATCCGCCGAAATCTTCACCCGCGCACTCCGCACCAGTTCATCCCGCTTACTCTCAATCCCTTTAATCGTCGCCCGCAGCGCCTTCACCTCATCATCTAAAGCCTTGTGTCGCTCCAAACTCTCCTCGATTCCTGCCGCTTGTGCAAAAGCTAACTCCCCTGCCTCAATCGCATCCTTCAGCGGCCCTGTGTACTCACTCACATAGCCCGCCTCAGCCGCCAACCCCAAAATCCGGTGACCATTCGCAAACTGCGGCGCTTTCGAGCTAAACCCTTCCGTACAATAAAACGTCTTCTTGGCCTCAGCAGGCACCAACCCCTCGCCCTTCAGCTCCGTAAACATATCCCCCGCCAAATCTTTCACGAGTTTTAGCTGTGCCTTCCACTCCGCCGTCGCTGTCTTCAGCTCATCCTTCTTCCCCTTCACCTCATCAGCAGGCAACACCCCGGTATCCTCTTCATCCTCAAAGTCCTCCTCCCCCGCCGCCGCGAACAGCGCTTGCAGCTCCGCCAGCCGAGCCTGCGCCTGTTCCTGCTCCGCTAATATCTCCGGAAACTGACTCTGCAAAATATCCTCATCCGGAATCAGCTCCGGCCCCCAGCCACTCGCCGCAATCGACTTAAAATCAGCCTTTAGCACATCCATATAGTTGGCAAACGCCCCCCGCACCTGAAACGGCGTCAGCAATTTTTGATCAGCCAAAGCTTCCTGAATACTCGCGAGCAAGCTACTGCGCATATCGTATACATTGCGCGATTGCCCCTCTCGATTCTCCGTATCCGGAGCCAACGCTTCTACAATCGGCAAATTTTCCTGCCACCACTCCTCCAGCGTCTCCATAAACTGCGCATGACAAGACATCACACTGTCATGTGTTGCTACAAACTCAGCAATCTCTCGCTTATCGCTCAGTACCGTCGCAAAATCCAGATAAGTCTCATCCCGAGAAACAAAAGCATCTTCCTTTAAAGCACCATAGTTCTGCCAAAAATGTGCAAGACTCTCTACCTCCACCCTCGGCACCCCACCCTGCAAATGCGCCCGCACATCATGTGGCTCCGGCGGCGGCGCATTGTCCACATAGCGCCGAATATTGCAGTTGTACTCTTCCGCTGCAATATCTGCTCTTGGCACCCGTCGCGCATACCCCGGAATATCGACTCCATGCCGATACGCATAAATAATCTTGTCAATATCCTCCGGTCGCAAATGATTCTGCGCCTTCCCCTCCCGATACTCCCGATCTGCATTAATAAACAGCACATGGTCGCGATCAGCCGCCCCCGCCTTGTTCATCACCAAAATGCACGCCGGAATCCCCGTTCCATAAAACAAATTGCTCGGCAGTCCAATCACCGCCTCCAAATAGCCATTATCAATAAAATGCTGTCGTGCCGCTCGCTCCTCGCCTCCACGAAACAACACACCGTGTGGCATCACCGACGCCAACCGGCCATCGTGCTTTAGCACCGCCAGCATATGCTGCACAAACATCAAATCTGCCTTCTTACCCTTCTCCGGCAGCATCACCGGAAAGCGCCCTGGAAACTTCAAATCCTTCTTGATATAGTTCTGGCTAAACGGCGGATTAGCCACCACCCGATCAAACCGCTTGAGTTCATTGCCCTCACCCAGGTGCTGCGGCTCACGAATCGTATCCGCCTGCCGAATATCCGCATGAGAAATCCCGTGCAGCAGCATATTCATCTTACAAATCGACCAGGTTGTCCCCATCTTTTCCTGACCGTACAGCGCCAATTCCTCCGCGCTCCCTCCCTTCTCCCGCAGATAATCCCGCATCTGAATCAACATGCCACCCGAGCCCACCGTCGGGTCATACACGCTCATATTCTCCTGCGGGTCGCACACCTCTACACAAATGCGCACCACCTCAGCGGGGGTATAAAACTCCCCCGCCTTTTTCCCCGCCGAATCTGCAAAGTATTTAATCAGCCACTCATACGCTGCGCCTAGCAAGTCAGGAAACTCAAAATCGCTATCTTTAAGCGGAATCTTTTCAAAGTTCGTGACAAAGTCCGCTAGCGTATCGTCATCCAACGTTCGCTGACCAATTTTACGGTTAAAGTTAATCCCTTTAAGGACATCTTGTAGCGCATCCGCATTCGCATCTTCAATTGCCTCTAGCGCCTTGTTCAGCATCGTGCCCACGTTCTCTTTCACATGCTTTAAAGGCGGATGCTGAACAAGTTTGGGCTTGCCATCTTCTATGACCGTCTCTTCCCAGCCTTCATTCCACCGCGCCCGAGGCGGCACATAAAAATACTTGCCCGAATATTTGTCAGGATCGATCAGATCCAGCTGGATATCTTCTTCATCCATCCCCGCCGCTTCTGACTCAGCCCGAATCTCCGCCTGCCGCTGCTCAAACAGGTCGCTGGCCCGCTTTAGAAACAGCATGCCAAAGATGTATTCCTTATATTCGCTTGCATCCATACTGCCGCGCAGATCATCGCAAGCAGACATCAAGAGTGTTTCTAATCGGGCAAGCGTTAACTTCATTAAAATTCCGAACAATTAGCGTAGGTTGTAAACGTTAAATCCCTAGCGTTATAAAACCTTATGACCGACACTATAGTACGTGCATATTGGGATAAATATCATAGCTGCTTGACCAAGCACCCCTAAACACAAAATTTCGATCCCATGTCATAAAACATGCACTCTGTGTCGCTACGTTCGCTTAGGATACTTCGTCACCCCAAAAGTTCTTATCTATCAGAGCTGAGAGCCAATTTCATAGAAGGCCAGGAGCGCTGCGTATGGGAACTAACGGTCAATAAGAGTGGAGAAAAGTAAGGAAAGGCCGAAAACTCATGCGCTGGAATGAGATCATGACCGATTTACACTATCTTGCGAATGTGGCACCACGAAAGTTCGCTTGTGACCTACATGTAGTGAAACTGCGAAATAGGGTCACTTACAATTCCTTTCCCCGATCGCGGCTGCGGCGCTGCGCTTTTTCAACCACCTTTCGCGCCTTCGCCAGCTCTTCCATCGCATACTTCATTCCTGCTTCCTTACCCTGCGTCTGCGTCTGCTTTAGCTGCTGGGCAACCGGCCCCTGTAGCAAAATGCTGCCGACCTGCCTGATCTCATCATCGCTCAGTCGTTTGCCACCACGCTCAGTCAGCAGCTCGCTCATCAGTTGACGTACCACTAGGCGATCGCACTTCATAGACGCTCTTACCCACAAACTTCGCCGCATATTGCTGGTAAATCTGACGGTGACGCTGACGCTTACTCTCCTGCTCTGCCACCTGCTGTTCCGGCACTGGCTGCGCTGGCCTTTGTGCCTCAGCCATCTGAGCTTCGTAACGAGCTAGGCCATCAGGGTCGATCCTTTTGATAATCGCTTCAAAAACGCCACCCCCATATCTAGACGGCTTCTCAACTGTGGATTCAGTTGCGCTACTCAGCTGCTCTGCATCGCCCTGGCTGGCTAGCTCATGCTTAGACGCAGCGAGGATCGCACTTAGCCTCTAAGCCTTTCGCTCAACCTAATACATAGGCATGGGTAGACATCAGAAAATCACTGCTTAAAACGCACTTTAAATCGAAAACCCTTCTGAAAAGAACCCACCCAACCCAGCCTAGCAACACCACATATTGATGACTGCCGTATGAAAAGCCAGCGGTCAGCTTGCTCAGTTCATTGATCATCTCTTCCTCGATTCCTTGGTAAAAAATAGGGCTGGAGACACCGAGCGTCAGCTCAATTGGCCCACCATTCGGAAACACCTGAGCTAGGGCGGCTGCCACTACCACGGCCAGGTCTTTGATTTTGTCATTCTCGTCTAGCGGCGAGTAGCGCTTGCCCACATAGGATTCAATCGCATCATCGCCATACAGAAAAGACGGGCGGATCTGACTAAAGGTGATGCTCTTGATATCTCTCTGCCCGTCGGGTAATGGAAAGAATCTTAAAGGCGCGCCTTTAAGATTCTTTCCACGATAGGTAAAACTTTACTGACGTCGTTCCCTCTATCTAAAAAAAATTTCGACTTTCATTTTCTTTTTTTCATTGCTAAAAACATGTACATAAATTGCATATGCAAAACATGTACATGTTTTGCATATGTTTTGCAGTGGTTTTGCAGTGGTCGGTAAAAAAAATGCTTTTTGTCAGAAAGTGGTCATTCTTGGTCACAAATAAGAGATTTCTTGACAACCGCTATACCCCAATGCCTACAATGGGTTTATCGCTTCTGACATACTTCCTGGCGTCCTGTGTGGAATCTCCCAAATAGCCCTTGGAAAGGGCGTCAGAATTTCTTCTTTCCCAGACTTTCCCCTTCTGTTCTTTCTTTAGAACAATCCCAATGCTCAGCACCAGCAATCTAAAATCTGCTCAAGCTGCAACCTATTTTGAGAAGGACGACTACTATTCT
>LJZR01000009.1 GCA_001314865.1 Phormidesmis priestleyi Ana | reverse complement strand
CGTCACTCGTAGGGGAGATGGCATGGCGTTAATAGGGCGAAAATTATGTCTCTCCTAGCCTACAAAATTATCCTATAAAAGATTAGTCTGACCTACTTACGTTGTTTTGCCTGCTAGAGCATCCTGAATTTTAGCGACTCAACCGCAAAAAAAGTAGAACGACTCACAGCCACACTTTGCGGCTAAAGCTGCCATGTAAGCCATAGGGCAAATGATGCTTTAAATGTAGGGTCGCGATCGCACCCCTCTCAATCTGCTGCGCATCTAACACCACAATATCGCTACGCTGATGCTTAGCATCGTACACAACCACCAGCAGCCAGCCGTCATCTTCAGCAGTATCTGCCTGAGCATCTGCTGATCGCGCGACAAACACGGGCTCACCGACAAACCCACGCGGTGCAAAGCTATGCAGATGCTGCTCGCCCGTATTGGCATCAATCTTCATCACCACCTGATTAGGCCCATTGGCCTCTTCGGGCGCTGCCGCCGCCAAATAAATCCAGCGATGCGGACGACCGATATAGGCCGGATTAACATAGGGAAAATCACAGGCCCGAGTCTCTAACTGCTGCCGTCGAGTCTCTTTGGTTTTAAGATTAAATCGATAGCGCCACAGCTGACTAGAAGGTACTTCGTCAAAATCAACCTCATGAAAGCTCAAATTGTGATTGATTGAAGGAAAATCTCTGTAAGCGACAGAATCTACAACAATCTCATCGCCTTCTTCAAAAGCATTGGCATGATGAAACACAAAACCCGACTTTACTTTCAAAGAGTGCAAGTAGCTGGGGTCATGCCGAGAAGTCACCCAAACCTTTGTAAAATCATCCTGTCGAAATTTCATGCACTCCGCTGGGCCTTTTTTTCCAAGCACAAAAGGCAGCGGATTAAAATCCACCGGGTTTTGAAAAAACAAACAGTAGTTCGGCGTAATGACAAAGTCATGCATAAACGCAAACCCTGGCAAATAATGAGCATGGTGCTTAACCACCGTAGCCTCGGCATCTAGCTCATAAATGTTCAGCCGGGTCGCCACACCCAAAGCCCGAATCCCAAAGGTCACATAGCGCGGTTCCCGATCCGCCGAGCCAGGGTCAATCATCGGATGAGCAGCAAACGGCGTGCCTTCTTTTAGGACGCCATTAAGGGTTTCTATGCCCAGCGTTTCTAGCGATCGCGCATCAAGCCGATAAGGATGAGAGGCCTCCCACAAAGCCATCAGCTTACCGCCCCAGTAGTAAATGTTGGTATTCGCCACATTTTTCAGCCGAAAGTCAAAAGCATTAGCCAACCAACCTCCCGGCTTTTCAGTGCCAAATACACCCCGATAAGAAATCTCTCCTTTCTCTCGCTCACGACAGTAGCCAAGTGTTCGCACATAGCGATTGCGAAAGTAAGCTTTACCCTGATCAAACGTGATCTTGCAAATCATGCCATCTGCATCAAAAGGATGATGCACCAAATGGCCGTCAACATCTAGCATAGCCGGAATATTGCGGAACAACGTGCCCTGCAATTCAGTTGGAATCTCTCCTTCAATATCCGTAATTGGATAGTCGAATTCTTCTTTTAGGGCCTGGTTACCACCCTGCCAATCGTCTAGGTCAAACGGCTTTGATAACTTGGCCTGAGTCAAAGAAGAAGCTTGCATAGCGCTGGCTGAAGAAATAAGATTTTGCATGATCATTCTAAGAAACCAACACGCTGTATTCTTCTATCCATAGTTGCAAACCCGCTACAAGCACGCTACAAGCACGCTACAAGCCCATTGCAAACCCTCTGCAAACCCTCTGCAAGCCCGCTGCAAATCCGTTAAAGCCCAAAAGCCCAATTACAAACCCGTACCCGTGGCGACCAAACCCATGCCGACCGTAAACGACCTCAATCATCTCCTTCAGCAAGAAAACACGCCGACCCCAGAAGCCTTGTCCCTGTTCGATCAGCTAGAACCTGTAGGGATAGACTTTATGCTAGGCCGCTGGCAAGGCTCCGGCTTCCCTACAAGTCATGCTATGGATGGATTACTCGAAGCTACTAACTGGTACGGCAAAGAATTTGTCAGTGCCAACTGTGTCCACCCGCTTCTATTTAAAGATGTCAGGGGTGAAATCTTCAAACTCTCACCCAACCCTCAAATGATGAAGCTAGCCCTACGGTTACCCCTGCCTAAAAACGATACTGCTAAGCAAATTTATACGCTGTTTAACCCATTGCTCAAAACAGACAAAAGCCAGGCCCAACTGCGCATGATGGAGCACCGAGGTAAAATCAGCGCCACGATGATTTACGATCATTTGCCCATCCACGATATTTTCAGAAAAGTGAATGAAAACACTCTATTGGGCCTTATGGACTACAAAGAATCGCCACAACCGTTCTTTTTCATTTTAAAAAGAGCGTAGTAGATAGCGCTACTGCTCAGGCAGCTTGTACTGTCCTACAATTCGCTTGGCAAACTCGGGCACATGCGCTGCTAGCTTTTCAGGATGATTGCGCCTGGTATACAAGTAGTTGCGAGTAAAGTGCGAATCAATCGAAAAGCGAGCGTACTCTAGCCCTTTGGGGCCTATTTTTTCAATCACAACGCCCATTAACTTGGCGGCCCACATGGGTAAGGTTACGCCTTTATCGTAGGCGGGGATGCTGTTTTGGACTGCCTGGGTGCGATCGCCCTTACTCATTACCGGCTGCGTTTCAATCAGGCCTTCTAGCAGGTCAAACATTTCTGCCCCTGTTTCATTGCGCACGACAATCCACTGCCAGCCAAACGGCGCACCCATATAGCCCACCACAATATCAGCTAGCGCATTGGTGTAGTCAAAACAGCTCATGCAAGAAGGGGCAAACACATCCTTCAGCTGATTGGTTTTCAAGCCAAAAAACGGCACCTTCTCCTCTGAGCCGTCCTCATGCTTAAAATGCACCTGAAAGTCCTGCATGAACTCATAGGCCACCACCGTCTGTGGCGAACGACTCGTTGTATCCAAAAACTTCTGCAAACCCGCCCGCGTCACATTATCGACACAGGGCATTCCTAGCACATACAGCTTCTCTAAGCCCAACTTGTCTTGCACCGCTCGCAGCGCCTGAATTTGGCAGCCCACCCCAATCACCAGCACCCGCTTCATCCCCGATCGCTCAATTTGGTCAAGCACCGACAAATTCGGCGATAGCGTCGGCTTATTCACCCGCGCCGCCAAAATAGCTTCTGGGGTATGCGCAATCACTGGCATCGGCTGAAAGCGATCATCCTCAGTATTTTGAACACAAACAACCCCTTCTACCAAGCCCCGATTGAGCATTTCAATCGCCAGCGTACTCACAATCCCCGTCCACTGCGCCCCTTCAATCGGTGCAAGCTTACGGGCGGCCACCATCTTTTGCTGCACGCCAAAATACAGCTCATCGGCATTGTCCAAATCTCGGCTGCGCCCGTGATTGTCCGCCTCCAAGTCACTAATCTGCTGATTCAAAAACGCGCAGGCATCTTTTACATAGTGAATATAAGACGTATCGCACAGTCCGCATTCGCTGCACCGCTCTTTGGCAGGCTTAGCGGCACCGGGCTTGAGAGGTTTAGATTTTGAATGAGGCTTTGCGTGAGGTGAGTGAGGCTGAGCTAGCGACATGATGTTTGAATTTAACTTATGATCACGATACCGCAAGGCTTTGTCAGGATGCCAGTTTGTAATCTTTTATGATTGATTTTCTGAAGGCACTCATATCCTCTTAGGTCATCACCTTCATCCCTTAAGTCATCACCTTCGGCCCTCATCCCTCGTCCCTCATCCCTCTTTTCCATGCCCGAAGGCCCCGAAATCCGCATCGCCGCCGACAAAATAGAGCGCGCCCTCTGCCCACATCCCACGACAGCAGTTTTTTTCGCCTTTGAGCATCTCAAACCCTTTGAAGCTGAACTCACCGGCTGCCGGATCACCCAGGTAGAAACTCGGGGAAAAGCCATGCTGACCCACTTTAACAATGGACTCAGCGTGTACACCCACAATCAGCTGTACGGCAAATGGGTGATCCGCAAAGCGCATGATTTGCTCGAAACAAAGCGCCAGCTCAGGTTTGCCATTCATAATTCCAAAAAGTCAGCCCTGCTGTATAGCGCTTCGGATATTCAAATTTTGAGTAGCCCCGCTGAAATCGAGCATCATCCATTCTTAAGCAAGCTAGGCCCTGATGTTTTAGGCAAGGGACTGAAGCCAGAAACGGTCAAAGCGGCTTTAGAATCTTCCAAACACTATCGACGTCGTCTCTCAACGCTCTATCTGGATCAGCATTTTTTAGCGGGTATTGGTAACTATTTGCGTAGCGAAATTTTGTTTGTGGCAAGGCTGCACCCTCAGCGCCGACCCATAGACTGTAGCGAGGAGCAACTGCGGGCGATCGCGCAAGCCTCTATTGAAATACCCTATCAGGCTTACAAATACAAAGGCATCACTAACGATTTAGACTTGGCTAATCAGCTTAAAGCAGCCGGGGCCGGATATCGAGACTATCGACATTGGGTGTTTGGGCGATCGCAAAAGCCTTGCTATATCTGCGCAACGCCGATTGTAAAAGAGAGCGTCAGCAACCGCAGAATTTACTATTGTCCGCACTGTCAGCCAGCTATGGGCCCAACCAAACTGGCCTAAACCAAACTGGGCGGACAGTAGCCCAAGCCTCGCACAAATCTAGCTCGAAAGTCTTCAATATCAGCCGTCTGAAGCGCCCCGTGCGAAACCACAACCACATGGTATTTATTCATCACATCTGTCACTGACATTCCCGCAGCCAAAGCACTCAGCGCCTGAGACACGGTTTCAGTCAGCACGTAGGGATAGCCATTTTCGTTGAGAAAAGACCTAAAATCAAGGTCAGCATCGTGATTCAGGCGAGCCTTTAGGCTGATATGCATAATCCACCTATCAACCAGATAAATCACCGTCACTGAACTTAGCTGAAAGGCTTGCTGCGCGGACAGATAGGTTAGAAGCCTAATCACTAAGCGGGTATTTGCAAAAGAGTAGAGGTATTGCATAATGTTTGCCCGTTGCTATCTACTATCAGAGTACCAAGCAAATCTGATTAAATTATAAAGATAAAGGCAGTTTTATTGGGAATGACCGAAAAAGATGATTCTTAAATTTCCTCAGGTCTGCGAAATGTACAGTTGAGCAAGGTGGCCACTAATTGCAAAATCAAAAAAAGTCGATGTTAAGCTTTTTTGCTTATTCCTTAAAAAGACCCTGTATTTTCACGACAGGCCACCACTACTCATGCAATCTGCCAATAAACTTGTTTCCTGCACTCATTTCGCCGGTTTGGCTATGATTTTGACTGCCTGTGGGCCACATCTACCGATGGGGTCAGCTCAGGCGATGCTTGCAGCCAACGTCCCGACTTCAACCCAAAAGCAGCCCGGCCCTCAGCCAGCCGAGATCCAAAAGCTAATGGATAAGCAGGATTCACCCACGATGAAGCGGCTTCAGCGCATCAAAACAGGCGCTGAAGCGGGCGAGTATATCGGCTCCCTCACCGACTGCGACGGTGATGGCATTGCAAACGAATCTCGGATTGACTTTAACGGCGATGGCATTGCCGATGGGTGCGTAGAGGGCCGAGAAGAAATCCCAGAACCCCCCTTTCAACAAGCTTATACGCCCACGCAAGCAGCCTTTGAGAGCGCAATTCCTGCGGTGGGCTGGCAAGTACAGTATCAGTGCGGCGAGGACCTTTATGAGGTGACATTGAGCCGACCGACTGAGGACAGGTTGGTCTATAGCGCCGATGGGCTCCAGCTCACGAGTGAGGTTGTTTACAACGATACCGACCCTAATTTGAACCAGCCCCTGGTCATTAAAGACCCGGTTGAGGGGCTGCGCTATCGCTTTGAGCAGCCTATCAACGGTGAGTTTTATGAATATGCGATCGCTAACTACGGCGGCAACGTCGGGTTATACATTTACCAAACAGGCGCACAGATTGTCGCCGTTCCCTGTGAGACTAAAAGTGAGGCCAAAACTGGTGAGACTAAAACTGGTGAGACTGAAACTGGCCAATAGCTACTGACCACTGAGCGTGACTAGGTGCAACACAATCGGTAAACTCGCCAAGCTCATCACGGTTGAAAGCACAATTGTTTTCGCCACTCGTACCGTATCGCCACCAAGCTCAGTCACCCAAATCAGCGTATTAACCGCTACCGGCATGGCTGATTGCATCACCAGCACCGATAAATCTAGCCCTTGCAGGCCAATCCCTAGACCAATCGCATAGGCACTCAGCGGCGAAACAAAAAGCCGCAAACAAGCCGCAAACAACTCATACCGGCCAAAATTTAAGCGGGTGCGCGACAGCTGAATGCCCAGCATCAGCAGCGCAATCGGAATTGCCGCATCGCTTAAAGTAGTGAGCGATCGCGCGATCGCAGAGACAAATTCTGCCGGTAGTTGCCAGCTTAAGCCTTGCCAAGCCGCAACCTGCAAACCAACGCCAGCCAGCGTCGCCCAAAAAACAGGCAGATTACAGGTCACCTTTAGTCCTGCCCAAATGCCGTCGCCTTTGAGCATCATCGGCCCCACGCTAGCGATAAAAATAGCGGACGCAATGAGGTACACAATCCCTCGCTCTAGCCCGCCTTGACCCAGCGCAAACAGCATAAAAGGCAAGCCAATATTGCCTGAGTTTGCCAGTAACGTTGTGGCTACCAGGCTTTTACGAGTTTCTGGCGGCAGCTTAAACGCTTTGCCCAGCAGCGTTGCAGTCAGGTATAGCACCGCGCAGTTCAGCGCAAATCCCAGCACAATCCCAGCAGCACTGCGAAAGGGCAGCGTACTCTCATACACGCCTGTAAGCACCAACGCTGGCAACAAAACGTAAATATTTAAGCGAGCGAGCGTTTTTAGATCTAGCGGAAAAGCCCGGCCAACCCAAACCCCACATAGGGCTACGAGGGCAATCGGAAGCACAGCCGATATCAATACGCGCATAGGTATTTTGGTGGAGTATTTTGGTGGAGTATTTTGGTGGAGTATTTCGGTGGAGTATTTCGGTGGAAGGTATTTAAGGAGGTATTTGAGTAGAGTAGTTAAAGACCGATTATCTAGCTGAAGAGGAAATCATGTCTTCTAACCCTGACCCAAGCGAAGCCCCAAGCGAAGCTCCAACTAAAACCCCAACCGCAGCCCCAACCGCAGCCCCAACCGCGGCCCAGGTTGAAACGATACTGAAATCAGAGAACTTTGGCGATCGCATCAAAGGCATCAACCAGCTTCGCACCCTCGATCCTGACATTGCCTTTACGCTCATTCAACCGCTCTGCGACGACCCCAACACGCGCGTTCGCTATGCTGCTGTCAGTCAAATCGCTACCCTCGGAAAGCAGGACAAACCCACCGCATTCAAAGTCCTGACCGCATCCCTAGGCGATCCCGAACCCGACGTCCAGGCCGCCGCCGCCGATGCCCTCGGCGCGCTCAAGCTCACCGATGCCCTAGATGACCTCAAAGAACTCTACGAAACCTCCTCCGAATGGCTCGTCCAAATGAGCGTAGTCGCCTGCCTCGGCGAAATGGGCGACAGCCGCGCCTTTGAGCTACTGCAAACAGCCCTAGGTGCAGAAAACTCACTGGTCTCTGTGTCCGCCATTGGCGCGCTCGGCGAGCTGCAAGACGACCGAGCAGTACCGCTATTGCTGCCCTACGCCGACGATTTAGACTGGCAGGTTCGCCACCGGGTCGCCCAAGCACTGGGCCACTTTCCGAATCATCCTCAGACTGCACCCGCATTGGCAAAATTGGCCCAAGACAAATCAGCCCTTGTCGCCGAAACCGCACAGCGCCACCAAATCGCTTCTTAACAATCTCGATACGATCTCGATACAATCTCGATTTTTGTAAATATTCTTAATATTTTCCCAAAAGTTCATTCGCTCAGCGCTGAATCGACAAAAAACTTCTGTGCCAAAAACAAAGCAACCGTATGTTTACAGAATATCGACTCGATAATCCGGATTTTTTGATTAGCTTCATCAAAAAAATCTAGTTAGTATCCAGTATTTCAAGAAACGAACAACTACATACGTACGTAATATTGATCATTTCACACATGCCTTTACCTGTGATATCCCTTACTTATTTGCTTTGAGCTGAGTCATTTTGTTTAAAGCCCAAAAACATCTAGGCGATCGCAACAAATGCTTCCGTTCCTTTTGCAAAAGCGAATAATTACAGGTGAAGGTGGTTCATTTTTGAATAACTTAAAACCTTAGAAAACACACCAACCAAGCCAGCCAAAACGCTTTATTTGCAAAGAGTTTAAGAGTTTCACCCAAAACTTACAACAGGCTTTAATGCTGTTTTTCTTATTTTTTATGCATATCCTTGTTACTCCACCTGTGATATTGATCAGCCAGTCATTTCTTTTTTTTAATAGTTTGCTACGGACATCACAGATCTCCATTTTTTTACACAATGGTCATCTACTTAGATGTTCTGATAAACTAGAGATATATCAAAATCTGTTAAATCAAAATATCTATAGTAGCCGTATAAGTTAATACGATATTTGTGCATCTGGTTTTGCGTAATACTGAATCTTACGTAACCCCGAATTCATCTAAGCGTATGTCCGAGTGCTAACCGTCCTCTCACTTGATCTCACTTGGAGGCATTCCGCTTAAAGCGGTTTATCAACCAAACCATTTAAGAGTTAAGAGCAGAAAGCACGCAAAACGTAAAGTCCATAAGTAAAGCCCATAACAGATAACCAGCTAAGGGGAACCCCAGAAGTCGTTCAGCAGCGAGCTATTTATACCATCGTTGTTTTGCGCGTTGTTTAGAGATGCTGAGAACCAAAGCTTCCTTAGGAGATTGGCTTAAGTGAGTTACGCTACACCTGAAAAGTCGTCTATTGTAAAGTCGTCTTGCGTGAAGAAGTGGGAAAGCCTGAGCTTTACTTCTACGCTGTACCTTCGTCCGATTTTGGATGCGCTGCTAGAGTCAGCTCCTGCGCTGATGAGGGAAGAACTGCGGCTAGGCTTACAAGAAGCCCTGGTCAATGCCGCTAAACATGGCAATCAACTCGATCCTCAAAAGCTAGTCTCTGTGCGTTACGCCAAGGCCCAGGGCTACTACTGGTGGATCGTGAGCGATCAAGGCGATGGATTTGAGCAGCAAAGCACCTGCACCTGCCTAAGCAATCTACCTGATGAGGTATCCGACAGTTCGCTAGTGAGTGAATGCGGACGCGGTCTCTACATCCTGCATCAGGTATTTGATCAAGTGCTATGGAGTGAGAACGGGAAAGAGGTGCATTTAGCCAAGCAGCTCCGACCCTTACCCATCGCTGGCTTGGTCGGCCCAAGCTTTTTTTTCAAAATAGTGGAAACCTGTTGGCGTAGATGGGTGCCAACCTCTGCACCTAGCGCTTAAAACCCAGCGCTTAAAACCCAGCGCTTAAAACCTAGCGCTTAAAACCCAGCGCTTAAAAAAATTCAGCACTTAACATCAGCGCTTAACATCAGCTATGAATGTTTGCCATGGCTCGGACAGGGGGGCGCCTTGAGCGTTCTATCTAACCATCCGATGGCCTGGTTCAGCCTGGGTATGGCTTCTTCGGGCCGGTCTTTGAGCATGTATACTAAGGCCGCCGCCGCTTGTTCTCGGGCACGGACAGCACGGTTGGAGCTGAGCGAGTGCCAGTCTTTCGGAGAAATCGCTAGTTGTTCGGCAAGCGCCTGAGCCAACTCCTCAGGACTAAAAGATTTCAGCACGGACTTATCGACAGCTCGCTGGGGTGAGGAGGACGCAGGTTGGGACACAGACTGTGGTACAGACATAGAAGTAGGGGTTCCCAAGGCAGTGATCTCCCTTTACAGTAATGGCTATTTCTACTTTACTTCCTATGAAACGACTTCGCTCATCTACCCGGCGCGCTGGTAATTCTTCTGGTCGTTCTTCTGGTCGTTCTTCTGGTCGTTCTTCTGGCAAAAGAGCGCCGAATTTGCCCAGTGACGAAGATCTGGCCATATTTGAAAGAGCGCTCAAAGAAACGGCTGACGATTTTTTATTGCTACGCGATCGCTTCTTTGCTATTCGCCGTGCCAAAGCCAAATACGAACAGGCCATCAGTACCGACCTCAGCCAACTCCCTGCCGAAGACCTAGCTCAAATGCAGGATCGCATCGAAGCCCTTAAAGTAACCTTAGAAAGCCATCTCCTCTCCTGGCGAGAAATTCAAGAACCCTTCTGGCAAATCGTTCGTTTTGGCGGCCTTGGCCTCGTCGCTGGCTGGTTCCTAAACGAGTGGCTAAGATAAATAATTATTAAATAATTATTAAATAATCATGACGCGCATCAAACACATCCTCACCACTGGCCAACCCGGCGAAACCCTTACTGTCAAAGGCTGGGTCAGAACCAAACGCGCCGCCAAAAAGTTCACCTTTATTGAAATCAATGACGGCTCGTCAATGGCAGGGCTTCAGGCGATCGCAGGTGAAGACATTCCAGACTATGCCAACAGCATGGCCCGCCTCAACACAGGCGCCTCCATCGCCATTACCGGCACCCTAGCAGAATCTCCCGGCAAAGGGCAGCGCGTAGAATTGCAAGCCACTGCGATCGAAGTCTTCGGCGAATCCGACGGCGAAACCTATCCCCTTCAAAAGAAACGCCACTCCTTTGAATTCCTGCGCGAAATCGGCCATCTGCGCAGCCGCACCAATACCCTCAGTGCTGTCTTCCGAGTCCGTAACGCCTGCGCCACCGCTATCCACCAGTTCTTCCAACAGCAAGACTTCCTGTGGATGCACACCCCCATCCTCACCGCCAGCGACTGTGAAGGAGCCGGTGAAATGTTCACCGTCACCCGCTTCAACCTCGACAACATCCCTACCAACAAAGAGGGCAAAGCCGACTACAGCCAAGACTTTTTTGGCAAACCCGCCTATCTCACCGTCAGTGGGCAGCTCGAAGCCGAAATCATGGCCATGGCCTTCACGAACGTTTACACCTTTGGCCCCACCTTTCGCGCCGAGAACTCAAATACTTCCCGCCATCTCGCCGAATTTTGGATGGTCGAGCCCGAAATGGCCTTCTGCGACCTAGAAGGCAACATGGACTTAGCCGAAGCTTTCCTCAAGCACATTTTTTCCTACGTCCTCGAACACTGTGCTGACGATATGGAATTCTTCAACCAGCGCATTGACAATACAGTCCTCGAAACCGCCCACAACATCATCAACAGCGAATTTGCCCGCATCACCTACACCGAAGCCATTTCGCTGCTAGAAACCGCCATTGAAAAAGGCAAAAAAACCTTTGAGTACCCTGTCTCGTGGGGCATTGACATGCAGTCAGAACATGAGCGCTACCTCGCCGAAGAACACTTCAAAAAACCCGTGATCGTCACTGACTACCCCATCGGGATCAAATCCTTTTATATGCGCCTTAACGACGACAACAAAACCGTTGCCGCAATGGACGTTCTGGCCCCCGGCATTGGCGAAATCATTGGCGGCTCACAGCGCGAAGAACGCCTAGAGATGCTAGAGCGTCGCATTGAAGAAGCAGGCCTAAACAAGGAAGACTACTGGTGGTATTTGGATTTGCGTCGCTACGGCACTGTTCCCCACGCTGGCTTCGGACTAGGCTTTGAACGGCTTGTCCAGTTCATCACTGGCATGACCAACATCCGAGATGTCATTCCTTTCCCCCGCACGCCCGACAATCTGGACTTTTGAAATTCCAGAAAAATCCGAAAGAATCCAGAAGCTCTCAGAAAGAATCCTGGCCACCCTTAAGAAATTGCCAAGGCCCTATCTGCTGCTTGCCTAGCCGCAGACTATAGCTTTGCGATCATATGACAGGTTTTAGGGCCTATCAGTGATAGGCCCTAAAGACCACAACAGCTCAACATTTGGCGTAACAGGACGATACAAAACCAACAATCTCCCCCAATACGCCTTATTCTTAAGTCTTAATTCGTCAATAAACAACCGTCATCATCCAGCGCCCTAGCTGCCCATGGCCCCCCATATTCTCGTCATCTTTAACGGCAAAGGCGGTGTCGGCAAAACCACTACTGCTGTCAACCTCGCCGCCATCTTCAGCGAGACCCAAGCCGTTCTCCTTGTCGATGCCGATCCCCAAGCCTCAGCCAATTGGTGGATCACCCGAGGCCAAAAACCCCCAGACTTTGACATCAGCACAGAAACCAACCCCACATTGCTTGGTAAACTAAAGAGCATTGAGAACTACGACCTGATTATTATTGACACGCCTCCTGCGCTTAGCTCAGAAGCTCTGTCAGCCGTCTTACCGATTGCCGACTACCTCCTACTCCCCACACCACCCGCACCGATGGACATCGCCGCCCTCGTGCATACTGTCAAAAACACCATTAATCCCTCGGGCATTCCCCACCGCGTTCTACTCACCAAAGTAGACTCCCGCAGCCTTGGCGAAGCCCTAGCGGCTCAAAACATGCTGATGGAGCTAAACATTCCTGCCTGCTACGCCTTTGTAAAGTCGTACAAAGCCCATGAAAGAGCTGCCTTAGAAGGCATCCCGATCATCCATTGGAACGGCAGAAACGCAGACGAAGCCCAAGCTGATTACATCAGAGTTGCTGACGAAATTCAAACCGACTGGAAAGACTCATGACTAAAAAGAGTATTGCTGACCTGCTTAAAGAAGAGGTAGAAAAACCATTGACCGAAACTGCCCCCCAGACCTCTGCGGCTAAAACTGCCACGACTAAAACGGCTGCCAAAACTGCGACGGCTAAAACTGCTGCTGCCAAAACTGCGACGGCTAAAACTGCCACTGCCAAAACTACCACCCAGACCCCTGCGGCTAAACCCACGACTGCCAAAGCCGCCACCCCCGAAACGAGCAAACCCACCAGTACAGCTAAAGACACAGCTAAAGACACAGCTAAAGACACAGCTAAAGACACAGTTAAAGGCACAGCTAAAAACACAACCAAAAGTCTGGCTAAAAGTTCAGCCAAAACTGCGGCCAAAAGTACGGATAAGAGCACTCCTGATGTGACGGTTCCAGATACCGCTGCCCTAGACAAACAAATCGTTGAGCTAAACACCGCGATCGCAAAAGCCAATGAGCAAATCAGCGCCCTACAAGAAGATATCGACACCCATCAATCGCGCATTTTTGAGCTTAAAGACAGCCTTAAAACAGCTGAGAACGACGGCAAACAGAAAGACACTCAGCTCAAACAGATTAGCGCTGAGCTAGAGGCAGCTAAGCAAACAATTCTCAATCTGACCGAAGCTGCGCAAAAAGCGCAAGAAGCCAGCGTTGCCGAGCAAAAAAACAACCAGGCAAAGACCCTCAGTCGCCAGACCCTCAGTCGCCAGACAACCGCCCAAAAAGCCAGCGCTCAATCTACGCCAAGTAAGTCGCTCACCCTACAACAGCGCAGACCCTATTCCAGCTACAAATCCATTCCAGAATATGCCATTCAGCGGGGCACTCCTGCGGCCGGCCAAAGCAACAGCATGTTGAACGATGACGACATCGGTTGGGTTGATTAAAACAGCCTTCTTTAAAACAGCCTTCTTTCATCTCTGCGCAGACAGCGAGCAGATAGCGAGCAGACAGCGGGCAGACAGCAAACAGATAGCGGGCAGACAGCAAACAGATAGCGGGAAATCATTTAGGATCGCAAAAGAACCTGCAAAACCATTTTATGACCTTTAAACGATCCGTCCTCGCGCTCGCCTTGTTTCTGACGCTGCTCGGCTGTAGTAATAGCCGTGCTGGCAATGATGCACAGCAGCCAGCCGCTGGCCAGCCGTCTGATGATGCGACTGAAGCGCCAGCAGACACTGCTGAAGCCGATGAGGCCGCAACAGAAAAAGCCAGAGCTGAATGGGAAGCTCAGATGGCGCAGATTCAGTCAGTTCTCGCGCCGATGAATCGCGCCGAACTGATTGGCGAATCTGCAACCAAAGGATCGCTCGATGCAGAGGTGGTTCTGCTCAAGTTTTCAGACTTTGAGTGCCCCTACTGTGCCGTTGCCTCTGCTGATATGAAAACGTTCACTGAAAATCATTCAGACGACGTGCTCTATGTGTACAAGCAGTTGCCGCTGAGCATTCACGACGAGGCACTACCTGCGGCTAAGGCGGCTTGGGCTGCTGGTGAGCAAGATCAGTTTTGGCTGTATCACGATGGCTTGTTTGCGTATCAAGATCAGCTTGACGAAGATTACTATGTAGCGCTAGCGGCGCAGATTGGCCTGGATGTTGAGAAGTTTAATCGCGATCGCAATAGCCCAGAAGCCGAAGCCGCCATCAATCAAGATATCGAACTCGCCCAAGCGTTAGGGATTCGAGGCACCCCCACCTTTGTGATGAACGGCCTACTCATTCCGGGCGGCGCACCGCTAGAATTTTTTGACGAAGCTGTAAGCCGGTTCAAAGCCGATGCAGCCAAGCCATAGAAGCGAGCATCCGCGTCATAAATCGGTTTTCAACCGTCTTTTTAGATCGTTTTCTTGGTAGTGTTGACCATGCTATAGCCCTGATGTGAAAATCCATGGCATACGACTCAAAAACCTATGGTCAAAGCCCGTTTGGCAATGCAAAGCAACCAAACGAGCAAAATCCAGAAGCGGCCGATAGCAAGCTCGGCACCTCCGGCAAGCCTGAAGCGCAGGGTGACCGAACATCTCAGCGCAAACCACCCGAAAAATCCACTCAAACATCCACTACTACAAGCCCCACTACCAAACGCTCTACCGCTGACGCGGAGGGACGCGATCAAAGGGCCGGACAGTTTAGTGAAAAGATTAGTGAGAAGATCAGTGAAAAGAGCGATCGCGCCCTAGGCAGTTTAGCAAACCGGTTTCCGAGCCTTGCAGGGGGAATTAAAGCCAAGCTAAACGGCCCTACCCCATCCGCTGACACCCTCGACACAGCAACCGAACCAGTCACCAGTAGAACCAACCGCAAACCAACAGACAAACCGGCGCGCAGCACCCGAAAATCGGCCCCTAAGACCTCAACCCGAAAAAGCAGTAAAAACAGTAAAAGCAGTAAGAGCAAAGCCGAGCAGGCCGAAGCTGAGGCTGCCGAACAGGCCATTGAACGCCGTTTTTGGGAAGAAGATCGCAACGCCTATCTATCACTATTGTATAAAACCAGCATCTCAGGGCTCTTCTGGGCCGTACTGCGCCTAGTCCGATACGAACTTTCCGACAGGGCGATCGCCATCCTTAACCTGGTCATTCACCCTTTTGTCATTGCAGCGCTGGCATTTGCCTGCACCTTTGGCCTCACCTTTTGGACACGCCACCTGCTCAACGACCTCGCCCGCCATACTCAGCAACTCCACCTCGACGCCGAAGCTCCCGACAGCAAAACCTTCCGTCCCACTCTAGAAATTGTGGGAGACTCGTTAGAGTACAACCCGCGGCTCCGCAAAAACTTTGCCCGATTGTTCAACGCCGCCTCAATATTAGTGTGCAGCCTAGTGAGCTACCTCATTACCTTTGCACTGTTTCCCACCCGCTGACGAGATCCACCTGCTCACCGCTCCTTCGCATTCGGAACTTATGAACAACACTTCGCCCAAAATCATCGTGCTAGATGATGACCCTACCGGATCACAGACTGTTCATAGCTGCCTGCTGCTGCTGAAGTGGGACGTAGAAACCTTAATGCTAGGACTGCGGGATGAGTCGCCGATTTTTTTTGTACTCACGAATACGCGATCGCTCACACCCGAAGCCGCCACTGCCGTCATCAGCGAAGTCTGCGACAATCTTAAGCAGGCACTGGCCATTACCGGCATTGAAAACTTTTTGCTGGTGAGCCGATCCGACTCTACCTTACGAGGCCATTATCCGGTAGAAACCGATGCGATCGCCCAACATCTTGGCCCCTTCGACGCCCACTTCCTCACGCCTCAATTCTTTGAAGCAGGTCGCGTCACGGTAGGGAGCACTCACTACATTGAATCCAACGGCAAACGCACTCCCACTGACGAAACCGAATTTGCCCAAGACTCCGTCTTCGGCTACAGCACGAGCTACCTCCCTCAGTATGTCGCCGAAAAAACAAAAGGCAGAATCACAGCCGACCAAGTAGAACAATTTCTGTTAAACGACATTCGCAACGGCACACTCAATCGCCTGATGGCTTTAGAAAACAATGTGTGTGTAGCCGTCGATAGTGAGCAACAAAGCGACCTCGACCAGTTTGCCGCCGATCTTCTGACGGCAGCGGCGCAAGGCAAAAAGTTTTTATTCCGCAGTGCTGCAAGCCTACTGACGGCCCTCGCTAAGCTCCCGCCCCAACCGACCCCACCCGAAGACATGAACCGCATTACTCGATCAGCATCGGGCGCCATTGTCGTCGGATCTCATGTTCAAAAAACAACACAGCAGTTAGCTCAATTGTTGAAAACCGATGGCATTGTCGGCATTGAAATAGATGTTTCTCGAATCCAGCACAATCCTGAAAAAAGCCACGATGAGCTTCTCAGCGAAGCCTTGACGCAGGTAAAACAAATTCATGCCAAGGGTCAAACGCCCGCTGTTTATACCAGTCGCGAAGAGCTAACATTTTCTGACAAACAAACTCGCCTTGCCTTCGGCGAAGCCGTTTCTACACTACTAATGGACATTGTTAAAGGCTTGCCAGACGATATCGGTTTTTTGATCAGCAAAGGCGGCATCACCTCTAATGACACGCTGAGTAAAGGGCTCTCACTAACTTCAGCACGGCTCTTGGGCCAAGTGATTCCAGGGGTTTCGGTGGTTATCACAGCGTCAGACCATCCGCAGTTTGCCAATTTACCGGTGGTGCTCTTTCCAGGCAATGTCGGGGACGATCAGGCGCTGGCGATCGCCTACCAGCGCCTATCTAAACAACCGAATCTATGACGGTCACTGAAAGCTGCCTCAGTTAGCTCGCGCTTCTAACTCATTAATTAAGCTCTGCAACTGGTCACTATTTGCCCGGTACTTCTCATTACAAAAGTGACAGACGGCTTCAGCGCCATCGTCTACTTTTATCATGTCTGCTAGCTCGTCGGGGCCGAGGAGCTTGAGCGCGCGTAACATGCGATCGCGCGTGCATCCACAGCTAAACTGCACCAGCTGTGATCCGGGCAATATCTCTAACCCAATATCACCCACCAGTTCTTCAAAAATTTGCGGCAAAGACTTACCTGCTCTGAGCAATGGTGTAAACCCCGTCAGCGCGGCTAAGCGCTCTTCCAAAATCGTAATGAGGAGCTCATCTCTCGCCGCCTTGGGCAACACTTGCAGCAACAAACCGCCTGCAACTTCCACCCCATCTGCACCGACAAACACGCCCAGCACCAATGCTGAAGGCGTCTGCTCAGACGTCGCCAAATACTGGGTCAAGTCATCCCCAATTTCACCCGAAACCAGTTCCACCGTACTGGAATAAGGATAGCCCCGCCCAATATCACGAATCACATATAAATAGCCTTCTTTGCCAATGGCGGCGCCCACATCTAGCTTGCCATTCTCAGTCGGCGGCAGTTCTACCTGCGGCTTTTCCACATAGCCGCGCACCGTCCCATCTAGGCCCGCATCTACCATCAGTCCGCCCAGCGGTCCGCTTCCCTTCACCCGAATATTCACCCGCGACTGCGGCTGTTTCATACTCGATACCAGCAACAGCCCCGCCGTCATCGCGCGGCCCAAAGCAGCGGTCGCTACGTAAGATAAATCATGCCGCTGCCGAGCAACTTCTGTCAGCCGAGTGGTTGTCACACCCACTACCCGAATGCCGCCATCCGCCGCCGTTGCTCGAATTAACTGATCTGCCATGCCTACCTATTAATTTTTCTGTGTCTGATATTTATTGTATCGCTACGTCAGAACTCGACAGGAATCAGCCAGGATACCCTAACAAAAAAGCGCCTTCTAAAAGTAGAAGGCGCTAAAGACAAAGAGAACAACGCAGTCGTTGCTAACGGCAACTAGTCGCGAGACCAGTCGTTAGTTCTTAGAGTCGTTGCTGAGTCGTTGCTGAAGTAGTTGCTAGGGTGCGAGTGCATAGCCACGCAGCAAGCTGCCAACCGTCTTCGCCGTAATTTTCATCTGCGTCAGCGGATTTGCAGGCACAACCGTTTTGTACAGGTAGCTTTCAAAGGTCAGCTTTTGTACGTCAATATCGGAGCACATTTCGACAAAGGCTTCGCGAGATGCATCGCTGCGATAGAATACGCGCTGCAAAATATCGAGCACTTTGTAAGTGAGGCCGTATTCTTTATCCCACTGCTTGAGGTAGAGCTTCAGCTCAGCTTCTGTCAATGCCCGAGCGCCGTTTTCAGAGTACTTAACGATGGTTTCAGCACACATCCGAGCCGACTTAGCCGCAAAGTAAATGCCTTCACCTGACGACTTGGTCACCGTACCGGCAGCATCGCCGACTAGGGCCACACGGCCAACCACACGGCGGGGTCTGGGATGCTCTGGAATTGGATGCGCCTCAACCTTGATGATTTCGCCGCCTTCTAGTCTTTTAGCGGCGCGAGCGCGAATGCCCCGCTGTAGCTCTTTAATGCGAGCTTGGTTAGGACGCATGGTGCCAGTACCCACCGCAACGTGATCGTACTTGGGGAATACCCAGGCGTAAAAGTCGGGAGAAACATCGTCGCCGACGTACATTTCGGCAAGCTCTTCGTAGTAGGCCATTTTGTCTTCTGGCAGACGGATGCGCTCTTGGAATGCGATCGCATAGTTATAGTCACCCGCATCAATCGCCCGAGCCACACGAGAGTTAGCGCCATCTGCGCCAATCACCATGTCCACCTTAAGAATTTTGGCTTCGCCCTGTAGGCCGTCCTTCGAGTGGTCGGCATAGTGCAGAACGTAAGGGTCGCGGTCGTTACCAGGAATTTCTAGCTTGTGAACGGTGCCATTAATCAGCTTAGCGCCTAGCTTGTGGGCTCTATCACGCAAAAAACCGTCAAGCACTTCACGACGACACATACCGATGTACTCGTCATCGCTCAGCGTTTCACCGATGTTCACTTCTACATTAGAAGGCGAAATCATCTTCATTTTGCGAACGCGACGGTCAATGATTTCAGGTGGAAGATCAAACTCTTCAACCATGCAAAGTGGAATAGCGCCACCACAGGGCTTTGCATTGTCTAGCTTACGCTCAAACAAATACGTCTCAATGCCTGCTTTAACCAATACTTCTGCGGCGGAAGATCCGGCAGGACCTGCTCCTACAACTGCGACCCGAAGTGCCAAGGGCTTATGCTCCACGTAATGAATAATCCGTATGGGAGAATCGTATCATCGCTTCTCTATCCAGGGAGGGGGACAGGCTCAAATGTGAAGGATATTGAAACACTGGTTTACATTTTGAAAAGATAGATTGCAAAGATCAATCGAAAAGATAGACACACTGCTTTCTAGTTACTGGTCTGTCTTTGTCCTTTCCATCTTTCCATCTTTGCCCTTTCCGTCTTTCTCCTTAGTGCATCGGCATCCTCAGATAAAGTACATTTGTTCTTTTTCTACTAGAATGAGCAACTAGAATGAACGGTGTTCTTTGACGTTGCCTTTATCCCTGCTGACTTTATCCCTGCTAACTTTTCTTTATGGCGATCAAACCCTCCCAGATTCAGGCCGTATTGAGCCATAAGCGAGCTGATTTTGCCAGTTTTGACAGCAGCACCTCAAGCTATTTAAGTCAATATCGCGAGGCCTGGCAGTCTTGGATGGCGCTCAGTGAAGCCGACCGAGATGATTGGATCAGCAGACAATCAGGCGATTTGGGTGCAACACCGCTGGAGCCAGTGGGTTCAGAACTGGGCTTAGAACATAGCACTGGCATTTTTCGCAGCGGACTGAGCTGGGACAACCGCGAGCAAAGCTTAGCCTGGGCTAGGCAACATATTGCGAATGTGACCACCTTTGCCGTCGATGGCTCGCAAGTATTTCCGCAAAAGGACTTTTCAATTCCAATTGCCCTGGTGCAAATCGGCTGGTTTGAAAATCACCACTGTGAAGCAGGGACGTACGAAAAAGATATTTTGCTCGATGTCATGACGCCCAAGGATCTGGTGGCAGATCAGTCACAGCCTATGGACAGATGGATTAATATGCGGCGATTTTCGATGGAGGTTCAACGTTTGATTGACTACATCACTCACGCAAAAAAACGCGCAATTCAGCAGGGCCGAGACCCTGAAAAATGCTTGGTTTTTTTTGACGGATCGCTCATTCTTTCCTTTGCCTCTATGCTTGAGGAAACCATTCGCTCGCCCTATATTGACCAGGTGCTGACCCTGCTTAGAGCTAGTGAAGACTATCAGGTGCCGCTAGTGGGCTATGTGGATACGGCCCAGTCAAACGACATTACAACGCTGCTACGCACGCTAGATAAGCTAGAGACCACTCGGGCGATTCACGATGCAAAGCTGCTAGACGGGTTGATGCGCTGGGGCGATCGCACACCCTTGATGACCTGCTGCCGGGGCGACATTCTTAACTACTATGCCGAAATGCGCCACCGCATTGCCTTTACCTACCTAAAGACAAACGCTAACTACCCCGCCCGCTTAGAGCTGCCGACTTGGATATGGGAAGCCGGTCGCGCTGAAGCGGTCATTAATCAAGTAAGAGCCGAAGTAATTATTGGCAATGGCTATCCCTACGCGATTGAAACCGCCGATCAAACAGCAGTGTTGCAAAGTCGCGATCGCCAAGTCTTTTATCGCATTTTGCAAGACTGGGCCGAACAAGAAAACCTTTCACTGAGTCTCTCTCAAAAAATGGTGAGCAAATCTAGACGCCGGTTATAACAAAACCGCGAACCATCATTTTATTCAGCCATGGCATCCTTCTCCGTATCAGATAAAAAGTATGTGACGGTTATTGCAATCCCCGTATAAACACTACCCTTGCGGGTTTTGGTAAGCACTGAGTAAATAGTTGTGCCACGGCATATTTGCCACGGCACCTTTGCTACGGCCACCGCCATGCTGATTGATTTCAATAAATATCACCTAACATGGATAAAACAACGCTATAGAGCTACTTTCAAACAGCATAGACTCTTTAAATGGCGTAGACCTTTTGCACAACGAAAACAAACAGAACAACAGGTTAATATCACTTGCTTTAACCTATGGTCAGGACTCATCGTTGCAATTGTTTCTCTTTTATTGGTTAAAAGCGATGTTTGGGAGCTGTTAGAACAACAAAGCTACAACCAACTACATCAGGCGAGTCGCGCCCTTATCGGCGAGCCTCAATGGGATTCAAGAGTGGTGGTCATTGCAATCAACGAAGCCAGCGTGGCCCAACTAGGACGGTTTCCTTGGACGCGCGATCGCTACGCAGCATTGCTCAACCGACTGCACGGGGCTCAGCCTGCGGTGGTCGCCTTCGACATTTTGTTTCCTGAATCAACCCAGCAAGACGCCCAGTTCGCTCAGGCGATTACTGAAAATGCCAACGTCGTGCTAGCCGTCGGAACCGGTAGCCCAACGAGCTATCTCAACGTCAGCCCTTCTATCGCCGATGAAGCCGAAGGCTATTTCCTTAGAGGCAACACTGCTAATCGTCCAGATGCCGACGGAATCAGCCGCTATCTGCCAATCTATAGTCAGGACAATATCCCTTCTTTTAGCTCGGCAACCCTCCAAGTTTATAAAGAGAGCATGGCTAGCACAGAGCAAGCTGATACTTCCTTTGATCGCATTGCCAATGGCCTCGCTCAAAGCGTTCAAACTGGCATAGGAACCCATCACAATCGCAACGTTAGCTTAGCTGAAACACTCTGGATCAAATGGCCAGGGGAAATCGAAACCGTGACTGGCGAACCCACGGGCGATCGCCAAACACACCCTCAAACTCGCCATCTATCTCCTCAATTAAATTCGCTCAAAACCTATTCCTACATTGATGTCATTAACGGTTCTGTAGATGCCAGCCTGTTTCAAAATAAGATTGTGCTGATTGGCACCACGCTGACTGGCATTGATTCGCTGCGAACGCCTTTTCACCAAGATCCGCCTATTAGCGGCGTTTATCTGTATGCCGCTGCAATCAGCAATTTATTAAACCAATCTTTTCTCAGACGTCTGCCGCATTGGCAATGCCTGCTGTTGGTCATTTTTCTGGCCCTGTCAAGCAGCTACTTGCTGCCCAAGCAGCGGATCTACAGGCGGCTGTTAGTATTTGTTAGCTTTCCGTTAATATGGTGCGCGATCGCCCTGTGCGCCTTCATGTCAGGTTGGTGGATTCCGATCGCAGCCCCTATTGCAACGCTGTTGATGAGTGTATTGGTCATCCAGCTTCACGAGCAGCAGGAAAAACAGCAGCTGATGGCTTTGTTTTCAATGCATGTTTCTCCAGGTACGGCTGAGCTGATTTGGCGGCACAAAGGCACGGTGCTGCACCGGGGCGAACTCGCTGCCCAAAAGCTTACAGCCACTGTCTTGTTTATGGATATTCGCGGCTTTGCCAGCATTGCCGAAACACTCCCCTCTCACCAGCTGCTACCTTGGCTCAATCAATATTTTGAAACCATGACCGACTGCATCATGAAGTATGACGGCATGGTTGATAAGTATATTGGCGATGCCATTATGGCGGTCTTTGGTGCGCCTGCGCCGCGTCATCAGCCGGAAGAAATTCAGGCCGATGCGATCGCCGCGCTCCATGCCGCGCTTGAAATGCATGAACGCCTGCAACAGCTCAATCAACAGCTCGCCGCTCAGCAGCTACCCCTGATTAAGTTCGGCATTGGCGTCCATACCGGGCCGCTGATTGGCGGCACCATTGGCAACCGGCAGCGGCTTAGCTACTCGCTCTTTGGCGATACGGTCAATATTGCCGCCAGGCTAGAGAGCATGACCAAACAGCTGCCCGACGATGCCCCTTTTCGGTTGCTGCTCAGCGCCGAAACCTACCAGCAAACTCAGGAACACTTCCCGGTGACGCTGTTTCAGTCAGGGCAGCTACGGGGGCGAACAGGCCATACAGATGCCTATATGATCACACCTATCGGCCAGACCTCAGCGGTAACTGCCTCGCTAGTGACTGCATCACCCGTGACTGCATCAACCGTGACTGCACTACCTGTTGCTGAACGATCGGTTGCTGAACGATCGGTTGCTGAACGATCGGTTGCTGAACGACCTGCTTACTGAACGACCTGCCCCATGTACTGTCCCCACAGCTGAGCGGCGATCGCACTACCCGCATCCGTCACCGAGTTGTCATCATTCCCGATCCAAATCCCTGTTACCAGAGTATTACGCGGCACAAACCCAATAAACCAAGAATCTACATTGTCGTTAGTCGTACCGGTTTTACCCCCTTCGCCCAGGCCCAAATAGGCATTGCGACCCGTGCCGCCCTGCACCACACCCTGCATCATGCTCACCAAGGTATTGGCCACTGAGGCATCTAGCACCGGAACATTGGCATCCGAGCTGGTTTCAAAGTCATAAATCACCCGGCAGGTCGAAATATCATTGTTGTCTGTGCAGTCGCTGCTATCGATTATCCGCTCAATGCCATGCGGTCGGTTCCATAGGCCTTCATTGGCGATCGCCCCAAATGCCCCCGTAATCTCTAACGGTGTCACCTCACTTTGGCCTAGCACCAGTCCCGGCACTGGGTTTAGCTCTGAGTTAATGCCCATTCGTTCGGCCAGTGCCACAATCGAATCGAGCCCTGCGGCCTGCGCTACTCGCAGCGCGATCGCATTTTCAGATCGGGCTAGCCCTGCGTACATATCCAACGCGCCCCCACCCGATCGACAGCCCGCGACAAAAACCCCATCCCAGTTCACATCGCTACAGGAAAATGTCTCCCCTGGCGAGATACCCTGCTCTAGCGCCGAGGCAAAGGCAAACACTTTAAAGGTCGATCCCGGCTGGCGTAGCGCTTGAGTCGCTCGGTTAAACTGGCTTTGGGCATAGTCATAGCCACCCACTAACGCCTCAATTTCGCCGTTGGTCGTATTTAGCGTCACCAGCGCCCCTTCCGAAAAGCCGTATTGGCCGCCCTGGTTTTCAACCATCGATTTTAGCGCGGCTTCAGCCTTGGCCTGGGTATTTAAGTTCAGGCTGGTCTCAACAATAAAATTGCCCTCTCTCGCTAGGCTCTGTCCTAGTAATTCGTCTAGCTCGTCATACACATAGCTATAAAAGTAGGGCGCTCTGGCACTGCGTAGCTGCTCGCGGGCCTTCGGACTAATTTCAATGCGCGATCGCCTTGCCGTAGCCCCTTCTTCAGCGCTGATCATCCCTAACGACACCATCCGCGTAATCACCCGATTGCGATACTCCACCGCAGCCTCATAGTCAGTCACGGGGTTAAAAGCGTTCGGCGCAGGCAAAATGCCGACTAACGTGGCCGCCTCAGAAATGGTGAGCGCATCTGCCGACTTACCAAAGTAAAACTGCGAGGCATCCTCAAAACCGTACAGATTGTTACCCAAATACACCCGGTTCAAATACAGCAGCATCAGCTGGTCTTTGCTATAAAAAGTCTCCAGCTTGAGCGCCACAACTGCCTCACGAATTTTGCGAACAGCGCTATCTTCAGTGCCCACATAGTCCCGATAGGTATTGCGAGCCATCTGCTGAGTTAGGGTGCTCGCCCCTTCGCGAATTTCACCGCCTGCAATGTTGGTCACCAGCGCCCGCACAATGCCCAGCGGATCTACCCCAATATGCCAATAGAATCTTGAATCTTCCGAAGCCACCGCAGCCTGGGGCAAATAGGGCGAGTACTCGCGCAGCCGTTCTTTTTCGATATGCGCGATGTTGGGCAGCTCATTAAGCGGTACTCTGGCGCCATCTTCCTCGGCGGTCATCAGTACCGGCCCCTGTACCGACTCGGGCAGCGGGTTAATCGTAATTTTGGGCCATTCTAGCGCCACAATCCAAAAGAACAGCAGCCCGGTGAATCCAGAAGCACCATAAAGCCCATAGCGCACGGCATTCATATACCAGGGCGGCGGATCGATATATCGTACCGTCACCGCATCGGCGAGTTCCTGCGGGCCTAATGTGAGCACATCGCCATGCCGTAGCGGCAGCAACTTAATGCGCTTTTTATTGCGATAGACACCGTTCGTCGATCCTTTGTCTTTGAGCACAAAAGGATTACCCGGTCTCGATCTATCGCGGGTTAAGGACAAATGCGTTTGGCTAACGATGGGCGATCGCACCACAATATCGCTAGATTTTGACGAGCGCCCGAGCAAATAATGCTCGCCCACCAGCGGATATTCGCTGTGGCTCCCCGCATCGCCTGTCTCTACCACCAGCTTCGGCACGCGGGCGTTGGCCTTGAGTGGAATCTTGGCAAAGTCCACATTGGCCTGCACCGTCTGAAAAGCCTGCGTAATTGAACCCAAAATGGTTTTAGGCGACTGACTATTTGGATTCGGCGTTTTTTTAGGCGGCTTAGGGGGCGGAGAAGTCATTTAGGAAAAGTCTGATGTTTATAAGTTTAAAACACAGGTAGGCAGGTTCATTTCGGATGGGCATTTATTCTAAGCTATCTAAGCTGGAGTCATTTAACTGGAGTCATCTAGACGCTTATATATCTACTTTAAGATCCATTTTAAGGTCTGTTTTTGGGAGTTTATTTCTTAGGCGTAGAAGGCTGCTCAAACAGCAGCACCTTGACCAAACAGATAAAGCCGATGTTAATCCATACATCGGCCAAATTAAATACTGGGAACCGAGTGGCTGGAAATACCTGCAAAAAATCCACCACCTCACCCGTTAAAAAACGATCGATACCATTGCCAAACGCGCCGCTCAAAATAAACCCATAACCCACCTCTTCCCAACGATCGGGCCAGCGAGCAAACAGGCCCAACCCAATGAGCACCAGGCTCACCAGCAGCGAGAGCCAGCGCAGCCAGCCCCCGTTCTCACTAAATAGGCTCCAAGCCGCGCCAGTATTCGTGGTGTGAAAAAAGTACAAAACATTGGGAATCACCTCAATTCCACCTTGATTCAGCGGCAGCGTCTGCACCGTCCAAAACTTTGTGAGCTGATCGAGAATCACACCTGCGATCGCTACCAACCAAAAATAGGAATTTTTTACTCTCATCACCGCTTCACCAAAGCATCCAACAAAACAGCGATCTTACGCATCCCATAGGCAATGAGTGCGATCGCACAAGCCACCATAATCTGCCCTGGAATTTGTACCACTGAGTAGTCCATTATGGCGGTAAACAGAGAGGGAGGCGTCTTCACCCAGCGAAATAAATGACCTAATAGTAAATAAGCCACACCGCACAGATGCACCATCAGCAGGCCGCTCAGCGACGCAAATGCTAGTCTCTCTAACGTTGGCTTCGCTTTAAAGGCCAGCGATCCGCATAGCCAGCCCGCCGGGACAAACCCCAGCAAATAGCCAAATCCAGGCTCTCTCAAATAGCCCAGCCCAGCTCCCTGGGTAAACACCTCAAACTCGAACCGCTCAAACAAAACCACACCCAGCATTAAATAGGCAATCTGAGAGAGCGCTGCCGCATTTTTGCCGCCCATGCAGCCAGTAAACAACACCGCCCCCACCTGAAAGGTCACCCCCAGCGAATAAAACGACAAGTTACCGCCCTCTAGCCGCAACATAGAAGCCGGAACCATAAAGCCAAACGCCTCTAGCCACGTACTCCCAATCGTTAAAATCAGGCCAATCAGCGCCCACAGCAGCTCAGATGGAGCAAACACCTATCCTTTCTTCGCCTCTTTGTTCCAGTGAATTTTAAGCATTTTGGCTTAAGCATTGACTTAAGCATTGTAGGTCAATACCTTCGCTGACTAGCGGCGACCTTAAGAACCGATTTTTCTAACCCGCTTTTCTAACCTGTTTTTCCTAATCTGTTTTTCCTAACCTGTTTTTTTACAGTGATTTTTTGAGTGTTTTTTTACAGAAGGTAACTTTTGCGCAAATCTACTTAGCACTTCCTATTGCAAGCTTTACACTTGTTCTCACTGCCATTCACCTTATAAAGAAAGCTCACAAGAAAGCTTAGTAATCGCTATGTTTCCGACTCATCGTCCCCGCCGTCTGCGATCGCACGAAAACATCCGCCGCATGGTGCGCGAAAATATCCTCACCACCAACGACCTGATCTACCCACTGTTTGCAGTTCCCGGTGACGGCTTCTCTCAAGAAGTCAAATCCATGCCAGGGGTTTATCAGCTCTCCGTCGATAAAATTGTCGAAGAAGCCAAAGAAGTCTACGGACTAGGCATTCCCGCCGTTATTTTGTTCGGCATTCCCACTGAAAAAGACACCGAAGCCACCGGCGCTTGGCACGACCATGGCATTGTCCAAAAAGCCACTGAAGCCATTAAAAAAGCCGTTCCTGACCTGATTGTCGTCGTCGATACCTGCCTGTGCGAATACACCGACCATGGCCACTGCGGCTATCTTCAAGTCGGCGACCTCACGGGCAGAGTCCTCAACGACCCCACCCTGGAGCTTTTGAAAAAAACGGCCCTTTCTCAGGCCAATGCTGGCGCTGATATTATCGCGCCTTCGGGCATGATGGACGGCTTCGTTCAGGCCATTCGCGCCAGCTTAGACGAAGGCGGATTTACCGATCTGCCCATTCTTTCCTACGCCGCTAAGTATTCTTCCGCTTACTACGGCCCCTTCCGCGACGCCGCCGAGTCAGCCCCGCAGTTTGGCGACCGACGCACCTACCAAATGGACCCGGCCAATGGCACCGAGGCCATCAAAGAAATTGGCTTAGATATCGCCGAAGGTGCCGATATGCTGATGGTCAAACCAGCGCTCGCCTATATGGACATTATTTGGCGGGTCAAGGAAGCAACTAATTTGCCGGTCGCTGCGTACAATGTCTCGGGCGAATATTCCATGGTCAAAGCCGCTGCGCTTAACGGCTGGGTAGATGAGCAAAAAGTCGTTATGGAAACCATGATGAGTTTCAAACGCGCTGGCGCAGACTTAATTTTGACCTACCATGCCAAAGACGTCGCGCGGTGGCTTAGCCACTAAAGCAAATTGATCAGCGGGTTAATAAGCACCCGATCGCCTAGACAAAACCGTGGTCACTGTCTTCACTATCAGCTTCAGGTCATACACCGGACTCCATTGATGCTGATAGTGAAGATCCATATCGACAATTTCTTCAAAGTTTTTAATGGCCGAGCGACCGCTCACCTGCCATTGTCCGGTCAGACCTGGCCGCACATCTAGCCGTTGCCAGTGGCGTTCGCTATAGTGCGACACCTCATCTGCCGTTGGCGGACGAGTGCCTACTAGGCTCATATCGCCTTTGAGCACGTTCCAAAACTGCGGGAACTCATCCAGGCTAGTTTTTCGCAAAAAACGCCCCACCTTTGTTACCCGTGGATCTTCAGCGTTTTTAAATATGAGGCCCTGGGCTTCGTTGGCAATAGTTGACTTTAGCGCATCGGCGTTGCTCACCATTGAGCGAAACTTCCAAATGCGGAAGGGTTTGCCCTGCAAACCAAATCGTTCTTGAGAGTAAAAAATAGGGCCAGGCGAATCTAAGCGGATGGCGATCGCAACCGGCAGATATAAAACCATTAAGATTACCAGCCCGATTAAGGCTCCTACAATATCCATCAACCGCTTGAGCGCAGAACGAGTGGATACGTGAGGGAGGCGAGGAAAGGGCGGACGGTAAAGATTAGCCTCAGTTTTTTCCTCAAATAATCTGTGCATAGCTGGATAAAAATTACCGCTAAGTGACATCGGTTTTTATTGAACCCTTAAGTACTTCTACTGAACTTATGACTGCCCAAATTATAGTTAGTGCCTCAATTCCCTACGCAATAATGCGCAATATTTCCGAAAATAATGCTGAATATATGCATCAGACCCCGATTTCATGAAGAAACCATGAAGCTAAAAAATGATACCCGTACCGCCCTGTCTTCAAGAATGCGAGGCTTGAATCGGCGGCGGCTTGAAGGCTTTGGTAATGGGTTAGAGTAAGGCACAATAATACTGAGCACGATGACTGAATCTATGCATCCAGAGTCTGTATATGAAGATAGTTTGGCGAACTGGCAGCAGCAGCTGGGAAAAGACCTGCCAGATCAGCCAATCTCTATGCATCAAGCCATTGCTCAGTGGCTAGTGGGTGAGTCCGCTCGATTCGAGCAGATGAGCCCTGCCGAAATTGCGCTCGCCAAAAAGGCGATGGACTACCGCTATCGCATCTTTATCTCTCGCTATTGGGGGCTCTCCCCCGAAAAGGCTTATCAAAAGCTGCTCCAAAAGCTCGGCGGACTGTTTTTGATTCGGAGCAAAGTACGCACCTGGATTGCCCTTAGCCGTGATCGCAAACGCGCCGTCAAAGATGTGTTGCAAGAAGTCATTCAAGAAATGCTGCAAAGCGATCGCCACATGCTGCAACAGACAAAATGGATTGCCCAATGTACGACTCGCGCCAGCCTCCGCAACCTGCTCACGCTCGCCACGATTGAAGAATACTGCCTGCGGCCCATTCGCAATCAGCCTCTATTGGTGTATCGCTTTGTCAATTATCTGAGGCGATCGCAGCGTGGCGGCATGACCCAAGTGCCTAGCAATGAACTCATTCAGCTCATCTCCGAAGAAATCGGCACGGATGACGCCGATGGCACGCTTAGCCTGTTAGATTTTGAAGCTCTAGATCGCTACGAAGTACAAACAGAATTTGAAGCCCAGCAAGCCGCTAGGCAAACCGTCAAACAGCAGTTCGCCGAATACTTACACAGCAAGCTTGGCGAAACCGCCACACAGTGGCTAGCGCTACACCTCCAAGGCTACGCCCAAGACGACATCTCAGCCCGGCTCAGCCTCAACGTTCGAGAAGCCTACCGCCTGCGCGAAAAGGTCAGCTACCACGCCATTCGCATCTTCACGCTCAAAGAACAGCCTGATTTGGTCTTTTCCTGGCTAAAAACCTCGCTCCGGCACCACAATCTTGGGCTAACGTCTACCCAATGGGATGACTATTTCAGCGCCCTAGCCACCGATCAGCAGCAAATGCTAGACGCGTTCAAACAAGGCAAAACTGTCAAAGAAATCGCCCAAACTTTCGCGCTCACCGAAAAGCAAGTCGCCAGCAAATGGGCAGAACTCTACCTCAAGGCCCAAGACACCCGATCTGCCTAAAATCTCAAGTTTTAGACGCCTTCCGCGCGTCCATTACCCGACCAAAATTCAGCTTAAACTCACTCAACCCAACCAAACTCCCTGGCTCAGTATCCCAAGAAGCCGACAGCACGCCGTAGGTTAACCCCAACACGCCCAATCCAAAACAGCCCATTGTCACCAGCAACACCGCGACTGGCGGCAGCTCTACTAGCTGACGACTCTGCAAATAGTAGGCCAAAAAAAAGATTCCCACGCCCAAAAACACAGGTGAACCGGATAAAACGGCCATTCGCCTGAGCATCCGACGGCTAACAACTTCCGGTATTTTGCCACTGTCTTTACTAGCGTCTTTGCCATTGCCTGTTTTGCCAGTGGCATTATTGTCTCGCCGACCCGCTTTATCCGTCTTTGCCTTAGGTTTTCGCCAATCTCCAGCCAAAATTTCATCAGCTTTGGCCTGAGCCTTCGCTGACACTGAAGAATCAGCACCTTTCGATTTGCCTTTAGGCTCAAACGGTAAGCCCGAGCGCCCAGCTTTTTTATCGGCGCTTTTACTCGCTTTTTTATCCGCTTTTTTATTAGACCCAGAAGCCATGTTCAACCCTTATCCAAAACTGCCAACGACTGCCAACAACTGTCAACAAGGCGGCCAAGAGACATCGGTGTCATTGAAATATCCCAGCACTGGAGAGACTTTTCCTAGATTTTTTGGTTTTTTCCTAGATGTAGCGTCCGCAGGGGCACAAGGGTTTGCGCCCAATCTAGCGACCAATTTCTAGCAGCCCGTCTCTAGCAGCCCGTCTCTAGCAGCCCGTCTCTAGGATTCAGTCTAGCGCCTAGTGTATTAGCGACGGATTCCTAGTTTTTGAATCAACGCCTTGTAGCGCTCCGGATCTTGCGCCGTGAGGTAAGCGAGCAGACGCTTGCGATGACCAATCATCTTAAGCAGACCGCGCCGAGAAGAGTAGTCTTTCTTATTTTTTTGCAGATGCTGACTCAGGGTGTTAATCCGATCGGTCAACATCGCAATCTGTACATCGACCGAGCCGGTGTCGGTTTCGTGAACCTGATGCTCGGAGATGATTTCCTGTTTACGTTCCTGAAGCAATGCCATAGTAAAAAATTCTTTCGGTGGAAAATTTTGTTGGAAAAACCGGTATCAGAAAAATCAGCAGCTCCAAAAAGCAGCTTTTCCATACTCAGAGGTTTTCTATCGTAACACAGCCATACTCTTCTCAATCATTTCTCGGTACTGGCTCTTTTGCTTCATTCCCTTTAGCTCAGCGACTAGGGCTTTATGCCTAAACAGCTGTACGGTGGGCGTACCGGTAATTCCTGCTGACTCGGCCACGTCAGCATCTTCAGTGATATCAATTTCGATATAGTGAATTCGACCTTCAAACTCATCAACGACCTTGCTCAAAATGGGCTTGAGTGTGTGGCAGGGACCACAGGTGGGCGAAGCGTATTTGACTAAGATGGGGCGATCGCTCTCGTGGTATAGCCGTCGTAGCGCGTAGCTGCCTACATGCCGAGTAGTGCCCGCATCAAAGCCACCGACCTGCTTATATTCAGATTTTTCCTCCTGCTCGGCCTTTTCTGAACCGCTCTGATGGTATTCCTGAATCAAATTGTGCTCACTCAGCCAGCGCTCGGCCAACAGCGCCGCCATACAGCCTGTGCCCGCTGCCGTCACCGCCTGCCGGTACTCATGATCCTGCACATCGCCAGCGGCATACACGCCCTCAATATTCGTTGCCACCGATCCAGGCTCGGTTTTGATGTAGCCCACATCGTCTAGATCTAGCTGTCCGCCAAACAGCTGGGTATTTGGCCGGTGCCCAATCGCGTAAAACAAACCCCGCACGGGCAAATCTCCGGACTCACCGGTTTTCACGTTATGGACTTTTAGCCCCTCTAGCATCTCATCGCCATACACATCATCGACAACGGTATTCCAATGAATCGTGACTTTAGGATTGTTCAGTACGCGATCCTGCATGGCTTTACTGGCCCGCATGGTCTCGCCTCGCACTAGCAGGTTCACCTGCGATCCAAACTTCGTCAGATACACGGCTTCTTCGGCGGCTGAGTCACCGCCGCCAATCACGGCTAGCGACTCGTTTCTAAAAATTGGGGTGGCCCCGTCGCAAATGGCACAGGCCGAAATGCCTTTACTCCATAACCGCGCTTCAGAAGGTAGGCCCAGTCGCCGCGCCGTCGCGCCCGTCGCAATAATCACAGCATGGGCAAGTACTTCGCGATCCTGCGACCGAATCATAAAAGGCCGCTGACTAAAATCTGCCTCAATCACGTCTTCAGTGACCAGCTGCGCGCCCCATCGCTGAGCCTGAGCCTTCATTTTGTCCATAAGCTCAGGCCCGGTAATGCCATCGGGAAAACCCGGAAAGTTTTCGACTTCAGTGGTTGTCATCAGCTGCCCACCCGGCAGCCCGCCCATCTGATAGCCCTCAAATACAAACGGCTTTAGGTTTGCCCTGGCCGCATAGATTGCCGCCGTATAGCCTGCTGGCCCTGAGCCAATCACCACAACATTCTCAACTGTTGTATCTTTTCTGGCCGCATCTACAGGTGGCGCAGTGGTTTGACTGCTCACCGGCTGAGGCGATGAGTTCAAAAACGACTGCTCTGACGCTGGCTGACTCGGTAATGGCTGACTTGGTAATGACTGATTTGACAAGGCTTGATTAGAGGGTGGCTGATTGGACAGGGGTTGATCTGAAGAGGACTGAGGCAAACTCATGACGGCTACGCTTAACTTTCCTTAACATATAGTGTACCAGCTTCAGTCCCCTCTCAATTGTCTCCAAATATGCGGTCTTGATTTGCAAATTCGTTAAATTACGTTGGTCAATTCATTGGTCAATTCATCAATCCGTAAACAGGGTTAAACCAACAGTTTCTCTTGATAGATTCACACGGTCTTCGGGAATTAAAGAGGGACAGCGATCGCCCCTCAAGCGATACCTGACAAAGTTCTCATCTTCTTCTTCTTAAAAACCGTTTTCCAATGAATCAGGCTTTTGGTACGCACACGACAGCTGTAGACATCGGTCAACTCCATCACCAGAGTCTGAATCACCAGAGTCTGAATCACCAGAGTCTGAATCACCAGAGTCACTCAAACTCTCGCGCGATGCGCCATGGCCTTTACCGCAGCATCATCGGCGGACTTTTGGGCCTCAGCTTGATCGGCGCGGCTGCAAAAAGCGCAGCGGCTAATCTCTCAGAGCCTCTGACCCATCAGCCAGCGATCGCAGAAGCGGTTACTCAATCAACAACATTGTCTAAGGCTGAGCCCTCTCTGGCTCAGCCGCCACAATCTCTGCTGGCAGCTGAGCATATTGCCAAAAAATCGGCCCATGCCACCAATGTCCGCTCGATTTGGCTAGATCGTGGAACGATTGTGTCTGCGGGATCAAAAGCGGAGCTTGCTAAAGTATTTGAGCGATTTAAAGCCGCTGGGATCAACACCGTATTTGTAGAGACGGTTAATGCGGGATATCCGATTTATAACAGTGCGATCGCCCCAGCGCAAAATCCGCTGATTAAAGGATGGGACCCCCTACAAGCGTCTGTTGAGCTTGGCAAAACCTACGGGATGGAAGTCCATGCTTGGGTTTGGCTGTTTGCCGCCAGTAACCAAGCGCACAACAGCCTAGTCGGCAAACCGGCTAACTATCCTGGCCCTATCCTCAGCGCTCACCCCGACTGGGCCGGTTTCGACAACCACGGCAACCTGATCATTCCAGGCCAAACCAAAGCCTTTCTCGACCCGGCCAATCCTCAAGTTCGCCAGTACCTGATCAGTTTGTTCAGCGAAATCGTGAGCCGTTACGACGTTGATGGCATCCAGTTTGACTATGTCCGCTACCCTTTTCAAGACACTGACGCCAACCGTCTCTTTGGCTACGGCAATGCAGCCCGCCGGCAGTTTCATCAGCTCACGGGAACCGACCCCATTACGCTCTCACCTCGCAACCAAGGCAATCAGCAACAGGCCAGGCTCTGGAACCAATGGACTAACTACCGCATCCAGCAAGTGAGTTCTTTTGTTTTAGAAGCCTCCCGCCATCTTCGCCGCCAAGATCCTAGCCTCACCATCTCCGCAGCCGTTTTTGCCGATGGCACTTATCAGCGCCAACAAACCATCCAGCAAGACTGGGAAGACTGGGCCGACCAAGGCCTGATCGATTGGATCGTCCTCATGAGCTATGCCAGTAATACCCAGCGCTTCAGCGAACTTATCCGCCCTTGGGTACTGGAATCTAGCTATCGCAATACTACTGTCATTCCTGGCATTCGCCTGCTCAACCTCCCCATGAACATAGCCTCCGAACAGCTTCAGCTCGCCCAAAACTGGGCAACCAGCGGCTATGCCCTTTTTGCTGCCGACAACCTCAACGCCGAGGTTGAAGCCATGCTCGCAGAGGTCAATGAGAATAGGGGTGACGCCTTTGCCATGCCAGCGCCTTCTACTGCGATCGCCAACCATCAACACCCAATTCAGCCATAGCGATAGTTAAGAGATTTAGAAAAGCTTACTTACTTGATAGACTTCATCGGAAATAGTGTAAACAACAGGAACAGGAATTCTGTCTATGCAGTTGATACCGGCTCACAAGGCTTTCCCCGACAATGGTTCATCCGGAAGCTGGATAATCTACAAACCGTTTCCATCACCTCATCATCGAAATTACCAGCTCGATTACGGAATTCCGCCCTAGAATTTGACAGCAATTAATGCCCTCATTTTGGTGCTCCACCTCACCTCTCATGCTCAACACAACTCAATTAAACACTTCCTCGTCCGGCGTCAGTTCACCATTGTGGGGCTTCTTTTTCGACTAAAGAACAGTCATCCCTTTGGCTGATTGCCGCTAAGACCGCTTCTAGCTTAGCCAGTCGCCAGTCGGGTAAGTGGTGCTCAATCCTGATCCTTTACTAGAGAATGTAGGACGTGAGATTTTCAGCTAAATATATCAGAAGTAATTGATTTGATTGAGAGAATGGGTATCTTAGGGAAGGACTATAAGACACAATAATTGCTAACAGAATAATCTTCCTCCGTCACTCGTTACTGATTCTATCACCCGTTACTGAATATACTCTTGCAAGACTCAGTTTATCTCATAATTCCTGTTCACAACCGAAAATTCATCACAATGCAATGCATAAGTAGGCTTGAGGAACTAAATGCATTAAAACAATTCTCCGTAGTAATTATAGACGATGGGTCTACTGATGGAACCTCAGAAGCTCTCCAGGAAAGTTACTCATGTATTACCGTGCTGAGAGGAGACGGCACTCTGTGGTGGACAGGAGCCATAAAACTAGGTATGCAGTATGCCATCAACAACGGAGGCAATTTTATCATTTGGCTTAATGATGACTGCCTTATAGAAAAAGAGTCTTTAGAGAATTTAGTGGACTTTACCCGTCGTCATCCCAACAGCATCATAGGCGGGATAGGTTATGAGTCTTCTGAAATCGCTCGGGTTGCTTTCGGCGGGAAGAGAAGAAAAATGTTTGGATACGAAGTCATTAAACCTACTCAGCACAGGATATATCCTTGCGACTTGCTGAGTGGAAATTTCGTTTGTATGCCTACTACGGTTGTTCACCAAATAGGCTATCCAGATGTTGAAAAAACACCTCATTACGGTGGTGACTCCTTATTTCTCATTCGTGCTAGGCGAGCAGGCTACTCGTTTTTTTTTGATAGTCGGTGGCCAGCAACAAACCTATCAACAGCTGAAAAATCTTCTACTAATCCCAGCAACTGGCTCACAGGCAATAAGTCTACTGTAGAAATTGCAAAACTAATATTCAATCGTCATTCTTTAATGAGCTGGAGAGTATGGTGGAATCTATATAAAGAAGATTATCAACATTATGGCATTATCCTATTCTTATTAAAATTCTCCTACATGACTGTTCTTTTGGGTTGCATCACTACTTTACGATGGCTGCCAGTTAGAGCTAGGATAAAAATATCTCTTCTTAAGCGAGGAATTTTTGCTGACTAAAGATTTTCCGTCTTAGTATACAGATCCCTATAGATTTCTCTCTATTCAGCTTACTTATTTCAGCGATATGTCTTCTTCTAAAGCTCAAAGCCCTTCAACAGTAAGCATCTTAATCAATAACTATAATTATGCTCAGTTCTTAGATGAGTCCATTCAAAGCGCGCTCAATCAAACATACGAACCCTGTGAGATCATCATTGTAGATGACGGATCACAAGATACGTCTGTGGCAGTCATTGAGCAATATTTGCCTAACATCAATGCCTTGATGAAAGAGAATGCTGGACAAGCGTCAGCTTTCAATGCCGGTTTTTTTCTTTGCACAGGTGATATCATTTGCTTCTTAGATGCTGATGATTACTTTTACAGTGAGAAAATTTCAGAAATTGTAAGAATTTTCTCTAAGAATCCTGATATTGGATGGATTTTTCACCCATTAGAGTATGTTACTGCGCAAGGTACGCCGTTGAATAAAAGCAACGCAAGCGATATCACTCAGTCTAAAAATATTGACTTTAGAATAAAGCTAAAATTAGGCATTTCTCCAAAAGAATCCATTCCTTGTGGTTTGTGCTTCAGGCGAAGCACGCTTGAGAAAATCTTACCTATGCCAGAATCTATAGGCGTGAGTATTAGCGATAATTATCTAAAATATGCGGCTATTGGTCTTTCGCCTGGCCTTTTGCTGGATAAGAAGCTGGCCGTTCAAAGAATACACAGTTCTAATACATATACATTTCGCCAAGACAACCACCTGCTGCGTGCTGAAATTCATATCAAAACGGGCTATTATCTACAAGAACAATTTCCCGAGTTTGGACTGTTTGCAGATAAACTTTTTGTCAAAGGTGTTGCCGAGATGCTATCAATGTTCTCTTTCAAAAAGCTTTGGAATATAGAAGAAGTATCAAAGCACATTATCAGAAACCTTTATCCGCATTTTGTCATGCTCAATTTTCTTAAGTGTGTATTCCACATCTTTAAATTTTCCTATCTCAGGCTTCAGCATCAAATGATTGGGAATTAACCAACACATTTTGATTCTTTTTTCTAAAGCAAGCTTTACTTATGCACTCAAGCTTACCTACCGTTCTGATATATCGAAATCACCTCCTGCCTCATTCAGAAACGTTCATTCGTGAACAGGTAAGCTCCATAAAAAATTACGATTGTCGATACGTTGGCTTTCGCCGTGTTCCAGGATTAATGCTCCCTGTCGACAAAGTCATAACAGCTTATGGGCCTAGCTTGGTGCAAAAAATAAGTGAGCTATCCTACAAGGTTTCTGGATTTTCGCCGACTTTTACTAAAAAGCTGAGTAGATTATCTCCTAAGCTCATACATGCCCATTTCGGCCCTGATGCAGTACGCGCCGTTCCCCTGGCAAAGCAGTTGAATATTCCGCTGGTCGTTACTTTTCATGGTTATGAACTCACCATAAAACCTTCTTATGCTTGGAGAGCTTCTTTTAGTCAGTTTGTATATTTCCTACATAAAAATGGTCTAAAAAAGAAAGCTGCTCACTTCATTGCAGTGTCAGATTTTATCAAAAATATTTTGCTAGAGCAAAAGTTTCCGTCTCAGAAAATATCAACGCACTACATTGGTATCGATACCTCTTTGTTTACTCCAGATGAATATGTTCAACGAACTTCAACCGTATTATTTGTTGGGCGTTTGGTTGAATTCAAAGGCTGTGAATACCTAATCCATGCGATGTCGCGAATTCAATCTATCCTTCCTGCAACAGAGCTTATTATAGTAGGCGATGGGCCGCTAAGAAGTCATTTGGAAGCAATGGCAAATCAGATGCTCAAGAGATATCGGTTCTTAGGAGTACAATCCCCTAGCGTTGTTCGAGAGTGGATGAATAAAGCAAAGGTTTTCTGTGTCCCTAGTATTACAGCCCAAAACGGCCATAGAGAGGCCTTCGGCATAGTGTTCATAGAAGCTCAATCTATGGGATTACCTGTTGTCACTTTCAACAGCGGCGGAATATCTGAGGCCGTAGCCCACAACAGAAGTGGCTTTCTAGTTTTAGAGAAAGATGTTGGCGCACTCTCAGAACGCTTACTATCTCTTTTGAAGAATCCGATACTCTGGCAGGATATGAGTCAACAGGGTATTCAAAGAGTCAGAGAAAGATTTGATATTCAACGGCAAACTCAGCAGTTAGAATGCCTATATTCAGATATTCTAACCAATCATAAAAATTATAAAAGCAGCCAAACCACCATTATATAAACATATCTTTATTACAGAAGCTAGTATGTCTAAAAAAACTGTCTATAAATTAGTTATTCTCAACAATTTAGTGACACCATATAGAATTCCCCTTTATCAAGGTTTAGGTAGCCGATTTTCAACGTATCTATTACTATCCGGGAAAGAGTCAAATAGAGATACTTGGACAAATCTGGAAAGTAGTTTATCGAATGTGCATGTCCGCGACGTGTGGGGATTTACACTTCAGTTCTTTGAAAAAAGACGTGGCAAAATATTCGATCCACGTTATTTACATATCAATCCTGGCTATTGCTGGGAACTCCTAAAAATTCGCCCAGACGCTGTTATATCAGCAGAAATGGGCTTTCGGAGCCTGATTGCTCTAGCTTACGGTTTTTTATTTCGAAGGCCCGTTTGGATTTTGTGGGGCGGCACCTTACTAACTGAGAAGAATCGCAGCTATCTAAAAAGGTTATTACGACAAGTTATCTTTCGGCGAGTAACTCGATGGATCAGCTATGGACAAACCACGACAGATTACCTGCTGCATTTAGGCGTTGATCGCTCATACATATTACAAATTCAAAACTGTATTGATGAAGGCTTGTACCAGAACGATCATTTGCCTGTTTTAAGGCTTTCACCATCACCAACTTTGCTATACGCGGGCCAATTTATTAAGCGCAAGGGCGTGGACTTATTTTTACAGGCTGCTAAGAAGCTACAGCAAGAGGGCTATCATTTTTCTATTTTGCTAGTTGGGAGCGGAGTTGAGCAAGAAAAACTTACTCAAATAATTTCACAGCTAAACTTAAAAAACATTACGGTTTTACCCTCTCAAACGCCTAAACAAATGCCTGCGGTTTACAAGAGCGCAGATGTTTTTGTCTTTCCCACTCTAGAGGAAGTATGGGGACTTGTGGTTAATGAGGCAATATGGTCTGGCTTAACGGTGGTTTCCTCTATCTATGCGGGCTGTGCAGAAGAAATTCTGCCGCATGAGAATTTGTTTGATCCTTTAGATCAGGATTCTTTTGTATGCATTTTACGTAAAGCCATAATGGGCGAACTTGCGGCTCCGACGGTAAACAAGCTTTATACAGCGTCACAAGTTGTAGAAATGATTTCAAATGAGCTGATGGGCGAGCTTACTTCTAAAGATGATCGAACTTCTCAATCAATTTTGCTAAATACGACTGCTGAAGGGAATACTCTTACATGAGTTCTTCAATATTGTCTAACTAGAAGCTAACTAAGTTCGGGAAAATGTCTTCGCTTAGGCAGAACTCAAAGTATTATCCCGTCTTTTGAGAGCTATGTCGCAGCGTATTTTGAAGACTTGGATTAGCGAAACTAGCTATGCAAGCACCTGTGATCGCATCCAATCCCTTCTCCAAACCCGCCAGTCCAGCTACATTATCGCTGCCAACGTCCATGTGGTCATGACTGCCTACTGGCAGCCAAAATACCGTGACATTTTAAACCAAGCCGCCCTCGTAACACCCGATGGTATGCCGCTGGTATGGGGCATGCGCTGGTTAGGTGCCAAAGAGCAAACTCGGGTATATGGCCCCGACTTAATGCTGGCCTGGTGCGATCGCGCCATCCAAACCCACACGTCCATCTACCTATACGGCAGCAGCCCTCAAACCCTCCAACGCCTCAGCACCAAACTACAGCAGCAATACCCCAACCTTCAAATTGCCGGAACACACGCCCCCCCTTTTAGAACATTAACCCCAGCGGAAGAAGCCCTCGATAGAGAACGCATCCGCCGCTCAGGCGCAAATGTCGTCTTTGTCGGGCTCGGCTGCCCAAAACAAGAAGAATGGATGTATCGTCAGCTGGGTAAGCTAGATGTCGTCATGATTGGCGTCGGTGCCGCTTTCAAATTTCACAGCGGCGAAGTCTCTCAAGCACCCCGCTGGATGATGCGCTATGGCTTAGAGTGGCTCTTTCGCTTAGCGCAAGAACCCCAAAGACTGTGGTCACGCTATTTACTCACTAACTCAGCTTTTGTCATTCTCTTCTTAGGACAGCTCACTAAGTACTTTTTTAATCACCACACCCGTCCCCCCGTCCTTTCCAACAAATAAACATCCACGCTTGCCTCAGAGCCTCGCCCCCAAAGCGCCCGCTATGAAAACTTGGCCGATCGAGAATAAGCTATCAGGCAATACAACCGATATCCGGGCCTCGCGCAGGGCCTTTCACACACATCATCTCACCCGTACCCAGCACAAAAGGCTGTGCTTGGTCACCAGTGACATTCTCGCAATCTCTGCTGCTTGGAAACTCGCCCAATTCCTTAACCAGTTCTATTCTCCTTTGCCTGCGTCCTTTGTTTGGTGGATCTGGCTAGGCTTTCCCAGCGTGTTCTGGCTATTTGTCATTTCTACCTTGGCACTCTTTGCCTACTACCGTCTCTACAGCCATACTAACGCTGCCAAAGACTATGCCAAAGCAGCCCAGCTCATCAGCTATGTATACCTCGCATCGCTGGTGATAAGCTACTTTTATGATCCAAGCTTAGATCTCCCCCGATCGCTCTTTTTCTCTGCCTGGTTCAGCAGCATTTTTACCGTCATTACCGCTCGTCTGGTTACCAATCGACTGCTCCATCAGCTAGCCGCCAAGCGAAAGCCGACTACCGTATTTTTAATTGCACCCGCCTGCCGCCTGCCAGCGCTCTCCCAACTGGTCAGTCAGCAGCCTCATTATCGCGTTGTCGGCGCTGCGATCGCCGCATCTGCCCACTCTGCCACCGTCTTTCAATCCATCCTCAGGCACCAGCCCGAAGAAGTCCTCGCTGAGAGTATCCCTGACGCCGAACTGGCCTCCAGCTTGTTCTGGCGGCTGCGCGGCATGGGCATTGTGCTCAGGCTGTTACCTTCTAGCCGCGAAATGATTTATCGGCGCGGCGTGCCCGAAATTTTTGCCAGCCTGCCGACGCTTCGGATCGAAGCCTCTTTTTTTAGAGGGTTCGACTACCGCCTCAAACGCTGGTTAGATTTTTTGTTGGCGGCGGTGGTTACGCTAATTGCAATTCCCTTCTTTTTCGTCATTGCGATCGCCATCAAACTCTCCTCTCCTGGTCCCGTCTTTTTCCGTCAGCAGCGCACTGGCCTACATGGCAAAGTGTTTCAGGTTTGGAAATTTCGCACCATGGTCGTCAATGCGCCCGAGCTTCAAGCAAAGCTAGAGCAAAAAAACGAAAATATCGATGGCGTCATGTTTAAAATCACCAGCGACCCACGGGTTACCTCCATCGGCAAATTCCTCAGACGCACCAGCCTAGACGAACTGCCTCAGCTTTTTAACGTCCTTTTAGGCCAAATGAGCTTAGTCGGCCCGCGCCCGCTGCCCCTACGAGACACCTCTCTTTTCGACTCCTGGCATCATGTTCGCCACCAGGTTCTCCCTGGCATTACCGGTCTATGGCAAATCTCCGGGCGATCTACCATCAAAAGCTTCGACGACGCAGTCCGACTAGATCTCCACTACATAGACAACTGGTCACTCAACCTTGATCTCGATATTTTATTAGAAACCATCAAAATAGTTTGTTCAGGGAAAGGGGCATATTAAAGCAGCCGCATCAGTATTTGCCCTTATCTATGCAACTTGCCTCTAAAATTCAAGCCACCTTTCTGCCTACTACGCTTCTAGCCGTCGGTTGGCAGTGGCAATGGCTCGGCACCGTTGGATTCCTAGCCCTTTTGAGCTTTACCTGGCTGCCTCACAGCTACACGCGTATGGTCGGCTGGCCTTACTCACTGTGGTGGCAAGTCGCATTTTGCCTACTGGTTGCCGCAGGGATTGGGCTGACGCGGCAGTTTTCCCAGTCATTACGTCCGCTGGGCCACCAGTTAGATTGGATTGTTCTTGTCATCTTGCTCAGCGGCGGACTGTCGGCCCTCAGTGCGCCATTTAAAGCGGTTGCCGGATTGAACTTTCTTCTACTGACTAGCTATGGCATTGTTCTATACCTCACGGTTAATTGGCTACATCACACGCCACTGCTAAAAGCGCGACTCTGGCTAGCGCTGACCGTCACGGGGACCCTTACTCACCTCATTAGCTTGGCATTTTGGCGACCCAATCGCGCCATGTGGATCAGCGGCGACTTTTATACGGCCATTCGCAATGCTTTACCGCTCGGTCATCACAATTTCGTCGGGGGGTATTGTTTGTTGTTGTTGCCGCTGGTGACAGGATTTGCATTTACTCAAACCCATGCAAAACGATGGATTGGCTATGGCGCGATCGCGCTAAACCTTCTCGCGCTCTATGCCAGCGGATCTCGCGGTGCCCTCTTAGGTGCCGTTGCCCTCGGCCTAGTCACACTTACATGGCGGATCATTCACCACCGACCCAAAACGCTCGCACAATGGAGCTTTGTTGTACTTACCTTACTCCTTGTTACGGGCGTACTGATTAGCAATCCTCGTGTTCGCACTCTGGCATCCTTTAATGCCTCACCCAGTAACCAAAGCTTTTCTATTGAGCAAATTGCCGACGGCCCCACTCAAGATCGGCTGTTTATGCTGCAAGCTGGACAGCGTATCTTCAAGGATCGCCCACTTTTCGGCGTAGGCCCCGGCAATCTTTCTCGGGTTTATAACCTCTACCGACCGATAGAAACCGGCGGTGGGTTAGAACTGGTTCAACAGCTGCACAATACCCCCGCCCAAATCCTCGCAGAGACAGGACTTGCTGGATTCAGCGGTTATTTACTCTGGCTGGGCTATTTATTGAAATTAGGCATTGCCTTACATCGCAAAATTCCGGCAGGGAGCGATCGCACGCTCCTACACAGCATCGCTGCAAGCTGGTTTGCTTACGGCATCTCTAGCCTCACCGACTATCAGCTCGAAAACATCGGCATCGCCAGCACCCTCCTTGTCACCACAGCGCTTCTCGTCCACCTCGCCGATATCCATCTGCCAGATGCATCTTTGCCCGTTCTCTCTCACCGAACCCGCAGAATCGTGAGCCTTTGCTTACTCATATACTTAAGCATTGCCATCCAAGTCTGGGCGAGGGTCAATGCTGGGTTTTATCTGGCAGCCGCTGCCGAAAAAAATATTGCCATCAACAACCTAGTCAAAGCCGAGGCCCAATGGCTAAAAGCTAGCCAGCTCAACGCCTGGGATCCTACCTACGCAGCTCTTTCGGCAGAACAGCTAATAAATATCGCGGGGCAAACCGCTGATCCTAAAAACCAAGAAACGCTGATAACGGCTGCGATCGCCTCTCTCCAATCCGCCATCACAGCCGCCCCCAATGATCCCTGGTTCCACCAAAATTTAGCCGTTTTACTATTGCCCAATCAGCCTAAACAAGCCGAAAATCACCTCCGCCATACGGCTCTGTTGTTTCCTCGGAGCCAGCACGCCACTTACTACACTCTCGGTCATGCATATTTACAGCAAAACAAAACTCAACAAGCCATCACCGCCTTTGTTCTCGAAAGTCTCTCCAATCCTAGCTTTCTAATCGATCCCCTCTGGGAGAGTTCTTCTTTCAAACCACATTTGCCCCAGGTTTTAGCGCAAACCCTAAGCGCGTGGCAACAAATTCTAGCCATCACTGCGCCTAATTCTGGCCAATATGCATGGCTCAACCAGCAAACAGCCCTAATCAAATGGTGGCACCATCAACCCCAAACCGCCGATATTAACCAATTGAATCCCCTCACTCAAGCCATTCTAAATGCCGACACCGACCCCACAGCATCCATCCATCTGATCAATCAAGCCTTACAAACGAGTCTCCCCGAAACTGCGTCTGCGCTTGCTTTACTCCGAGCTTGGTTCGCCCCCAACGACTATCTCAACGACGCTTTAAAAAACTTCGACAGCGCAGAGATTGACAAGCAAACCATTATCAACCACATCACCACTCACCCCGACCTCCGCCAATGGCTCACCTCTGCCCAGCAACCCACCGACCCAAAACTCCGCATGGGCCTATCCTTCGCCTACCGCAACCAATCCGCCCAACTCATCGGCACCATCCTCTCTGCTGGCGGCCGCAGCAGTAGCCCCCTTATCAACCAACTTCATCTCTTTCCACCCCCACCTCGCGAATTCTCCCCTCTCGACCACAAAGTAGTCAAACTCTTCCAATCTCTCCCGTAAATCTCTCCCATCTCCCCATCTCCCTATCTCCCTATCTCCCCATCTCCCCATGACCAAAACCCTCATTACCCCCTCGACCCAATCCACCAGCCTACTCCCGAAAACAATCACTCTCTTCACAATTCTCTTCTACGTCCTTTTCACCCTTCTCCCAAACAGCAACAGTCTTATGGTGAAATGGCCCTGGGTTTTCCTTTGGCAAGTCGGCCTCACCCTTGGCCCCCTCGCCCTCCTCTTCCACTGGTGGCACCGTTCATTCCGTCCGCTAGGCCACCGGCTAGACTGGTTAGCGGGCACTAGCTGCATCACTCTTGTTCTCAGCGCCGCCTTCGCTCAATTTTGGCACCAGGCCCTTTGGTACAGCTGGGCTGCCATCTGCGGTATCGCCTTCCTATACGCGCTCAACAGCTGGCTCACCTCATCCCAGCGGCTCTCCCACTTGCTCACTTTCCAAGGTGCATTGGCCATCACTTTCAGCGCCTTTAGCCTTGTTGCTTGGTTCTTCCAAACCGTTCGCCCCTACCAACAAACGTTACAACAGCTCAAAAGCTACGGCATCGAAAGAAGCTTCGACCTCCAAATTCTTACCCTGCGCAACTGGCATCCTATCGGCCACCAAAACTATGTCGCCGGTTATCTGATGCTGGCATTACCGCTTCTGGTAGGGCTGGCCTTTTCCCGTAGCAGCTGGCAACGCCCTATATGGCTCGCTGGATTTGCCCTTGGCTTAGCCACGCTATACAGTACCGCCTCTAGAGGCGGTTGGCTGGGATTGATAGTCAGCCTTTTTGTGTTTATTAGCCTATCGACTTTTCGCTATCCCAAACTGCGTCGGGTGTTACTAAGCAGCGGAGTCGTGAGTTTTGTGGGGATAGTGCTGTGGGGGGCGAGCAATCAACGCATTCGCGCGCTTTTTACCGCGATCGCTTCTAAAGGTGAAGGCAGTGAACTGGCCTACCGCCTCATCACCAATACAACAGGATGGCACATCGGGTTAGATCATCCGCTCCTCGGCTCAGGGCTCGGCAGCGTTAGCTTACTCTACCAAAAGTACCGTCCTGACTGGGCCGGTCGCGAAGCCGAACTCACCTATCAGCTCCACAGTACACCCGCTCAGCTCTGGGCAGAACTGGGGCTTCTGGGCATTCTTTTAACCGCAATTACGCTTTTATCCATCGCCTTTTTAGGCATTCGCTGGTGTAAGGTCACCTCTCCGGGTACTTCTCAGGATGCCGCTGAAGCGAACAACCACTCAGAGATCCCTACCCCTTTAATCATCGGTGTCATTAGCGGCATCGCAGGCTACAGCACCTACGCCCTAACCGACTACCAGCTAGACAACATCTGCATCAGTGGCACACTTCTCATCTACATCGCAACGCTTATCTTCGCCAACGGGCTAGATCCAGCACTTGAAACCCAAGCCCAAGGAAACCGTACGCAACACAAACGCATTGCCCTAGCCGGAGCGGGCGTACTAGCCGCTATCTCGCTGTGGCTCTATCCCATCCATCGCGCTTGGATGCTCTCCAGTCAGGGCTTTTTAGCCCTTCAGCAAGACGACTTTGCCAGTTTTGTCACCTACCTCACCAAAGCTCACGAAACAGCCCCTTGGGAACCCTACTACGCCCATCAGCTCGCCTGGAACCTGGGAGAACTCGCCTACAAAAGCGAAAATCCTCAGCAGCAAGAATCGCTCAGGCAAGAGAGCGTCCAGTGGTTTGAAAAAGCTAATGCCATCTCTCCAAATCAAGAATTTGGCTACTCTAACTTAGGCTGGCTTCAGGTCAATTCAAATCCGCAAGCGGCAACCCAAAACTTTCTCAAAGCGACCCAGCTCGTCCCTGGCAAAAAAGGCGTTTTCTTCGCGCTGGGCTACAGCCTACTTAAGGAAGGTAAAACCAAAGAGGCGCTTCAGGCAATGGTCACCGAACTGATGCAGCAGCCTGTTTTAATCACTAGCCCCATTTGGCAAAGTCTAGAGCTAGCAGCATTTTACCCTCAGGTGCTGGCTAGCTATGAAGCAAAACTCAATCAGCGCTTAGCCCAAGCCAAGACCGAAACATCTAGGGCTCATTACTATCAAATTTTAGGTAGCCTCAGCTGGTGGCAAGGAGACTTTGATAAAGCGCGGACGGCTTTTGAAAAAGTGCCTACACCGTTGAATAAAGCGATGTTAGCGCTAGCACTGACCGGGCCAGGGGAAAAGATTGAGGTTGAAGTGAGCAAAAAAACTGCGGCGGGAATGGCGATCGCAGCTTGGCAAAATCCCCAAGAGAGCGATCGGTACTTAACTAAAGCCTTGACTCAACCCACAGAAGCCGGAGAATTTCCACCAGCAAACTACATTAGTTCTCTTACAAATAATCTTAACGATAGCTTAGCGGCTTCATCCACATTTTATGAATGGGTAACAGAAGCAACAGTACTTTCTAATAAAAATCAACGCTTAGGGTTTGGTACTATCAGCCGACATATTGATGGTCCGCAGCCCTACGACTTCTCACCTCGCATAGAAAGTTTAATCAAAATACTCTTCTTAGAATCCCTTTTCCCAGAAGCATGAAAACTTTTCTAAATCTATTGAGTTAACATATTGATAAAAAATTTCTAAATATCACGATTATCTAAGCCAGTTTCAGCTCTAGAAGACGTAATTTGTATCTCTCCACCTTCGGTTATTGTAACGTCACCGCCTAACTCATGGATTCGCCTAATAGCTTTATCTCGCATTTGACTATCTAAAGCTGTTGTTAAAATACTTCCCCAGGCATTGATTTGAGCTAAGTGACTATCAGGGCTACTGGCCAAAAATTGTGCCGTTTGCTGTGATATTTGCGCGATCACGGCCGCTTCTTCACCAGCCGATTGAAGAGCCCAGTCAGCAGCCATTTCAAAAGATTTTTGTGCTGCTTCACCATCGTTTAAAAAAAGCAGCTCATCTGTTCCTTTATATCTCCAAATATAGTAGCCATCTACAGGTCGTTGCTCACTCAATCTTTCGAGACCTTTGGCCATTATCTGAACGGTTTCTTCCGGCGTTCCAGCATAAAGCGTGCTACTACCAGAGAGGAAAACGTAAAACTTCCTGAAGTAGGGATCATGCTGGATAGCGGCGGATAAATATTTTGCACTATCACCATAACCAATCTGTTGACGAGCTTCATTGTCACCAAAATATTGCAAAAATTGAACGAATATATGGTTTGCCAACATGTTTCTAAAGCCTAGTGAAGGCATTTTCGCCATCATTCTTAGCTGCTCGGCTTTCTGCTCTACATCTTCTTTAATATTCTGGTTGATCTTCTGCTCAACGTAAGAATGTCCGCCTTTAACAACCGTATCTTTGCTGTCGTCAGACAATTGTATTAGAGTCGAATACTGAAATCCTCCGATAGTAGCTACACTTAAAATACTTAGTAAAGTGTTTGTCAAAATGTTAGAAGCCATTTAAATAATCTCTCTCAAGAGTACTGTCTTAAACTCAATACAGTTTCATAACAAAAGGAAGCGAGTTTGTTAAAAGCCCGCTTCCTATAAAAATATGCTGTCCTTATATTTTAGTTATATTAGGCCCAGCCTAGAAGAGAAAAAGCGTTAGTCACCGAGGTTTTTATAATCAGCTGGGCACGTGGGGGCACCAGCCTCATCGGCAGCCATGTTAGTGAAGGCCTCAGTTCCATCAGCACCAGATGCAATTCGTGCGTCTACAGCTTCGCACAAAGACGCAAGTGTTGTTGCTTCAGTCCCACCTATCGTACCGATTTTAACAGCACCAGTATAGGCTTTAAGTGAGGACACATCATCTGCAACTCCCTCTTTTGCAGGTTGAGCTTGGTTTAGGACACCATCATCCTGGGCTTCAATTGTATAGAGGTAGTTAGCAGTAGTTGTTTCGATGCCTAAGCCCAATCGGGCAAAATCAGCTGTGTCCTCAACAAATTCGCTATTTTCTAAATAGTAAGCCTGCTGAGCGCGATTTGCTGAACCAACATAGGTCTTAGCTTCAGACTGCTTTGCTTTGTTGGCTTGGTTCAAGAAGGAAGGCAGAGCAATTGCTGACAGAATACCGATGATGATGATTACAACAAGAAGCTCAATAAGCGTAAAGCCGCCGTCAGCCTTTTTCTTGCCTGCAAAGTGCTGAAGCAATTTTGCTTTAAGTTGAGATGTCATGAAAGGTGTCTCCGTGATTTTTTGAGGTAGGTTCGTGTGTACATAAGTTGAAAATCAAGCGATGCACCCATCTACAAAGAAGAATCAATACCTTGAAGCTCCCTCACAGACCAGCATTTACTTGCTTTCCGCTCCGAACTTAATCTACCCCTTCACATTTCTTGAACAGTCAGCCTATTTACACAGGCCTCAACAACTTACTTTTCACTTATCCGTACTTTACCGGTACTCACACCCCTAACACTCACTCAAACCTACTCCCACCGCCCATCCTCCCTACAATGCCCATTCACCAATCAAAATAACTTGTTTACAACAAATTCTGTTGAATCTTTTTCAACCTGATCAACAACCAATGACACCACTTACCTACACTTACTTACCTACCTTAAAAATTCTCTAATCCCTCCAATCGTTCGCTGACCCCTTTGCCATTGCCAAACTGCGCCGACTCTCCACAAGTCTTCGGTGTTGGAAAAATCTTCGTCGGATTCGCCAAACCCTTTTTGTTCAATGCACCTCGCACCCACTGCATGGTCTCCAAATCTGTTGCACTAAACATATTCGGCATGTAGCACCGCTTATCTGCCCCAATGCCATGCTCTCCCGAAATACTTCCACCCACACTCACACACAGCTTCAAAATATCTCCACCTAGCGCTTCTACTTCCTCTAGCTGTCCTGGAATGTTGTTGTTGTACAAAATCAACGGATGCAAATTTCCATCCCCTGCATGAAACACATTCGCAACCCGATACCCATGCTTCGCACCTAGCGCTTCTATTTGTTGCAACACTTCTGGTAGCCTTGTCCTAGGTATCACACCATCTTGCACATAGTAATCGGGGCTCAGCTTACCCATGGCGGCAAAGGCCGCTTTTCTGCCTTTCCACAGCCGCAGTCTCTCCTGCACATCGGTTGCGTGGGTCAGCTGCCTTGCTCCGTTTTTGTAGCACATTGCCGCTATCTGCTTAGCACTTGCCGCCACCTCAGCGGCAGCGCCATCTATCTCTATGAGCAATATCGCTACCGCATCGCGTGGATAGCAGTTTGTCGCCACCACATCTTCAACTGCATTCAGGCTAAAGTTGTCCATCATCTCCAGCCCCGCCGGGATAATGCCTGCACTGATGATATCTGAGACCGTCTCACCGGCTGCCTCTACACTCGTAAAATCAGCCAATATTACCTGAACCGCCTCCGGCACCTTTAAAATGCGCAGCGTCACCTCTGTCACAATCCCCAGCGTTCCTTCAGACCCGACAAAAATCCCCGTTAGGTCATAGCCTGGCATCTCTGGCACCGCTCCGCCAATATCTACAGTCTCACCATCTGGCAGCACCACCTTGAGGCCCAGCACATGGTTTGTTGTTACTCCATATTTCAGACAATGTACGCCACCTGAGTTTTCAGCCACATTCCCCCCAATGGAGCAAGCCAGCTGACTCGACGGATCAGGCGCATAGTAAAACCCCGCCCCGCTTACTGCCTGCGTAATCCAGTTATTAATCACACCGGGCTGCACGACCACCCGCTGATTGTCGTAGTCAATATCTAAAATCTGTTGCATGCAGGTTGTAACAATCAGCACGCATTCTGCAACCGGCAGCGCCCCACCTGAAAGCCCTGTCCCTGCGCCACGCGTCACAAACGGAATATTCTGCTCGTGGCATAGCTTCACGACCGCCGCCACTTCTTCAGTGGTCTTGGGTAGGGTTACGACCGCAGGCCGCTCTCTATAGCTGGTGAGCCCGTCGCACTCATACACCAGCAATTCTTCCTTGCGCCGCATCACCTGATTTGCACTCAGCAGCTTTTCGAGCGATCGCACTACCCCCCGCCAATCACGAGAAGTTTTAGACACAGCAGCCACAGCAACCATAGCGAACCAACCGGTAAACCACCCATTGATCCTAACTCACAAAAGCCTCTAACCCCCGCGCTAACCCCCGCGCCCTTTAGCTAGCGTCTCCCCATTCAGCATTCGCTGCGCCGCATCCAACAGCGCCTCTTCCAAATACGGCTTAGTGAAATAACCACTTGCGCCCAAATCTACCGCCATCTGCCGATGACGATCCGCCCCGCGAGAAGTCAGCATCGCAATCGGAATCCGGCTCAAATGATTGTCTTTTTGCATCCGCGAAAGCAGTTCCAGGCCATCCATCCTAGGCATTTCAATATCACAGAACACAAGATCGCAAGGCAAACCAGAGCGTAGCTTATCCCAGGCTTCCTGCCCGTCTCGTGCCTGCTCCACCCGATAGCCCACTTTGCTAAAGCTCATTGAAAGCAGCTCTCGCACCGTAATCGAATCATCCACAATCAGTACAGTGGGATCGTTTTTCGTCGGTGTTTCCTCGGCTACTTTAGCCGCATCTTTGGCCCATATCAACGAAGCCGGATCGCGGCGAACCCGACCCGTTGCAATATCAATAAGCTCTAGCACATCGGCAATTGGCATCACTCGACCATCGCCCAAAATTGTTGCCCCTGCAATGCCCAAGGGCTTCGGGACTGGGCCTTCTAGCTGCTTAATTACAATCTCCTGCTCACCAATCACCTGATCAACCTGTACGGCAATATAGGTGTTAGCACTTCTAAGTACAATAATAGAGAGCACATCGTCATCTTGGCTGCCGCCATACACTCGGCCTCGGCCCAGCGTCCGGTTAAACTTGAGCAGATCTGTCACCGGCTGAAAAGCAAGAAGATTATCCCGCCAGCGTACGCAATCCTGACCTTTGTCGTTTTTAACAATGCGATCGCGCGGTACATCTAACATATCCTCTACCCCATCCATCGGGAAGGCAAGCCGCGCCTGATTGCTCACACAGCTCAGCGCCTTAGAAATACTCAGCGTCAACGGCAAACGAATCGTAAAGCTCGTTCCTTTCCCTAGCTCGGAGTCCACCGTCACGCTACCCCGAATTTCAGCTAGCGACATACGCACCACATCCATGCCTACGCCACGCCCAGCATAGTCATCGGCCTGGTCGCGAGTGCTAAATCCCGCCTGGAACAGCAGCTCATAGGTATCAATATCCGACAAAGCATCCGCGAAAGCTCGGCTAATTAACTTCTTCTCAATCGCCTTCTGCTTCACAAACTCGGTATTAATGCCGCCACCGTCATCAGCCACATAAATTACCGTCTGGTTGCCCTGATAAAACGCCCGCACAGTAATCGTCCCTTCCGGCAGCTTACCAGCCGCTTTTCTAGCCGCTGGCGTTTCAATTCCATGGGTAATTGCGTTATTAACTAGGTGCGTCAATGGATCATACAAATGCTCCACAATCATTTTGTCAATGAGCGTATCTTGCCCTTCCACAATCAGCTGAGCTTCTTTACCACATTTAAGTGAGATATCTCGCACTGCCCGCGGCAACCGATCAGCCGCCTGAGAAAAAGCAACCATTCGCGCCGTATTGAGCCCTTCTTGCAGCTGAGTTGTAATCTGCCGGAACTGACGAGTCACCTGATCAGAAGATTCAACCGTATAGCCAATGTCAGAAGCAGACTCGCGCACTCGCACAATCAGCTCAATCATCTCTTGCGAAAGCGTATGGAATCCGGTAAACCGATCCATTTCCAGCGCATCAAAGGTTTCGCCAGTCGCATGATCCGCCGCCGATGTCGGATTACTTTGCCCCGCACTTCCAACAGAAGGGGCCCGCCGGTTAGACATTAAAGAACTTTCTAAGAGCGATCGCTCATACAAATCGCGCATTCTTTGCCCTACATCATTCAGCTGCTGCACCTGAAAAAGCAAATTATCTAAAAACTGACGCAACCGATCCTGGTCTCGCTCCAGCGTATTACGACTCACAACAAGCTCCCCTACCAGGTTGCTCAGCGTGTCTAAATGGCTCACAGATACCCGCATAGTTTGCTCACGCAAACTGCCGCTACTCCGCCGAGCTATCCGCTGAGGAGTCCGTCTTTGCTGTACTGTCGCTGCGCCTTCGGCCCCATCATCTTCTAGCAGCCGCTCCAAATCACCAAAATCTTCATCTTCGTCTTCACCGACATAAGTAGCAGCTCCCAAAAAAGTAGGAGCACCGCTATCTACCATTTCGTCAGCCGTTTCAAAAGAATCCTCAGCCAACAGAGAATCCAAATCTTCAAAGTCGCCGTTTTTGGTATCCCAAAACCCATCAGCATTCGCAGCAGCCATAGCGCTAGCATCAGCCATAGCGCTAGCATCAGCCCATGCCGCCAAATCCTGCTCTAGCTGCGGCGGTTCATCTTCTAGGGCGTCTAGCTCATCATCCGTTAAAAAACCATCTAGATCTAAATCTAAATCAGACCCCAAATCAGAATCCAAATCTAAACTAAATTCTTTTTCTTCAAAAAAGGTATCAGTTGCACTTGTCTGAGCTTCAGGCAATTGAGCCGCATCTTGACTCAAGCTGCTAAACAAGTCACCGTCCGACGAATCATCCAACGATCCTAAATCAAACAATCCGTCAACATCTAAATCATCACCCTCCCAAGCACCCTCATCATCGGTGCCCTGGGCTAGGTCATGGTCTAAACTACCGACTGAGTCATCTTCTGAAGCGGTCTTAGTCAATCCGATAGAGTCATCTGGGGATTCTTCTAGGCTGCTTGTCAATGTAGGCAGATCGCCTATATGCTCATCCTCATCTATGGCTGAAGCGATATCAGCCTTGACACTGATGCCAAAAGCCGTCTCAAAGTCAGCCAGAATCTCATCTGAGAGTTCATCACCTGCAATATCGTGATAAGTCGTTTCTAATTCTTCTTCTAGATCAGTTTCTAATTCTTCTTCTAGATCAGTTTCTAATTCTTCTTCTAGATCATCAGTAGATGCAATTTCAGTTTCAACAGCAGTTTCCGACGCTTCTGGTTCTGCTGTTTCTTCCAAAAATACATCTAACGATTCGGATGCCTCAAACCACTCATCGTCGCCCGCTTCCGCTTCATTCGTGACCCGATGAATACTATCAATATCATCATTATCTATGCTCAGTAGAACACTTTCTAAATCTGCGCTTTCTAAATCTGCGCTTTCTAAATCTGCGCTTTCTAAATCTGCGCTTTTTGAGCCTTCGTCAGCATCAGTGGTCAACTCTGTCGGTAGCACCAGCTCAGCCCAAATATCATCTACCGCCAGACCAGACTCAACCTCGACAGCAACAGGTGATTTTTCAGTCACAGCTAGCAGTTCATCTAGCTCTGTGCTTGCCTGCTTTACAGCCGAACTCACTGCCAATACAGAAGCAGGACTCGCGTCTTCACCACTCCATGTAGGGTCAGCAGGCAGCTCACCCCAAGGGTCATCGGCTAACTGCTCTCCGGCATCAAAGGTCTCTGCAACAGCTAGAGATTCTCTTTCTTCTTCTACATCTTCTGCGACTTCTACATCTTCTGCGACTTCTTCTTCTTCTCCACCAGTTAGGGTATCAATGGCAGCATCTTCAGAAAAGGCAGAAAGATTAGTAGCCGTAAAAAGGTCATCGTCACTAACCTCATCAAAGAGAAAGCTATCGTCTGCACTTTCTGAAGAACTCACCTCTTCTGCAGTCTCAGGTCCTACAAAAAAGCTATCGATATCTTGCTCTGCCTCTTGTAGCTTCACACCAGTCAACGTAGGAAACTCAATATCTAGCTCACGCGGACTCACCGTATGAATACTCATCCGGATAGCCGATTGACTAAATGCAGGCAAGTCTGCATTTTTGAGAGGGTCTAAATCTTCGGCGAGGTCTACGTCTCCGACCGAATCTAAATCTCCGAGAGAGTCTAAATCTTCGACAGAAGCGGTCAAATCTAAGTCAGCAAAGTCTAACGTTTCCAGATCTATCTGGCCAACGTCTATCTTGTCGATATCCGAGGCATCAAAATCTAGTGCGGCTTGAGAACTAACCAGATCTTCAGTCGAGGGAGCTTCATCCCACGGATCTTCAGACAAATCTATACTGTCAGTCGCGATATCTAAGGCAAAGTTGTCAGCAGAGTTATTCACCGCGTCTTCAACAAACAATCCATCAAGATCAGAGAAGTCGTCACTATCAGCGATCGCAAACTCACCATCTGTCAACGTGCCGCCAAACAAATCATCTTCTAAGCCACCGCTCATTTGAGAAAACGACAGTGAGTCCTCTATAGAATCAGAATCAGTAGCTAGCAGATCATTGAGATCATCCTGCGGCGATAGGGAGATCCTTTCGGGATGCAGCCGCATTTCTTCTGGAATAAAGGCGTGGCTGCCCAACGTATTATCAAGCTCATCCAAATCCCCATCAAACAAATTAGCGAGGCTATTGAGTTCATCCGTGCCAACCTCTGGGCCAGTCACATTCACCGTCGCTAGCAGCGCATCCAAAGACTCATCTGCTCTTTCCTCACTTTCTACATTGCGATTCAATGTCGATAGCTCTGAAGGAATTTCGTCAAAATCCAAATCTACGCTCAATCTACCGATAGGAGGCTCCTCAGCTAACGCCTCCTCAAATAGCGCATCTCCACTTAAAGCATCTTCAAACGCCGAATCGTCAACAGTCCTCTCATTGGCATCTGCTTCAGATCTGTCAATAAGGCTGCCAAATAGGTCTTTATCCTCTGTATCATCTTCACCAAAAGAATCTAGACTCGCAGACTGGGCCTGCCCATCAAACAAATTAGCAAAATCACTAGCAAAATCATCCGATTCATCCGCTAAGCTTTCTAGATCAGCAGACTGAGAAGCATTTACACCACTATTAGCGCCATTGTTTGAAGTGACCGCTTCCGAAAATAGATTCAAATCGCTGAGACTATCTGCGAGTTCGTAGTCCAGATCCAAATCGTCCAGATCATCTGACTCAGTCGATAAAATATCTTCGGGGAGTAGTGCCTGCATGGCGTCACTCACAGCGACCTCCGAAGCACGACCCGATAGAACCAAATCCTGCGCCTTTTTAATTTCTTTAATGAGCACAGGCGCTAAAGCGCGATATTCATTACTACGGCTATCTGAGGCAATCCGCGCCGTTTCTATCAGATCACACCAAGCCGGAAACTGAAACTGCTCACCAATCGCAATGAGTTGACCGCAAATATCCTGAATCTTTTTACGGCTTTCTGCATTATCTGGCTGCTTAAAGGTCGCCAGCATTTCGCGCAGCAGTCCAGCCACATCTCGCTTAAAGCGAGCTTGCACAGCCTCTGGCGTAATCTCCGCCATACTGACTGTATGACGCAGCCTAGGTATACCGCCCGTTTTTTTCACTAGCGCATTCAAATGCGCTTCTAGTTGGCCAAATACAGGCTCAACGTCAATCATGATTTCTTGGGCTTTGTCTTGGGTTAACCCAAAAGGCCCTTCTAGCTGCTCTAGCAAATCTTTGAGCCCGTCAGACACTCGCAGAAACATCGTTTCTAGCGCCCGATCTACCTGCACCGGTGATTCTTTGAGAACCTTAAAGTAGTCCTCCAGTCGATGAGCCGTTTTTTGGATACTTTCTAAGCCCAACATAGCGGCACCACCCTTCACCGAGTGAGCAGCCCTGAACACCTCGTTGGCTTTTTCAGAATCTTCAATCGTCTCTTGAAGGCTGAGCAACCCCTGTTCAATTGTGTTGAGGTGGTCTTTGGCCTCCTCAATGAAATATCCCATGATGCGCTGTTGTTGCTCAGGCAGCATAGCCGCGTTCTCCCTTGTTGCTGACGGTCTGTAGCGTTGGCACTGATAATAAGCTACTTTGCGATATTCGCCATCTTATTTTCTTTAAACTCATGATGCCGAGGTCACCAAATTTGCGATCGCATCACTGAGGAAACCGCCATGAAATAACCTACCAACATAGGGCCCTAGCACTGCTATACCCAACGCAATCAGCATTGTCCTTGACGGTATCTTTACTGAACGCACGTATTTAATACCTCCTAAACCTTGACTTCATACTTTATTTTGTATTGACTATTTTGTATTGACTTTAAACTTATCAACCGAAGTTAACAGGTCTTTAGCAACGCCCACCAAGTTCTGTAATGAAGCTGATACCCGCTGCGATTCTTGCGAGGTCTCCTGAGCCGTAAGTTCTACCGACTGCATCACCTGAGCAACAGCCCTAGAAGTTTCAGTCTGCTCTACCGTATCAGCTGTAATAGAGCGCACTAGCACATCAATCCGATTAGACACCTGAATAATGTCATCTAGCGACTGCTTCGCCTGTTCAGCAAGCCGAGTTCCCTCAATTACCTGCTGCGTGCCTTCTTCCATGGCAGTCATTACACCACCTGTCTCACTTTGAATTTGCAGGACAATTTGCTCAATTTCTTTAGAGGCTTTGGCCGCCCGATCCGCCAGCTGCCGAACTTCATCCGCGACAATGGCAAAACCGCGCCCTGCTTCTCCAGCCCTCGCCGCTTCAATGCTGGCATTTAAAGCAAGCAGGTTAGTCCGCGAAGCAATTTGTGAAATCAGTGCAACTATTTTAGAAATTTCTTGAGAAGACTCCGCTAAGCGCTTGACCTTGCGAGTGGTATCGGCCACGGTCTCTCGAATGTCTAGAATACCTGCTACCGTCCGTTCTACAGCCTCCCCCCCGCGCAGTGCTGTTTCAGATGCTGACCGAGCGACTTCCTCTGCCTCACGCGCGCTTTCGGCCACCCGCTGAATAGAGTCAGTCATCACCTGCACCGAGTTAAGCGTCACGGCCAGCTCCTCAGCCTGACGCAAGGCATCGGCAGAAAGCGCTCTGGCAAAGGCTTCATTTTCAGTAGAGCCCTGACTCACCTGACGAGCCGCTACACTCACCTGCTTCACAATTTCACGCAAATTTTCAATCGTCAGGTTAAACGAATCAGCCACTGCGCCTAAAACATCTGCCGTCACTTCCGCCTTTACAGTTAAATCACCCCTGGCGGCGCCTTCTACATCGTCTAGTAAGCGAATTACCTGGCGTTGCAGATCCTCTTTTGCCTGCTCTTGCTCTTGGGCTTTGCGTTGGGCTTCATGGGTAGTCGTAAAAATGGCGCTGGCCATTTGGTTAAACCCTTCTGAGAGCTGACCAAACTCATCCCGAGTAAGAATAGTAGCTCGTGTGTTCAAATCACCTCGGGATATTTGATTGAACCGAACCTGCAAATCGTTGACAGTCTCAAGAGTTCGCCGCTCTAACAAAAAGCCCAGCCCAAATACACTGCCGAAACTCACGAGACCTGCTACCACCCCCGTGGCCAGTGGCGAAGTTTTAGACTGTCCGGGGGAGGCTGTCATAAAGCTCGTGGTGGTAACGGCGATCGCAGAAAGCATTGCCACCGACCCTGAGAGGATCAGCCGTTTCGTCGGCATCAGAGCATTTTCGAGCGGCGCGAGCGAGCCCTGCTTACGAGGCTTTGGATTACTAACAGCCTTTTTATTAAAAATAGGAACCGGCGAGCCCCCCGAAGCTGCAAAGCTACTAGAATTTGCAAAAGAAGCCTGCCCCTCTGTCAGGGCACCCCCTAGCTGACTTGGCAGGGCACCCATTGAAGGACTCGTAAAGCCAGCAGAACTATCAGAAAGGTCAAAATCAGAAATGCTTTCAAAATCATCAAAGTCGTCGAAAGCATCCCCAAAGGCCGTTGGCTCACTGCTATGCTCTACGGCGTCACTTTCTAAATCACTTTCTAAATTAGTATCATTAGAAGCGCCCATACCATAGCTATCCTCACCATAGCTATCCTCGCCATAGCTATCTTCGCCATAGCTATTCGCACCAAAACTACGTGAATTAGAGCCACCCGAGTTAAGGCCGACTGAATTACCACTACTAATATCCAATTCATCAACATCTAACAAAGAGGATGCATTGTCTGCTAGCGTCGCCGAAGTAGAAGGCTCTGACTCATCACTCAGTGCAGAAGGAAACCGCTCCGAAGGATCAGAATCCATCATAAAAAACGTTTTATCTTCTGCATCCGACTCATCAGAAGGTAGATTAAAAGACAAATCTTCCAAGCTGTCTGTCTCTTCAGAGAATGCGTCGAAGTTGGCTGAAGCAGTCCCTTCCTTAGAACTAGACAACGAAGCATCAGACCGACCACTGGCTACACCGCTGATTCCAAATGCCTCGTCGAATTCCTCCATGTCAAAGCCAGAGGCGTCGTTAAAAGTCGTCACGCCACCTTCGTTAGCAGCATCCTCAGACATATCAAAACTAAACGGATCGGCCTCTAAAGTAGCGGCTAGCGGATCTTCTGCTTCTAGATCTTCGGTTATAAAGTTACTTTCCTCAAACGGATTGTCACTACCTTCTGCCTTTGCAAAAGACGTACTCTCTACAGTCGGAGAATATTCAAACGGGTTATCCAACTCAGCACTATTGGCTGACAAATTGGCTGGCAAATTGGCTGACAAATTGGCTGACAAATCAGACAGTTCATTAACCTGTTCACCAGAGGCAGACATTTCTGAGGGCAGCTCATTTTCTGAGAACGCTGAGAAATTATCAAAAGCATCTAGGCTTTCGTCTGGCATGTCCGTCGCATCTGCCCAGTTAGCCTCTAATTCCTGATGATGGTTACTAGCCAAGCCGTCGACTGCTTCAAAAGAATCTGCGGCTTCAGATAGGCCATCATCAAACTCGTCAGGCATAGGAGATACGGCATCAACCATCTGACCTGCGGCCTCAGCAGCATAGGCTAAGCCATTGTTGGCATAGTCTACAAATTCTGGGTCTGATGAGAGGTGCAGGACAGACTTGTACTGCTGCTGAGCAATATCATACTGATGTAGCCCATAACAGTAGATATGACCCTTTAGCAGCAGTACACTAGGATCTGTTGGATGCTCACGGGCGAGTGAGTCAATCGTTTCGGCAGCCGTCTCATAGCTGCCCTGCATGTAGGCTTTTTCTGCCGCCTGATAGGTTTGTGCGTAGTCAGTGCCCGATGCCATGAGTTCTTTTCCTTTTGCCGACTCTGATTCCTGATGCTGGTGATGCCAATTGATTAGTAACTAGTTACCATGTGTGTAAGCTAAAGCGCTAGGCAACCCAGCGCGCCGATCGTAAAATAGCAATATGATCTAGCAGCCTCAACGATTTTCCTACAGATGACGCTGAATGAGCAGATGACGCATCGCGCAAAGAAATGGGCCATTCACCCTTTAAAAAAGGAGCCATCACGTCAGAAGAATCGGTCGTTGCCTTCAGCGCGTCAACATCCAACCAGTCAGTTCCAATTATTTTGCTCACCGCTAGACCCAGCATCGTCCCAGCGTCTTCAACAGCAATGATAGGGATTTCAGCGCGGTCGGTGTTCATTGGCTTGGAATGACCCAAAAACTGACCCAAATCTGCTACCCAAATGACGCGTCCTTGCTCATTGAATGTGCCTAACAAAAGGGGTGATACGTTGGGAACGGGCGTAATATGGTCAGGCGCATATTCGATAATTCGACGAATTCCCGTGGCTGGCAGGGCAAACTCATCATCATCACTCATAAAGAAACGCAGATGAAGTTCGCCTTCTGGCGTTTCAATTTCCTGCAGTTCAGGGGCTTGGTCTCTTCCCGATATTGTTTGAAAGTCAGGGTTTCCTACCATGGCATTTTTATCGCAATTTTTTTAGGTAACTACCCTAGCAATAGTTGTTTGACAGTACCAACCAGTTCTGTCGGCTGAAATGGTTTGGCGATGTAGGCATCAGCCCCTTGCTTCATCCCCCAGTAGCGATCAAATTCTTCCCCCTTCGCCGAACACATCACCACAGGGAGGGTTTTCGTCTCAGCGTTGGATTTAATGAGACGGCATACTTCATAGCCATTCATCTTTGGCATCACAATATCAAGAAGGACCAAATCGGGAGGATGCCCTTGAATAAACTCAAGCGCCTCAAAACCATCGCTAACAACGGTGACCGTCAATCCACTACTTTCTAGTAAATCTTTAATCATCTCTCGCTCGGCGATGCTATCTTCGACGACCAAAACTGTGCTCATAACCTCTAACCTATGGCCTTAATAGCTGGACTTTGATAGTGAGTTCAGCTCTGTCTATGGCATTTGAGATGTTAACTGGGATGTTAACTGGCTCAATCATTCCCTGCGGAATAGAGAATAGCGCACTTTTGAACGGCGACTACCTTGGGCCAACGGCATCTACCGTGTAATCAAAGTACCCTTGTCGGTTTCGTTTGTTAAACATTAATTGATAAATAGCGACTTATCCGTCAAAAATAGCTGATTTAGAACCTTGTAAACGTTGGACAAGCATTTGGATGGAAAGTGTTAATCCACTCCCGTCAGACGGGAACTGATATATAGCAGTGTGCAACCAAAACCGGTTTATACAAGCCAGTTTGTAGATGTGCTTGTGGCATCGTTAAGATCCCTACCCAAGCCTGCATAAATAGAGGAAATGCCAGCGTGCTTTATCTAGCCGAGACACAACGGAAGAATGGATTTATCGGAAACGGGAAGGCGGAGTTTAAACTGCTTGCGTGCCAACGTTCTGAACATGATTGGAGTGCAGTGCCAGGAGACGAATCGGTGGCTGCACCCGATGATGCGACCTATGGCGCAGATACACTGGTGATGATTGAACTCAACAGCAGTCGGCAGGTGCAGCGACATCAGGAAGCAGGCCGCACACTTGTTAACATCCTACAAAATTTTTCGGGGCTGAGTAAAAAATTCAAGGCTCAAGGCGAAGAGATTGAGCAGTGGAAGGAATCGCTGACTTATCAAAGTCAGGCGCTCAATCGCCGTGAAATGGAAATTGAAACACGCCAAGAGCAGATCGAACAGGCTGAGGCAGATTTAGCACAGGTCGAAGAAAAACAGCAGCAGCTTGAACAGCAGCAGGCTGAGGTCGAGGTGCTACGTGAAGAGCTCAGCCGCAGAAATGCTGAATTGGAAGGCGCTTGGGCTCATTTAAACGGAGAGATACAGCGGTTTGAGGAGCAGCAGTCGGACGCGAATGCAAGCGGGGGCCTCAACGAAGAGCAGATTCATCAGATGCGGAGCGCGATCGCTCGGCTCGGCAACGCGACCACAACCGCAGCCACAGCAAGCGATGAGCTAACCGCAGCGTTTGAGATGATCGCTTACTACCAGTCTGAGTTGGCTGAAAATCAGCAAATTTTAGAGCAAAAGCGGACGGATGTGCATGCCGGGCAGGAAGCTTTGCAGGTACAGACAGAAGCTTTGAGCGAAGCGAGGCGATCGCTCAGTGAAGCCGAGGCGCTGCTTTTGACCACTCAGGCTAACATACATCAGCAGCAGGCATTACTAGGTGCAAAGCAGGATCAAAACCAGTTACTGACCGAGCAGCTAAAAAACCAGTCAACCCTGCATCAGCAAATTTACAAACTGCTGAATGCGACTGACAAGGTCAGACTGAGCAAAAAAGTAGATGTCGCCGAACTAGAAGCGCTTTCGATTGATAAGCTACAAGAACTAGTGCTTAAGCTAAAGAAAGACCTCGATAAGATGTCTCAATTTGTCCATGACCAAGAAGAAGAACTTAAGCTAAAGCAAGAAGATATTGATGCCCTTCAGGAAAAAATAGAGGGCGCAAATGAATATGACCGGCTACAGCTAGAGACCGAAATTGCTGAAGAAAAAGACTGCCATGTCATGCTCAACAGAACATTGGTAGGCCAGCGGCGTAACCTGATAGAACGGGAAGAAGTACTTGAGCAACATGAAGCTGTTTTACTACGCAGACAAGGACTAGCGAACGAGGGAATAGGCACAACTGCTGAGTTAGAGCCGTTCTTAAATGAAATTGACGAAATGCGAACTCGGCTAGGCGAGCAAATCCAGCAGGTAGAAGCAGAAAGTGCGCAGATTCAGAATGAGGTAGATGCACTTAAGCAAAACCGACAGCAATACCAAGAGTTAGTAGACGCTCATCGGCAGGCCGTGGAGGCAGCGGCTGAGGGCTGCAACCAACAGCAGATTTCTATCAGTCAAGACCAGGGACAAATTACACTGTATGAATCGTTGTTGCCTTCGATTGAGGAACGACTAGGGGGTCTCTTTCTTAAGCTAGAGGCTATTTCACAGGTAATAACGCAAATTCAGGCAGTAGAGGATCAGCAGCGGAGCGTGGAAGCAGAAGCACAGCAGCTTTTAAATGCTTTAGGCATGACTGAACCTGCGTTAGTGTAGCCTTGTAGGGTTGCGTTGCCCTTCACAGAACAGGAAACTGACAGGAAAAATATGAGCGCAGACTTTATTAAGCTCGATCAGTTTTTAAAGGTCACTAATACGGTTCAATCGGGTGGTGAAGCCAAGCTCTTGATTCGCAGCGGTGAGGTCACTGTCAATGGCGTCATGGAGCTCAGAAGAGGCCGTAAGCTATATGATCGAGATGTCGTTGCACTTGAGGGTGTTTCGTTTACGGTAGAGATGGCGGCCGGAAATGAGCCTGAGAGCGAGCCAACATAAATTGTTGACATTATTGGCGACATTATTGACGATGCAAACTTATTGATGCCCCATAGGAGGAACATGCAACCTAAAGTTGAAATTTATACATGGAGCCGCTGCCCGTTTTGTATTCGAGCAAAGTCTTTGCTAGATAAAAAAGGGATTGAATATACAGAGTATTGTATTGATGGAGATGAGGCGGCTCGGGACGAAATGGCAGAACGCGCTGGTCGGCGATCGCTACCTCAAATATTTATTGAGGATCAGCATATCGGCGGCTGTGATGATCTCCACGATTTAGAGCGTGAAGGTAGCCTGAGCAAGCTGTTGGCCATTAGCTAACATTAACTAACCATTGAGCGAGATAGCGATAAAAAATCATCAAACACCCCCTACTTTTCAGTATTTATTCTTTCTTTCAAAATCGAGAGGTATAGACAGAAAATAAAGGGGGTGAACTGTAGCCTGTAGAACCTGAGGCTATAGAACTTGAGGCTACAGAATCGGGATGAAGATTAGTTAGACTTACGAAGCCCGCGACAAGGGTGTTACATTGGCAACAGCCATTTCTTTGTGGCCGTTTTGGTCTGCTTTGCCGTGATTTTGGCGAGGCTGTAGTAGGCCATAGCCTTTGTGATTCCGCTCATAAATGACGTTAATTTCATCGGTGTCGATATTGCGGAACATGTAAAAATCATGTCCAACTAGCTCTAGATTTTCTAGCGCTTCTTGCACGGTCATAGGCGGCATTGCAAAGTACTTGGTGCGGACAACTTCAGGCGGCAATGCGGGCTGAGAGTTGAGGACTTCGCTGATGTCTGGACTACTATCGGGTGCAATATCGGGCGTGTTTAGCGCTACGTCAACATCCGTAGGGCGAACTGAGGCATGATCCTGATGACGGCGCTTCTCTTTGTATTTGCGCAGCTGACGGGTAATTTTGTCAGTGACCATATCGATGCTAGCGTACAGGTTTTCGCTGCTTTCTTCAGCTCGAACAACTGCATTGTTAAGATAAAGGGTGACCTCTGTAGCCTGCCTTGGGGCGATCCTAGGATTGGTTTCGACAGATAGATTGACGTCTACTTTATTGATTGAGGTTTTGAAGTGAGCAGTTGCCTTTTCAATCTTTTGATGAACGTGATTACGAATAGCATCTGTAATCTCAATGTTTTTACCCTGGACTACTAGCTTCATAAAAGCAGCCTCCTAATGGCGGTTCGTGTATACCCTTTAAAGTTAGCACCGCTGTTTTTGAACAGGGTGAAACCGTCAAGAATTGATGCATCCGTTGATAATTCTTGACTTGTTTTGTTTTTGAGCAATGAAAAATAAAAATGTTGTCAGCTTAGTGATCCCTGGACAAACTCAGCAGCGATCGCAGAATGGAGATCTATATTTGTGCAAAAAAGTGCCGTATCAAACAGCATGGCACTGGCAACAGCGTCTAGTCGCCGAAAGAAAGGAAGCGGCGCTCATGCCTGATGGAGAGGCCCAGGCAACTGAGCTACGCGACCTGTTAATCATGCTAGAGCATCCGCCGGTATACACCCTTGGCCATGGTGCGGATGCTGGTTTTTTGCGGTTTAAACCGGAGCAAGATGGGTATGAGTTGCATCGTATTGAGCGCGGTGGCGAGGTGACTTACCATTGCCCAGGGCAAATAGTGGGGTATCCCATTTTGAATTTGCACCGGCACCGACTAGATTTGCACTGGTACTTAAGACAGCTAGAAGAAGTTGTGATTCGAACGCTGGCCTGTTATGGATTGATGGGCGATCGCATTCCTGGGTTCACAGGCGTTTGGATAGGAGACAAAAAGGTTGCGGCAATTGGGATCAAGGTTAGCCGGTGGATCACCATGCATGGCTTTGCACTAAATGTTTGTCCAGATTTAGCAGGATTTGAAAAGATTGTGCCCTGCGGGATCGCAGATAAGTCAGTGGGCTCGCTTGCGCAGTTTTTGCCTGAGATTAGTCTGATGGACGTACAGCAGCAGCTAGTGAAGCAATTTGAGGAAGTATTTAAGCTCACGCTCTATCTTCAGCCACTGCCCGATGAACTAAAATCATTTTCAGCGCCTCCTGTTCATTCAGCATAGCGAGAAGGTTGATAGACAGCGGCTAGAAGGCTATCTCTAAAAGTGAGAGGTCGTCATCAAAGTGGTCTCCGCCAAAGTCGCTGACATAATGGATGATGTTGTCTACATTGAGCTGACGGTACGATTCTAGGTGGGTGAGCAAGTTAATAAAGCCATCTAAGCCGAGTTGTGGCAGTACTGAGGATTCTGTTGGGTGATTTTCAAGAGGCGCTATCGAACGATTGGCGAAGGGGCCGATTGAATAAGGCGAGAAATCGCTTTGGGGGCTGACCGTTTGGGGCTCAGGGTTTGCTGGCTGAATCTCATAGATGCCGTCGCTGAAGATGTAGAGACGACCGCCCTCAGCAACCTGACAGCGCTGCCATTGGTAGTTAACCTCTGGGAGCATCCCAATGGGCAAACCGGCTGTTCGGAGGGGGCTGAGCCTGGGGGCGGCGTGAGGCGTCGCTGGACTGACGAGTACTGCTGGCGGATGACCGGCGCTCGCGTAAGACAATTCCCGCGTAACTCGATTGTAAACGCCATACCAAATGGTGAAGTATTTTTCGTTTTGGTCGGTCATTTGGAAGGCTTCGTTAAGCCCTTTGAGAACGGTTTCGGGGCGGTAAAAGTTGACGCCGGGGAGAGACTGCGATCGCAGCACATTCAGCACCGACGTAGAGAGCAAAGCAGCTCCTAGCCCATGCCCTGACACATCTAGCAGGTATACCACTAAATAATCGGGATCTAACCAATAGTGGTCAAAGCAGTCACCGCCGAGCGCCTGAGACGAAATAAAACGGGAAGTAATCGCCGTTGGGCTATCTACGCTGCTAGCAGAACCCGCTGAGGCAGTTTTGTCGGCAGGGAGAAGAGAGGCAACATAGGCTGCGGCTTCTGCTAGCTCGGCTTCTAGGCGACGAGTTTGCGACTTTAAAGCCTGGGTGAGTTGGTGAAGCCGCATACCAGCGTTTACCCGAGCAATGAGCTCAGCAGTATCTACCGGTTTAAACAACAGATCATCTGCGCCTGCTTCCAAAACCTCTACTCGGTTGGCAATGTCAGTATGGCTAGTCATCATCAAAAAAGCCGTGGTTGAAAGCTGCACATCTTGCTTGATGTGACGGCAGATATCTATACCGCTAAGCTCACCCGGTAGCACCCAATCGCAGATGATGACAGAGGGCTCTAGGCACAATTTTTGTAGTGCGGTGGGGACATCGCCTGCTGTCGTCACTCGATACCCTCGCTTTTGTAAAAGCCGCTGTAGTCCTGTTAAAACGATCGGATCGTCGTCAACAATCAAAATGTCGATACCTTCTTCAATATCTTGCCTTGTCAGCGGCAATGGGGTGTCTTCTGTATGAGTAGGCACCGGTGTTTCCGAAGAGCGGACGACTGAATCAGGCGTCTTTGAATCAGGCGTCTCTGAATTAGCCGGCTCTGAATCAGTCGGCTTAGAGGGCTTGTCGGATGACGAGAAAGGAAACTTAAAAATCATAGGTGGCCTTCACAGAAACCTCCTCTTCAGGCGAGGCAGGGGCATCTGAAATAAGCCTACTGGAAATAGAGTGATTCCATAGATCAATAAAGTCGGCTAGGTAGTAAGGGAAGTCTTCTTTGCTATCGTCGGGGAGCGTAAAATCTTCGGCGTCAAAGAGATGCAGGCGCTCCATGAACTGAATTTCGGTGGGCTCTAAAATGTTGGCACGGTAAGAGCCAGATTCGTCAATGGCGCTGAAGCAGCATACCTGATAGTAGTTTTCGCCTGAGAGCTCGCGGTATTGCACCAAGGTATAGACATCGACGGGCTGCTTGGGAAAGGGCAGGGTGAGTACAATTTTTTGCTGGGTCGGCAGTAGAGATAGACGCACGGCGCTGCGAACGCCATAGTAGCCAACTTTGTCAGCCTGAAGCGGAAACTTACGGTGACGAGACTGCACGTAAGTTCGCATAAAGGTCGCAATGCCCATGCCTTCTTCGGTATAGGCGCCAATGATGCTGACATGAACATCGTAAGCAGGGACGTTGCTAATGTTAAAAACTTCTAGCGCGAGGCCAGTACTGGTGGTCGCTAGCCCGCCGTTTGTCAGGCTAGCGTTGTCGCTAGTTGGGATATCGACAGTGCTTGCTAGGCGATTAGACGGACTGAGGGCTGGACGTAAATCCCAGTAGAGATGGGGCAAGGCTGTGAACCGCAGCTGTTTTTCTACGACGCTGCGGTAGTAGGCGCTTTCTTGCTGAATCTGTTTGACGTTTTTATTGGTCAGCCACGCATAGGTGCCTGTGAGTCCGATGAGAACCAGATTGCTGATAATTAAAATAGGTTCCATGCGATCGCGTCCTTTGCTGCCCTCACTAAAATACCAGTCAAACCCGGTAAGGCTCTAGTTCTATTTTGGCGAGGTTTAGGGTAATGATGAAAGGGTTTATTGGCTGAATCCGTTGAGATTTAATTTTAAGCAGGTTTGGGATAGTTATGTTTTCAATTCAGCCACCTCAAACGGATTCGATGTATACGCGAGATGGAGTACGGCTAGATGCAGATGTGTATCGGCCAAACGCTGAGGGGCCGTTTCCGGTGCTGCTGATGCGTCAGCCTTATGGGCGGGCGATCGCCTCTACGATTGTGTACGCGCATCCCTGCTGGTATGCAGCGCATGGCTACATTGTGGTCATTCAGGATGTGCGTGGACGAGGCAGTTCGGAAGGCACATTTACGCTGTTTGAAAACGAAGTTGCAGATGGAGAAGATACGCTCAAATGGGCCGCTGAGCTACCGGGATGCGACGGTCAAATCGGCATGTATGGCTTTTCGTATCAGGGTATGACCCAGCTATATGCCGCGCAAACTGGCATTGAGGCCCTCAAAGCGATCGCGCCTGCGATGACTGGCTACCACCCCTATGCAGACTGGGCCTACGAAAACGGCGCGTTTTGCCTTCAGCTAGGCCTGACCTGGGCACTACAGCTGGCCGCCGAAAGCGCACGGATAGCCGGAGATATCGAAACTTACCAGCAGCTGGTCACCGCCGCTCATCAGCCCCCAATGACCGATACCTATCCGGCCTATCCTGACATTTTTAGATCTGTCGCGTCAAAACATATTGAGTCTTTTTTCCCCAGCTGGGTAACCAATGATTCAGCAAGTGACTACTGGCAAAAAATTACGCCACAACTCCAAGCTGTAGACCTGCCAATGCTGCATATTGGCGGCTGGTATGACCCCTACCTAAGAGGCGATATGCGGTTGTATCAGGAAATGACCGCTAGGAGTTGCTATCCACATCCACTATGCATAGGCCCTTGGGGACATATTCCGTGGGGCCGGAAGGTCGGCCAAATGGATTTTGGCCCAGCCGCAGCTAGCCCAATAGATAGGCGGCAGATTGAATGGTTCGACCATATTTTGAAAGGAAAGTCGTTACCCAGTGAAACCAAGGCAGTGACCTTGTTTGAAATGGGGCCGAATCAATGGAGTCATTGGGACAGTTGGCCTGCCACGGTGGAAAAACACTACTGCTTAGAGAGCAGCGGATTAGCAAACATTCGGGAAGACAGCGGCAAACTCATTGAGGTGTCTGCGGAAGTATCTGCGGAGGTATCTGCGCGCGCTGAGCAATTAGGACATGCCCCTAAGGCCCAGGTTGACCGGCTCGTTCACGATCCATGGAACCCGGTGCCCGCCCTAGGCGGACATAGCAGCATCCCGGCGGGCGTATTTGAGCGCACAGCGATAGATACGCGAGGTGACGTGCTGACCTATACGAGCGCGCCAATGAGCCACGACATACATGTGCTAGGGGTAGCTGAAGTGGTTTGCGCGATCGCGCCCTCTACCCCCAGCTACGACCTATGCGCCGTGCTCTCCCGAGTAAGCAATGGCCAGGTTTATAACCTGACCCAGGGCTACAAACGAGTTGATCGAGCAACCCCGACAGAAACCGACCGGGTGACCATTGCCCTGCATCCAACCTGCTTTGGCCTAAAACCAGGCGAAGCGCTGCGACTGAGCCTAAGCGCAGCCTGCTTTCCGGCCTACCCGGTAAACGTTGGCACCGGAGCCCCAGCGCATGAATCTAGGCTGATAGATGCGCAGATAATTACGATTGCGATCGCGCTAGACAAAGCTTCAGGCACCGTCCTCAAACTTCCGCTTCAACAGTCCTCCGCACAATCATCCGGCGAATCTAGAGACTGATTAAACACATCAAAAACCCGCCGACAGCAATTTCGTAACGACTCGCCCGAATTAGGATCAGGCGTCACCTTGCCTTCAAAACGCCAGTTATCAATCGTAGACAATCGCCACTGCTGGCCTCGATGGTCAAATCCAGCCACCTCCAGCCCAATTGCCCGCCGCTGATTGGTCTCAGCATCTTTATGCAGCCGAATTTGAATCAGCAGACTACGGCACTGAAACAGCCGGCTAACACCTGGAAAATGGAATCCAATATCAACAGAATGCGGATCAACTAAATCGCGAGTCTCCTGATCATTCGTCCAAGGCTTAAGATCAGCGCGTAAATCGGGTAGTTCAGACTTAAATAACCCTACAATCGCCGCAATTTTACTCGCAAATTCGATAGTAGATGCCTGTTCTGCTGCGTTCACACTCCTTCGCCCCATATCGCTCAAACCAGCGAACCAAAGTTTCCACTCGCTGGCTACACTGCCTTAACTAATCACTAAACCAATCACTAAACCAATCACTAAACTAATTGTAGCGGTCAAACTTCAATCGCTTTCGCGACCAGTGTCTAAGTAGTAATGGCACACCGCAGGATTTCTTAACTGTAGCTGCAATTACCAAATCCCAAGAACCAGGATATAGAGAGACCTCGCCCACCCTTAGGAAATGCCCGTATAAAAACCTGATTGTTCTCATCAGCCCTCAGTTCTTTTAGAATCTTTTAGAAAAGTGGCTAGGCAATTAGTAAATTCGCTTGTAGAAAGAATTTATCAAGCGCTATTGTGGAACTTGATTAGACACAGCGTAATTAGGAGGCTGAATGGAAGCGCTTGCTCCAGTCTCATCCGGAACCAACGGGCTTTTTAAGCTTTTATTGTTCATTGATAAACGGCCCAATTCGACCGAGCAGGTGCGGAGAATACGGCAACACCTCAAAAAACTACAAGAAAAAGAACAACAGGGCGAAGAACGACAACAAGATACCACTCAAAAAAGCCTTTCTCAAAGCCCTTCAGAAAACCTCAGAATCGGCTTAGAAATTATCGATGTGTCTAATCAGCCGTACCTTGCTGAACACTTCAAGCTGGTAGCGACACCAGCCCTCATCAAGGTATCAGCAGATAAGCATCAGGTATTAGCAGGCAGCGACATCGCCACCCAGCTAGAAGACTGGTGGCCGCGCTGGCAAAAAGAACTAGAAGACGGGCAAAAAAGTCAGCTGTTAGAAGGTTCTGCTGAAGAGAATGATAGCGGCGTTACGGTTGATGCTGTCGCTCAATCGACTGAAATTCTGCGCCTTTCCGATGAAATATTTCGGCTCGATCAGGAAAAAGAAGCGCTTACTTCACAAATCGCCTTTAAAGATCACATTATTGCCATGATGGCTCATGATTTGCGAAATCCGCTGACAGCAGCTTCCATTGCATTAGAAACGCTAGAGTTAGCCTACGAACCTAATAGCCAACGAGCTGAAAAGTTTACGCCTGAGCTCAAAGCGCATTTGATTAAAAGTACTAAGGTACAAATTCGGACGATCAACAGCATGATCGCCGAAATTTTGCAGGCAGCTAAAGGCTCTAATGCACAGCTACAGGTCGTCCCCGAAAAGCTCCAGCTTCAGACGCTATGCACCGAGGTCATGGCGTCTTTTCAGTCAAAGTTAAATCACAAAAAGCAGAGTCTTGATACTGATATTCCTCAAGACCTGCCTTATGTATATGCAGATAAAGATCAAATACAGCGAGTGCTGACGAACTTAATTGACAATGCGATTAAGTACACGCCTGCCAACGGCAAAATCAGTATGAGCGCCCTGCATCGGACGACTGAAAAAGTGCAAATTAGTATCCGAGATACAGGACCGGGGATTCCGCGTGAAAATCAGACAATTATTTTTGAGGAGAGCTTTCGCCTCACGCGCGATCAAACAAAAGATGGCTATGGGTTGGGTTTGGCGCTATGTCAGCGAATCGTACGAGCGCACTATGGGCAAATTTGGGTGGATTCAAAGGCAGGTGAAGGCAGCTGCTTTCACTTCACCATGCCGGTTTATAGGGGTAGCCAGGGCTAGCCGATCAAGCTAGCTGCGCTCTGGCGGCAAAAAGGCCGCACCACGACCCTCACTCTCTAGCAAATTTGCCTTCATTTGAGCGAGCTGCGCTTCTACGTTCTGCTGACTTTCAATCTGAGTAAACTGCTTTTCAATGGGGTCAGTGAGTAGCTCACTAGCCACCTCTGCTTGGGCTTCTAACTCCATCACCCGTGCCTCCATTTTCTCAAACGCACCGATGGCGCCAGCTGCTCCCATCATCCTTTCGTTAAGCTTGGCGCTAGAACTCGCGGCCTGAGCCCGAGCTATATACATGTCTTTTTTAGTCCGAGCATCGGCCAGTTGACTTTCTAACGCCATCATATTGGCCTTGAGTTTTTTAACAATTTCTGAGTGTTGAGCGACCTGCTGAGAAAGCCTACGCGCGTTTTGATCGTAAGTTTGCCGGCGTACCAGCGCATCGCGAGCAACCTCTTCTTCACCCTTTTTTAGCGCCATTTGGGCGCGGTTGTACCATTCTTGCGCAGCCCGAGCAGCCTGCTCATTCTGTCTTTCGGTTCGTTTTTGGGTGGCGATCGCCTGAGCCACTGCCTGCCGCATAGAAACCAAGTCACCCTGCATTTCAGCGACTGCCTGCTGCAAGGTCTTTTCAGGATCTTCAGCACCGTTGACCAGGCTATTGACATTGGCTCTAACGAGTCGAGAGATCCGATCTAGTAGGCCCATAGGACAGTTGCCATCTTGATGAATGCGTATTTTCTAGCAGCGTAGCAAGCTTCTTAGAAATGTGACAAAAATAAGCATTAAGATTACCCACGGCGACTATTCTGCCGTGGGGCCGTACAGCTGAGCAGACACGCCCTGTGGCTTGAGTTCTTCAATCAACGCTTGAGCCGCCTCAGGACTATCAAAAACAGCTAGCTGTATACGGTTGCCATCCGCAAACTGGCGAACAAAAGCTTCTTCTACGGCTTGCCGAACTGCGACTAGGCCCTGTTCGGTGGTAAAAGGAACAGTGACATAGTAGTTAGCGTTGGCCGGAATGACAACCGACTGAACCGACTGAGTCGCTGCTGGCAGTTCGGAACCAGGCTGAGCATCCAAGCTACTGGGCTGGCCCTCAATCGGCGGTAGCACACTCGAAGGCGCAGAAGCCGTAGAAGGAAACGGGGCGATCGCCGATTGAGGCATGTCCAGCGAGCTGAGATTACTGATATCAATATCCACAAATTCCTGTACAGACAAATCGGGCCCAGGCGGATCGAAGTTCTTCTTCGAGGCCTCTGCAACCATCGGTTTATCACGACTGAATCCTTTTGCCAGTCGCTGCGCGACTGTGGGATTTGACATTAAATAGCTAGCCCCTAATCCAGCCAAAAGTCCCAGTAAGCCAAGCGTTGCACCTGCAATCAGTGAAACGGTTTTACGCTTTGGCCTAAAAGTCGTATCGACGGGCTCGGGCATTAGCGGCACTTCGTTTAAGCTTTCAATGAGCTTTTCTGAAGAAGCTAAGTAACCGTCAAAGCCACCGTTAGAATCTGCCGCTGAGCTTAAATGAGCCTGCGCTAATCCCTCCGTCAAATGAGTCCCTGAATGAGACAACTCATCAAACAGTCCCTTTACCTGACCCTCTAGCCCCTCTACCTGATCGGCAGATGGATTCATTACTTGAGTAGCCAGAAGCCTTTTATTAGGCGGTGGTGGTGGCAAATCATTAAGCTTAGCAGGAAGCACAAGCGTTGAGACCGTAATGGTAGGCTCTAGAGACTTATCGAATGAACCGATCGAGTCAAGATCAAAGACTGGATCTTCCAAGCCTACAAAGGCGTCTTTCACAGAGAAGCCAGCAGTCAACTGATTGCGACGATAGCGATTCAGCTCATCCTCTAAATTGACATTCAGACTGCTTAGGACAGCCTGAAGCGGAAGTGCTAAACCGTCAGCAGTACGAGCATGCTCGGGCACATCTTCTCGTGGGTCTTGTGCTCGTGGGTCCAGTGCTCGTTGATCTAGTGATTGATCGGCAGGGCGCTGATCTACCATCATAGACTCCTTAAAATAGGGATTGTATAAGTAGAAATAGTTGGACAAACAGCCAGTTGAACAAACAGCTAACCGCTAATGTAAATATATGTAAGTAGCAATTAAGTAGCATTCCTCAATAGCATTCCTCAATAGGCTTGCAGATCCATCAATTTATATTAGTAAAAGATAGAAATCAAGATTGGGCGGTGTGCTGGCCCCAGCATAGTGTGATTGCGCAAGCCTATTGAGCGAACCTTAGAGCAAACATCAGAGCGAACCTGTATGGCAAACAAATGGCATTAGAAGGGCTAAAGAGCCTAATTAAAGGGTTAGAAGATCAAGAGAGCTGGAAAGCCCAGAAGCAGTTTCGCCTCGTACTGCTGCACTGGCCAAAATCAGTAGGATTTGCGGTAGCCAGGGTCACTCGCCCAGTTGGCATTCAGCGTGGCAGCCTATACGTTGCTACTGCCACCGCAACCTGGGCGCAAACTTTGTCATACGAGCGGCTGACTATTTTACACAAGCTCAATCGCTACCAACGGCTGCCGCTCAAAGGCATCCGGTTTTCAACAGCGCAATGGACTCACAGAAACAGCACCAGCGACCCTAACAAACCGCCTGAAAACAACTCAGACCTACCATCCATGTCTCCCGGCCAAGACAACAACCCACAAGCCAAAGGTCGGCTGGCCAATCATCCAAGCTATATAGGCGACATTCCTCACCTTCCCAAATCCGCCGTCGCAACCCCTGAAAAAGCCTTTGAGCAATGGGCCAGCATGATGCAAAAAATGCAAACTCATCAGGCCCTTTGCCCGCGATGCCGCTGCCATTGCCCTCAAGGCGAGCTCAAGCGATGGGCCATTTGCGCACTCTGCGCAGCTAAGCAATGGCAGAACTAAATTTAATAAAGCAAAAATAAAGCAAAAAGCCAAAGCAAAAAGGCAAAGAAGCACTGGTTCCGCCAAGGACAAAAGGTCAAATATAAATTGAAGGGTCAAATATAAAGTTAAAGACCATAAAAAGTGTCTTAGAAAAGCACAAAAGGCCTACTAAAGCGCTAGATAAATCTCTGAAAAAATAAAAATAACGTTTTGATACAACGCTGAATATCGCCCAGCTTAAATGGGACCAAAGGCAGTTCTATATACCGATCATTTTGACTATTATTACGACCTGATCCCCGTATTTTTACGACCCACCAAATCTGGTAGAACGCTTGCCACCAAACCTGTGTCGCTTCTTTAACAAAACCTAAAGAAAAGATAAAGTCGGCCACAGCATCAAAGTAGGTTGTTCTTGTCCTTGTGGCAATAGCTCCAAGACTTTTATGAGTAAAAATAGAGCTTCTTCATTAAGCCATCATAAGTAAACAAACCAGAGGTTTAAAAAACGCTTACTATGGCTTCTTCAAAGTGCGAAATGTCTCGTTGTGGGTTGTGCCATTTTTACACGCATGAAGGCAGAAGAGGTGGCACATGCAGCCAACTAAATGTCCCCGTGGCTTCTCAATGGAAAGCCTGTAGTCTAGGGATTTCACGCTTTCAAGATGAGTCTGAAAAGCGTGTGGGGATCACGGAGTGGTCACCTGCAAATTTGACCCCAGAGCCGACCGTTTTGCCCAGAAAAGAAAAAGTAATTGTCGCTGCATAGAAACCCATTTTTCTATATTTCCTCGGTCGCTTTCTCAGGGCAATATAGTTCAATCACCTGCGATCCCCAAGAACAATTCTTGTCAACCACTTAACTTTTCGCAATAAACTTCTTCTATCCCGAACTCTTGTCACTTATAAAAGTCAGAAAATATACTAAGCATTGATAAATCTATCAGAAAACTTATGAGATGAGAGGGGCCGCAAAATGAAGCCAGGATAGCTTTGTGGAATGCAGTCCTTAAGCCCTACAGCAACTTCACAAGCGGTTCTTAAGGTAGCCATGGATATTGCCTAAAGTTAGGCTCCCTCTTTTCTAAAAATGCATTCTTACCTTCTGCACCCTCTTCACTGAGGTAATACAGCAGTGTTGCGTTGCCTGCGAGTTCTTGCAAGCCCGCCTGACCGTCGCAGTCGGCATTGAACGCCGATTTGAGACAGCGAATAGCGATAGGGCTTTTCTGCAGAATCTCCTTGGCCCAGGTAATGCCTTCTGTCTCTAGCTCAGCAATGGGAACCACTGTATTGACCAATCCCATCTCTAAGGCTTGCTCCGCATCATACTGGCGGCAAAGAAACCAAATTTCACGTGCTTTTTTTTGGCCGACGATGCGGGCCATGTAACCCGCACCAAATCCACCATCAAAACTGCCGACCTTGGGTCCAGTTTGGCCAAAAATTGCATTGTCCGCGGCGATGGTCAAGTCACAAACTAGGTGTAAGACATGCCCGCCACCGATGGCATAACCAGCCACAAGAGCGATGACCACCTTGGGCATAGAGCGAATCAGTCGCTGAAGGTCGAGTACGTTCAGTCGAGGCACGCCATCATCACCCACGTAGCCCGCTTCGCCTCTGACGCTTTGATCGCCGCCTGAGCAAAAGGCATATTTACCATCGGTGTGCGGCCCCATGCCAGTGAGCAAAATAACACCGATTCGTGTATCCTCGCGAGCGTCGCAAAAGGCATCATACAGTTCAAATACGGTTTTGGGCCTAAAGGCATTGCGCTTGTGCGGGCGGTTGATGGTAATTTTGGCAATGCCGTCTGTGGCCTTGTGATAGAGGATATCTTCGTAGTTTTTGACGGACTGCCATGTAACTTGCATAAGCTGTTTTCTGCGTTTTGATAACGAATTGACAAATGTTTGACGAGCACTCGGCTTGTCAGCAGCATAAACGAACGTTAAGAACCTATGAGCTAAGCGACCAAAATATAAGCCACTAGCGGAAAATAGAAGAGGTCCGGTAACTTTTGACTTTATTACTTAATGGCTTACTACTGGTTTAAGGCGTTTCATATTATCGGTGTTGTGGTCTGGTTTGCAGGCTTGTTTTATCTGGTGCGTTTGTTTATTTACCATGTAGAGGCTGAAGCTGAGCCAGAACCCGCTCGTAGCATCTTAAAAAAGCAGTACGCCATTATGGAAACCCGTCTGCTGAAAATTATTACAACGCCAGGAATGCTACTGACCCTGGCAATGGCAGGTGGGCTGCTATGGCAACGACCTAGCGTGCTGCACGAAGGCTGGATGCACGCAAAGCTTGCATTTGTAGCGGTGCTTGTGGGGTATCACCTGTACTGTGCCAAGTTACGTAAGCAGCTCGCTCAAGATGAGTGCAAGTGGGGCCCTAAGCAACTGCGGGCCTTAAACGAAGGACCAACGTTGCTGCTGGTGACAATTGTGATGCTGGTAATTTTTCAAAACAGCTTCCCGACAAGTGCCACAACCTGGCTGATTGCAGGACTGGTGCTATCTTTTGTAATTACCATTCAGCTGTATGCTCGCAAACGCAGGTTGGATAAAGAGCGAGAAATCGCTGAGCTAGAAACTGAACTAGAGACAAGTGAGCTGGTATCTACGAATATCTAGATCTACGAATATCTAGATCTACGAATATCTAGATCTACGAATATCTAGATCTACATCATCCTGATCAAGGCTTCAGGTACGCAATTTTCTCGGGTTGTCAGCAAGTCCAGATGAATCTAACCCCAAGAGATTGTTACAATCTTTTTTTATCTGTTACACTTCTTTACAAGGATGACCGAACTTAACCTAACCTAAATTGAGGAAACGATTCTATGAAAGATGCACCTGCAACTTCACCGACGACCAACGCACCGGCTAAGCTTGGATTTACTGAATTTGCTGAAACCTGGAATGGTAGACTCGCTATGATTGGCTTTGTAGCCGCAATTGTAACTGAGATGCTGTCTGGCAAAGGCATTTTGGAGCAGCTAGGTCTGATGTAGTTCAGCACCTTAGCCTCTTAAAATCAGGCTTCAAAAGAAGAGGGGGAGAAACCGTCAGGCGTTTCTCCCCCTCTTCTTTGTGAGGCGATAGGTTTTTGTGAGGCGAGAGGCTTCTAAAGCGACTTGTTTTGAGCAATCACCAGCGACTATTGCTTCTATTGGCATGCATATCTTCTTCAGCTTTGGTTTCTTCGTAGTCCGCTGGGTCGTACCAGGTCGCCATTGGCTTTAAGAGAGCTGGAATGTCGTCATCTGGCTCAAATTCTAGCTGGGTTTCTTTGAGGCCTAGATATCCAGATTCGGCAAAAGACGTCAGCATTCGGGTAAGTGCTAGCCATACGCTTTGCTCAAATTCCCAGTCTTTTTCAAATGGCGCGCGATCTGAGATGGATTTAAGCGCCCAGAAGTAGCTATTGCGAACCATCGATCCCTTTTTTTTGTAAGGGGGAACATCTTCATTACGGATAAAGAGAACTTCGTTATAAATATGAGCACGCATAAGAATTCAGAGAACCAGGAGTGTCAGGACTTGGAGCGTTTGGAAGGAGGGCAAAGAGAGTACTTTAATCAGGATGATCGGGAGAATCTGCTATAGGCTGGATTTATTAACAAAAGCGGTTTGGGTTTGAATAGATGGTGGCAGCGGTTTCTTTGCAAAATGTCCACAAGGTTTATAACAATACCTGCGTGGTGAACGATTTATCACTCGCCATTCAACCAGGAGAGATTTTTGGGCTGCTAGGGCCAAATGGGGCTGGGAAATCTACGACGATTCGGATGCTAACGACGCTAGCACAGCAGACGCAGGGTGACATTGTCGTTGCGGGCTATGACGTTAGCCGTCAGGCGGCTCAGGTGCGTAGCCAAATTGGCGTGGTCTTGCAGCAGATCAGCGTAGATGCAGATATGACGGTTTGGGAAAATATGGAGTTTCATGGGCGCATGCACCATATTCCAGCAGGGCAGCGAAAAAACGATATTCGCCGCTGGCTAGACTATGTAGAGCTGACGGATCGCGCTCAAGATAAGGTTAAAACGCTCTCGGGTGGAATGAAACGCCGTCTACAAATTGCCCGTGCCCTGTTGCATCAGCCCAGTATTTTATTTTTGGATGAGCCGACTGTTGGGCTAGATCCGCAGACTCGTAGGCGGCTGTGGGAGATTATTAAGGGGCTCAACAAGGACCAAGGCATGACGATGCTGCTGACAACTCACTATATGGAGGAGGTGGAGTATTTGTGCGATCGCATCGGCATCATGGATCAGGGCCAACTCATTGAAAGCGGCACCCTACAAGAGCTCCGTGCCAAACACGGCGAAGGCATTGTCATGAAGCAAAAGGGAGACCGTTGGGAATATTTGTTTTTCCCAACGCTAGAGGCGGCTAACCAGTATCTTGACGGACAGCCAGACAAAACGGGTATGATGACGCGACCGGCCAACCTCGAAGATATTTTTGTAGAGCTGACAGGTCGCAATTTAGATTGATATGAAGTACCTATATGGCTCGCCTTGCCAATACCATCGAAGCGATTCTTTATCTCAAAGCGCAGCCTTTGAAGATTGCTCAAATTGCCGAATTTGCCCGGTGCGACAAAGACAGCGCGGAAGAAGGCTTAATTGAGCTAATGAGCGAATATGCCCATCGGGAAGGTGCGCTAGAAATCGCTGAAACTGAAGAAGGCTATGCGCTTCAGCTTAGAGAGGTGTTTAAACCGCTCGTGGATAGTATTGTGCCGTTAGACATTGGCTTAGGCGCACTCCGGACGCTAGCAGCGATCGCCCTAAGAGGCCCCATTGCTCAAAACGAACTCGTAGAGCTACGAGGCTCCGGCGTGTATCAACATGTGCCCGATTTGGTAGAACAGGGATTTATCAAAAAACGCCGCCAGTCGGACGGTCGCTCATCGTGGCTACAAATTACCGAGAAGTTTTATCAGCATTTTGAAATCGACAAGCTACCTGAAATTACCAACCTAAGACTGCCAAAGCCCATTGAGGAAGAAAGCCAAGCAGAAGGCAAAGCAAAAAGCAAAAAAGAAAGCAAAAAAGAAAGCACAGCAGAAGCTATTGAGGAAGCCATAGAGGAAACCATAGAGGAAGCAGCCCCAGAAAAGGTTGCCCCCTTCAATGAAGAAGATGAGCGCACAGAAGCGCATTACAACGCAGAAGAAATCGCAGTGCTCTCCGGAGCCGTTGAGCCTTCAGGCGGATCGCTCCTTTCAGACACCGTACTAGAACAGGTCACCAACGCTTCAGAAAGTGAATATTTTGATGTTCAGCAGAGTGTTGAGCAGAGTGTTGAGCTGAGTGTTGAGCAGAGTTTGGAGGATACCTCAGAAGTTGTAGAACCCACAAAATAAACAACTGCTAGCAACAGCGAACCTGAAGAAAATGCAGAGTGGGCTCATTATTCGTTAAGCTGTCAATAGCAACCTTTAAAGATCATAAGATCACAGATTTTTTGAATAAATGGATAGACCTCCGCCCGTGAGCATTCACCCATTGAAATAGCAATCTGAACGGGTAAGCTAAATAGCAGTTATGCAATATCTCTATGGCTTTCAATCCTGAACATGCAGACTTCATTAGCCTGAATCCAGAGGACAGCAAATCCAATGAGCTTCTGAACTATCTACAGCACCAGCCCCCTGAGGTACTCAGTCGCGTCGCCCAGTCAGTTAGCAGTGAAATCAAGCAAATCGTTTCGCACAATGTGCAAGGCCTAGTCGGCGTTTTGCCAGCGGATGGTTTCAATGTCCAAATCAGCACTGATCGAGAAAACTTGGCTGGGTTGCTCGCTTCAGCGATGATGACCGGCTACTTCCTTCGCCAAATGGAACAGCGGATGGAGTTAGAAACTAACTTACTTGGATCTCTGGATTTAGAGTCTTCAGACACTAAAGACGACGACGATTAGAGCAGTCCTGATCACACGAACCAGATTAATAGAAGCCCTGCTGTCGGATGGAAGTCCAGCGACAGCAGGGCTTTTGTTTTGTAATTTGTTTTTTAACGGCTACTGAAGCTCAGGCGGCAGCGCGGTCGGTTTTACCGCAATTACTTGCGGCTTACCCGCACGAATGACTTCTACTTGCAGCGTGACATCAATGCCACCACGCTCTACTTGAGACTGAACATCCGTGACATTCAAAATCTCCGTGTCGTTCACGCGCTTAATGATATCGCCACGCTGGAGCCCAGCCGTTTCCGCAGGTGTCCCCTCAATGACGCGCACAATAACGACGCCGCGCACTTCGTTGATTTTGACGCCGATTTCGTTATCTCGATTGATGCGATCGCGCATTTCCTCATCCAAATTCACCATCTGAATGCCCAGGTAAGGATGCTGCACCTTACCCGTTGCAAACAGCTGATCGGAAATTCGCTTAGCGGTTTCAATCGGAATAGCAAAACCCAAACCCTGAGCATCGGCGCGAATGGCCGTATTAACGCCAATCACCTCGCCATTCGCATTGAGCAAAGGGCCACCCGAGTTACCCGGATTAATGGCCGCATCGGTTTGGATAAACTGCACGCGCTTGTCAGAAATGCCGACTTGAGTGCTAGAGCGATCAAGCGCGCTAATGATACCAGCGGTGACGGTGTTGTCGAGACCCAGAGGATTGCCAATGGCGATCGCCCACTGCCCAGGCGAAAGCTCACTGGTCGCCCCCAGCGGAGCAACCGGCAAATTTTCGGCCTCAATCTTAATCACAGCAACATCTGTCACTGGATCTGCACCAACGACTTTACCCACAAAGGTACGACCATCTTTAAGGGTCACTTCTACCTTATCGGCCCCTTCAATCACATGGGCATTAGTCAGCAGCTTACCATCGGCACTGAGAATAAATCCCGAGCCTGTCCCCTGCTCAAACCTTTCTGGCAGCTGATTAGGCTCCGGGAAACTAGGTATCTCATCGCCAAAAAATCGTTTAAAAAATCGTCGATCCAACGCCTCACCCGAGTTGCTGACCGAACGAGACGCATCAATCCTTACAACACTTGGCCCCACCCGATTCACGGCAGTGGCAATAAAGTTAGCGTCGATCGGCAGTCTTGAGGCTGGCAACGCTGGGGCCACTGTTTCCTGAGAAGCCGGAATCACCGAAGAAGTCGGGATTTCTGATAGCGCCTGGTTAGGCATCATTCGGCTGGAGAAGGCGTTATGACCTGCCCAGCCTGCCCCTGCCCCTAGTACAAGCAGCAGCCCACCGAGGCTCAAGTGCTTAGGAGAAACCCCCATAATTAACTCTTCCTTGTCTCCGTCAATAGCTCAATTAGATAGCTCAATCAATAGCTCAATCGTCAAGGATCTCAACACCCACACTCAAACTTAGTTCATAGCATCCCCTACACTGTAGCGAGTTCTGCCCTGTTCAATGATTCATTTAATGCTAAGGCTTAATTTTCCTTCCAAATTCCCCTTCATCGGTTTAGCCTCCCCAATATTGACAAACTTCTCCTGAAAATGATCAATCTGCCATGAAGAATCAAGCATTCTATCGAAGAAGATCAGCTGGTTAAATAAATAGCTGAATCAGTTCTGAGGCAAAGCTGACGCTATCAAACTGGCATTATCAAACGCGCTATTTCAGCTGAACACTACGCAGATATCGCCGAATGCAGATAATTTATACATAAACAAGAAGCAGCTGTTTAGGCAACCTCCTCACATTTATGGCGCAATTCTCTCTGACTCGTTTCTTTCAACTCATTACCCTTAGTCCATTAGCGCAAACAGCGCGAGCAGCTAGCCTAATAGGGCCGCTAGCCATGGGCGCAGCACTCTTTAGCATTTATCACATCACTGACAAACCAGCGATCGCACAAACCATCTCGCCTGCGAGCACCCAAACGATTGCTCAAGCCAGCGGCCAAACCAAAACCGGCTGTCCATCTGCCCTAGATAGAGTGCGCAGCCACACAGTCAGCGCAGGCGATACCGTTGAGAGTATAGCTACCGCCAACCGCTTAGCCCCCAGTACTCTTATTCGGTTTAATCCGGGCCTTGGAAGCAGCCTTTCACCAGGCACCACGATTATGGTGCCGCCATTTAATGGCGCTGTAGTAGAGGTGGGCAATGGCATGAGCTGGCAAGCTTTAGCAGAACGCTATGGCAGACGCACCGACGTACTCTTTGAAGTGAATGGCTGTGTAGCCGATGTGCCTAATCGCGTGTTTATTCCAGGCGTGTTGGGGGGTGGCAGGTCGGGAGGCGAGGCGATCGCAACGCCCTCGGTTGCCCAGCAGCTGAGGTATCCTTTGTCTAATCCAGTCCCTGTCGCTCGCGGCTATGGCTGGCAGCCTCATACCAGTCGTAACGAATTGGTCTTTAACAGTGGTGTTGCCTTTACGGTTCCGCAACCCAATGAAGTAATAGCAGCCAATGCAGGCACCGTTGCCTTTACAGGCGAACGAGAAGGCTACGGCCAACTCGTGGTCATCAACCATGCCCAGGGGTTACAAACGCGATATGCCAATCTCAGCAGTATTTCTGTATCGGTTGGCCAGTTAGTGAATGCAGCGACCCCCATTGGCAGCGTAGGGTTAGAAAATGAACCGTCCTTTCTGTACTTTGAAGTGCGAACCAACTCAGAGTCGGGCTGGGTTGCGCAAGACCCTGGCCAATATGTACCAGATTTAGATTTGAGATAGCGAGTTTAGAAAAAAACAAACTCGCAGCAGGCAGCAGATAGATAAGCAAAAAAATGCGCTTTAACCTCCTATTTATGGGCAGTATGCTAGGGTCTGCGCAAGCTTAAAAGATACGTTGCGGATAGCATTTTCTACCCCAAAAGTGTAGGCTTTTTCACTAAAGGCAGAGAAAAGCTGGTCTAAAGCTGGCTAATCGTATAATATGCCTCTACAATTCCGGTATCTTTTGGAAGTGAGGCTCGTCCAGAGGAATCCTTCTGCTTATGCCTAGGCCGTTAGAGAGATCGAAAAATATGAAGCTTCCTGCTGCTGAACCTCAGAAAATACGCCCCCGCAGCCTTCCTGAAGAGTCGTCAAAAAGCATTCAGCACAATGCTCACAGGACTCCGCCCAAAGGACTCCTCCAAAAAGGGCTCCCCAAAAAAGAGCTGCAAAAGAATCTGAGTCAAAACAGTGGGCAAGCCCGTCCGTCTAAAGCCAATAGACAGCTGGGCGCGCTTCAGAAAATGCTCCGCAGCCTAACGGCCTCTAAAGTCTCTGGTTCTAAAGCAATCACAGGCGGTAAAACAACCGTAAAACCAGAAACACAGCATCCGCACCTGCCATTTAGCAAAGAGTCTAAAAGCAGTCGCATTGCGCTCAACCTTTTATTGGTTAGGCCCTGGATTTTGCTGATTGGATTTTGGCTGTTTTCAATGCTAGGTGCTGGACTAGCCCTCGAAGGATTGATTAGTCCAAAAAGACTGAAAACAGCGCTGCCTGAGGTCATTGAAACCGCGCCGGTAAACAGCGAAAATGCCTTGATTAAGGTTGAGACGGGCGCTGAGGAATCGGGCCAGGAAAATACTGAAAATAATACTTCAGAAGATGCTTTGGCGATTTCTAAGAGTGATCCGACTGATAGCACTACAGCGGATACTTCTGAGATTCCTGCTTGGCCCCTGGTGGGGGTAGTGGGTGCTAGCGCAGCAGGTTGTTTAGTGATCTCTAGACGCAGAGCTATGATGCGGCTGGCAGCTGTGCGATCGCGTCACAAGAACCGCAAAATAGTCCGACCTTCAGCGAACAAAACAGCAAACAAAGCAGCAAACAAAGCAGCAAACAAAGCAGCAAACAAGCTAGCTGGGGCGATTCAGACCTCGATACATATCCCTCAAACAAAAAACAGCGCTAAAAACAGCCTTAAAAACAGCACAAAATCGACCCCTAGTAAGCTCATTGCCCCTCCTTCCAAAAAACGTCGGCCTCGAAGCAAACAGGGCATTGCTAGCCAGCAGTCTGCCAATAGCAACCGCGTCTTAGTTTCCCGATCTACCGCACAGCAGGCATCTCCCAAACAAACGGGGCTAACAGGTAGTAAAAACAACCGTCAGCAAGGCAATCCGCAGACGGGTATTCGCCCAGTCAAGAGAACGCCTTCGCGCATCGCTAGCCGTCGTCAAAGCGTTGTTAGCGTTGTTCCGGCTAGCGAATCTCATGCGCTAGATTGGTCAAATGGCAGCTTGGCACATCAGCTAGACGTCCGGCCTCAGCGTACGGCGTCTATGTAGAGTGCCGGATAGACTTCTATCTGTATAGACTTCTATCTATCTGTACAGACGACTTTTATATAGAGGCTTCAGAGGCTTCAGAGGCTTCTATCAAGGCTTTTACATAGGTGACTGCTCGATTTGCCTGTTCCTATCGCGATTGTCCTAGATGCTGACTTTTTGCCCAGGCGATCGCTTCTGACTCAGAGCAAATCGTTCCTGCGGCCTGCGCTTGTTCTACCGATTTGAGGACAGCACCCATTTCCGGCCCTGGCTTTATGCCTAGCTCACGCATCAGCATATGGCCAGTGAGCAGCGGTTGGCTGTGAGCCACGAGATCTTTAGAGTCTAAAAATTTAGCAATCATTGATTGCAGCAAGTTAAGATCCACGCCTTGGGCCAGCGCTAGCAACGACAGCGCCGGAAAGCTTTTGCCCACTCGCTTAAACAGAAAAAATTGCCGCGATCGCCCAAATTCTCCCTGCTGCATCGCCTCAATATCCCCCTGCGATTGAAGCAGCACTGTCACTACTTGTATTTCATGACGGCTGTATTTGAGCGCATTGAGTTCAAATTGCGCGATCGCTGGATCTGCCGAAACTAAGCAGCTCAGCTTAGCTACTTTGATCCAGCTGCGATAAGACCCAGCAGGCACCAACTTATACCAGCCATACAGCGTTTGTGCATAGCCGGGCATGAGCCGTTTTAGCCGAGCTAGGGCGCTATCGATAGACACGAGTCGTAGCAGACTTTTCTCATTAAAGTGAGGCAGATAGAACTGCAATAGCTGACTTTGTAGCAAGCTTTCGAGCAGTTCCTTTAAACCGGATTGCCGGACAACATGCCGTTGGGCAGAGCTTTGATTAAACATTTGATCAGATCTTTGCTCAGATTCAAGCTCAGATCTGATCAAAGATCTAGGCTCAGATGCAGCATCGACACTGGCAGCATCGACACTGAGCAGCGCGTCGAGTTCGCTACGCACTCGTTCAGCCGAAACATTGCGTAGCGTAGGCGCAAGCGCCTTGATGGCAGCTTGGGTATCAGGTGCGAGGGTAAACCCAAGCTGGGCGGACTGACGGTAGCCACGCAACAGTCTGAGCGGATCGGCTTTGAGGTTTTCATAACTCACCATCTGCATAATTTGGCTGCGAATGTCTGCCTCACCGCCGAGCGGATCGACAATTACCTGCTGATGAGGAGAGTAGGCGATCGCATTAATCGTAAAGTCGCGTCTGCCCAAGTCATGCGCTAGGCAATCGCCCTGCTGCTGAGCAAAATCTACCGTTACCCGGTCGAACACTACTCGGCCAATTTGTCGGGCTTCATCTAACACCACAAATCCCGCCCGATAAGCCTTCGCAATGGCCGCCGCTGTTTCAAGGGCGCGATGAGGAATCACAAAATCCAAATCAAGATAGGCAGGCTGACGGTCGAACGAATGTAGGCTTAGCAGCAGGCGATCGCGCACACTACCCCCGACTAAGTAAGCATCTTTGGGCAACAAATCGAGCGAAAAGGGCCAGGTTTCAGGCATAAACAAAGGCATGAGAATCCAAACATATCAGCGCGATCGCCTGAGCACAAAACATCGGAAACAGAAATCAAGCAGGAAGTAAAAATCTTACGCTACAGTGAAAAAAGCTACCTACAGCCGTCAGCAACTTGCACCATTCATTTAACGACCATCGAACGACTATCACTGAATTGCATATTTGCTAAGCTGCGCTGCTAGCTACCCATCTAATAGCTAAGACTCCAATTAATTGAGAAGTCCATCAAATTGAGAAGCCAATCAATTGAGAACCCAATAAGTTTCACACTTAGAGGTTTACCCACATGTGTATTTGCGTGAACTGCCACTACGTCGATAGCTGTATCACCTATCATGCCGTAGAAGCCAACCATCAACAGCCACATCTGACCGAAGATCCTGTCTTTGAGCCAAATAATCCCACCATTAACGCCAACATCACGTTGCCCGAGGTTAAGGTCATCGGTGATACGATCAGTAGCGAAAACGAGTTTGGCTTTGAGTACGACGTCGTAGGCTGCGACAGCTTTACTCAAGAAATGGGCAAATGGGCCAAGCTGCGTCCCGGCGAAGCGATTCCAACTTAAATGCCAACTTAAAAACACAGAAAGCAGGTATTGAAGTAGACACTGAAGTAAGCATTGAAGTAGGCATTGAAGCCGTGGTCTATTGCTTAAATCCCGCCTGCCCATCGCCTGAAAATTCGGCATCGGCTAATTTTTGTCAGGCGTGCGGCAGTGCGCTCACGCTGAGCGGGCGCTATCGGGCTCAGTCACTTTTGGGTGAAGGTGGATTTGGCCGGACGTTTTTGGCTAGCGATCGCCGTTGCGATCGCTGCGTTATTAAACAGCTTTATCCCAATACGGCAGGTGAAAACAGCTTTGCCTTAGAGGCCGAACGACTGCGCAAGTTGGGCGAACATCCCCAAATTCCTCGGCTGATCGAAGCAATAGATCAGGCAATTGACCCAGCAATACCCAATAGGCCCGGCTCCAATGGGCTAAGCCAGTTTTTAGTTCAGCAGTTTGCCCCTGGCGACAATTTAGAGTCTCGTATTGAAAAAGAAGGCCCTTGGACGCAGCAACAGGTGAGATCACTACTCACGAGCCTGATTCCGGTGCTGCAATATGTCCACAGCTTCGATATCATTCACCGCGATATCAAACCAGCCAATATTATTGTTCATTCAGCAGCAGATGAGTTAGCGGGTCATGGCACGGGTCATGATACAGATCATGATAAAGGCAACGCCAGCCCTAAAATGCTGCCCATGCTAGTAGACTTTGGCGCGGCCAAATGGGTGCGTCATACGCCTGCCAAAACGGTGATTGGCAGCGCTGGCTATGCGGCTCCCGAGCAGTCGATGGGGCAGGCAACCTTTGCTAGCGACATCTATAGCCTGGGGTTGACCTGCCTTTACCTGCTCACCAGCATTCATCCGTTTTCGCTCTATTCTGCTGCCGAAGACTGTTGGGTGTGGCAAGACTATTTGCCTCAGCCCATAGAACCCAGATTTGCCCAGGTGCTAGATCAAATGGTGGCGCGATCGCTACAGCAGCGGTACAGCAGCATGGATGAGGTTGCCCTAGATCTGCAATTTTCAAAAAATCCTCTGCGTTATGCCCCCAAGCAGCTGCTAACCCAAACCAAAGACACGGCGCAAAAGTCGATAGCGCCCTTCATAAAAGACATCTTTCAAAACAATGGGCTGTCAAATGGGCTGCAACTAAAAAAAAGATGGCGCAGCCTCTCACTGCGCTCACCGACTAAGTCGCTCGCCCGGCGGCCTCAAGTAATCGTCGCGCAGCAGTGGCGGCAGTGCTATCGCATTACCGAACCCATTGGAGTGATGCAGGCGATCGCAGCTAGCCCCCACATGCTGGCCACCGCAGGCATTAGCGGATCTATCCGGCTCTGGCATTTACCGAGCGGTCAGCTCATTCACACCTTTCATAAGCGGCGGCTAGTGGGCGATGGACATACCGCCGCCGTAACCGCCCTTCAGTTTCATCCCGATGGCCGAGCGCTTTATAGCGCCAGCATTGATAGCACCATCAAAGAATGGGATAGCACCGAACGTTGCTTGCTCAATACGCTGCCCACCCAAGGCTGGACACCCACAGGACTGCTAGTGACCGCAGACGGCAGACAGCTCATCAGTCCTAACAGCGATGGCCAAATTATTCTCTGGGACATTGCTACCCTCATGCCCGTAGGCCAGCTCGCCCAGCATCAGCAAAGCGTGAGAGCGATCGCACTATCTAGCCATTTGTCTAGCCATTTTACTGGCCGCTATATTGGCCAGCCCAATCTCTTGGCTAGTGCCAGCGACGATGGCACCGTTAAGCTGTGGCGATATCAAGCGCAGCAGCCACAACCGACATTAGCTAAAACTATCAGCATGGGTGAAGATACCGCTCATACCGCTTGGTTCAAAGGGGCAGAGAATCGGGAGGGCGCTATAGCGATCGCACTCCATCAGCCCAATCCTCAATCCTCTCAGCTCATCGTCGCTACCACGTCCGGGCTAGTACAGCAATACGAAGTCAACCCCCAGCTCGACTGCGGCATACCCACTAAGTTGTACCAATCGCCCCATCTCATTACGGCTTTGGCCCTTAGCTGGGACGGATATCTCGCCATTGGTAGCGAAGATAGCGTCCTGACACTTTGGTCACTCTCAAGCGGCGATTGCGTCGCTAAACTCACTCACGACTGGGGCATTGTCGCCGTCACCTTTTCGCCCGATGGCCAAAAACTAGTCGTTGCTAGCGCAGATGAAATTATCACCGTTTGGCAGCGTGAGCCTGGTTAGTCAACCTGATTAGTCAAAAGTAAACCTACTTAACCCAGCAATATGACTAACGACCTAGCCTTTCGCGAATCCGCGTCGCGAGCATCCCTGCCTCAGGAATTTTAAGCACCACCGTCAGCAGCCCAAAGGTCGCAAGACCCACCGCGCCAGACAGGCAAATCTGAATAAAGTTTGCCACAAATGTTTCAGAACCGATTAGGCTCGCTAGCCCACCCCGCATAAGCCAGCAAGAAACGCCGCTTACTGCACTCGCTGCCGTCAGCGTAAAAATGGTGCGAGCCCAATTCGCTGTAGGCAACCCACCAATCTTACGATCCAGCAAAACGGTCATCGCCACTAAAGACACCACATTGACCCCGATTGTCGCCACAACCAAACCCACAGGGCCCATCCAATTAAAGAGCACGTAGTCTAAAACGGCATTGACCGCGATGTTCACCAAACTGATCCGAAACGGCGTCTGACCATCGCCTAGCGCATAAAACACACGCACCATCACATCCCGCGCCAGGTACACAAACATCCCCGCCGCGTAGGCAATCAAAATCATGGTCACCAGCTGCACCGCGTCGGCGTCAAAGTTGCCGCGCTTATAAACCACGGTGACAATCGGCTGAGCCAGCGTGATAATAATTGCACTGATCGGCAGCATCGTTAAGGCGACAAGTACCAAACTCTGTCGGATACGCTGCTTGAGTTCGGGCCACTGTAAAGGATCGCTCAGCCGCGAAAAAATAGGAAAAAACGGCACCAAAATAATGTTAGACACAATGCCTAACGGTGTCTGTACCAATAGATTGGCAAACCCCAACGCGGCCAGCGTTCCTGGGACAAAGGCCGCAAAAAATAAGTCGGTGTATACGTTAATTTGCATGGTGCCTGACGAAAAGGTTGCAGGCCACAGCACGTTGAGAACATCTCGCACACCCGGATCTTGCAGATTGAACCGCAGTCGCAATCGGCCTAGCCCCGACTTCCACAGGGCAGGAACTTGAACGAGCCATTGCAGCATTGCCCCAGCCAGCGAACCCAGGGCGAGCACTATGCCACCCAACATCAGGTAATTAGGGTTACTGATGTCGCCACCGACTATCAGCCAAAAAATGCCCAGGCCGACAATCACCGCAGAACTAGAAAGCAGCGGGCTAATAGAGGGCAACCAGTATTGATCAGCCGCGTTAAGCGTGCCAAACCCAATGCCAATAAAGCAGGCAAAAATAGTAATTGGAGACATAATCCGCAGCTGCATGATTGCGATTTCTCGGCTCACGCCCCCAATTTCGGTCGCCAAAAAGCCGCGCCCTAGCAGGTCAATAATGGGCTCGGCGAATACAAACATACCGATGCTGGCAAACACCAGTCCGATGCCAATTACAGTGGTCACCGTTTCCACAATCGGCGCAATCTCTTCCTTTTTGCGTTTGGAGATAGCGCTGACGATCGCACTGTGAAAAGGCCCGTTAATGCCACCTAGCAACACCAGCAAAAAGCCAGGAATCACATAGGCAATGCCATAGGCATCTGTCACCGGGCCCGTGCCAAACGCTGCGGCAATCGCCGTTTCTCTTACTAAGCCAAATACCTTGCTAAGCAGCGTTGCGATCGCCACAATTCCTGCAATGCCCGCTAGCGATCGCTTACCCACAAATCTTCCCTGCTAATAACCAATCCCTATTCAATCATCTCAGCGGGCGACGGCTCCAAACATGTGCCAATATTTACCGCTATTAACCTGACTGCTATTGACCTGACCGCTATTGACCTGACCGCTATTGATCAAGCAAATCTTGCCTCATCGAGCCGCCGACCGCATCCAGCCACTGATCGCATCTACCAGCATCGTCAGCGCTATAAACACGCTCAGCGTAGCCGCCAGTCCGCTGTAGTCAAAGCCGCTGAGCTGCTCGGTCAGCAGCCGCCCTAGCCCGCCTGCCCCCACTAATCCCACAATCACAGTTTCCCGTAGGCATACCTCCCAACGGTAGAGCCCATAGGCCAAAAATCGGGCCAAGTTAGCGGGCAAGATGCCGTAAAACACTAGACTCCCAGCAGAAGCACCCAGCGATCGCAACGCCCGCACCGGCCCATCCGGCAGGTTTTCATTCACCTCTGCCATCAGCCGACCTAAAATACCAAAGTTATGCAGCCCCAAGGCCAGTGCCCCCGGCAAAATGCTGGGAAACATGCCGTACAAAATCACCAGCGCAAAAATCGGCGCTGGAATCGCCCTGGCCCCTAGCAACAATAAGCGAGCCAAAAGCATGGCCCCATGGCCCACGCTCCAGCGCCGCGACTCACCGGCTGAGCGCAGCAGCCCCCCTGGCAAAAAAAAGTTTTGCGCAGCTGGAAAAGAAAACACGATCCCGCCCAATCCTGCCAGCGTAATCGCCAAAACTGACATCGCCATCGTCTGTAGCGACAGCGGTAGCAGCGACCACGAAAATTGAGGCAATACCCGATCTGGCGTCACCTGAGCGGCCATTTCAGCTAAGAGCGATCGCACCCGCCCCCACCGACTCCAGTCAATCTCTAAGTAAGCAAAGCAAAGCGGAACCGCTAGGGCGATCGCGCCCCAAGCCAGCCAAACCAATCGTCCCTTTTGCTTGAAGGTGTCGTTTGTCAACGGCTGAGAGGTCTCACGTCCCTTAGCCAAATCCAACCGCCCTACAAACCCCATTTGTCGCCGCAGCCAGCCGCTCCAAAAATCCACCGCGCCGTTTAGCACTATCAGCACATAAAATCCTGTCCACAGCTGCTCATAGCGGAGCGACTGCAAACTCAAAAAAATCTGATAACCCACACCCCCCGCGCCAATCACGCCCAACACCGCTGCCGACCGCAGCGAACACTCAAACCGATAGAAGCCATAAGAAATTAGGTTGGGCAGCGCCTGCGGCAACAACCCGTACAAAAAAGCGATTCCCGGATTCACGCCGCTGTTAACCAGCGCATCTAATGGCCCAGTCGGCGTTTCATCCAAAATTTCTGAAAAGACTTTACCGGTGATAGCACCAAAAGGAATCGCGATCGCTAGCACCCCCACGATGGGGTCTAAGCCCAGCACGCCCAGCAGCAGCAGCCCCCAAATCAGTTCATGAATCGCCCGAGGAATCACCAGCAGTCCGCGCAGACCCAACCAGACTATCCGGCCTGATCGCCCCGGCCAAAACACTCGCCACCAAACCAACGAGCAAAAAATACCGGTCACGAAACCCACCCCTAGGCTCAGCACCGTACCGCACACGGCAAAGGCCAGCGTGGTGACTGCCGCACGAGCCATCATCCCGACAAATTCAGGCGTTAAGTCAGGCCGCAACATCGCCGCCCAAAACTGACCCATCAGCGGCAGGCCAGCCCAGTTGATCAGCGGGCTGCGCCCCAGTCCCGACAGCCAAAGCGCCCAAATCACCAGCGCTATCCACAGCCCTACAGCCAGTCGCCTGCGATGCGATCGCGTACTATCCGGCAGCGCATCTAAGGACTTTACTCGCTGGGGATCGAGGGGATCAGAAGTGGGCAAATCGCTTAGCATGAGCCCTCACATTAGTCCTTCACATTCGTCTTCAAGCGGCGTCTTCAAGCGCGTAAAGACGGGTCAGCTGCTGCTCGCCTACCGCTGCGCTGGGCAAATCGAACTGGATTTGCCCTTGACGTAAACCAATGATGCGATCGCAATAAGCCTTCGCTAGCGCCACATCGTGCAAGCTCACCACCAGCGTGCGATCTTGACCTAGCTGGCGCACAGAATCGCACAGTAGCTGCATCACATTGTGCGATCGCGCCGGGTCCACACTGGCCACCGGCTCATCAGCCAGCACAATCGCCGGATTTTGCACCATTACCCGCGCCAAAGCTACTCGCTGCTGCTGCCCGCCCGAAAGCCGTTCCGTTCGCGCATACAGCTTGTCACCTAACCCCAGCTGAGTTAGCGCCTGCTGTGCCACTAGCACCTGTTGCGGCCAAATTAAAGACACCACTGCTTTCCACAGCGGCCAGCGGCCCAAATGCCCTGCATTCACATTGTGAATCACACTCAGATTTGCCACCAGGTTGTGCTGTTGATATACTGTGCCAATTTGCCGCTGCAATTTTCGGCGCGATTGGCCCGATAACTTGTTGAGCGATCGCGCCAACACCCAAACCTCTCCCTCAGTCGGCATCAACGACCCATTCAGTAAGCTTAGCAACGTGCTCTTACCGGCACCACTAGGGCCAACCAAGGCAACCCGCTCACCCGCAGCAATGGCCAAATTCACCGACGACAGCGCCGCCACAGACCCAAACCAACAGCTCACCGAGTCGAGCCTCAGCACCGGAGAAGTCGCCACTCATTTCACTCATTAATCTTGCCAATCTCACGACCTATCGCCTCTATCTCAGCGTAGTTGTCGTTCTCAGTTTCAATAAACTTCTCAGCCCCAAACAGCTCCAAAATCTCCGCCTGTTGAGGATCGCTCGCATTCAAATTTAGCAAGGCAGTCTGAACTTTATCGGTAAACCCCTCGCCGTATTCTGCATTCAGCTTATCGGCATTCACTAGCCAGTAATAATTGTAGTAGGGGGGCGTTTGCCAAATAGCCAGCACCTTACCCTCATCTACCTCACCTGCGGCAACCCGATCTAGCCACACCTGCTCATTCACCACGCCCGCATCAAAGCTACCTGCCTCAACCAGCTTTAAAGTCGCATCGTGCGAGGCCGAAAAACCCGGTTCACCCTTAAAATCTGTCAGCGCGACACCCGCTTCTTTTAAAAAGAACTGAGGCATCAGTCGCCCCGAGGTTGAAGACTCTGAACCAAAGGTAAAAGTCTTACCCATCAGGCTTTTGAGCCCAGAGATATCGTCGATCGGCTCAAGGCCACTAGCCGTATTGGCAATGAAAATACTGTGAAAACTTTCGTCAATGTCTCGTTGAACAATGGCCTGTGCTCCCGGCACCTGCAATCGAGCCTGCACACCCGTAAGCCCGCCAAACCAAACCAAGTCTAAGTCTCCCACCTTAAACGCAGTCACTGCCGCCGCATAATCAGTCACCGGTTCGTACTCAACCGGCACACCCAGCTCAGCACTCAAATAATCAACCAAGCGGCTATACAACCGCTGTAGCATTTCGGGGTCTTGGTCAGGGATCGCGCCAATTGAAAGCGGCTCTACAGAAGCCGTCGAGACATCTGCCGCCGTATCTGCCGCCGCATCTGTACCCTCAGAAGAGCCATCTCCCGAATCAACAGCTCCACAGCCCCCTAAAAAAAGAAATGCAAAGCCACACAACCCAGAAATTACGGAACGACGACAAAGCGCGTAAAACTGCATCCTAAAATTCACCCAATACAATGCAACGGGTTATGAGCGTATCAAGTTTCGATCCCAGCTTCAAGCGACCTTGAAACTTTCAGCGCCCCTAAAACCATGTCGCTTGCCAAGCGCCCCTAGTCAGCACCAGCCAACGGCATAAAAGAACCGCTGTCAAAAACGCTACCTAGCGGCAACCGGCACATATGACTTTGCAAAATACCGTAACAACACTTGGGCAAAAGCACTTAAAAAGCAAGCCAACAGCAATCACTATTCACACCAATAGCCACAGCAGTGACAATTCCAACTGCGGTAGCCCGACTTCTATCAGGCGATCCCCAAGAGTTTTCCCCAGGGAGTGAATCGTCAGTTCGCTCAATTTTCATCTCTGCTGAGCAGACAAAAGCAAGCCTTTTTTTGCACCCACATCAAACCAGAGAGCTCACCCAATGCATTGAGCATTCACGCCATCAACTCGCCAAACCCACCGCAAAATACAGCCAACCCATTGAAGAACATAAGATCCAGAGATCGCCTTTAACGGTAAGCGTTACTAAACGCAACTCAAAAAAGCGATTAAATTCATTTTGCTTAGCAAAAGCATTTTGCTCGTTTTTTAATCTTGCATCAAAGCTTTCCACAGGTTATCCACCGATTCCCCAAAAGTTTTCCACAGGTTTGATATAGTTTTCCACAGGTTTTTACGCAATACCAGTAGCTTCACGGATTTCCTGGGATTTCACTGAGAAGCCACCCAAAACATGAGAAACGATCTCTACAAAATGAAGTTATGTAACAAAAAACCCTTGAAATCCTTTATTTTTCGTTATTCAAATTCTATAAAAAAGGACAGCACCTGTTTTTTTTATCATTGACAAACCCTACCCTCAAGGGCGCAAAATAGGTCACTACCTGCCGGAAGCGCAGGGCTACCTATGAGTTCCTCAATGCAATTAACCGTAAGCATCCTGGCAGAAATTCCTGAAGAACTTCATGAGTCTCTTAAGGAGTTTCTTGAAACGCATCCTAGTTGGGATCAAGATCGCGTTTATGCTGCCGCACTGTCACTGTTTTTGCTGCAAAATGGTCATAAACAGGGCGATCGCACCCCATCCCGAATATATTTAGACACCCTATTTAATTACGCTCATTAACTGGGCTGCGCTTATTGCCTGCGCTTATTCAAACTTCTCGCCTGCTCATCCGCCACCATAAGTAATCGCCATAAGCGATCGCTAATGATTTCAAGGTTCTATCTCAGCTTTGTCAGCTTACAAATAATTCAGTAGTCATTCACAAACCGGTTCATAGATCCCGTCTATAAATCGCGTTGGTCAAGGTTTGTGGTCATTGACATTGAGCAAATCTCCCCCATGTGCCAGCAGGTTGGGTATAGTAGACTAGTCGTAAGGTAAGTGCTATACAGCCATGTCCGCTAATCCTGCTGATCGGGCCTCTGAGCAAAAAGAGACCCATCGGACGGCGACGCAGGATTCTTTGCTACTTAGAGAAGTATTACAGAATATAAACGCGCAAAGCTGCCCGAAAACCTACAACTTTCACATGCATACCAATTGCTCTGACGGGAAACTAACCCCTGCAGAGCTAATGGCTCAAGCCGTCGAGATTGGGCTACAAGGCATGGCCATTACCGACCATCACAACATACAAGGCTACCGTAAAGCGAAGCAGTGGATGGAAGACTGGCGCTGGCACAACCCTTCTAGCTGGAGTCGCAAACGCCAAGCAAAAGGAAAGGGAAGCAGCGTAAAATCGCTACCAAAACTATGGGCAGGCGTTGAGATCACATCAAGCCTTGCAGATACCGATGTACATATCTTAGGCTACGCATTTAAGCCTAGCGATAAGGGCATGGCCCCCTACTTGCAAGGGGCTGCGCCCAAGGGCACAGATCGTCAAGCCGACCGAGTTATTCAAGCTATCCAGGCGGCTGGTGGAATTGCGATACTGGCCCACCCCGTGCGCTACCGAACCGATGAGATCACCCTTATTAGAGCGGCGGCTCGCTTGGGTATTGACGGAGTAGAAACCTACTATGCCTACGATAATCCTAAGGTTTGGCGACCAAGCCCAGTTAAAACAGAGCGCGTTCAGGCACTTGCTGCTGAGCATAGACTCCTCAGCAGCTGTGGGACAGATACCCACGGTACAGTGCTAACCAAACGGCTATAGCAAACGGCGATCGCAAGGGAAACGGATACCCAGGGAAATGCCACTGCTTAAATCCAATAAAATTAAATCCAATAAAAAGCCGTCCGATTAATTGCTTTTCGGGCGGCTTTTATAATCGACATACCATCGACTTTTATGAGAGAAAATCGTGCGTACTTTTAAGTAGTATCTACGATTAAACAGCGAAAGATTAAATAGCGAAAGATTAAACAGCTAAATAAGACATCAGCACAATCAATCCCACACAACCCGCCACCAGCATTAACCCTAGGCCGATGGATTGACCCAAACCAGTGCTACGTACAACTTTCATAGGGATAAAAGGCCATTGAGCCTTAGCATCGTGTATGTATTAACACTAATACAGCGATCCCCGCATTCCTGAGTTTTAGATACAATCAGAAACGAAAAGTAACGATACTTAAAATCCAAAGCAATCCTTTGAACCCTACTCAGCTGGCGCAGCCTCGGGGATCGGTTCTACACAGCCTTGGGGCTGGTAATTGACTTTTACCTCAACCTCATACTGGGTAGGCACCTCTGGCTGCCCAAAGTCTTCGTACTCTAGCGTACTCAGCGCTAAGCGGTTGAGGACATCGTACCCTGTGCTTCTTAGCACGGTTACACTTTCCTGAGTGCCGTCAGGATTGACCAGCACACCGATAATGCCGTCTATAGGAGATATTTCGCGACAAGCTTTAAAACCAGAATCGATCCCTATCTCTGCGGTAGATTGGGCAACTGTTTCTTTGTCTTTAGCCGTAGATTCGTACCATTCTGTTCTTCTTTTCTCAACCGCTTCTTCTGAAGTCAGAGCATCGTTGTAGCCGTTACTATCTTCAACAATTTGAGATCCATCTCCTTGGGCGGGTGCCATCGAAATAGACTCAGGCTCTTCTATTTCTACAGTTTGGCCTGCTTCATTGTCTGGCGGCGTAGTAAATGGATTTTCAATGGTGCGGTTGGGGTTAGGGTTTGAGCCAGCCGCCTGCAAACCCTCTAACGCCTGTGCAGTGGTTAAGGTATCGGTGGGCTCAACCTCTGAAATGGGATCATTGCCGTTAATAGTAGAGGGCGGGCTGTCAACACTACTTGGCAGTTGGGGCAGGGGCTCATAGGTTGAGGGAGGGACGTTGCTACTAGCGGAGGGTTGAGGCGTAGGAAGGCTACGAACGCCGGAATTGCGAAAGAGATCTAACGGAAGGGTACTTGGGATCGTCGTATTCAGGGGGCCAAGTTTGCCGCCTAGAGAGGTTCTGCCAAGGGCAGAAGGCATGGATTGAGAGGAAGGATTGACTCTTTTGAAGGTGGAATTGGGATTGAAGGGAATGCCAGGGGGTAGAGCTAAGCTACTTAAGCCAGTGAGCGATGGCGGACGGCGCGGCTGAGCAAAGTCAGGCAAACGGCCTTGCTCGGCGGCGGATAGCTCTAAAATTGGCACAATTGTTTCTTCGGCTTTGGTTTTTTGAGCGGCTTGGCTTAGCGCTGCAAAGGAAAAGTTAGTTTGAGGCCCAAACGCTAAAAGCGCCCCATGAGCTCCGATTGAGAGCAGCACACCCATGCCGGTAGGCGTTAAAAAACGGGCGACTTTGAATAAAGGACGGACGGCTGAGGTCAGTTTAGAGGGGAGAGCCATGGCGGAAAGGTAGCTAGGGGGAGAGTCGGGTGCTGTCGGTTGCTATAGGTAACAAGCTTATGCCCACTTAAGCCTATGCTAATTCAGCAAAAGTTAGGATAAGGCGATATGCCAATTTTAGGTCGCGATCGCTAAACTGTGCTGACTCAACCTAGCGCATCAGATCAATAAACATCACGCCCAGATCCACGCCCAGATCTTACACCTAGATAATTGTGCGAGCCTTACACTGCACAATCAGCAAAGAAAAATAGGGAAGCTGCAAATCAGGATGCTGCCGCAAATCTGTATAGATTTTTTGCTCAGGTCGGGTTGCATTTTCTATTACATAAGACTGCCCTAGCAGCTGACGGCGCTCTAAAATTTTCCAGACCTGAGGGTAAACACTGCCCACTTTCATTAGCACCACCACTTCGGCCCAATTCAAAGCGGCCTCTAGCTCAAGGCCTGCGCAATAGAGTGCTGGAAGCACAGCCATTCGCTCAGCCTGACAGGTAAGCGGAATGCCCAGCGCAGCCGCAGCGGCCATCGGAGAGGCAACTCCTGCGATCGCCACTACCTTGGCTTCAGGATGCTGCTGCTGCAAGCACTGAGCGAGGTATGTAAACGTCCCATAAAAGCTCACATCGCCCTCGCAGGCAAACACCACATCCCCGCGCTGCAAATAAGGCCAAACCATCTCAGCCGTGCAATGCCATGCAGCTAGCAGCGTTTGTTCATCTAATACATAGGGAAACACCAGCGGCAGCTTTATCTGCTCAGCGCTCAGCCAAGGCGTCACAATGCGCTCAGCTACGCCGACCTTTCCCTTTAGGCCAGCAGGAAAAGCCACCACCGGAGCAGCCTGCAAGCGCTTGAGTGCCTTCACCGTAATGAGTTCCGGATCACCCGGACCTACACCGATGCCATAGAGCGTTCCGAGAGGTGAAGCAGTAGCAGCAGGCAAATGAGAGAAGGAAGACAAGATATTCGTAGACTCAAAGTTGAAAAAGAATGGTCAGTGTGTGGTGCTAGGTGTAGTGCTAGGTGTGGTGCTAGGTGTGGTGCTAGGTGTGGTGCTAGGTGTAGTGCTAGGTGTGGTGCTAGATGCAGAATTTGTGTCTAATTTGGGCTTGCCCGACTTAGGTTGAAGTGGCTTGGACTGGGCTGATTTAGACGGATCTGATTTAGACGGATCTGGCTTAGACGGATCTGGCTTTTCGTTCGTCTGATCTGCATTAGCCTCTACCACTGGCTTAGTCAGCTGACGAGAGGGCTTCCGAGCCCCCGAAAGTCGCTTAATTAGCTGTGGCGTTGGGTCATGTAGTAGATAAATCAGCTTACTGTTAGCCTGCCACTCAGCCTCTGCAAGCGCCACCTCTAGCTTTTCATCTTGCTCCGTCACAAGTGGCACCATATCGCCCTCACGGATGAGCTTGTTTACCTGCTCGCGCTGAGCCTTAATCGTATCTGTGGTGAACTCATACACCCCTCGCTCAACCGCATCATCTGCAATAAAGGTATTCCACTGTTTTACGGGCAGTCTAGGCGTCCGCAAATCGCCTCGACTCAAAGAACCCATCGCGGAAGCATCATCTACAGACTCAGCGCGCGGCAAGACAGCAAATACGCGCGGTGGCTGAAATTCTTCCTGAGCCCGTTCGGCAATGACCGAATTTACCTCACCGTTATTCGTAACGGCGAGGAAGGTGCCGATGGAACTGAGCCCGGCTTCTTCCAGAATTTGTTCATTAAGCGCCGAACCAACATAGGTTTGAAAACCCTCAGCTTCCGCCTTTTCACAAGCTGCCTCGTCGGTGTCAATAATCACCACCGACTCACCACGATCTTTAAACAATCTACCAATCGTGAGCCCCAACCCGTTGCAGCCCACAATCACCACACCCGTTGCACTACTAGAGGTCACCCCCAGTACCTGCGCCAAGCTCCGAGCCGTCAGACCTTGCGCAAACACGGTCATAATAATTGTTAAAAACACTAGGGCTTTAATCGAGTCACCACCGTTGATTCCTCGCTCAGTGAGCAAAATAGCAAACAGAGAAGCCACTGACGCCGAGACAATTCCACGGGGCGATATCCAACTCATAAAGGCTTTTTGACGCCAGTTGAGATCGCTATTCCAGGTACACACCAAAATATTGAGCGGACGTACCACCAGCATGAGCACCAGTACGGTCAGCACCGATCCAGGGCCTAGCTCAAACACACTGGCAATGGATAAATCCGCCGCAAGCAGGATAAAAAGCACCGATACCGAGAAAATTGTCAGCTGTCCCTTAAATCGGCGCAGCAGCCTTTCCTCAGGAATAGAAATCGCTCGCACCACAATGCCTGCGGCGACAGCAGCCATGAGTCCTGACTCACCCCGAACGCTCTGAGCTAATCCATATAAGCCCCATACACCCGCCAATACGACTAAGTTGCGCAGTTCTTCTGATAAAAAATCAGCTTTTTTGAGGAAAAGCGCCATGAGTAAACCGCCACCGCCGCCGATGATCGCCCCAATGCCCAGCCGCGCCAGGAGGCCGCTCAGCACAAAGGCCGGGGCCGTATCGCCATTGAGAATAATATCGAGCACCACCACGGCCAGAATTGCGCCCACTGGATCGATCAAAACGCCTTCACCTTCTAATAAGGTGGCAATTTTGCGCTCTACGCCAACTTGCTTAAGCAGCGGTGTAACCACAGTTGGCCCGGTGACCACAACGAGTGAAGCGTACAAAAATGCAATCGACCAGGGAAACTCACCTAGCCAATGGGCGGCAAAGCCACCACCCACCAATGTAATAAAAGTCCCGATGGTGATGAGGTTACGCAGACTGCCCGAAACCTTGCCCATTTCCTTTAGCTCTAGGCTCAGCCCCCCTTCAAATAAAATCAGGGCCACGCACAAGGACACAATGACTTCTAGCCCAACGCCTAAAGATTGTGGAGAGAGCCAGCCTAGTCCATCTGACCCTAGCGCGATGCCAAAGACCAACAGCAGTATGATGCTGGGCAACTTCATATAGGCTGCAAGGACCTGAGCAAAAATTCCTGCTAGGACGGTAATGACAATTTGCAGCGTAATTTCAAAGGGCGCTTCCATAAAATATAGGTGAGCGGCAGTAGCGGCCAACCAACGGCCTAGATGACCGGGCGAGGTTTAAGTTCATAAAGCATAACGCTTCAGGTGATCGCAAGCGCCATCTGCAATAAATCTGCCGCTAAGTCGGCAATTTCAGCGGCTAGCTAGCTTGACGACTGGCTAACTTGACGACTGGCTTGACGACTGGCTTGACGACTGGCTAGCTTAACTACCAAGGAATTTCCTCGACGGTATCGGCGGTAAGCTGACTAGCGGTCTGTAGTAACTGATGAGGATCGGGTGACAAGGCGATCGCAGTAGGCGCAGTGGGCGCAGTGGGTGCAGCGAGTGAAGCGCGATCGCAACGCACATTGAAAGGACAGCGATCGCAAAGCCCTTTCTCGATAGCCACCTTAGGAAAATCAGCCGCCGACTCAGCCAACTTTAGCAACTGGGTCAGCCGGTTGGTTAATCGCAGCAGGTCTTGATGAGTCGCCTGATGCTGCTTTTCGCTATAGTCAAACCGATAAAATCCTGGTTGGTTCTCCTCTGCTAACCTTACAAACCAGTAGGTCATCGAAATCTGATCGGGCCGTAGGTCTGTGGTTTCACACAGTACGTATAGATACAGACGCGTTTGCCAATCGTTTTTTAGCCATTCTTTACGGGGCGATCGCTGATGGGTTTTCCAATCAAAAATTTGACCCTGGTAACCATCACCATTTTGCGAAGCTTGATCAACAGCGCTTCGTGAGTCTATTACTAATAAGTCATATATTACCGTCAGCAAATAGCCGTTAAATGCCAGCCGCCGCCGATGCTCGCTTTGGCTAAACGTCACCTCATCAACCACCGTTTTGTCAGCTGATTTACTGGCCGATTCACTGGCCGATTCACTCGCTGCCTTTCCAGCGGTTTCGGGCAAATGCGCAAACACCTCTGGCGCACTCTCAGCTAGGGCTGCTAGGCTATCAGACATTTCTGCATTCGCCCCGACCATGACCTCTACGGGTAAGTCCAACGCCCGCTGCTGCATGAGTAAATGAAATCGGCTACCCCATTGAGTAGTGAGCTGCTGCTCGTAGGTCGCTGGCCCTGAGAGCGCCTCCAAAAAAACATACTGATACTTACGCTCACAGGCATCAAGTAGGGTGAGATGGCTTTGCGAAAGCGGCAGCATTCTAAAGATTCCTCATTAAAAATTCTAAAAAAAGACTCTAAAAGCTGTAGGTAGATAGCCTGTAGGTAGATAGCTATAAATAGCAAATAGCGCTACTTCGTCAGCACAAACAAACTGCCTTGGTTGCCCCGACCAATCCGCAGATCATGATCGAGATAGGTGATCTCCAGCCAGCCTTGCTGACGATCTGAATTGATCTCAAAATCCAATCCCTGAAAAAGTCCCAACTTTTTGGTAGACGCCAGCTTTTCAATGTACTGGGCAGGCGACTGATAGCCTAGCGATCGCTGCAAGCCAACCACCCCCCGGTTGAACTTCACATTAACCCGCCGCGTAGAAAACTCACTGTCACCCTCCTCATTCTTAGCCGGCTCAAAGCTAGCAACCACCGACACCACCGCTTCGCAAAAAGGCAGGCTTTTGATCTCAGCGATGTTATAGATGCGATCGCACTTAGGCCGAATACACTGATAGATATCACCGAGCTGGGCAACGGGGAACCGATCAATACCCAATAGCTCCTGACTAGTGGTGTAGAGCAACCGCCAGTCACCCGCTAGCAGATCCACCGCAGACAAAGGCTCAGCCGTTGGATTAAGGTCTTCAAGTCGAGCTACAAGGCTGGCAATCACCTGACGGTCGTCTGCATTAGCCGATAGCCCGCGGTTTTTTGAGGCGATCGCATTTCTTAAGTCACTTTTGCTCAGCATGTTTAACGAACGCTCTACTCAGGAGATTAATCAGGGGATCAAACAAGGAACCAAAAGAAACATATCGCAGAGATTGACATGATTCACGATTCGGTGTAATTAATGCGGTGGGACTGTAAATTAATTGCATAATCATCCTGAAACCTCAAGATGATTATCGTTATTGCAGCGCCCGCAGTCAGGAAACCTTAGTCTAAGAAACATGTCTAAGAAACATCTAGTCCTACTGTCGCAGTATAGATTTTCTATGGTACGGCCATAGCCAACCATCTAAAGAATATACTGGTAGATCCCTGTCAGACGCCTTGTCAGATAGATAGAGATTTTCAGGGGTTAATCCAGCCTAAGATAACCCAGCCTAAGACTATTAGAAGGCTATTAAGAGCCACCAAATAAGAGCCACCAACAGCGCACCGTATGAGCAACTATAATCCCTCCGTTCGTCAAATCCCTCGGGATCAGCCCGCCGACGTCATTCCCCTCCAGCAAGATTCTTCCATTCTTAACTGGCTAGAAGGCACCGGCAGACTCATCGCTAGAGAACCCATTGACAGCATAGGCGACGAACCCGAACCCGAAGAACTCGCCGACCTCATGGGGAACGAAGACAAAGACGACGACGTGGATGATGATGATGAAATGTCGCTGGATGACGATGTAGACGACGTAGACGACGACATCGACTAGCACTTCGTAAACCTTGGCAACCCCTTTGGGAATGTCTCTAGGAACGACTTGCGATTTATTTTAGGATTCGAGCCATCAGCCATTGATGTTGAAATAAAGGCAGCCAACTGCTACATTGCGCAGCAGCTATTAGCCAAACATCACTCGTTGAATAGCTAGTCGTTGAATAGTTAATAGTCAAGCAAGCAGTAGTCAAGTCATAGTCAAGTCACAGTCAAAGCTTTAACGAAGCCTTTATTAAATAGGTTTCACGGAGGAAGACGGTACTCAGAAAAGCGTTTCGCTTTTCTGATGGATTAACTTGGGATGCCAGACTAAGTGTTAGGCCAAAATAAAGCAATTAGGCTGAAAATGCTGAAAAATGCTGATAGATCCGGCGCAACACTTTATTTTCTTAAATGTTTCGTATATCTCTTAGGATAACGTTACAAAATCTGGTCCAATTAGGGGAGTCAGTATTTACATAAGAGTATTTACACTTACTCTCGTCAATGGCTCGTCAATGAATAGCGCTATGCCGCTTGAGACTCCCACTCAAGCGAAAGCATTGAAGCTAGTAGCTTGCAACCTCTTTAAAAAAAGTTTTTGTGCTCTGTAAAGCTTCAGTGAAATATGGGAAAGGTGTGTGGTAAGTGAAGGGATAACGTCGTGGATGCCAGGTTTTCATCAAAGTCAGTAGGTCTGTCAGGAATTAAACTCTCCGCTATTTTAGCGAGTTGCTTGCTTGTAGCAGCTATCGGGTTAGACATTGCAGCAGGCAGACCCTTAGCGTGGGGTGCAGCAGATATTGCCCTACCACTCATCATCAGTGCGGGCTTGTCAGCATTCGCTGGCGGCGCGGTGATACCTATTTTGCGGCAGCTCAAAGCCGCTCAGTTTATTCGAGAAGATGGGCCTCGTGCTCATCTTAAAAAAGCGGGCACACCCACAATGGGCGGAATTTTCTTTATCCCCGCAGCGGTATTTGTAGCCCTTGTTTGGACAAGCTTTTCTGTGCCGGTCGTGGCGGTTAGCTTACTCACGCTGGCTTATGCCGGGATCGGTTGGCTAGACGACTGGCAGGTCATGCGTCAGCGCTCTAACAAGGGTATTTCACCCAAAATGAAGCTGATGCTACAGGTAAGCTTTGCGATCGCATTTTGCCTGTGGGCAATGACCCTAACTGGAACCTCAGAGGTCGGAACTTCAAAAGGCCTCGAAGCAGCTATCGATATTACCGCCGTTGCCCTGCCTTTTGGGCTGGTGTTGCCTTTAGGCTTTTTGTTTTGGCCGCTGGCAGGTTTTGTGTTGGTGGCCGAGAGCAATGCCACGAATTTAACAGATGGTGTAGATGGACTCATGGGCGGAGCGGGCGCGATCGCACTCTTTGGCCTCAGCGTTTTAGTTGCACCGACTCACCCCGACCTCATGGTCTTTTGCGCATCCCTTAGCGGAGCTTGCCTAGGCTTTTTAGTTCATAACCGCAACCCAGCCAAGGTCTTTATGGGAGACACGGGCTCCCTCGCTCTCGGCGGAGCACTGGCAGCCGTTGGTATTCTTAGCGGCAACCTGTTTGGGCTGCTCATCGTTACCCTACTATTCTTTGCCGAAACGCTCTCTGTGATTCTTCAGGTAGGCTACTACAAGGCCACCAAAGGCCCAGATGGCAAAGGCAAACGTCTCTTCAAAATGGCTCCTTTGCATCATCATTTTGAGCTGTCTGGCTGGTCAGAATTGCAGGTGGTTAGTGTGTTCTATATCATCAGTGCCCTTCTCGCGACTGCGGCCATTAGCACACTGAGCTAAGGCTCTATTTTTTAAGCCAAAACCCGGACAAACATCAGACAAACCAAACAATAAAAACGAAAGGGGAAGCAATTATCTTGCCTCCCCTTTCGTTTTTGTACTGTTTTTATGGAGCCTCTATTTTATGAAGCCTCTACTAGTAGGCTTACTAGCGATTCTCCACTTACTAGCCATCTCTAATGGAGCTGACGGGAGTCGAACCCGTGTCCGCTCTAAGTAATCACGTATCACTCGTTCACAGGTATAGCCTTTCTAATCCTCAAGGCGGGAGTTTTCCATTGTCCCGGAAACAGGATGCTTCAGTGAAAGTCTTAGCTGGCGCACCCACCGAAGAAAGTTTGCCAGAGCACCCGTTGGGGGTTTAGTCCGAACTGATTAACGGAGTCACAGCTCAGACGCTCGAACCTATAAGAGGTTGTTAGGCGGCAGCTACAAGAGCGCGCTTACGAGCAAAAGGTACGATGTCGTTTGCATGTATCTTTAAGTTTGAGCCTTTATTTACAAGAGTAGACTCACTCTTGACCTGAATCACAATACGACTTTCGTTAAAACGTCGAAACCGTTTCAGCCCCCTGTAGAACTCAGTCGGTAGAACCTTTAAGAAACAACCTCTAAGTACCCTTTTTGGGGTAATCCAATTATAGCGGTTGATAAGTATTGCTGCCCACAATTAGCAGCTCTTTTTATAGCTGTCATCACCTTTCGTAAACTGAATGGGACAGATTTTAACCTATAATATTTTCTTAATAGTATTAGAAGCCACGCAGATAATCACCTACAGTCGCCTAAAGGTCAGTCGCTTAAAGGTCAGTCGCTTAAAGGTTGCTTGAACTTAAGCACTTGAACTTAGGTACTTGAACTTAGGCAGCTGTGATGAGTGGTGCTTGGCATGGGTTCCGCTAATAGAGAGAAGGTCAACTTAATAATGAGCACTAGCAACGAAAACGGCACCGATAAGAGCACCTCAAGTGCCCGCACTCGCAAAAAAACGACGACTGTAGACTCACCGGCTGCCCAAAAGAAGACCGAAGACACCGCTGAAAAAGGTGGGTTAGTCAGAGCTTCTAAGAACGAAATTATAGAGCTAGCCGATCATACGCGCGTATTCGAGTCAGACTCTTTGCCCAACCACCGGCCTATTTCCCTGAGTAATATGGACGTTGTCGATTCGCTTTCATCAGCGGGTATGCGACCTATTATGTCTAGCCTATTTGAAATTTCTACGACTGATTCTTTGCCCGGTCATCGTCCGGTTGCCGTGAGCACCTTAGAAATTTCTGATTTGGACACTTTGCCCGGTCATCGCCCCATTGCTAGCAATGATATTGATGATCCCTACACTTTGATGGGTTATCTGGACTGACTATTTTGTAGTCAGAAATAGCTGGAAACAGATCCAGAAACAGATCCAGAAACAGATCTAATCTAAAAATAGATTCAGAGAAAAGGGGCGATCGCCCCTTTTTTGGTCTACACCTTTCTAACCCGTTTTGATCTACGCCTCTCTACACCTCTCTACACCTCGACTAAGTGCGATCGCTGGGTCGAGAGAGAATCACGATACAAGCCATACACAATACCCGCCGCAACCGCCTGATAAGACGCCTCTAAAATATTGACTGATACCCCAATCGTTGACCAGCGCTGATCGCCATTGCTCGACTCTACTAGCACCCGAATATTGGCCGCTGTCCCAGCCTCACTATTGAGAATACGAACCTTATAGTCCGTTAGATAAAAGCGATCAATCACCGGGTAAAACTTCACCAGCGCTTTTCGTAAAGCCTTGTCTAAAGCAGAAACCGGCCCCATACACTCAGCCACTTCTAGGATGTCTTTGCCCTGCACTGACACCTTAACGGTCGCCCGCGCCCCGATGTTGCACTGCACATCTGACTGTAAAACATCGTAGCTAACCTCAAATCCTCTGAGCTGAAACAGCGGCTGATGTTTACCCAGCGCTTTGAGCATCAACAGTTCAAAGCTGGCCTCAGCCGCTTCAAACTGATAGCCTTTACTCTCTAATTCCTTGACTTCGTTGATGATTTGGCGCATCACCGGGTCGTCTTTTTTAAGCTCAAGATTGTAGCTTTTGGCCTTAGCCAACACAGTACTAGCCCCAGAAGAGCTAGAGACCACAATATGGCGACGGTTGCCAATCGCTTCGGGGCATATATGCTCGTAGGTTTTGGGGTTTCGGGCAACGGCGCTGATATGGATGCCGCCCTTATGAGCAAAGGCTGAGCGGCCGACATAAGGCGCATGGTCATCGGGCGCAAGGTTGACAATTTCACTAACGAACCGGCTAGTTTGAGTTAGGTTCGTTAGCTGATGAGGTGATAAGCAATCATGTCCCATCTTTAACTGTAAATTTGGAATGACGCTGCACAAGTCGGCATTTCCACAGCGCTCGCCGTAGCCATTCATGGTGCCATGAACCATGTCAGCGCCAGCTTCTACCGCAGCGAGCGTAGCGGCGACGGCTGTACCGCTGTCATTATGAGTATGAATGCCTAAGCGGGGAAGGGGAGAGATTTCGTGATATCTGCCTAGCCAGGTTTGGACTTGTTGGGCGATCGCAGCAACCTCCCTCGGCAGCGTCCCCCCGTTCGTATCGCACAGCACTAACCACTCAGCTCCGCTTTGCACCGCTGCACCCAACGTCTTGAGCGCATACTCTGGGTTTGCTTTATACCCATCAAACCAATGCTCTGCGTCATAAATCACGCGGCGATCGTGCAAACGCAAGAACGCCACCGAATCTTGAATCATCGCCAAATTTTCATCTAGGCTTACCTTTAGCGCATCTGTTACATGCAAATCCCACGACTTACCAAAAATTGTCAGCCACTGCGTATTGGCCTCCAGCAGGGCTTTCAACATATTGTTTTCGGATGCCCGCTGATGAGGTCGCCGCGTAGAACCAAACGCCACTAGCTGTGAATGGGCCAATGGCTCCTGCTGAAAATACTCAAACAGTTGAGTATCTACTGCATTTGCTCCGGGCCAGCCGCCCTCAATAAACGGCACGCCTATTTGATCGAGCTTTCGGGCAATTTTAATTTTGTCTTCGAGCGAGCAGGCGATGCCATGCCGCTGAATGCCGTCTCGAAGCGTTGTGTCGTAAATCAGAACTTTGCGGGCAAGTGTCATTTGCAACGGTTTCCTGTGAGCCAAACTTACCCTACCGTAGCCGTTACCCTCTAGGATCGAAAAACAGGATCGAAAAACAGGATCGAAAAACAGGATCAAAAAACGGGCTACGATGCTCAAGCTCATTGTTTTTTAGAAACCCTGATCCTACTCTGGCGATAAGGCTCAGTCCTGAAAGTTTTATCTAAACTTTAGCGCTCCAACAACTTTCTTATGGTCTGGGTTATGGCACCTTTGCACAGTTTGCTGCTGAATTTTTCTTTACTTGTTGGCCAGTCTAAAGTCTTTCATTTTTTTCAGGAAGAACCGATTGGCGCGATCGCAGTGCTCCTAGCAGTCACCTTAATTGTGCCGCCTATTTTTGAGCGGCTCAAGCTTGTGCATCGCCTTGCAGAGGCCATCCACGCCAAGATAACCCTCCTGCATATTTTGAGCCGTGCAGACCACGTTGGTGCTCGGCGAATCACATTTGGGTTAGGGCGCAACTAATTTGCCAGCAAAAGTGAGCAACCATAAAGTCAAAATCCTTTGACATTCTTTCTTTGGCTCACTTTTGCAGCATATTTTGCAATTTTTCTGGCCCTTAGGCAGATTTTCTACCCTTTATTCCCTTGTTAACTTTCTACATAATCGTATTGTATATTTTAGGTACATACCTTTAGTAGAATTAAAAGCTAATTCAATTACCTCTCGTGACATAGCTCAAGGACAGCAGCTTGGTGACAGATCTATCGCTTTAACCCCGCGCTTTATCCCGTTTTTACATAGCTGTGATTCAGCTTATCTAATTACCAGGTTATTGGTATATGTCAAGCGCCAAATCTGAGCAACAACCTATGGGTACTCCGATTGGCAACCCACTACGATGCCAGCAGGGGGTGATTATTCATGGCGCTGATGGATCTATTACGGCCTATAACGAAGCGGCCCAAAACATTTTGGGCCTGACGCAAGCGCAGCTAGAGAGTTCCAATAATATCCCTTGGCAAACCATATATCCAGATGGTTCGGTTTGGCCATTAGACGATTATCCCGTGATGCGGACGCTGCGTACAGGCCAAGCTTGTCAGGGAGATGCGGCAATGGGGTTCTATCGACCGAATGGTGAGCTGATATGGCTGGCTATCGAAACGCAGCCCCTCTCTCATACTAATAATACTAATAATAAGAGGGAGCCAGGTAAGAGCCATCTAGAAGCCAGTGAGGAACACGATGTCATTGAGGGGGGCCTTGAGGGGTTTTCGGGCCCAGTGATGACGACCTTTTTTGAAGTGCGATCGCCCCAAAGCACCCTACCAACCAGCCCATCAGAGTTAGAGACTCTAGCTTCCCAGCCTTTTAGTACCTTAGAAACGGCCTTTCAAACACTGCTACAAAACACCCCCGACCTTATCTATTTCAAAGACACCGAGGGTCGCTATGTCACGATAAGTGAAGCAGCCTCTGCCTGGCTAGGTATCGCGACTGCCAACATTATTGGCAAAACAGACCGTGACTTATTTTTGCCAGAGGATTTCGAGGCCATCCAGAGAGCAGATGCCCAAGTCATGGGAACGGGCATATCTGTGACCTTTGAAGAACAAATTGTTTCTCAAGGCATACCCAAAACACTGATGACCACTAAAGTCCCCTGGCAAGACTCGCAAGGGCAGCTGTTAGGCATTATGGGGATTTGTCATGATTTAACCGAGCTGAAGCAGGCCGAACATAAAGAGCAACAAAGTCGCCTGCGCCTGCGCAAGGTTTTAGATGGGCTCTATAGCTTTGTAGGACTACTGACGCCAGACGGCATTTTACTAGAGGCTAATCAGCTCGCATTAGACGCTGCCAACCTAAAAAGCGATGACGTTTTAGAACGCCCCTTCCCAGATGCCTACTGGTGGTCTTACTCTCCAGAGATTCAGGCGCAGCTATGGGAAGCCATTCATCGAGCAGCGACAGGCGAAACGGTTCGCTACGATGTTCCTGTCAAGGTCGGTGAAAACCAGTTCGTCACGATTGATTTTTCTTTGGTTCCACTGCTAGATGAAAGTGGAAAGGTTGAGTATTTAGTCCCTTCAGGACTAGATATTACCTACCGCCAACAGACTGAGCAGGGCCTCAGAGATCGACAAAGCATTATAGAATCTCAACTCTCAGAGATTGAAACCATCTATCAAACGGCCCCAATTGGGCTGGCTGTTTTAGACACCAATCTGCGGTTTGTACGAATCAATCAAAACTTAGCAGAAATAAACGGAGTGAGCGTAGAAGACCACATCGGTCGGTCGGTAAGAGAGATTTTGCCGGCGTTAGCCGACGAAGCCGAACCGCAACTCCGGCACATACTGCAAACAGGAGAGCCTGTTTTAAACACAGAAATCAATGGGGAAACCCCGGCGCAACCGGGCGTTCAGCGTAGCTGGATAGAAAGCTTCTACCCCTTCCCCGGACAAGATGGTCAGCCCGCCGGTATTAGTATTGTTTGCCAGGAAATTACAGAGCGCCGAAAACATGATCTGGCACTTAAAGAGAGCGAGACTCGATTTCGGCTGATTACTGAGCTGCTCCCTCAAATCTTTTGGACAGCCACTCCCAATGGAGAATTAGACTACTACAGCGCTCATTGGCATGACTATGCGGGTGTACCCACTGCAGCGGCGGATAAATGGGCATGGCAAGACTGTGTCCATCCTGATGATGTTGAAAAAATGACGCGCCTATGGCAGCTATCGGTTGATCGCGGCTGTTTCTATCAATGTGAGCACCGGCTCAGACGCGCCGATGGTGAGTATCGCTGGTACTTGAACAGAGCCATGCCCGATCGCTTAGAGTCGGGTGAGATTGTGAAATGGTATGGAACGGCCATAGATATTCACGAACAAAAACAAACCTCTGAAGAGCTAGATCGGGCTTTGACCAGAGAAACCCTAGCCAGAACCGAGGCCGAGCGAGCCAATCGGATTAAAGACGAGTTTTTGGCGGTGCTTTCTCATGAGCTCAGATCGCCGCTAAATCCGATTTTGGGTTGGGTCAAGCTGTTGCAAATGCGCCAGATGAACGAAGAGAAAACCACTCAGGCCCTTAGAACAATCGAGCGTAACGCCAAGCTGCAAACCCAACTCATTGACGATTTGTTGGATATTGCAAAAATCTTACGTGGCAAGCTGGCCTTTAACCCCGAGCCCGTTTCACTGGGTTCAGTCATCACCTCAGCAATAGAAACGGTAAAAGTCTCAGCCACGGCAAAGTCGCTTTCTCTCACCTATGACATTGTTCAGCCTGCGATGGTTTTGGGTGACAGTACTCGGCTACAACAGATTGTTTGGAATTTACTCTCCAATGCAGTAAAGTTCACACCCAATCGGGGTCAGGTGAGCATTCGTCTAGAGCAAATAGACGATCAGGCAACCATTACGGTTCGTGATACCGGCAAAGGCATTAAAGCTGAGTTTTTGCCCCATTTGTTTGAATCGTTTCGACAGGAAGACGCCACCATTACTCGCAGCTACGGCGGTTTAGGGCTCGGGCTAGCCATTGTTCACTATTTGGTTGAAATGCATGGGGGCATGATTATGGCTGAAAGCTTGGGCGAAGACAAAGGGGCAATCTTTACGGTCAGTCTGCCGCTAATGGCCGTTGAGGAGAGCTATCAGCCACCACCAGAATCCGAAATAGATATGGATTTAACCGGCATTCAGGTACTGAGTGTGGATGATGATGCGGACTCTCGTGAAATTGTAACAGTGGCGCTAGAAGCTTATGGAGCAACCTTGACGATGGCAAACGGGGCGGCAGCGGCCATGAGTTTGTTAGAAACTTATCAGCCAGATGTGTTGGTGCTCGATATTGGTTTGCCAGAGGTTGATGGCTATACGCTGCTCAAGCAAATTCGCAATTTAGATCGGCATCGGCACACGCCTGCGATCGCCCTCACTGCCTACGCCCGCGACGAAGATCGCGACGAAGCCCTGAGGCAAGGATTTCAGGTTCATCTCACCAAGCCTATAGACATCATTGAAGTGGTTAAAATTGTGGCCCACCTAGCCCGTCATAACACCCCATAACTGAGCAAGTGCCTGATTGTTCCGAGCATTGAGAGATATTTAAAGTAGCCAGCTAGGAACATTAGCTGATGTTCCTAGCTGGCTATTTAAACCCCTTTTGAACCCCTTTTGAATCCCTTTTGAATCCTTAGGGTTCTTTAGAATAGGTTTCGATCAGTCACTGCGCCTTTGCTGCTCGAAGAAACCAGCTTGGCATATTTCGCTAGCACGCCACGCTCATAGCGAGGCTTCGGCGGACTCCAATGCGTTTTGCGTTCCGCTAGCTCGTCATCGGAAACATTGACCTGTAGCAGCAGCTTATCGGCGTCAATGGTGATAGAGTCGCCTTCTTTTACTAGGCCAATCGTACCGCCGACCGCTGCTTCGGGCGCGACATGGCCCACAACCATGCCATAGGTGCCACCAGAAAAACGGCCATCGGTAATTAAACCCACCGAATCGCCTAAGCCAGCGCCAATAATTGCCGAGGTAGGTGCGAGCATTTCACGCATTCCGGGGCCGCCTTTGGGGCCTTCGTAGCGGACGACAATCACATCGCCTGCCTTTATTTTGTTCGCCAAAATGGCATCTAGGCAGTCTTCTTCAGACTCGAAGACGCGAGCAGGGCCAGTGATAGAACGGTTTTTGATGCCAGTGAGCTTAGAAACAGCGCCTTCGAGGGCAAGATTGCCTTTGAGAATGCCGAGATGGCCTTGCGGATACATGGGTTGGGAGAACGGACGAATGACATCTTGGTCAGCAGCCGGTTGATCGGGGATATCAGCCAAGACTTCGGCTACGGTTTCGCCGCTGATGGTGAGGGCGTCGCCATGCAGGAGTCCTTCATTCAGGAGCATTTTCATCACCTGAGGAATGCCGCCGACTTTGTGCAAATCGGTGGCAACATAGCGGCCTGAGGGCTTTAGGTCGCAAAAGACAGGGACTTTGAGACGGATGGTTTCGAAGTCCTCAATGGTGAGATCGACGCCTACGGTATGTGCGATCGCCAACAAATGCAGCACCGAATTGGTTGATCCGCCCACCGCCATAATGACCGCCATCGCATTCTCAAACGCCTTGCGTGTGAGAATATCCTTCGGCAAAATTTGCTTGCGAATCGCTTCAACTAGGGCAAAAGCAGACTTTTCAGTGCTCTCCGCTTTTTCTTCATCCTCAGCAGCCATGGTTGAAGATCCCGGCAGGCTTAAGCCCATCGCTTCAATCGCAGAAGACATTGTATTAGCGGTAAACATGCCGCCACATGAGCCAGCGCCAGGACAGGCATGACGCTCAACCGCATCGAGCCGCTCTTTGCTAATTTTACCAGCGCTGTATTGACCAACAGCTTCAAAAGCGCTGACCACCGTGAGATCTTCCCCGTCTAAATGGCCGGGTTTGATGGTGCCGCCATATACGAACACCGCAGGAATATTGATGCGAGCGATCGCAATCACCGCCCCCGGCATATTTTTATCGCAGCCGCCAATCGCCATCACCCCATCCATACTCTGCCCCACGCAGGCCGTTTCAATCGAGTCTGCAATCACCTCGCGAGAAACCAAAGAATACTTCATCCCTTCGGTGCCCATCGAAATACCATCGCTAATGGTAATCGTGCCGAATATTTGCGGCATTGCGCCTGCTTCACGCAGTGCCGATTCGCCTCGAAGCGTCAAAGCATTGATCCCCATGTTGCAGGGCGTAATGGTGCTATAGCCGTTGGCAATTCCAACGATGGGTTTCTCAAAGTCACCATCTTCAAAGCCCACAGCCCTTAGCATCGCTCGGTTAGGAGCCCGCTGCACGCCTTGGGTAACTACCTGACTTTTGCGATTATCCGGCATTGAAATCTTCTCCAGCTGTGGAATTAAGAAAGGGTCAGTCGGGCTATTACAACCGCCTGCTGATCTTTCATTCTTACAGAACTCTCGCCAATCAGCGGCATAAAAAATCAAAATTCTTTGAGAAGTCTGATGCCGCCTAGTAACAACTAGTAACTATAGGCGGGAAACAACTGGATCAATAACTTTTTTGGGTTAATTAGGTCAATTTATCGGCCAATCATGAATGGCAGGGGCGATCGCAAAACGGTCGCCACTTGAGAAGCCTGAAGATGAACCGCGATTGACTTTTGAATTTGAGTCTTATTCTCCAGCGTTTTAAGGTAGCTCAAAGAAGTTAGCCGGTCGGCTAAATTGGGCTTTTGACTCGCTGAGAGTCGTTCGGTCAGCATAATCCAGCTGCGGACGCTATCGGGCAAGGTTTCGACCAGGCGCAAAGGCAACTCAGTGGTCGAAAAAGACTGCACATAGGCAGAACTCAAGAACGGTTTATACTGAGCGGCAACGGGCGATCGCTGCGCTACAAAGCTCAAAGCAACGCCCCGCAGCATCTGCCGCAGATTCTCAGTCAGCTTGGGTTGCAGTTCGGGCATAAACGGCAGCTGGGTAAGCGCCGGGTTCACATTATCTGGATCGCCCGTGCTTAAGTGCGTGCCCCCAATGACCGCCAGCAAATACTTCGGCCCTGCTAACTGCTCAAAGGGCAAAAGCTGATGGTCGAGAGTTGGTGTAACGCCATCTTGGGTGCCCGTAAGCAGCAGCGTTGGAACACGGACTTCTGATAGACCCGCTTCACCAAATAGCTGGCCTGTGAGCGTGTTCATGGCAATGACTTGCTTAATGCGGGGGTCACTTAAGTCCGCCTGTTTATCGTCTAAACTCACCGCGGCACATTGTAGCCAGTCAGCCGGAGAGACGCCTAGAGGCTGAATATCTTGGCAAAAGCTTTCGAGCGATCGCAAATCCAACTTGGCCCCAGCCAGTGCTAGCCCCGTGTAGCCGCCCAAAGAATGACCAATAATCGTCACATCTTCGGTATTAAATACATCCTTATAACCCGGCACACTCCGACTCGTTTCTGCCAGCCGATCTAGCACAAAGCTCACGTCCTGAGGTCGATCCAAAAACTCTGATGCCGGCAGTAAGCGGCTCGGCGTCTTAGCAATCTCCGGGTCCAGCGGCATTTCCATCAGGGCCTGTACATTGCTACCGGGGTGCTCAATAGATACCACCGTTAGGCCGTGGGTTGCCAAATGCTCCGCCAGATAGTTCAAAAAGTAGCGATCTGCACCAAAGCCATGAGAAAACACCACCAAGGGGCCTTGCGGATCGGCACTGCGGTAGATGTTGGCGGCGATTACGCGATCGCGATCATCATCATAAAAGGAAACAGATCGCATAAAAAAATCAACCGAACCTTTCGCCGCCGGGTCTATATCGGTAGGCAATGGTACGGACAAGGGTGCGCTCAAGTCCATCTTGAGTTCCTTCTCTAGCACACCGCTAAGCGAACGACTCTCCAAGTTAGAGATATTGAGTTGGCTAGCGAGTGCGATCGCTGCGCTCAAATCCACTTCTAGCGTATCTTGCGGAATCGCCCGTAAAATGCCCAGCACACTGAGGCCCTCACTCTGAATCGCAGCCAAGCGAACCGCAGCCTGAAGCTGCGGCATGGTCAAGTTAGGCGCAATCCGAGCAAGCGCATCTAACAACAGTTCACCGTTAGGCGAGTCAATCACATCAGTAATGATGCGATCGCTCATACTCGGATCCAAATCCAGCGTTTGATTCAAGCTACGCTGAACCTGAGGCGACAAAAATCGCTCATACAAACGCAGCGTATCCGGCACCTCACCCGTTTGAGCAAACAACTCCAAATCAGTCAACTCAATCGACTGCCGTAGCGGCCCCACCCGAATAATTACGCGCTCAGCCGCCTCACTCGGCAATGCCGATAGAGCCGCTAGCCCCAAACTTAAAAGCCCCACTTTTAGGCTAATTTCTCGCTCAACCTTACAACTTATAAAAGACAGCAGACGATAAGTAACGCTTAGCACGCCGGACGCTGGACTTTGACTCATAAACACAAAAGGTAGAAAAGAGCTAGAAAAAGGGCGCTAGTCAAAAAAGCGTGGCTCATCGGCTAATGCAGGCTCAGTTGTGACATCGTTTCGATATCGCTTCGACATAGCATTCAAAACACTGAAAATACTTGATACTAATATCTTACCCATTCATTTTCTGAGCGGGGGCAACCTATGGGTCAATTTATCCGCTTGTCCAAGAAAGCACTTGGGCAAAAGAGCGGGCAAAAGAGCCTGAAAAAAAAGAAGCCTCATGCAACTTTAGGCAGAAACCAAGCAAAAGAACAAAGCCCCGTATACTGCAACCTGTATATCAGTAAAAGCACTGTAGGCGGCACAAACAAATAGGTGAAGTAACTAGAATCAAGTGCAGGAAATAGGCAGTAGGCAACGCAAATAGAAAGCAAAGTTACAATACAAATAAATATTAAGAAAAAGATGCATAATTAGACCTTATTAGACCTTAGCAGTGCCCCAAGTTCAGCCCAAAGTCTGATCTTTTTAATCCTTACAAGAAAATAAATAATCGGTAACTTAACCTTAGAAACAAATAGGCAGGCGTATTTAAAAATGGCCGAAAAAGATAGCAAACAAATTAGAGACGAGTTCATTCTGCCTCGCAACAAGTACCAAGGCGATTTCACGCCTCAGAACTTGACCTTCAACGCCAACCTACAAGAATTTGCCCAGCGAGTAGCGCTGATTTGCGCCCTAGAAACGGGTGGCAAACTCAGCTCAGTCGAAGCCTACAAAGACATCAAAAAAATATGGAAAGAACTCAAGGCTTCTAAAAAGAGTTTGCTAGACGAAGACTAATTAACCATGCTTTGAATTAACCAGGCTTTGAATTAACCAGGCTCTGGAATTAACCAGGCTCTGAGCCGCCCTCTATTTAAACTGGTCTGAGCTAAGTTCTGCAAAATGATCTGCGAAGTAGTCAGTCACAATTTGAGCAATGCGCTCAGCAGCATGACCATCGCCAAAGGGATTCACAGCCTTAGCCATCGCTGTATAGGCCGCTGGGTTGCTGAGCAGTTCAGCCGCTGCCGCAACCACCGTTGCCGGATCAGTGCCCACTAGCTTCGCCGTACCGGCCTCAATGGCCTCGGGTCGTTCGGTGGTTTCTCGAAGCACCAGTACTGGCTTCCCTAATCCAGGCGCCTCCTCCTGCAATCCGCCCGAGTCAGTCAGCAGCAGCGTAGCGCGTTTCATTGCGCCGACGAGCTGGCCATAGTCTAAAGGCTCCACCAAAAAGGCTCTAGGATGGCTATCGAGCTGGGCCTTAAGCGGCTCTCGCACAGTAGGGTTTCGATGCAACGGCAGCAGTAGCGCCGTATCGGGGAATTTTTCTAAAATTTCCAAACAACTCTGAGCGATATCTAGCAGCGGCGCACCCCAGTTTTCGCGGCGATGCACCGTTGATAAAATCACTCGGTGCTGATCCCAATCTAGGCCAGGCACATCGCAAATAGGCGACTTATCGGCCACCGTCAGCAATGCATCGATCACAGTATTGCCCGTTTGGTGAATGCCATGACGCACCCCAGAAGCGGTTAAGTTAACCACTGAGGTGGCAGTCGGCGCAAAGTGCAGGGTTGCGATTTGCGACACGAGCCGCCGATTGGCTTCTTCTGGAAACGGATTTAAAATATTGTCGGTGCGTAGGCCCGCTTCTACATGGCCGACCGGAATCTGCTGATAAAAGGCTGCGAGCGCGGCGGCAAAGGCCGTGGTGGTATCCCCTTGAGAGATCACAATATCGGGCTTTATTTCACCAAACAGCGTCTCTAATCCCTTTAAACTGCGGCAGGTAATGTCACTTAGCGACTGGTTGGGCTGCATAATATCCAAGTTGTAGTCGGCTTGCAGGTCAAACAGCGACATTACCTGAGCGACCATTTCGCGATGCTGCCCGGTAAGTACCACGGTGGTCTCAAACTGAGGCAGCTGCTGAAAGGTTTGAATCACAGGTGCGAGCTTGATGGCTTCCGGGCGAGTGCCTAAGGTAATGCAGACTCGGATTTTGGCATCACTGTTGGCCTTAGCGTCGGCACCAATGTTATTGACCCTAGTGTTGACCCTAGTGCTGGCCTTGGTGCTGGCCCTAGCATTTGCCCCAGTATTGGCCCGATTTTGAGAAGTGTTGACCGAAATGACCATCTGAATTTACCGTCGAAATTGACTACAGCACTCGCCTAAAAACGCTAGACAAATAAATACTAAGGAAAAGAATACAAACGAACCGGCCCAATAGCGCAAGTGATTTTTTCCAAAGACTGTTCATTACAAAGTGCCTATGAAACATGCGATCGCCCTCACCACTCCCCACTTTGAATCGCTAGACCTTTCCCCAGCTCAACAGGTCATAGACCCCATTTTGACCAACGCCAAAGCAGCCCAATCTCTAAGCGATCCAAAACTTATTTTTAGCTTTGAAATTAATTTTCCGCGACAAGAAAGCGACCCCCGCGAGCTATCTGAGATTCCAGAAGTCCGGCTGTGGTTCATCCGGCTCAATGCCCAGTATCCTTGGCTACCCCTATATTTAGACTGGGAATCGGGCGAACTTAGCCGCTATACAGCGATGCTGGTTCCCCATCAGTTCAGCACAGTAGACGGCATTCGCTACAACCCTGAAGCCCTCGAAATATTTGTCATGAGTAAGGTATTTGTCCTAGATACCTGGCTCAAATCACAAGGCATTGATGGCCGCGCAAGGCTAAAGTTTATGACCCAAATGCTGGGTTACGAGCTAGACGACGCGCTCTTTAGTTTATTGAGCTAGTCTATCAAGCTAGTTTTTTCAAACCTTCATCTCCAAACTTTCATCTCCAAACTTTTCTGGGTGCATCGCCGTATGCCTACAATCACCTACAATCTGGTGCGTAGTTAATTAACCGTAGGAACAGGTTTTAGGCATGGTGGCCACTATTGGAACGTTATTTGTACTGCTGATACTCATCGGCATCGCCGTCTATTTATTCATAGAGTGGCAATATCGGCAGCGCCCTGGAAATGATCTAGAGCTAACGGCCCAGGAGTGGAAGCTAGGTACCTATGAGCCCAATCACTATGCCATCTCTCTAGACACTGTTTTTACCAACCGCACTCGCACCCTAGAGATTTTCATCTCAGATGTAACGGTTGAGCATCAGCTGCTCTCTAGCGGCAAGCTAGACGGCATTACGGTTAAAACAGAGATTATTCCTCAGCATGACGACTTTCCCGCACGGGCCGACAACTATTGGTTTGCTTACATCGTCAAGCTGGGCAAAGCGACTAAAGCACAGCTCAATATCGACATCACTGGCCCTGACCTAAGCCAGCTTAAGTCGCTGTGGGTGCAGGTGCATTACACCACCTATGGCCCCGAGGGTCGCATTCCCAAAACCGGGCATTTTGTATTTCCGCTCAAGTTTCCTAAGCCTGAGGCGGCCACAAACTGGCGCGAAAACAGCGTTGCTCATGTTTTACCAGTGCCCACCCATTTGCTCACCAACCTCGATAGCACTGTTGAGATTGTGAAGCACTATGTCAAGCCTTGTGCTCAGCCGGGAGACATTGTCACGATTGGCGAAACGCCTGTGGCAATTATGCAGGGCCGCCTGCGTCATCCCAATACGGTGAAACCGGGTTGGTTGGCTAAGCGGCTGTGCTACTACTTTATGCCGACCTCTAGCTTGGCCACTGCCTGCGGAATGCAAACGCTGATTGATGTTTCTGGCTCTTGGCAGGTCGCGATCGCATTTGTAGCAGGTGCGATCGCCAAAATATTTGGCAAGCCCGGCATGTTTTACCAGCTTGCAGGTGAGCAAGCCCGCCTCATTGACGATGTCACCGGCACCCTACCCCCGTTTGACCAGTTCATTGTGCTAGGCCCCGAACATTCCCAACGCCTAGTAGACCAAATTTTTCAGGAAACAGGGCTCCAGGCCGCCATTGTCGATGTCAACGATTTAAAAGCAGTTAAGATATTAGCAGCGACGGCTAACACCGATCAGCAGCTACTCACTCAGGCGCTCATTGATAACCCAGCAGGCAACGCCGACGAACAAACCCCCGTAGTTCTCATTCGGCCCAAACGCTCAGCAGCCTAAAACCTAGCAAAAGGTTCCCATGACTAAAAGTACTTCGCCAGATTCGGCTCTCGTCATCCGCTCCATTCACCTGCGCGATCTAGACAATGTCAGAGTCGCAGGCGCGACCGAGATTGCCTCTCACGCCACCGAAGCGCCTGAGATTGCAGAGTACATTCAGCAGCTGCGCCGTTGGTATGGGCCCATGAAGGCGCTCACGCTATTTCCCAATCCGCTTCAGCACCTCTTTTCGGCCTTTGTGGCCGAAGCGGAAGGAAATCTACACGGCATGATTCAGGTTTCGCCGTTTAACCACACCCTGAGCACCTGGAAAATTGACCGGATGCTGGTGAACCTGGCCCAAAAAGCAGCCAAAAAAAATCGACAGTCGGCTAAAGCCACCTCTGAAAATAAAGACATCGCTGAAGCCAGCCTTAAGAACCAGCCAAACGGATCAAAAGATAGCTCAAACAGCCCTACAAACAGCCCTACAAACAGCCCTACAAACAGTCCCAACACACCGAAATTACATCTGGGAATAGATGTGGGCTCACATCTATTGCGCCACTGCTTTGAGCATATTCGCGAGGCCCAATACTGGATTAGCGAAACCGATGTCAACGACACCTTTGGGCTCTCCTTGTATCGGCACAATGGCTTTCAGCCCTTGGCTCGTGCGACCTACTGGTCTATCCAGCCAGAGCAGCTAGAAACGCTCTCCGAGCACGACCCTGACCTGCCTAACTTGCTACCCGTGAGCAACGCTGACGCCCAGCTGATCTATCAGCTAGAGACGGTCTCTATTCCGCCCTTGGTACGCCAAGTGCTGGACTACCAAATTCAAGACTTCAAAACCTCACTTGCCGGTAAACTCAAGCTGCGCCTGAGTCGCCTAATCAATCGCGAAGAAACCGTGTCGGCCTATGTTTTTGAGCCTCAGCGCAAAACGGCAATCGGTTTTTTTGAAATTAAGATTTGTCGGGACGGCAGCGCGGCTCATAGCGCCAAGCTGACAGTGCATCCGGCCTACACTTGGCTGTACCCGGAGCTAATGGCACAAATGGCAGGCATTGTGCAGAAATTTCCTAACCAGCCTATGCACATTATGTCACTGGACTATCAGGCGGAGCGAGAAGAGTATCTCAGGCAAATCGGGGCGCTCGAAATTGAGCACACGCTGATGATGTCGCGATCGGTATGGCATAAGGTGAGTGAGTCTAAATCGGGCGCGTTAGACGGCCTGAAGCTGCCAAGCGGCATTCCGGGGCTTCAGCCCACTGGCACACCGCTGCCGGGGCGCATTTCCTGGGATGGCCTCATCCTCGAAAGTCCATCGCGCGACGGGCTCACCTGGGATCGACTGGCCTGGGATAGATTCTCTTTGGAGAATATGACAAAGCTACCGTTAGAGGGACGGAGCAAAGATGGCAAAGTACCAGACGACGACAGCCCGCGTGCTAACTGATCCAAAGCCTGTTGATCCAAAGCCTGTTGATCCAAAGTCTACTGATCCAAAGCGTATTAATCCCAAGCATGTCAGTGCGCTGGGGTTGGACTTAGGTGCGAAAAGGATTGGGGTAGCCGGGTGCGATCGCACTGGCCTCATCGCATCTGGCCTGACAACGCTGCACTGTAAAAACTGTAAAAGCTTTGAGAGCGTTATAGATTCCCTGCGTCAGCTAGTGGCTGAAAGGGACGTAGACCTATTAGTCGTGGGATTGCCCTACACCCTAGACGGAGAGGTTGGCAAACAAGCCAAAAAAATTCAGAAGCAGGCTCGCAAGCTATCGCAAGCGCTGAACCTACCCATAGAATTTGTAGACGAACGCTTAACCTCATTTGCCGCTGAGCAAATGATGATAGAAAATCGTCAGTCGCTTACAAAAGAAAAGGCGTTAATTGACCGCAAAGCCGCCGCTATCATTTTGCAGCAGTGGCTAGATGAGCGAAAAATAGCCGAAGGCGACAATTTTGCGCATCCTTCCTGATTAGAGATCTCCGAGATCTCTGATGAGAGATCGGCATTGATGCTCTAATCTAATAAATGGCCTATCACAATGGCCTTTAGCTTCCTTTGCCCCTTACCTTTTTCCCCTAGGGAAACACTAGCTATGGCGTTTGACCCTAACTTAGTTGATGAGCCCGCCGAGTATCCCGTCGTAACCCTAACCGACGAAGAGGGGCGCAAGCTTGCTTGCTACGTAGAAAAATCGCTAGATGTCGATGGTGCAGAATTTTTGCTACTGCTGCCAGTCGATTTACCGATTGAAATATTTGTTTGGCAAAGCGACGAAGACGCTGAAGAGGGCGATGAAGAAATCTTGGTTGATGTCGAAGATGATGACATTGATGATCTGTTCCCATCAGCAAGAGCAGTTCTCGCTGAGCTAAACCTCACCTTAGAGCGCTCAGCACATACCCTCACCGCCGCTGGCGATCTGCCAGAAGCCGACGAAGAGGACTGCTTCTCGCTGGAAATTAGTGAAGATGATGGCGAGCCCATGACTGAAGACTTTCAGATGCTCGCGACGTTCTTTCACAATGAGTCGCAGTACACGCTGTGTACGCCGCTAGAGCCGCTGCTGTTTTTTGCAACCCGTGAAGCCGACGGCACGGTAGAACTGGTTGACCCTGAAGACTTTCAAAAGATGCGATCGCAGCTAGAAGACAAACTATTTGACGTCCTCGACTAGCCGGGATTCATCGTTACATTCGCTGGTAGCATGCCATGCATTAGTGGCATTCACTGGTAGCATTCGCTGGTAACATTCACTGGAGCTTAAGGCAGCCATTTGAGCTAGCCGTTTACAGCACAGCGCTTCTTCAGGTTTGACTATTTTTGCTAGAGTTTGCAAAGGAAACTGTGAGTATTTACAGTGAGCCTTAGCCATCCTTCTCTTCCGCCGATCTTTAACTATGCGTCGCTCAAAACGTCTGTTCACTATTGTGTTACTTGCCCTAGCCGGAATGGTAGCAGGGCAAAGTTGGGCCTGGTGGAGCTGGGCAAAATCGCCTGTGATGGCCAGCGATGAAGTGGGTGAGAGTGCGATCGCCGAAGAAAATCTCGTACAGGTGCAAATTCCAGAAGGCACCGCCACCAACCAAATCGGGGAAGATTTAGAAGCCGCTGGCCTCATTCGCTCGACAACGGCTTGGAAGATACTGAACAAATGGAAGTCATTTCGCAACGAGGGCGTAGGCGTACAGGCCGGTAGCTACGTCATTTCACCTAATCAAAGCCTAAGTGAGATCGCCCGTATCATTTGGGAGGGCGATGTCATTCAACAAAGCTTTACCGTGCCCGAGGGCTGGAATCGCACCCAAATGGCTGAAAGATTCGAGGCCGAGGGCCTAACAAGCGCTGAAGAATTCCTCGCTGCCACCGAAGATATTCCCTACGATCGCTATCCTTGGCTACCCGAGGGAATTCCTCATTTAGAAGGGTTCTTGTACCCCGACACCTATCAAATCGACAGCGGTTTAATCACCGCCGCAGACCTCGTTGATATTATGCTCAGTCGCTTTGAGCAGGTCGCACTCCCAATTTATCAGAGCCAACCCGACCGATACAGCCTGTTAGACTGGGTTACTTTAGCGAGCTTGGTTGAAAAAGAAGCCGTCGTCGCTGAAGAGCGCGATCAAATCGCCAGCGTTTTCGCCCGACGGTTAGAAGAAGGCATGACCATGGGCTCTGACCCAACCGTAGAGTACGGCCTGGGCATTGTGCAAACACCCGAAAATCCGCTCACATACGCCCAAGTCGAAACACCCAATCCTTACAATACTTACATCAACCCAGGGCTAACACCAACGCCCATTGCTAGCCCCGGTATTGCCAGCTTAAAAGCCTCGGTTGATCCAGCACCAACCGAGTACCTTTACTTTGTAGCGCGTTACGATGGCACGCATGTCTTTAGCCGCACATTGGCAGAACATGAGTCGGCTCAGGGTAAAATTCGCGATCGCATTGATAGGGAAACCGCCGAAACCACCGAAACCACTCAGCCTAGAACAGCCGACTAAGCGAAGCCACCTCAGACACAACCATCGCCAACTAACCCAACCAACATTATGAGCTGGATCACCTCTCTACAGCCCGATTTAGTCCTGGGCAAGTCGGTCTTAGGCATCACCCCACAGGTGATTCGCGATCGCCAAATCAAAGGGCTTATTCTCGATGTTGACGAAACCATTATTCCAGTTGGGAGAAAACAGCTCGATCCAGAAGTCGCCGACTGGGCCACAGAAATTAAAAGCATCGTGCCGCTGTCGTTAGTGAGCAACAACGTCGGCTACGAACGCATTCGGCTGATTGCAGAAGGCATGGGAGTGCCGTTTATTGCCAGCGCTGGCAAGCCCTCACGCCGTAAGCTGCGCAAAGCCGCCGAAGCCATGAACTTGCCCTATGAGCATATCGCCATGGTAGGCGATCGCCTCTTCACCGACATCTTAGCAGGCAACCGTCTGGGCCTATTTACCGTTTTAGTGCAGCCCATGTTAGAGCCCAATAGTAGAGACCCTAAAAACCTGTTACGTAACGCCGAATTCTGGATTTCACGGCAGCTAGGCATCACATTGAGCGACCTTTCCTAAGGTCATACAGAATTTCAGGTCATACAGAATGTCATACAGAACATTAAAAGAAAATAATGAATACGTAGAAATACAAAGTTTTTAGAGAATATATTTACAAGGTTAAATTAATTCACGACCTGCGATAGAAGCCACATTTAATAAAAATAGTTAAACCATATCCATTTAATAAATTGGGGTTCGGAGAACATCTCTGACCCCATTTTTAATGGCTTGTTTTTAACCGCTTGTTTTGAATATTTTTTTAGCAAGCCTGCTAGCCTATTACCGGCTATCAAACAACCGTCTGCCCCGCCATATCCACTCACACAAAGCCCCTGACATCCTACATGTCCCCTCCTATTGCCAAACCCAAGTCCTACACCCTCGTTATCAAAATTGGCACATCTAGCCTGACGAGCCCCGACACCGGGCATCTAGCACTTTCAACCATTGCCAGGCTGGTAGAAACAATTTGTCAGCTCCAGCGGCTTGGACACCACATTGTGCTCGTCTCTTCAGGGGCAGTAGGAGTCGGCTGTGCGCGGCTAGGCATCGCTGAGCGGCCTAAGACAATAGCGCTAAAGCAGGCAGTTGCTGCCGTTGGGCAAGGACGACTCATTCGCGTATACGACGATTTTTTTAGCGAACTATCTCAGCCCATTGCCCAAGTGCTGCTAACTCGCAGCGACTTAGCACAGCGATCGCGCTACATCAACAGCTACCGAACCTTTCGCCAACTCATACAGCTCGGCGTTATCCCCATCGTTAACGAAAACGACACCGTCGCCGTAGATGAACTCAAATTTGGCGATAACGACACGCTCTCAGCCATGGTAGCCAGCCTAATTAGCGCCGACTATTTATTTTTACTGACCGATGTAGACCAACTCTACTCCGCCGATCCTCGGCAAGACCCCACAGCCTATCCCATCAGTCGAGTCTCCAACATCAATCAAATAGAAGCCAACATCGGTGCCGCCGGATCACGCTGGGGAACGGGCGGCATGGCCACCAAAATAGAAGCCGCTCGCATCGCCACCACTGCCGGCACACACACCGTCATCACACAAGGGCAAACGCCCGAGAATATTCTTAAAATCGTCCAGGGTGAAGCCATCGGCACCCTATTTGAAGCACAATCCAAGCAACCCACCGCCCGCAAACGCTGGATCGCCGGCAACCTAATACCCGCCGGACGGCTGTATTTAGACTCAGGGGCAGAAACTGCCATCCGAACCGGCGGGAAATCACTACTGCCAGCTGGCGTTACTGAAGTAGAAGGCGAATTTTCGCCTCAAGACGCTGTCCTGCTATGTGGTCCTAACGGCCAAGAAATCGCCCGAGGCTTAGTCAACTACAGCGACGAAGACCTACGTAAAATTTGCGGTCACCGCTCTGCTGATATTGAGCAGCTACTCGGACAAGCTGGCGCTGAAACCGTCATCCACAGAGACAACTTAGTCCTAAGCATGCCTGATGTTTAAGACACAGCAACGACCCCAATCGGACAAGACACATTAGTACCGCCTAAGCCACAATAACCGCCCGGATTTTTAGCCAGATACTGCTGATGGTACTCTTCAGCATAGTAAAACTCAGGTGCAGGTAAAATCTCAGTTGTAATTTGACCATAGCCTTTTTCGCTCAGCGCAGCCTGATACATTGCTTGAGACCTTTTTGCCGCTTCCATCTGCGCATCAGAATAAGTATAAATGCCAGAACGGTACTGCGTACCTCGGTCGTTTCCTTGCTGCATTCCCTGAGTTGGGTTATGACTCTCCCAAAATACTTTAAGCAACGCCTCGTAACTCACCACTTTAGGATCAAACACCACCAGAACCACCTCATTGTGGCCAGTCATGCCCGAGCAAACTTCTCGATATGTTGGGTTTGGCGTAAAACCAGCTGCATAGCCAACTGCCGTGCTGTAAACGCCCTCGGTTTGCCAAAACTTACGTTCAGCCCCCCAAAAGCATCCCAAACCAAACACCGCCAGCTCCATACCTTCAGGAAACGGCGCTGCTAGCGGGTTACCGTTCACATAGTGCTTATCCGGCACAGCAATGGCTTTGTCACGCCCAGGTAGCGCGTCCTTCGCACTCGGCATAGCGTCCTTTTTACCAATTCCCATTCCAAAAAATGCCATATTTTTCTCCGTTTGATTCAGCGCGCTGAACCTGTCAACTGCTGTCATTTTAGCGGCTATAGATAGTATTGCAGGGGCGAAGAACCGCCACTAGAATCGACGAAAACCGACAGGGGAATCGACAAAAACAAAAAACAAATAGAGCGACCAAGAGCACGATTTGATCAAAAGCATCGTTCATCGTTACGACATCTCATCGTCACGACATCAGACAGACTCGGGTTTGCTGGGTGTTTGGCATTGCATTTGCTATTGCATCAGAAGATAGAGGAAAATCAAAAGCCACAGACCTGTTAGTTTTTCTACGCTGCTCATATGGATCGTTTCAGAGTCGAAGTCATTTCCAAAACACCGAACCCTCAGCAAACAATTTATGCAGGCATGCATCAAGACTATGCTGAAGAGTTTGTATGGGATCAGCGCGCCGAGTGGCCCAGTGAAGAAAAAGCAGGCGAGCTTATTATCCGCAACCTGCTCAAAGGCGGACGCGGCCACTTCGGCCCGTTGGAACATCCTCAAATTGTGCTGAACTGCGGGTTTTTCCCTCATTCCACCATGCAGCAAATCCGCACTCATCGTGTTGGATTAAGCTTCGATGTCCAATCTTTTCGATATACCGGCTCTCGAATTCTGGATGTTGCCAAAGGTAAAATCGATGTGGAAGATGTGTTCTATTTACGGCCTGTAGGCGCTTATACAGACCGACAGGGAAAGAAGTATGAGTACACAGAAGACCTGCGGCAGCAAGATCTAGAGTGGTGTGTGCAGGGCTGCCACCGCTACAAAGCTCGGATTGACCAAGGCTTTTCAGAAGAGCACGCTCGGGGCCTGATTCCATTTGATGTGCGGCAGCATTGGGTGCTTTCAGCAAATGCTCGGTCACTGATGCACCTATTAGATCTGCGGTGGAAAGCAGATGCTCAACTAGAGGCGCAAAAGCTGTGTGAGGCAATTTGGCCGCATTTTCAGGAATGGGTACCAGCGATCGCCCAATGGTATGAAACCAATCGACTCAAAAAAGCTCGGCTGTCCCCTTAACTATTCAATTTGCGCAATCGATACAATTCTTTTCAATCAAGTTAAAAAACTAACAAAAATTAAAAAACTAATAAGACCTATAAATTCATCTGATAACCCACGCAAAGCATCTCGAACAGTGAGCTTATTTTTCCGCAGAACAAAAAGGTAAATCAACTCCAAATCGGTCCTAATCAGCCTTTAGGGAAACAGATGATGGATACTATCAGGCTATCTGAAGTCGCCTACCGACGAGGCAGTAAGTTATAGAGAAAATGCTTATCAAACCATAGAATAAGGAACTTTTTCGCCGTTTTTCAGCTTTACTTTCAACTGGTTACACAGCCCGCATATCCACGTAGGCTGTGACGAAGATCACAATAATTCAGTTAATCAAAACTGGTTGTTTTTGAGGCGTCCGTGTTAACACTGTATAAGCGCAGCGGTCTTAACAGCAGCCTTAATAAAGGTGTGATGTTGCCGAGCCTAGCGGAGCATGATCCAACAGGATGGAACCAGAGGTGGTGAATTTTTGTCTAAAAAGCTACAATCTACGGGGCTATTACAAACAGATCTGGAGTGGTTAAAGATTACTTAAATTAGTGGGTAGCCTCACTTTCGAAAGCAAAACTGCAAAATATTTGGGTTCGACATGAGCACATTGACTAATTGGTCAACTGACAGACTAAATAGTTACGTTCGGTAAGTTCCCCGAGGCGTATGTTCTAGGTACATAAATTTTATGTACCAAAAAGCCGGACAGAAAGGCCGCATAAAGCTTCATGTCACAAAAACATCATACAAACTTCACCATCTAGTTTTTTTGCAATTTTTTGCATTATTTCTTGCGTTCTCAGTCTGAATCGAACCTGCCCTTTGGCTCATGTACCTTTAGGTAGAAAACCGCCGGTATGTCATCGCGATTGTCAGCACTGAATAAGAAATCAAGTGAATAGTCAAAAAATAATCTGGCAGCCAAACGCTGAATAGATTTATACACATCACATGTCCATAGATAAGCTCAATCTCGAATCTACTTTTGAACCTGACTTATCGCACTTACCGCTAAGGAGCAAGAAACATCGCCATGACCCAGGCTAAAACAATGGTTGAAATTCTAGAACCCAGTAGTGAAATCGCTACAGCTACCGGGAAGTCAAAATCCAGAAAAGCATCGACTATAGACTTAGTAGACAAGGGTTTGTCTGCTACGACTAAGGCCAAAAAGGGATCGGCGAAAGAAAGCGATGCTGAAGCAGATGCCGCAGCAGCAGAGGCCAAAGCATCGAAAGGCGCTGCGAAAAAGACCACTCGCCGTCGCACTGCTCAGACCAAGAAAAAGCACTATACCGAAGACTCTATTCGGCTATACCTTCAGGAAATTGGCCGCATTCGGCTGCTGCGCGCTGAAGAAGAAATCGAGCTAGCTCGTAAAATTGCCGACCTGCTAGAGCTAGAAAGAATTCGCGACGAGATTGATGATCAGCTAGACGACGAGCCCACCGATGCAGACTGGGCCAATGCGGTCGATATGCCGCTGCCTGCTTTCCGTCGTCGATTGCACTTGGGTCGCCGTGCGAAGGACAAAATGGTGCAGTCTAACCTGCGACTGGTGGTCTCTATCGCTAAAAAGTACATGAACCGAGGGCTATCTTTTCAAGATTTGATTCAAGAAGGGAGCCTAGGCTTAATCCGCGCTGCTGAGAAATTTGACCACGAGAAAGGCTATAAGTTCTCGACCTATGCAACTTGGTGGATTCGTCAGGCAATTACTCGGGCGATCGCGGATCAGTCGCGCACCATCCGCCTGCCGGTGCATCTGTACGAGACTATCTCGCGGATCAAAAAAACGACCAAGCTACTCTCTCAGGAGCTAGGCCGCAAGCCCACCGAAGAAGAAATCGCAACTCGGATGGAAATGACCATTGAGAAGCTTCGCTTTATCGCCAAGTCTGCACAACTGCCCATTTCCCTCGAAACGCCCATCGGTAAAGAAGAAGATTCTCGTCTAGGCGACTTCATTGAGTCCGATGGTGAAACACCTGAAGACGAGGTTTCTAAAAGCCTGCTGCGCGAAGACCTAGAGAGCGTGCTAAGCACATTGAGCCCCCGTGAGCGCGACGTGCTGCGCCTACGTTATGGCTTAGATGATGGCCGAATGAAAACGCTTGAAGAAATCGGCCAAATCTTCAATGTGACTCGCGAGCGTATTCGCCAAATTGAAGCAAAAGCATTACGCAAACTACGTCACCCCAATCGCAACAGTGTACTCAAAGAGTACATTCGCTAAACGACCTACAAAAAAACGTTAAAGCTCAGTCACTGAATCATCACTCAATCATCAGTGACTCAATAAAAAAGAAGGCATCTCTATAAAATGAGGGTGCCTTCTTTTTTATTGATCGCTGCTTTTTTAGCTGCTTTTTATTTGCCGCTGCTATGGACAAGCTTTGCATAAGTTGGTACGCTTGTTCTTATTAGTATGTAGCTGCTAACCAGCAAATTGCGATGGAATCTTTAACAACCGCCCAGCAGGAACTTTACGACTGGCTGGTGAGATATATCCGAGACAATCGCCACTCTCCCTCTATTCGCCAAATGATGACGGCGATGAAGCTTAAATCACCAGCGCCGATTCAAAGTAGATTGGAACATCTACGCAATAAGGGCTATATCGACTGGACCGAAGGTAAAGCGCGGACGATTCGGATTTTACAGGAGTCGCAGGGTGTGCCTATTTTTGGCGCGATCGCAGCTGGCGCAATGGTAGAAGCCTTTACCGACACCGTTGAGCACTTCGATCCAACAACACTGCCCTTTAAACGGGGAGACTTTGCGCTTAAGGTGAGCGGCGACTCGATGATAGAAGCTCTGATCGATAGCGGCGATATCGTCATCATGAGAAAAGTGATGGAGCCTTCTCGCATTCGCAACGGCACCATTGTCGCCGCTCGGGTAGAGTCTACAACGACGCTAAAGTACTACCACCTAGAAAAAGATACCGTAGTACTCAAGCCAGCGAACCCCAACTACGAACCCATGCGCTACCCCGCAGAAGATGTTCATATTGACGGGCGTTTGGTCGCAGTATGGCGCAGTCAAGACCTAGAGTCGTAAACCCAAGGGGATAAACTTCACTGGCTAGGCCCGCTGTCTTAGGAATAGGCTAGGCGTAATAGGCTAGGCAGCGGTCTACAGCGGGCTGTAGGCAATCATGGTACGGCAATAACCACGGTGATACAACGGCGATATACACTAGGGATCGAAGTCAGCTGACGAGAGCGCAAACGGATGACTGCTGCTGCACAAAGGCCCCCAGAACCTGATGAAAATCTTCAAGAACAGTCTTCGAAATCGCCCTTAAATAATACGACAAGGGTTGGTAAGTTCTGGGTAGGGTTGCTAGCTGTGTCTCTAACGCTCTTGGCAATCGGCATTGGGGGCTTTGGGTACCTCATGGCTAGCGGCCCAATCACCTCATTGCAGAAAAATAGCCGTCCGATTGCGGTCTCTACGGCCTTTGTACCCGCGACTTCGCCCTTTAGCCTGTCACTGTTAACCAGTCCCGAAAAGCTTCTTGCGCTGCGACAGATACCGTCTAATCCATCACCACAGCCGACACCTCAGTCTTCTGATCAAAACAGTCGCGAACTTGAGCAGGCCAAGCAAAATTTACTAGCTAGCACAGGCATAGACTACGACCAAGACATTCAGCCATGGTTAGGAAACGAGGCTACTTTTGCCTTGACCGAGCGCGACTTAGATAGAGATAAGTCAAATGGCCAGCAGGCAGGCTACTTGCTAGTTGTCGAAATTGCGGCGGGTCAACAGCCGCGTGCGCGCGAATTTTTACAGCTCTATTGGCAGCAGCAAAGCATACTCGGAAACACGCCCAGTAGCGAGCACAGAAGCGGCATTCCGATACTTTACTATGATCGCAACAACGCTAGTAAAAATAATTTGGCGGCAACGGCGCTGGTTGGAGATCGATTTATTCTACTGGCCAATGACGTTCGTGTTTTGCGACAGAGCATTCGCGTCCGCCAAACAGCCACTAACCTCGCCCAAAACAGAGCCTATCGGCAGACGGTCGCTCAGCTACCTGAACAGCGCGTCGGGCTCGCATACTGGGATTTAGCCGACCTCAAAACCAATTTCAAGACTAACGACTCAAAGCACTCTTTTGCTGCCATTAGTCTGGGCCTAACAGCAGCCGGGCTCACCGCAGATATTCGGCCAACGATTTCAGCCCTCTCTGATAACGCAAATTCGGTACGATTAAGCCGTGAGGCGAGCGACAAAACAGTCGTTAGTTCCTCTGAAAATCAGCAGCCAGTCACAGCCTTAAAGTTTCTACCGGCGAATACGGCTATTGCGATCGCAGGACAAAACCTGCCAAAGTTCATCGCGACGCTTGACACCGCAGGCCTGCCCAGGACAAAACTGCCTGAGTTTCTTCAGCTTGAACTCGCAGAATCCTGGAGCTGGGCAACGGGAAATTACGCAATCGGCCAAACCGGAATTGCTGAAGGTAATGATTGGATTTTAGCTGTGAGCCGCAGTGCAGAGGGTGTCAGGGCACTAGATGAGGTCGCCCAAGCAAAGGGCTATAGCCTCGTACCCGTCGCGATTGGGGATAGCAAGGCCATTGCCTGGACTCGCTTCAAAGCTCGATCTCAGGATTCATTGGGCGGCCGCAGCCAGCGCTCGACCGTAGCTAACAGCCTAGAAACTGAAATTTTAGGGTTGCATTTACAACAACAAGTAGAGCCACAAACAGAATACGAGACAGAATACGAGACAGAATACGAGATTTTTGCCAGCTCCTTTCCCGCATTGGAGGGCGCACTCGCGGCATCTGACAACACACTGCCTGCAACCGAGGGCTTTACCCAAGCGATTGAGGCGCTACCGCCGGGCGATCGCAACTATCTTTATGCTAGTTGGCCTGCCCTCAAGGCCGCTCTCAGACCAACCTTTCCTGCCATTAGTGCAATTGAAGCGATCGCACGCCCCCTCCTTTCTGATATAGAAACCTTAGCCGCCACCCAACAAGACGATGGTACAACCAGCCTATTGGTTCAAGTTGCTCAGTAGATAAGTCAGTAAATGAGTTAGCAGATGAATCAATAGGCGAGTCAGCCAATAATCAGCAGATGAATCAACCATTTATTCATCCGACTCACCCCCCTTTTTCTGAGTCGGTTGCGCACATCCACCGCATTCTAACTGACACCGCACAGGGCCACGCGCCCTCCGCCAAACAGCTACAGCAGCTTATAGACTGGGAAATAGCAAACTGGCCCGACACCCATTGGCAGTATTTGCAAGACGATGAATCGCAGCTTGAATACTTACCTACAGCCTTACTCCCATATGTTGCCAAAGTCGTCGAAAGCCGAGCCCATCTGATGCGATCGCTGTGCCTAAGCACACAAGGCCAAACGTTGCCGCTAGCTGGCAACTGGACAGACTGGATCGATCCGCTATGGCGATTTTGGCTACCTTTTGCGCAGCAAATCGACAATAAATACAAGGCACAACAGGCTAACCAGTCTACCAATCACAAGGCCCATCAGGCGACCCATAAAACGACCCATAAAATGGCCCATAAAACGGCCCATAAAACTACTTTTATTCAGGGCATTTTAGGGGGGCAGGGCACTGGGAAAACAACCCTCACTCATGTGCTACAGCTCATCTTGAAACAGTTGCAGCATGAGACCGTGGCCCTTTCAATTGATGATTTGTACCTAACCTATGCTGAGAGACAACAGCTGCGGCAGGAAGATCCTCGGTTGATTTGGCGAGGACCACCAGGCACGCATGATGTGAATCTGGGGCTCACTACACTAGCCCAGCTAAAGACATCCTCAATAGAGGATAAAGTTAGCGTGCCGCAGTTTGATAAATCTTTGATTGGCGGACAGGGCGATCGCACCCAACCTAAAATCTGTCTGGCCCCTACGATTGTGCTGTTTGAGGGCTGGCTAGTCAGCATGCGCCCTCTAGCAGATGAGTACTTTACTGATGATCGCGTTCAATTGCCTAGCCCTATTGACACCCCCGCCGACCGAGCGTTCGCACGCGATAGCAACCGTCGGCTACAAAAATATTTGCCCCTATGGCAGTTTTTAGACAGCCTACTGGTGCTTCAGCCGCAAGACCATCGGCTGTCTTTACAGTGGCGACAGCAAGCCGAACACACCATGAAAGCTAACGGAAAACCGGGCCTGTCTGATCCGGAAATTGCCGATTTTGTATCGTATTTTTGGAAAGCACTACATCCTAAATTATTCATCCCCCCGCTTATACATAGTTCAGGGCATCGTCCAACATATGGTTCAGCCACCCCTTTGGTTGCTAACATCAACACAGACCATACAATAGAGCGCGTTTATTCAGCTCAACTAGGGGCACTATAAAAGGAAGTCAATATCAACCATATAAAACAAAGACTTAAGACTCCATAAAAACTCCACGAAAATAAAAGAATAGAGTCGGTTGGATCAACCGCTAACCGAAGACAGCTGACCAAAGCCAGCTAACTGAAGACAGCAGCTATAAATAGCTACAAGTATAGAAACAAGCGACAAGCTTTATTAGGTAGATATGGTGAGTGCAAATACGACCGTTCAAGTGCTAACTCCTTCCGGTATTTTGGATGGTACCCAAGCAGAAGAAATACGCAGTCAAGTAGACCATGCACTATCAGCAGGCGCAACTACGCTGCTAATGGATCTTAAAGACACAACGTTTGTAGATAGCTCTGGCTTAGGCACCCTGGTTTCAGTGCTTAAAAAGCTGCGTGCCCAAGGGGGTGATATGTTTGTGTGCTCTATTAATCCGCAGGTGAAGATGCTTTTTGAACTCACCAGTATGGATCAGGTCTTCCAAATATTTAAAGACCGCGAAGCCTTTGAGATCTCACAGTAAGAGATAGGCATCTCACCCTTAACAAACTAAACCCCCAGTAGGGCAGAAGAGATTAAAAGCAAAAGGGATTAAAAGCAAAAGGGATTAAAAAGGAATGTCGTCATAGTCAGCTGTCTCAGCAGTTGACGCAGCAGGTGAAGCTGTCGCCGCAGGCACAGCCGCTGAAGGGGTAGAGGCAGAAGCCACCGCAGCGCTTGAAGCGCCACTACTGACAAATCGGCCCTCAGCCACAGGGGCCGGATCAGAAATAGACATGGACTGTAGCTCGGTGATCGGGCTCACTCGCTGGACGGTCATTTCAGCCCGCTTTTCTTTAAATCCCTCTGGCCGCTCTACGGTACTCATACCTAGGCGACCTTCCAGCAGGATGCGATCGCCCGCCTGATATTTTTCTTGAATTTCTTGAGCCAGATTGCCCCAGCCAAACACCTTCATTTGGCCTGGAGTATCGCCCTCGCGTAAGCCCGGAAACTTAACTACAAACTCAGCAATCGGGGTTTGATTATCGGCTGTGTACCGCAGCTGAGGCGCTTCTACAATCTCTGCCATCAAGATACAGTTATTCATACGGTCTGTTCCTTAATTTCCTGCTCGGATGCTATAAATTGCTGTACCCGCTGCTGGTAGGCCTGAAGCTGATGATCAACCCAATCGCGATCTTCGCCACTAGCAAAGATATGAACCAGCGGCTCGCTGGCATCGGGTAAAACCAAAATCCAATTCTGCCGGTTGCATTGGCTGAGGTCTTGTCTGCGACTATAACTGTCACTATGACCGCCATTTCGCCCGCCGTTTTGACCGCCGTTTCGACCGTAAACAGACTCCTTCCAGGACTTGCCAAAGGACTCGTTACAAACCTGGCCAGGATCAATAACTTTCACGCCATCTACCAACTCCAGACTCTCGACTGGATGGGTCTCTACAAGATAGCGCATGAGTGCGCCCTTTATCGTCCAAGGACAGCGTATCGTTTGCCAACGATGAGAAATTCGCGGTAGCTCCTCCCATATCTGACCAAGCGATCGCTCTTGAATCAGCAGCATCTCAATCAGCTTAGCAATGCAAAACATCGCATCAAAGCCTGGATGCAGCTGCGGAAAAATAAAGCCCATATCACCACTGCCCCCAAGCACCACCCGGCGGTGACTTTGGCAAGCCTCCATCAGCGCGGTTGGATTCGCCTTAGTCCTAATCACCCGGCCACCATGTCGGCGCGCAATTTCTTCTACTGATCCTGACGCATGCACGGGCACCACTACCGTACCGCGAGGATGCGCCGTCAAAATCATATGCACCATCAGCGCTGTGAGCGTTTCACCCCTAATCGGCGTACCCACTTCATCCACCAACATCAGCTGCTCGCCATTGGCCGATACCTGTACGCCAAAGGTAGCCTGCAGTGCATGAACCACCTGACCCAGTTGAGCCAACAACACTTCCCGCTCCGACAGCGAAGGAGCAGTATGGCTCAAGCTCGCATTGAGCACAACCGCATCGCAGCCAAACTTACCTAAAATCTGTGGCAGCACCGCTCCCGAGAGCGCGTAAGCATAGTCAATCACTATCTTAGACTTACTGCTACGAATAGATTCGGCATTCAGGTTCTTTTCAAACGCCTTGATATAGATATCAACCGGGCTACTAGGATAGGACACCGAGCCAATTTCATGAATCTGAGCACGACGAAAATCTTCCTTAAAGTAGGCACTTTCTATCTTCTTTTCTTTACTCTTAGGAATATCAATGCCGTTGCTGTCAAAAAACTCAATTAAAAGATGGTCAGACCGAATAGGATGCAACCGCACATGAATCCCTCCAGCGACCTGTAGTGTAGGCAGCGCGTTGCGAGCCACCGGAATCGAAATCGCTTCTAAGTTTTGAATGTCTATCCCCACTGACATCAGACCCGCCACCAGCGACCTTGAAACCATGCGGGAAACGCTGCGCTGATCGCGCGAGATCGACACCGCCGCTCCTGGCTTGAGCGTAGAGCCATAGGCCGCTCCTAGCTTGACCGCAAACTCCGGCGTGATATCGACATTGGCTAGTCCAGCAACGCCGCGCTGGCCAAATAGGTTGCGCTGAGCCGTGTGACCCCAAATTAGGTTGATATTGAGCGTTGCCCCTGACTCAATTAGCTTACTTGGCCACACCTTGACGCCCGTACTAATTTTCGCCTCCTCACCCACTGTAGAAAGCGCCCCAATCACCGCCCCTTCCAGCACCTGTGCTCTTCTGGCTACATGCGTTCCCCTGGCCAACACGCAGGCCCGCAAATGCACATCCTCACCAATAACCGCCCCACTCCAAACAATGGGTCTTTTGAGGTCTGCATCGCTGCCAATTGTGACGTTATCGCCCACTACCGTGCCAGCTTCCAAGACAGCTCGCGCGCCAATCCGGCAGTTATCGCCCACCATCACCGGAGCCTGTAGCTCAGCCGACGGATGCACAAAGGAGTTAGCACCAACCCACACCCCGGTCGTTTTTTCAGGATAGGGATATGGGTCGAGTTGAACCTTACCTGCAAGCGCATCATACTGAGCCTCCCGGTAGGCTTCTAAATGCCCCACATCACACCAGTAGCCTTCGGCCACATATCCGTATATAGGCTCGCCTTTAGCGAGCAACGTTGGAAACAGATCTTTAGAAAAATCCTGCTCGCAGCCTGCTGGCAAGTAGTCGAGTACTTCTGGCTCCAAGATATAGATACCCGTATTGACCGTATCGGAAAATACTTCGCTGGTCGAAGGCTTCTCTAAAAAGCGCACAATCCGATCCGACTCGTCGGTAATCACCACGCCAAAGTCAATCGGGTTAGGCACGCGCGTTAGGACGATTGTTGCTTTGGCCCGGTTGGCTTGATGAAAGCGAATAGCCTGTTGCAGGTCAAAGTCGGTAATGCTGTCGCCGCTAATCACCAAAAAGGTTTTATTGAGCAGCTCACGAACACTTTTTACGCAGCCAGCTGTCCCTAGTGGCTGATCTTCTTCAACGGCGTAGGTCATTTGCACACCAAAGTCTCTGCCATCTTGAAAGTAGTCACGCATGACATCGGGCAAATAAAATAAGGTGGCGATGATTTCGGTGATGCCGTGGCGCTTGAGCAAGTGAACGATATGCTCGGCAATCGGCCTATTGAGGATTGGGACCATTGGCTTAGGCAAATCGCAGGTCAGCGGCCTTAGCCTTGTTCCTGAACCACCTGCCATAAGGACTGCGCGCATTTTTGCTCTCCCAAGTATTTATTAAGGGCTGGTTAGATTAAGTCGGCTTTTAATAGATTTATGTAAATAGAAAAAGGGGTTTCTGCTGAAATCTCTGCTGAAATCATAGCGTTCTGACTTAAGCTCAGCTGAGGCGCTTCCTTCGGCTTGTTACATTTCCAGACAGTTGCAGGCGAGAAAAAACAGTGGCGTCAAAAATAAATAGAATAAGAAAATCCAAATTCTGTGTTCTTTACTTTGGAAGCAGGTCAATGAGTAGTCTAATTACAATTATTTTGCTAGCGGTTTACAGCGGCGGTGCATTTAAGTTTTGGAATGGGTTTAATCGGACTGACTTTAGCTCTAATAAGGTGTATCTCACCTTGCTGTGGCCTGTGCTTTTGGCTAGCAATAAGGCTTACAGACGAAATTTTACCAAGGCCCTAAAGGGCTCTTAATCAGTCTTAGGTATCGCTTTTAATGATTCCTTTGACTGCCCTGTAACGCAAAGAGTCCTATCATCAACTCAAAAAACAGCTAAAAAAACAGCTAAAAAAACAGCTATGAGTCAATCGCTATGAGTAAGTCGCCCAAATCTTCAGCCGGGTCGTCGTCGAGCATTGCGTCTACTTCTGCTTTAGGAGAAGTGCTAAAGCAGAAGTCTACACCTTGGCCATCTATGATTGCAGCGGTTGAGCAGCGGTTCAATGCAGAATATGAGGGTAAAGCGTTTGACTTGCCTGAAGAAGTCGAGGCGATGTCGGTGTTTCGCGATTGGGCTGCGGGCTCTTTGCAAGCTCGAATTTCTTCTCCTTTTTGGCAGGTTGCTCAGCCCAAAAAGAATCAGCATTGTTTGGACTTAGGCTGTGGGTTTAGCTTTTTAATATACGCGTGGAAAAGCTGGCAGGCGCTGTTTCATGGGCAAGATGTCAGCGAGTTTGCGGTTAAAACACTTCACCAAAGAGGCCCTCAGCTCGATTCTAAGCTCTTTAAAGGAGTCAAAAAAGGGCCAGCTCATCAACTAGACTACGCACCTGAAAGCTTTGACTTGGTTATCGCCACAGGTTTTAGCTGCTATTACCCGGTGGACTACTGGCAGACTGTGATGGAGTCGGTGAGGCCGTTGCTTAAGCCAGGGGGCTTTTTTGTCTTTGATGTTGTAGACCCTGAGCAGGCACTGGCGGAAAACTGGGCGATTTTAGAAACTTATTTGGGCGCGGAGGTGTTTTTAGAGCCGTTGAGCGAATGGCGATCGCTCATTAAAACTGTCGGTGCCAAGGTCGTCAAGCAACAAGAAGGCGAGCTTTTTCATTTGTATAAGGTTCGTTGGTAGTCAATTCGTTGGGAGTCGATTCGTTGGGAATCGATTCGTTGGGAGTCGATTCGTTGGTAGTCGATTCGTGAACCGAGTGGTGGAGAGTCGGGTTGTGGAGAGTCGGCGCAGTGGCATTAGATTCGGCGGCGGGCACTCAGATTTGGCTAATTGGCGGCACTAGCGAAAGTGCGCAGCTGGCGATCGCCTTGCTTGAGCAGAAAATCCCCTATCTCGTCACCGTCACCACCGAGTCGGCCCGTCGCCTGTATCCACCGTCGGCCAATGTTCAGGTGGGTAAAATGTCCCCTGAGCAAATGTCGGCATTTATTCAGGCCCAGCGGATTGCCGGTATTTTAGATGCGTCGCATCCGTTTGCCTGTGAGATATCGCAACAGGCGATCGCACTTCAAACCGTTCCATATCTTCGCTACGAACGCGCTGCCGTACAACCGCAGGTTCTAGAATCTGCTCAGGCAAAAGTCACCGTTGTCGATTCAATTGAAGCCCTGCTCGCCAGCCCACGGCTGCACCATCAGCGAGTTCTGCTGACCCTAGGATGTAGAGATTTGTATCGGTTTTCCACACTTCGGCAAACCACTCAGCTATTTGCTAGGATACTGCCCTCTATTGAGGCGATCGCGCAAGCTCGCGCAGCTGGATTTACACCTGATGAAATAGTTGCCCTAAAACCACCCATTTCAGCTGCACTAGAAAAAGCGCTTTGGCAACAGTGGAGCATTTCACAAGTCGTCGCCAAATCCTCCGGGCATCCCGGCGGTGAAACGGTCAAGCGACAAGTCGCTGCTGAGCTAGGCGTAGAATTAATTCTGCTGCGCCGACCGCCTGTTAACTACCCCCAGCAAACCAGCTCTGAGCACGAAGCTATCAAGTTTTGCAGACAAACCATAGAGGCACTCTAAAGACACTCTCAGGCGCTACTCATCCTCAACCGTAGGCCCAAAGATACAGTTTGAACCCATTTGAACCTAAATGTCCTTAAATATGGGCTTATAGATGCTATCGTGAGGGCTAATTTTTGATCGCTATGGGCGAAAGCTGGGTTTACTTAATCCGACCAAAGCGCTAGCGTATACGCTAACCTGCATCCAACAACCTAATTTTTTAGGTTTGTGGCTGATACTGCCTTCCTTTGCCCCCTTTTCTAATGCCCTCCCATTTTCCTATGCAGTCTAGGCCGACCCCACCCCTTAATTCGTCGCCAGAGGGCAGTCATCGCAGCGCGTCTAACTCGCTGTCTGGCACGGTTCCTGGCGCGGTTCCTGGCGGCGGAGCAGGCATCCTGCCCAATAGCGGATCGGTATATGCACTGCGAGAGCTGGTAGCTCGGCTACAAAGAGAACAGGCCAAAATTCAAGACCTTTTAAGTTCTTTGGGCTTTGCCCTCCGCAGCCTTAACAATCTCACTCAGTTTTTAGAACTCATCCCAATGATTGCCAGCCGCGTTACCGACGCTTCGGGCGGCGCGCTGGTCATGTTTCAACCCGACGGACAGCTGCGGCTAGAACAGCTTCATTGCACAGGAGACAATGCAGGGGACGCCGAAGGCCAATGTCAAAATGTCCGCATGGCACTAGAAATGGCCACCCGCCAAATGACCGCTTCTTTGGCAGCCGCTAGCAATACGGCAGATGAAGCCATGGCAATCACCCATGCCACCATGCTGGCCCTAGACCGCCAGGCCGGCCGCTACCTAGGTGCAGACTGTCAAATTTTTGGGACAGCCATTATTGTCCAAAACGTAGAACGCGGCAGACTGTACGTATTTAGCTACGAGGGCGACTACACCTGGAGCGAAACCCGTCAAAAACTGGTACGCCTAGTTGCTGACCAAACGGCTGTTGCAATTGAAAATAACGAACTCACTCGTGAGCTACGTCACAAAGAAAGGCTTGATAGAGAGCTAGAGCTAGGCGCCGAAATTCAGGCGCAGCTGCTGCCTCGCCAATGCCCCAATATTGAAGGGGTCGATTTGGCCGCTAGGTGCAATACGGCAAACAAAGTAGGCGGGGATTACTACGACTTTATTCCCACCACTTACGATCAGCTGCGTAGACCCAACGACCCGTCCTCTAGAGAACAGCCCTGGAACTTCGCGATTGGCGATGTAATGGGCAAGGGTGTGCCCGCAGGCCTCATGATGACAATGCTGCGAGGAATGCTCCGAGCCGAGGTACTCAACAGCCATTCGCCTGGGCATTTGCTACAGCACCTAAACTGCGTGATGCGTACCGATTTAGAAAGCTCAAACCGTTTTGTGACTCTCTTTTGTGCCCAGTACGATCCGCGCACACAGGTGCTTTCCTATGGCAACGCGGCTCACAATCCGCCTTTGCTGTGGCAGGCGGCAACCGGTCAGGTCGTCCGCCTAGATGCTGACGGCATGCTGCTAGGGCTAGATATGGACACCCACTATCAGGAAAATCAGGTTCAGTTACAGCCCGGCGATACCGTCATTTACTACACCGATGGCTTTACAGAAGCTGCCGATCGCAGCGGCCAGCGGTTCGACGAAGACAACCTGATTGAATCGTTTAGCTGGGCCTGCCGCAATCTGCCCAGCTCTGAGGAAATTTTGGACTATTTGTTTGGCATGTTGCAACGTTTTGTAGGGAGCGATCGCAGTGCAGAAGACGACACCACCTTGGTCGTCATGCGGGTGACTCAGCCCGCTGAATTCCAGCAGCTCTCTTGCAGCTTGCGCTAAAAAAACGTGACAAATTAACACAACCTGTATTTATGAATATCGCTATGGGTACGTTGTGAGAGTAGCTTGAACCAAGCCTGAGACAGGTACTGAAACAGGTATTTGCTAAAAAAACTCTAACCCACGTTATCTTGAGCAAATTCATGGAAACATTTGAGTTTTACCCTGGCCAAATTGAAGCCTCCGTAACAATAGGCACACCGGTTATTGGCCAGTATTTTGATCAAGATTTGATTGGATCTACTGGCGAGATGCTCGGCGGATTTTACGAGTCGGGTCAGCTGTGGGCCATGCTCATTGGCATCGTGATTGGCTATGGCTTTAGATCATTTTCGTCGTACGGCTAATTGCTAATGGCTGATTGCTAATTGCTAATTTGAGAGCGCTCACAAAATTCTCACGAACTGCTACTGTATGGTGAGCTTAAGTACTTAGACTTAAGCCCGTCTAGAGTAAGAGTATTTGCAGGAGCAAGCGCGAAATAGTGGCGAGTCAATCAACGGCCCCCTCAGACAGTCAGCCAGAACAGCAGCCAGCCAATCAGCCAGAACAGCAGCCAGCCAATCAGTCAGACACAGCCAATCAGTCAGACAGTCAGTCAGACAATCAGTCAGTCAATCAGTCAGTCAATCAGTCAGTCAATCAACAGGCCCAGAAGCAGGCTCAGAAACAAACCTGGAGCCAGCGATTTGAGTCGGCACTGCATCCTGCGATCGCCCAGTTCAATGCCAGCATCGGCTTCGACATTCAGCTATTAGAATGCGACCTCACAGGCTCAGCGGCCCATGCCAAAATGCTGAATAAAGTGGGAATTCTCTCCGACGAAGAATGCAGCCAAATCGTCTCTGGCCTAGAAACGATTCGTCAAGAGTATCGAAACGGCCAGTTTAATCCGGGTGTAGATGAAGAAGATGTTCACTTTGCCGTTGAGCACCGGCTAATTGAGCTCATTGGCGATGGCGGCAAAAAGCTGCACACGGCCAGATCACGCAACGATCAGGTAGGGACCGACTTGCGCCTGTACTTGCGCGGCCAAATTGAGCATATTCGCAGTCAAATCAAAGCGTTTCAGCAAGCCATCATTAGCCTCGCCGAGCAAAACATAGAAACGCTCATTCCAGGTTACACACACCTGCAACGGGCGCAGCCACTGAGCTTAGCGCACCATTTGCTAGCCTATTTTGAAATGACCCAGCGAGACTGGGATCGGCTAGGCGACGTACTCAAGCGAGTCAACATTTCACCATTGGGAAGCGGTGCGCTAGCAGGCACTACATTCCCCATTGACCGACATTATTCGGCTGAACTGTTGGGATTCGATGACATTTATCACAACAGTTTAGACGGGGTCAGCGACCGAGATTTTGCCATTGAGTTCTCTGCGGCAGCTAGCTTGATTATGGTTCATCTATCCCGCCTCTCGGAAGAAATTATTTTTTGGGCTTCAGAGGAGTTTCGCTTTGTGACCCTAAGCGACACCTGCTCTACCGGGTCGAGCATCATGCCCCAGAAAAAAAACCCTGATGTGCCTGAGTTGGTACGGGGTAAAACTGGGCGAGTATTTGGTCACCTGCAGGGCCTGCTCGTGATGATGAAGGGGCTTCCTTTGGCCTATAACAAAGACTTGCAGGAAGACAAAGAAGCCATTTTTGACACGGTAAAAACGGTATCGGGCTGTTTAGAAGCCATGACCATTTTGCTGCAAGAGGGGCTCACGTTTCGCCCAGAAAGGCTTAATCAGGCGGTGTCTGAAGACTTTTCTAATGCTACCGATGTCGCGGATTACTTGGCGGCCAAAGGCGTCCCATTTCGTGAGGCTTATAACTTGGTGGGCAAAGTGGTAAAAACCTCTTTGGCGGCTGGCAAGCTGCTAAAAGACTTGAGCTTAGATGAATGGCAAGAACTGCATCCAGCGTTTGATCGGGATATTTATGAGGCGATCGCCCCTGCTCAAGTCGTGTCTGCTCGCAACAGCGCAGGCGGCACAGGATTTAAGCAAGTCCGCGCTGCTCTAAACCGCGCCCAAACCTTATTGAAAACCGAAGCTTGAAGGTCAGCCCACTCAATCGCGCTCACTCGCGTGAGTGCTTACCTCGTAGCGACGTCACATAGGAGAGAATCCTTTCAACATGGCCACTATTAGCCTCTGCATGATTGTCAAAGACGAAGCAGCCAATTTGCCTCGCTGCCTGTCTAGTGTGAAGGATCTGGTTGACGAGATTGTCGTGGTTGACACAGGTTCTAGTGACGATACGCCGATGATTGCGCAAAAGGCGGGCGCAAAGGTGCATTTTTTAATGTGGGGCGATAACTTTGCCCATGCTCGTAATGTGTCACTCGATCAAGCGACGAAAGATTGGATTTTGGTGCTGGATGCGGATGAGACATTAACGCCATCTGGCCGAGGGTTGATTCGATCGCTCAAAGCGGACAAACCGCTGGGCCAAGTCGATCTGTCGGATCTGCTAATGATTGTAATGACGCGCCGGGAGATTGGTGCTAATCAATCTCCCTATACACAGGTGTCGCGCCTGTTTCGCAATCACGAAAAGATAGAGTTTATTCGGCCTTATCACGAGGGCGTAGATGACAGTGTAGAAGCGCTCATGGCAGCAGAGTCGCACTGGCAGGTGGCAAAGTTTGGCAATGTGGGAATTGACCATACAGGGTATGGGGTAGATGCGATCGCCGCAAAAGACAAGTTCAACCGGGCCAAGCGCATTATGGAGGCGCACCTGACGGAGCACCCTCAGGACGCTTACATGGCCAATAAGCTAGGGGCACTGTACACCCAAAGCGATGAGTGGGAACAAGCCTTGATCACGCTAAAAATGGCGCTACGCTCAGGCAATTTTGATCCGGCAACACAGTATGAGCTGCTATATCACTTGGGGATTACCCATCGGCATTTGGCACCGCGAGCCGGTGAGTTGCAAACAGCTGAGCTAGAAGTAGCTGAGCAGTGCTACAGGGATGCGATCGCACTGCCCATTGCCGGGCTCCTGAAACTGGGCGCGTATTTGAATCTAGGGGCGCTGCTGAAGAAAAAGGGAGATTTGGACGGTGCGATCGCTCAGTATGAGGCAGCGGCTCGAATTGATCCCACGCAGCCAATGATCTATTTCAATTTGGGTGTGGTTCATCGGGCAAAGGGCTATTTAGAACCAGCCCTGCGAGCCTATGAATATGCGATCGCGCTAGATCCAAACTACGGGGCGGCTTACCAGAACTTAGGCGTAGTGCTATTTAAGCTAGGTAAACTGCCGGAAAGCAAGCGGGCATTTGAGCAAGCAATCACGCTCATCGCTGGCACTGAACCGGAGAAAGGCGATCATATTCGCCAAGTAATGAAGGATCTAGGCCTGAACAAAATCGCTAGCTAATCACAATAGACCTGTAGACCTGACCTGTAGAGCTGTAGAGCTGTAGAGCTGTAGACCTGTAGACAGGATAGATCTGTAGTCGTGAGTAGATTTGTAATCACAGCAAGTCTCCAATCACAGGAGATCTCTAGACTAATCGGAGCCAAAACGATGCCTACTGCTGATAGCGAGGATCTGCCCAAGCGCCGCTTTCTGACGATTTTTGTGAACTCAGCGCGCTACCTCTGGAAAGAGTACGGCGTTTGGCGGATTCTGCCCAAGAGTCGCTACCCCCATAAGTACCCGGCTGCCAGTAAGCTTTGTGCTGAGATTCGTCTTTGAGCGGGGGGCGATCGGGGTGGTTCCGAGGAAGCAAGATACGCTTGCATTTGTATAAGATGTCGTCCCAGCTAAGCTCGGGCTGGTTGAGCATGTTGCGGAAGGTGGTCAGGATGGCTTCCGATTCATCGTTTTGATGGACAGAAAGAGGTTGAGAAGCCCGAAGAGGGTCTACCTGGACAGCAGCAATACCCTGACGAACAGATTTAGAGACGGTTTCGGCATGGATTTTACTGGCTTTTTCGTATTGGAGCTGCCAGCCTTTTTCGCTGGAGGCGTATAAGGCAGGTAGCCGGTTAAGGGCGTAGGTTTCGACTTCGGCAGTTTTGATGTATTCGCGAAGTTTGGGCGGGAGTTTAGCTTTTTGGCGCTCCACTTCTTCAGCGACTAGCCTTTCCATTACGTTGGTATAGGCTCTTTCTGCTTGGGGGGAAGGTGCGCTCATGTGCTGCAAAACCTGGTGACGATCTCTTAGATTTAATTTACCCAGGAGGTTTGGTTTGCCCAACAGAAGTGAGATGGTTAGTCAATCCAATCAAAACTCACAGCCAAAACTCACAGCCAAAAGCCACAGCTTTTGGGCCTACGATATCTCTCCAAAAAGATTCACTCCTTCTTTTTGGAATCAAAAAGCACCCCAGCGAGAAAATGTCTGGCTGGGGTGCTGGGCCTATTAATGGGCCTGTTGATCGGCCTGTTGATCGGCGCGCTGACTGTTCGCTGACTATGCGGTTACGAGCTCGGCGGGGAGGCGTTTGAACGCTAGGCGTTCGTTTTCAACATCAACGAAGATGGTGTCACCATCGGTGAATTCGCCGCGCAGAATTGACTTGGCGATTTGGGTTTCGACCTCGCGTTGGATGGCTCGCTTGAGAGGACGAGCGCCGTAGGTGGGGTCGTAACCAATGTCAGCGAGGAAGTCGAGGGCGTCGTCGGAGAGCTTGAGGGCCATTTTGCGCTCTTCGAGACGGCGCTCTAACCGCTTGGTTTGAATTTTAACGATGTCGCGGAGCTGAGATTTTTGGAGAGCATGGAAGATGATGATTTCATCAATGCGGTTCAAGAACTCAGGGCGAAAGGTGGAACGCAGGGCCTCGGTGACACGGGCGTTCATTTCGTCGTATTGGGTATCGTCGCCCGCGATATCGAGGATGTACTGGGAGCCGATGTTGCTGGTCATGATGATGATGGTATTGGTGAAGTCCACCGTGCGGCCCTGGGAGTCGGTAATGCGGCCATCGTCGAGTACCTGCAAAAGGATGTTGAAAACATCGGGGTGGGCTTTTTCAATTTCATCAAACAAAATGACGGAGAAGGGACGGCGACGAACGGCTTCGGTGAGCTGGCCGCCTTCGTCGTAACCGACATAGCCGGGAGGGGCACCAACTAAGCGAGAGACGGAGTGCTTCTCCATATATTCAGACATGTCGATGCGGACGATCGAGTCTTCGGTGTCAAACAGATAGCTGGCCAGGGCTTTGCCGAGTTCGGTTTTACCGACGCCCGTAGGCCCTAAAAAGATGAAGCTGGCCATGGGGCGATCGGGATCGGCAAGGCCTGCGCGCGATCGCTGAATAGAGTCGGCCACGGCAGTCACTGCTTCATCTTGACCAATCACCCGACGGTGCAATTCATCTTCAAGATTTAGCAGCTTCTCCATTTCGGAGGCCACGAGCTTGCTGAGCGGAATACCCGTCCACTTAGAGATAATTTCAGCAATATCGGCTTCCGTTACTTCTTCGCGCAGCAGCGTTTTGCCACTGTCTTGCGTTTCATTTAGGGCCTTCTCTGCTTCAACAAGCCGAGTCTGTAAGTTGGGTAGTTTGCCATACTTCAGCTCAGCAGCCGTGTTGAGATCGACATCGCGCTCGGCCTGTTGAATTTCGACATTGACGCGGTCAATTTCTTCTTTGATGGACTGAATGTTACCAATGGTGTCTTTTTCAGATTGCCACTGGGCACTGAGTTCGCCTTGCTCTTCTTTGAGATCAGCCAGTTCTTTTTCGATTTTGTCTAGGCGATCGCGCGACGCCGCATCACTCTCTTTTTGCAAAGACAGCCGCTCCATCTCCATCTGCAAAATTTTGCGATCAATCTCATCTAGTTCTTCAGGCTTAGAAGTAATCTCCATTTTGAGCTTAGCGGCCGCTTCATCAACCAAGTCAATCGCCTTGTCAGGCAAAAATCGGTCGCTAATATAGCGAGTAGAAAGGGTAGCCGCCGCCACCAGCGCACTGTCCGAAATCTGTACGCCGTGATGCACTTCGTAGCGCTCCTTGAGCCCTCGCAAAATCGAAACTGTATCGGCCACAGAGGGCTGATCAACATACACCTGCTGAAATCTGCGCTCTAGGGCGGCGTCTTTTTCAATATGCTGGCGGTACTCGTCCAAAGTGGTAGCGCCAATGCAGCGCAGCTCGCCCCGAGCCAGCATGGGCTTGAGCAAGTTGCCAGCATCCATCGCGCCTTGGCTTGCACCTGCACCCACAACGGTATGAATTTCGTCAATGAACAGAACAACTTGCCCCGCTGAGTCGGTCACTTCTTTAAGCACCGCTTTGAGCCGCTCTTCAAATTCACCGCGATATTTTGCGCCCGCAATCAATGCGCCCATATCTAAAGAGATAAGGGTGCGATCTTGAAGGGAGGCTGGAACGTCACCCCGGACAATCCGCTGGGCGAGGCCTTCGGCGATCGCCGTTTTACCCACACCTGGTTCACCAATCAGCACCGGATTATTTTTAGTGCGCCGTGACAAAATTTGAATGGTGCGACGAATCTCATCATCGCGACCAATGACCGGATCTAACCGACCTTCACGAGCATAGGCAGTGAGGTCACGACCATATTTTTCAAGGGATTCGTATTTGCCTTCTGGATTTTGATCGGTCACTTTTTGACTGCCTCTTATCTGCTCGATTGCTTGCTTTAAATCTTTTTCAGTGATGCCAAAATGCTTGAATAAATCTCGACCAAAGCGTTTGTCTTGGACATAGCCCAGTACCAGGTGCTCAATAGAAATATAGTCGTCTTCGAAGCTTTGACGATAGCTATCGGCTCGATCTAGCAAGGTGCTGAGATTACTGCCTAAATACACCGAGTCGCTGTTGCTAATCTTAGGCTGCTTATTGATAAAGTCTGTGGTGCGAGTACTGAGATCGCGAACGGGCACGCCCACCTTTTGAAAAATATTTGCAGCGAGTCCTTCCTGCTCTAGCAGCGCCTGCATTAAGTGCTCAGGCTCTAGCTGCTGCTGACTAGCCTGTTTGACAAGGTCTGGAGTTCGGGCGATCGCGCTCCAGGCTTTCTCAGTAAATTTATTTGGATCATTTGGCTGCATCAGATCCCGCCTCCTCAGCGACGCTTCATCGTATGTATGCATTGTAAGAAAGCGTAGACATTTCCCGATTCGGTGTCTACGCCTCAAACAGGTAGGTATAGCCGCCCTATTCCCAGAATCTGCTTGACAAACTCAGCAGGTTAACTGGCGAAAACCAGGAACCCCCTATCTTTGGGGTTCGTCCTACAAAGCAGCAGTCCTGTACAACACAGTCCTGACAATGCAGTAGTCCATTAAATCTCAGGGGAAAAGGCGGTACATATGGTGTTAGGCAAGGTACTCAATACCCCAATATTGAATTCTTCACACCCTCGCAGACGACGCTATCGCAAAGCAGGCGTTTTAGCAGGCTATGTTAAGCAAAGCGCGATCGCGCTCATCGCCTTTCTCGTCGCTGCCTGTCTGCTCAATCAAATTATTCCAAGCCCCACCATCCCTTCAAACGTCGTCTTTATCGGCCCCAAATACGACTACTATCAGGCTCATAAAGACGAGTACAACACGCTATTCTTTGGCTCTAGCCGAATATACAGCCACATCATCCCCGAAGTGTTTGACAGCACCGTGCAAACGGTCGAACCAGCCAATAGCCAACCCATTAATAACCCAATTAATAACCCGACCATTAACAGCTACAACTTTGGCATCCCCGCCATGCGAGCGATTGACAGCGTCGTGTTGCTTCAAGAGGTTTTAGCAACTCCCCCAAAAAACTTAAAGTGGGTCTTTTTTGAGTCCATTTTAGACAAAGGCTACGAACCGATTTCTAACGCTCGTACACAAAGAGCCATGTACTGGCACACCTGGGAAAATACACGCCTAGCCGCCCAATACATCCTCACCTCAGACGAGTCCCTTCCAAGCAAAGCCGTCTTACTCTCTAGCCACCTGCTGCCTTTCGTATATCAGCAGCTCAACGTCGGTCGCCTGTTTAACCAGGTTTTACCCAGCGAGTTTTCAGCAGAAGAGCAAAAGGTCGCCGCTGAGTTCACTGCAACCAAGGGCTACTACGCCCTAAAAGACCGACCGGGCGATGCAGCCAACCCTGAAAGACAAGATTTTCTGCAAAATCAAGCTGCCTATCAAGAACAAGTAGATACGCTAAAAGCAATGCAGGCTCAGTCTGTCGGTGAACCTTACCTGAGCAAAAACAAGCAGCAGCTCCTAGAGCGCATCACTCAAATTGTTCGCGCAGCAGGCGCAGAGCCCATCTTCGTCGAGCCCCCTTCTCTGCATATGGTCAATGACTTTCAGGCCGCCCAGCAGCTAGGCATTATCAACACACTGCTCTCCTATAAAGACCCTGCTCAGTTTCCACAGCTCTACGATCCTGTCCAGCGCTACGATGCCGCCCATTTGAATGACTCAGGCTCACGGAAATTTACCAAGCTTTTAGCAGCTGACTTCGCAAAAAAAATTAGCGGCTCGGCTCAATAGAGAACAAAAGCTCAAGAGAACAAAAGCTCAAGAGAACAAAAGCTCGGCTTAATCAAAAACAAAACAGAAAACAAAAGCAGAAAACAGAACTCTCGCGACTGACAGCATTGACAGGCAACTCACAAAGCGTAGCCCTCTGACTGTATGGCTTTCTGTCTGCGCAGCTTTCTGTAGGACTTTAATTCACCCTCTCCTATCCCGTTCCATGATTTTCACCGAATTTCGTTTCTTCATCTTCTTTGCCATTGTCTTCGCCATCTACTGGGCGCTGCGCAGCAACAGCTGGCGTAAGGCATGGATTTTGGCCTGTAGCTATGCTTTTTATGGCGCTTGGGACTGGCGGTTTTTGTCGCTCATTATTGGTTCTACGCTAGTGGACTATGTAGTCGGGCTCAATTTGGGGAAAACAGAGAGCCCCAAGGCGCGGCGCGGTTGGCTAATGGTCAGCCTACTAGTCAACTTGGGTGCGCTGGCTTTTTTCAAATATGCCAACTTTTTTGCTGCCTCAGCCGTTGGGTTCTTTGGCTGGATTGGGCTACCGGCAAACTCGGTGACGCTGAGCATTGTGCTGCCCGTAGGTATTAGCTTTTACACCTTTCAAACGCTGAGCTATTCAATCGATATTTACGCAGGACGATTGCAGCCCCAAAAAAGCCTGCTAGATTTAGCGACGTTTGTTGCCTTTTTTCCTCAGCTGGTTGCTGGGCCGATTGTCCGCGCGGCCGACTTTTTGCCACAGCTAGCGATCGCCAGAAGCTTTAGCCAAGTCAATGTGCGGGCCTGTCTGATTTTATTTATGGTGGGGTTCTTCAAAAAAGCTTGTGTGTCCGACAACCTTGCACCTATTGTGGATCGCTACTTTTCTGCGCCGGAAACCTACAATGCGCTCAGCAGCTGGATTGGGGTTTTGAGCTATACCGTGCAGATTTACTGTGATTTTTCAGGCTATTCAGACATGGCGATCGCCTGTGCGGGCCTCCTCGGCTACGAATTGTGCGTCAACTTTGACTTTCCCTACTTGGCTAGCAGTATCACTGACTTTTGGCGGCGCTGGCACATCAGCCTTTCTACCTGGCTTAAAGACTATTTGTACATTCCGCTGGGCGGCAATCGAGGCGGACAGCTCTTTACCTATCGCAACCTGATGCTGACAATGGTATTGGGCGGTCTGTGGCATGGTGCAGCTTGGACCTTTGTGGTATGGGGCGCGCTGCATGGCGGTGCGCTGATTGCACACAAGGAATGGAAAAAGCTGATGACGTCACGCGCTGCTGCAACCAAGCCTAAAAACAGCCTTTGGCCAATACTGCTGACCTTTTACTGGGTTTGCATTACCTGGGTATTTTTTAGAGCCAATAGCTTTGCCACTGCAATGATGGTGATCAAGTCTTTTGTATTGCTAAAGTCGCCCGGTACACAGCAGCTGAGCCTCGGCATTTTAGGCTTTTTGGCAGTCGTTGCGCTGCTGCATTGGCTGACGGCAAAGCAGGTTTGGACGGGGGCGATCGCAAAACTCCCCAATCAGCTATTTGCCGTTGGCTATGGATTTGCTGCCGCCGCCATTTTGACCCTAGTACCCGTTGGCTACACCGCTTTTATTTACTTTCAGTTCTAGCGCTCAGTGCTAACGACCTTTACGAAAACTCAGATACAACCATCAGATATTACTCAGATACAACCGTCAGATAGCACGCTTAGTAAAACCGATTAGACGCCACGGAAAATACCACAGGGGATCTCAAGGCCAAACTAAAGCCAAAATCAGGTTCCCAATCAGCGACACCCGTCCAAATTAAGCTATACCAAATAAGTTAGCTGTGGTAAAAAAACGCTTTGCCTCCTTCTCATCGCAATGTTTCCAAACGAATATATGCGACCTATCGCCAGCAGAAGCCGCTGGAACGTATTTGGTTAACGCTTTCACCGGTAGAATTTGCCAAGTTTATTCGGCATATTGACCTCAGCGTTGTGAGGCAGGTGATCGGCAGCACCTTTCGCCAGCGACTGCCTAGCCTAGCTTCCGAAATGGCCTACAACGCGATGCTAGGGCTGTTTCCGGCCATATTGGCCTTTTTGACCGCCATTGGACTATTTAGTCCACTCACCGCCACCTTTGCTAACCTAGCCGGTAGCCTTAGCGAAGTTGCACCTGCTGGTGTTCCTGAACTCATTTACGGCTTTGAAAAAGTCGTGCTCGAAAATCAAAGCCGTGGCCTGTTTTCAGTCAGCTTTGCCTTTGCGCTGTGGGCCTCTTCGGGCGCCATGAGCGCTGCCATGCGGGCCCTCGACCAAATGCATCAAACGCCCCTGCGACGCCGACGCCCGTTTTGGAAAGCAAGGCTGGTTTCAATCACCCTCACACTAGGCACGATTGCCCTGTTAATTACTGCCTCTAGCCTAATATTTATCAGCGGGCGCGCAGTCAATTTTGTGGCAGACCTCGCTGTAGAGCAGCCCGTGATTCGCGGTGATGAAATTAGCAGCTGGATTTTGCGGGTATGGGAGCTGTTTCGGTGGCCTCTGGCATTGGGTGTAATGTCAGCCGCCTTCGCCTTTATCTACCGGTTTGGCCCTAGCCGCTGGAATCCAGGCAAACCACTGATGCCAGGCGCTATCCTTGCGGCCCTATCATGGGCAATTATCTCTAGCCTGTTTCGGCTGTATGTCATTCACTTCGGCAACTTCGTCTATAGCGCGGTGGCCACGGTCATTGTGCTACTGCTATGGCTATGGATTACCTCATTAGTCATGCTCATTGGCGATTTGCTCAATTTAACAGTAGGCAAAGCCATGGTTGAGAAAAGGAAAATGCATTAGCGCACCAGTACTGGCATAGCCCTGGCCTATCACTAGCGCCTTACTAGCGCCTTACTAGCGCCTTACTAGCGCATAGATCGAATGCTATTTACGACGAACACCGCCAAGCAGGCCAGTATGAGTAAGTACAGCACGATTCCCGGCAAAAATGACAGCAGCGTTAAGCCACGAAGCACCCACACGCCAAACGTAAAGCAAATTAAAAAAAACAGCAGCTGAGAGCCTGGTTTTAAGCGAAAGCGATTAGCCATAGGTGATTCAAATAATTTCCGTAGGAACACAGATAAATGTCAGGACGCCTTCAGAGCGGAATGGGCATTCTCATAGGGGCAGTTTCTAACAAATTCAGCAATTTCACTAAAAGTTTATCGGTTTCTGACAAGGACTTAACGTAGTCTCCGTAGGATTAAGCAATAATGGCATTGCTTTTAGCAAAACTATCTAGAAAAAGCACAAGCGTTGAATATATAAGCCTTGAATAGCTGGAACGCAACTATCTAAGCCTTTCTCAGCCTTAAGTATCTAAGACTTAACCCTCTAAGACTTAATTCCAATACTCGAATCATCCTATTTTGAGCTTTATGTCTATGACAGCTTCTTCCGAGTTACCGACATGTTCTACTGTAACGCTCGAGCAAGAACAATCCCTTTTGCGAGGTGAGGTTTTAATTTCAACCACGGCAGTGGCCCAAGGGGCATCAGTCACAGCAACGATGTATGTACCAATGGTAAGACAGCTGACCTGGCAAAAGCTTACCGACTATAGCCAATGGGTTCAATACTTTCCCGACATTGTACAAAGCCAGGTATTAGAAGTAAAAAGACAGTCTAAAACGCATCCGATGACTCGTCGCCTGTATCAAGTTGCGCGCAAAGCCTTTTTGATGTTTTCAGCCCAGGTAGAAATTTACCTTCAGGTGATTGAAACGCTTAATCAAAAAATTCAGTTTCGCTTTGAGCGCGGCACCTTTTCAGATTTTGCGGCTGATCTTACCTTAGAAGACTATGGCGCAGGCACCCTCATCACCTATTCAGTAAAAGCAACACCGCTGATCCCGGTTCCTAGCTTTTTGATTGAGCAGGCCATTCGGTACGACTTGCCCGGTAATATGAAAACAATGCGCCAAGTCATGTGTGCGGCGTAGGGTCTTTTATCTGGAGAGTCTAGGCCGGCTCAATGATAGGCTCGGCTATAAAGGTCTAATCAGTAAATGTCTAATCAAACGATTGGTCTTAACGATCAGCTGTATAGCTACTTGCTGTCTGCTACGCTGCGAGAGACGGCGGTACTTTCTGAGCTCCGACAGGTGACCGCTGAGCATTCTCAGGCTAGGATGCAAATTTCACCAGAACAGGGCCAGTTTATGGCGCTGCTAGTGCAGCTAATGAATGCCCAAAAAACACTGGAGATTGGCGTTTTTACAGGCTATAGCGCTTTGGCAGTGGCGATCGCACTGCCGCCTAACGGCCAAATTATTGCCTGCGACACCAGCACTGAATATACCGATATTGCTCGCCCCTACTGGGAAAAAGCGGGCGTCGCCCACAAAATAGATCTACGCATCGCCCCGGCCTTAGATACGCTAAATAATTTGATCGCAGCTGGAGAAAGCGGCACTTTTGACTTTGCCTTTATTGATGCAGACAAAAGCAACTACGATAGCTACTACGAAAAGTCATTACAGCTCATCCGCCCCGGCGGCCTAATCGCAGTAGACAACACGCTATGGTACGGCCGAGTCGCTGATCCCCAAGTGCAGGACAATCGCACCCAGCGCATCCGCGCCCTGAATGAAAAAGTACGAGACGATGAGCGCGTGACCATGAGCTTGGTGCCGATAGGCGATGGGCTACTGCTAGCTGTAAAACGAGATCGCTAGCCGAGATCACTAGCCAGTTACCGATGTCACCCGCCATGATGACGGCTATTGTTGCTTATTCATTTGTCTTTGACGCTTCCGCTCTCGCAGTTTTGCTTGTCTCTCTGGGGTAAGTTCGCTAAAGCAATGCGGACATGATACCTCGCTCTCATAGTGTTCGCTGGATTGATCTTCAACAGAAACCGGATGGCCGCAGGCATAGCATAGGCTGTATGAACCTGTTTCTAAGCCATGTTTAATTGCCACTCTTTCATCAAAAACAAAACATTCACCTTCCCATAAGCTCTCTTGTTGGGGCACTTCTTCTAAATACTTAAGAATGCCGCCTTTGAGATGGTAGACCGCTTCAAACCCTTGAGACAGGAGATAAGAGGAGGCTTTTTCACAGCGAATGCCGCCTGTACAAAACATGGCAATCTTTTTATGCTTGTTGGGATTTAAATTTTCTTTTGCATAGTTAGGAAATTCGTTAAAAGTATCTGTGTGCGGGTTCTGGGCTCTTTGAAAAGTGCCCATGCCTACTTCGTAGTGGTTCCGAGTGTCAATGACGGTGACCTCGGGATCGGAGATAATTTTGTTCCACTGCTGAGGCGGCACGTAGGTCCCCACTTGTTGAGTTGGGCTGACTTCGGGTAAACCTAGGGTGACAATTTCTTTTTTAAGTCGGACTTTGAGCTTTTCAAAAGGGGGCTCGCTGGCCAAAGAAGTTTTAATCTCAATATCGCTGAGCCGCGCGTCGGATTGAAGATGCTCAAGGATAGCCTGTACGCCTGCTGGGGTGCCTGCAATCGTGCCGTTAATGCCTTCTTTAGCGAGGAGGATTGTTCCTTTTACACCATGCTGCTGGCAGCTGGCTTGTAGGGGTTGCTGCAAGGCTGGGTAGTCGGGCAGTGCTACAAATTTGTAGAAGGTTACAACAGTTAAAGGCATAGCGACTGAAGGTGTGGCGACTGAAGGTGTGGCAGCTAAAGGCATGGCGGCTAAAGATAGCGACGGCAGGGCTTTTTCCAGCGATGAAAAAGGCAATGGAAAAAAGCAATGGAAAAAAGCAATAAAAAAACGGTAAAAAAGGGATGAAAAAATCAGGGCAGTTCTTATTTTGCCATTAGAGTCGCCTTATTGAGTGAGCACCGTTTTAGCGGCTCTGTGCAGCAATGAATGACGGTAAATGAGTGCGTTCATGTTTTCTCCATAGCCGCCGCCGATGACGCAGGCGACAGGAATGCCTGTGGCCACACAGGTTTTGAGCACGGTGCGATCGCGCGCAAAAATCCCCTTATCACTCAAAGCCAGCTTTCCTAGCCGATCGGCCTGATGCACATCGACCCCCGCATCGTAGAGCACTAAATCTGGCTGGAGACGAGTGAGCAGGGCGTTAAGGTGCGATCGCAGCACAGCCAAATATTCTTCATCTCCCGTATTCTCAGCTAAGGGCACATCCAAATCGCTCTGCTGTTTGCGAGCAGGAAAATTAATGCCGCAGTGCATCGAAAACGTAAATACGCTGGGGTCATCTCGGAAAATAAACGCTGTTCCATCGCCCTGATGCACATCTAAATCAACAATCAGCGCTGTGCGAATGAGGCTTTGAAGCTGAAGCACTTTAAGGGCGATCGCCATGTCGTTGAAAATGCAAAAGCCCGAGCCGTAGCTGGGAAATGCGTGGTGAGTACCGCCAGCGGTATTGCAGGCCACACCATGCTGCAAGGCGAGCTTGGCCGTTAAAATGGTGCCGCCTACCGCTGTGCAGGTTCGTCTCACCAAGCCTTCACTCCAGGGCAAGCCAATCCGCCGTTGGGCCTTGGCCGCTAGGGTGCCTTCGCAATAGGCCTGCACATAGTCGGCCTCGTGAACCAGCTGTAGCCACTCACGAGGCGGTGGCCCAGGTTGATAAATTTGGCATTCGTCAATGACGCGATCGCGCACCAGTAAGTCTCGTAAAAGCTGGAACTTGGGCATGGGGAAACGATGTCCCGCTGGCAGCGGCGTCACATAGTCAGGATGATAAACGACCGGAAATTTAGTCAAAGTATCTGCTTAGTCAAAAGGTTAATGAAACGCCAGTCAAAAGGTTAATGAAACGCCAGTCAAAACGTCGGCCAAACGCCAGTCAAAACACCCGCTAAAACGCCAGTCAAAACGAATATGAGCCAACAACAAACTCATTCATCATGCTACAGCCGTTATTAGCTAGCTGCCTTTTGCAGCATTGTCGTGTTTTCAAAAAAGAATCTGCATAAAATCCCTGAGGGTTGCTGATAGGTCAACAAGCGCAGACAAAGCCTGCATAATAAGGGCCTAATAAGGGCCGAGTGAGGTAACGGGACGAGTGAGGGATGAGACGCTTCATCTGTGTAGCTTCATCTGTGTAGCTTCATCGGTATAACTTCATCGGTGTAACTTCATCTGCGTTCGTAGTATTTGTAACGGTTTTGACAATTTATTTGACGATTTAAGGATTTATGAAAATGGCACACTTTACTCAACTATCGCCTAGTAATGTTTTGACACTCTCAGCAGTGACACAGCCTGTCTTACGCTTGGGCGATAGTGGCTCTAGCGTTGTTCAACTTCAACAACTGCTCGGCAGATACGTCAATCCGGTAAGCTTAGACGGCGAATTTGGCCCGCTTGTCCTCCACGCCGTTCGCACTTTCCAGTACAAGTTCTTTTTAACCGAAGATGGCATTGTTGGTCGCCAAACCTGGGAAGTCCTGATTTCAGGTCGTCCGCCAGCCTTGCCGATATTGCAAATGGGAAGTCAGGGCGAAGAAGTCGTGTGGGTACAAGAGATATTGATCCGGCTGGGCCTATCCGGCGCGACTGGGCGCTTTGGGCAGGCCGATGGCGTTTTTGGCGTGGCGACTCGTGGTGCGGTGATGCAATATCAAACCGATCGTCGCTTTTTGACGGTCGATGGGATTGTTGGCCCAGATACCTGGCAGGCGCTAGCGGGCGATCGCTACAGCGCAATCAACCATCCATTCACAGCAGTGAATTTTTTCCACCGGGAGAGAAGACACAGGAGAACGGTGAGTGCGATCGCAACGACGCCGTTCGTTCGGTTCATGTTTACCGGCAGCGTTGATACCCTAGTACAGCGATGGGAAGAAACCGGTATTCGCGCTCAGGCGGCTGACCCCGGAGATAAAGGCGCAGTAAGCGATGTGGCGATTAACCCGGCAACCTTAGAAGTGGTGAGCAGTACCTTTGGCGGCACCATTCGCACCACCGACTTTCGGCAAAGCGATCGCACTCGCCAGGTCTTTCCGGGTCGCGGTGGATCTGTGCGCGCCATTGACATTTCCCCCGGTGGCCAGCTCATTGCCGCAGGCAACACCGATACTAGCCTTAGACTGTTTAACCCTAACGGCGACCTGCTCGCAGAGCGATATCTGCACAGCGGCGAAGTGACTGATGTGGTGTTCAATCCGCGTCCAGAGCTATTTGAAGGCCAGTTTGTGAGTGCCGATATCACGCAGCAGGTGATTTTGTGGGAAGGTGCGTTGGATACTGGCAGCCCTGAGAATTTGCAGGCGACTGTTTTGGCAGGCCAGAGTACGGGCGTGGCCAAAACATCGGTTGCCATTAGCAACGATGGCTATGAAATTGCCGTTGTTGCAGGCCCTCGACTCAGAATTTTCAGCAGTTTGGGTGGATTCTTGGCCGCTGCTGACTATGGCATTGCCCTCAATGATGTGGCCTTTAGCCCCTGTAGTCGTTACTTGGCGATCGCGCGCGGTGACAACAGCATTTGGATTATTGACCTACGCGCTGGAAATGCCTTCCAAGAGGTTGATCTGTTTGTGCCGGTCTATGTGCTGGATCGGCATACGGAAGCTGTAAGCGCGATCGCATTCTCCAACGATGGCACCTACCTATACAGCGGTGATGAGAGCGGCGAACTATTGACCTGGAAAATTGAGCGATAGCTTGTATTTTTCAGGTGCTTTCGCATATCTCTCGCATATCTCTCGCATATCTCTCGCATCCTGTCATGAGCCAGTCAGCATCGTCACTACAAGGTCGCGTCAAGGATCAACCATGACCCTTGACGCGACGACTTAGCGCTTACGAACCGGACGAGAAGGATACGGCTCACCCACCAGCACCACCGAGCCGGTCAGTCGCTTGAATAACGGCTGAGCAGTGGTCGCCATGCGCAAGCCGCCCGCCATTTGACGCCGCTGCGATCGCACAATAACCAAGTCATACTGACTCTCTAGCTGAGCGATCGCGCCCACAATACTGTCTTTAACGACGAGTTCCACCTTAATTTTGCAATTTGCTGCGGGCAGCTGATCAATCAGACTTTTGAGCTGCGATCGCAGCTGCTCTCGATGGTCTTGAGAAGTTAACGAACCACAGACATGCAGCAGCGTAACGCGCCCCTGATTCGCCGCTGCTAACACTTGGGCAAACCGCATGACCCGAATCGTCAGGGATGAAGGATTTTCAATGGGCAGCAAAATATTTTTGAACTCAGCGGGTGCCCTTAGCAGCCTAGCCACCACCACCGGACAATGCGCCGACCATAAAACATCATCATGTACGCTGCTGAGAAGCGGCGCGTCAAACTTGAGCGGTCGCCCCATGCCTAACAGAATTAAATTGGCTTCCTGCTCGCGGCTAACATGGCAAATGGCCTGCGGCACACTGTACTCAATTCTCATGACCGGCTCCATGGGCACTGACCATTGCTCACCCATTGTTTTAGCCAAATCTAAGCGTCGATAGCTGTGGCTAACGGCTCGCTTCAGCTGAGGTGAATCCATTTGGTTAGAAGCTAGCGCTACTGCCAACGGCACCACCTGCCCATGCTCATACTGAGCAATGATGGCCGCAAGCTCTAGCAGCCAAATCTCTGTTTTAGGATTGTAAATGGGCACCACGATTGCAAATCGCTGACTTTTCGCAATTTGAGAATTTTCGGCGGGCAACGGCAGCCAGCTGAGCGGTTCAACATCATCGGCAGCATTCAACAGCGCCACCTGACGCGCGGTACGTGCTGTGATCAGCGGTCCCATAATTGAGGTCACCAGCATTAGCAAAATCACACTGTTAAACACCTGAGTGTTGATAATATCTGCCTGATAACCCACCAAAGCGGCTGCCAGCGTTGCCGCTACCTGAGGAATCGAGAGCGACCACATCGTCCAGGTTTGCGGCCAGCTGTAGCCAAACAGCCGCTGGGTCGTCAGCGCAGCGAGCAGCTTAGAGCCCAGCAGAGCGCCCACAATTGTCAGCGGCAAAACCACGAACTGGATCAGTCCTCTGAGCGCATCAAGATCTAGCAGCAGCCCCATATGGACAAAAAACATAGGAATGAACAGAACGCTGCCCAAAAATTCTGTTTTTTCTTTAACCGCGCCATTGCCAATCACACTGTTGATAGCCAAACCGGCCAAAAATGCGCCGATAATGCCTTCAACCCCAACCAGCTGAGCCCCGACCGCCGCCAAAAAAACAGAAAGCATGACGAATAGAAACTGGTTGCCCTCGTCTTTACCCGTGGCGCGAAAGAAGGCGGCGGCGAGCTGCTTGAGTCCAAAGAGAACCGCGATCGCATAGGCCCCCAGCGAAGCGAGCAAAATCACCAGCTTACCGGTGGTAAAGTCGCCTCTGCTCACCCCCAAGCAAATCGCTAGCACTACCAGCGAAGCAATATCGGTAAAAATGGTTGCGCCCACCGTCACCGTTACAGCCTCGTCACTGACCACGCCTAAGCGCTGCACAATGGGGTAGGCCAGCAGCGTATGAGAAGCCAACAGCGAACCAATAAGCACCGCCGCCAGCCAGCCAAACCCAAACACTAGCCCAATCGCCACGCCGCTAATAAATGGAATAGCAAACGTCAGCGCCCCAAAAGTCAGCGATCGGTTTCGGGTTTTTTGAAACAACGCTAGGTCAATTTCTAACCCAGCGGCAAACATCAGATAAATTTTGCCGATTTCAGAGAGTAGCTTCATCGTCTCTGAATCTGGATCGAGCCAGCCTAAGGCACTGCCACCAAATAACACGCCTGCTGCCAATAGGCCAACTAGCCCCGGCAGTTTGAGCCGCTCAAATATGGGGGGAATGATGAGCGCGATCGCCAGCAGCAAAACGAAAACCACGATCGGCGAGTTCAGTACTTCCGAAACAGGTTCAACTAAGAAAACCACCATATACCTGCCGCCCATTGAGGTCGTTAAACAGCTGTAGCCTGTATTATTTTGCTATAAGCCGCTGCATAAACAACCCAGCTTAAGCCTAATAAATCTTTTGAGAATCAGCCTATAGTTAAAAATCAACCTGTAGTTAAAAATCAGCCTGTAGTTAAAATCAGCTTAAATGGGCTTATGGTAAAGTCGTTTATTCACGCTGATGAGTGGCAACATTATTTACCCTGCAAATAAATAATGTTGCACATTGGCCCCGGTAGAGATGTAAAAGAGATACAAAATGCCTCTACCGTGGCTTTAGCGATGCAACAAACTGACCTGAAAAAATAATTAGCATAAAAGTACGGGCATAAAAGTACGGGCATAAAAGCAACAGATATCATCGATCTAAATCTTGGCTCAATCTTGCCTAAATCTTGAAACGTCATCAGCACTTAAAAGTCTGGGAACGCCTTCTGGCAAATCCCTTCTGGCAACGCCCTTCTATTAACTCTCTGTCTTGGTGAGTGATTTAATATTCGGTTCAGGAATTCGGTTCAGTATTTGATTCGATCTTTGTTTTTACCGCCTGCATTCTTTTCAAGATACTCAATCACCTTACCCGCGACATCTATCCCTGTCGCTCGCTCAATGCCTTCTAAACCCGGAGAAGAGTTCACTTCCATAATGACCGGCCCATGTTTAGATCGCAGCAAATCTACACCTGCAACTCTAAGGCCCATCGCCTTAGCCGCCTTGAGAGCCGTGCTGCGCTCCTCAGCAGTGAGCTTAACCTTGTCAGCATTGCCCCCCCGATGCAGATTAGAGCGAAACTCTCCCGGTGCGCCCTGTCGCTTCATGGCGGTAACCACCTTGCCATCAATCACAAAGCAGCGTAGGTCAGCGCCTTTGGCCTCAGCGATAAACTCCTGTACCAAAATGTTGGCATTGAGCCCCCTAAAGGCCTCAATGACAGAAGTCGCCGCCTGATTGGTCTCGGTGAGCACAACCCCAATCCCTTGCGTACCCTCTAATAGCTTGATCACCAGGGGCGCACCGCCAACAATGTCAATGAGCCCCTCAATGTCTTTGGTGGAATGGGCAAAGCCGGTAACCGGCAGCCCAATGCCCCGCTTTGAGAGAATTTGCAAGCAGCGTAGCTTGTCTCTAGATCGAGAAATGGCTTGGGATTCGTTTGCGACAAATACTTCCATCATTTCAAACTGACGCACCACCGCCGTACCATAAAAGGTATTAGACGCGCCAATGCGGGGTATCACAGCATCGACGCCTTCTAGCGGCTCACCTTGGTAAATTACCTGAGGATTGCGTGAGGTAATGTTCATATAGCAGCGCAAATAGTCGATCACCTTCATGGTGTGCCCACGCGCCTCGCCAGCCTCCTTAAGCCGACGGGTCGAATAGAGCGATAAACTTCTCGACAAAATTGCTATTTTCATTTTTTTGCTTATTTTTGGGTTTCTTGAGACCTTTGCGCTTGCGTTTGGGGCCTGAGCTTTGAAGATATGATTGGCCCGAATCGACCAGGAAGCGATCGCGCACGGCCTGTCGGCCCAGCAACATCCTAAAGCCCATGACATTGCGGTTAGTGAGGGTCAGTTCAATCGGCCACTGCTGATCGCCCAGTTGCACCAGCGTTTGAATCACTGGCCGCAGCTCAACCTTACCGCCAGAGTTGCGCACGCTGCGCATGTCTAATAACTTGACTTCGATTGAATCCGTTTTTTTATGACTGCCCTGAGAAGCATGAACCCTAAATCGTACAAAGTCCTCACCGTTTTGACTGAACCGCTCAATATCAAAAGCATGGAGGGCAGATGATCGGGCACCGGTGTCGATTTTGGCCTTGACACTCACGACCTGTAAATCGGGTAGTGCCAATCGCTCTCGCCATCCAATCAATGGCAGATGGGGTCGCTCGGAAGCATTCATATCAACCAGTCAATTGATAAACAACTATAGCCATAGAAACCTGCAATTACAGCAGGCCCTATTCTCGCATATTGCGAGATTGTGAGCGCGAATTATGAGGGAGAACTATGAGTGAAACCGCCAGTGAAAAGCGTGAGCAAGATTATGAGTGAGATTATGAGTGAGACTGTGAGCGAGACTGATTCAGGCGGCTCAGATACTGGTTCAAAAAAGGCAGTCCGCCAATAGCGGGCAGCAGATAGCGGGAGGTACATAATAGCCCCAAAGCCGCCGCCGCCGCCGACCCTAAGTACGGCTGATACAGAAAAATGAGGGCGGCATCGCGCGTGCCAACGCCTGCAAAGGTCAGGGGAAGCAGTCCGGCGAGGATGGCTAGCGGTGATAGTGCCAGATTTGTAATGGGAGCGACCCAGGCGTTGAGAGCAAGGATGAAGAACCAAATTTGAAGTAGGTGTAATAGCCAAATAAAAATAGAGGTGGTAGCGACAATCAATAGCTGAGAGCGATCGCGCCAAATATAGTCTTGCATCTCCTGCCAAGAGGTTTCTAGCTGTCGAAGTTTGCCGCTGATTTTTTTAGGCGCTATGCGCTGCAATAGGCCAAAAAACAATTTGGCAACGCTTCGCGACCCTAAAATAAGCACACCGCTGAAAAAACCAACGGTGACAACAATTGACATAGAAACAAAGAAAGTATCTTTTACAGGAAACAGAATTAAGCCAACGCCACACCACAGCAAAAGAGAGAGAAAGTCACAGGCTTTTTCAAAAACAACAATTGAAAGCGCCAGAGAACCGCTAATATTGCTGCGATCGCGCATAAAATACGCCTTAGCAATATCGCCCATTTTGGAGGGTAGCACCATATTCAGCACGCTAGCGGCCAAAATGAGCTTGTGCGCCTCCCATAGACCCAACGTAACCTGGGGCGGCACTACCTGCTGCAATCGCCAGCTCGAAAAAAACGTAATCGGCACCACCATGCCCAGGCTAATCGCCATCCACCCTAAGTTGCAGTCACGAAACACTGCAATCAACCCTGCAACATCAATTTGGGTGTAAATGATGATTAAAATTAGGGTGCTAACAGCCAGAGAAATAAGACGTTTCATGCAGCTATCAATAATTATCTTGGGTAAAACACTGGGTAAACGGAAGGAGCCGAACATAGCGTAGCGGTTCTGTAGGCTTACAGGCTCGCACCTGATCCGTTAAATCGAGCCAAGGCTGAAGCTGCCCAACCTGAAACGTTCGGCTCATCACCACGTAAATCGAGGTTTGATCAGCCGCAATCCCAGCAGAAACCACCTGCGACCAGTCGGCGGCGGTCAGCTCATCGGTAACTTGCCAGGTGCCTTCTCGCCAACAAAACTGCCGCTTAAATTGAAAAGGAGCTGGCTTTTTCCCCGTAATTAGCACCTTTTGCAGCAGCTTGCGAATGAGATCAGGGAAAAATCGCCCCACGGTAAACATCACCGCTCTGAGAATTAACAAATTCAGCGTCGTCATTTGCTTTTGCTTGGCCCAACCCAGCGAACCTTGAAGGGTGATTTCATGGTCGCTCACCTGCACCTGGCAAGGCCCCACCAAATGGCCCACGGCATTTTTAAGCCGCTTCCCTTGTCGCACCTGAAGCGAAAACTGAGTGTCTGAAACGACTAGCTGATTGCCTTGAAAAAACTTAAACGCGCCGCCTTTATTGAGTGCCAAGTACAGCTTTGTATTCTCTCGCTGATCAATCAACACCTGCGCATTTTGCAGCCATGTTCGCCCTGGTTTCGGCCATTGCGTGGGGGGTCTGTCTTTGATGGCATCTTCCCAGGTGAGCAGGTAGTTCCAGGTGTGGTGGCCCACGATATGATCGTCTGCGTAGCAAGCGCCCAACCCCTTTTCGAGGCCTTTGGCAAAACGGTCATTGACGCTGAGGGCAGCGGGTAACCAACGCCCGGCTAGCTCAAAGCCATGAGGGAAAAAGTTGTAGGTATTGCGACTGGTGTATTCGCCGCCGTAGGAGCCGTCAGGATGAACAAAGTGAGCGGCCAACTCAACAGCATTAGCGATCGCGCTCTTAAGTCGGGGCAAATCTACCACCCCTTTCTCCAAATCTCCGCTTTGCATGAGCGCTGGCGTCAGCTGATAAATTTGCGCTAGGCAAGACACCGTCAGCGTGTGATAGCCCGGATCGCAACCCTCATATTCCTGAAACCAGCCCTCCGAATTTTGCCAGGAAAACACCCGCTCTAGTCGCTGGGCAACGGCTCCCTGCCATTTTTGAGTCTGCAACAGCGCCGCCGCTCGCAGCAAACACAGCACAATCAAGGCCTGATGGTTCGTTAGCCGCCCGCTCTCATGATGATGGGCGAGCCAGTCTGATCGCCGCTCAAAAAATCTCAGCATCTCAGCTTGATGTACACTCTCGTTGAGCTGGAGTCTGCGATAGGCTTCCAAACAGGCCAATAGTGAAAAAGCCGCTGCGCCGCCTGCGCGTTCAAACGGAAAGTAGTCGTCGCAGGAGCCATCTGGATGGGCTGATCGGGCGGCATATAAAATGCCTGCTTCGGCCCAGGCTTTAATCGCGGGCTGCTGATAGTAAGGGTTGTTGGGCAAAGGCAAGTCATACACCAGCGCTAGCGGCCACACAAATTCTTGAGACATGCCGCTGGGAAAGTCAATGATTTTGTACTGCCAAAAGTTACGGTCAAAGCAGCCGTAGGTAGGGCTGTGCGGATTGCGATCTTGCAGGGTGAGGATCTTGGGGATTTGGCGCAGGGCTTCTTGGGCAAAGAGGTCTCGGTTCATGGTTGTTCGGGGTTCTTTTTAGACTGGCTCTCCCTAGACTGGCTCGCGCTAGATTGGCTCGCGCTATATCCAGATTCAATCTCTCTGCGGCGAACTCTCAGCTGCACCTCTTCCAACAATTTTCTATTGACGGCCAGCAAATCGGCCAGCAAGCCCACAACCCACAGCTGCGAGCCAATCAAAATCAATATTGCCGATAAAATAAGGCTGGGCACATGGCTGCGAGAAGTGCCGCCAAAGTACAGCACTAGCCAGCGCACACCCAGCAAAAAGCCCAGACTAAAGGGCACGCTGCCCAGCCACATAAAAAAGGAAAACGGCTTGTAGGTAATAAAAATTCGCAGAATGGTAACGAGCGATCGCTGCACATAAGAAAAAATGCTCTTCACCAAACGCGAAGGCCGCAAATAGCCATTCGTGCGAATTGGCACCGACATCACCGCCATTCCTTTTTGCCCTGCCTGAATAATCGTCTCTAGCGTATAGGTGTACTCATTAAACACATTTAGCTCTAGCGCCGCTTCTCGGCTAATCGCCCGAAAACCGCTCGGCGCATCGGCCACGGTGGTGCGGCTGGCCACTCGCACCGCCCAGCTGCCCAACCGCTGCAACAGTTTTTTGGCCGGAGAAAAATGCTCGATTTGTTGGATAGGCCGCGCCCCAATCACAATTTGCGCCTGCCCTGACAATATCGGTGCCACCAGCTTAGGAATATCTGCCGCGCAGTATTGGTTGTCTGCATCGGTGTTGACAATAATGTCGGCCCCGGCTCTTAAGCTCGCCTCTAGCCCCGCCATAAAGCCCTTTGCCAGTCCTCGGTTTTGGGCAAAGCGCACAATATGGTCTACGCCCCATTCTTGGGCGACCTTTACCGTGCGATCGCGGCTTCCATCATCAATAATTAGCCATTCCACGACATCTACGCCGGGCACTTCTCTCGGCAGCTCCGACAGCGTAATTGCCAGCGTATTTTCTTCGTTGTAGCAAGGAATTTGAATGATCAGCTTAATGGGGGGAAGCAAGCGAGTAGGGTGAGGATGAGTAAACTCAGCGTAAATGTCTGGGAGAATAGAGCCGCTGCCATGAGTAAGAAGCTGAGGACAACGACTTTCGCGACCAGTTTGACAGCCAGCTTGGCGACCAGTTTGGAGGCCAGTTTGATTGGTCTCAGGCATGATAGCGCGATACAGTGAACAACTAAAACATATCCTTAAAACCCACCCTCTCATGTTCTCTAGTCAGCCAAATTCTGCCCGGCCACCCCATGAGCCCACCCGTCAGCCAGGGAATCCGCCGGGAGATCCCCCAGGGAATCCGCCAGGGAATCCGCCAGGCAGTGGGTTAGGATCTTCGCCACCCAAAAAAAACGCGCAGTCTGCCAACCGGCTTATCGAAACCTGCTCGCAGTTAGCGTTAGCACTGGGCATTTTGGTCAGACTCGTCCAGTATTTCAGCAATCGATCCCTGTGGTTTGACGAAGTTGCGGTGGCGCTGAACCTGCAAGAGCGCAACTACAGTGAACTGCTCGGCGCGCTCAGCTACGACCAGGCCGCGCCGCCGCTGTTCCTGTGGATTGAAGAATTTGCGCTCAATACCTTTGGCAACAATGAGTTTTCACTGCGGCTTTATCCGCTGCTCGCGGGGTTACTGTCGCTGTTTGTGTTTTACCACTTTACAAAACTGTTTACCGCTCGCTGGGCTCGGCCCATAGCCATTTTCATTTTTTCGGTACAGAGCTATTTTATTTACTTTTCAGCAGAGCTAAAGCCCTACAGTTCAGATGTGTGTGTTGGATTGTTGTTGTTTATGGCGGTGGGGTCTCTCGCGAGCCTGCGACCAAGTGCCAAGCGACTTTGGGGGGTGGGCGCATTAGGCGTTGTTAGCATTTGGCTATCGTTTCCCAGCATTTTAATGATGGCAGCGATAGAAGCCACGAATTTAATCAGGCTAAAAGTATGGCAGCTGCGCAAGTCCGACTGGCAAGCCTTACTGGCACGACGATTGCCGCTATACGCAGCCTGGCTCATTAGTCTGGTTGGGCTGTATGTGGGCGTTGTGAGCAAAACGCTCACCGAGACTGATTTATCCGAGAGTTGGGCCAATCGCTATCCCAGTGGCTGGTTGGATCTGTTCTGGATGGTTGACGCGATGGGGCAATTCTTTTATCGGCCTTTGGGCTTTTTATCTCCGGCAGATGGCATTGCGATCGCGCTTTTTCTGGTCGGAATTATCTCTCTTTATCGCACGCGCAAATGGCACTTGGCCTACCTCAGCAGTCCTTTTATCGTCACCATGCTGGCCTCCTATCTGCATGTCTATCCGTTTAGAGACCGGCTGATTTTGTTTTTGGTGCCCTATGGCTTAGCCATTCTCGCTGAAGGCATAGCGGTCGCAATTCGGCGCTGGCAAAAGCGGCCCCGGCTAGTCGGCATCTTGGGCTTACTATTGGCCGTATCGCTGTTGGTACTTCCCCTCCAACAAACGCTGCCGCAGTTGATTCAACCGAGCCGAACGCATTTTGATGAAATGCGACCTGCGATCGCCTACATCCATCAAAACTGGCAACCCGGCGACAAAATCTTTGTGTTCCGCTGGTCGCAGCTACAGTTTCAGTACTACCGCACCCGCTATGAATTTGACTCCGACGATGTGTTCTTAAGTGGAATAGAAGACTTTGGCCTGAGCCATTTAAAAGACAACGACATCGAGCGACTCTCTAAAGAGATTACCGAACTCAAAGCAGGGCCGCTAAAGGGAGAAAAGCGGGTGTGGTTTTTAATGGCTCGCAAAAATGACGATGCCGCAGAAGCCATTATGCAAGGGCTCGATCAGCTCAGCGAGCCCTTGGAAATGACCCGCTATCCAACAGTCGTGGTGAGCCTGCGAGATCTTTCAAAATAAGATCGAGGCTCCGCGTTGGGTTTGCTATGTCTTTTTTGTTCGCGGTTTATTTCATGAAAGATGCGGGGTGATCGCGCGATCGCCCCGCATCTTTCATGAGAATTCAGCGTCTTAGACCGTGATTTAGACCGCGATAGAGTTACACAGCAATAAATGTACTCTCTGTAAATTGATCCGCAGAAGTGTTCAAAACAACTGCCAACAAATCGCCTTCGTAGGTACCAATTAC
>LJZR01000065.1 GCA_001314865.1 Phormidesmis priestleyi Ana | reverse complement strand
TGACTGCTGGCGTGAAAAACGCTGTCCGCGCAGGCGATCTCACTATCGCCATCGCCAGGTGCTCAATGAACAGCGGCGGTTGCAGTATCAGCAGCAGGTTGCTGGCGTGGTGTCAGCACAGGGGGCGGTGGAAACAGTGTCGCTGCCGGTGGCCGGGGAGTCACTGCCTTATGCGAATCTATATATCTGGCGTGAGAAGCGAAAGGACGCGCCGATTCATGCGATCGCCGTATCCGTGTTCGAAAATGGTTCCAAGATGCTGGAAGTAGCACCAATTCACTGCGCAGGTTATCGCAAGCGGCAGCTAGAACGCTACATCCAGAAGGATGTCATGAGCTATTTGAACGCGCGGTTTGGAATTACTTTCTTTGCCGATGAGATTCGGCTAGAGCCGATGGAGTGCCCGATTAAAGGCTGTCCGTGGCATGACCGCCTAGAATCAGTTAGCGTACATGATGGTTAAAATGATTGAAACCGCAACATGATATATAACCCAACTTAGGAATCAATAATGGATGCCTCTTTATTACAAAGGATCACAATCAACCCAGAGATCTGTCACGGTAAGCCTTGCATCAGAGGGTTGCGTTATCCAGTGGAGTTTTTATTAGAGCTCCTTAGTTCTGGGATGACTCATGCTGAGATCTTGGCAGATTACGAAGATTTGGAAGAGGCTGACATTTTATCTGTATTGCTATTTGCGACTCGACTGAGCCAAGTAAAGAGTGTATACAAATTAGCCTCATGAAGTTTCTAGTAGATGCCCAGTTACCGAAACGATTGGCTCGATTTTTAGCAAGCCGGGGCCATGACGCTGTCCACACCCAAGACTTATCGAAAGGCAATACAACATCGGATGCCGATATCAATTTACTTTCGTTGAGAGAAGAAAGAATTGTCATCACAAAAGATGCTGATTTTGTCCAATCCTTTTTACTGAAAGAACAGCCCTACAAACTTCTTTTAGTGGCGACAGGCAACATTAAAAATGCTGAACTAGAAGATCTATTCGCGAAGCATCTGAATCAATTGACCGAATCATTTGAACACCATGGTTATCTTGAGCTTGGATATGATGCCATCGTTATTCATCAATAAACAACATTTGGTTAATAGATAACTGATGGAGGGTTATCGGTGAGACGAATAATTAAACGGGTCGGAGATAAAGCATGGTTAGCATTCGCCAGCTAGAGTTAAATCTTGAAGTGGCTTTTGAGGCAGCTTCGGAGGTGCCAGAGATAGCGGATGTGCGGGCTCTATGGGCACAGTTTGAAGGTGAGCTAGCCGGGTTAGAACAGCGCGATCATCTGCGAGTTGCAGGGGATATTCTGGTGCAGCTGGCTGGTCTGTGCGAGACCAAAGCCGATCTGCTTTGGGAAGATTGGCAGGATGCGCATAATGCCGAGGGGCCAGTGATGGATAGCGGCTGGCTAGAAGGAATGACCCGGCAGACGCAGGAGCTGGATTTTTCAGAGCTAGTGAACCGTTCCTATCATCCCAGCCGTGAGCGATCCAGCGAAGAGAACGCAGATGAAGATTCCGTGGTCGGTGATGTCGATAAAATGTCACTGTTCGATATGATTGACGCGCTCAATGATGCTGACCTAAAAAGTCAGGCATTGGCGGTTTCTCACGCTGAGAATATATCAGACTGGGTGAAGGCGTTAGCGGCTAAGCAAGAGGAGTCACCACAACGGTTAGTGGATATTCAGCAACAGTTGAAGACCCCTGAGCGGGATACGTGAGAAAACGCTCACATCGGGCTGTGATGCTTACGTAGCAAGGATTGTAGAGTGTACTACCAAGAAAAATAGCGAAGACGTGAGGAGCATATTCAGCGTGTAACCCCTGCAGTGCTTGACTTAGATTCAATTGTGACAGGACGTGGTAACCGGATTTAGGCTTGCGGTGTGATCGCATGGCAGGTTAAATCGAGTGCTGTGCGCTAGCATCTCGTGCGATCAGTCACTAATTCTCGGGCTATTCTCCAGTTGATGAATCATAAAGTAGACGCTAAAAATTACTGTCAGACAATTCTAATAACGCTGCCGTTAGGTCTGTGGAAGTGACTTTCAGCACCTTCAGATAACTTCAGTTAGACGTTTTTCAGAAGCAACCGTGTTTGCTCAAATTTAGTAACGCATAAAACTGATAGAGATACCCGTAAGGTTTGTAAACGCTTTTATAGAGTCGTTTTAGCATGTATGAGCTAGCTGAGCAGTATCGTAGAGGCTATCACCACCCCTACCAAGAAGTAACGTGTGGATGAATAAAAACTGCCACTGGAGTAGGCATTCAAGACGCTCCTATGGAAGTAATGTTTTTCTGAATAAGACCGACTTTTTTTATTAACTACAGAGTCTTACTTATTCTCTGTAGCTGCAAACCGTGGTTTCAGCTATCTACTAGGGTGTACTACTCAGTTATTCAAATCTAAAACCTTTGTATGTCAATGCTTTCAGGCCGAGGTGAACGTTTTCGCACGTATCCCGCTCAGGGGTCTTGAAGATGCCGTTGATTGAAATGTGGATTGCAGCGCTTTTAGGGGGCTTTCCATTAGAGCAGCGGGGGAGCTTTTACCAGACACAGGAAGTGTGGGTGGGTCGGTGCAGGTGAGGAAGTGAAGATGGAATATCAGCTGGAAAAATGGAAGCGGCAAGACTGGCGCAAGGATAGTAGACACTATTCTTGTGAAGTCCGACAGAACCTCTTCGGCCAGTGGGTTGTGTTGCGGCGATGGGGGCGGGTGAGTGCGAAGCAGGGGCAGAGTCGGGAGCAGGTGTGCGATCGCTATGAGCAGGGGTTAGAAATCTTTGAGTCGGTTAATAAGCGGCGGGCGAAGCGGGGCTATCGTATTTGGTAAAAGTATTCGGTAAAGAAGGCTGTGATGCGATCTCGCTTATCGAGGCCCTAATAGGACTAGCAGGAGCATTTCGTAGAGAGGGTTTTAGAGTAGTTGTTTTGTACTTATTTTTTAGCAGAAATTCAAATCTGAGTTCAAAATCTAACGAGTTTTTCGCCGTTTCAGGCGACGAAGTAGCCCTTATGGCACTTCGTCGCAGCTATGCTGTTACTACCCCTTGTATAAAAGCGTGTCGAAATGAGAGATTGAATAAGCGGGAGTGACTTTCACCTTTGAATATATGGACAATGATTTCTTATCGCTTACACACAATTTATTAACAGTTGAGCCTGATAGTTCTGTCTGGAACGCGGCACTTTGCAAAGTCGTTGATAGGGTACTGCGCTCTCGTAAGATAGTGAAGCGGCACGCCAATCTGCCATTGGCGGAGATTCAGGTCGAGATATACACCGCGCTTGAGGCTGCCCTGTCCGCATGGATACGGCAGCTCTGTATGAAGGTAACCAAGCCGCGATCGCTCACACTCAACACCCTTCAGCTACAGCTTGAGCCCATCACTCAACAAGTGCTAACGTACGAGCGCCTCACACAGCTAGCCATTCACTTGCAGCAGCAGCCATTTAGAAGCATCGCCTGGCAGTATGCACTAGATGATCTCTTTAGTGCTGTCTATCTATCTGGCAAGCTTAAGTACCCCACCACACACGGCAACAAGGACATGCGTAGTGACATCACCAACGAAGCCCTGATGCAGGCAATTAGAGACATTCAAAAGTTTGACCCGACCCGAGCGCACTTTATTGGCTGGATCAATCAAGTCTACATCAACCGACGCGGCGTTGATATTCGTCATCAACAAGAAGACACGCTCAAAAGGTCTCATCATCGGCGCATCATGCCCATCAAATACGCACTTAAGCAAATCTTCTTGAAGGCGCAGCCAGCTGCGTGTCGCCAACATCTGTCACTCTATATAAAGTGCTGTGCAGACGGTACGCAAATAGACAGTACGGAAGCAAATTGTATAAAAAACAACAGTATAAAACAAGACATTTGCCTAAACCTATCGCTATCACTATGCTTAATTCAAAGGCAAATTCAAGATGAGCCGATGGCAGGCAATCAGCTCTTGTTCGCAATGGCCGAAGCCATAACCGGTCGCTCTGTCGAGTTCGACAGCCTAGATGTTCCGGTTCGCGCTCAAGATGGATCTGGGCAAGCCAAAGAGATTGCAGCACCTGTCCCTGCTGCGCCCCCTAAAATAGACTTTCTGAGAGATTGCCTTCAACATCACCACAGCGACGATTGCGGAGAAATTTTGGGAAAGCACATTAAATCCAATGCTCAAGCAACGCTCAGAACAATCGCGCTTCAAAGAATTGAAGGCAAAACGCTTAAGGAAATCAGTCAAACATTCAACATTGTCATTCCCACGATTCAAAAGTTTTATGAACGCAACATGCTCAAAGCCGCAGAGTGTCTTAGACGCTGTGTAGAAGACAGAATTGCCCTTTGGGATATGCAGCACTCCCGAGGATAACTAGATATGATAAATTCGCTTTCTCCTTTCTCCTTTCCACTCTCTGAAGCTGCTCACATTGCCGCCACCGCTCGCAGCCAAGCCTATCCGCCCGATTCTGATAAGGCAGAATCTGTTTACCTATCCACACTAGCGGCCCATGGCAGCCGCTACTACTTGCAGCTATGTAGCTACGCTGTCGAGGCATCAGCTGAACAGAACTTGACAGCAGACCAGCAGATGTCAGATGAGCAGACATTAGACTTTATTCACCTTGCCCTATCTGATGGCATAGCGGTTGAAGTCGAGGGCTATGGATCAATTGGGAGCGTTGTTGTGTCTTCCTATTCTGAAACTGTTAATATTCCTTTCCTGCTTTCACATTCACCCATCGGCTACCTAGCGCTCTCTTTCGATGACGCGCTTGCTGAGGTCTCTGTGCTGGGCTTTGTTGCTCAAACCGACCAGCCGTCTGTCCCAATCAGTGAGATTCAACCGCTTGCAGAATTTTCAGCGTATCTTTCTCAAATGCGACCGCTCACAGCATCTGTGAACCGACTCAGTCAGTGGTGGAATCGATCATTTCATCGGGGTTGGACGTTGATTTCAGAGATGGTTAGTGAATCAGAGAAAAGCACCGGGCAAATAGCGTTTCGCTCTGGCACGCGAGCGAGCACAGATAGGCTAGAATTGAGCGCGGGGCGATCTCCCGACGCGCCCGAACCGGAAACGCCTCAAGACGGCATTATCTCGCAAAAGCGACTGACCCTCACCACAACGGATGAGGCAGGTGGAATGGGCGAAATGAGTGAAACCTTCTCTCTGACTTTGATGATAGAAAAGCTGGCTAGGGCGAACGCACCTATCTACATTGTCGCGCGGCTCAGTCCTGATTTGGGTCAGCCCTATTTACCCGAAGCTGTTGAGCTGATTGCCGCAGATGAGTCTTCTACCGTCTTTTCTGCCATTCGCTCTCGTGGCCAAAGCCCATTTATAGACCTGAGATTCAGCGCAGATCCAGGCGACTACTTTACGCTAAAGGTGGTGCTAGAAGGCATATCAATTGTAGAATCTTTTGTTGTTTAAAGGGCGACGATATACCCACTTGTGATGTACCAGCTTGTCAGGCTTCAGCTAAACGAATCTAGCGCCAATTCTATTCAAGCTCAGGTAGTGTTTTCGGGGATTGAAGGCGGCTCAGCGATTGGCCATTTGCCGCCCGCTGATAAGGTCATTGCGCAGTATCAGCATTGGCGATCGCGTTACCTCAGCCTAGCAACGCTCACCCGGATCATTCGGCCCGACTCAACCGGAGAGCACAGCGGCATCAGCGGCCATTATGCTAGCACCCCCAAAGCGTGCAAGCAGGCCGCTGATCAATTTCTACAGTTGTTCAATAGCTGGCTGCGATCTAGCGAATTTGTCGGCGTCAGAGAAGCGATCGCAGCTGCTTTCAATCGCGCTACTTTTCATCAATCGAGCGCTGAGACCGGCTTACAAACCCTCGACTTACAAACCCTTTTTGTTGTCTGCACAGACAGCCCACAGCTCCAACAGCTTCCTTGGGTGCTGTGGGATTTTTTATCGCTTTACCCAAACATAGAAGCAGCTGTTTCTGCGCAGTCATACCGGGCCAGATCGCACGAGCTTAAATTTCCTCGTCAAGGTAGTGCTGTACAAATCCTGGCTATTTTGGGTGACAGCACGTACATCGACATTCAGGCCGACCGACAATTTTTAAGCCAGTTGCCCCACGCGAAGGTCACCTTTTTGGCTAGGCCGCAAAAATCGCGTCTCCACGATCAGCTTTGGGAGCAGCCCACAGATATTTTGTTCTTTGCGGGTCATAGCGACAGTCAAAGCGCCGCGGGAACGCTGCATATCAATAATCAAGCCGCACTTTCACTAGACGAGATCCGCCACGCACTCAGCCGGATGGCCAGACAAGGTCTCACGCTGGCAATTTTCAACTCTTGCGACGGTCTCAAACTGGCGAAATATCTCTCGCAATCGCTTGAACCAATCAGCGTTCCCTACATCATTGTGATGAGAGAAGCTGTCCCCGATGCGATCGCTCAGAGATTCTTGAAATACTTTTTAGAAGCGTTTTCTGACGGCATCGCTTTTCACACCGCCGTGCGCACTGCCCGCGAGCGTCTAGAAAATTCAGCAGATACGCTGCCGCCCTATGGTGAGTGGATGCCCATTATTTGGCAGAACCCGCTGGCCGAGCCCCCTGTGTGGCCCCAGCAAATGCGAGAGTTAGACAGAGCGGTTGATCAAAAATCACTCGCTGAACCAGCATCTGCTGGAACGCTTTCACAAGAATCCTCAAAAAAAGCACCTTCGAAAAAAGAAAAACTGAAGGCAGGCCTATTGACAACCTTTGGCGTAGCCGCTGGTGTGATGGCGCTGCGTTTTTTGGGTGCGATGCAAGGGTGGGAGCTATCGGCTTACGACCATTTTTTACGATCGCAGCGCGCTGACCCAATTGATCAAACTATTCTCGTTGTCGGCATTACAGAACCCGAATTAGAGATCACAGAACTCTCTTCTATTAGCGATGAAAATTTAGAGAAGCTGTTGAACAAACTCTATCAAGCAGGCGCGACTGTAGTGGGGTTGGACCTCGTGCGCGATGGTCCCATCAGCCCAGAGTATGCTCAGCTCATCCGCTATTTTGGCGATAGTGACAAACTGATTACCGCCTGTGGTACTAGCGCATCTAGCCAGGACAACAGCGAATTAGAACCCTCTCCTCATGCTAATCCAGAGGGAATTGGGTTAGCAGAATTCTCTCGGGATAAAGACCTCACGGCTCGCAGACATCTGCTGGCGATGGATAGCATCGTGGGTAAGTGTCAGGCAGACTTTGCCTTTAGTACACTGCTGGCCTATCAATATTTACTCACGCAGCAACCTGCGGTGAAAGAGACAGAAGCCAGTGCGAACTATTGGAGATGGGGAAGCCGCTACATCCCGCTGCTGCGATCGCCTGCGGGCGGCTATCAGCGCGAAGATATGAGCGGAGATACAGTTTTGCTCAATTACCGCATCGCTAAAGAACCGACTGAGCCTCCGTTTAAGGTGGTGACGCTAACAGAGGTACTCTCGGGTGAAGTCCCTGATGCACTGATTAAAGATCGCATTGTTCTCATTGGAACAAATGCCAGAAGCATTGATGACAAAGTGAAAACGCCTTTTCGTACTCGAAGCGGTGTGCAAGTCGAGATTCCGGGCGTTGTTTTTCATGCCCATCAGATTAGTCAGCTAGTAGATGTAGTGCTGGGTAATCGTCCTTTGCTAAGACCGCTGTCTGTTTGGGCCGACGGCGGATGGATAGCAGCATGGGCAGGTGTGGGCGCTTTGATGGCGGGTGTGATAGTGGTGAGAGGGCATAGATCGCCTCTTTTCAGATACTTTTTGATTGCGATCGCCGGTGCAACGGGCACGCTGTACGTCATTTGTTGGGCGGGGTTTGTATGGCTCGGTCTGTGGCTGCCCTTAGTGCCCTCTGTGCTGTCACTGACGACCACAGCCAGCTTCTACTATATTACTCATATTCAGAAACGTTCTATTACCCCTCTCTAATATTCTTGATTCTAGCTATTGACTTATGAAAATATTTAGGACTGCTTTGGCGCTTTCCCTGATCTCTTGCACGATTGTCAGCGCTGCCCCCATACGCGCCAATGAAAACACACTGCCTACGTTCATATTCGCTCGTCCCGAGCGACAGCCAGGTTCGGGCACGCCAGATAACCTAGGTACGGCAATTAGCAGAGGTGAGTGTCCTCAACTGCAAGCGTTTATCCCTGACTATAGTCCTGTAGTCCCGGCCCAAGTCAGAAATGTGCCTGATCAGTCTTGGGGTTTGACCACCTCGGATGCTCCTACGCTGTGGTTCCGTATTGATCAGCCCGTTTCAGGTGTTGTTTTTAACCTATCGCTTAAAACCAGTAACGATACCGTTGTTGCAACGCAACAAAAAATACTCTCAGAGGCCGATAGGTTCTTTTCAGTGTCGCTTCCAGCGCAGAGCTTATCGCAAAAAGATGTGTTTTACGCTTTTACTGGCTCAATGGATATTGCCTGTGAAGTTGTTTCAGGAGGGCCGCTGGAAACGATTTCTATTTCGGATAGTGGCTGGGTTCAGCGCGTTGATGTGCCTGAGTCTTTAATAGAGACAGAAGATGATAAAGCTTTAGCACTGGCTTATGCAGAGGCAGGGCTGTGGTTTGATGCATTTGATGTGATCGCTCGCCTGTACCAGCAAAATCCAGCCGATGAGTGGGTAAGCGCAGCCCTAGCAGAATTAATCGCAAAAATGGAGGCCGTTAGATCGCCGCAACAGTAGAGCTATCAACGCTTTGAAAGATTTTCAAAAAAACTTTTTTGATTTTGTATAAAACAGACCTAGAAAAGTTGATGAGTTAAGTGAGGCAAGTCAAGCAAGTAACTGCAAGCTTCGCCTCACAGCTGTCTAGTCACAGTGTTCAAGCCTTACAGCTTCTCACACGAGCGCTGTTGACTAACTTACTAAACTCATTTCACTTAAGGATTCAAAATCATGAAAAAAGCAATCATTGCGCTGCTCGCTTTTGGTACTCTCAGCGCTGCTGCGATTCCCGCTCAGGCTGATACGGCAACTGTCATTGATGGTAGACAAACTTCGATCACAACAGGCACCGACAATCACCAAATCCTAAACAGCACTCAGGACGTGAACAATCGCAACCGCAACACAGGCGATAACACAGGGACCTCTATGCGCTCCGACCAGTACTCAGATATTTACGGTACTGGTAACACCACTATCCAACATATCGGTCAAAGTACAGACAACACTTCAGTGAGAACTGTCCCTAGCCGTCCTGCTCGCTAGGTCTTATTACACTGGTTCGCCCCTCATCTATTTCATTCCTCACTTCTTTTCTTACCCCTTTGGAGATCTTATAAATCATGAAAAAAGCAATTATTGCGCTGCTCGCTTTTGGTACCCTCAGCGCTGCTGCGATTCCCGCTCAGGCTGATACGGCAACTGTCATTGATCAGACACAGAATTCAATTTCAACAGGTGATCGCAACCATCAAAGCCAAAGCAGCTTCCAGGGTGTAAATAACCGTGGCCGCAATACAGGCGACAACACAGGCACCTCCATGCGCTCTTTTCAGGGCACGGACACCTACGGCTCGGATAACAACACTATCCAACGAAATGTTCAGACAACAGACAATACTTCAGTTAACACAAGACCCAGCCGTCCGGCTCAGCGATAGAGTTCTCAACCACACCAGAATTCGTCAGTAAGACGACTATGTTCTCGGGGCAATTAAACAGAGCAGACATATACCAACTAGATTACCTTTTCGAGACTGTGTTTGGCTTCTGCGCTGCCTTAATTGCCCACTTGATCTCTTACTTACCCAAGCTAGAAATCTCAAAAATTAGGAGCTTAAAAATATGAGAAGAGCCCTTTTTCCTCTACTTGCCTTTGGTGTCTTCACTACGATTGCTATCCCCGTCTATGGAAATACAACAACTATTGGTAGCACACCCCAAACCTCTACATTGCCAACAACAGACGATCAGACAACACCAAACAACATCCAAGGTGGCGGTTACCAAGGCTTTAATAGCGATAGCCGCAGCAATGCCTGCACACCGAAGATCGCGCATTCTCAGCAGCACTTTGACCCTACTTATGGTCAAGCAATCATTACAGGGACCACTGGGGCGGGAAAAACGCCATGTACTGCTATAAGAGGTCAGAAAACGCCGAGGAGAGGCTATACACCTCACGAGGGAGGAAATAGCTATATCTACAACTGAGAACACACGATTTCGCTCTTCTCTTCTGCTTCGTCATACCATTACTCTCAACTTCACTCATTCAAGACGGCATAAATTATGAAAAAAGTAATTGTTTCCTTTCTCGCATTTGGTACTCTTAGTGCTATGGCTATTCCAGCTCAGGCAGATACCGTCACTGTGATTGACGGATCCCAAACTTCAATCACCACTGGCAATGGTAATCACGCCATCCAGGACAGCGTTCAAAATATAAATAGCCACAGCCAGAACACAAACGACAACACAAGCACCTCTGCACGCTCTGATCAGTACTCAGATGTTTACGGCCATGGAAATACAATTGTTCAGCGCAGTATTCAAAACACTAATAATCATTCAGTAAGACCAAGATATCATCGTCCTGCTCACCCACTCGTAAGGTAATCCACGTTCTGCTGATTGATCATTTTACCCTAAAAAATATCAGCCCACTACTCACACTATGACTTTATTTAGAAATGTCACATCGGAGCTGACATTGGTTGGCTTAATGGTGATTGCCGGACAAACTCAGGCGGTGAAGGCGCAGGTAAGCATTCAAACCGAAAGTAGCCTAATCGAAACAGGTGCCCACGGTGTTTACATTCAAACAGCTAGCCCCGAATCAGGTCGCCCACCGCTAAACTCAGCGCACCCTTTGTTTAGAGTACAGCAGCCTGCTCCTGTACCTGACTCGTCGGTATCTGACCGCAGTGCAGAACAGATTTCTGACCAGGTCTCTGACAGTACAGATCAGTGCAGTAGTCGCCAAGTGCATTCCTCACAGCACATCCACACTAATCACTCAGGTGGCTCGCATACGCACTACCAATCACAAACAATCAGCTGTCAATAACGACATCGGCTCTTTGCCCCTCCTTTTCTCTCTTGATTCTTTCCCCCAACTCACACCCGATACAAAATCATGAAACAAGTCTTAGGTACAGTTGCTTTTCTCGGTCTTAGCCTATTGGTATTGCCTGGCGGTGCATCCGCTCAATGCACACAGACTGACATTAATTTTCAAGCTAACATTAACGGCTCTTCTACGCCTGCTGCGCAGAGCAATCAAGTTGACATGAGTGCCAATGGCCCTTGTTCTTCAACCTCTATTCATACTCAAGGGGTGCAGATAAACACAGGCGGAAGAAGCCCCGTCATTCAAAAACGTACGGTTACCCAAACAATTACACCCGGTCGCGGGAATGGAACCGGTGTTGATGTGCCAGTAGTTCCGGTTCGCGCCACTGTCCAAGTTGACGTTTACAATGCAGCTGATTAAACGTTGCACTTGAATCTCATCCTGGCGACTGGAGGTGGGATTCAAGACATTCTCATATCAGGGTCGTTGCTACATTTCCTTTTTATTTACAACCATTTTTATGTCCGATGGTGACTGTATTTGTGTGTTGTCATGCAATTATCTTCTCTTTTCACTGCTCATCTCCGGCTGTCGCTTTTTTCTCGATTCGTGAAAGCAGCTGTTATTACGACTAGCTTAGCTTGTGCAGCATCTATCAATATACAGGCGGCAAATGCCCAGTCAGCGCGGCAAACAACAGCGCCTAGCTCTACCGTGACAGGTGATTTCAATAATGTAATTCAAGTTCCCAATCAAAATAACGCGCAAAGTAGTAACACCAACAATCCTGTTTTCAACAATATCTCTCCGCTGCAGACGCCTGCCAATTCGGAGGATGATCTGAGTTTTAACGTTTCAGTTGGGTTTTCTCACGATGTGACGGTGTCGGTGGGTCTGCTGTATCAGCCAGGAAGGACAAGGTCGCATCAAGTGCGTATGCAACACCTTGCCGAGCAAACCGATCTGCTCAAGACACAAAAAGAGATCGCTGAAGCGGAATTGCAGCTATTGCAAATGCAGATTCAAGCCGCAGAACAGCAGCTTCAAGTATCTAGAACGGCAGCAGCGTCCGTAGAGGTATCCAATGATGCAATCAACTACTGATGTGAGCTGACTGTATTTTCTGTTTTTATACGGACTGTAGGTGTATGCGATTAAACTCTGCCGATTTTATTTGTCATCTCTACCATTGTCCCTAATGCTTAAGAATTTAGCCCTTTGCTCTCTCCTTTCCGAATATGCGCCCCCAAATTTACCTCATTAGTCTAGCGGCTTCTCCACTGATTCTCTCTTTGAATGCACTTTATGTTGAAAAAATTATAACGCGAGAGGCAATCGCAACAGAGACTGTCGCACAGATTTCAGAGTCATCTGCCTCACTGCGTCAAACAGGGTTGCAGCTTGTCTATACTGGACAGCTTTTTGCAGCGTTAGAAAAGTTAGAGGCTGCGCTGACAGTAGCTCGTGATAGTGGCGATCGCACCGAAGAGGCAGACACATTAGTGGCGATCGCTGAAATTCAAAACATGCTTGGAGACAAAACCGCAGGCACAGAAACTGTGCAGCAGGCATTAACGATTTACAGAGATGAAGGACAAAAAACAGGCGAAGCCGCTGCGCTGAGAATATTATCTGCTTTGCAGAATGAAGTAGAGCCCAATGAGACGGTGGATGAGACTGCTGCTCAGGCGCTGGCCGTGGCCAAAGAATCAGGCTCAGCACTTCAGCACGGTTTTACCTTGCTTTTCATGGGTACGCGCCGCATTACACAACAAAACCACGAGCAAGGACTCGCTTACTTTAAAGAAGCGCAGCCGCTGTTGGCGTCAGAGCCTTCGTCTGTGGATGAGGCACTATGGAAGAAGTACTACCAGCCGTGGATGCTGGTCTCGACTGCGTTGGCCCAGTTTGAGCAGGCACCGGATCAGGTAATGGGGACGCTAGAAGAGGCGATCGCCCATAGCCAATCGACAGGCAATCTCAGCGCAGAGGGCGTCGCTTTGTTTGTGAAAGGGCTCTGGCAGGCTAAGCAAAAAGAAACGGCCAATGCACTGGCTAGTTATCAGCAGGCAGTTGAGATTCTGACGCCAACCGATCAACGCCAGGTGCTGATTAGCACGTTGCTAGCAAAATCAAGAGGTCATCGCGTTCAGGCCAGCGAGCAAGATCAAAGCGAGCAACAAGGCGAAGTAAAAGCAGCTTACCAGCGGGCAATAGAATCCGCTCAGTCTGCGCTTGAGGTTGCTCAAAACTTGGGAGAGCCGGTCAGAATATCCAATGCGTTTAGCCACACCGTGTGGGCTTATATCGAAAACGCTCATTTTCATTCAAATCGAGCCGTAACCTTGAGAGAAGCAGGGAATAATTCACTAGCGGATGACCAGTTTGCGCTGACTGAAACGCTGTCGCAAACAAGCATTGAAAAGGCATTAGAGGCCCTCGAACAAGTGCCGCAAATGCAGAACGATGCGGCGGTTAGCACTATTCATGACACCGTGATAGCGGCGTATGATCAGGCAGGACAGCGCTATGGGCAGCAGGTGCTTGCTCACCGTATAGCTGGCGACTTTGAAGCCTCTGTGATGGCTAATCGCAATGTGTGTGATAGAGCTGTGGGAAACAGCGCTAGAACAGTCAATCGCATTTGGAAAAACGCAGCAGCTGGTTTTTCAAAAGATTAACCTTGGGTTTATGTACAGCTATCAAAGTCAGACCTACACAGCCCTTCAACAGTATGAAAAAGGTATTGAAGTAGCCGAAGTCGCTTTAGAGATCCTTGCAGAGACGAATGCAAGAGAGGTGATACTGCATACTTTATATGCCCAATCTAATCATTACTACAATCTTGCTGAGCGTGCCTATAAAGAGAGAGACTATGTTCAAGCTCTCAGCTTCTCAGAGCAGGCGCTGGACATTGCCCAGCAACATCTGACGCTTTCAGAAGAAGCAGTACAGGTCGTTGTTGAAGACTTTCCGGAAGGGGGACCCCTCGACGCCTATATTGAGTCAGAAGAAGAACGGCAAAACGAGATTGAATTCGCACTTGCAAACAAACGTATTAGACTTCATCGGAAATAGTGTGAACAACCGAAACAGGTACTCCCTATCCTGAATTTATCTTTTCTATCCGATCGCTTCCAGCTTATTGACTAATCC
>LJZR01000063.1 GCA_001314865.1 Phormidesmis priestleyi Ana | reverse complement strand
TCTCACCGATGAGAAGTTTGCCACATTAAATGGCGAACAAATCTACCTATTTCTGCTCTCTCAGGAAGAATTGATTTGGTATGCCGAGTGGATGGAGCGCACCGATGAAGCCTCGTTCAACACGGTCATTGTCAATGCGCTAGGGGGCATAGAAGCCTCAGGTCAGACCGAGAACCTCTGGGCTCCGAATGTTTTTTACACCCCCAAATCAGTCACTACCGATGGTTGGAAACCAGTGCAAACTGCTTGGCAAACCTTGGTGCCAGGGATTGATTCGAGTTTGTAAGCGGCACTGAATTTGCGGCGCACGGGTTTTTCTAGAACTTCGGGATCTCGACGGGCGGCTTTGCCATTGGTTTCATGATTCGATTGCTGCGAGGACATAGATTCTGACATGCGAGATAACCGTTTCTGCTACTTTAATTCGGACTGGCTTAGCTGTCTCATCTATTGTTGTCACAGTGGGGCCCCACCGATTTCCGAAAGCCTTTGGTAGGTAATTCCGAACCGACTGGCAGGCGTTCGTAAGCCGACAAAAGGTGATCTATCCGCTTTGAAAGAACTCAGGATTGGAGCACTTGTCTCTGTACTTAGCGATCCGTCCAATCTAGGAAGCTATGAGCGCCATAACATTCCCTATCTTTGGATCCCGATTGAGGGCGGCACTCCGCCGAGTATAGAACAGCTACAAAGGTTCTTAGCCTTTGTAGCTGTCCAGAATAATTTGAGCAATGCCGTCGCTGTTCACTGTTCTAATGGTCTGCGTCGTACGGGCACTGGCTTGCTGCACTATTAACACAGCAAGGGGCTGACTACGAAAGTGCAATAGCCGCTATTCAAACGGCAAATCCAGCCGTTGTACTGAGTGAAGCCCTACTTTCTTTCCTAGAAAATCTTTCTTGACGGTCAATACGCATATCGGCACTTGCATATTTTCTACTATTTCGGTAATTATAGAAATATGGAATCAATTTACGAATCAAAGCAATCTATTGACGATATTGCTGCCGCCTTAGCTGCGTTAGGGCAACCTACACGGCTGAGGATTGTCCGGCTATTACTTTCGGCTCATCCCAAAGGTTTACCGGTAGGAGAAATTCAAAGTGAGCTAGGTATTGCGGCGGCTACCTTGTCGCATCACCTAGACAAGCTTCGTCAGGTGAGCATTGTTGCCGCCGAAAAAGACCGGCAGTGGATTTGGTATAGCGTCCGATCTGAAGCGCTGAAGTATCTGATCGATTTTCTCTTTGAAGAGTGCTGTACCCGAAACCGCGTAGTCGATATTAAAGACATGGAATTTATTCATGTTCACGACGATGGCAGACACTTTGTTTGCTGTGATTAGCAGCTGCTATTAGCTAGTTTGTTGAGCCCTTTATTTTGATGTTTTTAGAAATACCAAAGGAAAATCCCATGACTACTTTTAAGACTCACGTTGCGCTACGGGTTGCTGACTTAAATCGCTCCATCGCCTTTTATCAGGCGATGTTTGGGGCTGATCCAGTTAAGCACAAAGCTGACTACGCTAAGTTTGATATAGATAATCCAGGTTTGAATCTGACTTTGAATGTCGAGAGCGATATCGTCTGTCTCGGGACGCTTTCGCATTTGGGCATTCAGGTGGATAGCTCACAGGCGGTAGAGGGGGCGATTGCCCGCTTTAAGGCTGCTAAGCTAGCTACTTTTGAAGAACACAATACTGACTGTTGCTATGCCCTGCAAGATAAAGTTTGGGTTACGGACCCCGATGGCAACCGATGGGAGATTTTTGTCGTCAAAGTGGCTGATACTGCTCCTGAAAAGCAGATTTGCGCAGCCACAGCACCGACCCAAATTCAAAAGACCTGCTGTGCGTAGGTAGCAATAGACTGACAAAAGACTGGCAAATTTTATTAGGACACCTCTATGCAACCGATTGATAGCCTGCCGGAGGCTGATATCCAGCCCAATGGCATTGTGTCAGAGCAATTCCTGAAGCGGCAGATCACCTCCTTTAGATCCGCCTGTCATTGGGTGAAAGCACTACCCTACGGTGGCAATAGCGACTCGGGAAATTCTCTTTTGCTCTTCCAAGAGGGGCAGGGTACCTGTACGACTAAGCATGGCGCGGTCGCTCGTCTTGCTCAAGAACAAAACCTGAACGTCTGTAAAAATCTCGGTTTTTACCGGCTAAATGATGAGATTGTCACTGGCGTTAATGCGCTATTGGCCGTACACGAGCTTTCCTTTATTCCACAAACTCACTGCTTCCTAGCTTGCGAAAGCTCCCGCGTTGACCTTACTGAAGGCAACTGTAACGGCAAGAATAAAACTATTGAAGATTACGACTTCGTAGTTCCCGTTCAGTCTGACCTATCCGCTCAGCAGGAAGAGGTTCTCTATCGTGAGTATCTACAGCGCTACTTTTTGATTGCACCCGAGCTGAAGGCGATTGGCGAGGCAACTATACTGAGACTGCTTGAGGCTTGCAACCGCCAGGTTAAGTACCAGTGCTCAGCAATGGCCAACCGACCTGTAGCAATATAGTCATTGATTCTCTCAGACTTGAGACTGCTCAGAATTTTGTGTAAGTGAGCACTACGCTTTTGCGACTTGCTGATGGACGAGCCTTTGGTTTACCTGATACATTGCGGCTATGTCGCTGATGGGGCTGCTTGAGAAATTCGTGATGCCCGTGGTTGATCACCAATGAACCTTATGGGCCAGGGCTCGCTGCGCTGGCGACTGACCACCGCTGGCACGACTTTGGCCTTACGTTCGCGGCTGTGGGTTCTTTGCTTGCTGGCCATGTTTCTTCCCCCGGATGAACTCTGGGGTACGCTCTTTAGGCGCTGTCCTAATTTTGGGGTCATCACAGCGATTATAAGCACGGCGAAGTAGGTGGTCAGCGGCGACCTCGAACATATCGGGTCAGCTTAACGAGGAGAAATCCCATCACGCCTCCCCATAAGGGCGCACCGAGGTAGGGGGGCATCGTTAGCCCTGGCAGTGCCAACAAAAATGCCGTATCCATCCATTCGGGTTTTGCTTCACCACGATAACCCCAAGCAAGTCCAATAAAATAAAGGCAGTACGCACTATAGATAAGTGCGCAAAGTGGCACAAATACCCAGTAAGGCCACCGTGACTTTCTGGGTCGAGAAGGCTGGATAAGAGACCTGCGTTTTTCAATCACGGTTATTAACGCTCACTGCATGGGTCACTGCATGGGTCACTGAATCAAGATATATGGCCAGAGTATAGATGCATTCGGGCTCTGGCGTGCCACCATCGCTTTCTACAAATACGTAGCAAGATTTTATTGGGAATAGAAACTATTATTCTCTCTCTATTTCCCTTTATACTCTCGCTTATTAATGCGGGTTCGAGTAGTTAGGCCATCAATGAGACCTCTGACATACACTATCCTCGTCGTACTCCAAGCTCTCTTTGGATGCAAATCCATCATCTAGGCTACACCAAGCAAAAATCGACTGCTTGTCAAAGCATTAAGAATGCCTAGCTCTCAGACAAATTAGCACGATAGGTTAAAGGGAGATAAGGATAAGGATCGTCAGGCGAGTTGACTCGCCAGTCGAACTCACGGCTAAACGATAGAGACATTTCACCTTCTGGACTGACTTCATAGACCCAGTGCTCATCAGGGCAGGCTTGAGAGGCCAAAATTGGTAAGGTTGCTGGCCAATGGCCTTGTTCGGCAGCAAGTGCTTTTGCCTGCATTACCAGGTGAGTCAACTCAGCGGAAAGCATGAGATCGCCCCCTTTGCGCCACTGAGCGATAAAGTTCGGCGTGGCCATTTGACCTAGCACGTTCCACCAAGGAATCGCCCTTGCAAACCCTTCATCCGTCGCATCAATGTCTACTGAGCAAATGTTTTCTCCTATCATCTGCTCATAATATTTTTCCTGTCGGTCGGTAATATCGGCAGTAGAAAGCGCGATGTATGGTTTGTCAAATATGTTTGTAGAGATCATCGCTGGTCCGGGTGGTACAAGCTCATCTATGAGCAACTTCTCGGATGCGGGTGGGTTAGGGTCATTCAAGGCATTGGTCATAGCCTGATAACTGATAAAATTTTCGAACCTCAGTCGATCAATGCCCAACTGCTGCTGATCGACTGTTAAGAGCTGGGCAGATAGCTCTGGTGGCACATTCTCTAGGGACCGCATAATTGCGAACGTATCGTCCATCGCGAGCAAAGAAACTAGGTAGCTGATGAGAGTGGGTTGCCCCTCTAGAATCTTGCCGAGCGATTGAGCAGCGTCTAGAACGCTGGCCATTTGTGCAGGTTGGTTCTGCTGAGCGTGATTTATCGCATTGAGCAACAATAGCTTGTGCAGCTCGCTGAAACCGAGATACGAAGGATAAGCATTTTCAAAATCTGTATACCACTCGGCATCGAAAGACCACACAGGCGCTTCTTGAGACTGTAAATGCTTTTGAATCTGAGTTAAAGCCGTTTGGTTGTTGCTTAAATAGATTTGGATAGGCTCAGGGATAGGGGCAATCGGGCCTTGTTCTTTTTTCCTTTGGGCGGTGAAATAGTCATTGACAGCCTCCCTTACTGATTGAAAATCAGCGGTCTCGCTAGGCACTAGGGATGACGTCGTTAGTCCATCAGACATCAAATCTAGTCCTAGTCCAGCACTCAGACTGTCCAAGATTTCGGCAGAGGCGTTTCTTTTGGTCGCGGGATATTGTTGCAGAAATTTAGCGGCGATTTTATCTATTTCAGCAGTTTGTTGTTTGGCGATCCCGTTTATGCCGGCCCATGTCACAAGACTCAAACCAAGCGCACCCATCCCCGAAAATGCTAAAATCTTCAATCGATTCTTCGACACACACATTCCCCAATAAATCCTATTGATGTCATGGTTCCCATCGCGCTATGGAGCATCTTTATCAACGCTCCTGATGATGGTTATCCACCTTATGAGTTCACCCCTCTGTCTTATTTTCAGAGGTTAAGCAATATTTCGCCAGCAGTATCAAAAGTTAGGAAGAGCCCGAAGTCGGTGTGATTTTGCGACAGCTCGCTTCTGAAGGTGCCCACGTTGTGATCGCTGGCCGCAATCAGATAAAGCTAGCGGCGCGGCGGCAGCCAACCATATCTCGACATTTAACACTCGACCATTGTGTTCGCCAGGGTCGATCCGTCCGCGCCCGGCGGAGCCATCGTCTCAATGCCGAGCGCGAAGAAAGTAAACATCGCGATATCGATGAGAAAGGCACTAACAAAATGACAAAAAGAAGCAACCAGGGCATTTTCGGCGCGGTACGTTTGGCCACCAGCGTCGCGGCTGCGTGTCCCGAAATCATAGGGCGTCCTTACTCAACCAGTTTCTGCACAAGCTCTGCCGTGGTGAGAATGGCGTGCGCATAGGTCGGGCCGTTGATTTCGTGGGATGCGTGCATTGCTTCTGACGAAAAGGTCGCCGTTGCATCGCGCACCAGCGTCACATGGTAGCCGAGTTCAGAAGCATATCGCCCGGTCGTTTCGATGCAGGTGTTGGCAATCATGCCGATGAGGATGACGTGTGTGATACCGTGCTGGCGCAGCTGCACATCCAGATCGGTGTTGGCGAAGCTGGACCCGCCCCAATGTTCCTTGACGACGATATCGCCAGGTTCCGGGCCAAAGCCCGGATACCATTCACCGCCCCAGCTGTCGACGGCGAACAGCTGGTAGGCGTGCGCAGCCAACTGAACGGATGTCGGGTGTGCCCATCCTTCGAAATCCGTGGGCTTGGCCCGGTGGTGAGGCAGGATGAAGATCGGAACCCCGGCCTCACGTACGACCGTACGGACCCGAGTGAGGTTGGCATGAAGGTCGACCGATCGGGCCACCTCAGCGACCTGGGGCCACATTTTGCCCTCCTCTGCAAGGAAATCGTTGTAGGGGTCGATGAAGAGAAGCGCGGTGCTGCCCTCAGGATATCTAGTTTTGTCCATGGATCGTTCCTTTCCGGTGGAGTGAAGCGGGAAAGTCCCGCATGTTTTGTTTCATCTAAAAGTTACTTTTGTTTTGCAAGTTAAGTCAAGTCTATCTTGTAATCTGACTGAAAACTGCTCACGGCTACCGCGCACTGAGCCATATATATTCAGATTCAGGCCAGTTTGTCAGACAAAGGATTCGTCAGACAGAGATATGGCTCCATCTTTTAGCCTCGACTAATACACAACTTTCGGTTCAAACTGTCTGGCTTTTTGGGCCTCTGCTGTGACACCAGCATCCCGAGCCCGTTGTGCATCTGTGGCCGCAGAGAGGGCATTCGTTCCTAGATGCCGCAGATTTTATTCCGTTTCAGTAACAAATGACTCTGCCGTATCTGCATCAAAATTGCGGGCCTGCTCGGTCAGTTCTGACAGCAATGCTTCCCGATCGCCCACAGCGCGGGCCAAAAGTTCGGCAGGCACCGAGCCCGACGTGTGCTTACTTCCCCAAATCATCAGCTCAATTATGACCGGAATCAGCTCTAGACCCCGCTCAGTTGGCACATATCGATGACTGCGGCCATCGCGGATATCTTGCTTACGCTCAAGCAAACCTGCCTTGGTGAGTCGCTCCAGTCGGCCAGTGAGCGTATTGGTCGCAATACCTTCGTCAGCGGCGATTTCTGAGAATAAACGGCGCTGCCCCAACAGCACATCGCGAAGCACCACCAGTGTCCATCGATCCCCCAGTAAATCTAACGTGCAAGCAATCGGGCAGTTGGAGCGCGGTGTATCTTTGCCAACGGGCATAAATTGAGGCGTACGTATAGACAGTCTTGCAATTATAAGTTGCATTTTGCCAGCTAAAAAGTTACTCTTGTTTTGCAAGTTAGATAGCTTTCTTTTTGAAAGTCATTTATGTCCGTCCGTATTTGGGCTGGTACTGATTAAGGAACCATTGATATGAACTTGAATGGAAAGCGTGTCGTTGTAACAGGCGGTGGTTCGGGAATTGGGTTGGCGATGGCGCTTGCGTTCGCTGACGAAGGCGCTGCCGTGGTGATCACTGGCCGCAACCAGACTAAGCTAGCGGCAGCGGCAGCCAAGCATCCGAATATTTCGTCCCAGGTCTGCGATGTGGCTGACGAGGCAGCTGTTGTTGCACTGCGTGATGCCATGGATGCAGATGGCGGCACGGATGTCTTGGTCAACAATGCCGGGATCATGCACACGTTTGATGTCACCCAGGGTTTTCCGCTGGAGAAACAGCTGCAAGAAATCGACATCGACGTGTCAGGTCCGGTGCGCCTAGTTCACCATTTTTTGTCAGGGATGCTGCAACGCGAGTCGGTCATTGTCAACGTCAGCTCAGGCTTAGCCTACGCTCCCTATGCCCCGGCCCCGGTTTACAGCGCGAGCAAAGCATTTTTGCACTCGTACACCCAAAGCCTGCGGGCACAACTGGCGGACACTGCAGTTCGAGTGGTGGAGCTATTGCCGCCGGTCGTCGATACCGAACTAGCTGCTGACCTCGATCCGTCATTCCCCCGCATATCACCTGAAAAGTTAGTCGCCGCACTGCTCAAGGGACTTAAGAACAATACTGACGAAATCACCCCCGGTCAGTCGGCACAGCTAAAGCTGATGAGTCGCCTTGCCCCAGGATTTCTCTTTCAGCAAATGAACAAGAACGCCAAGCGCTAATGCTCCATACCTGTAGCTTAAAGGCTTAGACAAAGATGAAAAATATAGCAGCCATTGTCGCCATCATTGCCACTGCTGCTTTTGTTGGCAATATGATTAATATCGGCATGAGCTATGCGCGCTATTGGCAATCCATTGAGCCGATAGCATTTATGCAAGATTTTAAGGTGAAATTTCCACTGCTTTTAGCCCCCACCACAGTGACTCTTTTACCCGCTTTGATTGCAACACTGTTGTCTGTTGTTTTCAATTGGAATATCCCTGAAACTCGATCCCTTTGGCTAATCGCTTTAGTGGGCCTGCTACTTACCATAGCGATTACGCTGATTTACCATTTGCCAAATAATTTGGCTTTCATGGGCCTGAAGTATAGCGCGGCAAAGGCAACCAGCAGGTTGCAAATCTGGGTACTGCTGCATTGGGTGCGAGTAGTCATGGCGACTACAGCCGCAGTGTTTGCAATACTAGCCTTTCAAAAGTCATAAGCAACAGTCATAAAACAAATAGAAGAACATATCCGTAGACTGTATGAATACTCCATCCCATGCAATTATCAACCTGGCTATTTTAGGACGGAGGTCTCATGCTGAGTGGAACTGGCCGATTGTGCTAGGAGCGCTCATTCCAGATTTGGCAATGTTTGTTTTCTATGGCTGGGCCAAACTGATTGCGGGCATGCCAGAGACGCAGATCTGGGATGTCGCTTACTATGAATTGTTCTGGCAAAACACCTTTGATGTTTGGAATTCGATTCCACTTGCGCTGGTTGGAATTGGGCTGGGTGTAAGGTTGGGACGTCAGACAAAATGGCACAGTATAGGCACTGCGATCGCCCTTTGCAGCGCCAGCGTTCTATTCCATTGCCTAGCAGATTTGCCACTCCACCGAGAAGACGCCCATCGACATTTCTGGCCGCTGAGTAATGTTCGATTCGAGAGTCCGATCTCCTACTGGGATCCAGACCATTACGGCAACATCTTTGTCTTTTTTGAAGTTGGGCTGGTACTACTGCTCAGTGTCTATGTTTTTCGGTTAATACGCTCATGGTGGGGCAAGGGAGCATTAATCCTCAGCAACACTTTCATGTTGGCCATCTTGAGCCTATTTTACTGAGATTTTCATCACTGATACGAAAACACAACAACCTGTTACTTACCCATTCAACTTACTTACCCATTTAACCCAACAAAACAATGAATTTATCCTTCGCAAATAAAGTCGTTCTCATCACCGGAGCGACCTCTGGCATTGGTAAAGCAACTGCCATCGCCTTCTCAGCCGCAGGAGCGAAAGTCGTCCTAAGTGGTCGTCGCGAAAACCTTGGTGCGGAAGTCGTCGCAGAAATCCATGCGGCGGGCGGCGAGGCTCTGTTTGTCAAAACGGATATCGCCCAAGAAAGTGAGGTTGCTGCTTTGGTGGAAAGAACGGTCTCCCACTTCGGCGGACTGCATGTAGCCTTTAACAACGCCGGAGTTGAATCCTCTTGCCCGCTCACCGAAATTCCCGAAGCTGAATACCGACGTATCTTCGACGTGAACGTCTGGGGCGTGATCGCGGCGCTGAAATACGAAATTCCGGCGATGCTGAAGTCGGGCGGTGGCTCGATTGTAAACACATCCTCAGCCGTCGGACATGTCGGTATGGCAGGCGCTGCGATCTACGTTGCAAGCAAACATGCCGTTGAAGGAATCACGAAAGCTGCCGCTTTAGAATACGCCAACCAAGGCATCCGCATCAATGCCGTCGCGCCAGGAGTCGTCATCACCGAAATGTTGGACCGTTTTGCTGGGAGTGAAGAATCGGATGCCGCAAAATATCTTTCCTCGCTGCATCCGATCGGACGACTGGCACGCGACATAGAAATCGCGCAGCCCGTCCTCTGGTTAGCCAGCACAGCTTCGAGCTTCGTCACTGGACAAAGTATCTTGGTCGATGGTGGCTTCACGGTTCAGTAAGCCCATTATCTAATTGCGAAGAATCGAAGACTAAAGTTAGAAAAAAAGTTTCAGCATGGTTATCTCCAATCGGTCTACCTTTATGTCGCCTAGGCAAGTGATGGTTTCTGGTGCAACTGGCTACGTTGCCGGTTGGCTAATCAAGCGCCTCCTCGAAGCCGGACATCACGTTCACGCTGCTGTTCGCGACCCTGCTAATAAGCAAAAACTGGCTCACTTAGAAGCCCTCCAAGCCGACTTACCCGGCAACATTACCTATTTTGCTGCTGATCTACTCGCCGAGGGTTCCTATGCCGAGGCAATGGCGGACTGTGAAATTGTTTTTCATACTGCATCACCGTTCTCTCTGAGAGTAAAAGATGCCCAACGAGAACTTGTCGATCCGGCTAAGCTGGGCACTCGCAATGTGCTTGAGCAGGCAAAGCGAACGTCATCCGTTAGGCGTGTTGTCGTTACCAGCAGCTATGTTGCCGTCTTTGGAGACAATGCCGATTTTTTAGCGAGCGGTAAGCCGTTTCTCTCCGAAGACGACTGGAACACCACTTCCTCCTTAACCCACCAGCCCTATTCCTTTTCGAAAACCGAAGCGGAAAAAGAGGCATGGAAAATTGCCCAAACCCAGGATCAGTGGCGGCTGGTCACGGTCAATCCTGCCTTTGTCATGGGGCCAGGAATTAGTCCCTATGCGACATCTGAATCCTTCAACTTTATGACGCAACTCGCTGATGGCACGTTCAAGAGCGGCATTCCTAACTTTGGAGTGGGCTTGGTGGATGTTCGCGAAGTGGCCGACGCTCATCTTGGCGCTGCGTTCATACCAGAAGCGGAGGGACGCTACCTTATCTCTGCCGAGAACAGCAGCTTTCCTGAAATTGCTCAGATCCTTCGCGATCAATTTGGCGATGATTTCCCCTTTCCGAAGCGGATTATCCCTAAGGGATTAATCTGGCTAATTGGCCCGCTGATTGACAAGACGCTATCGCGCAGGGTGCTCGCTCGTAATGTTGGTTATCCGGTCAAAATCGATAACCGTAAGAGCATTCGCGAGTTGGGTATAACCTATCGTCCGTTGGAAGAAACCGTCACTCAGATGTTCCAGCAGTTAATTGATGAGGAGATTGTCGTACCGTCATGAAAAAAGTTGCTATTTGCGGAGCCAGCGGCATGGTCGGCACCAGGCTGGTTCAGCGGCTCCACGAAAAGTCTTGCTCCCTGGTGCTCGTAGGAAGAACCCCTCAGCGACTTCAGCAAAAATTTCCCTTTGCAGCAGATTGCTGTTCCTGGGAAGAATTTTCGGCCTACTCAGCTGAGGAATTAAGCGTCATCATCAACATGTCGGGTGCCAATGTGAGTGACCAACCGTGGTCGGATGCCTACAAGCAAGTCATGACCGATAGCCGTCTGGATACTACCCACATCTGTGTTGAGGCCTGCAAACAGAATCCCCAGATTCGTCTGATTAACGCGTCAGCGGTCAGTGCCTACGGATTTTATGATCATGACCATGAGGCGTTTTCAGAAGCTGACACTGATCGCAGGACAGGCACTTGCTTTTTGCAGGAGCTGATCGACCAATGGGAACAGGCAACGGAGCCAGCCGTTGAGGCAGGCAATCGGGTCGCACTGCTGCGAATCGGGGTCGTCTTTGATCGCAATGAGGGCGCACTGCCAACCATGGCAACTCCGTTTCCCTATTTCCTGGGGGGAAAATCCGGCACGGGGAAGCAAATCATGTCGTGGGTCAGTTTGCGCGATTTAGTCGCCGCCATCGAGTTCATTTTTGACCGCCCCGACCTCAATGGCCCGATCAACATCGTTTCGCCGGGGGTCTGTAGCAATCGGGTTTTTGCCCAAAGCCTGGGCAAAGCGTTGGGCAGACCAAGTTTTGTCCCTGCACCCGCTTTCTTGATCAAAGCGCTGATGGGGCAACTAGGGCAAGAACTGGTTCTGACGGGGCAGCGCGTCTCCCCGAGCAAACTGCTAGAGGCAGGCTTTATCTTTCAAGATCAAGATATCGAACAATGCTTGAGAGAAATTTACCGCTGTTAGGAATCTGTAGTCTCTGAGTGGCCAGCATTTAATTTTGGAGTGAATAGATGAATTCTGCTTATGGAAGGCTGTGTGGTTTCACTGGTGGAGCACTCATATTGCTTGGCATCACCATGCTTACGACAATGCTAATTTTCTTAATCACGGGGCACTCTCCAATTCCCACAGGTGGAGTAGGCCATTACTTTTTAGCCTTCACAGGTTCTGTGCTGGTGGCTTGGGGGTTGAGTCTGCGCCTCGCCTCTCGAAATAGTGAGTTGGCATACCTGCTGGCTCCTGCTAATGCGATCGGCATGGCGTTAATGGCGTTCTATCGATCTGTGATTGTGCTCAGCAGTGCTGATGTCAGAGCCTGGATTGGCTTCATTCCAATGGGTGAAGCTCTCCTTTTTGGTGGTTTAGCCATTGCCTTTTGGTGGGGACGACCCAAACCCCTTCAGGTCTGAGCGTGATGACATCAAAGAGAATTTAATACTCTGATAGCAATAACTTAGACAATGGAGAAAACGAATGATCATGAATAATTGGACTATTTTGGGCGTTCAGAGCACCATAGGATTGGTTGTATACACGTTGATTTTTTTCTGGTACGTGCAACCGAAGCTCTCAAAGCTACCCTTTGAAAAAGCCGTTTTGCCGCTGCTGCTATTGCATGTTTTTCGATTCGCGGGCTTTGCATTGTTGGTTGTTGGACAGATAGATCCCTCTTTGCCACAGCAAGTGATGTCTGCGATCGCCTACGGTGATTTACTCGCTGGCATCAGCGCATTAATTGCGGCGATTGCCCTGCGCGGACGCTCTAGCTTGGCAGTGTCGTTGATTTGGCTCTTTACCTTTATCGGCGTTGCAGATATCGCGAATGTCGGACGCATCGCCATCAGTATTGATTTGTTCAATCAATACATTGGCACAATGTGGTTCGTCTCAATCTTGTTTTTCCCAATCCTTATAATCGCACACGTTTACATTTTCTATCGTCTCATCAAAAAAGGAAACGAAGACTTTAGAGGAATTGAAAACGCCTAATGAAATACTTTCCACAGCGCGAGGGCACTGAGTTCTTACCGACCCAAGAGACTCAATTAGAGGAAATTTCCGATGCCTAAACGATCTCATTTCATAGCCGTTGTCGCCGCTGGGCTGTTTGCAGGCGGCGGTATCATGGTCGGCCTCTCCTTCGGAATTGTCTTTCTGGGACTTGGCAACCTGGTGCCAGCGATGAGCGGTGAGCAATTAGTCGAGCTTTTCCCGAAATACTGGATTGCGATCGCTTGCACAATTATCCCTGTCGCACTCACAAAGACGATCGCGCTCTTTACAGCAACATTCACTTCACCCAAGGGCAACGGCGTTCGGCGGCTTTGGGTCTGGGCGCTGTGTCTTTGGCTTATCAACTGCACGATCACCGTGGGATACCACCTTCAGGTCGTGATCGCTTCATTCCAGGGTCAGTACTCGCCTAAGGAGATGGTCAGCACGATCCAGATGTGGATTGCGCTTCACTGGGTTCGGGTGGCGCTAGCGCTGGCCAGCTTTGTATTCGCTATCACGGCGACCCTGCGCGCGGCGATAAAAAACAAACTCAATAAACAAACTTAGTAAAAAGGTATTGATAATGACCAACACAGTCAGGTGGGCCATCACCCTATTGATGGGGGCAACGCTTTTCCGGACTCAAACAGTCCTTTTCCTTCCCACCGTGGAAATGTTCGGCGGTTCTGCTCCAAATGGTTGGCTGGGTCCGTGGCTGAGCGATGTCACCCTCGGCTTCATCTTACCGGTAATGCTCTTCCTCTTTTGGACGCAGCGCGGAATTCGGGTCTGGGGTGTGCTTGTGGTCTATAACGCGGTCGGAGCCTTTGATTATTCCCAAGGGCTGATCACGCAATATGTCAGCCCAATGCCAGCAGAGATGGCCTCGCCTGCCACAGTCTATGCTGGCATTGGCGTCTTTATGGTGTTGCAGCTGATCGCGCTCTGGCTGCTGTTCCGCCGCGATGTTGTTGCCCATTTCAAACAGTGAGATCAGCACGCTTTTTATCACAAGAACATCCAAAAATCATCACGTCGATACCACAGGAAATTAATTCAAGCCTATGAACTTCAAAAACGCTTTGATTGTCGGTGCAGGCGATGGACTTAGCGCATCGGTAGCCCGTCTGTTTGCTAAAAATGGCATGACCATAGGGCTAGCCGCTCGAAATATGGATAAGTTAAAATCTCTTTGCGATGAAATTAGTGCTCAAGCTTTTCAATGCGATGCCTCTGAGCAAAATGAGGTTGAACAGCTTTTTACCAACGTTGATAATCGCCTTGGTTCGCCCGATGTTGTTGTTTACAATCCCAGCTACCGCACGCACGGAGCTCTGGTTGATTTAAAACCTGCCGATGTTGAAAAAACATTAGCAGTCACAGCCTACGGCGGTTTTCTCGTAGGCCAGCAGGCCGTGAAGCGAATGCTCAAAAAGGGGCACGGGGCTGTTTTGTTCACAGGGGCTTCTGCGAGTGTGAAAGGCTATGCGCTTTCTGCGCCTTTCGCGATGGGTAAGTTTGCCCTGCGCGGGCTGGCTCAAAGTATGGCCAGAGAGCTAGCGCCGAAGAACATTCATGTGGCTCATTTTATTATTGATGGGAGCATCGCATCACCTCACCGACCGCAGCCTGAGGATATGCCGGATAGTTTCTTAGAACCGGATGCGATCTCACAAGCCTATCTAAACACCCTAATGCAGCACCGCAGCGCTTGGACATGGGAAATAGAGCTACGTCCCTGGGTCGAACGGTTTTGAGCCGAGTTATCTGTTCTCCCACCTTATTCACCTCATAGCAATAACAATAATCTCCAATCATCAGGTACAGAGAATCCAGCCTTTTGATGTCAGCAAAGCTAGTGTTTTAGCTCCATAGTTTAGGCTCTTCCCAACTTTTGGTGATCCGCAGCCAGTCGCAGGAAACTATTGAAGCCACTACCTTTCGGGTACTTCACTCATGGAACTGCTTCAACGCCTGCTGCCTAAGCTTCATCGGCTTCATCTCGATAGTTACGATCTGCTGCCCAGTGAGCACCGACTGACACTCAACCTGAGGTCCACCCAGATACCAGCGGCTTGTCCCCTGTGTGGCCAGCCAAGCCATCGCGTCCATAGTCGCTACGACCGCACATTGGCCGACTTACCCTGCGTGTCATTTAGCCTGACGTTGATCGTTCAAGTGTGTAAATTCTTTTGTGACAATCCATCCTGCCGCCGTCGTATCTTCACTGAACGCTTTCCTGAGGTTGCCGCCCCTTGGGCGAGGAAAACACAGCGCCTCGTCGAGCATCTCCAGGAGATCGCACTCACCGCAGGGGGTCAGGCCGGTGCGCGATTATGCGCTCAGTTGGGCTTACGCTGCTGTGGTAGCACCCTGCTCAACCTGCTTAAATCCCTGCCCTTACCGCCGATAAAGACACCTAAGATATTAGGAGTAGACGATTTTGCGCTGCGTAGAGGCCAGCACTACGGGACAATTCTAGTGGACTTAGAAGCCCATCGCCCGATTGCGTTGTTGCCCGACCGCAGCGCCCAGACCCTAGCCGCTTGGCTGAAGGCCCATCCGGGTGTTGAAATCCTATCGCGTGACCGCTCAAAGACTTACCGAAGCGGCATGACAGCAGGCGCACCTGACGCCATTCAAGTCGCCGATCGGTTTCATCTATTGCAAAATCTAGAAGAGACACTCGAAAAAGCCTTCCAAGGTAAATCGCAAGCCATTCAATCCGTTGAGATAGCTCAACTTCAAGAAGCGGGCATTGATTTGACTGAGCTACCCAAACCGAAAAGCTCTCGTCAACAGCAACGCGAGGAAAAACGCGCGCAGCGGCTAGAAAACTACAATCAGGTCCAT
>LJZR01000062.1 GCA_001314865.1 Phormidesmis priestleyi Ana | reverse complement strand
GGATGATGGCGTTCGGCTCTGGGTTAATGGGCAGCTCATTATTGATGGCTTTATAGACCAGGCACCGACTGAGTACAGCGGCAAAATTCGCCTAGAAGCCGGTCAAAAGTACGACATTAAAATGGAGTACTACGAAAATCGGGGCGGCGCACTCGCTCAGCTCTCTTGGTCTAGCGCGTCTCAATTCAAGGAAATTATTCCGCAGTCTCAGCTGTTTTCGTAGTACGAAAACACGTACTCATAGCGGACGGGTTGTTGATAGCCTAATGGAACCCCTCCTTATGACGGGTTCCACGCAGGTCAAATGTGTTGACTAGACGCTTTTAGGAAATGCTGTGGACGCAGTAAAAACGCGATCGCACCTACACCCAATATCCCTAGCCCGCCTATCCACACTGACACCAAACTGTTCAACAACAGTGAAGGCAGTGCCACAATGCCTAAGCCCAGCAAGGTAATTGCCGAGATTGTCCAGCCTATGCGCTGATAGCCCAGCTTGATTAGCACCTGCAAGCACACCAGCGTGAGCGCAGCCTCACTCACCAGTGTTGCGATCGCAGCCCCTGCACCTCCCCACCGAGGAATCAACACCAGGTTAGCCGCCACATTCAGCAGTACTGCGCCCACTAGCAACGGCGGTAGGTAACGGTCTCGTTTCATTGCAATGAGGATATAGCGAGCCAACTCACCAAAAATGATCACCGCAATACTAGGCAGCAAAATAGAGAGCGATCGCACAGATGGCGCATAGGTTTCACCATAAATCAAATTCACCAGTGGTATTTGAAACACGCTAGCCAAAAGCACAACCGGTAAAATTCCTACTGTCAGTAGCAGCGTCGTCCGATACACCTGACGCGCCATTTGCTGAGCATTGTCCCCAAAAGACTGGCTCAGTCGCGTAAACGAAACATAAAAAACCACCCGATACAACGCACTAAAAATCTCCATAATGCGGTAAGACGCGCTGTAAAAGCCCGCTTCCCCAGCAGGCGCAATTCCCTTGAGCATTAAGATATCGGCCTGATAGAAAACAATCCACAAAACGCCCGACAAGGCCAACGGCAGCGCCATTTTAAAAGCCCCTAGCGATCGCGCCATATTCAACGGAGCCCACAGGCGAAACCGCTGATTTAAATAGCTCAAAAACCCCAACAAATGAAGCACTCTCGCCAGCATAAACGTGAGAATCACCCAAAAAAGACTCTGCGTTAAAAACAGAACCGTCAGTGCTAGCGCGACCACAAAAAATCGCTCAATCGAAACGACCACCATCTCGGCCCGAAACTGCCCCATCCCCTTTAAAAGGCTGCGCAGCGTGAGTACAATGCTTCGACTCACCTCCGCTAAAATTACCAAATAAAAAATAGCGACATCCAGCCCCGTTACGCCCAATAGCCTCGTAATCGGGAACAACAATAGCAACACAACCAGCGCACCCACGCATTCAACACTCAAAAAATGGATCGTCGAGCGCGCCCCTGCCTCCGGATCAAGCGCCACCTCCCGCGTGAGCAAATCCGGGAAACCCAAACTGATCAGCAGCGACAAAATAGCACCCAAAGCAGCCGCACTGGCAAACACCTCATACTGCTCCGGCCCCAACTGCCGAGCTAAAAGCACATAAAACAGCAGCGTTAATGCCAGCGTAGCCTCGCCTAAAAATGCATACAGATAGGACAGATCAAGGACACCTAAAAGCTTTTTCATCAAATCCCCTGCATATCATCTCTTCTCAGTGAGCTTACTCGGTCTTTACCAAGTTGCCATGAATCAATTCAGAGATTGCCGCAAAGAAAGCCAATAGTTGAATAAAGAGTAAATAAAGTTGTCCATAAACTGCATGGATTCACGGGTATCTAGAACTACTATCAATGCTAAAGACAGCTATGCACAGAGAAGTAATCCTGGTCACTTCTCAACTAGGATCATCACAGCGTCACAAAACCATTAAGACAAAACCATCAACATATAAGGCCTGCCAATGAGACCTGCAAATGAGGCCCGCAAAATTAAGCCCGCAAAATTTAAGTTCTTAAATCGGCATCAAACTTTTCAGGCAGTCATTCAGTAAAGCTTCGTACTTAGATAAACTGCTCAGTAGCAGTCTTAGACAACATCCCTTGCTAATCTGTAGGAATTCAGCTCGTGCATTCTTCTTTATCTGGTTCACCAGTCCCTAATTCACAAGTTCTCGACTCACAAGAGGCTGCCTCAGTGGTTGCAATACCAGCCCCACCTAGCAGCTATCCATTAGACGACTACGTGACAGACGAAGGTCGAATACCCCATTCGCTGCTACCCATTAGTAGCGATCGGTTGCCCATTGCAGAAAACACCCGTAGCATCGCACTATCTATCGTTGTCCCCATTTACAACGAGGTAGAAACCCTCCCCCACCTCATAGAACAAATAGAACAAGGGGTTCGAACCTATTCAGGCAACTACGAAATTATCTGCGTAGACGATGGCTCCAACGATGGATCGACCCAACTCCTCAAACAGCTTGCCCTTCGGCATCAACACTTGCGGGCCATCATCCTCCGTCGCAACTATGGTCAAACAGCCGCCATGGCCGCAGGCTTTGAACATGCCGAAGGCCATACCATCGTGACGCTAGACGGAGATTTACAAAATGATCCTCAAGATATTTTGCCGCTAGTCGCCAAACTAGACGAAGGTTACGACCTCGTCAGCGGCTGGCGCAGAAATCGACAAGATGCCGCGCTCACTAGGCTGCTCCCTTCTAAAATCGCCAACTTAATTATCGGTAAAGTTACAGGCGTCACTATCCGCGACTACGGCTGTTCGTTAAAGGCATATCGAGCCGAGCTAGTGGCTGACATGAAGCTTTACGGTGAGCTCCATCGATTTTTACCTGCGCTCGCCTTCATTGAAGGGGCCCGCGTCACCGAAATCCCGGTTCGCCATCATGCCCGTCAGTTTGGCCAAAGCAAGTACGGTTTAGGAAGAACCTTCCGAGTCATCATGGATTTGATGACAATTGCGTTTATTAAAACGTTTTTAACCCGCCCAATGCATGTTTTTGGCAGCTTAGGAATGTTCTCACTGGGCGCAGGCAGCTTACTGGGCCTTTACTTAGCTTTTATCAAAATAGTCCTCGGGCAGGGTATTGGCGATCGCCTTCTCCCACTTTTGGCTGTTCTCCTTTTTTTAACAGGTGTACAGCTCTTTTGCTTCGGTCTGCTAGCAGAAATGCTAATGCGTACTTATCACGAATCTCAAAACAAACCTATCTACCGAGTCAGAGAACGGATCGGAAGTCGGTAATACAGTCCACCTAACAGGCAACAACTAGGCAAAACTCAATAATCCAACTTGATTATCTAAATAGAACTCCTATGACCACTCAGATTCCAGGGACAACTCAGCTTAAGGCCCCAACGAAGTCAATTTCTCAGTGGCTACCTATCTCCTTAATTATGGGGACAGCAGCGGCTCTTTTTATGTTTCGGCTGGGCGACGAGGGGTTCTGGATAGATGAACTCTTCAGTATTCGAGATGCGGATCAAAGTCTGATAGATGTGTATCAGTCTACTCAGTTTAGGCCGCTGTATTATTTGTTGCTGAGTGGTTGGATGCGCCTAGGGAGCGGCGATGCGTGGCTGCGATCGCTCTCAGTTATCTTCGCCGTCATTGCCGTTTTCCTCATCTACCGACTAGGACGCCGCATCGCCGGAGAAACCGAAGGACTCATTGCTGCCGCGCTGCTATCGACCTCACCGCTATTTGTCAATCATGCTCAAGAGGTCAGAATGTATGCGCTTAGCCTTTGCATGGGGCTAGCTGGCACCTTATTTTTAGCAGACGCACTGCTGAGCGATCGCACCCAACAGCCCAAACAAAAAACAATTGCAGGCTGGGCATTGTTTAGACTGCTTGCCATCTACACAGTGCCGCTCAATCTCATGCTGCTCATACCCGATGGTCTGTTGATTCTCCTCAGATTTCGGCAAGAGCGCCGCGTCCTTATCAAGTTCGCTGGCTGGCTTACTCTCTTACTGGTGTTGTGGTTGCCTGCCATTGCCACGCTACTAGGCGATATTCAACCCTCCTCAGACTACGCTCAAGAGCGCACTCAGTTCGCCGAGGCGCCCGGCCTTAAAAACCTCATTTATCCTTTGAAATTTTGGATGGTTTGGCCCTTTGTCACACGGCATGGCTGGGTTACGCACAACCTCTACAAGTTCTTTACCCCGGTTATCGCCGGACTGATTGGAGCCGGACTCCTCTACAAGCGTAAGCTGCCCTCCCTTCCCTGGGCTTGTGCTTGGCTAGTCCTGCCCCTGATTCCGATTATTGTCTTCTCACTCGTGTCTGCCCGCATCTGGGAGCCGCGATATGTGCTCTTTGTCAGTCCCTATCTCTTTATTTTGATTGCGGCTGGCTTTGCGCGCATCTGGCGAGATTGGAAAGGCGCTGCCATTGTCCTTACGGTCGTGTATGTCTTATTGGTGGGAGGAGCCCTGGGCGACTATTATGTTGTTCAAAACAGAGGCGACTATCGAGACAACATTGCAACTGTTGAAGCGTACGAACAACCTGGAGATGGCTTGGTCTGGGGCTACGGTTGGAAAATCCCCCTCGATTATTATTACGACGGCAGTGCCGATATATCTTGGCAGCCAAGCCGTGATCTCGAAACGCCTGAAGCTATCCAAGCCTGGGTTGACAAGTTCCCGACGGGTCATCAGCGACTGTGGCTCGTCATTGAAAAAGCGAAGGTTGCCAATCAGCTCGATCCGCTTATTGCTGATAGTTACAGCATTACACAAAGGTTCGACTACGGGCACAAGTCTAGCGTTTTGCTACTCACGGCCAAATAAGTAAGCCCACTCAACTGCATCTGAGCAAGAGGCATCACCAGGGGACATTTCTCGGGCATATATGATGGATTTTACCGTAGCTATTCCAACCTATAACGGCGCCCAAAGGCTGCCTCAGCTAATCGAAAGATTGCGATCGCAAATAGGAACAGAACACTTCTCCTGGCGCATTTTAGTCATCGACAACAACAGTTCAGACGCCACAGCCGCCATTATAAAAAGCTATCAGGCCAAGCACGAAAGCTACCAACAAGTTCCCCTCCCATCGCCACAGCCCGTCCCTGTAGACTACGCTTTTGAAGCCAGGCAAGGGGCGGCCTTTGCACGGGTCAGCGCAATGGAAGTCGCAACCAGCCCCTGGGTAGGTTTTTTAGACGATGACGTCATTCCCGACCTCAACTGGGTTGCCGCCGCCTATGCCTTTGGCCAAAGCCATCCGCAGGCAGGTGCTTATGGCGGTCAAATTCATGGCACTTTTGAAATAGATCCACCCGAAAATTTCAATCGCATTAAGTCTTTTTTAGCCATTCGCGAGCGGGGAGATAGCGCCCACCGGTACAATCCTGACACACTTAGCCTGCCGCCTTCAGCCGCTTGGGTGGTTCAAACCCGCGCCTGGAAAGACAATGTCTCTAGCCAGCCCAAACTGGGCGGTCGGGCCAATGGATCAATGGTTCAAGGCGATGATTATGAGCCGTTATTACATTTGCATCGGGCCAATTGGGAGATTTGGTACAACCCAGCGATGCATGTCTATCATCAAATCCCCAAGCACCGACTAGAGCGCGGTTATCTCATGCCTCTGAGCCGTGGCTGTGGGCTTTGCATTTGCCAGCTCAGAATGATCAACACACAAAGCTGGTTGCGCCCCATCATTTGGCTCAAGCTAGTACTCAGTAACTTACGCCGCGTTATCTTACATTGGCTCAAGTATCGCACTCAGCTTCAAAGTGATTTGGTCGCCGCTTGCGAAATGGAGTTTTACCTCGGCAGCTTTTTGAGCCCTTTTTATTATCTTAGGACGCTGCTGTTTCAAAGTTTTACAAACACCTCCCAAACGGGCGGCATGCCATCTCCTAAACAACCGGTATCACCAGGCTAAGCAGCGTTGTCACAGCGTCATCACAGCGTCATCACAGCGCTATCACTCAGAGGGATGCAGGGTATCGATATCATGAGTTCTAGCCACCGGTCACACCGTTTCCGTCAGTTTTATATCAGTGGCTAGGTGCAGGTAGGTCAGCCTTTGCTGTAGTGTTTTATCAACCTAGTCTTAATATCAAGCCTGGGCACGTTATTTCTGTTCGCCTCTGTTCAGTTCACCCCTCTATTCACCTTAGTCAACACGCCTATGCCCTGGGTTCGCATTGCCAGTGGAATTATCGCGATCGCTATTGCCCTCAGCCTGATTGTTCTAGGCGGATGGTATTTCACAATCGGCTTTGGCATTATTGTGTATCTCGGCCAGATGGAAGTGTTTGATCTGGTGCGCGCAAAAGGCATCAATCCTGCGGCCCGAACGACACTCATTGTCAGTCAGGTGTTGCTGGTCACGGCCCATATCTCGCCTCCGGTTGCCGACGCTATTCTGGCGCTGGCCGGTACCTTTATCTGCTTTTACCTGCTGTTTCAGCCTAAGTTTGCCACCATTGCAGATGTCGCAGCCTCTATTTTGGCCCTTTTTTACGGGGCTTACCTCCCGTCTTTTTGGATTCGCCTACGCGACTTAGGTGCCGACAGCGCTGGCCCGCTTCCTTTGGGGGGTTACTGGCCTGAAAGCTTTAGCTGGGCTGTTCTTCCTTCTGGGCTTGTGGTGACATTCGTCGCCTTTATGTGCATTTGGGGGGCTGACATTGGGGCCTACTTTTTTGGCAAAGCCTTTGGCCGCACGCCCCTTTCTAACATCAGTCCCAAAAAGACCGTAGAGGGTGCTGTTTTTGGTATAGGCGCTAGCGCCAGCATGGGGATTTTGGGTGCCTGGTCTATGGGCTGGCCCATTTGGTGGATGACGGGTACAGCGCTCGGGACTATTATTGGCATTTCTAGCCTTTTAGGCGACCTCACCGAATCGCTAATGAAGCGCGATGCAGGCGTTAAAGACTCTGGCACGCTCATTCCAGGGCATGGCGGAATGCTAGATCGAACTGATAGCTATGTATTTACAGGCCCACTTGTCTACTATTTTGTGCAGTACTTGGTGCCTTTGTTAGACCGCTACTAGGCATTCGATTCTCGGCATTGACCGTGCAAAATTGACAGGCCAAAAAGATACTCATCATCAGCCAGCCAATTCTATGGCCGAACGGCGATCTGACCACGACAAATCAACGCCTCAGATCGCAGACATAATTCGCTCAGCTGAGTATCCGCCCCTAAACTCCATTGAAAACCTTCGAGTGCTTCAACAGGCTCGCCTTTAGCTATGTCGGCGACATCGGCCAGCGTCTGTAGCCAGCGAGGAGAGTCTAGCCGTAACCAGCTGCCATCTATCACGCTCAGCCCAGTGCCTAATATCACCGGATTCGGTGATGTCTGCTCTGCTACCTGAGGATAAAAGCTCAGCCCTAAACGCTGTGTTGCCAAATGTATCTGCGCATTATGCAGCGTCATATTCGCCTGCAAAGGCAGTTTTCCGTAGCGAGCTTCTACAGAGGCGGGCAGCGATCGCACCTGCATGAGCGATCGCCAAAAGTTATTGAGCCCCTCACCCAACAACGCCGATCCGACTGAAGCCTTCAAATCATCAGCGCTCAGCACCACCTTACCCCTCACCGGAAACACCCGCAGCAATCGCAGCGGCTGGCCTCGGATGACCTGACCTATATTAATGCGAATGTCCTCAGCCGATAAATTCAGCTCACTGATGTAGATTCCTTTGTAGATGGCAGATCTCGCAGAGATAGAAACGCCTGGTAAGTAGCCAGAAATAATATCGCGGTCACGCCCTTCTAAGGCAATAGATAGTGCCTCGACCTGCTCGACTTGCGATCGCAGCCAAATTTTCACTGCCGCCGGCAAAACTCGCCCAATAATCCGGCTGCCCTGGCCTTTTTTCCGAGCAGTCCTGTCATCACCCGTTTCCTCGGCATCCTCTTCTACATGCATTCGTGCTAACTCACCTCAAATAACCTTCAAACTCATTATCTGACGAGCCCTACCATTCGGCATGCTTATCCTTTCAGGGATCGAGATGTCATGAGATTCTGACATTTCGATCCCTGAAAGCTACTTAATAGGTATTTCGACTCAGTATCTGTGGGATCAGGGATGATCCCAACGCGATTTTTGTCATATTATTAAGATGTTGATCCCAAAGTACGATCCCATAGAGTCGTGCAGTAAGGATTTTCTGACCACTTCATGAGGAGAGTCGTAAACAATGTCATTTCCAACACCTGACATTCCATTAGAGGAGATGACACTGCGTCAGCTCCGTAGAGTCGCTAGCGAATACGAAGTTTCTCGCTACAGCCGAATGCGTAAAGTCGAGTTGGTTGAAGCTATCAAACAAAAGCAAATTGCTGCTGGTGTTCGAGTCGCCATCCCAGATATGACCGCCAACAACCTAAACGGCCAAGTTCAGGTTGAAGCCGCTAAATATTCCAACCCAGCTCAAGAACAAGCATCATCAGTAGGCAACCTTAGCCACACCAGCAATCAACCAGGAATTCAATCAACCTCAACCGCAGTACAAACTATGGATTCTACAAGCGCTTCTACCAATGCTCTAGGAACAGCCAGCGGATCTAGCCTGACACCTAGCATGGAAGTATTAGCAACTGTAGATGACAACCTACCTGACCTACCAGGTGGCTACGGTGAAAGTCGCATTATGCTGCTTCCCCGCGATCCTCAATGGGCTTACACCTATTGGGACATTCCCAATGAGCATAAGCAAGAACTGCGTAGCCAGGGTGGAGAGCGGTTAGCATTGCGTTTTTACGATGTTACCGACATTGACCTCAATTCTCAAAGCCCCCATAGCCTCCAGCAATATGAATGCGGAGAGGTTGCCCGCGAGTGGTACTTGCCCGTTCCGGTGAGCGATCGCGACTACACCGTCGAAATTGGCTATGTCTGCAACGACGGTCGGTGGCTCGTGCTCTCACGCGCTGCATCAATTCGGATTCCGCCCGTCTATCCTTCCGACTGGGTTGAAGACAAGTTCATCACCGTAGATTGGAACCAAGAGCTGCGCGGTCGAACCTTTGCCAAGCTCGTATCGCCTAGCCAAAAAGCAGGTGCAGCAGGCACAGCAGCAGGCACAGCAGGGGCAGCAGGCGAAACCAACCGTCTCTACAACGATATGGTAGCAATGGCCCGCTCAGCAGAAGCTCAGCGCGTAGCAGGCTCCCTGTTTGGCTCTATGCATCAGGTCCCTGAACAGGCCGTCAGTTCATTCGTATTCCCCTCCGGCGCTGGTCTCTGGGCATTACCCACGGCATCGGGTGTCAACATGTCGGGCGCAGGTCTTTTTGCCTCCGCACCGCCTGCTAAGCCTCGCAAGTTCTGGCTCATCGCTGATGCAGAACTCATCGTCTACGGGGCCACTGAGCCCGATGCCACCGTCACTATCGACGGCGAGCCCATCGAACTCAATCCCGATGGCACCTTCCGCTTCCAAATGTCCTTCCAAGATGGCGTCATTCGCTATCCCATCGTGGCCGTTGCGAGTGATGGCGAGCAAACGCGATCCATCCATATGGACTTTGAGCGTCAAACGCTTTCCCGCAACACCAACACTAAGGCAGAAGCCGTTGAAGAGTGGTTTGCGTAATTTAGCCAACGGCTGTCGATGAAGCGGCCTGAATAAGCGGACAAAAAAAGGCTGAGGTTTTAATGCCTCAGTCTTTTTTTAACTTTTTCAGTTTTCTGGTTGAGGATTTTTGGGCCGTTATACTGTCATGCGCTGTCGATTTAGATAGGCCACCTAGTTAAACGATCTCAAGCAACGCTCCATTAGCGATCTATTCTCCGGCTTCATCTTCTGGAATGATTTCGGTTTCCTGTTTGGCTGATTCAATCCACCGATTCAAAACATCATGCTCTCCAAAAAAGGATTGATACTGACCCGCTGCCTCTGAAAGTGAGATTCCATAGGTCTGGAATCGCGAAATCACAGGCGCATAAAAGCAGTCAGCAATCGAAAAATCTCCAAATAACCAAGGCCCTAGCCCGCTTGACATTCGCTTCGACCAAATATCGTCTACTCTGGCAATGTCCCGTTTCGCAGCCGCTGATAGCGTCACTTTTCGAGTTGCCCGACAGTTCATAGGTAGCTCACTGCGTAAGCCCATAAAGCCAGCATGCATCTCAGCAGAAACGGCTCGCGCTTCAGCCCGCAGCGCCTGATCTTGCGGCCAGCCTTTACCCATCAAATATTTTTCTGAAACATATTCGCAAATAGCCAGCGAGTCCCAAACGGTCACGGACTCATCTATTAGTACCGGCACTCTCGCTGTCGGAGAGTATTGACTCAAGCGTTCTGTCAAGCCTTCCTGCCGCAGTGACTCCTGCACTTCCTCAAACTCAACTTCAAAGGTAGACAGCAGCATCCAAGGACGTAAAGACCAAGAAGAATAGTTTTTATTACCAATAACAAGCTTCACTGATGACCTCGTTTTTTATCTCATTTTTTGTATTGAGAAAAAGCACTGCACTGTCCCATCCATTGCAGTAGCCTTTGCCAATGTGATTCTAGCCACAGCAGCCATTTATCAACCCATTTAAGCACTTTTTCTAAGGGATGCTCAATGTAGCTAGCCGCTGTGACTGTTGCCTCAAGGCAGTCCACGGGGTTGTTAATCGCATCGCACGATATATCTATCTCGGCTGTTTTCACCCGCGCTGATATCTCAGCAGAGGGCTTGGCCTCAGCTAGGACATTTTTGCCAGCATTAGCGGCTATTGTGGCGATCGCCCTGACAGCAGATCTCGAACGCCCCTCCCGCTGAAGCCAAGCCACCATCCGCAGCACTTCTACCCAAAATGAGCGACCAGACTGAACTAGAGGATGACCTTTTTCAGCGTGTTGCAAACCACGCTGCCCAAATCGCGTTAAACCGGTATGAGTCAGCAACGGCTGAGGGGTATTAGCAAATTCACCAGATAGCAACCGCACTATCTGCTGCTGAAGCTGAAGCTGCTGATCTGCGCTGAGTCCTGGCCAGATCAAAACATAATCTTTGACTAGCACGAGCGATCGCGTCTCCAAATCACTGGCGATCCCAGTAATCTGACCTACCTTGGCCATCTCACGCCTCGGCGTCCCCAATCCTTGCAGCCATCCCATCACTCGCCGCACTAACCCCACAGCAGGCGGCGGCTCAATCATCGAAGCCGACAACAGCTTGATTTGCTGAGAAGATAAGCATTCGCCAACCAGCATCAGCGTTACGGCCATTATCTGCTCCGCTCTGCTAATGTGAACCGATCCCTCAAGAGCATCAGGCATCATTAAGGCCGTTTCACCAAAATCCGTAAGTTTCAGCAGCTTGCCGGTCTTAGCCTGAACGGCAGATAATTTCTGTGAAGCAGACAAGTTCTGGAAAGCAAATAATCTCTTTTGAACAAGCGATTCTTTGAAGGGGAGTCGCTGCCACTGCTGCTGAAGCTTTTGACCCCATCCCCGAGGTATAACCGAAGAAATGGCTAGAGAAATTCCCTGAGAAGCACGGATAGAGGTCTTGAAAGAAGTCTTGATAGAAGTTTTGATAGAAGCACTTACTAAGGCATACACCGGAAACAGCGTAACGGCGGCCCCCGTCATCGCGCTCGACCGGGCAGTTTGCAGCGCACTCCGGTGCCGAGCCATTCCTTGGCGATACTGGGCGATGGCAAATCGCAATAGCTTGCTTTGATACGGGCCAGACGTCATTATGGTTGCCCACCTATCTATTCAAAATCTTAACGGAAGTCATGGCCTCCCCCGACACCGATTTTGCGCTCTCCCCAACTTTACAAACTGAGTTAACCCGGCTTCGCCAGCTGAACACGCTAGATATACAGCGCTGCTGGCAATGGCATAGTGAAGCCATTGACGAAAATATTGACGAAGCCATTGAGAAAAATATTGACAAAAATATTGACATTGCCAAAATCTCAGATAGCCGTCCTCATCAGTGGCCGATTTCTCCGCTGAACGAGCGCCATCATATCGCGTGGGAAAAAGGACGTCAGGTGCGTTGGCTCTATCACCGTGTCACAGTTCCGAGTAATTTGTATGGCTATCCTCTCAGCGGGCTCATTCTACGCCTTGCCCTCACCTGGTGGGCCGATGATGCTCAAATATACGTCAATGGAGCATTGGTACAGTCGGGTGACTTATTTGAATGCTTCACCCGCATCTGCTTGAGTTCGAGCGTGAGGCCAAACGAAACCTTTGAGATCATGATTCGGCTTGTAAGCCCCGATCATGACAATGGAGCACTGGTGCGATCGCAGCTCATCTACGAACTCCCCGCTAACCAGCCCACTCCCGAACCCAGCTTCATTGCCGATGAACTCACCGTACTGGCAACGCTCGAACCCAGCCACGAACCCGCCATTCAAACCGCGCTCTCCCAACTCGACTGGAACAGTTTAGAAAACGCTGAGCCTGATCTCAATAGCCTTAATATCTGGGATGCGATCGCAACCCAATCAATTCCCATCGCTGCTGTCATTCACCCTTTCCAACAATCTCTCAGCCAGCTCCGCCGAAATCTCCTTCCTCTATGCGAATCACTCCAAGATCGCACCATTCAATGTGTGGGCCATGCCCATCTCGACATGGCATGGCTCTGGCCTGTCGCCGACACTTGGCAAGCCGCAGAACGAACCTTTAAGTCTGTTCTTAACCTTCAAAAAGAATTTCCAGAACTTACCTACACGCACTCTAGTCCAGCCTTATTTGAATGGATAGAACAAAACCGCCCCGAGCTGTTTCAACAGATTCAACAACAGGTTCAAACAGGCAAATGGAGTATCGATGCAGGGCTCTGGATTGAGCCAGAATTCAACATTATTAGCGGAGAGGCGATCGCCCGTCACATCCTCTACGGTCAGCGCTACTGCCAAGAGAAATTTGGCAGTATCAGCAAAATTGCATGGCTTCCCGACTCCTTCGGCTTTTGCTGGCAGTTGCCTCAACTCCTCACTCAAGGCGGCATCGAAACCTTCGCTACGCTCAAACTCTCCTGGAACGACACCACCGAATTCCCCTATCAGCTCTTCTGGTGGCAATCCCCCGATGGCAGCCGCATCCTGAGTCTCATGCTCCCGCCCATCGGCAGCGACATCGACCCGATAAAAATGGCTCACCAAGCCCAAAAATGGCAAGAGAGCACCCACATTCCTGACGCGCTCTGGCTTCCTGGCTTAGGCGATCATGGCGGTGGCCCCACCCGAGATATGCTCCAAAAAGCAAAGCGATGGGAAAACTCTCCTTTCTTCCCTCAGCTAAAATTTACAACGCCCAATACCTACATCAGTACGCTGCCTCTATCTGCCCATTCCACCCTACCTATTTGGAACAACGAACTCTACCTAGAACTCCATCGCGGCTGCTACACCACCCACGCCGATCAAAAGCAATTCAACCGCCAATGTGAAGATCTCCTCTATCAGGCAGAAGTCTTCGCAACCATTGCCCAGTTCACAGCCGGTCATCCCTATCCCAAAACTGATATAGAAGCAGCCTGGAAAACCTTACTCTTCAATCAATTCCACGATATTTTGCCAGGGACTTCTATTCCTGAAGTCTTCGTAGATGCCAATCAAGGCTGGCAGCAAGTTCAGCAAATTGGACAAAAGGTATTGGATGAGAGTTTGAGTGCGATCGCCTCTAACATCTCCCTACCCTCACCCCCTCATCCCACAAGCAAACCCATCCTCGTCTTCAACTCTCTCTCTTGGCCCATAGACACCGTCGTCACCTTAAACCTATCAACCATCGATCCTCACAAAGAACAATCAAACTGGACTCTCTACGATTCAAATCAGCAGACCATCCCCAACCAGATGACACCTGCCTCATCCGATCAAGAATCTCTGCACCAACTCTCCTTCCCCGCATTCAATATCCCCGCAGTAGGCTACCAATGCTACTGGATTCAGCCCGCCACAGCATCAATTGAAAAGCCGATTGAAGCATCCAGACGCCCAGAATACATCCTCGAAAACCAATTTCTCAAAGCCTCCATTAGCCCACTCACAGGCCAAGTCGTCAGCCTAATAGAAAAAAGCACCCAAAGAGAAACCTTCAGAACTCCCGGCAATCAACTACAAATGTTCCGCGACCAAAGCGGCTATTGGGACGCCTGGAACATAGCCGCAGACTATTCACAGCACCCACTACCAGAACCCCAACTATCTTCTATTCAATGGCACGAAACCGGCCCTGTTCGGCAATGTATACGCACCGTCTATAAAACAAACCAATCAACCATCTGCCAAGACTATATCCTAGACACCACCTCACCCTTTCTAACGGTGAGAAATACTATTGATTGGCAAGAAACCCAAGTTCTATTAAAAGTCAACTTTCCGATCGCAACGGCAGCTAATACAGCCACTTATGAAATACCCTTCGGCGCGATCGCCCGACCCACCCAACCTCAAACCGAAGCCGAAAAAGCAAAGTGGGAAGTCTCCGCCTTGCGATGGGCCGATCTAGGTAACGAAGACTTCGGCGTCAGCATACTCACCAACGGAAAGCATGGATTCGACGCGAGTCCCACTCACTTACGACTTACCCTCCTCAAATCTCCCATCTGGCCCGACTCAGCAGCCGACAGAGGAACTCATCACTTTAGCTATGCCGTTTATCCTCACGCCAGCACCTGGCAAACTGCTCGTACAGCCAAACTCGCACGTGAATTGAGCATTCATCCTATCGCCACCCCATATCAAACACCAACTATTAAGAAGCCTATTAACAAGCAACGCACATTCATCCAGTCAAAAAACGTTAGCCATCACAGCTTTCTAGAACTTAAAAATCCAAACCTCATTCTCTCTGCCTTAAAACCATCTGAAGAAAATCTTGATAAGATCATTCTGCGCTGCTATGAATGTCACGGCGAAGCCACTGACCTCAACATCCACACTGCTTTTAGCCCAGCTGAAATATCCGAAACGAACATAAGCCGAACAAATCTACTAGAATCGACCCTTAACACCCTCTCGCCTACTCATATCTCAGCTTGGCAAATTGCCACCTACCAAATGAAACCTAAAAAGCTCAGCTAGCATTCACTAACCGAGCCCTTTAAAGTCCTATTCCTACTTATCCAAGTCCGTCACTCTTAAGCAACCACACGACGACTTAAACTACCGCCACAGCATCCTGAGCTTCAACAGCCTCTTCGTACATATTACGCACAATATCCAAATCCACATCCAACACAGACATCTGCAACCCAGCCTTAGGACTATTATCCACTTTAGAAATAAATGGGTTTGGTTCAACACTGCCAGTACAAATAATCAACGACCCCTTCTTCAAGAAAGGTAATTTACGCCAAGCAGCCGACTTTTCCCAAATGCTCAGAGAAATCGTAAATGATTCCTCACGATTACGAACCCCCCGGACATACAACGTCGCTTCAGCAACATTAGCCTTCGCACCGCTCTTCAGCTCAACTATTTTTATCTCCGCATCCGCTGCCAAGTTACCACTAACAACCCACTTATTTAAGCCAGCACTGGCCATAGCCCTTAATCCTTCACTTTAAAAATACTTGTCGAGTCGCTTATATTGCATCCTCCGACATCTTCAAAATTCCCGGATACCGCATCAATAACCTAACCAAAATCACTGAAAGCGACTGAAAGCGACAAAAAGCCCCTCTCCATACATAGATGGAGAAGGGCTTTTCGCGTAGTAATAGAACCTGGCATCGAGCTATTTTGACAAGGACTGTCGTCCTCACTATCTTCGCCGCTGCAATGTTTCACAATCGA
>LJZR01000008.1 GCA_001314865.1 Phormidesmis priestleyi Ana | reverse complement strand
AAGTTGGGCAAGTCATCTCGATTTTCATCTGCTCTACTCCTTGACACTGCCAACGGCTGTAGCTTGTTTTTCTTTATCCTTTACATTAATGCACTACCAATGAAACATACGACAAAGCATATGGATTTCTTACCTAGTGGTTACCTAGTGGTTACCTAGTGGTTACCTAGTGGTTGAGAAATTTCATTACGATAGCTGGTCTTTAGAGGGATGTCATATGTCGTGGGTTTGATGATACTAAGAGTCTTGAGTGCTTAGTTCATTTAGTTCATCAGGTAGTTCATTAGGCAGTTCATCAGGAGTACTTAGTTCAAAGGTCAGTTCGAGAGAGAAATCGCTCGACCGAACCCTTTCTAGGAAAAGGCAGTAGTGAAAGCCGTCACCTCAGTGTTTTCCGTGCTATCTCTGTTGGGTTTTCTACACCTTGTAAGTAAAAGAGTTCTGGCATTCTTGAAGAATAAAGAAAAGGAGATCTAAACTCTATGAACAAACTCATTCGATACGCACTCGGCATTGTACTGCCACCCGTGGGTGTTTTTCTCACCTATGGTATTAGCCCAGCATTTTTTATCAATTTGGCGCTGACCTTTTTAGGGGTACTACCCGGTAGCATCCATGCAGTATGGGCGATCGCCAAGCATTACGAAGTGGCGCGACTGCCTCAAGAGTCTACCGAAATCAACCCCACTTAAGGATGGGTTTTCTCGGTTCTTAGTTTTCAACAATCTATCCTTAAATACACTCAATACCCTTAAAAAAGAAGAGCAAAAAAATATGTTGGGATTTTTCGTTACGACGCTGGTCACTGCTTTAAGTATCTTGGTAGTTGACCTAGCTGTTCCAGGTGTGGGCATTGCAACTTTCCCGGCAGCACTCGCTGCGGCTGTGTCGCTGGGTGTTGTTAACGGATCTGTTAAACCAGTACTCAAACTGTTGTCACTGCCCGTTACTTTTTTAACACTAGGGGCGTTTTCTCTAATAGTAAACGGTTTTTGTTTCTGGCTCGCGTCTGTTGTGGTACCTGGCTTTACGGTTCACGGTTTATTAGCGTTCATCCTAGGCCCCATCGTGTTGTCTGCGGTGAGTACGTTTATTATGGGCTACTTCACTAAAAATGATGTAGAGTCTAAGCTCGCAGGTGTGGGCAGTCGATTTAACCTCAATCAGGCTCAGGGCGATCGCATTGACTCTGGCATTGACTCGGTTAGAGAGCAAAACAAGTTAGAATCAACTGAACTCTCTTAGTTTGATTTTGTTAGTTTGATTTTGTACGATCTTTTGTACGATTAAGTCCGTTGACTCAAAGTTCTCTGAGCAATTCTTTTACAAACGGAATTCTTTTACTAAGAGTCTGCGGCTAAATCTTTACTAATAAAAACTGACAAATAAGCCGATAAAAAGCTTCCACCGTTCTTGTAATGAGTGGAAGCTTTTGTGTTTTTTAAATGGATGCTAACTTTTAGCAGTCGTCCAACGTAGCCGTATAGCTGATAATTTGATCGATTAGGCTACGGACATCGCTGCCTCGGGCGTTGGTGTCATTGACCAAAATGCTGAGTGCTAAGGGTGGGTGATTGGGCGGATTGAGATAGCCACTTAATGTATAGGTGCCGCTAAGGGTGCCGGTTTTCCCTTGAAAGCGGCCTTCGGCCATGGTGCCTTTCATCCGGTTTCGCAAGGTACCGCTACGGCCTGCAACCGCAAGGGAGTTGCGATAAATGCTAGCGTTTTCGGTTTTGGCCATGGCCTGTAGGGTATCTACAAAGGCTTCGGGAGTAGCCAGATTGCGCCGCGATAGGCCAGAGCCATCTACGATGGACACACTGTCGGGACGGATACCCATATCGGTAAGGACTCGGGCAACCGCCTCTGAACCCGTTTGGTATGCGTTTTGAGTAGTGGGGTTTACGCTGCGGCCCAAGGACTTGAGCATAGACTCGGCGTAGATGTTAACGCTGTATAAATTGGTAGGGTCAATAAAGGCGCGTAAGGGTGGCGATTGGATGGCGGCGATTTCAACCAGACCGTTGGGAGGGTTGGTGGTGCTAGCGGCGCTCCGAGCAGTGGTGATGCCGTAGGCATTGAGGCTTTGTTGGAACTGTTCAGCAAAGTAGTTGCCTGGGTCTAGCAAGGCAATAGAGGTGTTTTCAGAGGCTGTACCGGCGATCAGCTGGCCGCGTACATTCATGACTTTTTGACCCGGTTTTTGGCCAGCATCAATAAATTCATTGCCGCTGCTAACGGTGCGAGAGTTGTTTTCGATACGCCAGCCTTGGACAAATTCAGGACGATCCCAAACAATTCGCAAGGGTTGGCCGACGCGGCTGGGAATGGCCGTAAAGCCGAGTTCGTTGCGGTTGAGAATCAAACTGTTGGCAGGTGCGCCGTAACCTGCGCGGTAGTCTTCAGCATCCCAGTAGGGATTGGCGGCGGGGCCTGTGAAATAGTTGTCTACGGCAGTGAGGCTGCCTACGCGACGGATACCGAGCTGCTTCAGCTGACCTGCGAGCAAATTAATCTGGTAGCTGGTAAAGGTAGGATCACCGCGACCCACGACAAAAAGATCTTGTTCGGGGCGGTTGGGCTGACCATACACGGAGGTGCGAATGCTAAAGTCGGGGCCGAGGTTTTGCAGAGCGGCGGCGGTAGTCAGCAATTTAACGTTGGAGGCGGGGACAAGTTTTTGCTGAGCGTTGCGAGCGTATAGCGTTCTGGTGTCGGGGTTGGCATCTTCGATGAGGATGCCAATCTTTGCGCCATTGAGGGTGTAGCCATTGGCGATCGCATCAATTTTGCGGGGCAAATCAGCTCGGCAAATACCTGCAAAAGCTGCATTAGCCTGCGCTAATACGGCCAGACCCCCGACTAAGCTGAGGGAGATCTTCAGAAGCTGCGACAGAGGCGTACGAATTAAGGTCATGGCTAAGGCAAATCATTGTGGACGCGGTTTGATGATGTGGGATCAATTTATCCGCGATGTATATAGAACAGTAAAACGGCAGGCCAACTCGTTCAACTGACCACCTATTCATCAGATTAACTGAAATGTTGGACTGAGCGATACTGTGATTTTCAGCATGGCTAAACTGTCTGTGTCAGCTACTTTTCGGCCCGTTTTACTGATATATATAGCGAGTGATTTTGCAGATATTTTTTCCCTAAGCGCATTATCCAAAGTTGTCATTGGCACAGTTGCTGGGCCAAACAAGTGCTGGGCTAAACAAGTGTTGGGCTAAACAGGGGTTAGACTAAACGAAATATCTCAAACAAGATGCCTCAAACGGCTCTGTCTCAAACGCTCTGTCTCAAACGGCTCTGTCTCAAACGGCTTTATCTCAAACGGCTTTATCTCAAACGGCTTTATCTCAAACGGCTTTATCTCAAACGGCTTTATCTCAAATAAACCTTATTGACAAACCTTATTACCAAACCCTATTACCAAACCCCATTGCTTTAAGTTCTAGTGGATAATACTTAAGTTGTGATTTATGTAACACATAATGGATGTCAAAGCAGCCGTTGCGTTTGAAGCCGGTCAACCCCTCAGTATTGAAACGGTACAGCTAGAGGGGCCAAAAGCTGGCGAAGTATTGGTAGAAATAAAGGCCACCGGGATTTGCCATACCGATGCCTACACCCTTTCAGGGAAAGACTCTGAAGGCATTTTTCCCTCTATCTTGGGGCATGAGGGGGCGGGCATCGTGCGCGAAGTGGGCGCCGGGGTAACCAGCCTTCAGCCGGGTGATCATGTGATTCCGCTATATACGGCAGAGTGCCGGGAGTGCGAGTACTGTTTAAACCCTAAAACCAATCTGTGTCAGGCGGTACGTGCTACGCAAGGCAAAGGGGTGATGCCCGATGGCACGAGCCGTTTTTCGCTCGGAGGTAAGCCGATTTATCACTATATGGGCACCTCCACTTTTGCGAACTACACCGTGCTGCCTGCGATTTCACTGGCAAAAGTTCGCTCGGATGCGCCGTTTGATAAAATTTGCTACATCGGTTGTGGTGTGACCACTGGCATTGGCGCGGTGCTGTTTACCGCTAAGGTGGAAGCGGGTTCTACAGTGGTGGTATTTGGCCTGGGCGGTATTGGCTTGAATGTCATTCAGGGCGCAAAGATGGTCGGCGCAGATCGGATTGTGGGGGTAGATATTAACTCGGATAAGCGGGCGATCTCAGAAAAATTTGGCATGACAGACTTTGTGAACCCTAAAGAGATTGACGGCGATGTGGTCGGTCACATCGTAGAACTCACAGGCGGCGGTGCCGACTATTCGTTTGAATGCATTGGCAATGTCAATGTGATGCGGCAAGCATTAGAATGCTGCCACAAAGGCTGGGGCGTTTGTACGATTATTGGCGTCGCTGAAGCCGGTGCCGAAATCAGCACACGGCCTTTTCAACTGGTCACAGGCCGCGTTTGGCAGGGCAGCGCATTTGGCGGGGCCAGAGGTCGCACCGATGTCCCTAAAATCGTAGACTGGTATATGGATGGCAAAATCAATATTGACGATTTGATCACTCACACCATGCCGCTCGAAAAAATCAACGATGCCTTTGATTTGATGCATCGCGGCGAGTCAATCCGAAGCGTAGTTTTATACGATTGAGATAAGTACGATTAAGATAAGTACGATTGAGATAATGGAACTAAAGGAAACCTCAAGAACCAAAAGCTTCGGCGGCACCACTCGGTTTTACAGCCACCCGTCTGACATTTGCCGCTGCGAAATGAACATAGCGGTGTATGTGCCGCCTCAAGCACAAGCAGGCCCAGTTCCCGTACTGTATTACCTATCAGGTCTCACCTGCACAGAAAAGAACTTTATTGAGAAAGCCGGTGCGCAGCGCTACGCGGCAGAACATGGGCTAGTGATAGTGGCTCCTGATACTAGCCCGCGCGGCGTGAATATTACCGGCGAAGATGAAAGCTGGGACTTTGGGTCGGGTGCAGGCTTTTATGTCAACGCGAGTGAGCAGCCCTGGGCTCAACACTACCAAATGTACGACTATGTGACAGCAGAGTTGCCGACCCTAATTGCCAAAGCATTTCCGATAAAAGAAGACCGAACAGGCATTTTTGGCCATTCGATGGGCGGCCATGGCGCGTTAATTTGCGGACTTAAAAACCCAGATAAATACGCCTCTGTATCTGCTTTTGCGCCGATTGCTGCACCGTCTCAATGCCCTTGGGGTAAAAAAGCATTTACCGGATACCTCGGTGTAGATGAACAGCGATGGGCAACTTACGACGCGACTGAACTGATTAAATCAGGGGCTCAAATATCGACCCCTATTCTGATTGATCAGGGTTTAGAAGATCCCTTTTTGGCCAAGGGCCAGCTGCTGCCAAAGATATTTTGGGCCGCATGTGAGCAAGCGGGTCAGGCCCTAACGCTACGGATGCAGCCTGGATATGATCATAGCTATTATTTTATTGCCTCATTCATGGAAGACCACATTCGTCATCACGCCACTATTTTATGTAAGTAACTCTTTTATGTAAGTAACTCTTTTATATAAGTAGCTGATTTCGCCAGAATGCTGTTTACTTCATCACCGCTATATCGCCGTTATGACAGATACTCCCAGCAATAAAGACTATCCTCATCCGCAGTATACAAAAGACCGTGACACGCTCAATACCATTCTGGCAGGCCCTGCTGATACCCTCAATATGGCAGAGCTAGCTCGGTTGCGTATTCGCTACGACGGCTTTCCAGGGGCGCGTGATATTCGCAGTGACTTGGATAAAGCGCTAGACAATTGGGGTATTACTGAAGCGCAGCTGTTTGCCAAAACCAGAGAGCTACACAAAACAGAGACTATCTTCACGCCGACTTGGTTAAAGAAAGGTGAAGATTGGAGTTAAGTAGTATGAAGTAAGTGCATGTTCTTTGCATTATTTATCAAATTTTCCGAATTCTTTAATTTAGCTTGAGTATAATTACCTGACAATCAGGGTCATTTAGGGCTTATCCGCCGACTGGCTGCGATAGGAGTAGCTAGGCTGCAATTAAGCCATAAACATTAGAAGATGCGTGCAAGATAACCTTGCCACGAGAGCTTTCTTTTTTCAGCCATTTTTCTGTCTTCTGTCTACCTTCTGTAAAAGCGATGATCTATAGAATCTTAAGGAGAACAGTATATGAATTGGCGTGATGTAACTTATCCTGTAATGGCTTACTTTCGCCGCAAACGATTGGCTGAGTTGTTGCGAATCTATCCAGACTTGGAAAACTATTCTGTGCTAGACGTGGGCGGTCGTCCCTTTATTTGGGAGCTACTCAAGGAGCATTATAACATCGTGCCCAAAAAGCTCGTGTTACTCAATACGCCGTCTGAAAATCTGCTGTGTGAGTCAGGTGACTACACGGTTAAAATTGCGGATGGTTGTAACTTGCCCTACGAAAACCAAAGCTTTGATCTGGTGTTTTCTAACTCGGTGCTTGAGCATGTCGGTCGCAAAAATGAAATGGTTCAGTTCTCTCAAGAATGTGAACGGGTGGGTAAAAAGATTTATATTCAGACGCCCAATCGTTGGTTTCCTGTAGATGCACATCTAGGCGTGGCTTTCATTCATTGGCTGCCTCGTCCGCTGTATAAAAAACTATGTTTTCTTTCTTTACGCTATCCATTTACTATCAACAATCCTATTGAAAGGAGAAACTTTGATCGGGAGTTTGAAACAACTGAACTGCTGACGTTAAACCAGCTACAGCATTTGTTTCCTCAGCGAAAGATTGTTGCTGAAAAATTTCTTTTCTTAAAAAAATCGTTTGTGGTGGTGAGTCAGTAGTTTTGTTAGCCAGCCCTTTGATCCAATTGATCCAATTGATCCAATCAGCTAGGCTGGCTTCAGCGAATATGGCTGACTGATTGGATCAAAGGCTGACTACACAAGTGGCTATTTATGCATGATGGGTCTTTCTAAGGCGTGTTAGTCTAAAGGTTAATTGGAACTTCACAAACCTTAGCCTAGGCATTTTGTATGAAAGCTTTGCTGATTTATCCTTTGTTTCCCAAAAGTTTTTGGTCATTTGACAAGGCGATCGCATTAGCTGGTCGCCAAGCGATTTTACCGCCGTTAGGGCTGGTTACGGTGGCTGGCATACTGCCTCAAGACTGGGATTTACGACTGGTAGATCGCAATGTAGAGGAATTGAGCGAGGCTGATTGGGATTGGGCAGAATTGGTGATTTTTTCGGGCATGATTGTCCAAAAGCCCGATATGCTGGCGCAGATTAAAGAGGCTAAGCGGCGAGGAAAATCGGTAGCGGTGGGTGGGCCTTATGCCACGGCGTTGCCTCACGAAGTTATTGAAGCAGGCGCTGATTTTCGCGTGTTGGATGAGGGCGAAGTGACGCTGCCGATGCTGGTAGAAGCCATTGAAAAGGGAGAAACAGAAGGGACTTTTAGGGCGTTAGAACGGCCTGATGTATCAGCGAGTCCAGTGCCTAGATTTGATTTACTAAAACTAGATGCCTATTCAGAAATGGCGGTTCAGTTTTCGCGCGGCTGTCCGTTTCAGTGCGAGTTTTGCGACATTATTGTGCTGTACGGGCGTAAGCCACGGACGAAGTCGCCGGAGCAAATGATAGCTGAATTACAGTGTCTGTATGACTTGGGCTGGCGGCGCAGCATTTTCATGGTGGATGATAATTTTATTGGCAATAAGCGCAATGTGAAGCTGATGCTAAAGGCGCTGGCACCCTGGATGAAAGCGAAGGGCTATCCCTTTACCTTTTCTACTGAGGCCTCGGTAGATTTAGCGCAAGACCCGGAAATGATGGAGTTGATGACGTCTTGTAATTTTGGGGCAGTGTTTTTAGGCGTAGAAACACCGGATGAGGCAAGCCTAGCGCTGACTCAGAAGTTTCAAAATAATCGCGATCCACTTAGTGAGTCTATCCATAAGATTGCCAGTGCTGGAATTCGGGTGATGGCGGGTTTTATTATTGGTTTTGATGGGGAGAAGAAGGGAGCGGGCGATCGCATCGTTCAATTCGTTGAAAATTGCTCCATTCCCACAGCGCTATTTAGCATGTTGCAAGCGCTTCCCGATACGGCGCTATGGCACCGGTTAGAAAAGGAAAACAGGCTCCTAGCCGGTAAAGAGACGGCGAATATTCACCAAACAACGCTCATGAACTTTGTGCCAACCCGTCCGGTTGAAGAGGTTGCGCAAGAATATGTCAACGCCTTTTGGAATTTGTACGATCCACAGAAATACTTGGATCGCTGTTATCGCCACTATCGCATTTTGGGCGAAGCACCTTGCCACAATGACAAAAGCCGAGGGCCCAAGCCCAAATCTGCTAAAGAGCCTTTTAACTGGCATTTAGTCAAAGCGCTGGCGATTGTTTGTTGGAAGCAGGGCGTAGAAAGAAAAACTCGCTCAACCTTTTGGAAGTATCTCTTTGAAATGTACAAGTACAACAGAGGAGGGGTCGCCAGCTACCTCACCGTGTGCGCTCAGATAGAACATTTTTTAGAGTATCGCCAAATTGTTAAAGATCAAATCGAATCTCAGATTGCTGAGGTGATTGCGACCAGAGAGACTCAAAAATCACCTAAAATGGTGGCATCGGTTTCTTAGCGGAAAATCGTGCGAAAAAGAGAGAAAATATAACAAAGACAGAATAAGAGAGAATGCGGAAAAGAAAAAAGAAGAAATTGACGGACTAGAAACTCTTTATGCGCTTTTTTTGGCCATTATAATGTCTGAGTCACAGTAGAGGTATCCGTCGAACAGTTTGCTTTTAGCGTTTCCAGATCCTGTTTGACGCGGGCAATTCCTGCTTGAGTCCCCTGCTTATCGTAGGCATCGCCTGCTTTAAGAAAGCTACGAACAGCTTTATTGTTATCGCCTACATTGGCGTAGGCCAGTCCAATGTTGTGCCAAGCTTCGGCGCAGTTTGGCTCCTGTTCAATGACCTGGGTGAGCTGATCTAGGGCCTTGCGATAGTCGCCAGCGTCAAAGGTGCTGGCCGCGCTGACGAAGGCGGTCATGGCAGTGTCGCTGATGGGAATGGAAGGCTGGGCGATCGCACCGGTAGGAAACGGCGTCTTCGCAACTGGCTTGCGAAAGGCACTGAGCATCGCTGCGATCGCAAATCCGCCAATCCCAAAGACGACCACAGCCCAGACGATAAAATTAGAAACTTCCATGAGGCTTAAAAAATTAGAGACAGTGAGCAGAGCAGTTGGCGTTGAGGCGAAGTTCCGCTTGGGTGCTCCAATTATTCAAAGAGACCATCTAGAAAGAAATCATCCGCTCAGCGCCATCTTTAGCCTACCGCCTGGGGAGCCGCAATTAAATAACTTACCGACTTAGATAGGGGCTAAGCAGCGAAGTGCCTGCGGCAACTCAGGGGCATAGCCTTGATGCGCCTGCGTATCTGTCAACGTATCAAGAAAAATTGATGTGTTTAATTTTCAGCAACCTCAGAAAAAGTACTGAAACCTGTCTGAATCACAGACATTCCTTTGAACAATAAAGGTAAATGTGAGAGGCAGACGCATAGATCCATCAAAAAGTTCACTATAAACGAATCTTTCACCTGATCTTTACGTTGCACGCCTTCCATTCGCCAACTCCCTTCGTCAACTCCATTCGCCAACTCCATTTATCTAAGAGTGCATGTCATGCCTATTCCATTTCCGGGGATGAATCCCTATTTAGAGCATCCTGATTTATGGCCTAGCTTTCATCAAAAAATGATTGCTGCTCTAGCCAGTCGGTTAGAGCAGCAGTTGTCGCCTCATTACCAAGTCAGACTGCGAGAACGATACTACCGGGTCAGCGGTGAAGATTCCTTAGTCGTAGGCTCACCCGGCCTAGACTGGGGGTTGAACACCACTGCGCCTCGTTTAGAATCGCCCAATATACACCTGGCCCCCTCGCTTGCTGCACCCGAAACGAGCGCCTGTGTGAGGCGTAAAAGGCCGATTCCGGTGCTGATTCCGGTACCTCAAAAAATATATGAAACCTACCTAGAAATCGTGACGACGACGGGCGATATCGTAACGGTCATTGAGGCACTCTCGCCCAAAAAGAAGCGGCCAGGCCGAGGTCGCACCGCTTATGAACGCCAGCGGGAAACGATTTTTGGAAGCTCGATTCACTTTGTCGAAATCGACCTACTGCGGGGTTGGGAACCGTTGTCTATCTATGGCCCTGACGAAGCCGGTGACTACCGCATTTTAGTCAGTCGCAGTGAGCAGCGGCCTCGGGCTGAGCTATATACCTGGACAGTTACTGAGCCAATCCCGCCCATTGTATTGCCCCTGCTAGGATCAGATGGTCTGCCGCTTTGCCTAAAGGCTGTGGTGGATCAGGCGTGCGATCGCACCGATCTCCTCGTCAACTACCAGCAGGCCCCGCTCCCTCCCCTCCGACATCAGGAAAACATCTGGCTAGAAGACTTCTTGCAACAAGTGGGAATGCGCCCCTGCGCCTCCTAAGCCCGTCAGAACGATATGATAGAAGAATATTCTACGAACAACGGTTATATCAATGACGGCCCAACTGACTAGTCAGCCAGCCCCCCCAGAAAAACCTTCAGAAGCCCCCCCAGAAAAATCCCCCAAACCGCCTTTAGAATCATCAAACGGCCAAGCTAACGCATCTCCAAACGCTGATTTAGAAAGTAGTTCTGTCACAAGTAGTTCTGTCACAAGTAACCCTGTCACAAGTAGTCCTGTCGCCGTTGCCCCTGCGGCGTACACAGGCGAAAAGCTTAATTGGGACTGGCGCGGCTATGACATCAAGTACGTTGCCTATGGAGAAGGCCCGCCGGTTGTGCTCATTCATGGCTTTGGCGCATCCATTGGCCACTGGCGGAAAAATATTCCCGCGATCGCGCAAGCAGGCCACCGAGTCTACGCGCTAGATCTGCTCGGATTTGGTGACTCTGACAAACCCGATCTCAGCTATAGCCTCACGTTTTGGGTTAAGCTGCTGCACGACTTTTGGCAAACTCACGTTAAAGAACCCGCCATATTTGCTGGCAACTCCATCGGCGCACTCATGGCGCTAATGACCCTCGTTTCTTACCCCGAAACCGCCAGTGGCGGTGTACTGCTGAACTGTGCAGGCAGCCTTAATCATCGCCCCGAAGACCTGCCTGGCCCGCTGCGCATTGTCATGGGCACCTTTAGTAAGCTCGTTAGCTCCCGTTTTACTGGCCCTTTTTTGTTCAACCGTGTTCGAACTAAAGGGCGCATTCGCGGCTCGCTTAAGCAGGTGTACGGCAACCGCAAAGCCATCACCCCGGAACTCATTGATATTTTGCATGGCCCCGCCTGCCAACCAGGTGCGCAAAAGGTATTTGCCTCTATTCTAACCGCGCCCCCTGGCCCTCGGCCCAGCGAGCTACTGCCCCAAGTGACTCAGCCCCTGCTGGTTTTATGGGGAGAAAAAGACCCTTGGACACCGATCTCGGCTGCTGGAATTTATCAGGAACTCGCTGCCGATAACCGAGCTGAGCGGTCTGTAGAATTTCATGCCATTCCTGAAACCGGTCATTGCCCGCATGATGAGCGACCTGAGATTGTGAACCGACTGATTATAGATTGGATGCAACAGCAGCAAAACTCGCAAGTGAATAAGGCCAACCATGGAACCCGTCAGCAACCGAACGATTGACGAAGGCTATATTAAGTACCGCTGCCAGTGGATAAAAGAAGATATCGTTGCGACCCAGTCGGTAGCAGAACTCACGGCCTATCGCAATGCGCTCTATCGGCTCAACTTTATTGGCGAATATTCTAACGGCATTGGCTTTGGCAACCTTTCCCAACGCGTGCCGATGCCTGCATATGCCCCATTGTCTGCGGCGGCTTCACCGCATTTTGTGATTACAGGCACTCAAACCGGACATTTGCCCACACTGACGGCAGCTGACTACTCGCTAGTCACCGATTTTGCCCCGCAGCAAAATGCATTGATCTGCAAAGGCCTCCGCAAAGCCTCATCAGAATCGCTAACGCATGGCGTGATTTACGCTAGCCAGCTTGGCATTCACGCGATTATCCATATCCATAGCCCCCAGCTCTGGAAAAGGCTGCTGAACCAAGTGCCGACCACTCGCGCCGAGGTGCCTTATGGCACACCCGAAATGGCCGCCGAAACGCAAAGGCTCTTGCAACAAAGCCCCCTGCCTCAGCAAAAGATATTGGCGATGGCAGGGCATGAAGACGGCATTGTAGCCTTTGGTGAGAGCCTGCAAATGGCCTATCGCGTGCTGATTAACGCATGTTTGATGACCGGCTTTATGACTCAGTCAGAGTCAGCAGACGCTTTGCAGTTTCCGTATCAACAGGCATAACCGACAGACGATTGCCGCGCTTTACAACCTGCAATTCTTCGGGGCTAAAGGTGGCTTTGAGCTGATCGAGCGAAATGTAATGCTCGAACTTGCGCTCGTAGGCAACGACGACTGTGTACCATCGAGGTGCGTCGGGTGTAGATTTTGGATCGTAGTATTTGTTACCTTCTTCAAACTGCGTGTGATCGACCACGCCTGCCTGATGAATGGTCATGAGCCCTGCGATACCGGGCGGTTTGGTGTTGGAGTGGTAAAAGAAGGCGATGTCACCCACCGCCATACTTTTTAAAAAGTTTCGGGCCTGATAGTTGCGTACACCATCCCACAGCTCGGTTTTATCGCGAGCGAGGTCGTCAATGCTATAAACATCTGGCTCAGACTTCATTAGCCAATAGTTCATGTTTCGTTTCTTCTTAAATTTCTAATGCTGAACGCTAAAACTATCCTTTTCCCTTAACATTTAAGCGTATTTCAGTATTTTGAGGCGACTGGCGATGACAGCAAATGAAATAAAGTCGCAGGTCGATCAGCTCAAGATAGATGCGCCAGAGGTGGACAACGGCGAAGTTCAAGCGCGGGTGCAGCGCTTGATTGGGCTGATTAAGAAAAGCTTGCGATCGCAAACCCTAACCGCCAAAACTCAAAAAGAACTGGCCAGACTTTTAAGCCTAGCGCCCAGTCTAAAAGATCATCATACTCAGCAGCTAGATTTACTAGATTTAGCCGTTTCGCTATTAATTGAGTCCGATGAAACCAATCACCATCAGCCCTTAACCGGTAATGCCACTGACACGACAGTCTCCCATGCCTCCAAAGATTCGAATGTCTCCAAAGCGTCCAATGCCTCCAAGATCTTCAAAGGCTCCAAGAAAGAACCCAAAAACTTAGTTTTTGTTCAAGAAACCAGAAGACAAATTGATCAACAGTCTCGCACCTACCCTGACGTCATGCGAGCAATATTTACAGGTAACGGAACGCCCTATATCCGTTTAGTTTCGGGCCTGAGCTGGTTTTTCTTTGTTTTTGTGCTGGCTCCCTTACTGCTTTTGGGCGCTACGCTGGTGGTACGAGAAGCCGCGCGCGATTTAGCTGACTATACGGAGGCCAAGCAAACGGCTGCGTCGCTCACTAATGAAAACACAAAATTGCAAGGAGCCAATGCGCAGCTAGCCACAGAAAAAGAAAGGTTAGAAAATCGCAACAAGGCGCTGATTGCGCAGCTAGGCGTGACCGAAAGCAAGCTATCGAATCTGTCTGAGCATCTGGTGGTTAGCTCGGAGGCAGCGGCTCAAAACGGCGGTGTGTCTGCCAGGCAAGTGACGGTATCACTGGGAACGTTAGAAGATATTAGTCGAGACATCAGCACTGAGTTACGGGTTAATGACACTGTTGGCCCAGTGCCTGCGGCTACGCCGCTGCCCTCGCCAGTCACTTTGGAGAGTCCTAATAATGAACCTAATAACGAACCCAATAACGAACCCAATAACGAACCTAATAATGGAACAACAGAACAAGCGGCGATGCCTAACGCGGGCTCTGCAGATAACCCGGTTATTAGACCTACCGCTGGGTCCGTGCCAGAGGCGAGTAGCGCATCAGTCCCCGCAAAAATTAGGGATGCAGCGGCGGGCGCAATTACAACCGTTGATGATTTAGTCACCAATCGTTTTTCTTTAATATTGTTGGCCATTTCTATGGGTGCGCTCGGTAGCACTATCAGCGTTATTGTTCGGGCTGACACCTTTATTCAGCAAGCCCAGCAGTCAGATAATGATCTGTTCCTTACCGGCTTTTTTCGACCTTTTGTCGGCATGTCTTTTGCCATTTTTTGCGTGGCGCTGGTAGAAGCGGGCATTTTTTCAGGACTGTTTGACATTGATAATCGCCAGGACGCTGATCGGGCTTACTTTTATGTGGCGATCGCCTTCGTTGCAGGCTTTAGCGAACGCCTTGTCCGCGACGTAGTGATTAAAACAGAAGACACCCTAGCAGGCCCTAAGCCCAGGGAATAGCCTTCGATTCCGATTGGCGTTTACGATTCCGATTGGCGTTTAATTGTTCTCAGCCCTGATTTTTTAAATCCCGCTTTTCCAGTACAACCTCTATGCGTCGAGCCATTCAGCTGCAAAATCATCCTTTCCGCTTTTTGTTGTACTTAGAGTGGGGCCTGCTAGCAGTGGCCTTTGTTAGCATCCTAGATGGGCCGATGCCAGGTGGACGCGGGCGATCGCATTGGGGACTGTCGGCCAGTTGGGCGCATAGCCCGCTATTAGCGCTTGTACCGCTGGTTTTATTTGGTTTAATGGGGCTGTATTTGCCCATGAGCAAGCTGTCGCGATTGGGTCATACGTTTGGACAAATTCTGTTCATTTTACTGACGCTCATTATCTCCGGCAGCCTGTTTAGCGATGGTCGAATTGTGCCGATGGTCTATTTGATCTTGGTGATTCGGGGTTGCCTGATGTTTGGCTTGGCTGCCCGGATTGCTTTAACCGGCTTTGCCTTTGTTCTATTTTTAACCGGGCTTCAGCTGCGGCTACAGTCCCTCTCTGGGCTGGGCCGTCGTTTACCGCCGTCGGCTCAGCGGCGGTTAGAAGGGCTCATAATGAACTTTCAGCTCAATTTCATTGTGCTCTTTGGGCTGTCGCTGCTGCTGGTGGTGCTGCTGATTAACGCTTTGTTGACCGAGCGTCAAAGTCAGCAGCGACTAGAGCAGGCTAACCAAACGCTACGGCAGTCGGCGCAGGAAATTGAAAAGCTGGCGATGGATCAAGAGCGCAGCCGCATTGCTCGCGACATTCACGACTCTTTAGGCCATTCGCTAACAGCGCTGAACATTCAGCTAGAGAGTGCTATAAAGCTATGGGATAAAGATCCTGACAGGGCCAGAGGATTTTTAAAAGAATCTAAGCGGTTGGGGAGTCAATCTTTACAGGAGGTGCGCCAGTCGGTGGCCGCGCTTCAGCACGATCCACTGGCAGGAGAGAATTTGGCAGGTGTGATCGCTCGCCTGCTTAAGAACTTTCAGCATAATTCAACCGCCTTCTCTCATTCAACCGCCCTTGCTAAAGAAAACTCGAAAGAGAACTCGAAAGAGAACTTGCCCATCACCATCACTCAAAACATTCAGATCAACCGCTCGCTGCCTGCAAACCTGAATGTTGTGCTGTATCGCATTGTTCAAGAAGGACTCACAAATATTCTCAAATATGCCAACGCTAGCCATATCCATGTTAATTTAGTTTGCTCGCAGGCCATCGTCACACTGACCTTAGAAGACAACGGCGTGGGCTTTGATCCAGCCCAGGCCCGAACTGGCTTTGGCTTGCAGAGTATGCGCGATCGCGCCGAATCGACAGGCGGTACATTTACCCTTACCAGCCTCAACCACGCTTCTGGCCAATCATCATCTGGCCAATCATCTAACCAGCTATCGGGCACCCGCCTTCAAGTTAGCCTCCCAATCCCCCAACTGCCTTCGGCTTAAGACTGTTCACTTACTGATTTCTGATTGCTGATTTGCTGATTTGCTGATTTATTTGCTATGGGCCAACTTTTACCATGATCAACATTCTCATTGTGGAAGATCAAAAGCTCATCCGCGAAGGACTTAAGGCCCTGCTCTCGCTCGAAGCCGATCTTACAATTACCGGTGAAGCTGAAAATGGCCAGCTAGCCTTAGCACTCCTCAATCAGCTCCCGCCAGACCAATTCCCACAGGTCGCCTTGCTAGATATGCGAATGCCCGTGATGGACGGCGTGGCTACCGCAGCAGCGTTGCGCGATCGCTATCCGGACATCCAAGTACTCGTGCTCACCACCTTTGACGACGATGAACTCATTGCTCAAGCGATGGCCGTTGGCGCTCAGGGCTACTTGCTAAAAGATACGCCTTCAGAAGAGCTAGCCATGGCTATTCGATCGGTGGCTAAGGGTTATAGCCATTTTGGCCCCGGCATTGTACAAAAAATGATGGGCACGCAATCGGGCACACAACCGGGCACACAACCGGGCACACAATCGAGCGCACAACTGGCGAGCGATCGCTCAATTGGAGCCGTCAGTCAGCCGCCAATACCGCCCGAAGTTGAAGCGCTTACGCCGCGAGAAAAGGAGGTTTTTAGCTGCATTGGGCAAGGGGCTAGCAACCGCGAGATTGCCCAGCAGCTGCATTTGTCAGAGGGCACCGTGAAAAACCATGTGACCAATATTTTAGGTCGGCTCGGATTGCGCGATCGCACTCAAGTCGCACTCCTCGCACAGTCTATTCAGCATGAAGACCCTTCGGGCCCAATAGAGAGGTGAGAAGAGAGGTGAGATCGAGAGTTAGCGATCGCGGCACTACCAACTCAGCCTGCCTGCCTTCAGGCAAATAGCTCAGCGATAGCTCAATCGCATCAGGTGGCACATGAGTCAGCCGTTCCGACCATTCAATCGCCACGATACCAGGCTCTACCTCTACGCCATCCCAATAGGTTTCTAAAAACAGCGCATCGGCCTCAGCGGGTGAAAGCCGATATAAATCGATATGGTATAGCGGTAGCCGCCCACGGGTGTATTCGTTAATTAGCGTAAAAGTGGGGCTATCAATTTCAGCAAGTCCTAGCCCTCGCCCTAGACCCTGTATCAGCGTTGTCTTACCACTACCGAGGTTTCCTTTTAATAGCAGCAGGCTACCTGCGGGCAGCTGCTCGCCGAAAGCTTGGCCCAATGCCTGAGTCGCTTGGGCATTGGGTAAGTTAATCACCATTCGCACACGATCCTCTTGCTATGCTCTTATTTTCTGCCTCAACAGCCATATAAACTATAAACATGATTATCACCGTTGCCAGCTTTAAAGGCGGCGTCGGCAAAACGACGACGGCCATTCACCTTGCCGCCTTTTTACAGGGGCAGGGGCGAACCCTGCTGGTTGACGCAGACCCCAACCGCTCGGCACTGGGCTGGGCGAGCCGAGGCGAGCTGCCTTTTGAAGTGATGGACGAGTGGGCAGCTGGGCAAAAGGTAGATGCGCGCGTCAACGTAGTCATTGATACCCAAGCGAGACCCATCGCCGAAGATCTCTCGGCCTTAGCAGCCACCTGCGACTTGCTGGTGTTACCCACCACGCCAGATATTTTGGCACTCGATGCGCTAGTGCTCACCATTGAATATCTCAAGGCAATTCGCTCACCGCACTATCGAATTTTAATTACCTCCATTCCACCTAAGCCCAGTAAGGCTGGCGAAGAAGTCAAAGCGCTGTTGCAAGAAGCAAATCTGCCTGTTTTTGAGCAAGGGATTCGCCGGTTTGCGGCCTTTCAAAAAGCGGCTTTGCAGGGCCTACCCGTTTACTCTGTGAAAGATCCGCGAGCAGAAGCGGGTTGGCAAGACTATGAAAACGTTGGTCAAGAAATTTTAGACATTATGGCAGCACGAGCATTCGACGCGCCGTCTCAAGGAATGTCTGACAGAGGAGACTTCTTTTAAGTCTTTTCAACTTTAAATCTTAAATCTTAAGTCTTTTTAATTTTAAATCTTAAGTCTTTTTAATTTTAAATCTTAAGTCTCTTAAATTTTAAGTCTTTTCAATCTTAAATCTTTCCAAAACATCTATCTGAAGACAGGTCTGTATAAGCCTCCGGTATCCTACTTTGAGGGAGTAATTGTTTGCAGAGTAAAATTTGCAGAGTAAAAATTTGCAAACAAAAAAATAGGTTTCCGGTTAATGCATTGACCGAAAGGTAATCTACCTTTACTACTCCCTACACAGATGGTTCCCACTGGCGATCGCACCCCAAAAACTCAATTTTTAAAAAGTGACTTTTTAAAAGAGAAAACATTATCGCCCCAAACCACTATGAGGCCACATAGAAAGCTAGATAAACAGCCCGATACAAGGCCAGATAGAAAGCCAGATAGAAAGCCAGATAGAAAGCCAGATCAAGCACTCCAGCAAGAAATTAGCGAAACCAGGCAACAGCTAGAGCTAATTTTATCGGAGGTAAACGACTCATTTTATATACTCAACCGCGACTGGCAATTTATCTATGCGAACGATCGCCTATGCGCCGCGATTAATCTAAGTCGCGAGCAAATTTTGGGCCAGAGCATTTGGGAGCTATTGCCAGAGACTGTGGGCACAAAAATCCACACTCGGTTTGATCGGGCGATGACGATGCAGCAACCCGATCAGTTTGAGTATCAGTACACCACTTGGAACCGATGGTACGACATCCGGCTGTATCCCACGCCCAATCGTCTGACGGTGATAGCCACAGAGATTACCGAACGCAAGCAAACAGAGCTGCTACTCAAAGAGCAAAACCAGCTGCTGTCATTAATTGCCGAAGGCCATCCTATTGATGAATGTCTCAGTGCGGTTTGCCAATCAGTGTCGCGGTTGAGTTCTCGGGCTCAAGCGTGCATTTTAGTCTTTGACGATGAGCAACAAAGGGTCTCCCGCTCAGTGATGCCCGATTTCCCGCCTGCTTTGCAGAAAAGCCTAGAAGGTATGCCCATTAGTGAAATAGCTATAGATGCTCACCGTCAGGCGGTATCGTCAGGCACGCCGCTAGCCTGTACCGATATTGCCAGTAGCGGTCGCTGTGATTCAAACTGCGCAGACCGATGGGTGGCTCACGGCTATTGGAGCCGCCATTTTACGCCTATTGTGCATGCGGCAGTGGAGCCTTGGCTGCCGTCTGACGAGCTAGAAGGCGGCTCTTTGGTCCTGTGTTTTGAGGAGACTAGGGAGCCAACAGATTGGGAAATTCAGCTGACGGAGTTTGGGGCCAGATATGCAGAAGTGGCGTTGCAGCGCGATCGCACCCATTCAGCCATTCGCCAATCTGAAGAAAAATACCGCGCCCTCTTTGAATCAATGGACGAAGGCTTTTGCATTTGCGAAATGCTCTTCGACGCCCAGGGTCAACCAGTGGACTATAAGTTTTTAGAAACGAATCCCATGCTGCACTTGCTCACCGGTTTAGAAGGCGCGGTTGGCAAAACGATGCGAGAGCTAGTGCCCGATTTAGAACCCGAATGGTTTGAAATATATGGCAACGTTGTCCGCACCAGCCAGCCCACCCGATTTGAGCAGTACTCACCTGCGCTCAATCGTTGGTTTGATGTCAATGCCTTTCCAGTAGGCGAAGCGCAAAATAATCAATTTGCAGTGCTGTTTACCAACACCACTGCACGCAAACAGGTAGAGCAAGCCCTGTCGGCCAGTGAGGCACAAAGTCGAAACATTCTAGAGAGTATTACAGACGCCTTTTTTACGGTTGATCGAGCCTGGCGTTTTACCTATCTCAACCCGCAGTGCGAAGAGCTTTTAAATGGCACCAATGGTAAATTATTAGGCCAAATCATATGGGAAGCTTTTCCCGGTTTGATCGGGACTGAGTTTGAGCGAGCTTACTACCAGTCGGCTACCGAGGGAATAGCCGCATCCACAACCGCTTTTTATCCTGATCACAACCGCTGGTACGAAGTACGTTCGTACCCAGCGGCTGATGGCATTACGGTTTATTTTAGAAACATCACCGAGCAAAGAGAATCCGAAGCCACCCTCCGAGCCTCCGAACAGCAGCTTCGGACCATCTTCAACAGCACATCTCGGTCTATGGGGTTAATTGACAGGCAAGGGCGATTGGTTCGATCCAACCGTGCCTCGCGTGAGCTAATGGATGCTGATTTAGACACTGTAATTGGTCAGCCTTTTTGGGAGTCTGTTTGGTTTCAAAACACGCCCAAGGCTTCAGCAAAGGTTCAAAGATCCATCAAGCGAGCGCTAGCAGGAGAAAGTCTCCGGTTTGACTTGCCCATTGTTCGGCCAAACGGCGAAGTATCTACGTTTGATATGTCGTTTTATCCCATTCGCAATGAGGCAGACGAAGTTGTTTTTGTGGTGCAAGAAGCTACCGACATCACAGCCCGCCAAAAAGCTACCGATGCGCTCGAAGAAAGTGAAGAACGCTTTCGTAACCTGGCCGATAACATTGCTCAGTTTGCCTGGATAGCCGATAAAAACGGATCGATTTTTTGGTACAACCGACGCTGGTTGGACTACACAGGTGCAACCCTAGCTGAAGCCGCCAATCAGGGCTGGCAACGGTGGCACCATCCTGACCATGTTGAGCGGGTAGTGCGCAAAATTACACATTGCTTTAAAACCGGTGAGCTGTGGGAAGATACCTTTCCGCTACGCGGCAAAGATGGGCAGTATCGTTGGTTTTTGGCGAGGGCGGTGCCCATTAAAAATAAGCATGGCAAAGTGCTGCGCTGGTTTGGCACTGATACCGACATTACGGAGCGGCAAGCGGCTGAGCGGGAAAAAGAAATGCTGTTAGAAAGAGAACAGCAGGCTCGCCTATCGGCAGAATCAGCGAATCGAATTAAAGACGAGTTTTTGGCAGTGGTCTCGCATGAATTGCGAACGCCGCTCAATCCGATTTTGGGATGGTCGCAGCTGTTGCAAAAAGGCAAGCTATCACCCGAAAAAGCAGATAAGGCATTGCAGATTATTTCACGAAGTGCCAAAACGCAGGCTCAACTCATTGACGACTTGCTGGATGTGTCTCGCATTTTGCGAGGCAAGCTTAGCCTCAATGCAAGCTCGGTTGATTTGGCCGCCATTGTTCGAGCTGCGCTAGAAACAGTGCAGCTATCAGCAATGGCTAAATCAATTAAGATTTACACAATGTTTGATCAACCGGTTGGGCAAATTTCGGGGGATGCTAGTCGGCTACAGCAAGTGATATGGAATTTGCTCTCTAATGCAGTTAAATTTACGCCTGAGGGTGGCCGTATTGATATCACGCTTGAGTCAGTTAATGGCTACGCTCAAATTGCAGTTAGCGATACGGGTAAGGGCATTGATCCTGAGTTTGTCCCTTATGTGTTTGATCACTTTCGTCAGGAAGATGGCACCATTACGCGGCAGTTTGGCGGACTGGGCTTAGGGTTGGCCATCGTTCGCCAGCTGGTAGAACTGCACGGTGGCACGGTCAGAGCAGATAGCGTGGGAGAAGGTCGGGGGGCGACCTTTACCGTAAGGCTGCCGCTGCTGGCTCCATTGACTCCATTGAAGCCGTCAGATCAACTGCCAAATCAACTGCCAAATCAACTGCCAGATCAGTCGCTGGATTCATCGCTCAATCAAACTCAGTCTCAATCATCGGGTCAGCAACCGTCTTTGGCTCACGCGACGGCAAAACCCCTAGCACCTTCGCAAGATCTACAGGGTGTTGAGGTGCTAGTGGTGGAAGATGACCAAAGTAGCCGGGACTATATTGCGTCTGCTTTGGAGGCTTACGGTGCGAGTGTTATGGTCGTAGATTCTGCAAATGCGGCATTAGCTTACCTCACCGATAGCACTTGCCTCACCGATAGAATGGGGGATAAAAGGGACGAGGACGATAGAAAAACTGAATCATACATGCAGCCCCTACCGGATGTATTACTTAGCGATATTGGAATGCCAGAGATGAATGGCTATGAGCTAATGCGACAGGTGAGGCGCTTGCCGGTGAGTCAAGGTGGAAAAGTGCGAGCGATCGCGCTGACCGCCTATGCCGGAGAACTCGACTATCGAGCGGCCATGGCCGCAGGGTTTCAACGGCATATTACCAAACCCGTTGAACCCCATGCGTTGGTAGAAGCGATCGCGTCGTTGTTGAAGTAATCCTCAATAATTAAACGCTTTCATTAGGCGCTTTCATTAGGCGCTTTCGGATTGGGGCGATCGCACAATCGATTCAAACTCAATTTTGCGATGGGTGCCGTTGCAAAAAGGCTGCGTAGTAGATGCGCCGCAGCGACACAGGGCAACAATCTCTTTGTCAATGGTAAAGTCGTTGCCTTCAGCGTCTGTAAGCGTGATAGGGCCTTTAACGACAAAAGGGCCGCTATCTTTGATTGTGATTTGGGTGTCAGCCATAAAATTTCCTAGTGAATTCCTCTCAAGTTTAAAATCGCTGTTTAAAGTCACAGCGACTTGTTGCGGTTAGCTTAAGTTGCAGTTAGCTTAAGCCTCGTCAGTTCAAGCAACTCGGCTTGGGCCGCACCGCGTTTATTACTATATATGCTTATTCATGCTTTAGAGATAGCGTCTTATACCTACCGAAAGAGATTTACTTTTGTTGTTAGGAGGCTGTTGAGGCAAAATCTTTCGGGTGAGGGACGTAAATGTTGGCGCGATCGCTCACTATAAAGCCTATCGAAAAGTGAAATTAAACAAACAAAAAAATGAATACCGAGTCAATGAAAGCTGACAATCTAACAGTTGATACAGACAGCGCCAACACTGGCAGTATGGGCGAAAAGCTGCTGATTAGCGGCGACCAAATTGCACTGAGAATGTGGGACGAGAAACCCGGCGATGCTGAAAAAAAATCTAGCAGAATGAGCAGCTACGAAACCGTAGGCTATGTGATTGAAGGTCGCGCTGAGCTAACCATTGACGGTAAAGCCCTCTTGCTAGAACCAGGCGTTTCCTGGATAGTGCCTCAAAATTCTGAGCATTCCTACCGCATTCTAGAGCCCTTCCGCGCCGTAGAAGCCACTCATCCACCAGCCCGTGGATACCGCACTGGCCAATAATTCTGGCCAATAATTATGGCCAATAATTCTGGCCAATAATCGCAGCGGACTCACAGCAGACTCAAAAAATATGACAGTAAAGAAAAGATATGACAGTATTTTCAAAACAAACACTTCAATCGCTGATTCAAACTCAGCAGTCTCCCTGCGTCTCAATTTATTTGCCCACGCATGAACTCGGACGAGAAACTCGGCAAGACCCTATCCGCCTAAAAAATCAAATCACCGAAGCTGAAAAGTTGTTAGGCGAAAAGGGCCTAAATGAAAAACAAAGTCAGGATTTCCTCAAACCCGCAGTTGACCTACTAGAAGACAACAACTTTTGGCAGCATCAAAGCGTAGGCCTAGCGTTGTTTATCACCTCAGATCAGTTTCGCTACTATCGAGTGCCGGTCGCATTTGAGCCCATGACGATGGTGAGTGATCAGTTTTATACGCAGCCGCTGGTGCCACTAGTGAGTGACGATGGGCAATTTTATATTCTTGCTGCCAGCCAAAATAAGGTCGCGCTGTATCAGGCGACTCGTCATAGCGTGCAGTCGGTAGAGTTAGGAAATACGCCACTGAGCCTAGCAGTTGCACTGCGATATGATGATCCAGAAGAGTCTTTGCAAAGCCACACAGGAACTCGACTCGGTTCGGGCGCTAGCAGCAGTCATCGGCAAATCTTCAGCGGCCAAGGCGGCGGTAAAGATAGTGAAAATACAGATATTTTGAGATTCTTCCAGCTGGTTTCTGATGGTGTAGAAAAGGCACTAGGCGGACAAACAGCGCCTTTGGTCTTTGTTGGGGTAGACTTTCTCTTCCCAATTTATCAACAAGCCAACAAGTATCCCTATTTGATGGAGCAAGCGGTTGCCTTTCAGCCCGACCAGCTAAGCCCTGAAGAGATACGCGATCGCGCCGTTAAAATTGTCGAATCTCACTTTACTGCTCGCCGCAAACAAGCGCTTGAGCAATACGGCAGCCTCAAAGACAAAAACCAAGCAACTGATAATCTGGAGCAGATTTTGAGCGCGGCTCACGACGGTCAAGTCGATACCCTCATTGTGGCCGCCGGAGCCCAAAAGTGGGGACGCTTTGATGCATCTGCTCGCAAGGCAACCTATGATGCTGACGATGCTGAGCCCACGGCTGATAGCGAGGAGCTGCTAGGTATGGCCGTTTCACTGGCTACTGCAACAGATGCCCAGGTGTATGTGAGCGATCGCGATGACATTCCGCAGGGAGCAGATGCGATCGCCACCCTACGCTATCCCATTCTCAAAACCGATCCTGTCAGCGCATAAGCACCCGCGAAGATAATCCGCCTTTGAATATACTTTGAATATACGCAGCCTACGGGTAGGCTGCGTATATAGCCTATATATCGCGGAACGCTCTCTTGCCAGCAGATTTATTCACCATCCGCCACCCGCCCGCAGGCACAACCCGCCTACCCATTGTCGCGAACTTACCCCACAGCGGCCTCCAAGTGCCAGATGCGATCGCCGCGCAATTTACCCCCGAGCATCTCAGCGGCCTCCCCAACTCCGACTGGCACTTGCAACAGCTCTATCGCTTCTTGCCAGAGTTGGGCATTACAGTCATGCAAGCCAACTATAGCCGCTACGTAGTAGATCTCAATCGAGCACTTAAGCCGCCCTTCTTCGGCTCTTTTTGGTCGGCAGTTGTACCCGAATCAACCGCATTCAAGCAGCCCATATACCAGGGCGAAAAACCCAGCAAAGCGGCTGTCAGAGAGCGAATTGATGAATTCTACACGCCCTACCACCAACGGCTCGCCGGGCTGCTAAATGAAGCGATCGCTGAGCACAGCCTCCTTTACAACCAAGTGTATTTGCTAGATCTCCATAGCTTTATGGGCCTCATTACAGATGATGTGTGCCTCGGTAACGCCAATGGCAAAACTTGCCAAACTGAATTTATAGAGGCTACCGCTCGCAGCTTTGTTAAGCAGGGTTACCAAACAGTTATCAACAAAGTTTTTACCGGTGGATACATCACCCGTCACTATGGTCAGTATCCCAACATAGAAGCGCTTCAAATTGAGATTCGCTACCCCATTTATTTACCCGCAGACCAACTAGCCGCAGACCAGCCCGCAGACCAGCCCGCAGACCAGCCCGCAGACCAGCCCGCAGACCAGCTAGAAGTTCAGTCAATTTCACAGCCAATTCCACAGCCAATTCCAGAATGGCAAGGCCTACAATTTGAACAGGCTCAAGCCCATCTCAAAAACATCTTTCAAGACATCTGCGCAGATATAAAATCTGCAAAGCATGAAAGTGCATAGCATTAAAAATATCGCCTAAGGATATAGCTGCTTTTTCTGTGACGTTTGCTGTGGTGACGTTTGCTGTAATGACTTTCGCTGTAGCGATGCAGGTTGTGCGAGTCGGCGCGGCGCTGGCCAATGGTTTAAAATATCGTTTACTAGTAGTTCCTTGAGCCATACCTGAACCACCACTACCAGCGGCAAAGCCAAAAACAATCCCAAAAGACCAAAGAACAAAGCCGCAATTACCTGGGAAATCAGTGTTACTGCAGGCAGTAGAGATACCTGTTGCTTCATCACCAAAGGTGTGAGTACTAAACTCTCTAACTGTTGAATAGCGATATAAAGAATGACTACAGCCAAGGCCATCCAAGGATGAATAGCCAAGCCCATCAGCATAGGCGGAATCGTGCTAATGAAAGGGCCTAAATTTGGGATAAACGTCAACAACCCCGCAATGAGGGCATTAACCAAAGGCAGGGGGACGCCAATCAGTGAGAGGCCAATCCAGCTGAAGGCCGTGATAATGACCATCTCAAACAAAACAGCTAGAGACCAGCCAGTCAGCGATTGATCGCACTGGGTCAAAATGCCATCCACCCGCCTTCGATAGAACTTCGGAAACGCCAGCAGCAGCATATGGCGATAGCTTCTAGGATTGGCCAGCAGCATCACAATCAGCACCAATACCAATAGCAAATTCAGAAAAAAGTCTAACGAGCCTGTAAATACAGAAATCAAGCCATCTACCCAGTCAACATTAAGCTGTGCTAGCCGTGGCAGCAAATCACTAAGCGGTGTACCTGATAGCGGATCACCTGGCAGCAGACCTCTGAACTGACGATACCATTCCTGAATTTGGTCTAAGCCCTGACCTGAAAAAAAGGTGTACTGAGGGAGCTGATCGATAATAGCGGGGGCAATAAACCAGCCAGCTGCAATCAAAGAGCCCATAACGCCAAGCAGTGCGATCGCCACCGCAACGCCCCTAGAAATTGGGATAGGTAACCTCTGAATTAGCCGTACTAGGCCATTAATCGCCGTTGCAAACACAATCGCCGCAAATACCAACAACAGTACCTGCCGAATTCTCCAAAGCAGCAGCGTCAGGGCGACAACTACAACAATGCCAATTAGCTTCCCAAAATTCACCGATTTTCCTCATTGGCCTAAACGGCTAAGGGCTAGTCATGCCCTAGCTTACGAGACACCGGTAACCATTAAACTCTGTCTAAAGAATCGGATTTAGGCTGTACCTAAAGTGAGGGTAATGGATAAAGTGCGGATGGCTAACGTGCAGATGACTAAAGTGCGGATGACTACAGTACAGCGCATCCGTGTCGCTATAAACTACCTTTTGCATCTGTACGATATGGCCAACTCACGCCCTACGGCCTCTTATATGCAAAGCTCATTCAAGCGCATTTTCATCGGTGCGACCTTCTTTTTAACCACCATATTTGTTGCCGTCATCGGCTACATATTGGCAGGTTGGACCACCCTTGATGCCATCTACATGGTCGTTATCACTATCTTTGGGGTGGGCTACGGCGAAGTCAAGCCCTTGGAAACGGCTAGCCTCAGAGTTTTTACAATACTCGTCATTATTGCGGGTGCGCTGTCAGTCGCCTATATGGTGGCAGGCTTCGTACAGCTCCTAACCGAAGGCGAAATTCGCCGTGTTTTACGGATGAGACAAATGACCCAAGAAATTCAAAATCTGTCTAACCATGTCATTGTGTGCGGCTATGGCCGAATGGGCCAAATGCTCTCATCTCAGCTCCACGCAGACCAGCAAAAATTCATCATTTTAGAACGTGATACCAATCGCGTTAATGCGGCTCAAGAAGAGGGCTATCTGGCCTACATGGGCAATGCAACCGACGAAACCCACCTCCAAACGGTCGGCATCAGTCGCGCTAGGGCACTCGCCATTGTGCTACCTGATGACGCGGCAAACGTGTTTATCAGCCTCACAGCCCGCGAACTTAACCCAAACCTAATGATTGCCGCTCGTGGCATCTTACCCTCTTCCGAAAAAAAGCTGCGTCTAGCTGGGGCCGATGAAGTAATTTTGCCAGCCAACATTGGCGCCCTGCGAATGGCGCATATTATCAATCATCCCAACGCCGTTAACTTGCTAGATCAGGGCGATGGTCGTGCCAACCTCAATGAGCTGCTTGCCAAAATTGATATTCAGGTCAACGAACTTTCTGTACTGGCCAATTCTGCGCTATTAGGCCGCGACATCAGCGAGGTAGAACGCGGCAGCCGAGGCACGTTTGTGATCGTTGCGCTAAGGCGGAAATCGGGCGATATGATGATTCACCCGTCGCCGCACGAACGCCTTCAAGAGGGCGATACAGTGATTATCATAGGTCATCAAAGCGATATGCCCAATTTTGCGCAGCGACATGCCGCCGTTGCACAGCTGAGATATCGAGGGGCCAGAGTGCGGCGTTAGCCCGCCTTGATTCACCTGCCTTGATTCACCTGCCTTGATTCACCCACTTTACTTCGTAAAAATTTGATTCATAAAAATACATATCAAAGAAACTTTCTATAGTTCGTCTAAAGGTTGATCTCTGAGCCATAAATCTCTTCTTAAGATAGAGTCAACTAAAAGCAGTCAGCTAAAAGCAGTCAGCTAAAAGCAAGAGAACCTTTAGGAAAGTGTAATGGCAGATAGTTACCAGCCCGAAGCCAGCGAAACCTTGGGCCGCGACAGTATGACCCTGACACAACATGTGCTTCGGCAACTCGATAGTTTTGGCCCCGATGCCCAAGATCTCAGCGCCATCATGAACCGCATTGCCTTTGCCGCTAAGCTGGTTTCTCGTAGGCTAACCCGAGCCGGCCTAGTCGAAGATGCGTTGGGCTTTACAGGGCGCAAAAACGTGCAGGGCGAATCTGTTAAAAAAATGGACATGTACGCCAACGACGTTTTTATTTCTGTATTTCAGCAGAGTGGCCTAGTATGTCGGCTGGTCTCTGAAGAAATGGATGACATTTTTCATCTGACCGAAAGCTGCTCTACGAGTCGCTATACGCTGCTCTATGATCCAATTGATGGATCTTCTAACGTCGATATCAACCTTAATGTCGGCTCTATTTTTGCGCTGCGCTGTCAGCAGGGCGACAATACCGATCAATCCGGGGCCGATTTGCTTACACCAGGTCACCAGCAGCTGGCCGCAGGCTACATTCTTTATGGGCCAAGTACGGTGTTTGTATATTCGCTCGGTAAAGGGGTTCACTCGTTTACCCTAGATCCCAGCCTGGGCGAGTTTATTCTAGCTAGTGAAAATATTCAAATTCCCCAGCATGGTTCTAACTACAGTGTGAACGAAGGTAATTTTTGGCAGTGGGAAGATCCCTTTAGAGACTATATTCGCTACATGCATCGCCACGAAGGCTATTCAAGCCGTTATAGCGGTGCGCTGGTGGGCGACTTTCACCGAATTTTGATGCAGGGCGGGGTGTTTTTGTACCCTGGCACTATCAAACAACCACAAGGTAAGCTACGGTTGCTTTATGAGTCTGCGCCGCTGGCTTTTTTGGCTGCCCAGGCAGGCGGTCGGGCCATTGTCGGGGATCGTCAACCAGTGTTAGATTTGCAGCCCGACCACATTCATATGAGAACGCCGCTGATTATTGGTAGCACTGAGGATGTTGCACTGGTAGAGTCGTTTTTGCAAGAGCGATCGCTAGAACAGCCGCCTATCCCTGCGAGTTCTAGCTCAGTTTAGTCAAGCACCTTTCATCCGAACCTTCCATCAGCACCTTTCATCAAGACATTTAAAAGGATATCCAGACAACAGACACAAACCGCCAAAGTAGGTAGCGTTCTATCACCCATATCCTCATTTTCCACTACTTTCTAAGCCTGCCTTAATATGGTTTCACTCCTCGAAAATCCTCTCCGTGTCGGCCTTCAACACGACCGCATTCCGGCTCCTCAAATTTTGGTCATCTTTGGAGCCTCTGGCGACCTTACCCAGCGTAAGCTCGTACCCGCCTTGTATCAAATGCGCCTAGAACGCAGGCTACCACCCGAATTAACAATTGTCGGCGTAGCCCGTCGAGAATGGAGCCACGACTACTTTCGTCAGCATATGAAAGAGGGCGTAGAGGAGTTTGGCGGCGGGATCAGCTCAGATGCTTCTAGCTGGGAGAAGTTTGCTGCGGGTCTGTTTTACTGCCCTGGCAATATTGATAAACCAGAAGACTATCAGCGGCTCAAGCAGTTCTTAGCCGAGCTCGATGAAAAAAGAGGCACTCAGGGCAATCGGGTGTTTTATCTTTCTGTGGCACCTCGATTTTTTGCTGAGGCGGCCCAGCAGCTCGGCGGCGCTGGTATGCTGGCTGATCCCAGCAAGCAACGCTTAGTGATTGAGAAACCCTTTGGGCGCGATTTGGCCTCGGCTCAGTCGCTAAACTACAAAGTGCGCAACGTGTGCGACGAGCAGCAAATCTATCGCATTGATCACTATCTCGGCAAGGAAACGGTTCAAAACCTCCTTGTTTTCCGCTTTGCCAACGCGATTTTTGAACCGCTGTGGAATCGCCAGTTCGTTGACCATGTGCAAATTACCGTGGCTGAAACGGTGGGTTTGGAGGGGCGAGCGGGCTACTATGAAACGGCAGGTGCCATCCGAGACATGGTTCAAAACCATCTGATGCAGCTGTTTAGCCTGACGGCAATGGAAACCCCTAACTCCTTAGATGCCGCTAGCATTCGGAATGAAAAGGTCAAGGTATTGCAGGCAACTCGGCTAGCGGACGAAAGCGATTTGTCTAAGTCAGCGGTGAGAGGCCAGTATTCGTCAGGCTGGATGAAAGGCAAGCAGGTAAATGGCTACCGCCATGAAGAAGAAGGGATTGAAGAATCGACTAACAATACCTTTGCGGCCCTATCACTGCGGGTCGATAACTGGCGCTGGCAGGGCGTGCCGTTTTATCTGCGGACAGGAAAACGCCTACCCAAAAAAGTCTCTGAAATTTCCATTCATTTCAAGTCTGTACCCCACCTGATGTTTCAGTCAGCCACGAAGCAGTTGAGTCACAATATTTTGGCCTTGCGCATTCAGCCGAATGAGGGCATTGCCATGCGCTTTGAGGTCAAGACACCTGGATCTTCGCTGCGGACACGTTCTGTAGAAATGGACTTTCGCTACGAGGCAGCTTTTGGTCAACCGAGTACCGATGCCTACAGCCGCCTACTGATAGATGCCATGCTCGGCGATCAAACATTGTTTACCCGAGGCGATGAGGTAGAGCAGTCATGGCGAGTCCTCACGCCTTTGTTAGAAGTATGGGATGCGCCTGCACCGGCTAGCAGTATTCCACTTTACGAAGCCGGGACCTGGGGCCCTATTGAGGCTGAGCTGTTGTTAAATCGCACTAACCGTCGCTGGCGAAGACTGTAACGGCATTTTTGTTTATTTTTTAGCGACTTCTTTTCTCTTTTCTTAACCATATTAAGCATGGACAAGTACAAACCGCCCGCAGCGACCTCTACTCTGGCACTGCAAAAGCCTAAAGACATTTCTCCGGACGAAATTGAAGCTGAGCTTCAAAACATTTGGAAAACTGGAGAGGACGATAGCAATGCGTCTGTGGTCGCACGGGCAACCACCTTTACGATTGTGATTTATGAGCCCGAAGAGATTCAGCAGCTGCTAGCCACATTGGGCTTTTATAAAAATGACATTGACGGCTTACAGCGCTCTGAGACGCGCGAGGCTATTTTAGCGGCTCAAAAAGAATACAATCTACGGCTAACGGCGCGCGTGGACAATCCGACGCTGGCGCGGCTGCGAGCAGAGGTGCGTAAACTGCCGGCTGAAAAACGTCAGTTTAAAAATGCTGATGTTCGCGGCTTTAACTTCGATGGGCCTTTGGCTGCGCAGAATCCGGGCCGGGTCATTACGCTGTGCCCTACCTTTGGCGAAGATGAAGGAGTGACGGCACAGGTGTCGGCCTATTGTCCGGTGCAAAAGAGCAGTAGCAATAGTTTGGTGTGCAGTGAATACATTACGCTGCGCGGGACCAAAGAGTCGCTAGAGAAAGTGGGCGATTTGGTCAACTCGCTGGTGGTAGCGGGTTTGCCTAAGTTTGTATGGTGGAAGGGAACGCCTAATCCTGAGCAGATGCTGTTTCAAAAGCTCGCTTTAAACAGTAGCTGTTTGATTTTGGATTCGAGCTATTACGGCGATGCGGGCGCTGAAATTATCAAGATTCAAAAGCTGGTAGATGAGCGTACAAATATTGCCGATTTGAATTGGTATCGCTTGGCGCCCTGGCAAGAGCTAGCAGCGGCAGCTTTTGACCCACCGGAGCGGCGAATCGCGCTTAAGGATGTAGACCGGGTTGGGGTGGATTATGAAAAGGGTAATCCGGCGCAGGCGCTGATGTTTTTGGGCTGGCTGGCGAGCCGGATGGACTGGAAGCTCAAAGGCTATGAGTATGAAGGGGGTGACTATGATATTGAGCGGGTTTATTTTATCGGTGAGGGCGATCGCACTATCGAAGCCGAGCTAGCAGGTGTGCCAGTCATCGATCAAGGTGAAGTCATGGGAGACCTGACCGGCGTTCGCCTACAATCGACCAATCCTCATGCCAACTGCAACACGATTTTGTGCTCTGAAACAGTGGGCTGTATGCGCATGGAATCTGGCGGTAGCGCCCAAAGCAGCCTGGTCAAAGAAGTGACCTCGCTCTCCGATCAACGCTCAGACCTGCTGTTAGGGCAACAGCTCCAGCGCTGGGGCGAAGATGTTTTGTTTGAAGAAAGCCTCGCGGTCACCTCTGAAATTTTAGAGACCATTGCTCGGCATTAGTAGCACCCCTTTTTCAGCATTGGCTTTTTGCGCCTTAAACAGACCAAAAAGCCAAAAAAATTGCCTACATTGCTGCTGTCAAAAGTCAGTAATGTGAGGCAAACTTCAAGTGACAACAATCCATATAAAAGAAGCTATGGATTGAGTCATTATATTTTGGAGCGGAATTGGGAGCGGAATTGGGAGCGGAATTTAGAACGAAAGTCTGGAGCGGAAAAGAGTTAACGACTTGAAACTAGCCTTTAGCTATTCACCATAGCCGCTCAGGTAGCCTTCAAGCGCATTAAATCGGTCTGCATTGAGGCTGTAATACATCCAGCGACCCTGCTGACGAGCAGTTACTAGGCCTGCTTCTTTGAGTGTTTTAAGATGAAAAGAGAGCTTAGACTGCGCGATGCATAGGCGATCGCACATATCGCCAACGCAAAACTCTCCCTCCTGTAAAAGTTCAATAACTTGAATTCGAATGGGTTCTGAAAGCGCGTGAAAGCCGGTGAAAACCGTATCTGATGATTTAGCCATTGGTAGATAGTTAAAATTTGACCTGGAGATAGCTCTGAACATCTGCGCAATAAGGAAATCCTATGTAACGCTAGATACTGCAAGCTTAAACAAGCCAAATCGATTTGGCCATCCGAGCTTATACGATGAAATCAAGCTATATCAATAGGTCTCTGACTGATGCAACTAGGGATAGCGCGGTAACTGGCGCAGTCACTGCCCGTAAAATTACTGAGCCCAGTGAAGCAACTTTATAGCTATTGTTAATGGCAACCGTAATTTCGTCTGGTGTCCATCCGCCTTCGGGGCCAATTGCCAAAACAATGCTCGGTAAAGTTGCTGAAGCTAAATTTGCTGATTGATGGGTTAGTAAGTCGGCTAGCAAATGCACCGTTGGCACCGAACCCTCTCTCCCTGAACCCTCTTTTACTGAGCCTTCTTTCAACGACTGATTATTCGCTCTGGCCGCACAGATATAGCGCAACTCTGAAGACAAATTCTGGAATGTTTCTTTGGCGTCGGCCCTAGCATGCTCACCTTCCCAGATAGGATGCTGAATGCATTGCTGGAAGCTAACAGGCTCAAAAATTTCCGGAACAGTAATGCGCTCGCTTTGTTCTGAAGCTTCTTGGGCGATACGCCGCCAGCGGGCAAGCTTGTTATCACTGGGCTTAAGCAGTGTTCGCTGAGCAATCACCGGATGAATATGCGTGACACCTAGCTCCGTGGTTTGCCTCACCACTTCATCAAAGCGATTGCCCTTTGGTAAGGCCGCAATTAGCCTGATTGCAGATTCGGGCTGAACCGATCTAGGTGTAAGCGTTTTAACAACCTGGGCTTCGTTTGTTGTAGGGGTAATTTCTACCAGCCACTGCTGACCCTGGCCGTTTTGGGCAATAAAGCGATCGCCCACATTCAGCCGCAGCACCCGCATTAAATAATGAACCTGAGGAGTCTGAAGCTGAATGATTGCATCAGCCTCTTGCCCCCCATTTTGCGCCTGATACTGATGCTGGCTAATCGTAATTCGCTGAACCATCCAATTGATATGTCCTAACAGGCAAAGGCTTAGAAACAAGTAAAGTGCCTTTATCCTATCGCAATGCAGAGTGACACTCACTTGTAAGCTGCCACCGATATTTAGCTGCCCAGATTTTTCACAAAAGCTGCCACTGACGTTCTCGCGCGTTTGTTGGTAACGACTCTGCCAATTTGATAAGCGGCAAAATCTAGCGTTGTTTTTATTAAGTCCACAGCATCCGATAGCTGCGGTGATGGATGAGATAGGGCATACCCAGCAGCTTTCATTTGCTTGCCAGCAATTTTCTCGCAGATCAACAGTTCAGTGTTAGTTAATTCCCTTATAGTCCCCTTATTTAAAGAAGAATTGACACTCGGTGAAATAACTTGTCCGGCAACCCGCGTCTCTAAAAAATTCGCTAGCCGCTGCGCAGTCGCTTCCGGCATACTCACCAAGTCCTCAAATCGAACTACCTCAACAGGCCCTCGGTTTCGCCGAGAAAAAGCCTGAACTTTCTGGTAGGCAATTTTCCAGTAAAGGGCATAAACAAACGGATGATACTGCCTAGATTCGCCGTCTTGACTACCGTTGGTTTTCACACGGGGTAAATTTTTAAACGAGCGCATCACCTGACGCGGATCTCGCAAGATATAGATAAACCGAACCCCCGGAAAAATGTCAGTTAGCTCATCCATATGCATAAAATCTTGCGGCGTTTTGTAACCCCACCGCCGCTTACCGCTGTGAATGGCCAGTCGCGTAATCCATTCTCCTAGCACCTGGGGCCAAGTCAGTGAAGAACACTGTTTCAAAGATTGTAAAAGCGCCTGCTCCATAGCAGCTACATCGTCTAAGCTGAGATTAGGAACCTCAAAATTTTTCTCAAACTTTATTTTGGCCCGCAGTTGCCAAGTCAGCTGACTGACATATTGGGTAATGAGTTCTGGCTTTTGAGCGATGTCTGTGTCAGCCAAAAGGCCCAGAGAGGCGGCCTTTTGATAGGGATATAAATCGTCAAAAATAAACCAATCATCCATGCAAGAGAGCACATGTGACAGGTAGGAAGATCCGCTTCTTGGTAGGCCAACAACAATAACAGGAGGAACAGAGTGTTTGGCAATGAGTGACGAACTCTCTATTACCGGGCTAAGCTCACAAGAATTCATGTTGACCTTACCTTAACAGTTCATTTCAAAGATTTGCTTAGAATGGCCGAACATTACGCCAACTATGCATTGCAAAACAGACAGTGCCAAATAGTGTCAACTATCAAACCAACTATCACATCGACTACTATTTTTTCCCATTAGTTTCTCCCCATCAGTTCCTCTCTAAGTTAGTGACTGATGGCAGATTATTAATAACGGTATTAATGGCAAAAAATAGTTTTTTATTTATCTATTCGGCTTTGATTTCATTCCTTCTTAATTACCTATATACCTATGTTTTAAGTTACATCACGTGTATAAAAAAACAGCGATTTTCATGTATTCAAACGTAATAAATAGTAAGTAAATCGAGTGTGGAAAATGTTATAGATTCTCCAGAAATTATAGATTTACCTTTAGTTTAAGTATGGAGTGAGAGCAGAGATTGCGTTCTGCTTTATAGCGAGTTATTTGAACCTTTTGAAATAAAGCCTAATCATTTCAACAAACTATTCTCAAACGAGTTTGAAGATTGTTTGTTTTTACTTTCATTGACAGAACCATAACTTCAAAAAAAATTGATATGTTTCTATAAAAAAACTACATAAAATTCATCAAACGAGATGCAAGCATCTATGTTGCTATTGTTGCTATGCTGTTTTTAGCTGTTTGTTATCATTCGCCCCACTGTAAAATTTCTACATTGACAGAGGCAATACCTGCGCTGTAAGTGCCGAGGTCGCGAGCAGCCTGCTCGGAAATGTCCAGACTGCCGCCAGAGCGGTCGTTAATACGAACGGTGACAACTGCGCCCGTGTCGGGATTGGTGAGCTGTACAAGAGTGTTAAAAGGCCAGCTCGGATGCGCAGCAGTATAATCGTAGCGAGAAAAGACCTCGCCATTGGCTGTATAACCACCCTCAAAACCGGGCCCATACCAGCTCACTAGCATAGGCGCTGCGATCGCAGCTTGAGCCAATACCGTAGTCGCCAGGGCAGTAGTCAGTACAGTAGGAACTAAAAGCGCCGAGCAAATGCCTGACAGGGTTGCAGCTGCCAGGGCATTTGCAAACTGAGCGGGAACGGATAGGTGCCTTAAAAAACTCATCTAAACATTCCTTAATAAAATTTTCGCTGCTATTATCTCAAGGGATGAAATTAAACGCAACTTTGGCCTATTTTTGGCGAGCATTCGTCATACTGGCGACTACCTGGGTGATAAAAACGGCTTAAATAGGCACTGTATAGGCACTGTACGAGCAGCACTTAGCTCAGCATTGACACAATATTTCCCTGTAACATCTTTTCCTATGTACAGACGCTTACCTTTGGCAGAGCGCGTTAGCCTATCAGGGGTGATTTAGACGGAACAAGAACGATTCGAATGACAAAAGCAGCCATGTATTTTCACCATCTGCACTTTTATGTTAGGGACGTGGCGTTTTGGCGAGATTGGTTTATTTGTAAGCTTTGTTTTGAGGCCGTGGCTGCGGCAAGTGCGGCCCATGAAGTTTTAGTTCAAGGCGCGATTGAAATTCGGCTTTCTGAGGGTTCTAAAGATTCTGAGAATTCTGAGGATTCTGAGGCAGCGACTTATCTCCATAAGCATCCGCCTGGGCTTGTGGATGTGGGTTTAGCAACCGACTGTTTTGAGGCCACCCTACAGCGGGCGATCGCAGCGGGCGCGACCTTAGTGACGCCAGTCAGCATTAACGACCAGGGGCAGCGAGAATGCCAAATTCAGGGCTGGGCCGACTTACGCCATACCCTCGTTGAGGTATCTCCCGTTTGGGTGGCGGCTCATTTAGCCGGACATCAGAATACCGGCCATCAGAATACTGGACACCAGAATACTGGACACCAGAATACCGGCCATCGACATATAGAGGACTGGCTCTGCGCGGTTGATCATGTTGTGCTCAACGTTCCGCAAGGTGAGCTAGCCGCCGCCGTGGACTGGTATCAGGCAGTGTTTGGCTTAGTGCGCGGCCAGCACTTTGATATTACGACCGCTCACTCAGGACTGCGCAGCCAGGTTTTGATGCACCCCGAAGGCACCTTGCAAATGCCGATTAACGAGCCGACTTCGGCCAATTCACAAATTCAAGAGTTTTTGAACCACAATCGGGGCGCAGGCATTCAGCATGTGGCCCTACGAAGCGAGCAGGCGACTCGGGCGATCGCCCATTTTAGGCAGCGAGGGCTAGACCTCATCAGCGTCCCTACAACCTACTACGACGGCCTGCATCAACGACCTGACTGTCCAATACCCAACACGTCCGCCGCGAGCCGCCAGCAGCTGCTGTTGGACTGGGCACCCGGTGGACAGCAAGGAATGCTACTGCAAACATTTACCAAGCCCATTTTTTCAGAGCCTACGTTTTTCTTTGAAATTATCGAGCGCAGCCTTTACCAAGAAGCAGGCCAAACCAAACGGGCACAGGGCTTTGGAGAAGGCAACTTCCAGGCCCTGTTCGAAGCCATTGAGCGAGCTCAGGCAGCGCGGGGAGGCGTTTTCAACTGAGGTGCTTTAGCTGGGTGGGGTGATTTCAACTGAGATAGGCGTTTTTCATTAGCTGCTTATCTCAAAAAGCCCGTGATGAACCAAAGCACTAGCAGCGTAATACTAGCGGCTAAAGACGACACCTGAGCATCCGGTAGCGCTGTACCCTGGCTGCTGAAAATTTGCACAATTAAGACGCCTAAACCTAAACCCACTAGCAGGCCAATACTGGTTAGGCCGAGCGATCGCCATAGCTTACGAGTTTTCTTATTTAGGAAATAGATGGCGCTCATCATGCCTAAAGCCAAAGCAGTCGAAGCACCCAAAGAATCATCTGAGGTAAGCAGCCAACTAAACCCGGCTAACCCGGCAAACACAATTGAGGGCCAAAGTAGCTCACTGCTACTCTCAGGCTGGTCAAGTAAATCTGAAAACCACTGCGGTCCATTGTTTTCAATCTTGTCGGTTTTCGACGAAGCCGTCGCGATAGGCTTGGCTTGCTTTTCGGCAAAGCGAATTCGGTCAGGAACCTTAATCTTGCCTTCCTGACGTAGTTTTAGCCGTTCCATCAAAATGGCATCATAAGCCGCTTCGACAGATTCTTTTTTCTGTGGGCTGTCTTCGTAATCGGCGACCAAGCGCTTACGCGCAGACTGTACCTCTTCAAATGAAGAGGCTTCTGTGAGTCCTAATGTTTCGTAGTGAATGTTGCGATCACTCATCCTAACCCTCCGAATCGACCCGAGCTTAGCTTAAGCAGTTTACTGTTTCAAGGCAGCGTGTTTCTACTTTTTACTTTAAAGCCCAAACACAATAATGGGTGAAATACAACGCTGACTGTAATGTTTAGGATATAAATCCCGAATGAGGACATCTAACCCCAGCTAAAATTCATTTATATGCAATTATACAGTTGTTTTTTTGAGTATAAAGTACGCAGATCCCGTAATTACTCGTAGACAATGTCCGTTTCTCCGGTCATATTGCCAAATATCACAGGCTTTTAACGTAAATTCCATCTGGCAATAGAGGTTTTTTTTGCTAAGGTGTGAATGCATTATGGAAAACTTTACTGAATCTTCTAAAATACTCGGAAGTAAAGTAGGGGAAAGGCCCTGCAACGGTATGGGCGAAAGCTAAGTCGGAGCAAGCCTTTTTTGATCTGCGCCCTACTGATTTTGCACTGATTTTGCTAAGTTCACAAAGTTGTCCTCATATTTGCCGCTTTTTATTTGCTTTAGTACCAGGATTCTAAACTATGGCCGCTGCCAAAATCCTTGTGGTTGACGACGAACCCGCAATCCGCAACCTGATCCATCGATTTTTAGCTAAGCAAGATTATCAGATGGAGTCGGCCGAGGATGGCAAGAGTGCGCTGACTGTTTTTGAGCAGTTCAACCCCGATCTGGTCATTTTGGACGTCAATTTGCCAGATGCAAACGGCTATGACCTCTGTAAAGAGATGCAGTCGCGTACAAACGTGTTTGTGCTCATGCTCACTAGTCGAACTGACGAGGCCGATAAAATTCGCGGCTTTAATACGGGTGCAGATGACTATATTACGAAGCCTTTTAGCTTAGGAGAGCTAGAGGTTCGCTTAGGCGCTATCTTAAAGCGGCAGCGTCCGGTTACGGTTGCCGAGCAGCAATGCCTCACCTTTAATAAGCTCGCAATCGATCCGATTCGTCGGGAAGTAACACTCGCGGGTGACTTGGTTCCTTTAACTGCATTGGAGTTTGATCTTTTGCATTTTTTGGCGGGCCATCCCGGTCGCGTGTGGCGGCGTTCTGAGCTGATTCAAAAGGTGTGGGACTATGAGTATGTTGGGGATCAGCGGGTGGTCGATGTGCATATCGGCCAAATCAGAAAAAAAATTGAGATAGATACGACCCAGCCGACATTGATTCAGACGGTGCGGGGAGTGGGCTACAAGTTTGAGCCGCCGCTAGATGCTCAAACTGAAACTTAGTTTTGAATTAAGCGCTTGAACTGAAGCACTTGAACTGAAGCACTTGAACTGAAGCACTTGAACTGAAACTCGGTGGCACTTCAGGGTACTTGGCACCGCTTAGCTGCGTCCTGGCATTAGGACTCGCCCAAAGTTCCAAGTCTAAAGTTTCCCCAGCCCCCAGTCTCCCAAGCCCCCAGTCTTCCAAGCCCCAAGTCACCCAAGTCTCAACATAGAGCCCTTCTTACAGCTGACTGGTCAGGCGAGAAGGGCTCATTTGCTGGGTACTCATTTGCTGTGGTGGTGTTGGTTGCGAACTTTCCAGGCAAGGCTAATGAGCTTGCCCCAACGACGCTCAACTCGCTTGGGTGTCCATTTTAGGGCTTGGGCAATGGCCATATCAGAAGGTCCTTGCTCAGAATCTTCTTGCTGCTGCTGCTTGAGCGTGAGCAACTGAATTTGCTCATCGTTAAGCTGCTCGATAAAGATGCGCCACTCCTGCGGTGATAGGCCAAAGTTTTTGTCTAGGTCAGCGCCTAGCCACTGGTGAACGAGTTCCCATCGGTGGAACTGAGCGAACTTTTCAACATGGTACTTAAAGCGCTGCTGTAGGTAGTCACGCTGGCGAGCACTCAGGCCCAATACTTCGTCAATTTCGGAGGCGGCCATGTCCTGTAGGCGCAGGGTGAGATAGTCTACGCAGGCTTGCTGGTCTTGGGCTTCGAGGTAGGTGATGAGTTCTTTGACGATGCGATCGCGTAGCACTGCCTCAGATGGATCAACCGTGTTGGCAACCATTTTCTCCCGAATCTGCTGGATGGCAGGCGAGTGGAAAAAGCCATCGGCATCGTCCCCTTTGGGTGAGTCTACGGCCCTTTCGATATCAACGGAGGTTTCGCCGGGGAGACGACGTGCAAAGGCCTGAGCCCTCAAAACCACTAGCTGCTGGTTGTAGCAACCGGGTAGCGAAATACGACGCTTAGCATAGTGCTCACTAAAGGCCATGTACTCAGAGAGTTCTAGCCGGGTACGCGGCGTGTACTGATCGCCTAAATTATTTTCGCGACGAAAGGCTTTGAGCACCTCAATGTAAAAGCTCTGCAAAAAATCTTCTAATAAGGTGCAGCGGCCCTGAAAACCGAGCTGGGTTTTGGCCGGGGCGATATAGCGATAGGCGATCGCACTGAGCCGACTATGTAGCTCAATGCGGCCCTGCCGAGATCCTAGCTGGTAGTAGTCTAGGTACTTTTTAATTCGATTTTGAGCGAGCGATCGCTGCCACGAACTAACCTCACCTGAAGCTTGAATCCGCGGGCTTTTGCGGCATATTCGAGTGACCTCAATGGCCAACCGAGTGGCCACCGCATTCACCACCTTTTTACTGGTGGTAATTTGGTCGTTAATCTCTTGGGCCAACACATCAATTAGCTTTTGATCAACCGGGCAAAGGGTTTGTTCATCGCCTTGGGCCAATGCAGGCGTGCTGTTACTAATGACTACAACGCTGTCGAAAACGTCCCCCGTTATATCGGCTGAGGTATCGGCTGATAGACCAACTGATACATCGGTTGATTCTTTCAGATCTTTTTGAAAAGCAGGTTTTGTAGTTGATGCTATGGAGAGATTTTGAACAGACTTTTGAGTGATAGAGTCAGGTATCTCTGCCTCAGCTAATGACGGTGGGATAGGCAACTCGCTGTAGTTTCTCTTTTGTTCATCCGGATGCTGTTTTGGTAGCTCGGTAGTATAAAAGGCAACGTTAGGCTGATGGCTGCCTCTGAGGTTGTCGGGTAAGGGATTAAACATGGTAGATGAATTCATAATTCTTAGTGTGTGATGCACAAGACGCTGCGATCGCGTCGCTATCTAACGTTTGCTCTCTATCAAAATGGTCTGTACCAAAAACAGACTGTATATATAAGAAAGTTAGATATTTTCCGGATTTGACAGTTTCACTCTAGAGAATATGAATCCGATCTTTGAGAATCGCTGTGGCAGTATCCCAATCAACTGTCACACGGCAATTGGCACATATAAGTGCGCTCTTTGCAAAGGTTTTCATAGATGTTCCTGAGAGCGTTATGGGACAAGGGATATGACGTTCTTAAGCGCAGACAATTTTGTCATTGAGGGGGTTTAGCCCCCTATGACAGTTTGCAAAAGGGTCTACCTTCACCTTTGAATGGCCATGAATAACCCATGGATAACCATGTATGAGCAGACATAACCAGCGCTGTTTTAATGCGCCATAGGTTCAAAAAGGAGAGGATTATTTTGCTTAATCATCTAGCTCGGCGCCCCACTCGATGGCCTCTTGCCATCCCAGTCCTTTCCGAGTAACTACAGGAGAGTTTCCGGTTAGATCTAGTATTGTGGACACCTGATACCTAAGTTCAGTATCACTATCTAGAATTACGTCTACCTGTTTATCCATCCGGTCGAACAAATCGGCTTTTGATAAAGCTTCGATATCATCTTCCGTAGAATTACGAACAACAGATAAAGCCGATGTAGAAATGACAGGATTGCCTAGTGATTCGAGCAGCGCGTTACAAATAGGGCTTTTAGGAACGCGGATGCCGGTCGTCCGGCGTTTGGGGTTAAGCACAAGGCGGGGTACGGCTTTGGTGGCAGGGAGTAAAAAAGTATAAGGCCCTGGTATGAGGTGCTTAATGATGCGGTAAGCCGGATCGCTGACATGAGCATAGCTGGCGATATTGGAGAGCGAATAGCAAAGGAAGGTAAGAGGCTTGTCGTTGGCAATTTGCTTGAGCTGGCGCACCTTTTCAATCGCTTTTTTGGCATTGAGATCGCAGCCAATGGCATATACCGTATCGGTGGGGTATAGCATCACTGCACCTCGCCGAAGATCTTCTATAAGCGCCTCAATCTCACGGGTTTGAGGCGTCGTAGGATGGATGTTATAGATCTTTGCCATAGCGATAAATAGTGAGGACTAAGGGCAAGCAGCTGAAGAACTGGCAATGCTATATTTTCTCTCAATAGAGGCTATTTATTTTTTAGCGGCCTGAGGCTTATGAAAACGTTAACCTACCTGGACTGCCCGACTGGAATTTCGGGCGATATGTGCTTGGGGGCGTTGGTTCATGCAGGCGTGCCGCTGCACTATTTAGAGCTTCAGCTGGCTAAATTAGGGATTCAATCTGAGTTTGCGCTGCGAGCTGAGACGGTGATGCGCAATCAGCAGGCTGCTACGAAGGTCTATGTAGATTTAAAGCCGTTACCTGATCATGATTCTCACAGCCATGATTCTCATAGTCATGATTCTCATAGTCATGATTCTCATAGTCATGATTCTCATGGTCATACTTCTCATAGCCATACTTCTCATAGCCACGATTCCCACAGCCATACTTCTCACAGCCACGATTCTCATAGCCACGATTCTCATAGCCACGATTCACCTAGAGGCCGTGGGCTGCTTGAGATAGAAGCTTTAATTCAGCAGGCAGGCTTACCTAAGCGGGCGGCCGAGTGGAGTCTGGCTGTTTTCCGGCAGCTGGCTCAGGCTGAAGCGGCAGTCCACAACATTCCGCCCGAAAAAGTACATTTTCATGAAGTCGGGGCGACTGATGCCATTGTCGATATTGTGGGCACTTGCCTGGGGTTAGACTGGCTGAAAGTAGATGTGCTGATATGCTCGCCCTTGCCAACGGGCGGTGGAACGGTGCGCTGTGAGCATGGGCTGCTGCCCGTACCTGCGCCAGCCGTATTGCAGATGATGGCGAGCGTACAAATGTCAGTGTATAGCAATGGTATTAATCGCGAGCTGGTGACGCCGACAGGCTGTGCGATCGCAACTGCGCTGGCTCAATCCTTTGGGCCGCCGCCTCGGTTTAAGCTGCAAACAGTAGGATTGGGCGCAGGCGGATGCGATTTGCCCTTGCCCAACATTTTGCGCTTATGGATAGGCACGATAGAAACGGATGTTCTGCCTCATGAGGTAAATCCTTTTGCCGCTAAAGAGATCTCATCTATCGCATCTTCAGAGACAGCCACGCCAGAGACAACCGCGCCGGATACGGAAACGCCGGATACGGAAACAATAATAGAGCTGCAAACTCAGCTAGATGATATTTCGCCGCAGGCGATCGCCTATGTATTTGATGGCCTATTTGCTACGGGCGCTGTAGATGTCTTCACACAGCCGGTAATGATGAAAAAAAGTCGCTTAGGCACGTTGCTGACAGTGCTATGTCCGCTCTCTGCCGTCGCTGACTGTGAGACACTTTTGTTTCGTGAGACGACGACATTGGGAATTCGGCGACAGCAGCAACAGCGCTCTGTACTGGCCAGAGAAATCGTTAAGGTCTCGACAGCCTATGGCGAGATTGCCGTTAAGGTAGCCCGAAGTCAGCCGGGTGGCAAAGTGCTTAACCGACAGCCAGAGTATGAGGACTGTGCAAAAATGGCGCGATCTCACAACGTCCCTTGGCAGCAAGTGCATCAAGCCGCGATCGCCGCCGCCAATCGTTAATGCCAGTCGTTAATACGAGCCACAGCTGGCCAATCGTCAGTATCAGTCTTTAACCAGCTGCCGTTGCTCAAGCTCAAGCTTTGCCCGTTTCTGCGCTGCCCTAAAGCTACGTGAAAATATTCGAAAATCATCATCAGAAGGCGTTGCCGATCCGTTAGAGCTATCAGAAACCTGCACCAGGTTGTACTCGACATTGTCGCTGTAAATCGCAAAGGTCACACCAAAAATTTCTAACAGCTGAATAATGCCTTGACACTCAGCTTCTGTAAACTGCTTGTAGTAGTTAATTAGATTGGCCAACCGCGCCTCTAAATACAGCTGAGAGTTGGGAGAAATCAGCACAATTTTGAGCAACATCACAGCAATATTCAACGGATTGCCCTGTTCGAGCATTCTGACAAACAGCATCGAGGGCATATTCTTATCCTCTGTAATCAGAAAATCGATGAGACGGTTGCAGGTTCTTAAGTTTAAAGACGGATCGACTGCATCCCTATCGTGCATTTGATACAGCGGCGGCAGCTTGGTGTTCAGCCCAGCTTCAATCACATTCAAAAAGGCCAGATCACTAATCGAAAAGCACAGATATTCAATTAGGCTCTCCTTATAGTCACTGTAAGAACTTTCGTGAGTTTGCTGCTGAAACAGGCGAGCTACGTTGTGATAGCTATACTGTCCCCGCCGCACCAAAATGGCCTTGATCAGCCTAAGCACCTCATCGCCTAGCACCGTCGGATTAGCGTATTTGCGGTTTAGTCGCGAGGAGTTTTGTGAAAAGGCCGTGTACATGGCCAGATCATGTTTATATTTATCTTTAATTCGCCGAGATAGGGATCGGGCAGCTTCGCGTTGCTCTAACGAATTATTTTCATCAATATATTGACCAATGAGCTGATAGGTCGTGTAGCGAAAGCTCCAGTTGCTGCTGCGGCTATTTTGAGTTCGCTGGCTGGCAAATAGCTCAAGCTCTTCAAAATCTTTGCTATTGGCAAAATTAAGTAGCCAATTTCGCAGGCGCTTAAGGCTTGGTGAGAGCGTGCTTTTGGTCAGGCTCGGCTGCTCAAAAAGCTCTAGCAGTAAGTGCAGCATGTCACCCTGGCGCGCCAAATCCCAGTTATTTACAAAAATGTAGCAGGCGCGTTTGAGCGTATTACGAAACTCCGCTTCGTTGTCAGCAAACAAAATTCTGTATAGGAAGGGAGATACATCGGCATCTAGCGAATTGCTAGGACCAAAGAAAGTTGCTTCGAACTCGGCGAGAGCCTCAACTGCCGGGAGTGTTCGAACCGCTTCTAGCAGATCGTCGTAGATTTGCTGCTGGGCGAGATAGAACTCTATTGGCATTGTCTCAGAGGCTGTGCTGTCGGCTTGAGCCGTGAAATTGTCAGCCTGAGAATTCTGAAATGCGCCGTTTACAACCATTGCAACACATGAGACCAATTGAGAAGATCACGGGTGCTTTTGCGCGTTTTTAGACAAATACTATCTAAAACTGCACTGAAGACATGCTATAGATTGCCCCATTTACTCCCTAAAGTAGTATCAGACTTAATTGGATTGATAAACAAAAAGGCCTTGTATGAGCTTTTCATACAGGGCCTTTTTGGCTTTATTTTGTGATGCTTATAGCACGCTCAAAATCTCTTGAAACCGCAGTCTCTGATCAAAAAACGCTCAGAGGGTGCTTTAAAAGGAGTTCATACTCAGTGCAACCAACTGACGACCGGCATTGATAATTAGGTTTGAGCCAAGGTTCAAAGCGAGGATGGCGACGATGGCTGATAGATCGATGCCTCCGAGCGGCGGAATGATAGAGCGGAAAAGGTTGAGGTAGGGGTCGGTGAGCTGAGCAATGGTCGAAAAAATAGGGTTAGACCAATCCACATTGGGAAACCAAGTCAGTAAAATGCGGACGAAAATCAGCGCCGAGTAAATTTGAAAAAAGGTGGCTAAGCCTTGGACTAAGGCAATTCCGGAGATGGCGAGGGCAGGGACGGCAGCGAGATCATTCATAGCTTGATTTAGGAAACTGAGATGGCTGGACAAAAGTAAACCTGGACAACTTTTTGATAGCTGCTGGTATTCTATCCGATCTAGTTCCTCACTGATAACGCGCTTTGTTACGGCTATCTACCCAGGGTTGGGTGAGGCCCTTTTTTTAAGATTCCGTTTTGGGTGGGTTACTTTAATCGACTCAAACGATTACTCGAACGATTCATTTTGGGTGGAGGCTTTGCTAACCACATCATTAGAGTAAGGACTGTTTACGCTGCCCATTTGGCCTCTGACATCTTCTATTGCCAAATTGAGCTGGGCAATTTTGTCTTCTAGGCCGCGTCTGGCAATTTCCATGCGCTCTTCAGTGGTGGCGTTTTTCAGTCGTCGTCGCTCTTCTTCTGAGAGCTGACTAAAGTCGTCATCGGGTTCTTGGCGCAGGCGATCGCTTGCTAACACCCCAATAACGCCCCCAATAATGCCGCCCAAAAGAGCTCCGGCAAAAAAGCCGCTGGCAAAATTATGTTGACTCATGAAATCTCCTAATGGTCACAGTCTAATGGTTACGGTCTAATAGTCACAACCAAATGGTTACGGCCAGATGGTCAAGAAAATGTTCAAGAAAATGTTCAAGAAACAAAGGGCAAGTAGGTTATTAGGCCAGTCAAATCAGGTGCCAAAGGTGCGATCGCCCGCATCGCCCAGCCCCGGAACAATAAAGCCATTTTCATCTAAGCCTTCGTCAATGATAGCGGCGTAGACGGTCACTGAGGGGTAGTTTTCGGCGAGCTTTTGTAGGGCTGGCGGCGCGGTAACTATAGAGATAATACGAACCAATGCCGGATCAATCCCTCGCTCGGTGAGTTCGGCCATAGTGGCCATAATGGTGCCACCGGTAGCCAGCATGGGTTCAGAAATAATAAGGCGAGTCCCTGGCTCAAATTTTTCGGGCAGCTTATTGAGATACCAGGCTGGCTCTAACGTTTCTTCATCGCGAGCCAGCCCAATGTGATAGGTGCTAGCGTTGGGCACAGCACTTTGAATGCCTTCTACCAGTGCTAGCCCGGCTCGTAAAATCGGGACAATTACCAGCGGCGCTTCGGGGTCTACAAAGGTGGCCAAGCAGGTGGTCATCGGCGTTTCTATGGTCATTTCTATGGTCGGCAGCCAGTCGCGCATGGCTTCGTAGGCAAGCCAACGACCTAGCTCAGTCATAGCGCTGCGAAACACCGGAGAGGGTGTTGATGCGCTGCGTAAAACGCCCAGCCAGTGCTTAATTAAAGGATGGGGCGGAACGTAGATACGCAGTTGTAAGGCCATAGGGGCGTACAGATCTCAAAGAACTGACAAGGATTAATCAGCTCTTATCATACTGCTGTGAATGCAGGGGGGAAAGGCGCTAAGCCAGGACAACAGGGTTGCCTAATTGATTCAATCTCAAGATGCTTTAGCCGCAGCTGCTGGGATGGCTGATTTTGGGAGGACTGATTTTGGGAGGACTGTTCTTATGCTTCTGTGATAGCTGCTTTAAGGACGGCTGTTGTTGTGAAGGTTTTAGCTTAACCAAAACAGTCCGCCTAAAGTGAGCATAATCGCGATCAGGGCTATCCAAACAAACTGATTGTCGGCGGTGTTAACTTGGCTTAAGTCCAGCGGCTCGGGTTCGGGCTTGGGCTTGCGGCGACGAGGCTTTTTAGGCGTTTGAACATAAGCTTTATGGCCCTTTTCATCATCTAGCTCGCTCAGGTCTGGAATTTGAGTCACCCATTCTGGCTTCATTTCTAGCTGGGGTGCTTCCAGTATGTACAGCAGGCGTTTGCTCTGCTGCTTGGTATCTAGGTCTGGATGCAAAATAAGCTTGCGGCACAGGGCTAAGCCAGATTCGTCATCACCGGCTGCGACATAGGCATTGACTAGCCACATTTGAATTTCGCCCCCGCTCGCACTCATCGGGTTAGAGAGCGATCGCGCCAGCTTAAAGGCATCAATGGCTTCACGATAGCGCCCTCGCCCAAACATCGCTTGCCCCACCGCCAAGGCTTCCTTGGCCTGCGCCCTTTTTTCTGGATCGTTTAGCCGATTGAGCGCAGCTGCAACCGAATCTGGCTGAGCAGCCGGTTGAGCAAAATCCGATGGCCGAGGCTCCGAAGTCATGAATCGCTGAAAAAGAATAGGTTTTACGATTTAGTGTATCGCGCCATACAAAAGAGCGACCTTAAGCGCGATCGCTTCTAAAGATTTTCGCAAGAAAGATTTCGCTTCTAAAGATTTTCGCAAGAAAAATTTTCGCAAGAAAGATTTTCGCTAGCTTGAAGATAACCCCATCAGATTGCACAGCTTGTAAATAATGCGAGCGCCCACATTGCCATCCCACTCATCTGGGCCTACTTCGCAAAGGTCAAAACCAATGATTTCGCGGCTGTCGGCGACTTCTCGGAGCAGGCAGAAGGCTTCGTCGAGTTCTAGCCCGCCGGGAACGGGCGTACCTGTTTTAGGACATAGTTTGGGGTCTAGTCCGTCTATATCAAAGCTGATATAAACATGCGGTGGGAGGTCTTGGATAATGGTGCGGCATAGATCTAACCAGGCAGTGCCAGCGTAGCGCGATCGCTTTAAAGCCGTGTCGTGATGCAGCACAATTCGCCCTTGCGAGGTCTCAGCTCGATGTATTTCTTGAGCGGACACATCGCGAATACCCACCTGCACCAGCTTAGAAATTTGGGGAATTTGAAGGGCGTTGTGCATAATCGACGCATGAGAAAAGCGGAAGCCCTGATAGGCCTCGCGCAAGTCGCAATGGGCATCAATATGAAGAATGCCAAAGTCGGGATACTGACTGGCCAACGCCTGCAAAGCGCCCAATGGCACACTGTGATCGCCCCCCAGAATGCCAACTTTTTTGCCAGCGCTTAGCGCTTTACGGGTTTCGCCGAGCAGCCATTGATTGACGCGATCGCACCCCGCATTGACCCGATCCAAATCCTGCTTAAGCGCCTCCTGCTGTGGCGGGCTCAGAGGCGTTACCTGCTCGGTGAGCGCAACGATTTTTTCGGCGGGCGATCGCAGCGCCTTGTTTTGCTCAACTATCCAGTCGGGCATAGGCGGCATATAAATCCCCTGCTGCCAACCGTCGGGGTTGTCATAGTCATAAAAATCCAGCTGCGGCGAAGCAGCCAATACCGCCTTTGGCCCTTGGGCCGTGCCGCTATGAAACGACACCGTCACCTCCCAAGGCACACCCAAAATGACGATATCGGCAGTGTCGTAGTCAAACGGAAAACCAAATATATTGCCGTTATCTAAACCAACACCGCCGGGATCAAACGCATCAATAAGCTGTTGTTTGTCTGTCATGAGTTAGGAGATAAATCACCGTCACCGGGCCAACAGGTTTTGAATGAACGTTGGCAGACAAAACGCCGCCCGATGAACATCAGGGTTGTAATACTGCAAATCATGTTTTTTCGTGAACTCAGTGGCCCCTGCTGGGTCTAATGCATCGACCGGATGAATGCCGTTTTTGGTGCCATAGGTAAAACTCCACATCCCCGTTGGGTAAGTCTGAATAAATGCCAAATAGGTATGGATATTTTCCGGCCCAAAAATGTTTTGCAAACAGCCAGTCAGGTCTACAAAGGCCGCTTGGTTGAAGCGTGGTGATTCGCTTTGGGCAGCAATTACCCCATGCGGTGTCAGCACACGGTGAACGTTTTTATAAAATTCGGCACTAAATAGCCCCACCGATGGTCCGACCGGATCGGATGAGTCCACCACAATAAAATCAAAACTTTCGTCCTGAGCATCTTCTAAATAATTGATGCCATCGCCAATGATTAAATTCAGCTTGGGATCGTCTAGGGAAGAAGAAAGCGAGGGTAAAAACTTTCGAGAAGCTCGCACGACCACCTCGTCAATTTCGACCATGGTGACGCTCTCTACCTGTGGATGACGCAAAATTTCGCGCACGCTGCCACCGTCCCCGCCGCCGATCACTAGAGCCTTTTTCAGGCCAGGTGTAGCGGTGGCATGGGCCAGCATCGGCACATGAATAATCATCTCGTGATAGGCGGTTTCGTCCTTTTCACTACACATCACCATCTTATCGACGGTGAGCATTTTGCCGTATTTAAACGTGTCGTAAATTTCAACCAGCTGATAGGGAGACTTTTCTTGAAAGAGGCGATCGCCCTTGTGCCGAATTGAGAGCGCAATATTGTCATCTTTGTCAGTGAACCATACGCTACGGCTTTGCTTAGGCGGCATCAGCTTTTGCGTGGCCTGGTCGCGCATATCGCCCAGATCAATATTAATTTTTTCGAGCAGCTCTAGCTGACCGCGATTGAGCTCAATGGCAGAACCATGTTCTGCTTCAAACGCGGTTTTAAGACTCTCGTAAGACACCCAAGGATTCACTGAATCGCCGCAGGTAAATAAATCAACCGCTGCGTAGCGATATTCTGGCCAGGTATGAATCGCCAGATGACTTTCTTGAATGACGATAACGCCGGATACGCCGAAGGGTGAAAAGTGATGAAATACCGAGTTGATAATGGTAGCTCCAGATCGCGTTGCGGCTTCCAGCATGTCGTGCTCAATGCGAGGCACGTCGTTGAGGATTTCGGCGGAGCAACCATGGAACTCGACTAAAATATGGCGACCGAGAGACTTCATGGGCAGAGGAGGGCTGTGATCAATATTGAATGGTATCAGTGTTATACACCAGTACTACACTACATAAATGAAAATACAGATGGAAATAAGATGTATCTGGCACCGGTCATACATTGGCCATATTGACATCTATCTTGATAGGCAGATTGCCTGCTAATCTACCTGGGAGTTCTGTATAGCCGGTTGGTACTTCTGTACAATTTTTAGTATTAACGCTGTGTTAGCGCTCGGCATCTCGTTTACTCTCAGGAGAAATAGGTCATGAATTCAGAGAGTGGTCAGCAGGATAAACCAACGTTGCGATTGGGCGATCGCTACCAAGTCGTGCAGGTGTTAAGCGAGGATTTGTCTCATCGAACCTATCTGGCTCAAGACCGACATAATGGCAATGCGCTGTGCGTTGTCCAAGAATTCATTCCGCCCGCTGACGAGGATAGTGCGATCGCCCGCACCCAAGCACTGCTCGATCGGTCGGTGCAGGCACTAGCCCAGTTAGACCACGAGCAAATCCCTAAGTTCTATCCGACGCCTGCCGATCCGACGCTAGCCGATCCGACCTCTGCAAATACGCAGGGCAGCAAGCTATACCGAGTGAGAGACTATGTGCAAGGCCCTAGCTATCAGTCCCTGTTAGAAGACCGACAGCAATGGGGCGGCTCTTTTTCAGAAACTGAAATCATACAGCTGCTTTATCAGCTCCTGCCCGTCCTTTCGCACATTCACAGCAAGGGCATTATCCACGGCAACATCTCTCCTAAAAAGATCATTCTTAGGCAGGCTGATGGACTACCTGTACTCATTGGCTTTGGCGACCTCAAGCAGCAAGACACGGCGGGCACTGGCAAGAGCACAGCCTCTGAAGTCTCAGCCTCTGAAGTCTCAGTCTCTGAAGTCTCAGTCTCTGAAGTCTCAGCATCTGAAGTCTCAGCCTCTGAAGGCCCAGAATCGCTAAAAGGACTGCTCGAAACACAAGCATTTGCTGAATCAGCCGAAGCCAAGGGCATAGAAGGCTTTGGAGCCAAAAACACAGAAGGCTTTGGAGCCAAAAACACGGAAGGCTTTGAGGCGAATGAAAAAATTGATGAAAAAATTGATGAAGAGGCTGATGAAGTCGATCCAACGACTGATTTATACGGGCTAGCGGCCACTATGCTGGTGCTGGCCACGGGTGAATCACCCGAAATGCTGCATGATTTGCAGCATGGCTCATGGCGGGGATATGAATTGCTGAGTCCTAAACTAGGCCAAATTTTAAGAAAGATGCTGTCGGCAGCGCCCAGTGAGCGTTTTCCAACTGCCGACGCAGTGCTTAGCACTTTGCAGGCGAGCGAAACTTCTCCTGATGTACCTTGGGTGGGTGTCGCAGACAGCGGATATGAGGATGGCAGCATAGCAGCGACTTTTAGTCAGCTTTATCCCTCAGTTGGGATAGGGGGCGCTGCAACTGGAGTGCCTGACATGACGGGTATAGCTGGAGAAACGGACTATGACGATGACACAATGATGCTGTCGGTAACCGCACCTGAGGTGATGCCCGCTGAACCCATCGGCTACCGAGACAGCGCCGCTAGTGAGTCTAATGTATACGAACGAGAACTCAGGCCCAGAGAATCAGGCGATAAACCCGGCGCGAGTCAGGCACTCATTGGACTGCTGCTGACCTTAGGCTTAGCCGGTACAGCGCTAATGCTGTATGCGCTCGCGCGCAATAATCGTTCACCGTTAGATGCTGGTCTAACTGGGGATCAGCGAAACGGCGCGCAGCTCGCTAGCAACAATGCGCTTAGAGACGGTGAATATTCGCCTGAAGAAACGGCACGCCAGCAAGCTATTCGGAGTCGTCGAGAAGCGCTAGGAATTAACGAAAGTTACTTTAATGATCTAGTTAATCAACTGTTTTACCAGGAATATCCGGCACTGCTCACAGCAGGCCCCAACGGCGGACGCAAGGAGCTGACGGCGGCGGCTACCGATGAACCGTTGCGCATTCGTAGGGACAATATTGCCACTCGCGTGCTCAACAGGTTGGAAGGAAACCTTGACAGAAGCAGCCTAACGGCTTTGGGCAGCTATAGCGAGGAGAGTCGGAGCCAGTGGCGATCGCTCATTGCCTCTGCCAACGTGAATGATCGCGCCCTCAACGATCTGGTCGATGCCAAGTTTTTCAACCTGTTTCCCAATCAAGCAGGGCAGGATTTTTTGGCTCAGCCCGTTGGGCAGCTGTATTATGCGATCGCTGAAAACCGCGCTCAAGCCATCAGCACAGGCAGCGTCACTGAAACAGTTGCCTTTAGCGATGGCCAGCTCAGCCGCGATGTCAGCGGTCGGCTCGGCCCAGGTGAAGGACGCATTTATTTAATGTCGCTCTCGGCTGGGCAGTTGCTGAGGCTAAACCTGAGCGCACCACCAGAGAGCACTCAGCTTTCGCTGTATCCGCCAGAGCAAACAGATGATTCGCCTGCTGTGTTTGCAGACTCAGCGCAAACCACTTGGTCGGGCGCACTCACTCAGTCGGGGCTTTATGAAGTGGTTGTGGTCAACCGGTCTAATCAGGCGATTGACTATCAGCTCGCGATTTCGGTAGATAACGTTTCGACTACGCCAGTTGCACCACCAGCCGAGCCACCTGAAGAATCTACAACAACTGAGCCAGAAGAAACGCCGAGAACCATGTCCGACAGGGTTGAAAATAGAAATCGCCCGACTAATTCAACCAATCTAGAAGCGACACCTGAATCTGAGACTGTCAACGACTAAATGTGACTGTCAACGACTGAAGGTGACTGTCAACGACTAAATGTAACGACTAAATGTAACGACTGAATCTGACGAATAAACAGTCAATCCTAAAGGCAAGAAAAACAGCGTGCTTCGCGGCCTATCGAAATTTAGGCGGAAAGCGCGGTAATGAAGGGTGCGATCGCATCGACAAACTCACCCGATGACTCATAAGGCAACACATTACGACCTGCAATGCTGACACCTTGGGCTCTTGGGAAGTGATCAATATAGTCTTGCAATCGCTTTTGGCTAGGGTTATCAGTCGCTTTCTTTATTTGCTGCGCGGTTGTGCGATCAATCGTAGAGGCTTCTTCGCCCATGACAACTAAGACCGGCTGCTGAATTTGAGCGATCGCCTCAGCATAGTCCTGCCGCCAAAATCCAGCCAAAAAAGAAAACACGGCATATCGGCTATCGAGATCCTTTGCGCCGGTCTCTAGCATTTGTAACCAGCCATCGGTCACATCTTCTACCCGTTCAAACAGCTGCCGCTGCGAAAACGACCGCAAAAATTTCTCGCGCCGCGCATAGCGATAAAACAAATTACCCAAAGGCGAAGCAAACAGGCTCCAGCTCAGTGACTGCTTCCAGTCTGCGGTTGGGGTCGTCATCAGGCGCCAAGCAGGCGGGCCAGACAGTACCAATCCTTTTACCTTCTCAGCCGCTGGCAGTGCCATCAGTCGAACAGCCACCGGCAGCAATGCGCCCTGCACAACCAGTATCACCGGTTCAGTTGCTACCGTACTCAAGAAACAAGCCAACTGCTCGGCCCAGTCCTCAGGCCGGTAGGCCCGCTTGGGCATATCACTTGCGCCACAGCCCAGCAAATCCACATTGTAAATAGAATTATTAGCCGCTTCACTCCGCCCCCACTGAGCGATAAATGGCTGCCAAAACTCCCCCGAAAGTCCTACCCCAATCGGATGGATCAGCAGCAGCGCAGGTTTTCCAGACTCACCCGGCACTTTTGAAAAAGCGCAGCGATAGTTATTCCAAGTATAAAATTCCATGGCAAGCGCAGCTCAAAACACAGCTTCCATTTTTACACAGTCGCCATTTTTATAAGCTATACCACGGGTTATACAACTGTCAGTGGAGGCATAGGTGTATAACATGCGCGCCTCAAAGCAGAATCCTTCATACAGGCACTTTCTAGGGCAAAGCTGGCATCTAGCTGTGTTCGCTGGAGCAAGGTCGCCTGCCAACAAACGGCTTCCATCCGAGCACCCGTTAAATTAGCCCCTGTCAAATCAGCTCCAGTCAAATCAGCCCCCGTCAAATCAGCCTTGCGCAGATCGCTGTAGCAAAGCTTCGCCCCGTGCAAGTCGGCCCCGGCTAGGTTCGCACCGCGAAGATTTCCCAGTCGTAAATCGGCTCTATGAAGGTTTGCGCCTTTAAAGTCAGCAGCTGCTGCATCGCAGCGCACCATCATTGCCTGGTGAAGGTTAGCCCAGCGTAGTCGAGTGCCCGCTAAAACCGCCCGCCACATAATTGCGCCCATCAGGTTTGCATCGTCCAAGGAGGCCTCTGTAAGGTTGGCCTGAGTTAAATCCGCCCAGCATAGCTGAGCGCCTGTCAGCACAATGCCTTTTAGCCTCGCCTCGCGCAAATCTATCCGTGCAAAGTCACGATGACCCGATGCATATCGGTCAGCTAACTGTTTCTCAACCAATTGGTATGGGTTCATCTCTCTGACTACATTAAGTTCAGCGACTACATTTAGAAATCCCTGACAAATCCGATGACGAAAATTTACCCATTGAAACCCGACAGGCGGCCTGAACTTTATCAAAAAGTCTTGGCAGACCCATCAGTACGATATGTAAACTTTCGTTAACATCTATCAATGTAACAAAATGTAACGCTGCTTGCAACGTAATGAGTTAATAAACAGGCTGCTGGGCCGAGCACACGGTAGACCATCGATCGTGGTCTAAGCGAGCATCTAGCAGACCGCTGATTTCTCCGCGTTGACCAATCAGGCGCTCCCGGTTGAGTGAACCCGGCTCAGTGTAGGTCGTGAGCTGATCAATCGTAGTGGCCGCGCAGACCCAGTCCTTTTGTGTGATGGCACTCGTCAAGGTGGACTGGAGCTGGGTTATAGCTCGCTGCCGAGTAGAAACCCGCCCATACTGTATGTAAAAGGCCATATTGTCTGCGGCTGCCGCTGCATAGGCATTTCCAGGCTGAATCAGTAGCGCCCTTTGAAAATTAATCAGTGCGGTATTAAAATCACCCTGGCGTGAGGCTGCATAGCCTATGTTCATCGCCTGCTTAAAGGTCATCCCTGCCGTTGATAGCCCAGGGGCTGGCGTTGACCTAATGCGGCCATCGGGCATTGGCGTAACCGACTGGGCTGTTGCCGGATGTACTGACAGGGTACTCACCAGAGTGACTGTAGAAAATACAGACAGAAAAGAGGCGGCAAGTCTCCAGCTACAAACTCGACGACGCAGAGGTTTAATAGGGTTTGAGGTCAAGAACATGGCAGGGATTTAGCGGAAAAATAGGGAGCGCAGACAAAGTGAGCGATGCCCGACAGCGTAAGCCATCCTACGGAGAGACCGCATGAGTAAAATCGACCAACCTTCACCAGGAGATGATAGTTTTTTGCCAGTTTGCCAGTGTTTGTACGTAAAGAGTCCTCAGCTCAAATGTTTTTAGCCCAAATGCCTGTCTTAATTTCAACGCCTGTCTTGATCCAAACACCCGTCTTTATCCCGTCTTTATCCCGTCTTTATTAGGAGCATTAGGAGCGAGTCATGAAGATATGGATAGATGCAGATGCCTGTCCGAATGCTATTAAGGAGATTATTTTTAGAGCCGCAAAACGAACTCAATGTCCGCTGACTTTAGTGGCCAATCAGCCGGTGCAGATTCCTGTCTATGCCGAAATGTTGGTGGTACCTTCCGGCTTTGATGGTGCTGACAACAAAATTGTAGAGCTATTGGTAGCGGGAGATTTGGTCATTACCGCAGATATCCCCTTAGCGGCCAAAGTGCTCGATAAGGGGGGCTATGTATTTAACCCGAGAGGCGATGAATATACGAGCCGGAATATTGGCGATCGCCTCTCCGTTCGCAATTTCCTAGAATCCTTTCGCGGTGGCGCAGATCCAGTGGGTGGTGGGCCGCCACCTTTAAACAATCGTGACAAGGCCAACTTTGCCAATCAGCTCGACCGTTTTTTGGCAAAGCATCACAAGATCTGATCCCATCGTTCTGGCTCTCATGGGTCTAGCGCTGATGATTCTGGCTCTCATGGGTCTAGCGCTCATGGGTCTAGCGCTCATGGATCTGGGCTACAGTCCTTGGCTAAGGCTCGACTACATTTTTGAGATCTATTTTTCCTTTCTCTACGGTGTACAGCCTGTAAAGGTCGTCTGTAATCACTACGCCATCCACCGTGACGCTCCCCTGATCGTCCAAATCAAAAATAATGTTATCGATTCCGCGATCGCCGCTAAAGGTGCCGCCTCGAATGGAAAGGTTACCTTCGTTGCCTAGCACATTAATATGAGCGCTGGTGCCAGTCCCGCCTCGCCGCAACGGATCGTCGCTTGCGACATCAATCATAGTGGCCGATCGCCAGATGCGGAAGTTGCGTTTGTTATCAGCAGCTCCGGCGCGAACGAGTAGCGTATCTTTTGATTTTAGATCGTAGCCCCCATCGGTATTACCCGAAGCAAAGGTATCTTCATAGGTAATGTTGTAGGTGCCCCAGTCGGTAACAAACCCATCAGCGTTCCAATAGTCTGAATCGCTCTTTCGTTGCACAGCGTTTTTCATCGTGACCCGTCGATGCACCACATTGTTGACTGTGCCCAATAAATGCACACCCATGGCAAAGTTGTCGCCGTCTTGCTGCTGCGAGTCTCCGACAACATCTTCAATCAAAATGTTGTTGCTGTTGTACTGCAAGCGAATTGCGCTTTTGGAAAATCCTTTAATATCGACATCTCGAATCGTCAAATTGCTTACAGTGGCTGATCTGGCGCTCCCTGACACATAGTTTTCAACAAACCGGCGCACATTCGTCGCCCGCATATCTTCTAGCACAATATCAGTGATATCTCCGCCAAAGCGAAAGGCTCCATTACCAATGTTTTTAAAGTCTAAATCGCTAAAGTGTAAGTGTTTTGCCCCGTTTAGCAAACGGAATACTTCCGTGCCGTTGTTTTTACCTGGCGCCCAGTTTTCAGCGCGATCGCCCACAAACAAAGGCGTATCATTCCCGCCCACCTGAGACGCTACACCCCTAATATAAATCGGCTTATCAGCGGTACTGCCGCTATCTATACTAATAGATTTACCAGCCATGTTATAGGCCCCTAAATCACCCGCAATCCAAATTTCATCACCGGGCGACGACTGCTCAATGAGGCGATCTAACTCTGAAATATCAGCGGCCTGCTGCCAACTGCTGCCATCGCCTCTGCCAGTAGGGCTCACGTAGCGCACGCTCGCACCGTTGCTCAAGGCTACAGCGCCGGGCGGCAACATACCTGAGGTGGCCGGTAAAATAGGCGGTGCATCAGCATCAGCGCTTGAATTTAAAGCCACAGGCAAAATCTCAAAACCAGAGATCTTTGCTTTATCTTGAATGCCAGTGAGCGAAATATCTAAACGACCATCTGTCACAACAATCTCGTTGATTTGCTGATTGAAGGCTTTGAACTTGCCGACTTCTTTGTAAATATCAAGATTCTGAGTAATCAACTGACCTTCAACCGCAATATCAAACGTTCGCTGTCCAGGATTTGACCAGTAAATTTCGGCAAACAACAAATTGAGATCGTAAATACCATTGGCAACAGCGACCGAGTAGTCTAACGTTTTGGCGTAGCGCTCACTTTTGTACAAAAAGTCGTCGTTAGAGTCTTGAATGCTGACCTCTTTATAAGTTGTCCAGCCATCGTCAAAAAAGGTGTCTGCCAACCAGGTTTGGCCTTTGCTATCAATATAGCTTTCGCCGCCTGAGTTGACCCGAATCGCGTCTGTAGGATTGTCGATAGAATCGATGTCTATAGGATCGACGTCTGTAGGATCGATTAAGCCAGAGGCGAGAACTTCAATACCCGAAAGTTGAGCGTAGTTTTTAACCGCTTTTAAGTGAATATCTAACCTGCCGTCGGTGACAACAATATTGCTAAATCCTTTTTGAACAGCTTTATTGCTTTGACCGGCTTGCTGATAAATGTCGAAGCGATCGCTCAGTGATTGCCCTTCTACAAAAATATCGAATAGGCGATCGCCCGCACTCGCCCAAACCACTTCAGCAAAGTGTAAATTTAGGTCATAGACCCCATTGGCAACCGGAATGTGATAGTCCATGGTCTTAGCATATCGCCCGCTTTGATAAAGCGGATCGTTTAGGCTCCCTAAAATACTACGATCTGTTTTAGCGGTTTGACCATCTTCAAAAAATTGGTCTGCGCTCCAAACCTGTCCGGATTTGTCTGTGTAGGCGTCACCACCCACATTAATCCGAATCGGTTCAGGCAAATCCGCCTTATTTGAGGCTGTCTCCGCACTGGCAATTTTCACAAATTCGATATAGTCAATCCGAGCATGTTCATTGGCAGCCTCAAAGCCCAGTACGGAGAAAGTATCACCCTGATTAAGGGAAAGACGGTGACCAACTGTGCGACGAACAAAAGTGTCAGGCGTTGCATTGTTACTGCCAAGTTTTTGGTCGAGCTTGAGCCTGCCCAACGAGTTGCCGTTGAGTAGTGGATCGAGTATTGCCCCGCCGCCCTCTTCGTCAAAATAACCTAAGATCACATCATAGATTCCATCAGTCCCTGCAAAGACAGTACTCACGCTGCCCTTCTCGTTCTTTTGCCCACCAAAAAAGCTCGCAACCATTTGATTAGAGGCAAAATCAATCGATTCGAGGCGATAGTTATTGAGCAGCATGTCCTCCGCCTCTATTCTGATTAGCTGCGGACTTAAGGATGTACTGAGCAGAGCATCTCTTGGACTGTTTATAGACAGTTTCACTATCGAAGATGCGCTATAAGCGCTGTTATCCGAGATCTCAAAACTATCGGAACTACCCAAGCTAACAGAATTATCGGCAGCGAGCACTCACGTGTCTCCATTACAAAGAACTGATAACAAAAAACTGATGACAAAAAACTAATAAGCGCGCAAAAAGGGCTAATAAGCGCGCAAACAAGAACGAGCAAACAAAAATAAAAGCGAAAACTTAGAGATAAAATAGACGCAACAACAGGGGCACGTCATTCTCTAACCAACGAAGGAAGGAAGACATCAGAAACTCATCGGTAGAGCGCAACCTCTACAGTGTCCTAATGCCTTTTTTTGATAGAGGGATCAGACTACTGCCGACAAACAGCGCAAAAACTTTCTTTATTCGTTTTTACACATCAGAAAATAGCGTAGGAAATCGCTGTTGTTTTTCCTTTAACTGGGTCAGATGCTCAATTAAAAAGCCCTATCATTGGTTTAGACCACTTAGACAACTATGTATCTTTTATTTCTCGATCAAGAATAGAGAAATCACCTAAGTTTTCATAAAGCGTTTACCTAACTCCAAGAAATTGAGGCGATCGCACTGCTAGCCCTACAGTTTTACCTGTCAGTATTTTCTCTAGGCAGTCATAACAAAAAATATTTTCATACCTACCAAAAGAGCGATGTGTCGGCTGCCTTCATGGCAAAACGCGAGCAAATCCGTTAGTCACAGATTGGAAGAAACCGTCATGCTGGCAGATCAAAACATCAAAGCAGGATAAGGTGTATTACACAGAATGTGTCACACAGAATGTTAGGTGAGGTTTGAGCGCTGTGTTTACGCCGGTTAAAACTAAAGACGGGTCGAGCACATTTTACTCAGAGGTGTTTGGTGAATGGTTTCACAATCGAGAGGGCGCCTGCCGAGAAGCACAGCAAACCTATATAGAAACCAGCAGGCTAGCGCAGCTTGTTCAACGGCGCCTCGAAGCAGCAGGACATGAATCAACGCCTGATTCTCTCAAAATTTTAGATGTTTGCTACGGATTGGGGTACAACACTGCTGCTGCGCTAGAAACCATTTGGCAGGTGGATCAGACGCATCGGCTGCCGGTAGAAATAAGGGCGCTAGAGATTGATATTGAGGTGGCGAGGAGCGCGATCGCACAAAACCTCATTCACGCCTACCCACCCGCCGTACAGCAGACGCTACAGCAGCTAGCCGCACACTCCAGTATCGCTCAGCCAAACTTAAATGCCGCCATTCTCTTAGGCGACGCCCGCAAGCAAGTTCACTCACTCATTCAGCAACATTGGCAGGCCGACATTATCTTTCTCGATCCGTTTTCACCTCAAAATTGTCCGCAGCTGTGGACGGTAGAGTTTTTGCAGCAAGTCGCTCAATGCCTTAGCCCGTTAAATGGGCTGCTAATCACCTATTCCTGTGCTGCTGCCGTCCGCATTTCTCTCGCCGCCGCTGGACTCACCCTTGGCACCCTATCAACCGCCGCCCGCAAATGGCCCGGAACCATGGCCGCTCATTCAACCAGCTGCTGGGCTAGTATGCTGCCACCTTTAACTCAGCAAGAACAAGAGCACTTGCAGACGCGCGCCGCCGTTCCCTACCGAGACCCGACCCTACAGGCCACTGCTGAGGAAATATTGGCGCATCGGAGTCAAGAGCAGCATGAGTCTAACCTGTTACCCACAAAGCCCTGGCGACGACGCTACACGAACCGAAAACAACACACTTCGCAAAAAGAAGGATAATTTTCTCACTCTCTCACCTCTACTCACTCTCTCTTACCTCTACTCACTCTCTTTCAAATTCATGCAAAAATCTCCTCATCTTATAAATGCTGCCGAGCTATGTCAGCAGCTAAACCAGTCTCAGTCCGACAAGATTGTGGTGATTGATACTCGTTTTTCTTTGTCAGCTCTGGAGCTAGGCCATGCTCAGTATTTGTCGGGCCATATTCCTGGTGCATATTACCTGAGTCTCAACCAAGACCTTTCTAGCCCTGTACAATCTCACGGCGGGCGCCATCCTTTGCCCAACTGGGACGACTTTGCTGAAACATTGAGCCGGTTAGGCATTTGTTCTACGCCATCTGATGACCCTACACAGGTCGTTATTTATGATGATTCACGGTTTGCTTTTGCCGCGCGGCTGTGGTGGATGCTGCGCTATTTGGGACATGAGAAAGTCGCGATTTTAGACGGCGGTATTACAGCTTGGAAGCAGGCCAAGTACCCATTGAGTACTAAAATTCCGGCGGCGAAAAACGGCAATTTTCAGCCCCATCCGCAGCCGGATTGGATTGTAGATGTGGAAACACTTAGGCAGCGGAAGGATTTGCCCGGCGTGGTTGTGATTGATTCGCGATCGCCCGAACGCTTCCGAGGCGAAGTAGAGCCGATCGACCCAGTGGCGGGCAGCATTCCTGGCGCAGTGAACTTCTTTTGGCAGCAAAACACAACCGAAACAGGACAGATCAAAAGTACTCAAGAACTTGCGAGGCAAATGGCAAACTTGGGCATCGCACCATCTCTTAATGACTCAATCACTCACTCAATAAACGGCCCATCAGTAGATAATTCTGATTCCTCCCCAGAAGTCATCTTTTACTGTGGCTCTGGCGTCACTGCCTGCGTAAATCTCTTTGCGCTCGTCGTCGCTGGTCATCCGATGTACCGACTGTATCCAGGTGGTTGGAGCGACTGGTGCTCCTACCTACCCCAGGATTAATCGACAAGTGCCCTAACTAAAGCGACACACGCTATGGCCACAGATCCGCAGGCAGCTGCTCAAGAGGATCAAAAGGCTCAAGAGGCTCAAGCGCTGATGAATCTGGTTAAAATGGTTTTCCAGATTGAACTTGCCCGAATCGCAAGGTTTAGATTGTTTAGTCTGCACTTAGCGCTAGCCAAATACAAGACGCTAGCCAAATACAAGACGCTAGCTAAATACAAGACGCTAGCCAAATACAAGACGCAATAGGAAAGCTGAATGGCCGTCCGCATTTACGGTAACCGCGAAATTAAAACGCTGCCTGGCGAGGCGACTCGGCCAACATCAGCAAGGGTCAGAGAAGCCTTATTCAATATCTGGCAAGGGCGAGTTTTGGGCTGTCGGTGGTTAGACCTGTGTGCTGGCAGCGGTGCCATGGGTGCAGAGGCACTGTGTAGAGGGGCAACAGCGGTTGTTGGAATTGAGGCATCGGGCGCGGCCTGTGATGTGATTGGTCACAATTGGCAAAAGGTGGCTAAGCCAGCGCAACTGTTTCAGGTTGTGAAAGGCGATGTGGTGCAGCAGCTTAAACGCATGACCGCCAATACAAACATGGCCCCATTTGACCTGGTATATTTTGACCCGCCCTATGCGGCTGATTTGTACTCGCCTGTGCTGACACTGATAGCGGACTGCTTAGGGCCTCAAGGAGAAGCTGCGATTGAATATAGTGCAGCGCACTGGCAACCCGGCCACCTGCCGCTCAATTTAGAAATTGTGAAAGAAAAACGCTATGGCAGTACGAGTTTAGTCTTTGTAAGACGAGTGAATCGGTAATGCTAAGGCCAAGTCCCAACCGCTAAACCTGACTAAACCTCGACCTAAGCCTCGACCTAAGCCTCGACAGCAAGATCTCAACAGCCAGCTTTTGAGCTAAGGCGATACCGGAATATGTTTGATAAGTATTTATAACTACATCAATATCGGTTTACTATCGCTGAATCAGGGAAAGTTGCGTCACAATAGAGTTAAGCAACACCTTCGTTGTTAAACTCAAGGTAGAGCAGGTATTATGAGCTTGTGGCCTCAATGTATCGCGCTGAAATAGGAGATTTGTATTATGGTTGCTGCTGTTGAAACTACAAAAGCCGATAAAGCGCCTGAGCAAAAGCGCTTGACGATGCAGGTAGAGGCGATCGCACAAAACACCACAACGCTCAGATCGCAAGACTGGGATCGCGACCGATTCGATATTGAATTCGGCTTGCAAAACGGCACTACCTATAACTCCTTTATTATTCAGGGCGAAAAAACAGCCCTAGTAGACACCTCTCACGCCAAGTTCCGCCAGCTATATATAGACGCACTTAAGGGCGAAATTGACCCAGCCACGATTGACTATATTGTGGTGAGCCATACTGAGCCTGACCACAGCGGCCTCATTAAAGACGTACTGGCGCTAGCGCCCAATGCGGTGGTGGTCGGCGCAAAGGTCGCGATCGCCTTCCTCGAAGATCTCATTCATGCCCCGTTTGAGCGACAGATTGTAAAAAACGGCGACACCTTGGATCTAGGCAACGGCCATGTTTTGGAATTTACCAACGCGCCGAACCTGCACTGGCCCGACACCATTTTTACCTTTGACCATAAAACCGGCATTCTCTATACCTGCGATGCCTTTGGCGCACATTTTTGCAACGACGATACATTTGACAAAAATCTAGAAGCGCTCTTGCCCGACTTTCGCTTTTACTACGAGTGCCTAATGGCCCCTAACGCGCGATCTGTGGTGTCGGCCATGAAGCGCATGGACAAGCTAGACGGCACCATTAACACGATTGCCACTGGCCATGGCCCCCTGCTGCGCCATCACTTAGAGGCGCTCACGGGCCGCTACCGAGAATGGAGTCAAGAAAAGAGCGATGCTGAGACGCTGGTTGCGGTGTTTTACACGTCTGACTATGGATATAGCGATCGCATTTCGCAGGCGATCGCCCGAGGCATTACCAAAACCGGCGTTGGCGTAGAAATGGTTGACCTGCGCTCAGCCGATGCGCAAGACGTCACTGAAATTGTGAGCCGGGCGACGGGCGTCGTCATTGGGATGCCACCCTCTACCGGTAAAGATTCGGAAGAAACCAGGGCCGCGCTGGCCACTATTTTGGCAAGCGTCAACAGCAAAAAAACATTTGGCCTGTTTGAGTCTTACGGGGGTGACGACGAGCCGATTGATACCCTGCAAACCAACCTACAAGACTTAGAACTCAAGGTGTCCTTTGACCCAATTCGCGTTAAAGACACACCAGGCGAAGCGATCTATCAGCTGTGCGAAGAAACCGGTACTGACTTAGGTCAAAATCTGGCTCAAAACAAAAAAATCAAAAAGATCAAGGCCCTAGATGCCGACCTACAAAAGGCATTAGGCCGAATCAGCAGCGGACTGTACATCATCACCGCGACCAAAGGCAACATGCAGTCAGCAATGCTCGCCTCCTGGATTACACAAGCGAGCTTCGAGCCATTGGGCTTTACAGTCGCAGTCGCAAAAGACCGTGCCATTGAATCACTCATGCAGGTGGGCGATACCTTCGTACTCAACATTTTAGAAGAAGGCAATCACCTGCCGTTGATGAAGCACTTCCTCAAGCGCTTTCCACCCGGCGCAGATCGCTTCGCAGGCGTGAGGACTCGCCCGGCCAACAACCAGTCGCCTATCCTGGCCGACGCACTGGCCTATTTGGAATGCGAGGTTTCTAGCCGCATAGAGCTGAGCGACCACTGGCTGGTGTACTGCGTTGTAGAAAATGGCAAGGTCTCCAAAGAAGAGGCGCAAACTGCTGTTCACCACCGCAAGGTTGGTAACTATTACTAAGAAGTTGGACTCAGAAGCTGGAGGCTAAGGCGTTGAACAATACTCGAATCCAACCGCAGTAGATTCAAATAAAATTGAGGGTATTTGCTAACTGCGCATGACGTAGCCAACGCCGCGCACAGTTTGGATAAGGCGACTTTCGCTTTCGGCTTCTAGCTTGAGGCGAAGGTAGCGAATGTACACTTCAATGATGTTAGAGTCGCCCATGAAGTCGTAGCCCCAGACTTCTTCAAGGATGCGATCGCGCGACAAAACCTGTTTAGGATGCGCAATCAGATACTCTAACAAGTCAAACTCTTTGGCCGTTAAGTCAATCAGGCGATCGCCCCTTTTTACTTCTCGGGTCTTACGGCTCAGCGTAAGATCCGCAAACTGCAATATCTCAGAATCTTCAGGCTGATTGCGGCGCAAATGCGCCCGTACGCGCGCCAGCAGCTCTTCAATACTAAAAGGCTTGACCACATAGTCATCTGCACCCGCATCAAGCCCGGCCACGCGATCTTCAATATCGTCTTTAGCCGTGAGCAAAATCACAGGCATCATCGCACCCGTTGCCCGCAGCCGACGGCATACTTCTACCCCCGTCAGCCCCGGCATCATCCAGTCAAGCAGAACCAAATCGGGCTCGCTGTCACGGGCTGCCATCAAACCGCTGAGACCGTCGTTGGCAACGGTAACCTCATAGCCTTCGTACCCTAGCTCTAGCTGCACAAACTTGGCGAGCTTTTCTTCATCTTCTACGACTAAAATACGCGCTGCCTTTTCAGACATCAGATCCAAGCTCCTCTATCAGAACAGGAAAAAAAGAATTTGATATGACTATTTTTGAGACACAATTACTTTCGGAATACGACTATTTTCGGGATACGACTATTTTGGAGATAATTTTGGAGATATTGGTAGGATAACGGTAAATAGGCTGCCTTTCCCCAGCTTAGAGTGAACCTTTAGCGTACCGTTCATCCCTTCCACTAGAGTTTTAACAATTGATAAGCCCAAGCCCGTGCCGCCCGTTGCCCGCGACCGAGCTTCATCGACCCGATAAAAGGGCTCAAAAATTTTATTGAGGTCGGCCAAGGGAATGCCACAACCTTGGTCTTTCACCTCAATATAAGCGCTGTCGCCCAGTTCCCTTAAAGTCACTTGAATCGGTTTGTCGTCTTCAGAGTACTTCAGGGCGTTGTCAATGAGGTTGATGAGCACCTGCTTAAGTCGGTTACGGTCGGCAAGGGCATACACAGGCTGAAGGTCTGCATGAATACGCCGACTCAGCTTCTTCTTGGGGGATTCACTCACATACTGGCTCATTTCAAGCACCTCTGCGAGGATTTTATGCAAGGGTTCGCTCTCTAGCTGAAACCGCAGGTGACCGCCATCGGCCCTGGCCAAATCTAGCAGGTCTTGCAGCAGCCGAATGGTTCTGTCGGCTTCGTCTGCGGCAATTTCTAGGCCCTCTTTTTGAGGTGGGGTCAGATTGTCACTCCGGCGCAGCGTGCTCTGCAAATAGCCATGCACCAGCGTGAGCGGCGTGCGCAGCTCATGAGAAACATCGCTGACAAACTGCCGCTGTTGATCCCAGGCCGCTGATAGCCGCGAGATCATCATGTTACAGGTCTGCGCCAGCTGCTGCACTTCGGTGGGGGCGCGGTCAAACTCTAGTCGGGTATCGGCTAAGTTATAAGCCGAAATATCAGCGGCTAAACGGTTCATTTTACGAATGGGCCGGATCGCTCGGTTCACATAAAGGGCAGTTGCGATCGCCCCTACACCGATCACCAACAAGCTAGAAAGCGCCAGCGTTCGCGTAATCCGAGTCAGACTCTCTCTGTCCTTAGTGACATCATCTACGACATACAACGTCCCAATCACCTGCCCCTGAATACTCAGCGGGCTAGAACAGGTAACCAAATAACGATTTTGAAAATTAATCACATCGAGCCCCTTGTTTTGTTGAGGCACAACCGTCATTAATTTGTCCGCAAAACCGTCAACTTGCCACGACCCCATAGAGAGCGTTCTAGAGGCAGCCACCAACTCGCCGCTATCAGCAATCACCCAAATGGCGACATCTGGCTGTTCGCGGTAATCAATCGCCATGGCGAGCGCTTGAGAAACCACGGTTGTTTTTTCGTATAGGTCTACATCTTCACCCAGGCGAGAGGCGACCATCCGCGCATTTTCCTTATGGTTTTCAACCAGCAGCTGACGCATCCTAAAGTTCACCCAGCCGGTGAGCCCACTAATGCCTAAAGTAGAGGCCAATACCATGCCAACTGTCAGCCTGAATTGAATAGAATGCGGATCGATGACAGACTTCATAAAAAACAGCGAGTTAGCGCCCAACGTAAGATGGTGATGTTCAACTATTCTGTACATTAACCTCTCAGCCTGAGAGAACGCTGATAGATAAATCAGGATTCTCTGAGTGAGGATTCTGAGTGAGGGCAAGCCGACGCCACAAATGTCATACTCACATGCTTTTCTAAGCAAAAACTCATCATGGTCGCTTTTAATGGCACTGTAATGTTTCTGTAATCGTAGTTCTGCAATAGTCAAGCGTTAGCCTGTCAAATCTTATGGTTCAGCCGTCTCCCCGCTTCCCGCTAGAGGTTCAAGACGCAGCGAATGCTCTCAAGACGACTGCTGTGATACCCGCTGTTACACCTTTTGACAAAAGGCTAGGCGGGCCATTAACTAAGCAGTCAATCCGCGTCTTGCAAATTAACTTAGGGCGGCGGTGCAACCTTAGCTGTAGCCATTGCCATGTAGAGGCAGGGCCGTACCGCAGTGAGGAGCTTTCGCCCGAGGTATGCGAGCAGCTCATCGCTTTGATTAATCGCTTTGATCAGCTGGAATCGATAGATTTAACCGGCGGTGCGCCTGAGCTGAACTATGGGTTTCGGCCACTGGTAGAAGCCGCTCGGGCCAGGGATAAAGAGGTAATTGTGCGCTCTAATCTGACTATTTTGTTTGAGCCCGGTTACGAAGATTTGCCTGAATACTTTGCCCAGCATCAGCTGCGGGTGGTCGCATCACTGCCCTGCTATTTAGAGCGCAACGTCGATGCGATGCGCGGCAAGGGCGTCTACAACGACTCGATTCAGGCCATTCAAGTCCTAAACGCCTTTGGCTATGGCCGTGATCCCAACCTCCAGTTGGATCTGGTTTATAATCCGCCGGTTCCAAACGATGCTAACTTTTCCCTAACGCCTGAGCAAGCGACCTTGCAACAGGACTATGCGGCCTATTTAAACGAACACTTTGGCATTGTATTTAATAACCTGTTTACGATTACGAATCTGCCGATTGGACGCACTAAGTTTCACTTGCAGCATCGGGGGCTGCATCAGCCTTATCTGCAATTTTTAGCGGCGCATCATAACGCCAGTACGGTAGAGCATTTAATGTGCCGTAATGAACTGTCGGTAGATTATCGCGGCAATGTGTACGACTGTGACTTTAACCAAATGGAAGGGTTGCTGGCGCGATCGCCTAACGGTGAGGCGCTTACGGTTGCGCAGCTTTTAGCGGCCGATTCGCTAGATGTCATTGACCAGATTGCGACTCGCGCTTATTGCTACGGCTGTACTGCTGGCAGTGGCTCTAGCTGCACAGGGGCTTTGTTGTAGTTCGCTATTTTGTTTTCTTGTTATTTTCTCATCCAATATTCCTATGGAGTCTCCAAAATGCTGTTTCCCTATCTCTCTTTTTCTCGTATCGCTCGCATAAAGCCTTCTAAATTCCTTCGGCAAATCATTCAGCTTATGTTGTTTTCTCTATTAGGTATGACGCTTATCGCTGCGGGGCCGGCTTTAGCGCAAGAGGCCGCTGGTGAACCCTCTGGCCCCTTGGCAGTTTTCTCACAGCTCCAAACTCAGCTGGTTAATTTAGTGGAGTGGATTAACGGGCTTGGCGCGATCGCACCCCTTGTTTTCATCCTGGCTTATATCGTCATTACCGTCGCCTTTCTCCCGGCCTCGGTGGTCACCCTCGGTGCGGGTTTTGTCTTTGGCGTGGTCAAAGGATCTATTTTGGTGTTCATCGGCGCGATGCTGGGGGCAACGGCAGCTTTCCTGGTCGGAAGATTTTTCGCGCGTGACTGGATTGCCAAAAAAATTGCCGGCAATCGCTTCTTTAATTCGCTAGACAATGCGATCGCCGAAGAAGGCCTCAAGCTCATTTTCTTGATTCGACTCTCACCCGCCTTTCCTTTCAACCTGCTCAACTATGCGTTGGGGCTCACTAAGGTGTCCCTGCCCGACTATGTACTCGGCACCACGGGCATTATTCCTGGCACCATTATGTATGTGTACTTAGGCTCACTAATTGGTGACTTGGCGATGCTCGGATCAGGTGAAGCCCCCTCTAACCCAGTGATTAGCTGGATTATTAGAATTTTGATTTTTGTGACCGTGGTGGCTATTACACTCTACATTTCCAAAATTGCTCGTAAGGCACTTAAAGACTCTGTGCCTGTGAGCGAAGAACCGGCTGCTACGGATATGGCCTAAATATGTTGTTCAACCGAAAATTTTGGGGCTTAGCCACAGCCACAGCTATCACAGCAGTTGTGATTAGTCTGGTCGGTACAATTTTCGGCTGGCGATCGCTCGTGCTTTTATTTGATCGCCACACACTGATTGATTTTTTTGCTCCTGAAAATAATCTTGAGAATAGCGCTAGCGGGGCAGTGCTCAGTACCAGTTTGTTTATGGCAGCGCATGTGGTTGCCAACGCAATTGGGATACCTGGCACCCTGCTGGTGGTTGTAGGCGGTGCGGTATATGGACTGTGGTGGGGCACGTTGCTATCGGTCATGGGGGCAACATTGGGGGCCACGGTTGCCTTTTGGCTGGCCCGCTACTTATTGCACAGCTGGTTTCAAAAGCGATTTTCGCATCGGCCCATTCTTAAGCGGCTCAACCAAACCCTATGCAAGCAGGGACTCAGCTGCGTACTGCTCATTCGGTTTTCGCCAGTCTCGCCATTTAATGTGGTCAATTTTGCCCTGGGCTTAACCCCAGTCAGCGCTAGATCCTACGCATTGGGGACGCTAATTGGCATCATTCCCGGTACGATGGCCTATACCTGGCTAGGCGTGACTGGCACGGAAGCGCTGCATGGCGGGAGTTGGTGGCCCTTAATGTGCTGTTTAATGGTGCTCATGTTACTGGCTGGACTGCCAATTTGGATTCAGCGTCGTTCACCCCGGCACTAATCGCGATACTGGTCATAGTCGCTTTGTAAGTAACCGCGTGAACAACAGCCCCCTCAAACCCATTAAACCAACCGGTCCAACCGATCAGCCTGTTGGCAAACACCGCCAGCGGTACTCTCGCCGGATTGCTCGGCTCGTTCTGGGCGCTATGCTGAGCTTTACGGTGGTGGTGGCGCTGCTGGTAGTAGCCCCTCAAATCCTGTTTCCGGCTGCGATGAACGTCAGCGCAGAGGCTGCGCCTGTGGTAGTCGATGGACGATCTGTTTTTAGAGTGATGAATACGACCGTGACCGCTAGTGCAGCAGCGCGGGCAAAAATTATTAGCGATCGCCTACAAGACTACGTGCAGCAAGGCATTATCCCTAATATTGAAGTTGAAGCGACCGACTCTGATGGCCTCGCCACGGTATGGCTAAGGGTTCCAGGCGATGAAGACGGGCGTGAAAATTTTAATTTTACGGTGACCGCTGACGATACTAGCAGTGCGCTGACGCCCCAAGAACAGGCTGAAGATTGGAAAGTGGCGCTAGAGAGCACCTTTAGGCTGGCAAAAGCACAGCGGCAGCCGGGCTATATTCGCCAAAATTTGTGGCAAATTCCGGCGATGGCCTTGTTTGCCGCGCTGGCTCATTGGCTAGCGGGCATTTTATGGCGAGATTACCTGGCTCAGTTTTTGCGGTCGGCAACGATGGACTCAGCGGATATTAGCCAGGGGAAACGCGATCGCGAAAAATTCACCACCGTCAATCTCTTTCTCAACAGTACGTTACTGCTCCTGCGCTTGGGCATTTGGATCGGTGCGCTGCTCTATGCAACAAGCCTATTTCCTAACACTCGCCAAATCAGCTATCGCATTCTCTCTCAGTTAGCCAACACATTTACTCAAGATACTATCCCGCTAGGGAGTACCCCGATATCGATTTTAGATATTTTTCGGGTGCTCGTTTTAGTGCTACTAGTCACCATTGCCGCCCGAATTGCCGCTAACTTAGTCAAGCAAAAAGTACTGCAAGAAACCGGTATTAATCGAGGTGTGCAGGAGGCAATTTCAATTTTGCTGCGCTACACCCTGATTTTGATTGGCTGCATTGTCGTGCTGCAAGCCTCAGGCATTAATCTCAGCTCACTGACACTGCTAGCGAGTGCTTTGGGCGTAGGCGCAGGTCTAGGACTTCAAAACATTGTGAAAGATATCGGCAGCGGCCTCGTGTTGGTCTTTGAAAGACCCATTCAGGTGGGTGAATTTGTGCAAGTTGGCGAGCAAATCGGCACGGTGGAACGGATTGGGGCGCGATCTGCTGAAATTCGCACACTCGATCAGGTCTCTATTATTGTGCCGAACTCTCAGTTTTTAGAAGGCCATGTCATTAACTGGAGCCATCGCAATCCCATTTCGCGCATTTGTATACCGGTTGGTGTTGCCTACAATTCTGACCCTGAGCAAGTTAGGGCGCTGCTGTTGCGTGTTGGCACAGAGCATCCAGACGTGCTCTCTACGCCGCCAGCGCTGGTGCTATTCAAAAGCTTTGGCGATAGCGCCTTACATTTTGACCTACTCGTATGGATTGCCCAGCCCAACCGTCAGTTCATTATCAAAAGCGATCTGCTGTTCATGCTCAGCAAAGCATTACGAAAGGAAGGCATCAGCATTCCATACCCACAGCGCGATATTCACCTCTCGTTAGAGGGTATGCCCGATCGCCTGCTGTCCTCCCTACACCCTAATCAGACGCCTCAATCAAACGAGCGATCAGACGAGCGATCAGGCGAGCCGCAAAAAAGTAAGCCGTAGAAAAGTAAGCCGTTAAGTCTTCGGCTAAATCTCAGCTAGATTTCGACTAGATCTTGGCTAAATCTCGGCTGACAGAATCCTACTGAATAGCCGCTTTCAGCTGAGTACAAAATTCACCGATTGCAGCCAACCCTTCTGCGGGGGTGCCGCTGGCCAAACGCTTGACGATGGCACTGCCTACAATTACCCCATCTGCGCCCCAGTCTTTGAGCTGTTTGGCCTGGGCCGGTTCAGAAACACCAAAGCCTACGCCAATGGGTTTATCGGTCACTTTATGCAATTCAGCGAGCAGTCCTTCTACTCGGTTAGCAATCTCCTGCCTAACACCGGTGACGCCAGTGACGCTCACCAAGTACACAAAGCCTTGCGATCGCGCCACAATTTTCTGCATCCGTTCCTCTGGCGAAGTGGGGGCGACTAGCAAAATCACTGCAATCCCAATCTGCTCAGCGGCTATGAGCAAACTGTCCATTTCCTCTAAGGGCAAATCGGGTATCACAAGCCCTCTGGCACCTGCCGCGTAGATATCTTTGAGAAAGGTCTCGACGCCGCGATTGAGTACCGGGTTGTAGTAGGTAAACAAAATAATGGGGGCTGAGATTTTGGGGCTGACTGTTTTTACAAGGTCTAAAACAGCCTCTAGGGTCGTTCCTTTTTGGAGCGATCGCGTCGCCGCCGCCTGAATCGTTGGCCCATCAGCCAGCGGATCGGCATAGGGCACCCCTAGCTCTATCAAATCAGCGCCACTGCTATCTAGCACCTGCAAAGCTTGCGCCGTCGTAGCCAAATCCGGATCGCCCGCCGTAATAAACGGAATTAGCGCGCATTCGCCCGCCTCACGCAATCGATCAAACTGTTCTTTTACAGACACCATAAAAAATCACCGATATTTTTACTACCGGCCCCCTCAACACAACACCATTTGATTAGACATTTTACGAAACAGCTTCTCGGTCAGCTTGTGCCTGCCGCGCCTGTTCTACTTCAGCCTGAATTTGCGCCAGTTCCTCTGGGCTCATCTCTTCCAAACGCTTTTGCAGCACGGCCTCTTCGTAGTCTTCTAGCTGCTGGTTATAGGTCATTTTTTTGCCTAGCGCTCTAGCCACATAGGTTCCTGTCCAGCCCAACAGCCCAGCGACAAATACCACCTGGCTCCAAATGCCCGCCGATATCCCATCTAGTCCCGCCCAGGCAAACGCTAAATACAGCAACCCACCCGCAGCAAAGACGCCAATACCAATGCCAATTACGTCAATCCGTCGCATTGCAGAAGTGCCTCATTGTTATTCAAACTTCGCGGCGCTTAGGACGAAAGTTTAAAAATGGGCTCAGCAGCAGCATACCTGGGAAAAAAACCAATATGAGACCATAGAGGCCCAAGCGCTCAATAGAGCTGGCTTCATAAAATCGCGCTTTGGTGTAAAACATCAGCGCAAGAGGAATAACCACCAGGTATAGTCCGCCCAGCACAGCATACGCCGCTAAAGTAACGAGGGTTGAAGATTCTATGACAGGAAAGTTCATCGGCAGATATCAAAGACGTTTGATCGCAATGTTTGATCTTATATATAGTAGACCGCAAGCTGCGATTGCAGTTCATCTTTCTGCGTAATCTTTTCTGCGTAATCTTTTGTGGCGATCTCGTGGCGATCTGTAGGGTTATTTTTAAGAGCCTAGTTGCATACATGCCCGCTTGGTGGTGAAATGTATGTCTGTGAGTTCGATACTTTTACTCGAAACTGCTCACGGGGGCGTGGCGGAATGGTAGACGCTGCGGATTTAAAATCCGTTGACTGTAAAAGTCGTGGGGGTTCAAGTCCCCCCGCCCCCATTGGTTTTGTATCTATCAAACCTATTCATCAATAGACTGATCCCACGCTTGAAATCGTCTGACCTTGCTGCTAAAGCCAGAGGCCTTGAACTTTTCTAGCCTCAAAGGCGCATGTTGCACCGAGGGCACTGAGATTCTAAAAGAAAATTTGCTCTCACCCACCGGCACATATTCAATCCCGCCTAAACGATAGCGATTTTTCATCACGGGGTTGTCTTCGGCGTCAAAGATGCGACCAAAAATATCTGCATCCACGATGTCTTTCGCCGAGCTGTTGAGCGCAATGCCTTTGACCAAATAGCAGGTTGCCTGCTGCGACGATCCGCTGGTGGTCAGGTTTTCGGCATAGGCCGCGTCGGCAGGGCATTCTTCGGCGACCAAATCTTTGAGCGTGATTTGGGTCAGGGCCTGCGCTGAGGGCACCCAGCTAAAAAAGCAAAAGCAGGCAGCGATCAAAATGGTCAGGATTTTAGATCGGGATGGGAAAGCCATATCAGCAAGGTCTGTAGAATCAGCTCAGGGAAGGTCTGTATGATTTCAGCTTAACGCGATTCTTAGCAGGGTTATTAAATGCCGAGATAGTCTCTGAGGGTCTGACGCATCACCGCCACGGGCGCGGGCTGGTTGAGCCATATTTCTAACGCCGCTGCGCCTTGCTGTACAAGCATTTCTAAGCCGTCTATCGCGGGAAGACCAGCCGCGATCGCCTGCTGTAAAAACCGCGTTGGGCTCGGTGTATAAATCAGGTCATAGGCGATCGCACCACTGCTAATCTGATACATTTCAGCCTCACTGAGCGGTGAAGCGTCGATATGTGGATGCATGCCCAAAGGTGTCGCATTCACCACCAAGCCCGCTCGGGGAAGGTAGTCAGCGCGCTGTGCCCAGGAAATCACTGACAGCTTGGACGAGATCTCCGGCGTAGCACGCCAGCTATCAGCAAACTGGGCAAGTTTGTCGGGCGATCGCCCAACTACCCAAATCTCTGGACAGCCGAGCTGCTCGCAGGCAGCGACCACCGCCCTAGCGGCACCACCACTGCCTAAAATCATCGCCGGAGACTGCGTCCAATCCTTTTCTATCGCCTTCAGCGGCGCTAAAAAGCCAATCGCGTCGGTGTTGGTGCCATGCCACTGCGAGCCACTGCACCATACGGTATTCACCGCGCCGATAGCACGAGCGACTTCACTCACGTCATCCAGCAAAGGGATAATCGTTTGCTTATGCGGAATAGTGACGTTAAAGCCGCGCAGTCCAATCGCGGCAAATCCTGCGATCCCAATTTCTAACGATTCAGGTGGAATGGGGAAAGGCAAATACACATAGTCTAAACTGAGCCTCGGCGGTGACTCGGCAGGGCCGTTTTGATTGAGATAGGCGATCGCCGCATTGTGCATTAGCGGCGAAAAAGAATGCTCCACCGGATAGCCAATCACGCCCAGCAGCTGAGTGGTTCCTTTAATTAGCATGGCTCTCCCGCGTTTGTACCGTCAGCACCTGCGGCGGCGTAGAATCTGCGGGGTAAAACAAATCTACACTCACCAGGCGCTCTTCTTGAGGCGCTAAAGTGACGGTGGCAAGCGGTTCACTCTGCTGCCCACGCCGCTGCACCAAGTGAATATTGCGAATAGTAGGGAACCCAGCATCATTGCGATAGCGAACCTGCACCGGCCCTCTAAAAAACGTTTGAGGCGCGGGCGGATCTAAGAAAACGAGACCATCGGCTTTGAGCGTGTCTTCTTTGAGTGCCGTCTGCAAAATCACATCAACCGTCTGCGGTGCATCTGTTGGATTGTACAGCGGCAAGGCTAGGCTGTAGTGGACACCATAGTTGCCATGCGCCTCATAAGCCGTATCAGGATAGCGGACAATCATGGGCGCGCTCTGATTTTGCCCGGTGCCCATCATGCCGCCAACCAACAAGCTAATACCATAGGCAAAGGCCTCACCCGCCGCTGGAATTGTCAGTACAGCCGATGAATCTGCCGCAGCAGTCACCGGGGCATCAGGCCGATCATCCGGCAGCGGATCTGTCAGCGTCGCCTCCCATTGCGAGCCCTGCGAAACACCCGCGACTCGACCGTAAATTAGCTGCCCATTGGGGGCCACAGGGAGCGGGGTAGGAATGCGATCGCGCGGCCCCGCTAAACGGCCATTTTGCAAAATGTCCTCCCAGGAAGCAGTGCTCGGCGGCGTCTCGTTACCCGCTTCATCGAGCCCCACAATTTGAGCCAAACTCGCTACATACACCGGCCCGCTGCTCTCTAATTGCGCCAGGGTAGATCGCCCATTAATCGGTAAATCTAGGGGACGAATGGGGATAGGCGCATTGAGCAGCATTTCACTTTCGCCCGGCGCAATTGTCATCATCGCCGGGAAAATATCCTGGCGACGCCCTTGCAACATGTCGCCCATCGCCCGACTCCCTGGCCCTGCAAAAACGGGCAGGCGCGGGTTAAAAGGAATAAATGATGCCAGCGGAATAAAGGGCGCATCTGGCTGGCTCAAGTAGCTCGCGCCTGAGAGCACTCTCACAGTGACCGGCTCGCTACTGGGATTGTGAATCAACACGCCCACATACAAGCTATCTAGCAGTTCGGGCGTTTCGGCGTCGTAGTCTAACGCCTTATAAACATGATGGGCAAAGACATCAAAGCGGCCCTCAAAAGGCACGTTAAGATGGGCGCTAGGCGTTGCCTTGCCCTCGGGCGGAAAGGTAGAGAGCAAAATGCCCGGCTCGCCGACTAGCTCAGGACTATTGCTGTTAAACACAGGCACATCATTGAGCCCGCCCGGCAGCGGCCTGACGATTTGCTCGGTTATGATCTCGACCGGCTGTGGCGGTTCTTCATTTGCCTGAGCTAGCCTGGGCTCAACCGAGAGCACTTGGCTAATGACCGGCTGATCGACAGTAGGATCGATCACGGGTTGATAAATGGCAAACGGCAGGCCAGTGAACCAGAGGAGCATAGATTCAGATCCAAAAATATGAGGACAAAAAAAATGAGAGAACAAAAGTGCAAAGGCAAACAATGCAAAGAATTTTGTACTCTCTATTTTTACTGAATACGGCCTCTACTATTCATTTTTGCAACACCACTTTGCATCGAGCTTGCGTTGCCTCGAATGCGTCGAATCGCTTTAGATCACTGTCAATCGCTGTCAATCGCCCCAAATTAAGCCTGACCCAGATTCAGCCTGACCCAGATTAAACCAGCGACTCAAATGAGCCGACAGCTACAGTCGGGCGAGTTATCTTGATAGGGCTTACGCCAGTCTGCCGGTAGCGCAATCAGATGCAAATTAGCATAGGCACGAAACATATTGAGGTCTTGAGCGATCGCATCTAGCATTTGAGAAAGCTCATCAGCACTTGCCTGTGCAGGCAAACGGGTTTGAAAAGACAAAACGCAATTAGGCGATGTATTGACTTCAGCGGTTAAGCTCAAGCAATTCAGCCTGATATTGAGTTCTTTAGTATGATGCTGCATTACCTCAGTCGAATGGTTTGGAGTGAGTTGACAGCAAATATCGATACTGAACAACACCTCAGACGGAAGCGAGGTCGAAAGCGAGGTCGAAAGCGAGGTATCGGCATGAGCAATGATTTTAGAAAATTTACCCTGGAGCGATCGCATTTCTCCCATTTGTGCGATCGCCAAAGGCACTGGTGACTCTAAATACAGCGGCTTGTTCATCATTAGTTTCTATAAGTTCCAATAGAGTTTTACGATTAACGGCTAGCTAATAGACGGTTATTTAGATGATTATTTAGATGATTATTTATATCTTTAGACAGCCATTAAGCCGCAGTAAGACGTGGTTTCACCAGTGCTTTGGCTGAAAATTTTGATGGCTCATCAGGTGCTAGGGGATGACCCTGAAAAAAGTGTAAAAGCACCTCCACATCTACGGTGATGTCGTCTAAAAAACGAGCAATATTCTCTCTGTCGCAAGAGCCTTGAAGCAACGTATCCATCCTGAAAGAATATCGTTGGTCGCCATCAATATCTTGAACAACAAATACTTTTGAATGAACCAATAAATGATTGAGTAACTCTGCACAATGTAGAGCCTCTTTAGCTGTGAGCCTTGTGTCTTTTGGAAAGCAGCAGTTAATTCGAGAGATAAGTCCGACTCTATTATTTAATCGAACCTCTCGCAGCAAGCCTTTCAACGACAGCTCAGTCTGTTTGTGATGAGTCAAAAAATCAGCGGCCAAATCTATTGAATCAATAGATTGAGCGTTAAACGCAGAGAGAAAACAGCTGGCCAAGAGTTTTTCTTGAATCAGGGCAAGTGTATGTGGCATCAGACTTTCATGGAACTGTGCTCAGATAATGCCCTACCGTATCAAGAAAAATACATCTAATTAGGAAGCGTTTTAAAAGTCTTTGAAGATGTGGCTAAAGCTGTGGTGAAAACCCCTTTATCGCTTCTTTGAAAAAACTTAACAAATCAGCAATATCAACACAATATCAACATTTAAGCCTTAGAGAAAAATACGGAAACCATATGGTTTGCAGCTAGTTAAGCTCGGTGTTTCCAACTAAATTCACAGAAATAACAACAATTACTGTCAAATATTTTCATCCTTCATACAAACAACATATTGATTGTACAAAGCTACTACAGCCCTAATCAAGCTGCGCTATCGGGGCTGCAATAGCTTTGAGCCGCTAACTTAGCAACAATACTGACAAAATCATCTTGAATTAGCTTTTTATTCTCATGGCTTAATATTGGAATATGTATAAATACCCCCATTGTTTCCCATTTTGATTTATTAAGAAAGCTTAAGACGCGGTAGTACAGATGGTTGCAAACATACTGGCCTGCATCATCACTGATTTCGCTCAGTCGAGTGCCTTCTAATAGATTGGACAAATCAGCTGAGGTGTGAATTTGGTTAGGCACTTTATTGGCCGCTTTGGTTTCGGCTGGGCTCGTAGTAACTCGCCTTTCTACGGCCTGTCTTTCTATGGATAAAAGACGGCGGTTTTCGGCCATGCCACAGCAGACGACCAGCCGAGGACGATGCTGCGCAATCTGGCTAATCACATACATCGGTGCGACATCAAAGCTGACGGGCACCTCGGATAGCCAAACCGTGTCTGCGGGCAGTCGGCGGCGGCTGTTGAGTTCGGCCACCAAGTCATTGGCAGCGTTAGAGCGCTGCTGAACTCGCCAAGGCCGAAAAGAGGTAATCAGAACTGGGCCATTTTTCATCGCGGTAATCACAATGACCGAAACAAGGTACTGAAATCAAGGTACTGAAATAAAGTACTGAAACAATATATAGATATAATCAATCCATCGTTTCATCGCGAGTACACTTCATTTTGACTACTATTGCCGTCATTGACTACGACATGGGCAACTTACATTCTGCCTGTAAGGGTCTGCAATTTGCCGGAGCGACGACGCTAGTAACCGACTCTGTGCAGCAATTAGAACATGCAGATGGGGTTGTGTTGCCCGGAGTAGGCGCATTTGACCCAGCAATGCAGCATTTGCGATCGCGCAATCTAATCGAGCCCATTCGCCGCATTGCCCGCAGTGGCAAGCCTTTTTTAGGCATTTGCTTAGGTCTGCAAGTTTTATTTGAAGGCAGCGACGAAGGAACCGAAGAGGGACTCGGCATTTTTTCGGGCACCATTCGGCGGTTTAGCCCCGAACCCGGCTTGACCATTCCGCATATGGGCTGGAACCAGCTCACGCTCACTCAACCCGACTGCCCTATTTTTAAAGGTATCTCGCCCGCCGCTTGGGTGTACTTTGTTCATTCTTTTTACGCTGCACCCACCGACGCGAGCATCAATGCCGCAACGGTTACCCATGGTAGTCAAACGGTGACTGCTGCCGTCGCCCAAGACAACCTCATGGCGATGCAGTTTCACCCCGAAAAGTCTTCTAGCGCTGGCTTGCAGATCCTCAGCAACTTTGTGAGTACTGTCCGCCAAGGACAGCCAGTTGCCGCCTAGTACAGAGTGGCGGCTAGTTACAGAGTGGCGGCTAGTACAGAGTGGCGGCTAGTGTGGCTGCTCGCTCATAACAAATCAATTGATGATCGTAAAACCCTACCAGCAAGTTCCCATTCAAGACTGCGGCGAAGCGGTTGTGCCAATCCCGCTAGAACAGTTTGCGGTCGTAACGCCGCACCCGTATGTGGCGCTAGGAGCCCCCTACGGCAAGCTTTCGCCCTACTTTTTACGGCAGAGCGTCGTGGCAAAATTGATTCAGGCTCAGGCCTCTCTGCAAACCGATCGCCCTGGCTGGCGGCTGAAAATTTTTGACGCTTACCGACCCATTGCTGTGCAGCAGTTTATGGTGGATTATACGTTTGAGTCGCTGGTACGGGAACAAGGGCTAGATATTGCAAGCTTAAGCGATCAGGCGCGATCGCACTTTCAAGCCAAAGTCACCGAATTTTGGGCGGTTCCTAGCCCTAATCCAGCGACGCCGCCCCCTCATAGCACCGGAGCAGCGGTGGATCTGACCCTGGTTAACGCCGCCGGTCAAACAGTGGATATGGGATCGGCCATTGATGAAATCTCGCCCCGTTCTTATCCTAATCACTTTGCCAGCAGTGATCATCCCCAAGCGGCGAAATTCCAGGCTCACCGCCGCTTACTCGCTAATGCCATGAGCGCCGCTGGCTTTCGCCAGCACCCCAATGAATGGTGGCATTTTTCGGCGGGCGACCAGCTATGGGCATGGCAGGTAGGAAACGGCGCGATCGCCCAATATGGCAACGCCCAAATGATGGCAACGCCCAAATGATCTAAACCATCTGGGCGTTGCCGTGTTTATTCGCTGGTTAGCACTCACCGGTATTCAGCCAGTGGGCCAGCTGATTGGACTAGAGCTGATTGGACTAGAGCTGATTGGACTAGCCGATTGGACTAGCCGATTGGACTAGCCAGTTGGGCCAGCTGCGGTCGCGGCCAAGTCTTTCTCTAGCTTCAGACAGTTGCGATCGCCTCCCACCCTCAGCTGATACTCTACCCGATCCATAATTCGATGCAAAATCAGCCAGCCATAGCCCCCTTCTTGAAAATCACCGGGCATGGGCGCAGCATAGTCATCTAGCTTAAAGCCCTTACCCTGATCCCACACCTCCAAGGAAAGATTGTTATCTTCTAGCTCAATCCGAATGAGCACAGGAAGGTCAGGCTGTTCATTATGAGCATGCCGCACAATGTTGGAGTACACTTCCACCACCACTAGGCGCAGCCGTCCTTTAACGCCGGTCCAGTCTAGCTCTTGGCCAATTTCTAGCTGCAAAGACTCTAGCAGCCAATGCTCCACCACCTCTAAAAACCTTAAGTCGCTAGGGACAATTAACTCGGTTTTTAGCATGACATCACCTCCAGTGACAAAATAGTTTGATCATCTGCCTGCTCGCCTTCAGGTAAATGAATATAAGCAAGTAAATGGTCTAAATCCAAATCGGCAGGCTGCTGTTGCAAATAGTCCCAAAGCCCCTCTTGATTGAGCATAGAGCAGCTGCCGTTGCCACCTCGATGCGTCGGCACCGTGGCTTCTGTAATGCCATCGCTAGTGAGCAGCATCACATCTCCCGGCGATAGCTGAAGTTTGCCTGACTTGGCGTGCCAACTCGGCAATATGCCAACCGGCACACCTCTCACATCTAAATAGGTCGGTGTAATGGGTTCGGCCTCTGTATTTTGCTGTTGACGGCGGGCTACGACCGCCTGATGCGGCCATACGATCGGATACACATGACCAGCGTTGGCATATACCAGCTCGCGAGTATGAGAACGATATCGAATAATCGCCATGGTAATAAAGCAGTTGTTGCTCATTAAGTCATTGGACAGACTGTGATTGAGATTGCGCATAACCTGTTCGGGCTCTGGCGATGTTTCTTGAGCCAGCTCACGCCGCAAAACCGAAATGGCGCTGGCCATAAAAAGAGCCGCAGGCACGCCTTTGCCTGAAACATCGCCCACAACCAACCAGACATCGCCTTGAGGATGCATAAACACCTCAAAAAAGTCGCCGCCCACCTCACGAGCAGGCTCACACCTGGCCTGAATTCTAATCCCAGGGACATCGGGCCAGCTCTGATGGAGCAAGTTGCTCTGAATTTTTCTGGCTACATCAAGTTCTGTTCGCATCTGCACCGACTGGCGATGCAGACATTGGTACAGCTTAGAATGAGACATCGCCAGGGCAATTTGTTCAGACACATTTTTAAGCAGCTCTACCGCATTGTTAGCCCACTTTTTATCCTGGGTTTGTTTATACAGGCAAATGGTGGCTATCAGCTTGCCCTGCTCCAAAAAAGGAACAACAATTCTGGTCGCCTGAATAGACCCAATATTCACCGGCTCCGAGAAAATCTCTAAGCTTTGGTGTAGCGGCGGTAGCTCTTCCAAATCAAGACTAAGCAACCCGTTAATATCAGTAGCCGTTTCAATATCCTGAGGTGGACAAGCAGGCCGATAGATTAATGGTTCCCAAGGGTTCTGATCATCTGCTGATACACCTACTGGGTAAAGAATCGCCAAATCGGTTTCAAATGCTTGTCCCAGCGCTTGTACAACGGTTTGCAGAGTGCTGCTGTAGTCGAGAGATCCGCGCACCGCCGTCATAATGGCGTTGGTTAAAGACTCCTGCGCGAGCGATCGCCCCAAGGCGCGGGTACGTTGCTTAATCACACGGTAGGTTTCAGCAGCCTGAGAAATCACCTCTCTTAGCTTGGTTGGGTTCCAGGGCTTGGTGATGTATTTAAAAACCTTTCCCGAATTAATTGCAGAGACTAAGTCTTCAACATCGGTATACCCTGTGAGCACCATCCGAATGGTGTCGGGAAAGCGTTCAACGGTATAGCTTAAAAACTCTGTGCCATTCATTTTGGGCATCCGCTGATCGGAGATAATAATGGCCATCTCTCCTTGAGCATCTAAAAGATCTAGCGCCTCGGCGCCACTTTTTGCTTTGAATACTTGAAAGTCTCTTCTAAAAGTTCGATACAGCAGATCTAAATTGTCGGGCTCGTCGTCAACGACAAGCAGCTTTAATGTTTCTTCCATTCTGGGTTTATCTGCGATTGTTCGCGCAAGAGTGACCGGGGCATACTGAAACCGTTATTTAAAGGGGATTGTACGGAGAGGGCAAACATAATGTGCCCGTCTTATATCGTCAGCTAGCGCCGAGGTTAGGCCGAATCAATCAAACTTGGATACATGTTCTTTATCCCATATCTCAATCAACAACATTTAAAGGAGAACCATGAGCGGATCTAAACCCCAGCAGCAACGGACTTGGCGACGTCAGGCAAGCGCTTGGCTGCTGGCCGGATTGGGCCTCGCTTCCAGCGTACTTACCACCAGCACAGCGCCCGCCCAAGCACAAAACCCAGCTTTAAAAACAGCGCCTAGAACAGCTCAAAGCATCACTTTGTTTAATCTTGACAAGGCGATTTGTGCCAATAATTGGGATGGTGCGATCGCACTTGTCGGCGCGCTGGTCGCACAGGATGAAACCACTACCGCACAACGCGACCATATGCTGGAGCTGCGTCGTCAGCTAGAGCGCTATCGGACTGAAAATGCGATTGTTATTGATTCACTAGCCTGCGATCGCACCGACCCCTACATTTTAGAATCTGCAATCTCTACTGACTCAATCTTTACTGGTTCAGTATCTACCGACTCCGAGAGAGTACGGCCCTTAGGCTGGGAAGCAGCTGTTGCTGAGGCGACAAACAATCAATATTCTACTGAGCTAATTACTGAGTCTGTTGATTTCAGCCTACCAGTCAGTATCGATGCCATACCAGGACTCACCCCTGCTGCGCCAATTGACTTAAACAATGGGCTCAATGTGGTGTCAGGGCATGTTGGCTCTGGACATGAGGTGTATGGCTTTGTCGCACGACTAGGCGATCGCATTGATATCAACTTAGATGTCACCCAAGTGATGACGGGCAGTTTGTACACCAGCGATGACTCGCAGCTATTTGTGTTTGACCGCCAAGGCAATTTAATTGCCTCCGCAGATGATCGCAGTGACAGCACGCAGTCTACCATCAACGCCATGGTGGCTCCTCGCACCGATCTGTACTTTGCAGTGGTGACTAGCTACAACAACGACCCCATTTTAAACAGAACAGGTCAGCTAACGGGCTGGCAAAACAATGGCGGTGGCCGATTTGACTACACCTTGACGATCTCGGGAGTTACGCCAACAAGGGCGATGATTAGATAGGATTTTCTCAATAAAATCTATCCTAACAAGAAAGAAATCTCCGGCTTTACAGCCGGAGATTTTTTTTTTGCTGTTTATTGAAGCTTTTCGTTGGATTTCAAATTTTATGATTACTTAAATGATGCCTTAGCAACTATTACTTAAGTCATTTATACACACATAAGATAACTCTTAAATAATTGTTTATGGGATCTCAGTGAAAGTACGGAACGCTTGCCAATAAACCCATTCAGCACTTATCAGCACTTAATATAAGTTGCCTTATTATGCCATCTTCTGTAAGATTTACTACTTAGAACTTTATGAAAACTATAACTACGAAATGTTGAATCAAGACCTAGATTACTTTTGTTTATTTTTTGCTATCTAATGTGATCGTTGTTACTGGAAAGAGGGCAGTTCTGTGGACAAGCTAAAGATGATTGTGGTTGACCCTTCAAAGAACATGGAATTAGGGAATCGCCAAACATGAAAATCTATCCAGTATCTATTTTTGAAAATAAGATAAAAAAATCAGTGTGTCAGCCACCTCATGAAAATATTTCACTGCTCAAGGCCTTGATTTCGGGTGTTGCTCAGGCTCAAACTATAGAGGAGGCTTTCACAGCTGTGCTCAGAACAGTTTGCCAGCGTCCAGATCTGAGCCCAGAGAAAGACACAAATCATTGCCCAGAGAAAGATTTAGGGCAAGGTCTAGGGCAATGTCTAGATCAAGGGCCAAGCTGGCAGTATGCAGAGGTCTGGTGCGCAGATCCGAAGACCAATCAGCTGCATAAGCGCCAAACTTGGAGCACTATGCACCCTGCCCATGAATGCAGTGTGGGTGCAAGCGATGAGATCGACTGTTTTACCCAGCCAGGCAATTTTTCTTTATTAGCCACTTCTGAGGCAACTTTTCCGATTATAGAGACTAGCCTGCTGCGGCGGATTTGGAGATGTCAGCAGGCTGAATGGTATGCCGATATCAACCGGGCGGCTGAAGCCGTTGTTCAGCAGTCACCTTCTAGTATCGCCTGTGAAACTAAAGCGTTACTAGGCGTCCCTTTGGTGGTAGAAGGGGCAACGCTGGCCATACTGGTGTTTTTTAGCCGTGAGATGATTGCGGCAGACCCTTCGGTGATAGACAGTATTGATGCGATCGCCGGTTTGATCGCACAATTGGCCGAGCAGCAGCGATCGCAAGCCGAGCTTAAAAATAGCGAAGCACGGTTTCAAGCCTTTATGGCTAACAGCCCGGCGATGGTTTTCATGAAAGATGAAGCCGGTCAGTATGTATATTCCAACCGTCCGTTAGAACGCACGTTTGATTTGGCTGCCGGGACGCTTTTAGGCAAAACGGACGCTGACTATTTGCACCGTCAGGCCGCGCAAAAAGTACAAGAAAGCGATCGTCGCGTCGTGCTAAATAACCTCAGCAATAAGGAGGAGATTTTAGTTGAGAAAGTACCGTTTTTGAGCAGCGGCGATCGGTACTGGCAAGTGCTCAAGTTTTCATTTAAAGATTATACCGAACAGACCTTAATCGGTGGATTTGCGCTAGATGTGACTGAGCAAAAGCAGACCGAAAAAAACCTAGCAGAAGAACGAGAGATCACGCAGGCTACTTTAAAATCTATTGGTGACGCGGTAATTACAACCAATTTGTCAGGACGGTTGCAGTACCTAAATCCCGTCGCAGAGCAGCTCACCGGATGGACTCAGCAGGAAGCTTACAACCAGCCAGTAGCCAAGATATTTAGAATGATTCATCAGGCTACTCGTCAGGTCATTCAGGACCCGGTAGAGGAAGCCTTAACTAAGCGTCAGACGATTAGATTGGAAACCCACGTGATGCTCATGACTCGTGGAGGGCGGGCACTGCTGATAGAAACCTCAGTAGCACCGATTGAAACTGACGATGGTCGCCTCATTGGCGCAGTGATTGTGTTTCATGATGTCTCAAAAACGCAGCGGCTCACCCAGGCACTATCGTGGCAGGTGAGCCATGATGCGCTTACAGGCCTGCTCAATCGTCAGGAGTTTGAGCTGCGGTTGCGTCAGGCTGTAGACAATGCCCGCAGTCACAATAAAGTGCATGCCTTGTGCTATTTGGACTTAGACAACTTTAAAATTATCAACGATACCTGTGGCCATACCGCTGGCGACCAACTACTCAAACAGGTGAGTACGCTGTTGATGTCGCATATTCGCACAACAGATACCCTCGCTCGACTCGGCGGCGACGAGTTTGGCCTGCTGCTGGAGTACTGCCACCTAGAGCACGCCAAACGCATTGTGCATAAGCTCAGAGAAAAGCTGTCGGCCCTGCGATTTGTATGTGGCGGAAGGGCTTTTTCGGTCGGCATTAGCATTGGGGTGACAATGATCACAACGAAAACCAACAGTGTCGAAACGGTGCTGAGCGATGCGGATGCGGCCTGCTATGTCGCTAAGCGCAAGGGTCGTAATCGCACGCACTTTCATTCTGTTAACGATGTAGATTTGGCTCAGCAGCGTGGCGAGATTCAATGGGCGGCCTATATTGCCGAGGCCCTAGAGACCGAGAAGTTTCAGCTTTATCAGCAGCCGATTTTACCGCTGAGCCTTGCCGCCCCCCAAGGCGAACATTATGAGGTGCTCTTAAGGCTACAAGATCAGTCGGGGCAGCTGGTTTCGCCGGGTGCTTTTATGCCCGCTGCTGAACGTTACGACCTAATGCCGCTGATTGATCGCTGGGTGGTAAACAAGCTGTTTTCAACGCAGGCAAGCTACTATCAGCAGGTGTGGCAGCGATCGCAAACGCAGCCAGACTTGGGCAGTCATCTATACTCGGTTAATTTGTCGGGTGCAAGTATTAATGACGACGACTTTATGCCCTTTTTAAAAGAGCAGTTTGAGCGGTATGCCATTCCCCCGTCTTTGATCTGCTTTGAAATTACGGAAACGGCGACGATTGCCAACCTCCAAAAGGCGGCTCAGTTTATTACAGAAATTCGGGCACTGGGCTGCCAATTCGCTTTGGATGATTTTGGTAGCGGCATGTCTTCTTTTGCCTATTTAAAGTCGCTGCCAGTTGACTATCTTAAAATTGACGGTAATTTTATCCAAAACATTGTTAAAAACGAGATAGATACAGCGATGGTGACGGCCATTCACCAAATTGCTCAGGTGATGAATATTCAGACCGTGGCTGAGTTTGTAGAGGATGAAATAACCCTTGAAACGGTTCGAGATTTGGGTATTAGCTTTGCCCAGGGCTATGGTGTTGCTAGGCCTGCGCCTCTGCTACATTGAGGCAGGTCTGTAAAAGTACGTCTATCACAGGTCTATAACAGTACGTCTGTAGAAGTACAAACATAAAATTACAAGCACAAGAAAGGGCTGGCTAGCAAAGGCTGGCAAGCAAGGGCTATGAAAATTTCGGACTTGATTGCGACCTTTGAGCGCTGGGCTGACCCTAGCTGGCAGGAAAAGTGGGATAACTGTGGCTGGCAGGTAGAGCCGGGTATTTTGGCTCAGACGGCGGGCGTGCTGGTGTGTTTGACGCCGACGCTGGCGGTGATGGATGAGGCGATCGCACTACAGTCTCAAGGTATTCCGGTTAATCTTATTTTTGCTCATCACCCGCTTATTTTTGGCGGGCTCTCTTCGGTGGTAGCGGGCCATAGTGTGGGAGACATGGTGCGTTTGGCGATCGCGCATCGCATTGGCATTTACAGCGCCCATACCAACTTTGACCAAGTAGCCAATGGCACCGCCGATGTGCTAGCCCAGCTTTTAGAGTTGCAATCGGTTGAGCCCGTAGAGGCAACAGCCCCGCAGCGCGATCCAGCCAGGGGCTATGGGCGGGTCGGCAACCTAACGACACCGCAACCCCTACAGCAGCTACTACAAACAATTCAAACGCGGCTGAATCCACCTCAGCTAGTACATTCTCCGGTCGATAACTGGCACCAACCCATTGCGCGCGTAGCGGTGCTAGGCGGATCAGGAGCGGGGTATATTTCAGCCGTGACCCAAACGGGTGCCCAGGCATATCTAACGGCTGACTGTAAGTTTCATCAATTTCAGACCAGTCGAGACCAGGGACTGGTGCTGATAGATGCAGGACACTATGCCACCGAAAGACCCGCGTGCGATCGCCTCGTAGACTGGTGCAAGCGCCAAGGTGTGGCTTGGGCTCAGCTGAGCGAGCAGGACGAAGACTTTCGGCAGTTCTGCCAAAAGACCGATAGCTAGAAGACCGATAGCCAAAAGACCAATAGCTAGAAGATCAGTAGGCAAAAAAACCGATAGAAAAAAGACTATCCAACCTCTAGCATTTTCGAGGCAACGTCTTCAATTTCTTCTTTTAGCGCATCATCTAAATGGCTGATGTAGTACTCCATTCGGTGATCGGTAATATGGTTAAAGCCTCGGCCTACAATGCCTTTGCCCAGACCCAATACAACATTTGCAATGCGGCCAATAGTAGAGTATCGGGTATTGGCAATGAGTCTTCCGTTGCGATTAAAGTAGGTGGCTACGCCAAGGTGGCCATAAAGCCGGGTTGGATTCCAGATAGAAAAGGGCGGCGGCACATGGGGCACGATATCGTTGTTGTTAACGAATCGGAACACTCTGTTGCCTGTTCTTGCGCTGAGCTGGCTGACAAAGGTGCGATCGCCCACGCGCGGCTGACCAAACGTATACACACCACCCACTTCAATGGCATGATCGGTGAGGGCAGCAGCGGCAATCGTGGCCAGCGCACCCCCTAAGCTATGGCCTGTAATGTACAAAGGCGGTAGCGGCTTGCCCTGAGCAGCAAAGTCTTTTTGCCATCGATATATTTGAGCCTGTACTGACTTTTCAATAATGGCCCAACCCAAGAAAAAGCCCGTATGCACCCGCCCTTGAAAAGAAGAGAGGGTCGTGACGCCGTCTTTTTGAATCGTGAAATCTCGCAGCTGCGTTGTGAAATTGGTCAGCCAGTCCCTAGGCTCCTGACTACCGCGAAAGGCCAACACCATGAAGTGATCGGTACGAAACATATAAGCCTGCGTGTCGCGACCGCGATTGTTAAAGTAGCGAAAATTACTGCGAATAAAAGACTGAGGGCTACTATCCATTAGCTTAGCGCCCCATCGGCCCACAATTTCGGCGACAAACTGCTTGTCTTGATAGGCTAGGTACGAGGCTTTGGCAAGCGTGAGCGCCAGCTGAGTGCTGTAGCCCGACGCGGCGAACTTAACCTTTACCAGATCGTTATCGGCGTAGGGCGAGGGCAAAATGCGATAGTCAAACCGCTCGAATAGCTTTTGAACGCCCGAAAATCCGCTGTGGTGAATGTAGCTGTATAGCGCGTCGTAAAACTTAGATGCGCCAGGTCGGCGGTAAGCCGGGTCAGCAATCAGCTTAATCCAGTAGTTCAGCCAGGGCTGTAGCTCTTTTTCAGTAAAGAGTCCAGACTCTATAAAGTAACCAAAATGCTCCAGCCCGTTGAGCATTTTGTTGAACCAGTCGCGCAGCAGGGTTTCAATTTTGTACTGCTTAAGCAGTTCTAAATCAAGGGTGTCACGGTCTTGCTGGTAGTCTAGGCTTTGCTTTTGTCTGGCCCGCTCGTCGTGCCTAGATAGCGCATTGCACAGCAGCTCGTCGGTCACTTTAAATCCTGAGAGCGTGCCGTTTGGATCGTTAGGGTCAAAATAGTCTCTGTACTCTTCAAAGTCCAGAATTTTCAGCGCATTATGAATTTGTGGATCTTGCTCAAAGGCTTTGACGGTTTGCCTTAAAAACTCTATTCGCTGCCATTGCTGTTGACGACCATAATGACTCGCGCCCCAGGCGATCGCGCTGCCAATCAACAGCAAACTGCCACCAATGAGCCATTGCCCTCCAGCGGCTAAAGCAGCCGTCGCCAAACCAGTCGCATTAGCAGGTTTATCGAACTCAGGGACTTCTACAAAACCCGGCAAACTCAGCCTTGCCTCCCACGCCAGATTTGGAGGGCTCGTCGCTTGCAGGGATACTTGGGTCGGTACGACAGCGCCTGCGGCTACCCAGACAGAAATAAGGGCAGAGGCGAAACGAAAGGGTAAAAACATACAGCGATCGCAGTGGGCACAGTAGACAAACCTTAGATGCCATGAGCCTACCCAACTAAACAAAATGAATCAACGCTATCCATTAAATTTCTGCAAAGAATAGGTTGCAATGTGAGGATTGCAGAAAGCTGAGACCACAAGTATTCATTGCCAAGGCAGTATGAATAAGAACTTGTATACAAGTTTCTTCAGTAATTACCCGCATTCATGATTATATTTATGCATACAAATTAATCGGGGTGTACGAACATTTTCAATCGCAACCAGTCAGCAAGCTGTCACGACTCACCCTTCGGTGTTTACAGAGAAATCGGTAAAATTGCGGCGACTTTGTGCCATTTACTTTGATTGATGCATATATTGATACACCTCTGCCAATATGTCTCAAATGGGCAGTCAACCCACACTAAATATCAACTAAATAACGCTTAAGTAATAGAACTTTGAAGAATAAAACGCTAAAACGACCATTACATCATTTATTGCAGACCCTCGGCAGATCATTAGTAGAGATAGTAGAGAGATTACATGCAGGCGTTGCAACGGCTGGGAATTATTATTACCACGGTGGGTACTACAGTCGGACTGGCTGTCTGCGGAGTCTTCTCTAGTTCTGTTAAGGCAAGTCCTATCCTGCTAGAAGAGCGCGGCACGCTCTCTTCGGGAGATGCCATTTTGGACGATGGTAGCCTTTATGACCAGTATACGTTTGTGGGCAGTAGCGGTCAGCGGGTCACGATTTATTTAGAAAGTGATGATTTTGATCCGTACTTGATACTGCTAGACCCGGCGCGACGACGGATCAGCGAAAATGACGACATCAGCCGCACAAATCGCAATTCGCGGTTAGTGATTACGCTGCCGAGCACGGGCACATACACGGTTGTAGCCAACAGCTATGAGTCAGGTCAAACCGGCAGCTATCTGCTGAGAGTCGCAAGTGAGGGGGGAAATATTTCGCGACTAATCGCTCAAGAAATGGTCGCTGCTGCCGTGCCAAATGCCTCGCCTATCTGTCGCTCAGCCATTTTAAGCGTGATGGATAATATTGGTGAGGGTAGAGAGGTCGATGTTTTAGTCGATGCTGTGCCGCTGCGCCGACAGTTTCAGACGGTGCCGCCCAACCGTCCGAACGGTGTTAGCCTAGGACTCAATGGCCCAGCGGCGCTTTCTGTGATGTTTTCGCCTCAGTTTTTAACTGAGCTGTCGCGTCAAATGATTCACGACTGTAAAACGGTCGGGGCGGTTCTTTTTGAAGCGACTGAGGCCGGTTTTGATAGAACTTTTGGCTATTTACCTACCGGAGAAATGCAAAATTCTGCTCAGGTTCCAGTGGGTGAGTTTACCTGTGTCAGCTCAGGTGGTAGCTCAGGTGGTAGCTCAGGTGGTAGAAGCGATCGCACCTTGCCTGAGTGGGGCGAGCAGATGTGTTTATAGAGACAGTATCTACAGAGACCGCATCTACAGAGACCGCATCTACAGATGCCATCTCTATATATAGAGATGGCGGTAAAGATGTTAGAGCCATGGGATATTATCGTTAGACCTCACGCTAACTTTGCTGCTTGCTGTGGATGCCTTCTTACCTTTTAATCAGTTGTCAGGCGAGCTATCGGCAGATGGCGGCTCGCCTACTACTGAAATTAGCCAGTATCTGAGCAGTATTAAAGCGCAGCTAGATTTGGTGCTGATGGCGTTAGAAGCGCTGACAGACTTAGGGTCGGATGCGGTACTGCTAGCGGCTAAAGAGCTGGCGTTGGGCGATTTGCTCTCTGATCGGGTAAGCCTATGGCGGCTGCGGCAGGCCAGCCCGTTAAGAAAAGGCCAGGGCCGTAAAAAGCTGGACATTGAAGAGGCCAGGGCACTGGTGTTGGTGGTGTGTCATTTGGCAGCGCGCCATCATGAAAAGATTCGTCAGGCCGTGGTACGGCTAGAGCAAATTAGCCGTCAAAACAAGCCGCCTCATCGTGCAGCCGTGCTAGGTGACTATTTAGACAATTTCAGCAATATGTATAGCGATCGCATGGTCGATCCGGCAGAGTCAGCGGCGGCCAACAGTGACACGCTCACGCAACTCGCCCTCCGGCTGTTGATAGATCTGTTGTTTTATAGTGCAGCGGGTGGCGAACGGCAGCTCTGGCTAGCGCTGCTAGATCGTGCAAAACTATAGAGGCTCCGCCCAGACAAAAAGACTGTTGCTTATGACTGCCGACTTGCTAAACAAAACCAATCTATATTTGGTGGGCATGATGGGTGCTGGTAAAACGACCATCGGTCGGAAGCTGGCCCACCGGGTGGGTTATCGCTTTGTCGATACGGATGGGCTGATTGAAGCAGTGGCTGGAAAGCCCATCAGCAAAATATTTGCCGACGAGGGTGAAGCGGCTTTTCGGGCGTTAGAGAGCCGAGTGCTCTCTGATGTTTCAGCCTTTACCTCGTTGGTTGTCGCGACCGGCGGTGGCGTGGTCACGCAGCCCATGAACTGGAGCTACCTGCACCATGGGCTGGTGATTTGGCTAGATGTGCCTGTGCCGATCCTGGTTGCGCGGCTGTTGGGTGACAAAACTCGGCCCTTGATTCAGTCTGTAGACTTAACGGAAAAGCTAGAGAAGCTGCTAAACGACCGGCAGGCGCTGTATGCCCAGGCAGATGTGCGGATTGCCTATGAGAGCCAATCAATCGGAAAAATTTGCGATCGCATCATGACGGCCCTAACGCAAACCATTCATCCTGACCGGCTACAGGCGGACCGTTTACAAAAAGCTAGTGAAATAGTCATCAATCAGACCAATATCAATCGGCCTGTGACCGATGTTTCTGTAGAAGGCGGGTAGAATTTACCGCATAATTATTTTTTGGCTCCATCTTTTTGGCTCCATCTTTTTGGCTCCGAACGCTTTTCTAGCTGCTTGCGTTTAACCCCTTTCTAACCCTTTCTAATTCTTTATCTAAATCCTATGACCGCTTCGCCTAGCTCCACCCCTGGCTCCACCCCTAGCTACCAAAGCGAATACTTTCAACAATCTGAAGCTGATCGCGTTCGCATTTTGAGCGAAGCCCTACCCTACATTCAGCAGTTCAATGGCCGTACTGTGGTGATTAAGTACGGCGGCGCAGCGATGAAAGACACTCAGCTCAAAGCCACCGTCATTCGCGATGTGGTGTTTATGGCGAGCGTGGGCATTCGGCCAGTGGTGGTGCATGGCGGCGGCCCCGAGATCAACACCTGGCTAGCAAAGCTAGATATTGAACCTCAGTTTAAAGATGGGCTGCGGGTGACCGACAGTGACACCATGGATGTGGTTGAAATGGTGCTGGTGGGCCGAGTGAACAAAGAACTGGTATCACTGATTAACCAGGCAGGCGGACGGGCGGTGGGCCTGTGCGGCAAAGACGGGGACTTAATTACAGCCAAGCCCCGACCCGCCGAAGACGGCATTGGCTTTGTCGCAGATGTAGCTAGAATTCAGCCAGATTTGGTCAGCTCGCTGGTTGCTGCTAACTATATTCCGGTCATTTCTAGCGTGGCAGGCGATGGCACCAGTCAGGCTTACAACATCAATGCCGATACGGTCGCGGGTGAGTTGGCCGCCGCGCTGAATGCTGAAAAGCTGATTTTGCTGACGGATACGCCAGGGATTATGCGCGACTTTAAAGATCCCAGTACGCTGATTGACCGGTTAGATATTCACCAAGCGCGGCAGCTCATTGCCGACGGCACGGTGGCAGGGGGGATGATTCCAAAAGTAACCTGTTGTATTAAGTCGCTGGCGCAGGGCGTTCGCGCAGCAACGATATTAGATGGCCGAATGCCGCATGCGCTGCTGCTAGAGATTTTTTCGGATGAGGGGATTGGCACCATGCTGGTGGCCTCTAGCGTTATTTAAAAATGGTGGGGCCACAAAGCTTTGCATTCTGCGTAACCAAGCCAGGTTGAGTAAAATGTTAGCCTACGGCTAGCTTGCGAGTGCGTAGGCGCTCAGGCGCGTTTAGTCAAAACTTGAGATATTTTATGCACCGGCTTTTATCAGGTGCGCTCTCAGTAGAAGCGCATACGATTCCTGTTCAAAACTTGCCGGGCCGATTGACTGGTACGGTCATTGCTCAGCTTTCAGATTTTCACTTTGATGGACTGCGGCTATCGAATCCCATGCTGACCGCAGCTATTGAAAAAATTCAGGAGATTTCTCCTGATTTAATTGTTTTAACGGGCGATTTTGTCACGTTAGATCCCAATCCGATTCATGAGTTAGTGAGTCGGATTAAGCATTTGCCTAGCCGCTATGGCATGGTGGCGGTGCTGGGCAATCACGATATTGAGGCAAAGGGCGCCCGCCGTATTGTGACCGAGGCGTTAGAAAAAGCCAATATACCGGTGCTGTGGAACGAGATTGCAACGCCAATGGGGGCCGACTTCCCAGTGGTGGGGTTTGCTGACCTATGGTCGGGCGAATTTGACCCAACTGTGTTGGATAAAATCGATCCGGCGACGCCTCGGTTAGTGCTCTCCCACAATCCTGATACGGCTGCACTGCTCTCTGAGTGGCGAGCTGATTTACAGCTGTCGGGGCATACGCATGGCGGGCAGTCACATATTCCTTTTTTAGGGCCTGGGCCGCTGGTATGGAAGCGGCTACGGCAAATGGTGCCCCGCAAAATTCGCAATACCATTCCTTTTTTGAGCGATCGCTGCTTTCACACGGTGCGTCACTGGGAATGGGCTCAAGGGCTGCATCAGGTAGGAGACAACTGGCTATATGTAAATCGGGGGCTAGGGACTTATTTTCCTGGTCGGTTTTTATGTCCGCCGGAGGTAACGGTCATTACGCTTGTTAGCGCTTAGCTCATTTTTAGACGATGGGCTTTACTTTGGCTCTGTGGAGAAGCTTGCCTTGATGCTGATGACCACTGTGGGTGACTTGAACCAGGTCGCCGGGTTGTTTGGCCCCACTGGTTAGCTGGTGAAGCTGCGGATTGTAGGGCACCTGAGCATCTACGGGGGCGATCGCCTCAACGCCCCAATCGGAGATGAGCTGCTCAAGCGGTCTGAGCTGCGGCAAAAGTTTAATCGCGAGCAATTTATCCGGATTATCCTGCACGCGCTTAACGATAGTCGGCCATTGGTCGAGCCAGGTATCTAGCGTTTGGAGGGCTTCGGATTGAACTTGCGATCGCACCTTATTTTCCTGTTGTGCCAGCTGTAACTGTAGCCGCTGATATTCTTGCTGTAGCTGTGCGAGCTGCGCCGATTCGAGTGTTTGTGGGGTAGGGGCAGCACCTGCAAGCTGGGATTCATGCTGAGATTCAGGCTGGGATTCAGGCTGAGATTCGCTCAGCAGCTGAGTCACAGAAATATTGAGCGCATTCGCGATTTGGGCAATCACAGCCACCCGCATTTTGCCAATGTTGCCTGATCGGAGCTGCTGCACCTGCCAACGAGAGACCTGAGCCTGAACGGCCAGTGCCCGGTAGCTCGGGATGTTAGCTTGCTGCATGAGCGATCGCAAGCGGTCAATGGCAGGCGGCGCTGAGGATGGGTGAATCATGACCTTACGCCAGATGCATTTTCAGTACCGATCGGGGCGCTTTGCGGACATTGGCCCGAATGGTTTCATGCCCTAGTCGGCTGCAAGCTTCGTAGCGATGGCAGCCCGAAAACCCGTAATATTCGCCCTCTACTTCTAATACATCAATCGGCTCTTGCAGCCCCACGGCCTGAATAGAGGCCATCAGCGCTTTCACTTTTTCAGGATCGTTTTGGCGGTATAGCGGTCGCTTGATTTGTCGTAGCGGCAAGTCTTTGATTTGAGCCATTTGATTGAATGGATACGCGCGCGTCTGTTAGCGAAGTGATTCACTTCAATGGTAATAAAAAGGTACTGACCCTGCCGTTAATTAATCTGGCTACTTGCAGCGTCTACTTCCTAAATATTTGGTGAGACTTATCGAAATACACCGAAAGAAACCGTTAGGATGACAAAGAATCATTCTTAGGAATGTTCTGATTTGGAACGCTATGGACAGGTTCCAAAAACAGGTTCTAAAAAAAGGTTCTAAAAAAAGGTTCCAAAAAAAGGTTCCAAAAAAAGGTTCCAAAAAAAGTTGATTTCAAATGAGTCGGAGTTTAAAGGGTTTGGGCTGAATAATAAAAACGTTTGTGACCTCACTGCTTTCCATCAGCATTTTGCTTTTTGGCTAGTTAAGCCTTAATTTTTCAGCTATTCAGCTATGAATCGTGCCATGAATTCTTCGATCCTTCGCTTTAAAGCCCCTGCACGGGCAGCCTATGCGATCGCCAGCATTTTGATAACGGGGGCAGTGACCACGGGTACTGCCGTAGGCTTGGCCAGCATCCAGGCCGTGGTAGCGCCGCAGGTCGCGCGAGCACAGTCAGCCTCTACAAATCCAGAGATCAAGGTTGGCATTGTGCAGCGCTTTGGCGAGGAAAAAGACGACAAAATCATTCTGGCACCGCTAGCGGGCGATCAAATCAGGGTTGCTTTTAAAACGGGCGGTCAGGATGAAACGATCACCACCAATCGGCTGCAAATAGAAGTCACCATGCAGCCGCTGGCGCAGGCCACGCTCGAAGAATGGGTAGTCCTGAGCACACACCGCAGCTTTGAGAGTGCTGAAGATAGCGCCGAGCGCTGGCAGGCCGCTGGGATAGCCGCAGAAATTGCTCAGCCCGATGCCTGGCAGGTATGGGCCAAGCGTGAGGACTATAGCTCACCGCTGGTGCGCCGGTTGCTGCTGCAAAGCCTTCACGCCAGCGGCCATGCAGAAGCTTATATAGACAGCCGCGTGGTCAAGGAAGTGCCTAAAGCCAGCTTTACCGCCAATGGCTTTAAATACACCCGCGATACATTTACCATCACCACCGCTAATCGACGTATTCAAATGAATCGGGGCGCTGATGCCGGTAGCCGCACCCGCTATCGAGATTTATTTGCGGGCGATATGAATATTCAGCCCAATGCCTATGGCACCTATACCCTGGTGAATCAGGTGCCGATAGATGACTATCTGCGCGGTGTGGTGCCGCATGAAATTGGGCCTAGTGCGCCGCGTAGTGCAATCCAGGCTCAGACAATTTTGGCGCGTACCTATGCGCTGCGAAATCTGCGTCGGTTTGCCATTGATGACTATGAGCTTTGCGCCGATACGCAGTGTCAGGTGTACTTTGGTTTGGCTGAGACCGATCCGGTGGCCGATAGTGCGATCGCGGCGACCTCTGGCCAAGTCCTCACCTACAACAACGAACTAGTAGACGCGCTTTACTCTTCTACAACCGGCGGCATTACGGCTCGCTTTACTGATGTATGGAACGGCCAAGAGCGGCCCTACCTGCAACCCGTGATTGATTCACTGCAAACCAGGTGGGATCTAGTCGCTCGTCCCCTTTCTAATGAAGACAACTTCCGTGCCTTTATCAATCTTAAAGACGGCTTTAATGAAGTCGGCTGGCCTGCCTTTCGCTGGAATCGGGCGGCATCGCTCAAAGAGATTGGCACCACGATGAAAGAGTATTTGACCAATCGTCAGCATCCGCTGGCGGGCTTTAATACCATCACCGGCTTAACCGTCGTGGAAAGAGCCGCGTCAGGCCGCGTTCAAAAGCTACAGGTCGATACAGACATTGGCTCGTTTGATCTCATTAAAGACGAAGCCGTAAAAGCATTGGTGCCGCCGCGCAGCCTGCTGTTTTACCTTGAGCCGATTATGGAAGTAGCCAAGACAACAGACCCGCCAGCTGCGGCTGCGATACCTACCGATTCGTCCGTAGGCAAGCCAACGCCCACCGCTGCCAATTCTGCCAATTCTGCCAATACAGCAACATCTGCGAATTCTGCGAATTCTGCCAATTCTGCGAATCCTGCGAATATAGGGACATCTGCCAATCCTGCCAATAATCCTGCAAATTCTGCAAATTCTGCAAATACAGAGCAGCCCTCGAATACTAACAAGCAGACAGATGTGCCTGTCCTTACTGGCTACCGATTCATTGGCGGCGGCTTTGGCCATGGCGTCGGTATGAGCCAAACGGGCGCGTACCATTTAGGCGAAAAAGGCTACTCTAGCGAGCAAATTCTGGCGTTTTACTACCCCGGCACCGAGCTAAAGCCCATCAGCGAAGCGATCATTTTTTACAACGCCGATTAATCAGTCTCTTTGACTTAATCAATCTCTTTGACTTAATCAATCTCTTTTACAATAAAGCTGCATTAGTCAGGCAGGGCGTAGGCCGGGACTTCTGCTAGGGTGACTTCGTTGAGCTGACGAACTTTTAAGTCTTGATAGAAGTTTTCTTGCAATAGCTCTACTTTGGACTGCGAGGTGAGAAACAACAGTCCCCAGAAGACGCCGACTTTTTCATGTTTGTAGTCGGACTCGGAGAGTTCGCCCTGAATGGGGCCGCCTAGCACATCGGGGCGGAAGTTCGCCCAATGGGTCAGCAGTAGTTCAAAGTCCATCCAGTTTACGGTGTCTTCAAAAACATCGTCCCAGTGGTTTTCTAAAAAGGCGTTGAGGGCGTCGGCGATTTCGTTGAGGTTTTCTTGGTGGGCGAGTTCGGAAATGGCGCGGACGGCTTCGCGTTTGGTATGGGGTTTGGCCGCACGCGATCGCACACGGGAAGGCTCGCTCATCGCAGCAGCGATCGCCTCTAACTGACCAATCAGCTCACTGAGCGTGACCTGCCTTTTGGCAGGCGGCGGTGCAACGGCGCGGCGATGAATATGCTGCTCTAAGTTTTTGGGTAGCTCATCGGCACTAAAATCGAGCTCGTCGTCAAAAAAGTCGTCGCCAGTGAGGTCTTCTTGCTGCTGTTCTAGCTCATGGCGCACCAGCGTATCGGCCTTTAGCAGCACCAGCATAGAGGCATACAAAAATGCCTGCCCCGACTCCGATAGGCTCGACTCGTAAGACGAACGACCTTGCTCAGTCGGCTGTTTGGCAGTGGGCTGATCTTTGAGCGTTTTTAGGAAGCGATCAATCACATCAATGACCTGAACGTCCCAAGGGTCAATTTCACCCTTTTCGGCCAGGTCAATGAGAAATGCGATCGCGCCTTGGGCCAATGAACTGGACATAAGAAGCTATTCGCTTAAGGGGGTAAGTAGGGTTTTAGCAGAAGCCGCAAAGAAATCACAAAAAAGTCGCAAAGAAGTTGCGAAGCCAGACCTGATAGTACAGCCACACTTTAGTACGCTTATTCTACAAAAAACGCTAAACGTTTTACAAAAAGCCTAATAAAACCTACTGAACATAGGCTTCATTCTCATCTTGAGCGGTGTTTTTAGCCTGGGGTAGCATCGGCAGCTGTTCTAGCTCTACCCGATAGCGTTCTACATCTTCTTCTAACTGCTGGATTCGTAACTCTCGCTGTTGAATCTCAGGACTTTTTTGGGCAATGCCCTGAAGCTGTACCCACACGCTAAACACCCAAGCCAGGGTTGCGCCAATGCCCGCTGCAATGATGAGTTCCACGCTGAGAGGCGCTTCAAAATCAACGCCTTGAACAACGTGAATCACAGAGGGGGTGGTGTTCTCAATACCAAAGAGAACGAGAGCTAAGCAAATTACGAAAATTACTACGAAATTGACTTGCTTCACGGGTTTCGCCTCGGCTGTTGAAAAATGTATGCGTCAAATTTGTTCGCCAACACTATAGCCGCTTATGGTAAAAATGGCGGACTTTTTAGCGGATTTTTTTAGAAGGGCGTTTGAAGTAGGTAGCTCAGAATCATCAAATCTATAAGGGCATTTAGAAGGGCATCTAGAAGGGCATCTAGAAGGGCATCTAGAAGGGCAACAGAATGACTGCATTGCCCCCCTGCCCCCCAATTCTTGGGGGGTTCTGACTCCGGACTCCACCAAATGTGGGGCAACCCTTTATCGGCTCAAGGGATAAATCTTATCTTTCTGGAAGGGGCTTTCAGTATCTATAAATGAGTTGTCAAACTTAAAGCTCGAAGACGGGGCAAAGCCGAAAATGGGGTGGCCTGAAGAGTATTTTTGTATCTTTAAGTCAAAATTAGGCAGCAGATCATTAGGCTGACCTTGTATGTTGAAAGAAAAGATCTCATTCAAAGAGGGATATTGTCATGACTGCCTCAGCCGCTCAAGACTTTGCCGAACGCACCAGGGATGTGCAGATACTGCCCATTGCCGCTGATACCATGGTGTTGCGATCGCGCTCTTGGAATCGGCTGCGCTTTGAGATTGAATACGCGCTTGAAAAAGGCACCACGGCCAATTCCTACCTGATTCGAGGGAACCAAATTGCGCTCATAGATCCACCGGGTAGCTCTTTTACCGAGGTTTTTTTGGCGGCGCTACAGGCTGAAATTAACCCGCATGATATTGACTATGTTGTGTTGGGCCATGTGAACCCCAACCGAATTGAAACGCTCAAGGCCCTACTGCCGCTGATGACTCAGGCGACGGTGGTGTGCTCTAACCCGGCGGCGATCGCGCTAGAAGCCGTCTTCACCGAAACGGGCCTACAAAACCCAATCAAAGTCATCAAAAGCGGATCTAACCCCGATTTGGACTTGGGCCAAGGCCATCATCTTCAATTTATCATTACGCCGACGCCTCGCTGGCCCGATAGCATGCTCACCTACGACAGCTACAGCGAAGTGCTCTTTAGCGACAAGTTTTTTAGTGCCCATCTCTGTAGTGAAGAAGCCTACGACCTCCAACGGGAAAGCCTTTTAGAAGACCAACAGTACTATTTTGACTGCTGCATGGCCCCCAATGCGCGGCAGGTCACCACTGCGCTCGAAAAGCTGAAAGACTACGCGCCTCGGCTCTATGCGGTGGGTCATGGGCCGCTGATTCGGTATGGGGTCACAGAGCTGGGGCAGCGCTACGGGCAGTGGGCAACTCAGCAAAAAGGCAGCGATTTGTCGGTGGTGCTGATATATGCCTCGGCCTATGGCAATACCACTACGATTGCCCAAGCGATCGCGCGCGGCATTACTAAAGCAGGCGTGGGCGTAGAGTCGATTAACGCTGAGCAGGCAACGACGGCTGAAATTCAAGCAGCGGCTGAGAAATCGGCAGGCTTTATCATGGGTTCGCCGACCTTGGGCGGCCATGCGCCCACTCAAATTCAAACGGCGCTGGGCGTGGTGCTCTCCGCTGCGAGTAAAACCAAGCTCGCTGGCGTGTTTGGATCTTTTGGCTGGAGTGGTGAAGCGATTGACCTGCTAGAGAGTAAGTTCAAAGATGCGGGCTACCGCTTTGGGTTTGAGCCGATTCGAGTGAAGTTTACCCCAGATGCCAAAACCTTGCAGCAGTGCGAGCAGGCCGGCACTGACTTTGCACAGCAGCTGAAAAAAAGCAGAAAGGTCAAGGCCCCCAGAGTGACGGCCACTTCTGTTGAAAAAGCGATTGGTCGGCTGGTGGGCTCGATGTGTGTGGTCACCGCTAAGCAAGGAGATATCAGCAGCGCCATGCTGGCTTCGTGGGTGGCGCAGGCAACCTTTACCCCGCCTGGGTTTACCGTCGCTGTCGCAAAAGATCGCGCGATTGAAGATCTCATGCACACAGGTGCTAATTTTGCCCTGAATATTTTGGCAGAGGGTAAGCACTTGGGGCCTATGAAGCACTTTTTAAAGCCGTTTGCACCGGGCGAAGATCGCTTTGCGGGGGTCAACACTCGGGAAACTGAGGCAGGGCAGCTGGTGTTAGAAGACGCGATCGCCTACTTAGAATGCACTGTGGCCGGTCGGATGGACTGCGGCGACCACTGGGTGGTTTATGCCACGGTTAGCGGCGGTGAAGTGATGGACAACAATGCCAAAACAGCCGTTCACTATCGCAAAACGGGGACGCATTACTAGACGCATGACTAGACGCATTACTAATCGCTAAAACGGGTTGTTGTAAAATTGATGTGATTGAGAGAAATCAAAATGGCCCCTGTGTACACCCCTGTCAAACGTTTGAGCTTTGAGGAGTATCTTGCCTATGACACTGGCACAGATAGTCACTACGAGCTGTTAGAGAGCGGAGAACTGATTGAATTGCCTTATGAAAATCGGACGAATGTATTACTGGCTTTGGCGCTTTTTCGGTACTTAGAGCAATTTTTGGCGTGGGACTTGTTTAGTTTGAATGCGACGGCGATTGAGGTCGCGCCGATGACGATTAAACTACCTAATGGCAGAACAAGGCGCATTCGACAGCGGAGTCGCATTCCAGACTTGATGGTTTTAAGTGAACTGGGCGCTACGCAGATTTTAAATAGGCACAATGGACTTGCCCTAGACCATGATGATCCGCTTTTGATCGTGGAATTTGTGAGCCAGTCCAATTCTGACGAGGACTATACTGACAAGCGATCGCAGTACGAAGCAAGGGGCGTCCGTGAATATTGGATTGCCGACAGGCATCAGGGGCAAGTCGTTGTTTTGAGCTTAGAAGACAGTCGCTACCAAGAACAATGTTATCAAGCCGACCAAGTGATTCAATCGCCGCTATTTCCGGATTTTGCGTTAACGGCCAGCCAGGTATTAACAGTAAAATCTCGATAGTCCTTGTCTCTATGCATTCAGCCCATGCATTTCATCCATGCATTCAGCCCATGCATTTAACCCATGCATTCAACCTCTGCGTTCAGCCATGGATTAATTGATTATTCATCATTCTTGATTTACTGCATGAAGTTTTGAGATTGGTGAATCGCATGGGAAAATTGAGAGATCGCCGGTTACTGCACCCTTCATGCCAGTTGTTCAGCACGAAATCGATATTTTTGACACCAGCTATGAAAGGGCGCGATCGCTCCGGTTTTTAACCTGTGCCCAGCAGCAGGCGATTCAGCTGGGTCAGGCGAAGATTGCGAGCCTCACCTTTATGGCGCGGCCCATTGCGCCTTGGGTGGTGCTGTCGGCCTTGGGTGAGCCGAGCGAGCGACATGCCTATTACGACTCACCTCAGCCGCTTTCGATGGTAGGCATTGGCGTTGCAGTTGCCTTTGAGGCGGCGGGCACCAACCGATTTTCGCGATCGCAAGACTTTATCAACTTTTGGCAGCGGCAGTTTTTGTATGCGGAGCCGGTACGGTATAGCCGCCTGAGTGCGCTATCTGCGCCCGACTCTTCGGTGACGCCTTTATCTAATCAGCTGCCGAATCAGCTGCCGAATTATTTGGCACCGTCGCGATCGCCCGTGACCGACCTTGCCGCTAGACAGGCAGAGCGGCAAAGGGGTCACTTTTTTTTCAGCGCGACCTTTTTTGCAGAACCTGTCCCAGAGCCTGACCCCGAACCGCCTAAAGAACCAACTGAAGAATCACCTGAAGAACTGACTGGGCAGCCCGCTGAGTTTGAGCCTGCCTATGTCTTTGTGCCCAAAATCCAGGTGCAAACCAGCGCAGAGGCTTCGGTGGTGACCTTTAACTGCTTGGTGTCGCCTACGACCGATGTGAGCAGTGCGGTGGATTGGATGTATGAGCGGCTGCGGCGGCTGATAACAGCTGAGCAGATTAGCTACCGGCCAGTGGGCTATTTGGGCGGGCGGTCAGTCGCCAAAGATGTGGCGAATTTTGAAAATGCGGTGACGGCGGCGCTAAAGCAGGTACAGGCGAAAAAGCTGCATAAGGTGGTGCTGGCCGATGTAATGGATGTGGTGGTGGCGCAGCCGGTGGATGTGGTGCGATCGCTGCAAGCGCTGCGGCGTCATCATCCTGACTGCACGGTATTTTCAGTGGGGAATGGCAGGGGCCAGTCGTTTATTGGGGCGAGCCCCGAACGGCTGCTGACGATTACCCAAGGGCAGCTCACCACTGAGGCGCTAGCAGGCACCACATCGCGTGCGGTGAACCGGGGCATCGATTGGCAGCTGGGTCAGACGCTGTTACATTCGCAAAAAGAGCGCTACGAGCATCGAGTCGTGGTGGAATTTATTGTCGAGCAGCTGCGATCGCTGGGCCTGAATCCTCACTATGCGGCGAGTCCTCAGCTGCTGCGGCTTTTACATGTGCAGCACTTGCACACCCCGATTAGCGCCGCCCTCAATAGCCCGCAAAGCGTCCAGCCGTTAGAGGTTTTAGCCAAGCTGCATCCTACGCCTGCGGTAGCAGGAGTGCCGCCGCAGCGGGCCTGTGAGTTTATCCGGCAGCATGAACGATTTAACCGAGGGCTGTATACTGCGCCCTTTGGCTGGATAGACACCGAGGGCAATAGCGAATTTATTGTCGGCATTCGCTCGGCGCTGATAGATGGCTGCAAGGCGAGGCTATATGCCGGGGCCGGAATTGTGGCGGGCTCTGAACCGGCCAAAGAATTGGCAGAGATCAAGCTAAAATTGCAGACGCTGCTGAATGCGCTGGTGTAAGGAACGGGTGGTGAATGCCCATTGATTTTCGTAACGTCAACAGTTTGTGGGCGTCGGTCGCGGTAGAGACGCTCGCTCGATTGGGGCTTAAGACGGCGATTGTGTGTCCGGGCTCTCGCTCTACGCCGCTGACCTATGCCTTCGCCCGACATCCTGAGATTGAAGCGCTGCCGATTTTAGACGAGCGCTCGGCGGCTTTTTTTGCGTTGGGCTGTGCCAAGCGGCAGCATCGCCCGGTAGCGTTGGTGTGTACTTCAGGGACGGCGGGTGCGAACTTTTATCCGGCGGTGATTGAGGCGTTTGAAAGTGGTGTGCCGCTGTTGGTATTGACGGCGGATCGGCCAGCTGAAATGAGAGATTGCGCTTCGGGGCAAACGATTGATCAGCAAAAGCTGTATGGCGGCTTTGTGAAGCATTACAGCGAGATGGCGGTGCCGATGGCGAGTGCCGAAATGCTGGCATATTTGCGGCAGACTTTGGTGAGTGCCTGGGGGCGGGCGGTGGCACCGTTTGCCGGGCCGGTTCACTTAAACTGTCCGTTTCGCGATCCGCTGCCGCCTGTGGCCAATCCGGAGATGGCGGATGTGATGGCAGCGATCGCAGCAACTTTTCATCCGGCTCATTTTTTCTCGGCGGTTTCGGCGGTTTCTGGTGTTTCGGATGTTTCTGGCCCAGAACTTGAAACTAACCCCACCCCTGAACGGGTGCTTCAACAAACGACGTTACCCATGGCCACCTGGCTAGCTACCTGGCAACAATGTCATCGGGGCGTCATTATTGCAGGGCCAGCGACTCCGGCTAATCCTGAAGCCTACTGTCGGGCCGTGAGTCAGCTGTCACAAGCGTTGGGTTGGCCTGTTTTGGCTGAAGGGCTCTCGCCTTTGCGCAACTATGGCAGCCTAAATGAGGCGCTGGTTTCTACTTACGACATTATTTTGCGATCGCCTGAGCAAGCCCATGCACTCAGTCCTCAAAACGTGATTCAGCTAGGCCCTTTGCCCACGAGTAAGGCGTTGCGACAGTGGCTGCAAGCCGCTAATGCCCAGCGTTGGATTATTGGCTCAGGGCAAAATTTAGACCCTTTGCATGGGATGACTCATTTTGTAACGGCAACGGTTGAGGCGATCGCGCATGAAGTGGCTCAGGTGTTTGCCTCGTTTTCGCCCACTGCCCCGTTGGTAGGCGCTATGCCTCAGCGAGGCGCTGTGCTTCAGCGACAGATGCCAAAAGCTCAGCTGGCGTACCGGCAGCAGTGGCTCAGCTGGGAGGCAAGCACGCGCCAGCAGCTAGACCAACAGCTCACTCAGGAGCCTGCCTTGGTAGAAAGTAAACTGGTTTGGCTGCTGGCTAAGCATTTGCCAGAGGCGGTTCCGTTGTTTGTGGCAAACAGTATGCCAGTGAGGGATGTAGAGTCTTTTTGGCCGGTGGGCGATCGCCATATTCAGCTGGTTTTTAGCCGAGGGGCCAATGGCATTGACGGGACGCTTTCAACGGCCATGGGGCTGGCGCATCGCAATCGTCCAACGGTGCTGCTCACAGGCGACTTGGCTTTTTTGCATGATACGAATGGCTTGTTAAATGCGCCTCAACTGGTGGGCCATCTCACCATTGTGCTCATCAACAATTTTGGGGGCGGAATTTTTGAAATGCTGCCGATTTCACAGTTTGAGCCTGAGTTTGAAAAGTATTTTGTCACGCCGCAGTCGGTGGATTTTGTCGCCTTGTGCGCGGCCTATGGCATTGCCTATCAGCGGGTTGAAACGGTGAAGGATTTTGTAGACTGTGTGAGGCGCTTGCCGGATCAAGGGATGCGCTTAATGGAGGTGATGTGCGGTGAAGATTCTCCGGCGCAGAACCGCAAGCACAGTGTTCGGCAGCGTAAGGCGCTACTACAGGGAAAAAAATTGTAATGCCTGACAATTTGTCTGATGAACGGCGCCCCAAAAGGACGCCCCCAAAAAAGACGCCCAAGGTACTGGCATGTCAAAATGTGACCTGCCAGCAGCAGGGGGCTGAGGCGGTCTTGAAGGTGTTGCAGCAACAGGCTCCGGCTGAAGTTACGGTGGAGGCTTCAGGCTGCTTGGGGCAGTGTGGCAATGGCCCGGTGATCTTGGTGCAGCCGGAGAATATTTGGCATCTGCGGGTTTCGCCTCAAGTAGCGAAACGGATTGCGACTGAGCAGTTGGGAGATGATGACCTTTTTAAGCGATCGCAGCCTTCCAATCATAATCACAGCTCCCAAAAATTCATTTGGATGGGAGCTGTCGCTGTGGGCTTATTTTTGCTGCTGTGCATTGGCGCTGCCCTAACGCTAGGCGCAAAATATCGCTATCTTTAGCGGATCTTAATCTACAGCCCAAGTGCTCTGATCATTAAGAACCGAACTCAAATCCCCCAAACTTGTGGATCGGGGGGCGTCACAAGTCAGTTAAACTAAAGTTTTGAATGCCTACTTTTTTCAGTGTCGGCCCGTATCGTTTTTTCTGCTATGCGGGCGATCGCGACGAACCGCCTCACATACATGTTGAACGTGACAATGCCGAAGCTAAATTTTGGCTTTCGCCTATTCGTCTTCAAAGCAACAGGGGGTTTAACCGTGTAGAGATAAACCGCATTCAAAAGCTTGTAGAAGAACACCAATCACAACTACTGAAAGGGTGGAATGAATTCTTTAACGATTGAGCTGCTTGAAGTTCCTACCATTCAACAAGTAACCATAACAGACGAATCACTGTCTGTCGATTTATCAGATGGTCGCACTATCTCCGTTCCCTTAGCTTGGTATCCTCGCCTACTTCAGGGCTCGACTGAGGAGCGCAGCAGTTATAGATTTATAGGGGGCGGTAGCGGTATTCACTGGAATGAGCTTGATGAGGATGTCAGCCTCAAAAATCTCATTTTTGGACAACCTTCTGGAGAAAGCCAAAAATCATTTCAGCGCTGGTTGGAATCAAGAATACAGTAGTTGATTCAAGTCGGCTAGCAATTTTCTATAGTCTATAAGGTTTATAAGTAGCTCAGCATCATTAAACCTATAAGGGCAACAGAATTACGGCATTGCCCTTTCCCCAGGGAGAAAAGGGAAAGCAGTACTTTATTTATTTGCCTATCCCTAATCTCGCGCTTAATCTATAGTCCGAGTGCTTTGCCCGCAGACTTCAGTAGATCAATTGCTTTTTCAAATGGATTACGAGCGTTTGGGTTCTCTAGGGTTAGGGCTGCTGCGGTAGATGAGCTGCCGGGGTAGCGATTGGGCTGCTTTTGCGGTTTTTCAGGAGCGAGCGTTTCCTGTTTAAAGACCGCTGTGTTGCTGGATTCTTCAGCTGGCTGCTCTGAGAAGAAAGTGGGGGCTGGATAATCAGAGGAAGAGACGACGGGGTTGGTTGTGTCAGGTCTGGAGATGCTGATGCTAAAGCCTTCTACTGACTGAGTGGGCGCAGTGTTGGGGGGTGGGCTTTGGGTTTCGACGCTCTCGCTGGCTAAGCTTTCAGTGGCTGAGCTTTCGGCAGATGAGCTTTCGGCGGCTAAAAGACTATCGAGCTTTTGCTGGGCTACTTTAAGCTCTGAGTTGAGTGCGAGTGCCTGGGTGTAGCTGGCTTTTGCGCCTTCAATATCGTTTTGTTGTGCTTGCGCGGTGCCCAGCCAGTAGTGGAACTGAGGGTTTTGATCGTTCAGGGCGATCGCCTGCTCGTACCAGCTAATCGCCGCTTCAAAATCTTTGTTTTGCTGCGCAATCCGGCCAAGCTTAAAACGAACCGACGGAGCCTGTGACCCTAGCTTGATTGCTTTCTCATAATTAGCGGCTGCCAGATCAAACGCTTTCTGGCTAAACTGAGTTTCGGCTAAGAACTGATAAGGTCTGGCATCTTCAGGATTTAGCTCAATGGCTTTTTTGAAGGCGGCAATCGCACCTTCTTCATCCTTTTGCATTTGGGCAATGCGGCCTAGTTGAAAGAAGGCATTTTGCAGATTTCCGTTGAGTTCGGTAGCCGTTTTATAAGCTTGTGCGGCTTCTGTCAGCTGCTTTTGGCTAGAGTAAATACTGCCAATAGCCATGTAGAAGCCAGCGTTTTTGTCGTTGAGTGCGATTGCCTGCTGATAGTAGTCCAAAGCAGCCTGGTCATCGTTATTTTGTTGTGCGATTCGGCCTAGCATGAAACGAGATCGTGGGGAATTGCTCCCTTGGGCGATCGCTCTTTTATAACAGTCTGCAGCATATGGAAAGTTGCGCTTGGCAAACTGTACTTCGCCCAAAAACTCATGAGGGCGGGGATCGGATGAGTCTAAATAAATGGCATATTCGTAAGAACCAGCGGCGTCATCTAATCGACCTTGGATTTGGGCAATGCGGCCTAACCAAAAGTGAGCTAGCGGAATATCTGCATTGATCCCAATAATGCTTAGATAGCTGCTTTTGGCTTGCTCGTATTCTTTTTGTCGAAGATAGAGACTGCCTAGCGCCTGGTGAATATCTATATTGTGAGGCTCTAGAGTGAGGGCTTGATTGTAGTTTGTAGCGGCGGCATCAATGTTGCCGGCTTTTTGGGCCTCGCGGGCCTGCTGCAAATAGCCTGTAACCGCTTTGTTCATGACTGGTTCCATAGGACTCAAATATCTCCTGATTGGTGATTTTTTTATTAGATCGGCGACCAGCGGGGAAATGGTAACCGATAAGTTTATGTGAAAATATTTATTGCATAAAATAAGTCGGTCAAATTAATTTGCAGAAACTGAACGCCCCCCTTGATGACCCAGTTCGAGAGAGTCCGGCTTCACAAGCCCCCCAAGTTTGGGGGGCAGGGGGGCAACGCAGTCAGTCTATTGCCCTCAGCTACCCTCAGTTGCCCTCATCTCAGGTGCTCTCAATAGGTTCAACGATACTGAGCTACTTAACTAAAATACTCAACTAACAATGGTACGCTCCATCATAGTATCGTACTTATAAATAAAGGTTTATTGATGAAGGCGTCTTTAAAGAAGCCGTCGGCGCTTTATCTTAGGTTCATAAAATCTTAGGCTCACAAAAGTTACAAAGGTATTGTATTCATCATTGAGAATATGGAGAATATGCGGTTAGGGAAGTGTGCCTGAATTTAAAATTTGTGGCTTTAGAACTTGTGGCTTTAGAACTTGCGGATAGAGAATTCAACAGAGTTATTTTCATTCTCTATAAGTAGGTCAGCAAGTAGGTCAGCGTTATTAAAAGCAGGAAAACTATTACCTTCCTGGATGCCCCCAACCCCAACTTTGGGGCTCTGAGGCAAGAGGTTCAACAGCTTTCTGGAAGGGCGATCTGAGTATTTCGAATTCGCGATCTCCCCCGAGTTCGGGGGCCGGGGGGCGAGTGCAAGTACTTGGTTTGATCGTCAGCTTCATAAAGCCTACTTACTTATTAATAGCACTGGCCTACTTAGCTATCAGGATGGTATTGGGATTAGATAAATGTCCGAACGCAACCGAAGGACAGCTCAATGCTGTTCGTATACCGAATAACAAAGCCCCCAAGGTGGGCTGTTACAACCGGCACTGGAGGCTTTATTAGAAGCTTTTAGGAGTTTTTAGGAGTTTTGAAAGTTTTTTATTAAATGAACGCCCCCTCTAGAAATATAAGATTTATCCCTTGAGCCAATAATGGGTTTCCCCAAGTTTGGGGGAGGGCAGATTCACAAGCCCCCAGACTCGCGATGCAGGGGGCAATGCAGTCATTCTGTTGCCCTCATAAGTTTAATACTGCAACTGCTTGATCAGAGGCTATGCGGGTTGAAGGGCTTGCCTCGCGGCAGTTTGAGAAATTGCTGATTTAAAACTGACGTTAATGGTTCGAGGCTTTGAATGCTGGGGCTGGGCTTTTAAGCTATTCTGAAGCCATTGGGTTTGCTGTGGGAAATAATCCTATGATTGCTTCTGCTTACTATCTTTCGCCTGATGAATACCTGCGGCTAGAGGTGGAAGCGGCTGTTAAGCACGAGTATATAGATGGTGAAGTATATGCAATGGCCGGAGCCAGTGAGGCTCATGTTACGATTGCGGGCAATTTATTTGCGTTGATTCGTAACCATGTGCGGGGGACGGGTTGTCGGGTCTATATTTCTGATATGAAAGCTCGCATTGATGCTCGAAACCGCTTTTATTATCCGGATGTGATGGTGACGTGCGATCTTCGCGATCAGGAAGCTTTGGAGTATAAACGCTTTCCTAAGCTGGTTGTAGAGGTGCTTTCTAAACCGACTGAGGCGTTTGATCGGGGGGATAAGTTTATTGACTATCAGCTGTTGGAGAGTTTGGAAGAGTATGTTTTGGTCAATACTCGCTGCCAAAGGGTCGAGTGTTTTCGCCGTAATGAGGCTGGGCTTTGGGTGTTGCAATCTTACACGCCAGAGGCAAAAGAGTTTACGCTGCAAAGCATTGACTTCACCGATACTTTTGTCGCACTTTATGAAGATGTGGCGTTTGAGCGGGATGCCGATTGAGGTCGCAGGTTATTTGCTTATACGAATGCGTATACATGTTTGGTAGAGATTGATATTGGCTTTGGAGTGGCTGCTGGCGATATCGGCTGGTTGTGGGGTTTAGGCGCTGGGCATTGGCTAGCAGCTTTTAATGCTCGGATGTCGTTAGGAAAAGTCGTCTTCGAGAAGAAGCTCTTGCCCGTTGATGCTGTGGCAGGTAAGTGAGCAGTCACAATACGGGTGCAAGTGAACGGACAGGAACCCATGCTTGGAAAGCAGCGTTTAGAACCAATAGATAGATAGTTCTTTGATCTTTTGAAATTCTTTATCTGCGGTGACCAAAGTAGATAAAGTATGGATAGCCGTAGCGGCGATGATTGCATCTGGAAGTTTTAATCGATAATTTTGGCGAATTTCTATGATTCCGCTCAAAAGTTCTGTCTGATCACTGGATAAGTTGATGACATCTACCCGTTGCTTAAAGCGCTCAAATAAAATTTGATCTGATGGACTTAGTGCATCAAAGGCTAGAAACTCTAGCTGACCAATAACGGAGATACCAATCCAGTCAGCCTGTTGAGTAACCTCGAATACTTGTGAATTGTTGGCAAGCAAAGCGATAATAGCGTTTGTATCTAGTAGGTATCTTTTACCACTCATTTCTCAAGGCTCGTTGTGCTTTGATGGCATCTCCTTTCCATTCTAGCTGACCTGCCAAATCGGAGAAATCGTAAGTTTTTGGTTGGTTTTGTTCCGTGAGTTCCGATTTTGGGGTTAGTTCTTGCCAAAAGGCTTCTAGAAGATTAACGACTGATTGTAGGACTTCGATAGGCAGGCGGTCTAAAATCCACTGGGCACGTTTGCGCAGGTCTGTAGATGTGTTCATGGATGTTGACAAGGTCTCGCTTATGATGGGGTCTTTTAAATTTTACAGTTAAAGGGAATGGTTAACATCGTTAGTAAGTAGCTCAGCATAATTAAAACTATGAGGGCAGCAGAATGACTGCATTGCCTCCCTACCGCCCAAGTTTAGGGAGGCTGAATCCGGCCTCCTCAAATTTTGGGAAACCCAATTATTGGCTCAAGGGATAAATCTTATATTTCTAGATGAGGCATTCAGTCTCTACAAATTAATCGGTACTTTATTGGTTTGCTTTTCCCTTGTGCCTGTATGTAGCTTGTATGTGGTTTGTGGTTTGTATGTAAATAGGAGACATTTTCTCCGGTTGATGTGCAGAAGAAACGAACAATTGGTTTAATTTTGATATTTAGTCTTATTTTTTATTTTTATTGATATGGCACAGCCTAACTCCTACGAACAGTACTTGCTCGAACTGGTTAATCGTTTTCGAATGGCTCCGGCGGCTGAGCTGGATTGGCTGGTGAACTCAAGTGACGAAGATGTGAATGAGGCGCTGGCTTTTTTTGGCTTGAAGGCTCCGGATGGGACTATTTCTCCGGTTTTGACTGCTCAGTTTGCGGCGTTAACGGTGGCGTCGCAGCCGTTGGCATGGTCGGTGCAGCTGCATGATTCGGCGACGGCTCACAACCAGCTGATGATTACCAATAATAGTCAGAGCCACTTTTTTCCGGGTGAGCTGGGGTATTTGGCGCGGATGGAGGCGGCGGGGAGCGATCGCTATACGGCAGTGGCCGAAAATATATATGCTTTTGCCGTTTCTCCTTTTTATGCCCATGCGGGCCTCACGGTTGACTGGGGGAATACATCAACGGGCATTCAAGATCCGCCGGGGCATCGCATTAGTTTATTAAATAATCTTTATACTGAGGCGGGTTTTTCGATTGTTCCATCGGCCCGGTTAAATAGTAATGATGTAGGCCCGCTGGTGGTAACGCAGCATTTAGCGAATAGAAATACAGGGGCAACCGAATGGCTGTTGGGTGTGGCTTTTCGGGATATGGATGATAACGACTTTTATAGCGTGGGGGAAGGGCTTGGAGGCGTTACGGTTAATGTTGTTGGCAGTGGTGGCTTTAATGCTTCGGTGCAAACCAATGAGGCGGGTGGGTATCAAACGCTGGTGCCTCAGCAGGGAACTTATACGGTTAGCTTTGTGCAAAATGGCAGCACGCTGAATAGCTATAGCGTGAGCGTGGGAACGGAAAATAAAAAGCAAGACCTGATGCTAGCGGTGGGCGTAGCGCCCAATGCGGGGTTTGGCAAAATTGTAGGTGTGCAGTTTAACGATATTAATGGAGATGGTACGCAAAATATCGGCGAGAGCGGTATTGCAGGGCGGACTGTGTTTATAGATGCGAATGGTAACCGGCAGCGAGATGGGAGTGAGCTTGCAGCCACAACCGATGCGAATGGGGTGTATATTTTCAACAATGTTGTACCGGGGACTTATCGGCTGCTGCCAGTGCTGCCGATTGAGCGGGAGCAGACTTTTCCGGGTGCGAATGCGCTGTTGGGGAATGAAAGGTTTCAGCTAGATGATGGTAAAAATGAGGGCGCTAGGGTCGTTAGCGCTAGCGGCGCGGATGTGTTGGTTTTCAATCAGTTTGAGGTGCCGGTCGGGCAAGAAGCGCTATTGACTTCTATCTCGGTGTTGAGATCGCCTGCATGGGCTAATTATCCAGGTTTAAGCAATCCAGAAAAGCTGTTTATTTATCAGGATGCGGATGGGGACAGTCGGCCTGATGCTGATGAAAAGGTGTTGGAGGTGACGCCTGCTATTACTGGGATAGATGGGTTTGCGAATGTGGCGGTCGCGCCTACCACCGTGAGCGGTAGGTTTTTTGTAGGGGCGTTGTATGCCGGTAATGGAACAGACTTTACGCTGGTTCCGCAGGATGTGACGGCACCTGCGGGTAGGTCTTGGCAGGCGATTTCGGCTGATCCTAATAGTTTTTCAGCTGTGCAATCAACCGGCGTTAACTGGTTATTGCGAGCGAATTCGGCTGGATTGCAGGCTCAGGTGGTAACGGTTGAAGCGAATGAGACGGTGGGTGGGGTTAATTTTAGCGATCGCGAAGAAACCAATCTTATTATAGGTACATCTGAATCAGAAACGCTGAATGGAACAAATGGAAAAGACAGTATCTTTGGCTTAGCTGGTAACGACTCTTTGTTTGGACAGGGAGGCAACGACTTGCTAGAGGGCGGTGATGGCGACGATATACTCAACGGTGGCTCAGAGGCCGATTTGCTGAGAGGCGGAGAGGGAAATGATAGGTTGCAAGGCTCAGATGATAACGATGAGCTTTATGGCAACAATGGGAACGACATCCTTTTAGGCGGCAACAATACCGATACCCTCAATGGTGACGCTGGGAACGACCATTTATTTGGCGGCAACGGTAACGATACCTTAAACGGTGGAGAAGGCGATGATGTGCTCAATGGAAATGCCAACAACGATATTCTCAATGGTGGAAATGGTAAAGATAACCTCCAAGGTTCTGCTGGCAACGACACGCTTAATGGCGATGCCGGGGACGACAACCTTTTAGGTGGAAACGGTGATGACTTGCTGAATGGAGGCGATGGTAAAGATATCCTCAACGGTGGGAACAACAACGATACTTTGAATGGCGGTAGGGATAATGATAGTTTGCAGGGTGCAAGCGGTAACGATACCTTGAACGGCGGTGATGGAAACGACTCAATTTTAGGCAGTACTGGAGATGATAGTCTTGATGGTGGAACAGGCAATGACAAGCTCTTTGGTGGTACTGGTGACGATATCTTAGTAGGCGGAGATGGCGAAGATATCTTAAATGGTCAGACTGGTAACGATACCTTGAATGGTGGCAGTGGCAACGACAGCTTGCAAGGTGAGGCCGGTATTGATATCATCTACGGCGGACAAGGCGATGACATGCTTCTGGGTAGCACAGGTGACGACATGCTATTCGGCGGTGATGACAATGATGTTCTGAACGGCGGCGCCGATAACGATATTCTCCACGGTGAAGATGGCAGTGATAGTTTGCAGGGTGCAGATGGCAATGACGTGCTAATTGGCGGTGTGCTGAATAGTACTAGTGCGACTTCTCAAATTGATATACTTATAGGAGGAGCCGGTAGGGATGCCTATGTTGTGCAGTACATGTACTCAGCTTCAGGTGATAACGACTATGCGCTCATTCAGGACTTCTCTATAGCCGAAGACGTCATCGAACTGGGCAATGGTAGCTATAACCTGCAAAATACCACTGAAGCCCTGCCTACCGGAACGGGCATATACGATAGTAACGGAGACTTGTTAGCGATTATAAAGGACTATTCTGCGAATGCTCTGAGCATCAATGCAAGCTACTTCGCCTATAACTATGCGTAATTCGAGCGCCGTCATAAGTAGGCTATAAATAGCAGCGCTTCACTGTCTACAATTTATAGCGCGAATCTTCTAGAAGCTTAATTTTTAGGATTTCTACTTTACGAAGGCTCTAAAAATCGCTAGTTCTAAGTAGTCATGCAAAATTGATTACACTGAATCTAGCCCGAATCCCTGATTAGAGGGAATCTGTTCTGTAATTAATACTGCAAAGGAACTTAGTACTCAGGGCCATCACTTACAAATAGAGCCCAGATAGACGGATACAGCCAGATGGAGCGCAATTATCCTCTGAAGTATTGAGTGTTTTTGATGCATGTTTATAGTGAATGTTGGTGTTGTCTAAGATATTTTTTGATAAGCGCCTTCTGAAGCCCGCTTTATCGAAAAATTACAAAGTGCTTACAAATGCTTAACTGGCTGGAAGGTTTATCTCTGTGTGGATACTGGCCATTCTTGGGCGGACGCCGATCACAAAATGAGTGATTACACTTGCCAAGGAGCCTTTTTATGATTCGTGTAGCAACTTGTTGTGCAATAATAAATTTTATAAAATTAATTTTTTTGATTGAGATTGAGCGTCTATACTTTTTAGCAATTTTCATCTTCAATTACAAGCTAAACTTCCATATTTTTTGCCGAATATCCACTCGGAAAAAGTCAGGAAGGTCACGAGCAAAGAGTTGCTAAATTCTGTTGAGACAACCGGTTGTTGTAGATTTAAATTCATAAGCATATTAAGAAATTGCTTATGAATCCACAAATGGCATGATATTACTAAATCAAATTATATTTTCATCTCCTCAGCGGTGGAAGGGCAATACATCTCAATTTTCTCGAAGCAGAGCAAACCGACCTGATTTGCTACTGCCGTAATTGTAGATAGAAACACTAGGTTGTTGAATAGTCTAAACACACGTGCATGAATATGTCGGTAGCTCAGAAACAATTAGAATCAGAAACACAAGTCCGTATACAAGAACCTGACTTTGACTGGATAATCTATAGTCAGCTGTATGATGACCTAAAAGGTTTCAAAACCGAAGAGGACTGCTACAGGCATTGGTTGAGACATGGAAAACGGGAGAAACGTGTTGCTTCTTTAAGTGGAATCTATGAGAAGTTTGAGATAGATCCCACTGATTTCCCCGCAGATTTCGACTGGCAAAACTATGTAGATTTCAACCCTGACCTTAAGAATAAGATAACTAATGAATGGAAGGCAATCTTTCACTATTGTCAGGTAGGCATGAAAGAGAACAGAAAGTTCAAGATAGGCTATTTACAAACTTCAGATTTAGAGAAGCCTGAAACTGCATTACAAGATAGCAAAACCAACGATAAAGACAGTTTCAATTGGGAAATTGCTTTTCAACCCAATGCTATCACAGAAAACTCTTCACATGAGGAAGTTGCCCAGGATGACTTAAACAGGTACAAAAGAATAAGAGATAGTGCCCACAGAACGAAGCTCTCACCTGTTTTCTCTATCATTATGCCTATTTATGATAGAACTCAGCTACTGCGTGAGTCTTTAACGAGCTTGCTAAATCAGTCCTATTCAGACTTCGAGCTGTTGTTAGTTTTAGATGGCTCTCCTGATGCAACACGCGCTGTAGTTAAGGAGTTTTCCGAACGGGATCAGCGTATCCGTGTTTTTAGCTACGCAGACTCTAGCGGAAACGCTTGCCGAGGAAGAAATCGAGGCATCATTGAAGCAAGAGGAGAATATGTAGCGTTATCAGACAGTGATGATATCTCGACTCCAGACAGGCTAGAAGTGTCTTTAAGGACTTTTCAGGAGAATAGCTGCGATGCTGTTGCGGGAAAAGCCCGTTATATAATTATGGAAGGCAGGAAAAATAGCCCAGTCAAAATGCTATCTGAAAATGAAGTTTTCCCTTTAATCTATCCTATTCTTAAACGCGTTAATCCAATAGTAACATCGACTATATCAATCAGGCGCGATGTCTTGTTAAAGCATGGAGGCTTTCGACGAGAAATGGTTTATAGAGAAGATCATGAATTGTGGCTTCGACTAGCTCATCGTGGATGCAAAATGACTTTTGTTGAACATCTTTTCGGCCTTTACAGACTACATGACGATAATAACGAACTTAATTTCAAAGAACAGGATACTCATTGGGCTGAGATGATGCATAAGTACTATAAACTGCCCTTCGTTGATTGGAACATCTAATAGAAGTTGTGCGGTTGTTTTATTGAGAGAAGGCAAGATATCGTTCTTGTAATCTTTCTGAAGCATACTTTCCTTAGTCTATAAGGTCTGTCCCGGTCTAATTGGTAATGTTCTCAAGGAACTACCACAGCATTCTTTGTATATACTCTCCCCATTGACGACTATGCGTATTTGCTACATTTTGCCAACAGCTGGAATTTCAGGGGGTATCAATATTGTCATTGAGCATGCTCATCGACTTATTGATAGAGGTCATGATGTCTTTTTTCTACAGACAGAAGCAGAGCAAAGTTTCTCTTGGTATCCTAATTTCAGAGTCCCAATGCTCAGCATTCATCTTGAATCATCTATGCGCTACTACTTAAAGAAAGATGTAGATGTTTTAATCGCTACGGGATGGCAAACTGTTTATGAAATCCTTTGGAGAAAGCTGCCTGCATATTCATATGTTTATTTTGTTCAGGCCGATGAAAAGATGTTTTATCCAATGGACTCCACTGAGCATGATTTAGCTGATTTCACCTATACGCTACCCTTTCATTATCTTTCCGAAGCAAAGTGGATATGCGAAATGTTGCAGCGGGATTATGGGCATCAGGTTCAGTATGCGAGAAACGGTTTAAACTTTGATTTCTTCCATAAGGCAGAGCCAGTACTTCCAAAGCCTAAAGATAAGATTCGAATTCTGCTTGAGGGGCCTTTGTCCATACCGCGAAAAAAAATGGACGACGCTTTTCTAGCTACTGAGGGAATAGATGCGGAAGTTTGGTTGGTGACTTCGAACGGGGAACTTCAGCCATGGCAAAAGCCAGATTTGATGTTTAAGAAAGTTCCTATAACCATGATGAAGCATATTTACTCTGCTTGCGATATTTTAATCAAACTTCCTAGTGTAGAAGGAATGTTTGGCCCGCCATTAGAGATGATGGCTTGCGGTGGTACATGCGTAACCAGCGATGTCCTCGGACACGACGAGTATATCGTGGATGGACATAATTCCTTGGTAGTTCCAATCGGTGATTTCAGAGCGGCAAGGAATGCAGTTCTGAAACTGATTGAAGATCCAGACCTAATGATGCAGTTCAAGCAGAACAGTTTAGAGACTGCTAAGGATTTCGACTGGGGAAAAACAATAGATATCCTTGAAAACTACTTTGCAGAGCTTCTTCAAGATGAAGAGCTAAAAGGCATCCCGTTAAATACGAAAACTGTAAGTAAAAAACTTAGCATCGACCGACAACGAACAATATCGCTGAGGGTGCATTTAAGACGATATTTCGAAATAACCTGGAATATTGGCTTGATTGACGCACAACTTAGTACTGACAGACTTATTGATTCAATAACCTGTCCATTCGATGAATATACACACTTAAATTTAATCAGAGCAAAGGGATGGGCTTTTTCTCTGGAAGAAATGAAACGTCCTGAGAACGTTTGTCCTGTGTCAGCGGGTGAGCTTTTTGACTCATCTCAGTTCTCTTGGCAACAACGACCTGATTTGAAAGGATGGATTGGGTCAGAAGCCGAGTTTTCAGGATTCATTATGGAGATATTCTTAAGTACCGAGCTAGATGAGTTCAATATAGTAACCCAATGCTCAGACGCTGGTGAAAATAAGTTAGCAAAACTGGGTGAAAATCAAGGCAGCTATGGTTATATTGAGGAAATAACGCTATTTAGATGCTACAAAATTACTTTACCTGATCAATTTACTGATAGCTTCCTAGATGGTGTTTGTTTGGATTTAACACTAAGCGAAATACCAAAATTTATAGAATTGGGTTTTTCAAAGCACAGCATTTGGAAGTCAGGATTTTCTCTCTTACAGAGCATAGAAAAGTTAAGTGTCATTAGAATCGATGATCTTAGTCTCACTAAAGGTATCTTTCATGAAAGAAAAAAGAGCATACTTATTTGGCTACACAATGATATCGAGTTATTTGATGCTCGAATCGAATCTAGCCCTGGGGCAACTTTAGTTTAAAGTGATTATCATAGTGTACTCTTATAAAAGCTATTTTATGAGTAGTAACTTGTACATCCTTGGGAAGTTATGATCGTATATTTGGAACGGTAACTATGGATTCTGGCAAGCTAAAATCTTCAAGAGATGTTTTATTATTTATGCATATCACTAAGACTGCGGGAGGATCTCTAAAGGAAGCTCTTAAAACTTCCCAAGGCAGTGATGAATGCTTATTTTTTAATGTGTCAGACATGCTACCTGTAGTTCAGGAAAAACATAAACTAGTCTTCGGCCATTTCCCATTTGGTATTCATCACAATCTAAGTATAGCGCCATCTTATGCTTGTGTTTTACGCCATCCAGTGGTTAGGACTATATCTCATTATCACCATCTGTACAATAATGAAAAAGGGCCTGTAGGAGACAAAATAAGGGCAGGCGGAGAGGATATTAACGATTTTTTTGAGAAATCATACCATTGGGAGTTCGAGAATTTTTTTTCTAAGATAATCTCTGGTGAGAAGAAACTTGATTCCATAGGCGAAAATCCTAACTCTGAAGCTATGTACCAACAATCATGCAATAACTTAGAGAAATCTTTTAAATTCATAGGAATTTTTGAGTACCTTGATTTGACGGTTCTTTTGTTATCAGAAAAATTTGGGATCAGTATAGATAAAATCCCAAAAATAAACATTGGTAGCTATAAATTTGACAAAGTATCCATTTCTACTCTTCAAAGAATATCTGAGTTAAATCACTATGATCTCATTTTATACAGAGATATGGTCAACCGGTTCTTAAATAATTTCAAGGATTCTTATTACAATACTAGTATTACAAGTGAAGCTTAACTAAAACAGTTAGGTCTTGAGTATTGCGTTTTTATTAAAGTCTCGTCTATCCTGACTTACAGGCATACTACAAACGTTAAATATAGTAGCCAGTCAACGAAAGAATAAGAGTTTAGTCCATAAAAATGGACTAAACTCTCCAAAATTTAGAAACTTCATCTTAACCTAGCCCTTCAAGACTTGGTATTCAGAGCTTTTAGAATTTTACAGCACTCAAGTGATTAGAGGATTACATGCGATGAGCATACTACTGTGAGCGATGATCCTATTTCTAAAAACCGTCTCCACCAAGGGACAAGAGATCCTATCCCTAATAACAAAGGAAAAGGAAGAATAGACACCAGTAAAGACTACTCTACTATTTTTACAAGTTTGCGATCGCGCATCATTTTCGTCTCCCTCTGCCTAATTCCCTACCTTGCAGGTGGCGTCTTCTTATATATAGAAGGAATCAAGTTCCTAGCCATTGTTCTTCTAGCGATCCCCCTAATTTTATTTCTCATATTCTGGCTCCTTCAAAGAAGTACTAGATAGACTTCAGGCAGTCAAATACAAAGTATTTAGCCTATGAGAGTTCTTAACTACGCGACGCAAACCTATGGGCCACTGCCCAACAATCCTGACCATAGGTTTGCCTCTAGCTATGCCTTGCAATTCTATGCCAGCAACGCTATCTACACCTTCATTCCCAAAAATGCCTGTTCTACCCTACGGCTTTCTCTCGCCATTGCCAACGGTTGCATAGAATCTACCGCAGACTTCAACTGGATTCACCAGAATAATCAAACCTTCAGAGCAGACCTTCCTAGCCTCATCACCGCTAGCTACACCTTCACAGTCCTTCGCTGCCCCTATGCCAGACTAGCCAGCGTTTATCTAGACAAAATTGTTGGTAGAGACCTAGACGCCTGGAACCTCCTCGACTTGCTCAAAAGAGAAATTGAAATAGAAGCTCTCACCTTTGAGCGGTTCATTCTTTCTCTTACCCGGCCCCCCATCCGCAGAGGCAACATTCACTGGCGACCCCAGGTTGATTTTTTGGTGTATAAGCAATACGACGACTACTTTTGTCTAGAACAGTTCCCTACTGCCATTACCACCCTACAAGAAAAAATAAATCTCACCATCGTTGATGCCCGTCCGCTTACTCGTCATGGCATAGACGGGCTCACGCTCCTGTACGAAGGCAATTTTGCCACTACCCCACCTGACGAAATCAGAGCATTGAAGGCCGCTGGACAATGCCCCGCCCCCAAAGCCCTTTACACCGACAAACTCATAGATGTCGTTAGCCAGCACTACAAAGCAGACCTCGAACTCTACAGCCAGCTTTTTGGCACCGAAAACTTGATGTTTTCCTAGTAGACTACACTGGACTAAGAGCCTGTTGTTGCGCATGGATTCCAGTATTCGAGGGATACATAGATTCATCAAATAATCTCTCAAGGCAGATTCTCCAATCCCAAGAGGATAAATCTACATCAGATGTTTTTCTGACAAGCACACTAGAATGACAGAAAAGACTATACACAGGGTGTCCAACTTTTTGCTGAGGGGAGTCAATAGAAAACCTTCCTACAAGAGGTGTTTCCATTCCGGAATCTAGCACTTCGAAACCAAGCTCAGGACAGAATAGGCATCTTAAACCATGTTCATTAAATTGAAAGAAATGCCATGGTGCCTCATGCTCACTATGAGAAAAGTGAGTTTCAATTCCAACGATTCCACCTACCTTCAAAATCTTGCTGATTTCCTCTACAACAACCCACGGCATTGCCAGATGCTCAAAAACCGCAGTGGAGTAGATGTAGTCAAAAGTAGATTTCTTAAAATGTGAGCTAAGTCGATGCGCATCTCCAACAACGTCCACATTATGACCGGGCAAAACGTCAAGACCTGTATAGGAAGCTAAAGGTATAAACTTCGAACGTTTTGAAACTCCAGTCACTTCTCTAGAGCCAATCTCTAAAAAGTTGCAACCCTGAAAGTTAGCGTTTTCAGCAAAATACCTCCAATGACCTCCATGGTTGAAAAACTTTGGCTTCAGACTATTAAATCCCCGACGCCCGGAACCCTCTTTAAACTCGTATAAAAGGCGGTCTGATGGGCTCGGGGTGCCGATTATTTTCTCATCAAATGCTTTACTGTTCACAATTATCTCCTACAAAGGTTATCTTTCTTCTCGGAATGACTGCGTATGATGCAAAATTGCACAGCGTAGAAGACCCAATATCTCAGATTGTGCTTTGAGCTATATAGCCCAGAACCGTTAATATTTTGAACTATATCTGAACGCTGAAAATATACCCTGAATCTTGATAATCTCAATACTACTAAAAGTTAAACCCGAGCTAGCGATTTAAAATGCTGCTTTGCAAACATATAGATCTCAGCATCTATTTTGTTATAATTTTCCATAAAATGCTTAACCTCTTTGTTGCTGAGTAAAGTTTCAGGCTTTAACCGATATTTCAAATTTCTATTTTTTCTGTGCAGGCTAAACGCCATCTCGCAGTCGTTCATAGCAATGAACTTTCGTACACTGCTTTCGTATTCTTCAGTCAGCCCGACCAAGTCAAGCGTTGTGATGTTGTCAATTGCTATTTGAGCGTCAAAACGTCCCTGCTCATCGCGAAAATATTTGGCCTGATTATTCTGAAAAAGGCCTGCATGTTTTTGAAGTGCTGGAATAAGCTGAGCAGGATCGTTGAGGTCTAAAGATCTAAGCTCTAACGACATATCCTGAATAATTTTTGGATGACCCTTAAAAAAATCCTCTCCAACATCAAAGATATGAATAACCCAATTAATGTGGGAGATCAGCTGCTTAACCGGATCTCTCAGGATAGTCATCATAAAATAGTCGTTTCTATTGAAACCGTTAGCCTGAAAATCGGTAAAGTTTAAGTGACCAGATATATAGTCAAACTCTCTTATTTTGACTGGGTTCCGAAAAGTACGCGCCTGAAGATCTAGATACTTTTCGCAGTGAGCATCACCTACCAAATTTTCAGCCAGAAAAGCGTTAAAGGAAGAGCCCGCAGTTTTAGGAACGTGAATAAAAAATACCTTTTTCTTCATAATATTTTTGTTTATAACTGACTCAGGAAACATTTGTAGGCTATCAGCTGGCTGCGTTGCCTAGTTGCCTATATGATCTCTAATGAGATGAATGCACCTCAGGCTTACCATAGTACATCTATTGATGTTGATTTATACATTTATGCTCTGACTGTGCTTCATAGTGCTTACTTCATAGCAGTGGCTATCGGCGGCTAAGCTCAATGGTGCTTATTTCTAGCCAGTTTCTGTCAAGTAGCCCTTTGACCTTAAGCTGAGAGCAGTTCGCCGCTATTTCTTTTGCCTCTATCTGAGCATGAAAGCCGCATTGCTCTGAGCCAATAATGTTGGGATAAATGCTGGCAACATCTACACGAGGAACATCCACATTCACAATCTTTAAGGCCGTCTCATCTTGGAATATTCCAATAGACTCCACCTCGTGCCGTACGCTCAAAATCCATCCTGAAATGTTGATGTTTTTTACGTCATTGCAGGGTTTAGGTGAGTCAATATGCGACTTAAAAATTTGAGATTCATCATACCTGATTGAAACGTCACTCACAGAGACCAGTTGCTTCTGCAGGGCAATCATTTCTTGGAAACTAGCTGTTGACAGTTTGGCTTTGGCTTTTCCAAAAGCTGGTTTGACCTGCTGTCGGTAATGGGTATGTTGACTAAGTGCCCCTCCAGCTTTCTTATCGCCCCTAATCTGAAAGCTGGCAATCTGGACGACACTGCCATCGGCGAGCGTCACGATGACATCTAACTTAGTATCTGGTGGGAGTTCTAATAGATTGCACTGAACTCGAAACCCAGAATCTAGAGAAAACTCTGAGTTTGGATAGACAGCGGCGACATCGGCTCTTGGGTGAATGTCAGTCGTTGAACCCATTACCAGACCGCTGGCAACCACCTCTACCTCCTTAACCGCACATGTTTTGCCGATCACCCAACCAGAAATCTGCGTAACAGCAGTGAATCTGCCGACTTGAGGTGAATCGAGCCAGCTTTTTAATACCGGTGATCCCTGCGCTAACACCGCCTGATTGACCTCCACTACATCGCCACAAAAAACGGCTTTGATAGAATAGTCTTCTCTTGCCCTGGTTAAGTTAAGGTTGTAGCAAGGATCGTTGTCAATAACCTCTCCCCACTTTGCTCGCAAGATTTTGGCCTCTCGCTGAAGCCTCGCTATCTTCTCGGGCGTATCTTCATAGCCTCTGCTTTTAGACTCGTAGTGGTAAAGCTCTACATGAGGCAGCCAAACGTTTCTATATCCTGCATTCTGTATCTTGATACACAGCTCTACGTCGTTAAAGGCAACTCCTAAGGCTTCTTCAAATCCGCCAACAGACTCAAAAACATCCCGGCGACACATCAGACAGGCTGCTGTAACGGCTGAATAGTTATTGAGCGCAATAAGCTGCCCGACATAGCCAAAATCATCTCTGTGCGCATGTCTGTGGCTATGTCCTGCCGCGTCACCAATTCCTAGAACGACCCCGCCATGCTGAAGCGTATCGTCTTCGTAGTACATTTTTGCGCCCACAGCCCCAATGCTAGATCTTTGAGCCTGCTCAACCATACCCTCTATCCAGCCGGGTGTAATAATCTCGGTATCATTATTCAAAAACAGAAAGTAGTCACCTGTGGCGCGACTTGCAGCATAGTTGTTGATTTTCGAGTAGTTAAACGGAACGTCATAGAGGATATGTTGAAACCGCACTGGCGCTCTGTTTTTCCACCGCTGAATCAGCGCCAGCGTCTCTGGCTCGTCGCTGCCGTTGTCAAGCAGGATAATTTCGTAGTTGGGATAAGTGGTTTTTTCGAAAATAGATCGCAAGCAGGTATCTAACACATTCCCTAAGTTGCGCGTTGGGATAATAATGCTGACGAGCTTGTAGTCTTTGATCTCGTATCTAGGTATATAGATGCCGGGTACCTGCGGATTCATTTCGATGCGTCCGTGCTCACCGCGTCTTACCAGCGCTTCGGTTAGGGCTTTAATCGCCGCTTTGTAGGCATAGGGCTTGGCTTCTGCGCCGCTAGTGACTGAGGATTCAATCACTCTCCAGTGGTACAAAACTTTAGGAATATGAAAGATATTCTGGGTTTTCTCTGTGAAGCGTAAAACCAAATCGTAGTCTTGACTGCCCTCAAAGCCCAGGCGGAATCCGCCTATCCGTTCAAAAATGCGCCGCCGGTAGGTGCCCAAGTGACATACGTACATTCTAGATAGAAAGGTGTCTGGGCTCCAGTCGGGTTTGAAATAGGGGTCGGCGCGTTCTCCAGTTAGCAATCGCTTATCTTCATCCGAATAGATCATATCTGCGTCGGGATGTTGGTTGATGAGCGAAACGACTTCATACAGGGCATCGGGCGTTAACTCATCGTCGTGGTCGAGAAGAGAGATAAATTCTCCTGTGGCGATAGTCGCAGCTGAATTAGACGCAGCTGAAATGTGGCCATTTTGGGTTCTAAATACGGGCTTAATGCGACTGTCCAACCGGGCGTATTCTTCAATGATGCTTCTAACATGAGGTTGAGTCGAACAATCGTCAGCAATGCACAGCTCCCAGTAGGGATAAATTTGATCCAGCACAGACTGAATCATCTCTCGTAGAGCAGATTCTGGCGGATTATAAGTAGGTACTAGAATGCTAATAACAGGCTGATACTTGAAGTTGCATACCGCCGCAGGCATGATCGATAAATGCTCCAGCTCCGGTGCACTTTCGAGAACCCAAGCTGCATAATCTGCGGGCACTACCGTTGGACTATAAAAAGCCTGATGAAGCCGTTCTCTGCGGGCGATCGCCTGCTCCAATTTTTGCTGTATCGCTGAAGCAACAGAAGCCGAAGTATTTGCGGGCATAAGTGCGATCGCTGTTTGATACTGGCTGATAGCATCATCAACATAGCTATAACGATAAAAAGCATCGGCTAAGGCCACTCGCAAAGCAGCGCTTTGAAAATCTTTCGATAGGGCTTCTAGACACTGCTTAATAGGTACGGGTTGCTGCTCATGTTGCTTTTGCACAGCTCGATTGAGCTTATCAGACACATGTGGTAGGCGGGGTTGCAATGCTAACGCTTGTTGATAGGCCAAAGCCGCTTCCGCAAATTTATTGAGTTCAAAGAGCGCATTTCCTAAACCGCAGTAAGCTACATAAAAGTCAGGATTGAGTTTTACAGCATTCCTATAGGCAATGTGCGCGTCTTCAAAACGCCCCTCAGCAAACAACTGTTGCCCCTGACTATACTGAACCTGAAATGGCTCCAACCTCAGGGGTTGGGTTTCAATAACGGCCACCACTTCGCTAGCGGATGTAGCGCTAACAGGTTCTTTTTCCGTTATTGTTGTTATCGCTTTACTTTGCTGACTATTAGCTGCTAAGTTAATTTCTGCCAACAGATTTTTCAGCAAGTTACCGTTAGGCTCTAGATCAATCGCCTGTTGACAACATTGTTGTGCAGCCTTGTATTCTTTTTGAGCTAATAAAATAGTAGAAAGATGATAATAAGCCAAAGAATTTTGATTGTTAATTTCAATCGCTTTTCGAAGCGTCGATATGGCTGCTTTTTCTAGCCCCGTGTGATGTAAAACTCTGCCTAAATTGATGTACGTCCAGCCATCGTTAGGTTCAATCGCGATTGCCTGTTTATAAGCATCAGCAGCAGCCTGAAACTTGTTTTGTCTAAAGAAAAAGTCGCCTGCCTGCCTTTGTGCGACAAAATCATTGGCAATTTTTGCTTTGAAATCAGGTTCTTTTTTAAGAAACTGAGCATAGCTGTTGTCTGCTTCCCCTAATCGACCTAATTGAGACAGTGCGATCGCCATTTTGCGATAAGTATCAGCGGTATTCGGTCTTATCGTCAAAGCACTCCTATACAGACTTATCGCTTCCTCCCACCTTCCTAACCCTAAAAGAGCATCACCTAGCCAACTTTGAACCTGCCAATCAGGCTGCTCACCGTCAGGAATCGCATCAATAGCCGCATGACAAAGCGTGAGCGCCGAATTAAATTCTTTTTTGGCTAACAATTGCTGTATCTTTTCTTGATAGTCACTTGGATTAGTTGACACAACTGTACCTGAATCGCTTTTCTTTTTGTGACGAGTAATCATAGAAAATGTTCTCAAAGATACAATTGATCAAAGTGGAAAGTTTGTCTGCCTTTAAGCCTAATCAGCTTCTCTTTAAGCCGCTCATAAAAACTGTACGACATCCTATTTGCTAATAGGATTAGGAAGATCCTTAAACCGTTTTTTATAGAGGTCTACGTCTTGTCTATAGCGAATTTTACTTTTTATTATTAGCTCGGGTGTAAAAAGCTGTGACGGTTTAGGCATACCGCCTAGCTCTCTTAAGCTATGCGGATAAATGTTATGAAAGCTCAATGGGCCATCGAATTGTTGATAATGAGTAACGTGACTTGAAACTTCTTTTCTAATTTTAATGTCAAACTTATTTTCTAAAGAATCTATGACGTCACCTAATGCTTCGAACTGACCAATGAAGTCGAACTTAACCCGTGCTACAAAATTATGTTGGGGCCGCCAGTGATCGTTTAGTAGGTAATCGGGTGTTCTTGTCAAATAATCTACAAACTGAGTAAATGTAATCGACTTTTCAATATCTACCGGTTTACCTAAATAAACCTGCACGTTTTGAATAATTTCCTGAACAAACAGTTCTGGAATTCTGTGCTTGGCAAACTTATCCAAATAGCCGCTTACAATTCTACTAAAAGGGTTCCTTAAAACGACAAACTTAAAATACTCGTCTGATTCTAGGCATTCTAGTAGATGAGTTGCACTTGTATCTTCTATTTTTTGGTTGATAAATTCATGGACACTTTTACGCGAGGCTTCAAATTCGTCTTTAAACTCGCTGTTGTCTATCAGCATTGCTTTGAAAAGAGTACAGGCATTTTTCGGAATGCTGCAATAAACTGTTTTCAATCGTTCATTTATAAAGTAGTAGCCTGCTGGATTAACCGGTGAATTATTTGGATCAAAAAAACCAAACTCTGTCAGATGTCTAGCAAATACATAGCTTGCACTATTTTCTGTATTTTCTTTTGTGTCTAAAGTTTTCCAAAGCGTTTGTATACTCTGTTCAGTATGTTCTTCTAAAGAGCTGGATGTTTTCTGAAGTAAACTACTTACCTTATCAAAATTGCTAAAGCGGTCTTGTAAACTCATAGCCGCCATGTAGTTAATGGCAGATTGATTATAGTCTTCTACTGCCCGCTGATGTAAGGCATTGGCCAGTCTTTGGTATAGCCAAGCCGGTTGATCTCTATTGAGCTTTATCGCCTTGTGATAGCTGGATATAGCTTCCGAAGTGAGCTGCTTTTCTTCTAAAGCAATTCCCATCTGCGTATAGGTTTTATCGACTTCTGGATTCAGCGCGATCGCCCGTTTATAGCATTCAATTGCCTCATCAATCCTTCCTTTTCTTACCAGCAAAGGCCCTAATGCCAAATATATCCAAGCCTGTGGCACTGGCTGAATCGCCAGTGCCTTTTGATAGCTGGTAATTGCCTCATCCCACAGCTCCTTTTCTACAAAGCCCTTTGCCTGTTTAATCAATTCTTGAAAAGATAAATCCTGAAAAAGCAGCTTAGAACTTTCAGACAAGCTCTGTTCAGGAGAAAGATTTATAGAGGTTTCTTTAGGATGAGTCATGTCTTAAAAAATGTTAGATATCTAAAATTTAGTGGTTACTATATGGTTTTCTTGTGATCAAGCTGGTAGCTCCAACCAAGGATGAAGCTGCATCATCTCCTGATGTAGCTGTTCGATGTTACCTTGCCGGTTGCTAATGCTATTTAGCATAGAAGTATGGTGTGTGCGATAGCGAGCCAAAATCTCTGGCACCGGCACACCATAAAAGTCCTGATCAATAAACTTGCACCATAGCTGATAGTCCTCCCATCCAAGCTGGCCAACAGCACCCAGTTCTGAGTAGCCGTCTACAGCGATCAGCGACTCTTTCCGAATCAGACTCATTGCATCAATACAGTTTGTGCGCTTAAAGCGATCGCGATTCCACACCACATTCCCCATCAGCCCCGTCTCCTCACCAAACTTTTCAATAATCGGGTAAGCCATCGCCGCCTGCGAATCCGCTTCTAACGCTTCTAAACAACGCTCAACACAGCGAGGATAAAGCAAATTATCCGCATCTAACACAAACACATACGGCGTTTTACTCTCACTCACAGCCGTATTACGCGCGCCCGACAGCCCCTGATTTTGCTCATGCCGAATCAAACGAACCTCATTAAATCGCAGCGCATGAGACTTTAGCCAGCGTTCTGCAACTGCCAAAGAATCATCCGTAGAGCAATCTTCGACAACAATCAAATCCAAGCCGAAATGAGTTTGTTGATACACCGACTCTAGCGTCTCAGTAATATGCTGCCGGTAGTTGTATAAGCTAATACAAACCGTCACCTGACTAGCCAGTAAACCACTCTGAGAAAAAACAAACTGATGAGGATGCGGCCTAATCATCATGCGTTTCCTCCTGCTGCGATTAGCGCCAGTGCATGGCTCATTACCCGGCTCCCGCTAAACTGTTCCTTTAGGGTTCTATGCCCCGCCTGCCGAATTCGCTCAGCAGCGGCCTGTCCTACCGGGTCCCGCAGCAACCATTCAATTTTTGCAGGCATCTCTGCCAGCGAACAAGCCACAAAATGCTCACCCGCCACCAATCCTGGCACATCATGACAAGGCTCGGTCACCACCAACGTGTTTTGCCACAGCCCATGAAACATAATGCGATGCCATTCAAAGTACGGCAGCTCATCGCGATGAATATTCAACAATATTTTGCTGCGACGGCTCAGCCCAATCACCGCCTCGGTATCTAGCGCTTGGTCTTGCCCTTTTATCAGCGGTACGCCCATCGGCGGAATATGTAAAAAGCATCGATACTGACTGAGCCACTGCGCACTCCGCGCAAAAAAATCTTCCCGCCGAGGATTCAGCGTACCAATAAAGTGAATATCAAGTGGCCGATCCTGCAAAGGTGCTTCAAGCTCGGGCAGGCGCTGACTCACCGCCGCCGACAAGCTTCGCAGCGCTAACAAATTAGGCAGCGTTTCAGCCGCAGTAAAGGGCGCATAGTTGGGCAGGTAGCCAAAAGGCATCCAGTAGGCAGGCAACCCCAAGGTTTGCATCATCGCCGCAGACTTTACATTGATATCAAAAATGGCCTGTGTATGACGTAAAAAGTGAAAAGCCTTAGAGAACCAGGTCGTTTGTGGCTGCTCTACATTCACCATAATGGCCTTCGCGAGCCAGTCAGACCGTTGCGCCCACGTTAGCCCCTCACCCAAATAAAAGAACTCATGAGGCGCAATCACCCAATGACCATCCAAATCATCAGGCGGATTGTCTTGCTCGCTTAAGCGCAATACGCTGTGGCCTGCATAGGTCAGCGCATCGGCAATAAAGTCCGCGATTTCAGTAATAAAGTAGTTCCCTTGAGAATTGCAGTAAACCCCCAGCTTTTGGCTAGTGAGTACCTGAAAATCTCCAAGGTTGGTTCCTTCCCAAGCCCTCAGATAGTCGGCATCACCAGGCGTTGGTTGGTTCAACAAGTGAGAGAACTGCTGAGCACTAAATGCGGTTCTGCCTTCTTTAGTGCCATAGGCCAGATAATGCTCTAACGGATCAATCTCGCTTGCCGCCACATCCGGATGCATTTCACGATAAAAAGCAATGTTAAACAAGGGATGCGGGTCACAGCCTTGTTTGTAGCCAAAGTAGTGATAGTGGGCCAGCGGATTTAAACCTTGTTCTACCACTTCAGGATGCTGGCTGCGGTAAAATGCATCATCAAATAGGGGGTTGGGCGATCGCCCAGCAGCGCTGCCATGCTGAATGTAATGGCGCAGCAATGTCTCATCATCTGCATCAGCGAGATTCGGATTGGCAGCCCGATAGTAGACCGCATCAAATAGGTGCGTGTGCCTCAGAAGATCTGCGACGGTATGGGGATGTTTTAAATCCTCTAGCGATCGCACCTCTGTCGTCACCGTTTTCGACAGCGCTCTATTTAACAAGACGTGAGCCTGCTGCGGATCGTCTTGGGCTAGCAGTTTAGAAAGGGCAAGGGCAATGCTCGAATTAGCCGGCTGAATTTGAAGGGCCATATGGTAGGCGGCGATTGCCGCCTCGACCTTTCCCTCATTCACCAACTGCTCCGCCAGCTCCTGATAATAGCGAATGTTTTGCGGATCATGCTCTAACAGTCGTTGCAAAGCGCCCGCCAGCCTGGGCGGTGCCTGCTCATTACTCGGATCTAGCGCGAGCACCTGCCGATAGTTTTGCGCGGCGGCTTCCCATTTCCCTAGCTTTTCTGAAACTTCAGCCAAACTATAGTAAGACCATACAAAGTCGGCTTTAATCGCGATCGCCACTTCATAGGCCGCCGCCGCATCTGCCCAGCGCCCTAGCTTTTTGCAGCAGTCGCCCAGCCCATGATGCGCCCAAGAAAACCGAGGATGCAGCGCGATCGCTTTTTGATAAGCCGCGATCGCCTGCTCCCACTGGCCCTGTTCTCTTAAAGTTTCGCCCTGCTTCTGGAAGGCGATCGCCCGCTGCTGCGCTTCAGCAGAAGCATTCACCGCACTGTTCGCACTGTTTGCACTATTGCCAGCACGCGCAACAGAACCTGCTACCTGCCGCACCTCAGCAACAGTATCTTGAATAGCGTTATCCTGAATAGCGTTATCTTGAATAGTTGTATTTTGAATAGCGTTATTTTGAATAGTTGTATTTTGAGTGATTTTATTTTGAATAGTATTATTTTGGGTTCGCCTAGAAGCAAAGGTTTGAATCACCGCCTTAGCTTCTGTAGGCTGATTTTGCTGGAACAACAGCTTGGCCAACGCCTGATAGGCCGCCGCTAAATCGGGCTCCAAATGAATCGCCTGCTTATAGCAATTGATGGCCGCCTGAATATTTTTATCCTCAGATTTACCGGCAAATGTATCCCCAGACTTACCGGCAGACTTACCGGCAGATAGCACAGCCGCAACTTGCATACATTGCTGAGCATTAGGCCAGCTCGGCTCTAACAAAAACGAATGATAGAGCGCTTCAGCCGCCGCCTGTGGCTGCTTGTTTTTTTCCAACAGTCGGGCCAATCCTCGATACAGCTCCGCTGACCGCGGAGAGGCATGAATCGCCTCTCGATACTGTTGAATGCTTTGCTGAAGTGATTGAGCCTGATTAACCTGAGCCTGATTAACCTGAGCCTGATTAACCGGCTGAATACTGGCCCCTGGAGAGCGCTGAACATTTGCGGTAAACGCCGGAGAAAAATTCGCCTGCTGTGTGACCAAAGGCTGAGCATAAGAAGGCGACATCGTATGTCCGGGCTGAATTGCCGAAGGCGCTAGGCGTCTGGCTGCTGTATTGGCTGCTGAATTAGCAGCTATAGGGCCAGTAGGCTGAGCTGGCAAACTAGAACCGGGGCGAATCAGCTTCTTTTGAGAAGAAGCTCGAATCAGCTGATTAATAATTTTTTGATTTTTGGCTGAAAGCTGAATAGGGCCTGCCGAAGAAACAATAGGCACTGGCCGAGGAGAGACTTGACCGTTATTGAGGCCGTTACTGAGGCCGTTATTGTAGTCATTTCTATTGCCATTAGTGCTCGCGACCACTTGCTCGTTTCGCGGAGTATTGGGTTCATCCTGTCCCGAAGGAATGAGCCGAGGCCGAGCCGAGGCCCCCGTTAAATCCAACACTTTGCGATAGCAAGCAACTGCTTCTTGCCAATCGCCCTTATCTTCTAGCAAGTCGGCCAAGCGCTCGTAACCTGGGACAAAGTTCGGATCTTGCTTAACGGCCTGCTGATAAAAATAAATCGCCGATTCTCTGTTCGACTCGCCTTCTGTCGAATCTAGCAACGATTCTAAAAGCTGGCCGATGCGATAGTGATCCTGAGCCGTACCGAGTTCAGGCTGTAGCCTAAAGGCCATCGCCAAACAATTTGTTTCTTTTTTGGTTTCGCCAAGCTTGTTCCATACCTTGGCAAGGTTACAATAAGCAGGCGCAAAAGCCTTGTCTTGGTCGAGGGCTTTTTGGTAGTAAGCGATCGCCTTGGGCCAGTCTTTTTTATAGGCGTAGAGACTGCCCAAATTGTTATACACTTCGGGAAAATTAGGCTGCAATATCAGCGCCCTGGCATAGGCGCCCATCGCATCCGTTCGCTGCCCCTGCCGCTGCAAAATATTGCCCCACAGCTTGTAGGCTTCTGCCGTGTTGGGGTCAAGCCGTAGCGCCTGCTGGCAGGCTTGGCTTGCTTTTTCCCACTGCCTTTCATCGCAGTAGGCTTGAGCTTGCTGTAAATAAATATCGATAACGTCTTTATTGACGGGCTGATTGGCTAGTTTATGTAGAGGTTTATCTATAGGTTGATTGAGGGGTTGATTGAGAGGTTGATTGAGGGGGGCTGCGGTCAGCTCACCTGCTGGCTCGTTTACAGGCACTTCCATAAGTAAAGGCTGTGTAGTATTTTTCATAATTTGGACATGAGTTGCCCTATCAGCCTGGCTACCAAAAGAGCGACCCAAAGAAGATGAGTCTGACGAAGGAACCGAATTTAGACCAACTGAATTTAGACCAACTGAATTTAGACCGACAGCCTGCATTGCTAACTAACCCTCAAAAGAGGCCTGCGAAAAGGCCTATGAACGAAGTGTTATCACTCACAAGATGTTCTATCTCTCCTAAACCCTTTCCGGATAAACCCTCGCCTCTCAGCTTGTTTTATCTCCGTATAGCATGTGCCAAAAGCTATCTATTTCCTCTGTACTTACCGCTTACTTGCGACTGGGTTTGCGACTAAAAATGACCAGGAACGTTAAAATCAAAGCCCTAATACTTAAGACTTTGTAAAAAGTACAATAATATTAATTTGCTTGAATGTCGTTTTTATATCAAAAAAGATGATCTTGTTCAAAAAAACATAAATCAATACTTCAGAGAGATTGACAAGCCAAAAGAAGCTTTTTTGCCGCTGATTCATGCATTTGGGGCGACGGATAGTAACGGTTGTGCGTAATTTCAGACGGCTTCAGCTGAATTTTACCGGCCTCATAGTCACGCGATCGCGTCAGCGAAACCAACTGCTGCGTTTTGCGACTCATCAGCGGCTGCGGTAAACCCTCTGTGCCCACATGCTCCACATAGGCGTCACAGTGCGATCGCAAAATATCGACCATCGGCTGATTCACTAAATGCGGAAAGTTAGAAAACAGCTTGAACAGACTCTCGTAAGATTCGGTGTAATCGGGCGATCGCTTAGACAACCACAGCAGTACCTTGGGCACCGTAATTTTTTCTAAAAGCTGAATAAATTCAGCCAAGTATCGGCTTCGAGTTTCTGCGACCAGGTCAAACAGCGTTTTCCGGTCGGCAGTCTCTAGCAGCTGCTGGTAGGCATAGTCAGCAGGCACCACTTGGCCATTGTCTAATATATATTGCTCTTGAGAGTAGCTAGCAGCTTTAAACAAAGAATTAGACTGGGAGCGACCTGAAAAAACGCCAATCGTGACAAACCGAGCGCTATTGATAACGTCAATCAGGGCGCTGTGCTTAGGATCGTTATAAAAAGAGGGGCCAATACCTGCAAACCCCAGGTTAAGCGCCGGTAAGTTTAAGGCCTTCCCCAGCAGCTGAGTGTAGGTCGTCGGCGAAAAACGCCCAAAGGTATAGGCCGCGCCCAATGCCACATGATACCCGCCAGGCGTTAGGCTCGCAGGCCGGGGGCCTCTGAGCGAAAAGCCCGCCTGCGGTGTCCATAAGTTCCACAGCTGATAGTCTACAATTTCAGCATCTTGCTTCTGGTAGCCTTGGGCGCTATGCATTAATTCGGGCCGCATCAAGTCAGGGCGCATCAAGTCAGGCTGCACCAAGTCGGGCTGGTTTTGATTTTTTGTAGGCGTTGGCTGCGCTTCAGTCGGCATCACGGCTGCGCTCCTGCGTTAGGGTTATCTGCGGTTATCGGCTGCAAGCCCATCGGTATTCAAAGGAGTATGATCCCACTGAAACGATTGGCCCAGCAAAGTTTCAAGCTTTTGAGTATGCGGCGCAAAAAAGTCGGCCAAAGGTTGTCGAATGCGGTCTTCTAGCGGGCGATAGCTGCCGACATTGTGTTTTTCATAAATTTGCTTGGGATTATCAGCAATCCCCAAGGTTTCGTACAGCTGCTTCAGCGTTTGGGCAGGCTGCAAGAACAGATCTTCGCTTTTTAGCACCAGCAGCTGCTGCCGCGGAAACACCGTTAGCCAGCGCTCAAGGTGATGGTAATAAAGACTGTTGCCAATATGGCGGCAGCGGTTCAGCACGGGCCAGGGGATGCTGCCGTCGGCAGTAGTTGCCTGCTCAATCAAGTCGATTTCTTCAGCGATCGCGACTTCAAAGCTACGTTTTTCCGCACCGTTCCGCACCATCATGCTATAGCGCGACAAAGTGCGATCAATCGGGTCTCGTAAAATAACGGCCAATTTAATCTGCGGAAAATGTTTAAAAATTCGCGCTGGCGCTTGATTGTTGTATAGATAGTTGGCAGAGGTTTCGCCCGTAATAAACTCTGCATTAGCGTTGGGCTCTGCAAACATGGCCGGAAAATGTGACAAATACCATTCAATCCCCTGCTCATATTCCGTATCAAAAAAGTCAATCTCTTTTTCAATCGGCGGCAAAACAGCTGGGTGCTGACGTAGATATTGATACAAAGACGTGGTGCCGCATTTTTCAGCGCCAATAATCATAAAGTCTGGCTGACGCCGCGCCGCGAGGAGGGGTCTGCTAGCAAGATCAGATGAGTTAGGGGCCAGATCTGCCGATGAATCTGCCGATGAAGGCGCCAATGAAGGTGCCGATGAAGGCGCCAGCTGACGGCTTATAAGGCGATCGCCCACCTGCCTAAAACACTCAATAGCCTCAGCGAGCTGCCCCATTTTGGTTAGCGCATAGCCCAGCGCCACCCGCGCAGGCAACAGCGCTGGCTGCTCACTCACAATCGATTGGCAAACCTCGGCAATTTCTTGAAACAGCGGATCGCCTTTGGGCAGGTCGTAGCGCATGAGGTTGTAGCGCAGCCGACTATAGACTGAAAACAGACGCGGCTGCTGCCGCAAAGCCTGTAAATAGGCACTGACGCTGCTTTCAACATCGCCCGCTTGCTTAAAAGCTTGAGCCTGTTGGACATACCCCTCCGCAAGGCTGTTGCGCACTTCGCTTAAGCTCGCGTCAAGGGCAAGCGCTTGCTCGTACTGGGCGACTGCCAACGCCCATTGCTGCTGCCGCACATACAGCGCCGCCAGCTTGACCCGTGGCCCTACCTGCTCGGGATGATGACCAACAGCCTGCTCGAATGCTTCGATAGCGTTCTCTAGCTGTCCTTGGCGCTCAAAGAGATCGCCTTTGGCTTCATACAGCTCAGCTTTGGTCGCATCGGTCAGCGACTCTGGGGTCAGCGACTCTGGGGTCAGCGACTCTGTAGGCACTGGGGTGTTATTGATCTGGGGAGCTGGCTGGGAAACGGCTGGCTGGGAAACGGCTGGCTGTGAGCAGTAGGCGATCGCCCGTTGGCAGCTAGCGATGACCTCAGGCCAATTATGCTGTTCGCAACTGAGCTGAGCCTGCTTCAACGCCGCCGCGATCGCCGCTTCAAAATCAGCAATCTTAAGGTCAGAAATCTTCAGCTCAGACAGCTCAGAAGCTGCGATCGCCGGTTTACCTTCATTTTGCGTTCCAAGGCTGGCATCAGGGGTGGGGCGATCGCACTCAGAACTCATCGTAGAATCTATATTGAGAGTCATATTATAGGGACGTATTATCGAGAAGCATTAAACGCAGGGGCTTTTTTCAGAATAAGTTGGTGAGACTGATTCAAAATTTCTACCTCATCAGTCACCGAGGCTATAAAAGCATCTATCCCTACCCGAGAAGCCTGATCCGGATCTTGAGGATGCCGCCACTGATAGTCTTTAAAAATCATCAAGCCAGAAGGCTTCAATAGCGGCCAAGCTTGGGTCGCGATCGCTTTAATATAGTCGCCTTGCTTCTCGTCGCTCTGAATGTAAATGATTTCAAAGGCTTCTACCTCAATTTCTACCCCAGCGTCTACCTTAGCCTCTACCTCAGCAGGAGCTGGCCTATCCAACGCCTCAGACAACTCTTTTGATAATACAGAAAGCTGGTGAGAGATATCGCCCACGCTAAAAATCACCTTGTCGCTCACTTGGCCGCTAGCATCGGTTGATTGCAAGAGCTTCGCAACAGTCTTTTGTAAATCTGGCGGTATAGCCGGTGTAATACAGGTCAATTGGTCACCAGGGTGCCGTAAAACCTGATCGGCTAGCCAGCAAAGGCTACTGCTGTCACTGCTCCCCAACGAGAGCACATGCATGGGATCTCGCCAAACGCCCGGCTCATTAAACTGAGCCATATGGCTCTCCCAAATCGGAATATTTTCACTAAACCAAGTTTGGCCGAATTCATATTCTTGATCAGCACAGCGCTGCCAGCCTCGCAGGCGAAAAGACTGCTGATGGGCAGCGGCGGCGGCAGAAGAATCTCCTTTTTTGCTCAAGGCATTGCCCATAAAGCAGTAGGCCCAAGGAAAAGCTTCTACCGTTTGAATAATTACCTGGCAGGTCTTAATCACCTCATCCCACTGGCCCAGCTGCATCAACACATTCATCAGGCCCATGTAGGCCCAATGGAGATGGTCATTAATTTCTAGCGCCAGGCGAAAGTGAGTCACGGCCTGCTCAAACTGCTGAGCCTGCCGATAAGCGCGACCTAATCGGTAGTGCGCCATTGCTTTTTCCGGATCTTCGGTAGCTAGCTGCTCAACAAACTGCTCAAACAGCTCAATGGCTTTTTCTTTTTGTCCTTGCCGTAACAACAGGTCGCCCAAGGCATAGTAAGCCGCTGACAAAGAATCATTTTGTTCTATCGCCCGCTGAAAGCAGAGTTTTGCTTGCTCTATCTGACCTTGCTTTTGCATCACCCACCCGAGCTGAAGATGGCCATCGGCAGTAGCGGCATCCGGGCGAATTTCTAGCACTTCATTAATAACTTTGCTCTCTGACCGGTAGTCTCCGATCTGGTTGTAGGCTTTGGCCAAACGCTGGCGAACACTCAAATCATCGGGCTTGTTTTCCAAAGTCCGCTGCCAATAATAAATGGCCCGATCCCAAACTTCGCACTCGCCATAAATTCGACCCGATTCGGCATAAAACTGGGTGATATCTGGAGTCAAGTCCAGCGCCATTGAGCGCCAAGGGAACGCCTCTACAACAAATCCCATACTGGTCAGAATATTCCCGACCGTTTGGCAAGCTTCTGTCCAAGAAATTGAATGAGGACGATTATCCTCTAGCGCGGGCGCGGGCGCATCTGAGAGTGGCAAAAGCGTCTCGCAAGTAGCGAGTGCTTCGGTCAAATCTTGCATCATCGTAGCCATCGTTTTTATCCTCTCTAGGGTTTTCTCTTTCTTTAAGATTTAATTTATGCAGGGCGATGTCTAGGGCTACACTTGACCAAACCGGGATTGCGCAAACGAGGTTTGTTCGGGCGTAATCCCGGCTGTTTTGAGCAATAGTCGTAAGGCGGTAACGTCAATAGAAAAATCTTCTGTTAGGCCGCTGGGATACAAAATTTGCCGAAGGGGATAACAGGTTAAGCCCTCACCAATCAAATAGTAGTGATCGAGCTTTAGGTACTGGCTAATCATCCAATAGTCGGTACGAACATAGTTTGGCGAAAAGCATTCAATGACCACTGTTTCTGGGCGACAAAAAACCAGATTGGCCAGGCCGGAGCCATGCGCAGCAACAATCACTTCTGCTTCGGAAAATAGCTCAATCTGCTCGGCGACTGTCAATGTCTCTAATGCTACCGTGACAAAGCCAAATCGACTCAGCATTTCAATTACTGCCGTCTCGTTGAACACATGACGATAGTTGGCTTGTTCACGAGTAATATAGAAGCGTTTGCCAGGGCGACGATGAGTTGTGCCCTCACCCCTTTCAGTAGATTGAGCCGATAAAAACGCCTTTCGTAAAAAGTCCATACTGCCAGGCGGCACCCAGTCCAAATGCCCCGGAAAGCTCGGGACAATCAGCTGCTCGGCCTGAAAATGAGGACTGCGATCGCTAGCAATCACCTTCTCTAATGGGATACCCAGCGCAGCGAGGGTTTCTCTCTGAAAATCTTTTTCAATACTATTGACAACAAAATAGTCAATATGATCCAAATCTAGCCCTTGCCGGTGCAAATCCTGCTGCAAAACCCCTATCCGAGGCAACAGATCAAATAGCCAATGATAATAAATATGGCCGGAGAGCGCAGATAGCACAGCGACTTTGCCAGGAATATGCTGCACCGCAGGTAAGGGCGTGAGCCGCTGCAACACAGGATGGCTGGCGATGTCATCATGGCGCTGACAGCCCGGCAAATACCAAGGAAAGGCGCGAGAGAGATCGCCCAAAAGAAAATTGTCAGGCGTAAAAATCGCAATTTCGTTGCAGACATCCCAAGCGCTGGTTTGCGGTGCAATCCAGGCGCGGCCTTGCGGAATGGTGACGGTAAAGGTCGGAAACGGCCAGCCGCCATCGGGGGTATCGGGCTGGCAGTGATAGGTTCGCTTACCCACTCGAACCGGCGAAAATTGACGAACCAAACGGCCCATGCAGCTCTGACAGGTGACGCCACCACAGGCGGGATCACGGGTGGCTTTGGAGGGAATTTCTGAGCGGTCTAAATGTTTTTGAGAATGTTTTTTAGAATGTTTTTGAGAATGTTGGCTGGAGCACTCTACTGATGAGCATTTTCCTGAACATTTTCCGCTGGGGGACAATCCGTTATCGGCTAGCCAGTCGTGAGCATGATGATAAAACCCAGCGATTTCGCTGTTTTTTAGCGTGGGTTCAATCACCAGAGCTTGCTGTAGCTGCGATCGCAATATTTCTACAGTCATCGGCTGCTGCTTAGCCCCCTCAGCGACCCAAGCATTATCTGGCGACAAATGCTTGCCAACTTGCTCGCTTTGCAGAATGCCCGCTTGATAAATAGCGATCGCCGCCGTCCGCCGCCCCTGCACCATCAAACAATGGCCCAAATCACGATAAATCGCTAACTCATCTGGCATCAACGCCAGCGCAGATCGATAGCACTGCTCCGCATGACTAGGCGCATCACAGGCCATAGAAAGCTTACCTAGTTGGCTATAAGCCTGACCCAAACGCTCTTGCAAAATAGCAACCGTAGTCGCAGATTTGGCCTGCTGCAAGCCCAATAAAAAACGAGCACTGGTTTGCTGTAATTGTTGCAGCAGGTCTTTATCCTTTTTGGGGCCAGTTCCCGAGCCAGTTCCCGAGCCAGTTTCCGGGCCAGCTTTCGGGCCAGAAATCCGCATTGCCTTTTTGCAATACGCTTCTATCCAATCGGGTTGTTGCGCGATCGCCATCCGAAAACAATCGAATAAATCAGCCCAGTTTCCGCGAGATAAAAGTACGCTGGCATAGTCATTGAGCATTGAAACATTCTCGGGCTCTAGCTTTAAAGCCTGCCGAAAATAATCCTCGGCCTTGGCCAAATCTTGATATCTGCGCCATAGCCGTCCTAAGTTTTGGTAGGTTTCTGCAAAATTATCATTAAGCGATAGAGATGTGTTGTAAGCAGCGATCGCCCCCGCACTATCCCCTTGAACCAGCATCACCTGCCCCAATCTCCCATGCAGAGCGGCGTCCATAGGCATGAGCTCAATCGCATGCTTATAAACACTTGCCGCAGCCTCATACTCTTTAAGACAGGCCAAAGCCGATCCCCAATAACAATAGGCATCGGAATATTGAGGATTGAGCAAGGCGGCTTGACGATAGGATTTAATTGCCAGCCCTAACTTTCCAGACTGTTCAAGCAGTACGCCTATTGCAAAACAAGTCTTCGCACAGCTAGGCGTATACTCAAGTATTTTTTGGTAAGTTGCCAACGCCTGATCATAGCAACCTAAACGATAAAACAACTTACCCAAAGGCCAAGCAGCTTCTGACCAGCCCGGACGCTGCAAAAGCGCCATTTGATAGTGGCAAATGGCGCGAGAATGCTTTTGTTGCCTAGCATACAAAGCACCTAACGCCCGATGAATCTCTGGCTGAATCGGCTGCCGCCTAAGGCTCTTTAAATAGGCAGAAATGATGTCTGCATCATTACCTATATCATTTGCTGTACTTGTCAACTCTGCATTAGCGAACTCTGCATTAGCGAACTCTGCATTAGCCAAACTTGCATTAGCCAAACTTGCATTAGCCAAAGTCATATTGACTGTGCTAGGCAGAGCCTGTTGTTCAGATGGAACCTTAATCGGCATACCGAAACGTTTAATATTTTAGTTAAGTCAATAGCGTTGTCTTTTGCTTTTGCTTTATACCTATTTTATTTTCTTTCAAAATCAAGAGAGCAGAACTTGCATAGGTTGCTCAAAATCAAAACAAACCTATTCACAGTCTTTGTTTAAGGCTTAATCAATAACACAACAGCGCTCGTTCGCGCTTTAAGCCAAATGCTTCAAGCCAAATTTTGAGAAAGCCATCCCAACTAAGCTTTTCTAAGGCTTAGCTGGGATGGCTCTGTTTAGAAGGCTCTGTTTAAAGAGCTCAGTTTAGAGATCTAGCAAAGCTTCAGACCGCTTATCTAGTATTTTCTAATCTAGAATTTACTGGAGAAAGTAGTCATCTTCGCTAAAGTCTAGACCTGGATCGAGCTGGATGAAGGCCTGTCCATCAACAGAGACAATGCCTGTGATGGCATCGTAAGCGATTTTCCTATCGCCTATACCCTGAAACTCAATCTGGTCTTCACCGACTGTAAAGTCAGTAATCGTATCAACGGCGTCGTTGTCTCCCCAGTTGAAGATGAAGAGATCCTCACCAGCGCCACCTGTGAGTACATCCAATCCAGAGCCACCGAAGATAACATCGTTACCATCGCCACCGTAAATCCTGTCATTACCATCGTTACCGCCACCTTCAACGCCGCCCTGACGAGTGCTGCCGTTAAGGAAGTCATCGCCATCACCGCCGATGAGGAGATCAGCGCCAAGTTCACCAAAAACTACATCCTTACCGCTGCTAGAAACGACAATATCATCACCACCAAGGGCATAAATAACGTCGCCTTCGCCATCTTCACCCCTGGTCAAGATCCGGTCGTTGAGTTCGGTGCCAATTACTAGAGACACTTACATGTCCTCCCAAAGATAAAAATTAAAAATCAAAACTAAATTACTAACACACCCCTACAAGTGACATTGCCACCTTCAAACAACAGTGTTATCAAGAGCCGTCAAAATAAAACTGTTGTCGAAATTACAATTTGACAATTGCAACTGGGTAAGTTTGTTTCTACTCACATAGGTTGCAGATAATCTGCGAGCCTACGAAAAGCCAGAAACTAGATTGTAAGGTTGCATCAGTTTTCAGGAATATCGTCTTTCAGGAATATCGTCAGCATATTGCAGACGAACAACTCAAAGAGATATGAGAAACTGTTCTGAAACAACACATCCTAAAAGAACTTCTCGCGACCAGCACGCCATCCGGAAATATGACTATTTTGGGTTTGCTGCTAGATAACACGAGTCGTCATTCAATTTGTTCATACATACGAACATGTAGTACGTGGCAATAATCATGACCCTGTCATCCGAGAGTAATGCTATCTCACGCTATGTAACATGAATATAAAGATAGCGCAAAGAAGATTATTCTATTTTTTGCGGTAATTATGCTTTTTATCGTATTGATTAAATTAACTCAGGATAATCCGTACTATTTACTACGGATTACTACGAATACTTACTCGACAGATATCCGTAATAATCCGTAGACTTAACTTGGACTTGACAAAAAGCATACGAGCATTAAGTGATAGAAATCCGACTCAGCAGCCTCTGTCCAAGCGACAGAAAAAAAGGCAAAGAATAGATTTTGCTGGGCTTCAGGTAATTAGCCTTGTTCGGCACGATGACACTCCGCATGAGGGCACTAGCTATCAAGTAGTTATCAATCGAACAAGTAACAAATAAAGGGGCATAAAGGGTATTAGATTCTTGTAGCCTGAGATCTTTTGTAGATAAAAGTCTAAAGTAACCGCCTTTTCAGATGATATTTTCCAATAATCCTTCAAATCAGGCAGCCTTATGCTTTTATTTTTCTCTCTTAAATAATCTGTCTGTATCTTGAATTACCTTTTGGTGTATCAGGCTTCTTGTTTTGAGTTATTAACTGCTCAAAACAAATCAAATACAAATCAAATACAAATCAAATACAAATCAAATAAGGTGACGCTCTTTAAAGCTTTGCTCAATCAATCAAGTTTAGTAAGTGTTTTTGGTGTATTTGGGTAGTAACCTAGTGGCCTACCACGAGGTCAACGTTGTTTGCTTAATGGATTAGGCGCTGTGGGAAAATCTGCCTGATATTATCCTCACAGCTTTATCCTCACAGCTTTATCCTCACAGCTTTATCCTCACAGCTTTATCCTCACAGCTTTATCCTCACAGCTTCATTCATAGGTCTTCGCGTGTCAGTGCCAACGGTTAGTGTTGTTATTCCTGTTTACAACTGCCAGCAGTATATTGCTGAGGCCGTTCAAAGTGCGCTGGGGCAGACTGCCCACGAGGTGATAGTCGTAGACGACGGCTCTATTGATGACACAAAACTCGTTGTTGAGGCGCTGTCTGATCCCCGTTTGCGCTACGCTTGGCAACCTAACCAGGGCGTTTCTGCTGCCCGTAATTATGGGATCAATTTGGCCCAAGGTGAGCTAGTTGCCTTTTTAGACGCTGACGATTACTTCTTGCCTCATCAGCTGGCCGAGCAAGCAGCGCTGTTTGCGGCAGATCCTGAGTTAGGGTTGGTTCAAAGCGGTTGGCAAAGGGTGAGCGAATCGGGTGGCTTGCTTGCTGCTGTAGAGCCTTGGGCGATGGCGGGTGACTTAACGATAGAGAGCTTTCTTAAGTTCAAGCCTGTTTTGCCGAGTGCTCTGATGGTGCGGCGAGATTGGCTCATAACTGTGCAGGGATTTGATCTTGAGCTACAGGCCGCTGAAGATGTGGATTTGGTCAGTCGGCTGCTGCTGGCAGGCTGCAAAGCAGCTTGGCTAAAGGCCGTTACGGTAAGCTACCGGCAGCACGCCAACAGTGCGATGACGAATGGGCTGGTGCAGGCCAGAGACCTGGGCAGGTATTTAGACAAGGTTTTTTTACGGCCTGACCTGCCTGATGCTGTCAGGCTGCTGGAGCGATCCGTGCGCTATCACACTATGGTGTGGGCGGCTTGGGCGCTCTATGAATCGGGCTACACAGAGCAAATGGCTCAGCAGCTCAAAGCGGCTTGGAACTATACGCCTTACTTACCGGCTGAAGCGCTGATTCATTGGATGGATAGCTTTGAGAGCTTTTCAAAATCAGGGGAGCGATCGCTTGACCCATCAGCCCTCATCAACTCGGAAGACTGGAAGCAGCTAATTTGCTGGCTGTTAGCGCAAACTCACTGCTGACACCGCCCAGTTTGTGTGCCTGCATAAGGCAGTTGATGAAAAAAATTGGACTCAATAAGAAAATTTTATGCTTTCTGACAGGTTTATATTTCTTCTTAGTTTATGAAGTTTTGATGAAATTTGCCCATAACTGTGCCCTCATTGTTTACTTTGCGTAGCAGATCTGTTGTCTGTTGTGGAGAGGATCTATGTAGCGGATCTCCTACATCTCCTCTGTTATCCCCGCAGTAGCCGCTGATCGCTGACAAAGCAGCAAGCCAAACCACTGTTTTTCATCCGTAAATGTTTTCAGGACCGGCAGCTGATAGGCGGCTAGCTGCTGAGTGGTTTCTGATAAGTTGAACTTGCGAGAGACCTCGCTGAGGAGTTTTTCTTGCGTTGCAAAGTGAGCTGTGTAGCTGAGCGATTTAAGTTCAACGGTCTGTGAGACAAGGCTCTCGATATACATTTCTATCTGGTGCTTTTGAGCGTTATATATGGCGCTATGAGAGAAGTTTGAAAGGTTAAAATTGCCCTCAAAGCGGTGGTTAAGATGGCGCAGCATATTGAGGTTGAACTCGGCAGTGACGCCCAAGCTATCGTTGTAGGCGGCTTCTAACAAAGAGACTTCTTTTTGTAAGTCGATACCCAGTAAAAAGTAGTCTCCAGGCCGCAGCGCAGCGCTGACTTTGGCCAAAAACTGCTCGTATTCGTGGGGCTTAAAGTTGCCGATGGTGCTGCCTAAAAAGCAGATGAGGCGAGTGGGAATTTGCGAGTTGGGGGGCTGCGAAGCGATTTGCGTCAGCGCTAGCTCGTAAGTGCTCACTAAACCTTGAACAGATAGGGTTGGATACTCTTGTAAAAGTTGTTGAACACTTTCTTTTAAAGCGGTGCCGCTAACATCAATGGGAACATAGCGCAGGGGGTGGTTTGCAGCCTCGTAAGCACTCAGTAAAATGCGGGCTTTGGTGGCACTGCCGCTGCCGAGTTCAATGATTTGGCAGGGGCCGGTAGTGTGTGCGATCGCATCTGCCGACTGCTTAAGAATCGCCACCTCTGTGCGAGTGGGATAGTACTCACTCAGCTCGCTAATTTGATCAAATAGCTCCGAGCCGCGAGCGTCGTAAAAGTATTTGGGGGGCAACGACTTGGCCTCAGCACAGAGCCCTGCAATGACATCCTGGCCTTCTTGTTTTTCGAGCGTTGCTGTCGCTGAGTGTTGGCGACTAGCTGCGAGCAAATCTTTAATCACCCAACGCTGCCCATGTTGTGAGTCTTCAGGTCGGTCTTCAAGTCGGTCTTCAGGTCGGTCTTCAGGTCGGTCTTCAAGTCGGGCTTCAAGTCGGTTTTCAAGTTGGTCTTCAAGTAAATTGGGTAGAGACAAAACATATCCTCGATTATCAATCAAAATAGTACGCCAAACCATAGGAACACAGCATGCTACTGTTCACCCCCCTTTTCCCCTCCCAAGAGGCAGATTTTGCCAGTAAACGGCTTAAATTTAGGGCGGTTATAGCAGCACTTGCTCAGTCGGCGCAGCGAAAGCCCACAAACATTTCACGCCGATGTGGATGATACCAGTTGCGAAAGCTGCTGCGCAAAGCCCATTGAGGCGTAGCCCAACTGCCGCCGCGCAATACCCGATGCGCCCGATCAAAATAGACCTGAGAATACCCCACATAGGGAAAAGGACGGAAGCCCGCATAGCCTTCAAACCAGCTGTCAGTCCATTCCCAAACTTTGCCAAGCGTAGCTTGAGTGCCAGCGCCTACTGCTTTCTCCCATTCTGACTCGGTGGGCAACCGCCTACCTGCAAAACGCGCGTAGGCCTCTGCTTCGTACCAACTGACGCCGCATACCGCAGAATTATCTGGCTGATTTTTATCTGGTTGATTTTTATCTGGCTGATTTTTTAGCGAATTTTTTAGCGAATTTTTTAGCAGATTTTCTGGCCGATGGTTTTCTGACCAATGGTTTTCTGACCAATAAAGCGGCCTGTCTATTTTCTGGGATTCTTTCCACTGCCAGCCAGCCTCGCTCCACCACTTTTGGGTGCGATAGCCGTCTGATTCCATAAACCGGCGGTACTGCCGACAGGTCACCGGGTGGCGATCAATATAGTAGTCGTCGAGCCAAACAGCATGGGCGGGTCTTTCATTGTCAAGGGCAAATGACTGATCGCAGCCCTGCATAAAAGATCCGGCGGGTACATGAACCCTATCGTTTTCTAGCTCGCGTATTTTAGCCTGCGCTAGTGGGCTCCAGCGCTGTGCTAAAGCGGTTGTCGCCCCAGATGTTTTCGGGGATCTTTTTTCTTCTGATATCTCCGCCGATATTTCCTCTGATAGTTTTCTCCCTGATATTTTTTCCTCTGATAGTTTTCTCCCTGATGTTTTTTCCTCTGATAGTTTTCTTCCTAATATTTGGGGAGACAAGTAATGTAGGGCCAGCACCATCGTCATAATTTCAACATGCTGGCTTTCGTGCTGGACAAGCCAGTGTAGTAATTCCGTTTGCTCAGGTAGTAAGCCAGATTGGTTAGGCTGGGGCGACTTTAGGATGGCGAGCGATCGCGATCGCACCATCGCCATATAGGCCAAAATTTCTGTCAAATCTGGCAAATTTTCTCTTTCGGCCTTGGGCAGGCCATCTGCTGCAAACAGCTGATCGTAATGAGGCGGCACCTGAACTGACTGACCGCCTAGATGATTAACAATCCAAAGTGACTCAATATAGGCAATGTGACCAAGATGCCAGCCTATCGGGCTAAAGTCATCATGAGCCTGTCGCTTTATTAGGTCGGGCTGAATGGTAGAAGCTAGACGCAGCGTGTGCTGACGGCTGTGATGAAGGTCTATGTGATGAAGGTCTAAACGTTGAGATCCCAAAAGCATACTTATAAAATTGCACGCCGCTTTATGTCACGGTTGAATGGCCAATTGAATGGCCAATTGAATGGCCAGTTGAATGAGTTGTTATTTTAAGATCTGAACCTATGCTGATGACCTCACCCTCCGGATAGGGCTGCCAGTCGCCCTGAAATAGTGGCTCAGAAGCGAATATGACTGACTTTGGAAAATGATGAGGAAACTGACTGTGATAATGCCTGGGAAATTGACTGGGCGAATTCAACAAGTACAGGGAGGGCGCTTTTTTTTGATTGTCAAACCGGACAGCAACGAGGCGATCGCCAGTACTCAAAATAATATTCATGGCGATATGTACCTCCGCTTTTTGGGCCATAGCGGCGAGGTGAGCAGTTGTTTTACTGAGCGCATCAGCCAAATCTATCCCTGGATGCGTTTCCAAGTAATGCACGAGCAGCGCAAAAATATGTTCCGAATCGGTTTGGCCCTTAATACTGCGATAGGCAACGTCACACAGCTGTTCTCTAATCGGGCGATACAGGGTGTCGTAAAAGTTTTCAATCAAACCGTTGTGAACAAACATCATTTGCTGATAGGCAAATGGCTGACAGTTGCCTAATTCAACCGGCATTTGGGTCGTTGCGCTGCGAACATTGGCCAAAAAACTCGTCGTCTGTACGTAGCGACATAAATCAGGCAGGTTTTGGTCGTTCCACATCGGCAGCGGATTGCGATAAATAAAGGGCTTTTCGGCCAAATCAGGCGCGTACCAGCCAAAGCCAAATCCATCGCCATTTAGAATCGCCGACTTCATTTCTTTGGGCTGATAGCTTTGAACTAATAGAGAGTGCTCAGGATTTAAAACGAGTTGATCAGGTGAAATGGGTGGGCCCAAGTAGCCCAGAATTCGGCACATAATTTGCGCAGCCTTTAGATTACGACCACAGCTCAGCAGTGAGGGAGTTTTGCAGCTGAGGTGCTTGCTCAATAATTCTATATTCTGCGAACCGTTCGGCCATCAGTTGCCAGCGATCGCGATCAATCGTTCCGAGTGCAGCAGGCTCAATTCCCCGCAACATATAGTCTGCAATCAGCGATAAAGACTGAGTTTGGTAATCCACATCCTCATACTTGCTGCCCGGTTCTACATAGCGCGCCACAACCGCCGCTGCCGCTGCCGGAATATCTGACAGTGCGATCGACCAACCGTTAAACGTAGCCTGCAAAAAATTGCTAAGTTGTTCTGGCGACGACTCAATCAAATCATTATGCGCAAAAATCACCTGTGCATAAGCTTCATAGCCATAGTCAGCAAGCTTCAGTACCGAGGGCTCTATCTCATACTGGCTGGCAAATCCAATAGGTTCATCTACTGCATAGCACTGAATAGCAGCAAGCTCCCCCGACAGCAGCAAGTCGTATTTATTCTCATAAGGAATTTCAACTACTTCAATCGCATCCGAGGCCAGTTCATTGACGCCCTGCACCAGCGCCATGACGGCTAAGCCATCTACATGCATCCCTACCTTCTTTCCTCTCAAATCATCTAAAGTGGCAATCTGGGCGTCAGGTAAAGTCATTAGCCCCAAAGGAGATGCCTGGAACATCGTAGCCACCGCTTTAATCGGGGCTCCTGCCGCCTGCGCGGCTAAAATCAAATTTTGCTCAGCGCATCCAATGACGGTAGGGTCAGCCGCCACCTTATCAGGCACAACAACCCCTGATTCCCAGGGCATTAGCGTTACATCAAGGCCTTGATCAGCATATAGTTCGGCACCTTTGGCTAGCAGTAATCCTGCGAACTGCACGTTAAATTTCCAGTCCAACTGCATCGTCAGTGAAGTTTGGGGTGACTGAGCTTTCACTTTTCGAGGACTATTCAAAAGGCCATTAGCCACTAACCCAAGCCCGCCATATCCTAAAAACTGCAAAAGCTGACGACGCGACCAAACCATGACACTCTCTCTCCTAAAAACAAAAAACTAAAAGACAACAAAAAGAAACTAAGAAACAACAAAGGCGAAAAAAATAAAACCGACAATCATCCAAGATGACTCAGGACATGCGCTTAAATTGCTCAACTTACATCATTTCTCAACAGCGAGATTTTAGCCCTATGCCTGAAATCCCCAGCATCAACAATCCTGCGAAAAGGCTAGGCTCAGGCACACTGACGGGTTCATCCGATAGCGCCTTAAACAGTAAACCAATGGGCCGTTCTAGCACTGCCGAATTGTTGGCTACAAAAGTGCGATCGCCCGTAGCAGTATCAAACTTCAACAGAGATCCAATCGTTGTTTCTGTATCAAAGCCAACTGTATACAAATCATTGTCTGGGCTAAAGGCTAAGCTACCGATAAAATTACTACTAGGCTCTGTCTCGGTGTAGTTAGTATCTAATACCGATAACTCCTCTCCTGTCGCAAAATCATAGCGGCGAATCCCGTTAGCAAAGTCACTCACATACAAATCCCCATCTTCAGGGCCGATAGACAGCCCCAAAAAACTAACAAAGCCAAAGCTGCTTGGAAAAGGCTCCGGCTGCGGCACAAAAACCTTACCCTGACCCGTTTCAATGTCGTACTTCAGCACCTGACTTGGAAACAGAAACGCGAGTTCACCAGCTTCGTCAGCAACGCTGCCCTGAGTCGTGACATACAGCTTTCCATCTGGCCCAAATAACAAACCATTAGGGCCGTTGAGCCCTTCAGCACTACCGTCTCGCTGAGCAAAAACATCTACAAACTTGCCGGTAACACCGTCATAGCGCAAAATTTCATCAGAGCGAAAGCTGCTCACATACAGCAGGCCATCTGGCCCAAAGGCTAAACCGTACGGGCGAAACAAGCCGTTTCCACTGGCAAACTTGTCAATCAATTTGCCCGTTTGGCTATCAAAGCGATAGATAGCTGAGGTTTCAGGCGTATTACCGCTACTAATGTAGAGATTGCGATCAGGCCCATAGGCTAGCGTATCAGGGCTCTCGAATCCTTCAAAAGGAGAGATGAACTCACCTAAGAAATCGCCTGTTTTTTCATCTAGCTCAACAATGTTATTGCCTTCTGTGTTGCCGATTAAAACAGCTGCCTCAGCAGTCAAGGGACTAAAGCTAAGAACTAATCCGCTTAGCAGGGCAAACGAATAGGCTCTAAGAGTAAAGGCAAGGCTCATGGGGGAAATAAGGTAGGGTAAAATTCAAAAAACAGCGTTGCTATGATTAAGACAAAATTAGCAGTAAAACGAGCGGCAAAAAGCGCGCCTTGATACCAGATAGTATTAAGCGCCCCAATGGACTGATGCATTTGATATTTACGGCGGCGACGCCTGTGTGCGATCGCACCTCCCAAATTGTCCAGTTCTGCATTCGCAACGACACCGAAGCCGACGCCACTGTAGAGGCCATCAACGCCTTCGACGCTGAACAACACAGGCCTTCAGATCGACCTGGAATTGTAATGCGTCAGCAGCTAGCTGCCTTGTTCAAACAGTACGAAAGCCCAACTGCGCATTCAACAATTGGTTGTACAGAAAACAGTCCTTAAGCAAGCAGTCATCAAGCAAGCAGTCATCAAGCAAGCAATCATCAAGCAAGCAGTCATTAAGCAAGCAGTCATCAAGCAGAAACAGGCAAATTTAGAGACTGTTGACAGATAGCCGCAAAGCACCGGCCATCTGGACATTCGCTAGTTTTTTAATACAAAAAGCGCCTGTTGGCAGGCGCTTTTGATAACAGTTCTTTGTTTTTTCGGGTCTTCAGGTCTTCGGGTCTTCGGTAGCTAAACCGAATTAGCTTTGTCGAGTCGCTTACGCTCTGCTAGCTTGAGCATAATTTCGGTGTGGACTTCTCGCGTTAGCGGGTAGAAGTAAACCAAAACAGCCGCACAAATCACCAGCACCAGCGGCACGGGGCCCATAAAAAGACGGATGGCTTGGAGCGCCGATTCGGGCTGAGCGGGCAAGGGCTCGCCGGGCAAAACTTCGACAAAGCCGGAAGCTTTGAGCGCTGCGCCAACTAAAAACAGACCCAGCGCCAGTCCAAACTTTTGCAGCAGTGTCATAAAGGAGTAAAAGGTGCCTTCGCGACGCCGCCCGGTTGTCAGTTCATCCAAATCAATCACGTCTGGCAAAATGGACCAAGGCACCACATAGGCCACTGCGACACCAAAGCTAGCGAGCAAACACAGCCCAAATAGGAGATTGGCCTGCCCCGGCTGCAAAAAGTAGAGACAGGCCTGAGCCGGAATCCAAATGGCTGAGCCGAGATAGTACAGCTTTTTTTTACCGATGCGCTTACTCAAACTGGCGCAGACAAACATTAGCGCGATCGCTGGCCCCTGTACCAGCAAAGCCACTAAGCTATCGCTCGTACCCATCCAAGAGACGGCATAAAAAGGCAGCACTGCCGCCGTAATTTGCAGTGCCAACCACGAAAACAAGTAAATGCCCACCACAAACAAAAAGGGGCGATTGCTGATGACCGCCTTTAGCTGCTGTAAAAAGGGTTCTTCTTTCTCCTCGGTTGTGAGATTCATTGATCGCCCTTCGGCCGCGGCCTTGGCTTTCATGTAGCCGTAGGTGCCAAAAATGCACCAATAAATAGACAGCACCGAAACAACACCGCCAATCACCCCCAAAATGCTGTAGCGCAGGGCACGAGCTTCTTCCGGAATCATCGCCTCAACAATGCCAGAAGCAATCAAAATGGCTACGCCGCCCGCGACCGAAAAGGCAAGCCGAAAGGACGTTAGCTCAGTGCCTTCGTCATAGCTACCGCTCATTTCAGCTGTGAGCGCCGTGTAGGGCAAGTTAGTTGTAGTAAAAAATATTTGAAATATCGTCGTAATGGCCACATAGTACCAAAACTGCGCTGTACTGCTTTCAAACCCAGGCACGGTCCAAATCGCAAAGTAGGAAAGGCCAAACGGAACCGCCGTCAAAAACATCCAGGGGTAGCGACGACCCCAGCGAGTTTTGGTGCGATCGCTCAACATGCCGACCAGCGGATCGTTCACCGCATCCCAAATTTTGCCAAACGCCAACACCGATCCCGCAACCAGCGGGTCCATTCCGGCCACATAAATTAAAAAGCTCAGCAGAAAAAAAGCTAAAAACTGAGAGGTCAGCCCTGCCCCAAAGTCGCCCGCGCCATAGGCAAGCTTAACCGGCATTGTCAGCTTGGGCAGCTTGGGCAGCGGCGCTGGCGGATAGATGTTTGACTCAGGCCCTAAACTTGTCATAGAAGATATCGCTATAGAGATAGCTGCTAAATTACTGTATAGATAGATGTGCTGTTCATGCAGATTTGTCTCACGGTGGCTCTTTGCCTCGTCAGGGCCTGCTGTTCCTTTGTCTACCCTTTTTGCTCAGCAAACCTCTCTATGGCAGACCTACATATATCCTGGTCAGATTACCACCGAAGCATCGAACAATTGGCCTTGATGGTACACCGCTCTAGCTGGCCATTTAATCAAATTGTGTGCCTGGCTAAAGGGGGGCTAAGAGTGGGCGATATTATCTGCCGCATTTCCAACCAGCCGCTGGCCATTCTTTCCACATCATCTTACGGTGGTGAAGGTAATCGGACTCGTGGTTCTATTACGTTTTCCAACGATTTGAGTATGACGACGGCCAATTTAGGCTCACGAGTGCTGCTAGTTGATGACCTGGTTGATTCGGGGCAGAGCCTCCAGCGCAGCATTGCCTGGCTAGAGAATCGCTACGGATTTTATATTGATGAAGTTCGGACAGCTGTGCTGTGGCATAAAGAGTGCTCTGTCATCACTCCCGACTACGCTGTACACTACCTGGAAGATAACCCTTGGATACACCAACCCTTTGAGCATTATGAGGAAATGAGCTGGGATACGTTAGCCTCTTCTTTGGGCTCCTCTTCTGCGGCTTCCATGCCTGAGTCCTTCTCTACTAACCGTAGCGTCCATCAAAGCAGCCTTCGTGAGCAATCTTCCCCCTAACGATATGTCGTCAAAAGATATTTCGCCGAGTGATATTCCTCAAGCCCGCCGTCAAACCAGAGAGGTTTCTTGGGCCGAAATAGAAATGGCCTCTACTCCACCGTCGTCAAAAAAACGGCGGCGATCGCTGCGGCTAGGTTTATTAGCGATCGCCGGTTTAGTCATCAGTATCGGCATTTGGCAGTGGGATCTCCTGAGCCCTCAGCTATATGCGCTGAGAAACCCCTTTCAAACCGCTCGCATACAGTCGCCGCCAACAGAATCAGCCAACGCCATCTATTCAATTGAATCTTCAATTGAATCTACTGAGCCACGCACCGAGCTTAAACATTCCAACCGCGAGGCGTTGGCAGCCGACGAGCCCGACATGCTGCTCAATCATCGGCGCTACGATGTCGCTCCCGAGTCAGAGCTAGTCCCCCTGAATCCCGGCAGTTTACTCAAGCTTCAGCCAGCGGCTCAAGCGAGCCTCAACGCCATGATTGCTAAGGCTAAAGCAGAGGGCGTACAGCTAGGCGTAATCTCCGCTTTTAGAGATTTAGAAGATCAGCACTATCTGTATTTTGAAGTAAAGGCAAAACGCGGCGAAAATGCTAAAACCCGAGCGACTGTCAGCGCGCCGCCGGGTTACAGCGAGCATCACACCGGCTACGCAGTAGATTTAATTGACGAGAGTGAACCTGAGACGGCACTGCAAGAAAGTTTTGAAAATACGGCTGCTTACGAGTGGCTCAGCACAAACGCTGCCTTTTTCAACTTCGAAATGTCCTTTCCTAAAGTCGATCCAGCAGAGGCCTCGCCAATAAATGCTTCACCAACAGAGGCTTCACAGACAGAGGTCTCACAAGCAGAGGTGCCTTCCGTCGCCTACGAACCCTGGCATTGGCGCTATGTCGGCGATCAAAAGAGCCTAGAGACATTTTACAAAAACTAGGTCTGACACTCGGTCTGACACTCGGTTTGACACTCGGTTTGACACTCGGTTTGACAAACAATGAATCCCATCACCCTTAATCTTTTGGCAGTGAGCGTTTTTGCCTTTACGCTGCTCAGTCTAGTGGGGCCGTTGCTCAATATTTCACCGGCTGCTATTGCGATCGCCCTCACCGGCTGTGCAGGCATCGTCGCACTCGATCGCTTTAGCTGGCAGAACAAGGGTAGCAATTTACTCATCGATCTTCTCTCCAGTCAGTCTTCAGAATATCGGCAGCGAATTTTGCACCATGAGGCCGGTCATTTTTTAGCGGCCCACCTGCTAGGAATTCCGGTCGAAAGCTACACACTGAGCGCTTGGCAAGGCATCAAAGCAGGCCTGCCCGGTTTGGGGGGTGTTGTGATCGACACGTCAGGGAATCAGCCAGGAAATCCGTCAGAGAATCCGTCAGGAAATCCGTCAGAAAATACGTCAGAAGATCAATCTGCTGAAGATTTCGCCTTAGCTCAGCTATCAGCCCAGCAGGTCAACCGTTACAGCATCGTTTGGATGGCTGGGATCGCTGCCGAAACACAAACCTACGGCAATGCTCAAGGCGGTGATGACGACAAAGCCCAACTGCGTCAGCTATGGGCGCAGCTCCCCACCCAAAGCCGCCAGCGAGCAGCAGCCGATACTCAGCTCCGCTGGGCGCTGCTTCAGGCCAATACCCTCTTGCAAAAGCAGCGCAGTGCTTATGAGGCGCTGGTCAAAGCCATGGCCACTCAAGCATCAGTCGCAGTTTGCTGCGAGCAAATTGAAGCCCACCGAGTCTCCGATGAAGCCAGCGAGATCTAACGCCTGCTGCTCACCACCTGATTCCGACCCGATCCCTTCGCTTGCAACAAGCACTGATCGGCCCGATGCAAGAAGCTACGACCTTGTTCGTCATCTTCTGGGCGCAGCTCGGCAAGTCCAATGCTAACGGTTAAGGTCAGCTGTCCAGAGGGTTCCACCAAGGGACTCACTTCAAAGGGCTCTTGCGCAATAGACTGACGCAGGCGCTGAGCGATCGCATAGCCCTCTTGCAAGTCAGTATTGCTCAAGGTAATCACAAACTCTTCGCCCCCATAGCGAAACGGCGCATCGTAAAATCGCATATTGCCGAGCAATCGTTTTGCCAGCATCTTAAGAACATCATCGCCGACCAAATGTCCGTAGCGGTCATTCACCGACTTAAAAAAGTCAATATCCAGCACCATAATAGACAGCGGTGCGTTTTTAAGCCGCGCCACCTTGATCTGCCGGGGAAGCTCGGAGTCAAATGCTCGTCGGTTGCTAATTTGTGTGAGTGCATCAACTAGGGCTACGGCTGAGAGCCAATCGTTAATGCGAGAGAGATCTCGATAGCGCTGGGCCCGGTTAAGCCCTACTTGAATATGGGCCTGAATCAACCGACACTGGCTTTGCTGAAAAAGGGGAGGTGGGCAGTTTAAGCAGTCGCCTTTAGTTGAATGGTGATTTTTAGCAATATCTTGGGTTGCGCAAATGGCCTCTCCAGAGGAAGCAGACTCTACAGAAGAAGCAGACAATAGCGCAGTCGGCAGCGCCGCAGCATGAGGCGGTGGCAGCCATAAATAGGCATCAGCGCCAGACTCAATTGCGCCTGCCGTTCTCTCTAAATATAGATCGACAAAGGATCGGCCCAATGCAGATGCCAAAGCAGAATCTTCAGTTGCATATAGTGCATAAAGCGTCGATTCTTCAATGACAACAAAGTAAGTATTGTGTCGCTCGTGAGCAAAGGTCTGAAATATAGAGCTGTTGATCAGCTGTCTAGCCTGAACAATCGCGACATCTGGGGCAAATTCTTCTATCAGCTTTAAGGCGGCTACTGCAGTTGCCACCATTTTAACGGTGAGCGCATCAAGCCCGCGTACCTGCGTGATCACGCTAGCCGTAAAGGAATCGTCTCCGATGAGTAAAACACTGTTCATAGCAGCTTGATCCAGCTAGTTCTAGCACAGCTATTGAAAATGGCTTGTCAAAAGTCTGGCAATATTTTTTTTAATGTACTGACTTAATAAATAGTGCTGGATTGTAAAAGCCTATGTGGCCCCTGAGTGAACCAGAAGAATATTCATTACGGTATGGCTCAGGGTCGCTAACTGCAAGCAAGATATTTTTGCTACACAGAAATATACATATAGGGCACACCAGGACACACTTAAAAGACAGTTAGCTACAAAAAGCTCAAACGGCTGTTCATAAATTCAGTGGGTTTACAGCTACTCAACAAGAAAAACTAACACCTTAAGATAGTATCTTTACTTGAGTGGCAATCATCAAAATATTATGTTTAAAGAATTGGTTCTTTAACGGCCTAATTTGGCAGACAAATTGCCCATTCTGATAGGATAGGCGCTTTTCTTTGACCTTTTCGGCAATGCTATAAACATAAGACTAATTTAAAACTGCGCTCTTTGGTCGCATATTTTCCCTATTAAGATCATAAGGAAAATCAAAAAAATAGGCAGTTGGGCAGTATTTTTGCTCTAATGGAAAGCTTTATTTAAACGCTCTGATAGGTTGGCTATGAACAGAATGCAGCATTTTATATCTTTTGGGACTTAACTATGACTGCTGTTTAGGCGAGCACTGGGCAATAGCTGGGCAATCACTAGTAGATCGCTAGGTACTCAGTCCGTACAATCTGTCCGTAACTAAGGATGTATATATTAGTGAGCTCTGCTACGTAGGTAGTCCTTAACATGCTTAGCGATGATTGAGCGCTAAGCGGTTTCTAAACTAGTCAGCCGAAACCCTCAAGAGTGTGGCAACATTGATCAAATCTGGAGAGCTGAAACGTCCTTGTCTTCTGTTAGCGCTATGTCCTCAAAAAAACCGTCATCGCAAGTTCCGTCTCATTCGCTCTCGCTGCCCTTTTTGAGTGGCGCTGATATTCGCCAAAAGTTTTTGTCGTTTTACGCAGCCAGGGGACATCAGATTCTAGAGAGTGCTTCTCTGGTGCCAGAAGATCCGACGGTGCTGCTAACCATTGCCGGAATGCTGCCATTTAAGCCGATCTTTCTGGGCCAGCAAACCGCTGAGTTTGACCGCGCAACCACGGCTCAAAAGTGCATTCGAACCAACGATATTGAAAACGTGGGGCGGACGGCTCGGCACCATACTTTTTTTGAGATGCTGGGCAATTTTAGCTTTGGCGACTACTTTAAACGGGAGGCGATCGCCTGGGCCTGGGAGCTCTCCACGCAGGTATTCAAGCTACCGCCCGAGCGCATTATCCCCAGTGTCTTCCGCGAAGACGACGAAGCCTTTGCAATCTGGCGTGACGACATCGGGATTGCGCCGAATCGCATCATTCGCATGGGCGAAGCCGACAACTTTTGGAAGTCGGGCGCGACCGGCCCCTGTGGTCCCTGCTCAGAGCTGTACTACGACTTTCACCCAGAGCGAGGCGATGACAACATCGACCTAGAAGATGACAGTCGCTTTATTGAGTACTACAACCTGGTATTCATGCAGTACAACCGCGATGCCGCAGGCGAGCTGACGCCGCTACAGGCGCAAAATATTGACACGGGACTGGGGCTAGAACGCATGGCCCAAATTTTACAGGGCGTCCCCAACAACTACGAAACCGACCTCATTTTCCCGATTATTAAAACGGCGGCAGATATTGCTGGGGTGGACTATTCTCAGGCAAACGAGGCTCAAAAGGTATCGCTCAAAGTGATTGGCGACCATGTGCGATCGGTAATGCATATGGTGGCAGATGGGATCACGGCTTCTAATGTGGGCCGAGGCTATGTACTGCGTCGCCTGATTCGCCGGGTGGTTCGCCATGGCCGCCTGCTAGGGATTGATCGCCCCTTTACCACGCTGGTGGCTGAGACGGCCATTCAGCTGTCTGAAACCGCTTATCCAGCAGTGCGCCAGCGGGAAACGGCGATTAAAAATGAGCTGGAACGAGAGGAAATTCAGTTTCTTAAAACGCTGGAGCGCGGTGAAAAAAGGCTGGCGGATATTCTCGCGAGCGAGCCCAAGAAAGTATCGGGTCAAGAGGCTTTTGAGCTGTACGATACCTATGGTTTTCCGCTGGAGCTAACGCAGGAAATTGCGGAGGAAAGCGGAATCCAAGTGGATGAAGCGGGCTTTACTGCCGCGATGGAGCAGCAGCGGCAGCGATCTAAAGACGCGCATGAAACCATTGACCTAACGGTGCAGGGCAGTTTAGATACCCTAGCAGATGCGATTGAGGCTACTGAGTTTGTGGGCTATCGTCGCTGGGATAGCCAAAGTACGGTAGAGGCTATCTTAGTCGCGGGTAAGTCGATACAGTCGGCGCAGACTGGGGAGGCTGTGCAAATTGTGCTGGATCAGACGCCTTTTTATGCTGAGTCGGGCGGCCAAATTGGCGATCGCGGCTACCTATCGGGTGAGGGTCTGGTCATCCGCATTGAAGATGTCAAAAAAGAAGGCGCGTTTTTTGTCCACTTCGGCAAAGTAGAGCGCGGCAGTCTGCAAGTGGGTGAGCGGCTCAGCGCTAAAATTGACCGGGCCTGCCGTCGTCGGGCGCAGGCCAACCACACCGCGACGCATCTGTTACAGGCCGCCCTAAAGTCACTGGTTGATGACACTATTTCCCAAGCTGGATCGCTGGTAGACTTTGACCGCCTACGCTTTGACTTTCATTCTCCTCAAGCGCTGACGCCAGATCAACTTCAGCAGGTAGAAAAGCAGGTCAACACTTGGATTGCAGAAGCCCATACTGCCGATGTGCAAACCATGCCCATTGCCGAGGCCAAGGCCAAAGGCGCAGTGGCGATGTTTGGCGAAAAGTATGGCGATGAGGTGCGGGTCATTGACTATCCTGGCGTTTCGATGGAGCTGTGCGGCGGCACTCATGTGGGCAACACCGCTGAGATTGGCGTGTTTAAGATCATTTCTGAAACGGGCGTAGCGGCTGGAATTCGGCGAATTGAGGCAGTCGCAGGCCCAGCGGTGTTGGACTATTTGGAGGTGCGCGATCGCATTGTCCGAGAGTTAAGCGATCGCTTCAAAACCAAGCCCGAAGAAATCACCGAGCGCGTCACCAGCCTCCAAAACGACCTCAAAACCGCTCAAAAAGAGCTTTCGGCAATCAAGTCCGATCTGGCCCTAGCCAAGTCAGATCAGCTGCTAAGCACCGCCGAAACCATTGGCGGCACACCTGTGATTGTGGCCAACTTAGAAGCGGTAGAACCCGATGCGCTCAAAGCAGCCGCTGAAAGGCTGCTACAAAAGCTCGGCGACGGCGCGGTGGTCTTAGGCTCTGTGCCCGCTGAAGGCAAAGTGAGCCTCATTGCGGCTTTTAGCAAACCCGTCATTGGCAAAGGACTTCATGCCGGAAAGTTTATTGGCGGCATTGCCAAGCTATGCGGCGGCGGCGGCGGCGGTCGGCCCAACTTTGCCCAGGCGGGTGGCAGTGATGTCGCACAACTACCCAAAGCGCTAGAAACCGCTAAAGCACAGTTACTGGAGGCATTAGGCTAGGTGATCGCATTATTTTTTATCTTTCAGAATGCCCTCGCCTTTTACAAACCAAGAAACACCAAAAGCCACAACCGCAGCTGACTCCAGCCAAAATACAGGATCCAAAGGAGCCAGGGTAGCCGTAAAGTCAGCTGGCAAAATAAAAAACAACGCAATCAACACCAGCGCTAGCAAAATGGCGAAACCGCAGATTCTATACACTCTGTTGCGCTGGCGTTTTTGGCGCGTTGTCGGAAACAGCGCCGTGCCAATTGCACAATGGGCTATTTTTTTGGGGTGGACTATTGCGGTGGACTATTTTTTATGATGGACTCGTTTTATACTTGTGGGCTTCAGGGAGATACCATAAAACTTTAGAGCCATAAAACTTTAGATTGCGACTCTCTCTCGTATCAATTCTCGTATCATTTGAGGCGCTGAGGTGATAAAAGTGCCTGTATACTTCATCAGAATGTGCTGCCCATACGACAGAGAAGATACATGACCTCTCAATCCACCAAAATCATCTATACACTTACAGATGAAGCGCCCGCCTTAGCAACCTATTCTTTCCTACCGGTTGTTCAAGCATTTACCCAAGCGGCTAATGTCACAATAGAGGCGAGTGATATTTCTTTGGCAGGGCGCATTATTGCCAATTTTCCTGAAAGCCTCACAGAGGCTCAAAAAAAGCCTGACGCCCTCTTTGAGCTAGGCAAATTGGCCCAAACACCCGCAGCGAACATCATTAAGCTGCCCAACATTAGTGCCTCTGTGCCTCAGCTCGTAGCTGCGATCGCCGAACTCCAAGCCAAAGGCTACGACATTCCCGACTATCCGGCAAACCCCAAAGACGCCGCCGAAACGGTCATCAAACAGCGCTATGCCAAAGTACTCGGCAGCGCCGTGAATCCGGTGCTTCGGGAAGGCAACTCCGATCGACGAGTTGCCGCCGCCGTCAAGCAATATGCTCAAAAGCATCCGCACAAAGTGGGCGCTTGGACGGCTGACTCCAAAACCCATGTGGCCCATATGGAACAAGGAGACTTTTACAGCAGTGAAAAATCTGTTGTGGTAAAAAAAGACGGCAATGTAAAAATTGAGCTGATAGCACCCGACGGATCGACCACCGTACTCAAAGAGAAAACAGCAGTGCTCGCAGACGAAGTGATTGACGCTGCGGTGATGAGCGTAAAGGCGCTCAGAGACTTTTATGCCAAACAAATAGAGGCCGCCCAAGCAGAAGGTATTCTCCTTTCGCTTCATGTCAAAGCGACCATGATGAAAGTTTCAGATCCTATTTTGTTTGGTCATGCGGTGACCGTTTACTACAAAGCTGTTTTTGATAAATACGCCGATGTGTTTGCCGCGCTAAACGTGAATCCCAACAACGGACTAGGCGATGTCTATGCCAAAATTCAAGCCCTGCCCGCCGATCAGCGCAGCGCGATTGAAGCCGACTTGCAAGCGACCTATGCCAATCGCCCTGAGCTAGCCATGGTCAACTCCGATAAAGGCATCACCAATTTGCATGTGCCCAGCGATGTCATCATTGACGCGTCCATGGCCGCCGCGATTCGCACCTCTGGGCAAATGTGGGGCGCCGACGGTAACCCTCACGATACTAAGGCGATGATTCCCGATCGCTGCTATGCCACGATGTACCAGGAAGTTATTCAGTTCTGCCAGGAGCAGGGCGCGTTTGACGTGACCACGATGGGCAGCGTGGCCAATGTGGGCCTAATGGCCAAAAAGGCCGAGGAATATGGCTCTCATGATAAAACCTTTGAGATTCCGGCTGACGGTAGGGTGCAGGTAACCGATGAAGCCGGACAAGTGCTGATGGAACATGCGGTAGCGCAAGGTGACATTTGGCGAATGTGTCAGACCCAAGATGTACCCGTTCAGGACTGGGTCAAGCTAGCGGTTACCCGCGCTAGGGCGACAGGGGCTCCGACTGTGTTTTGGTTAGATAGCGATCGCGCCCACGACGCCAACCTCATCAACAAAATAAACCAATACCTTCCCAACCACGACACCACCGGCCTAAATATCCAAATTTTGCCGCCGGTTGCTGCCATGCGCTTCACCTGCGAGCAAATTAAAGCAGGCAAAAACGTCATCTCGGTCACGGGCAACGTCCTGCGCGACTATTTAACTGACCTGTTCCCCATTCTGGAACTGGGCACTAGCGCTAAAATGCTCTCTATCGTGCCATTACTGGCGGGCGGCGGCCTGTTTGAAACCGGCGCTGGCGGGTCTGCGCCCAAGCATGTGCAACAGTTTTTAAGCGAAGGACACTTGCGCTGGGATTCACTCGGTGAGTTTTTGGCCCTTGCCGTCACGCTAGAAGAACTAGGCCGCAAAACAGACAATGCAGCAGCGTTAGTCTTAGCAGACACGCTCAATCAGGCGACCAGCCAGCTGTTAGACAATGACAAATCACCTTCTCGCAAAGTCAATGAGTTAGATAATCGCGGCAGTCACTTTTACTTAGCAATGTACTGGGCGCAGGCGCTAGCCAATCAAGATCAAGATGCCGATTTGAAGGCCAAGTTTACCAGCCTAGCTCAGCAGCTGAGTGACCAGGAAGCGGCTATTGTAGATGAACTTAAGGCAGCGCAAGGCAGTCCAGTAGATATTGGCGGCTACTATTTTCCCGATGCGCAAAAAACGAGTGCGGCTATGCAGCCTAGTCAGATCTTTAGAGAAGCGATCGCATCCGTTTCTGCATAACCAGTTCTGCATAGCCAGTTCTGCACAGCCAGTTCTGCATAGCCAGACGGTTGACCCATTCCAAATCCTAATTTTGTAGCGGCCTAACCGTCTATGCTTTCTTTCTTTGCCAAAATCCTGGCCTATTTAGACGCTAAAAGCACTAAAGGTTCTAAAGGTTCTAAAAGTTCCAAAAACACTAAAGGTTCTAAAAGCACTAAAAGTTCTAAAGATACCAAAAGTTCTAAAAGTTCTGAAAATGCTAAAGTTCGCCCAGATCAAACGTCTACTCAAACAACACCCTCATCGCCCCCCATTGCGTCCTCCCCTAACCACAACTTGTTAGATCCTCTTCAGCGAGAGATTCGCGCCCAGCGAAAATTTTCGATTGCGGAAGCCATTGGGCGCGAGGGCGGTAGCTTTATGAAAGGAGAATCAGCCATTCCTCGACCGCTCAGAGCGACAACCGAAATCAATCAGTTCATTACCGCTCATATTAGCGATCCGACCAGTGCGCTATCTACCACCCTTCAAGCCTGGGCTAAAGACGATATCCGCGTCAGCCGTCAGCTCGATAGGCCGCTGATGGCCCTAGCTCAAATTATTGACAGCCTACTCTCTAGGCCAACGACCTTCAGTGAGTTTGCTCGGCAGGTTGCGATCGCCCACAGCCATCTCACGGGCGACCCCCTTCATTTTCAACCGCTCGGTCAACCGCCGCATCCTCAAGCCCACTACACACATGACTCTTTACGAATGACGCTTTTAAACCTACTGAAGCAACTGCCACCGCTCAATGAGAATCAAGAAAGTCACGAGAATTAAAAGAATCACGGGAATCATCAGAAGACTTAAGCAGCATGGGCAATTTCACATTCACACACTCTTATGCATCCTAAAGACGTATCTCCGAGAAGAAAAAATAGCAAGCAGAAAGAACAGAACAAAGAGAGAATATAAAAAAGAAAGATCTTTCAATGATCGTAATTCTTGCCAGCAACATTAACCGATGTTTACGGGATGACAGCCACAGGCGATCTTTTAACAACTTTGCCGTAAAGCGTATCGCGCTGCTGAGCAGGGCGACCCAAAGAGGTAATGGCACCCACCAAATCTGCCTCCTGCTGACAAGTGCCACCCACAGCCCCAGCCATAGAGGTAATATGCTCCTCCATAAGGATGCCGCCGATGTCATTGCAGCCCCAGCGCAGCGCTTCTGTTGCTCCAGCCAGCCCTAGCTTCACCCAGCTCGGCTGATGGTTCACAATCCAATTGCCCAAAAATATTCTCGCCACCGCCGTCAGTAATAGCGCATCTTCTAGCACAGGCTGATCACGCCCGACTCTTCGCCGTAGTGGCTTTGGTGCTTCTTGGCCGACAAAAGGCAGCAAAATGAACTCGGAGATACCCGCATAGCCTGCCGCGTGCGATCGCTGCTGCAATTTCCGCAATAAGTCTAAATGAACGGCCTGCTGCTCAATCGTTTCAATATGGCCCGACAGCATTGTGCTCGTGGTAGGCAAGCCCACCTGATGTGCTAGCCCAACAATCTCCAACCATTCTGCCGCCGATGTTTTCTCAGGGCACAAAATTCGCCTCACCGAATCATCTAGCACTTCTGCCGCTGTCCCCGGTAGCGACCCCACACCCGCTTCCTTGAGCGACACCAGCACAGCCTCTAAGCTCAGACCATCTTCACGGGCGATAAACTGCACTTCCTGCGGCGAAAACGCATGCACATGCAGATCGGGCGAAGCCGTTTTAATCGTTTCTACCAGCTTGCAGTAATAGGCCAACGAAGTCCCATTAATCTTAGCTTCAGGGTTTAATCCGCCCTGCATACACACTTCTGTTGCGCCCAACGCTACCGCCTCAGTCGCCTTCTCCAAAATACCGCTCCAGTCCACCCAATAGGCCCCTTCTTGACTAGCATCGCGACGAAACGCACAAAAGCTACAGTGCTGCTCGCAAATATTGGTGTAGTTGATGTTGCGATTGAGCACATAGGTTACCGTATCTCCTACCTGCTGGGCTCTCAGCGTATCGGCCGCTAATCTAATACGCTCTTTTTCGGTTTTATTACTAGCCGATAGCAACACCACGCTCTCTGCAACAGAAATATCCTTTCCTGCCAGTGCCCTATCCAAAATCGTTTCAATCACTGCCATTTTCTTGCTACCGACTTATTTTCTACCTGCTCAACCCACTAGCGGCTGTATTTCCTATTCTAGCGGCACCATCTGACTAGAGCGCTTTGGCACTGCTTCCGTAACAAGACGACTCCAAAAAATTGCCCCCCAAACAATTGATCCAAAAAATGACAAAAAAAAGACGGACGATACCTGTGTATCTGTCCGTCTTCTATCCTCGTGTCAATCTTTTTAGCCTGTATCAAAAGGTTTATCGATTACGCATAACATACCCCTACAGTCGGCTGTTTGCTCGCTTGTTTCCATTTCTATTTCTGTTGTTATATCGGGGTTTGGGATTGGGGTTTGGGATTGGGGTTTGGGATTGGGGCGTGCGTGTTTTTGTTGGCTTGGCGATACTGGCTTGGCGATATTAGTCAGTTATATTGGCCAGTTATATTGGCCAGTTATATTGGCCACTTATATTGGCCAGTTATATTGGCCAGTTACCATCGGGTCGGTAAATGCCGTGAAACCTTTTTACCTGACTTTCGCTCATGCGATAGACCCAAGCCTCTTGTAACGGGCGATCGCGTAAGTCAAACACTGTTTGCCAGCAACGCTGATAGGCGTCACTTTCTGGCGCTGCGCTTTGGGTAACGCCTTCTAGCTGGTCAAGCTGCTGTAGGATGCGATCGCACTCAGCAGAACTGCCACAAAACCTCAATAAATAACCCTGAACCCAGTCCTCCCCCACCGTCATTGCCGGGAAGCCCCACTGCGGAAAATCATACAGGCGGCCCCGCAGCCTTGCCGGGATTGCCTGACTCAAAGCACGACTACAGTAGCGCTGGTGGTAGCGCCCGCCAGGTTTAAGCGTGCCGTACACAAACACGCTCAAGGTAGCGTAGTCATTTTTCAGCCCCTTACTCATCTTTCATCTATAGCCTTGACTCGCAGCAGCCTTGACTCGCAGCAGCCTTGACTCGCAACATCTGCGTCATCTTTAATTTCTATCTCAAACCTAAACCGCATGATTCTAAACCATACAATTTCTAAAACGCATTATATAAAGGTGCGCCTTAAATGCCGTTTCACCCACTAAAATACAACTCTATATAGTTAAAGCACCGAGCACGAGGATCAAGGCGTGGAATTGCGATACAGCCCAGCAGACATTGAAACAAAGTGGCAACAGTACTGGGCCGACCACAAGCTGAACAAAACGCCTGAAGGCATCACCAACGGATCACAAACAGAGGGCTCGCCAAAAAACGCCAAAAAGTTCTATGCCCTCTCCATGTTTCCATACCCCTCGGGCGATTTGCACATGGGTCATGTGCGCAACTACACCATTACCGATGTCATCGCTAGGGTTCGCCGGATGCAGGGCTACCAGGTGCTGCATCCCATGGGCTGGGATGCCTTTGGGTTGCCTGCCGAAAATGCCGCCATTAAACGCGGTGTGCCGCCAGCAGATTGGACGCTTAAAAATATTTCTCAAATGCGCGAGCAGCTCAAAGCCCTGGGCCTCTCTTACGATTGGGATCGGGAAGTGGCGACCTGCCTGCCAAACTACTACCGCTGGACGCAGTGGATTTTCTTACAGTTCTTTGAGGCTGGCCTTGCCTATCAAAAAGAAGCCGCCGTCAACTGGGATCCCATTGATCAAACAGTGCTGGCAAACGAGCAGGTCGATAGTGAAGGCAGATCCTGGCGATCAGGAGCAAAGGTCGAACGCAAACTTTTGCGTCAGTGGTTTTTTAAAATCACCGCTTATGCCGAGCAGCTTTTGAACGACTTAGATCAGCTTTCCGGCTGGCCAGAGCGGGTAAAAACCATGCAGGCCAACTGGATTGGTAAATCAACCGGTGCTCAGGTCACCTTTAAAACTGAAGCAGGCGAGGATCTGGTCATCTACACGACGCGCCCAGATACGCTCTGGGGCGCAACATTTATGGTGCTCGCACCCGAGCATCCGTTAGTCGCGTCATTAACGAGTGCAACGCAGGCTGATCTAATAGAAGCTTACCAAGCGGCAGCAGCTAACCTCAGTACCATTGACCGGACGGCTGAGGGAAGAGAAAAAACGGGCGTATGGACAGGCGGCTATGCCGTCAATCCTGTGAACGGTGAGAAAATTCCGGTGTGGGTGGCCGACTACGTGATGATGGACTACGGTACGGGCGCCATTATGGCCGTACCAGCTCACGACCAAAGAGACTTTGAGTTTGCGCGTAAGTTTGACCTACCCATTAAAGCGGTTGTACAGCCTGAAGATGAAGCAGCAGGTGAAGCAGCAGGTGAGGCAGCAAGTGAAACGATAGCCGAAGACAAGATGACTGCCGCCTATCTTCATGATGGGGTGATGGTTCACTCTGGGCCTTTAAATGGCGTAGCTTCAGGCAAGGGTGAAGGGGAGAGCGTGCAGCGGGCGATCGCCTACCTCGAAGAAAAGTCTTTAGGCCACGGAACCACTAACTACCGCCTCCGTGACTGGCTGGTTTCTCGCCAGCGTTACTGGGGAGCGCCTATTCCGATTATTCACTGTCCTCACTGTGGCACAGTGCCTGTTCCAGAAAAGGATTTGCCAGTAAAGCTGCCCGAAAATGTTGAGTTTTCGGGCAAGGGTGCCTCTCCATTAGCAAAAGTAGAAGATTGGGTGAATGTTTCTTGCCCTAGCTGCGGCGCTGCGGCTAAGCGGGAAACAGATACTATGGACACCTTTTTAGATTCGTCCTGGTACTTTTTGCGCTATGCCGATGCCAATAACGAGGAGGCCGTGTTTTCGTCTGAGCGCGTGAACAGCTGGCTACCGGTAGATCAATATGTGGGCGGCATTGAACATGCCATTTTGCATTTGCTGTATTCGCGTTTCTTTACAAAGGTGTTGCGCGATCGCAATCTCTTGAACTTTGACGAACCTTTCCAGCGCCTGCTCACCCAGGGCATGGTTCAGGCCATCACCTACAAAAACGCCGAAGGTCAGTTCATCATGCCTCAAGACATTACCGACCTCAACTCGCCTACCGACCCAGTGACAGGCGAGCGGTTGCAGGTCTCCTTTGAAAAAATGTCTAAATCTAAATTCAACGGCGTGCCGCCCTCAGAAGTACTGGCAAAGTATGGCGCTGACACTGCCCGTATGTTCATTTTATTTAAGGCACCTCCTGAGAAAGACCTAGAGTGGGACGACGCTGATGTAGAAGGGCAGTTTCGATTTTTGAACCGAGTATGGCGAGCAGTGGCTGGGTTCGCCCAATCCGATAGCGTCAGCCTAGTCAAGCAAATCAAAGACATCCAAAGTCAGTCACTCAGCAAAGAAGACAAGGCGCTGCGTAAGGCAACTCATACCGCCATAAAAGAGATTACAGAAGACATAGAGGGAGATTATCAGTTCAATACAGCTGTTTCTGAGCTGATGAAGTTGAGCAACGCACTCAATGATGCAAAAAACAAAACAACACTCGCTTTTGCAGAGGGCATTTGCACCCTGGTATTGCTGATTGCACCCTTTGCCCCCCACATTGCCGATGAGTTATGGTCGCACCTAGGAGAGGGGTCAGTGCATCAACAACCTTGGCCCTCGGTCGACAATACTGCGCTAGTTGCCGATGAAATTACACTCGTGGTTCAAATAATGGGCAAAACCAGAGGGACTTTGCAAGTCCCCGCTGCCGCTGATAAAGCCGCTTTGGAGCGCTATGCTCGTGAGTCGGAAGTCGCTCAGCGGTATCTAGAAGGCAAAGAGATTAAAAAGGTAATCGTTGTACCTGGTAAACTCGTTAACTTTGTAGCTGTGTAGTTTTGTTGCGTAGTTTTGTTGCGTAGTTTTGCTGCGTAGTTTTGCTATACGGCGTTAACGTTATCTTCAGCAGGCATCAGTATATAGAACAGATTACATTGTTACATTTAATCAATGTAAATATAAGCACTTATTACCAGCAGGGAAATACGGAAAAACGTGATGTTTTGTGACCCAAAAGTGTTGATATTACTGAGACAAATAAAAAATTATCTCCGGACTTCTTGAGGCATTCACGTATTGATGAAGCATTGATTGGGATATTAACTATTTTTCCTGTAAGTATTCGCAAAAAAGTATTCTTGAAGAGAATTCGGCACTTTACAAGAACTATATTTTTATGGATATAACTAGCCATTCTCGTGAGGATTCTCGGACCTTAGTGTGGTCTTTGCGAAGTATTCAAAATTTTGTTTATAACTCTTGCCTCTACGAGTTTGAAGACGTCATTGCTGCTGTTGATGATGCCGACATACTGGCACCCCCTCAGTACGATGCGATGGGTAAGTTCCGTAAGCGAGTCATTGAAAATACAACAAGATACATCGGTGAATCTCCACTGACCAAGCTCAACCCATACGGTAGCGATGTTGAGTTGGCTTACGACTACGATATCTACTTCGTCACCTTAGACTTTCCTTGGAATATTGCTTCTATAAACCTGTTGAAGAACTGGCGGAGAAGATGCCGACTTGCTGTTTGCTACATCATTGAGATTTGGAGTGAAGATCTCTCGCAGATGTCTCACTTCATGAAGTTCTTTAACGAATTTGACCTCATCTGCGTCGGCACGTATCACGGTCTAGACGATTTGCAAAAGATGACGGATACGCCCTGCATGTTCTTGCCACCTGGCATTGACACACTAAAGTTTATGCCCAACTTTGAAGAGGACGAAAAGCGCTCTATTGATGTGGTCAGCATCGGTAGACGCTCTCCGGTCACGCATGAAGCATTATTAGAAGTGGCTGCTAAAGAACCGTTCTTTTACTATCATGAGCTTACCAACGGCTCGGTGCTGCGAGTTGAAAACCATCAAGAGCACCGAACACTCATTGCTAACTTGCTAAAGAGAAGCCGCTATTTTATTACAAACTATGCCAAGGCAAACTTACCCACGCTGATTGCAGGTGAGTTTGAGATTGGCTATCGCTTCTTTGAAGGTGCAGCCTCGGGTAATGTTTTAATTGGCGCTCCGCCGAGAGGCGATCTATTTAGCCGCTATTTTGACTGGGAAGATTCTATTATTCCGGTTAAGTTTGACGAGCCTAATATTGTAGACATCATTGCTGAGCTAGATTCTAAACCTGAGTATTTGAGGCAGATTCGTATTCGCAACGTGGCTAACTCTCTACTCAAGCATGATTGGGTTTATCGCTGGGAGCAGGTGCTCAATAAGTTAGGAATGTCCCTACCGCCAGCCTTAGAAGCCCGTAAGCGTCATTTGCAGCAAACTGCCGAATCGCTCCAGGCTGTGCCAGTGCCCGCCCTGAGTGCGCTACAGTAGTCGCGGTATTAATCGCGGTATTAATCGCGGTATTAATAACCTGTTGCACACGCCCTTATATCGCCCGGTCGCTGATTGTATTTGCGGCTGGGCGATTGTATTCGACTAGCTATGCCTGCCAAATATCGTTCTTTGATCATGCAGCGACTCAAATCGCTGCCGATAGGTCGCTTTTTGCGCTTTGCCGTTGTCGGATTAAGCGGTTTATTCGTTGATATTGGGGTGTTTTATTTGCTGCGTGAGCTGCTGACTTTGCCGTTGTATCCCAGTACGGTGCTATCTATTGAGGTAGCCATTGTCAACAACTTTTTGTGGAATGATGCCTGGACGTTTGCCGATTTGGCTCAGCGGCAAAGGGGAGGACGGACAAGACTTCAGCGATTTTATAAGTTCAATTTGGTATGTGTAGTCGGCGCGCTTTTGCAGGTTGGCATTATGACCTTAGTGCTGTTGGTTCCGGCGGTTGATGCGATTCCCGCGCTGATAGGCCGCTTTGTCATGGCCGACTGGGCAGATAATGCCAATGAGTATTTTGCTAAGGTGTTGGCGATCGCGCTAGTAACGCTATGGAATTTTTGGATTAATCTCAAACTGAGCTGGCGCGGTGAAAAATAACCCATTTCTGGATTAGCCATCTCTAAATTAGCCATTATCAGGCGCGTTATAAACCTTGAGGATGAAGCGATCTAGATTCATCGTGCCGGTTAGCGTTTGGGGAACGGGCTCAGTGGTGTTCGCTGACAGATAGCGTTTCTTTAAGAGGGCATCTGTTTGATTGCTTAAAGACTCGGCCTCAGCAGCGCTGTTGGGTACGCCCCAAAGAGGATATTCGGCTTTTAGCCAGAGTACTTGGCTGTAGTTGTTCGCGGCTAGGGCGATCGCTAAAGCTTCCGGCAAATCTGCGGGGTCAGTGGCGAGCACATCTGTATTAACCGCATCATCTAAATAGTAAGCCAGCCGTAACACATGGCCCCAGGCTCTAGTGTTCATCGCAACCAGCACAGGCGCATCGGTTGTGAGTAGGTTGGCACGAACAACATGGAAAATTTGGCGATCGCGCAGCCCAAAGTCAGCGACATTGACCCCCAGATACCCCATGAGTATCAGCGCGATTAGCGTTTCTCGCCAGCGCCCCGTGCCCAACTCTAACCAGGCAGCAACGAGCAGTAAGCAACCGGGTAATGCCACCATCACCGATCGGCCCCAGCCGAACCCCAAGGTGTACTTGTTCGCGATGATATCAATGGCAAGAGCCACCATTAGCGGCAGCACACCCATTAGCACACCTATCATCAGCACCTGATACTCACGGCGACGATAGAGCGTAACCATGCACCAGCTCAAAAAGCCAATGACGCCACAGCCGATTGCAACAGCCGTGGGCTTAATTGGATCTGCTATTGGCAGCATACCGGTGGTGAGATGGCCTAGCAGAAGATGGTTGGCCAAAGTTTGGGCAAGATCTTTTCCATGTTGCAAGGCCGATTGCAGCGGGCCACCTACAGAGGAAATCTGCTCAAGCACATCTCGGCGATTGTTGATTTGCTGGCGAACACCCCATACAGCCCAGGGCATAAACATCACAACGCCTGCACCAATGGTAAGGCCGTTTTGAAACCAACGTTTGCGATCTAGATAAAGGGCTAGGGCTGCGATCGCAAACAGCCAATAGGCAAACAAATACTGCGTCATCAATCCTGCCGTTAAGGCAGCGGCCAAGCAGCAACGCAGCCAAATTTGGCGCTGAAAGATTTTTTTCTCATTGAGCTTGTTGTTTAACAAACTGTTCTGTTCTGCATTCTGTTCTGCATTCTGTTCTGCATTCTGCTCTGCATTCTGTTCTGCATTCTGTTCTGTATTCTGTTCTGCGTTCTGTTCTGCGTTCTGTTCACCTGCCAACGACAGCAAACACACACCGCTGATCATCACCCAAGCCAGCATCGGTGCGTACATTCGCAAGTTCAGTGAATGCGCCAAAAAAAAAGGATTGAGCGATAGCAGCGCAGTAAAAGTCAGCCCACCTCGCTGTCCCAGCACTTGGCGGCCCAAGGAGTACGCGACCCATAAGGTAATCAAGCTCACCACCAGCACACCCAGACGCAGCGCCGTCTCACTGTTGCCCAACAGCCGCATCCAACCATGCCCACCCAGATAAAACAAGGGCGGATGCGGATCGCCTAGCGTACCTTTAATCACCTCTTTTAAGGTATCTACTGTCGCTGTCTTAGCCGGAATGTCTAGCAGCTGAGAAATCTCTTGAACTTTAAAGGGCGTGTTGTTAGCCAGTTGGTAGGCGTTTTTTTGCCCCGATGCGAGTAAAACCGACAGCACTTCGTCATACCAAAACTCTCGTTTCCCCACCCAAACAAAGCGCAACAACGCGCCCAATGCAATCGCACTCCCTAAAAAAAACTTCATCCAGTTAATCTCTCAATTACATATGACTTTTTGAAAAACAAACTGTTGCAGGAGTGTCAGGAATTTTTGTAAGCGACTGGTCTTCCCGGCTGCCCACTAGGCTCGTGCCCCCTTGATCACTCACTCCATAAGCATCTCTAACTAAGTACAGCGGGCGGCCCTTAACTTCTTCATAAACCCGACCTAAATATTCACCCAATACGCCTAAACTAATCATCTGTATGCCTCCCAAAAACAGAATAGCAACCATCAAAGAGGCATAGCCAGGGACATCATTACCAGACAACAACGTTCTGATGAGTAAAAAAGCGCCATATAAAAGAGAGATTGCGGCAAAAGAGATACCCACATAGCTCCATATTCGTAAGGGCGCTACGCTGAATGACACAATGCCATCAATTGCAAAATTCCATAGCCGCCAGTAGTTCCATTTGGTTTCGCCGCTGTACCGAGGTTCGCGGTCATAGAGCACTTCGGCTTGACGGTAGCCCACCCAGGCAAACAGTCCTTTCATAAAGCGAGTCCGTTCGGGCAGCAGCTTAAGCACATTGACAACGCGCTGGTCTAACAGTCGAAAGTCGCCTGTATCTCTCGGAATGGGTACTTTACTGACCTGTTCAATAACTCGGTAAAAGGAGTTTGCCGTGGCACGTTTGAGCCAGGTTTCGCCTTGGCGCGATCGCCGCCTCGCATACACCACGTCATAGCCCTCGCACCACTTTGCAATGAGGGCCTCAATCAGCTCTGGCGGATCTTGTAAGTCTGCGTCAATCGGGATGACAGCCGCACCACAGGCGTAGTCTATCCCGGCTGTGAGCGCTAGTTCTTTACCAAAGTTGCGAGAGAGCACCACGATTTTGATGCGAGGATTTCGCTGTCGATGCGTCTTTAACCTTTGAACCGTGTCGTCATGGCTACCATCGTCTACGCATATAATTTCGTAAGGGCGGCTCAACCGGCTCAGAACGGCTTCTAATCGCTCAAACAGATGGTCAATATTATCGGCTTCGCAATAGAGCGGCACAACGATAGAAATGTTGATGGCAGTCGGCGCAGCGGCATTTGCGGCTGCATTTGGCTCCAGCAAAGAAAAAGGGCCAACCTCGTCTAGTAGGACTTGTGACGGGGCTTCTGGCGGGACTCCTGGCGGGACTTCTGGCGGGACTTCTGGCGGGACTTCTGGCGGGACTTCTGGCGGGACTTCTGGCGGATAGAGTTCCATCAATTTGACCTCTCACAGAAGAAATACAAAAAGAAATAACAAAAAGAAATAAATAAAAAGTTTCCCCATGAACCAATCGCTGATATCTCCGCCACAAGGCCCGCTCAAGGTTCCTTGTACTGCGCCTATCGCTACAGGGGTTTTAGAGAATTCCGCCAGGACTACCTGCATGGGGTCAACCGCTGATGCGGTGAATGACTCTGTTCAGTTTTCCCTGGTGATTCCAACATACAACGAATCTAGCAACGTCGCCGAAATGGTTGAGCAGCTAACATCGCTTTTAACCGGATTTGTGCCAGGTGGCTATGAGCTAATTGTGGTTGATGACGATAGCCCCGATCACACCTGGCAGGTGGCGCAGGCGCTAACGCGCGACTATCCTCATTTGCGAGTGATGCGCCGGCAGCAAGAGCGCGGTCTGTCTTCTGCGGTGATTCGTGGCTGGCAGGTGGCGCAGGGTGAAATACTGGGCGTGATTGACGCTGACCTCCAGCATCCGCCGGAGGTGCTGCTAGAGCTACTGCAAGCAACTTTAAATGGTGCTGATTTGGCGGTGGCCAGTCGCCATGTAGAAGGCGGGGGCGTGAGCGAATGGAGCATTGTTCGCCGTTTTTTGTCGCGCGGGGCTCAGATGATCGGGCTGGTGCTATGTCCGGACGTGGTTGGTCGGGTGAGCGATCCGATGAGCGGATATTTTATGGTGAGACGGCGTGCGATCGCAGGCCCGACGCTGAACCCTTTGGGCTACAAAATTTTGCTAGAGGTCATTGGTCGAGGCAGTATTGGCAGCATTGCCGAAGCGGGCTATGTTTTTCAAGAGCGTCAGTCAGGTCAAAGCAAGGTCACCTGGAAGCAATACATTGAGTATTTGGGCCATTTAATCAGGTTACGCTCAGGCGACCGGGCGAGTCGGGTTAAGCAGGTTTTCCCAACCAAACGATTTATTCGATACGGCCTGGTTGGGCTGAGCGGCGTCGTGGTTGATATGGCTTTCTTTTACTGGTTCACTGAACAAGTTGGCCTGAGCCTGGTTTTGAGCAAAGTGATCGCTGCCGAAATTGCGATTATTAGCAACTTTGTCGGGAACGATGTTTGGACATTTGCAGATATCACCCAGCGCCAGAGCGGCTGGCAACCTCGGCTTAAACGCCTGCTCAAATTCAACCTTATTTGCCTGATGAGCTTAGCGTTAGATGTGTTGCTACTACAGTTGTTTTATCACTTCATTTTTAATAACAGCTTGAAGTATGTGGCCAACCTCCTAGCGATTGGCCTAGTTGCTCTTTGGAACTTTTGGATAAACGTGAAACTCAGTTGGCGAGTGACTGAAGTAGACCGCAGGCTGCGTTAATCATTTGCCTTTGTTGCCTAATTTTTGTTGCCTAATTTTTGTTATGGCTCAATTGTTATGGCTCAATTGTTATGGCTCACTCGTTTTTATGACTTACCCGTTTTTATTGTCCATTGGCCGACTGCCATACCTCTAGCAGTGCTGTTGCTCGTTCGGTGCCCTTGCTATCTTCCTGCTGCTCATACAGCCTTAATGATTGCCTTAAAGTTTCAATGGCGGCACCGCTGTTACCTTGTCCCCATAGAGCTAGCCCCAAGTTATAACGAACCCCAGCGTCATCAGGAAAAGCACGAATCAGGCGGCGGTAGGATAGAACGGCTCTGAGGTACTGTTCGCGCGATAGCAAAATCTCGCCCAATGCGGCTTGAGCAGGCATTAGGTCTGGATCTATGTTAACCGCTTGCTCTAAGTGATTAAGGGCCGCAGATTCATCGCCTCGATCTAGCAAAATTTTACCGAGGAAGTACTGAGCATCTGAATTTCTAGGATTTAACCTAACAGCACCCCGTAGAGCCTCGAATGCGCGGGCTTCGTTACCCTGCTCTAGCCAAATTCTAGCTAGGTTTGCATAGACACTACCCCGATTCGGATCGAGTGAAAGGGCTCGCTCTAGCGGTTGGATAGCGGCGTCGTAGTTGTCTTGCGCAAGCAGCAGCATGCCGATGGCTTCGTAGGCCTGGGCGTTATTCGGCTCAATGCCGACGGCTCTTTCGTAGGCGCTTCGGGCTTCGTCGTAGTTCTCTAACCTCAACAGTGAACCGCCTAAGCCAACATAGGCATCTGCCTCACGGGGGGCAATCTGTAGCAGATTGCGGTATGCATCGGCGGCCTGATCGTAGCGCGCGTCCATAAACAGGCTGTGGGCTAGGCCATAGTGAAAGGGAAGATTGCGCGAGTCGCGATCTAGCGCCTGACGGTAGTATTCGGTGGCGGCGCCAAAGTTGCCTTGTCTGACTTGCAGGTAGGCAATCCCTGAGTAAATTCGGGCGTTGCTACGGTCTACCTGAAGCGCCTGCTGGTAGAGTGCGATCGCGCCTGCATAATCACCTGAGTCAATTCTCTTTTGAGCATCACCGAGCAAATTAGAGAGCTGCTCTTTTTGGGAGTCGCTCAGATTGTCGCTGCTCTGGGCAATTGTCTGTACTGGTGTCTGTACCGTTGTCTGGACAGTCAGCAACGGTGCTGAAGTGGCCCTTGCTGAGGCAGCGCCTACAAATGCACTACCCGCTAGCCCTGCGACAGTCAACAACAGAGAAAATTGATATCGATAGCCCACGGACTAAATCTCCTAAAAAACTCTGAAAAACTATTCTGAAAAACTGCTCTGAAACACTTAAGATACGCAAGAAAGCCTGACTGATAAAAAATAGATCAAGGCTTGATCGCAACTGTTAACTGTGCCGGGTTTGACTGATGATTCTATCAACAACTGACTTCATTCAGGGGGCAAATATTCAAAATTACTTGGGTATTGTCACCGCAGAGGTGGTTTATGGCAGCAATGCGCTGCGAGACTTTTTTGCTGGCATTCGAGATGTATTGGGCGGGCGTACGGCGGCCTATGAGCGCGTTTTTGAAAAGGGCCAGCAGGATGCCCTCCATGAGCTAGAGATTAGGGCCAAAAAACTCGGCGCAGATGCCGTTGTGGGCATACAGATGAAGACGGACACCATTAATATTGATGACCACGGCGTTTTGATGCTGATCACGGCAACCGGAACAGCAGTCAAGCTGTAGCGCTACAAGCTTTGAACTTTAGCGCTACAGGCTTTGAACTTTAGCACTACAAGCTTTGAACTTTAGCACTACAAACTTTGAACTTTAGCGCTACACAGTCCGCTGAAAAATGACCGAAAGGTTGTTGGCGGGCATGTCAATGATTTCAGTGCAGGTGAATGAGTGCTGCTGTGCGATCGCACTCACCGCTTCCAAGTCTCGAATGCCCCACTGAGAATCGCGGCTTTGCAGCATTTGGTCAAATGCCTCGTTGCTAGGTGCGGTATGCTTCCCCTCGCGCTTATAAGGGCCATACAAATACAGCACGCCGTCTGCTGGCAACACTCGCTCGGCCCCAGCGATCAGGTGCTCGCACATTTCCCAAGGCGCAATATGAATCATATTGATATTGACAATGGCCGTGATGGGCTTTGCCAATGAAACAGGGGCAGGAGAGGCGGCTTCTACTGGCCATGGCTGCGCGCTCACGTTCAAGTTTAGCGGGGGCAGCTGTAAATTATCAGAGGGCAGCGCCTCTCCCCATGCCTGAATGCTCTGGCGACCCAACGCATCGGGTTCACTGGGTAGCCAGCGTAAATAGCTAATCTGATTTGCAAAAAAAGTGATGTGCTCGCCTGTGCCACTAGAAATTTCTAGTACGGTTCCCTCGCGAGGAAGGACTCGTTTTAGCACGTCTAAAATCGGCTGACGGTTGCGCTCGGTGGCAGGTGCATATTGACGAAAATCGGCCATATATGAATTGGTGTAGGGCAATTAGCGAGTGGAGACAGTCGTGCGATCGCTATCCTCCCATAGGAATAGCGCGATTCGGGGGCAGTTTTTCAAAAACAAAAGATTAAGACCCCCAAAAAAAGCAGACGTCCTCATAATGTTTAGAACGTCTGCTTTTGAGGTATGTGAATAAAAAAGGCGAACCTCAGCGCTGTTAGACGCTGTTGGAAACTAGAAGCGCTGGCTGGCGTTGAGTAGGGCTTCTGCGGTTCGATAGTAAGTTGCCCAGTAGTAAGTTTCAGGCCGCGCCTGCCACTGGTCACGGTCTACGCGCAGTGCCAAGATAGGTACGCTGACGCCTTCGCCCTCTACAACAACCGTCACCGCTACGTTGGTAATGAGCAAATCTTGGTCAAAGGTGCGCTGTGCGCCTGCTCTAGCAGCCATTTCTCCCCTACGCAACAGCGTGTCGTAAGTTTCTTCGGCCTCTCTAGCCAGAAAAAGGTCGAGCCGCGATGTGTAGGCTTGAGAAGCCTGGGGCGCAATCAGCGCTTCTGTCAACCAAATTCCAGTTCCCCCCAGCAGCGCAACCAAACCTGCTGACAGGATAGAACCCTGCCAAGAATGCTTTTTGCGCCTGTAAAAAGGAGCACGACGAGGGCGGTGTGCTGGATAGCGAGTTAGCCACATGCGATTAAATTCGGATTAGGGTTGGGTGAATGTAGGGGTTGGAATCGTGTAGAACGTCAGGAACCGAAAAGACAATCCAAAAAGTATTTGCATTACCTATCAAGTTTCCCAGTTTAAGAGATCTCGCTACACTTTTTAACTCGCTACACTTTTTAAAAGTTCAGCTACACGAAATGCTAGGCGTGTGATACTTTCAACGGCATATACACAGATTAGCGTGCCTTCTTTGGGGGATGAGATTCGGTATAGGCAAGTTCCTAAAACTGACCACTGCTTTAGCTGACCATTGCTTTTTATAAGCAGTGTGCCCTTAAGCGGTATATCCTGCTTTTGGCAGGGCCAATTTTGTAGTCTTGGAGACGATGTAAACACAATGACTAACTACTGGGCCATCACAATTGGCATTAATCAATATCGTCATTTGCAGCCCCTGGTTCATGCGCAAAATGACGCGCGCTATGTGCATCGTTTCTTGACTGAAGAGGCCGGTATTCCAGCTGCACAATGCGTTCTACTCAGCGATTTGTCTACTTCTGTCAATGAACAAATCGTCTATCCTGACAAGTCAACCATTAATGAATGGGTTCAAACCATTACCCATCAGGTGCAGCCAGACGACGTACTGTGGGTTTTCTGGAGTGGCTATGGGGTGCAAATCCAGCGTGAGGATGGCCAAAACCTCGACTATTTAATGCCGATTGATGGCGATCCTGAACAGATTGAAAGTACGGGCATTGCTGCTACCGATTTGATAGATACGCTGGCTGGGCTGCCGACAGATAAAACACTGCTGGTGCTAGATATTAATCGCTCACAGGGGACGCTTGCGGGCCAGTCGATTGGGAGTCAGTTAATTGATTTGGCAGAAAAAAGACAGGTGCCTATTCTGCTGTCTTGTCAGCCGGAGCAATATTCTCATGGCAGGATTTTTGGACTCCGCCCTGGCCTATTTACATCGGCCTTATTAGAGGCATTGCAGCAAAATTGTCAGACTATTGAGCAAATTAGTACTTACTTGGACAAGCGCCTGCCTGAGCTGTGTCTGCATCATTTACGACCGGTACAGAATCCGGTGAGTGCTGGGGCGGGCGATCGCAAGTCGCTATCAGTCATGCCGACCATTAGCCCTATGGCCGCTGACGCACGCGATCGCGACGGGTTCACAGCAGATTTTGAAGAGACCATCGCTACCGGAACAACTGAGCACCGCCCTGAAAGTCTGACCTCAAGAGACGATGCCAATCATGACGCCTTAGTTGGTGACACGCTAGTTGGTGACACGCTAGTTGGTAACACTTTAGTTAAGGACGATTTGGATAGCCAGTTCAATAGCCCGTTAGACAGCCCGTTAGACAACCCAGCAGACAGCCCGTTAGACAACCCAGCAAACAGCCCGTTAGACAACCCAGCAAACAGCCCAGCAACCGAAAATAGGCCGCTAGCGGATAGCGCTGACGAGCCAGACTCATTGGCCATTAGCGGCGCTAGGCTGCGCAACTGGGGCCTGTTGACCCTATCGATTCTGATGATTGGCGTACTGCTAAAACAGCCTTTTGTGGGTGCGGCTTGGAATCGGCTGACAAATCGAACAGAAGTCGCTGTAGGGGGTAGATCAGCTGAAGGTGACGACCCAGCAAACAACCCAGCAGACAACCCAGCATCAGAAGCTGCTGAGACTAGCCTGCCTGCTGACGTGGCTGGCATATCCAATGGCTCTGAGGAGACAGCAGCAGAGCCCGCTGCTGAAACCACCGCAGATGTGGCGGATGAAGACAGTAAAATTGCTGCGACTGGCACCAACAGCGAAACTGCGGCTGATGAAGCTGCGACTGCTCAGGCATTAATGGGTCAGGCAAACGCAGCATTAGGGCGGCGGCAATATTCTGAAGCGCTGAACGCTTTACAGCAGGTGCCGCAGTCTCAACGCGATGAGAAGTTTTCGACCATGCTGACCGAGGCGAGAGCGGGTAATGCTGAGGCGAAGCAAACCAATGCTTCGGTATTAGCCGATGCTCGTCAGTCGATTCAGCCAACTCAAGCCTCTCAGTTTACGCAGGCGATCGCCAAGGCCCGACTCATCCAGCCAGGTGAACCGGCTTATGAAGCGGCTCAGCAAGATATCCGCAGCTGGAGCCAAGTGATTTTAGACATTGCAGAGGGCCGAGCAACGAGCGGTAACTTAGAAGGTGCGATCGCCGCAGCGAAGGTCATGCCCTATGACAGCGCCGAACATCACAAAAAAGCCCAGGAAAAAATCGCATTTTGGAACCAGCGTCAGCAAAGCCGTAAAATTATCGCCCAGGCTCAGACAATTCCTAAACTAGGGGAGGCGAGCACTTATCAACAGGGAATCGTTAAGCTCAGAGAGGTGCCATTAGAGCATCCCGAACATGAAATTGCTCAGCGACTAGCCGATCAATGGAGTGAGAGCATTTTTAGTATCGCTCAGGCTAGAGCCGCACAAGGCAGAGATGAGGCGGCGATTCAAGCCGCGCTACTCGTCCCTGCTGGCACGATTGCCTATGAGCCGACACAAAAAGCCATCCGACGCTGGCAGTCGGTCGAGTAGCCAGTCGGTCGAGTAACCAGCCGGTCGAGTAGCCAGCCGGTCGAGTAGCCAGCCGCCAGCATGTATTGTGGCCCTTTCCCTTTATTTTTGGATCTGCGATCTGACCTGGGTAAGGCCACCCACGAGCTGCTGAAGTTTGGCTTCTACGGCGTGCTTTTGGGCGATTAGCTGTTTGAACTTTTGGTAGCGGGCGATCGCGGTGCTAATAGTTGCCATTTGCTCTGGCGGGCAAGGGTGCGATCGCACCGTACCATCTTTGCTAAGTGAACAAAGAAGATATTGGGTAGCCCCTTTATCCGGATTATCTGCATTTGCATGATTCACGCCCGTTCTATCTCCCGCTCCATCTCCCGCTCCATCTACGGAGTTCGCCGTCTGCCGATGGCTGCTCTCCATCGCCTCTACATACTGCATCAGCGCTTCTGTATCGCCATGCCGAAAGATAGTCGAATCTGCCGATGATAGGGTTGATGGCGCAACAGGCAAGCAAGACTGTAGCCAGCCGTCGATCATAGGGCCTTGGGCATATAGCAACTGCATCGCCTGCACAATTTGCCGCTGCTGAATCTGCCAGGTACTCACAGCCGTCTGAATTTCTTGGAGCAGGTTAAGCGCGATCGCCGGATTCACCTCATGACGCTGACTGATAAAGGCTTCGGTCTGTATGAAGGGCAACGCAATACCTTGATTTTTACAGCTGCCTGCATAGCTACCTGCCCCAGGCACCATAGCATCTACACCAACTACAGACTCCACGCCGAGCGCTGCAAAGTAGCTAGCTGAAACAGCAGCTGAGGAAGGGATGTCAGGCGATAAAAAATCCATTAAAGATATGACTGCCCATCGCAGTAGAACTGATAGGTACCCAGTAAGATTAAATAACTAAGCCTATATGAAGATAATGATTTCACAGCGTAATATTTTTCCAGACCGAGGAAAAGTCATTAGAAGAACGTTTTAGCAATCTCCTGACTTTTCTAGCTTTCTTTAGCTTTTCTTTGGGTTTCCACTTAAGTAATCTTGCTGAAGAAACTGCTTTGTACCGAGGTCAATGGACATGATCCTGGCTTCTGCCGGGTATGTTTATGAGGGCAGAAGTATATTAAAAGGGCAGTAAATAGAAGGGCAGCAGAGGAGTGCGCTGGCCAATTTTGATACTATTCAGTTTCAGTTAAAATTCAGCTGAGACCTAGTCCTCTGTTCAACCCGTCTGGTTTTACCGCTATGGCTACTCCCACCTTTTTAAAATATCTTCCAGCTCGACTAAAACCTTTAAGCTCTCCAGCTGTTTGGGCGCCACTGACCATCTTTGTACTGGCGAGTGTTTTTATGTGGGAGTGGCACAGTAACCCGGCTTGGTTTAACCGTCCGCAGGCTAGCACACTTGAGCCGGAGTCAGGCTTAACCCCTGAAGAGCAGGCCAGACTCTCTGAAATAGATAACGTAGATGCTTTGCTAGAGGGTTTGGCACTGCCGCCCAGCCAGCTGATTAATCCGGACGGATCGACCGCTTTAAACATACCGGGCGCTACGCCTGAGGCAGCAGGAGAGGGCACTTTGGGCAGCCGTGACAACCCCTTTGCGACCTACGAAGAGCAGTACAAATTTGGTTCGGCCCGTTCGCCCGGTGTGGCTTCTCCTGGTATGGCTTCTCCTGGTACGGCTTCTCTTGGTACGGCTTCCCCTCTAGCAGTAACTGGCAGCACTGGGAATGGCGCTGCCGTCGCTGGCGGGTCTTCATTTAACTTCAATAACGGCCTCAGCAGCTCATTGTCGCCTTCTGCGGGGGGTGTATCTAGCAGCTCTGCTGCGGGCGCTTCTAGCAGCGTTTTATCAGATGCGCTTAATAGACAGCAGTCGGCTAGCCCAGCCAACTCATCGCCCCGTCAACCTGCTGCTGGCGCAACCTTTCCCAGTAGCAATCGGTTCGGTAGTACAGCACCCGGTGGATTATCAAATCGGGCTCCTAGTAGTGAGACAAGTGCTGAGAGCGGTATCGCAGCGCCCTTTATCCGCACAACTACGGAGATGTCTCCGCCGACAGGTACGACAGGATACCAAGCACCCGCCTCAATTGATTTACCTGTTTTTAATGTTCCGCCGCCGCAGCCTAGTCGAAATCCTTATTCTGGAAATAATTTCTCACTTCCTCAGCAAAACTTCGCTCAGCCAGCCATTCAACCGGCAGCACCAGCGCCTAGCTATACGCAGCCTAGCGTAGTTCAGCCAGAGCAAAATCGCCGCCTGCGATAGCGCTGAAGGCATTCGCCAATTAGCCATTGCAGGCGTTACCAGAGATAATCTGTCTGATACTAAGCCTGATACTGAGTCTGATACTAGGCCTGATACTAGGTCTGATACTGGATCGCTGGAAGGCTTTAGCGTATCTTTAGGGTAGGTTAGAAAGTATACCAACTAGACGTGAGCTAAATATGGGCTTATTAGCGTAAAATTCATCAAAAAAGTCCAAATGCTCGACCGGCTCGATATATAGTTTGGATTAGGGTTTTGCTACTGAGCGAGTATAGCTATCAGTATAAATACTCATATAATCCATGTAGCCAACACAATGACTGCATTCGCACAACGGCTGATTACTTAGCCCGCGATACACGCGCGATACACAACAGTTTTAGCTATCACTACTGTACTGAGCTAAATGGCCAAAGTTATATCAATAGCTCAGAGCGAGCAGGCTAGTACACATTATCTACGGATCAGTACAACTGCAAGAATGCAAAAAATCCTCATCGTTGACGACGACAGTACCCTTCGAGCAGCGCTGACGCGATATCTAAAGGATCGTGGCTTCTTGGTTCGTAACGCGGCCTCAGGGCGACAGGGGTTTGATAGCTTTGTGCAGGATATGCCCGACTTAATTGTCTCTGATGTGGTGATGCCGGAGATGGACGGATTTGAGCTATGTACTCGCGTGCGGGAGAGCGAGACAGGACAGCTCATTCCCTTTATTTTTTTATCAGGTCGCTGTGATTTAGAAGATCGCATTCAGGGACACAGCATTGGGGCTGATGACTACTTAGTGAAGCCCTTTCATCCTCGTGAGCTGATTGCCAAAATAGAGGCTCAGCTGGCACGGGCAACTCGCATTCATTCTCAAATTAAACAAGCGCTTCAGCAGCCGTCGGGCCAGCCATCTGCTCAAGTGAAAACACCGCTACCCCTGACGCCTGCTGAGGAAAAAGTATTTTGGGAAGTGATTCAGGGCTTTACCAATAAAAAAATAGGCGATCGCCTATTTATTAGCCCGCGCACCGTGCAAACGCATCTGAGTAATATTTTGAGTAAGCTGTCGTTAGAAAATCGCTCGCAGCTGATTCGATATGCCTTTGAGAACGGTCATAAGCCACCTCATAGCGACGCCTTTGAGGCCAGTCGGGCTAAAACTGCCCAAGAAACCCTTTCGAATCAAGCCCGCAAGCAGGAGAGAAAAGAGTCGTAAATTAGGGTCAGCTTTTGGCGGACTCCAGCGGGAGTTCCGGTATTCCATTATTATGAGTGGGCAAGCGAATCGTTCATTAACCGCGCTAGTTCTTGTCCATTTGTAATAATGTCTTCAAACGCCATTTCAAACCCTCTTTCTAAAGCTGTTCCAGACGCTACACCAGACGCGACAGAACCGACTACAGAGCTGGCCAAAACAGAGCTGGCTAAAACAGAGCCGACTAAAACAGATCTGACTAAAACAGATCTGACTAAAAAAAATAACGCGACAGAATTCACTACAGAACCCACTACAAAACCCACTACAGAACCTGCTACAGAGACTAAAAATGGTCTTTCTCAGCAGCGATCGCCCCAGCAAACTTTGTCTCAGCAAGATGCAGCCATCACCAAACTGACCACCGCTCTGGCTACCGATAGCCTCAAAAAGCAGCTTGCAGCAATTCGCGAAATCGCAGCTTTGGGTGATGTGGGTGAGCCTTTATTGGCAGATTTTTTGCGCGATCGCATGTCAGCCCAAAATCCGGATGAGCCCACAGCGGCCCATGGCAGCGCCTACCAGGTTTTGTATCGCGGCACCTCCGAGGCAGCCCGGTCGTTTGTAGCAGAGTATCCGGACGGCCTAGTGTGTCCCCAGTCAGATAAGGGCATCGACTATAGCGAACTCCAAATGCTTTTAGTCCGGCAGGCCTATCAGGCAGCCGATAAGCTCACCAATCAAAAGCTGTGTGAGCTCGCTGGAGATCAGGCCGTTGAGCGCAAATGGGTGTACTTTACCGAGGTTAGTCGCTTTCCTGTGATTGACTTGCAGGCAATGGATTTGATGTGGGGCCTGTATTCGGAAGATAAGTTTGGTTGGAGTAAGCAGCGATCGCTCTGGATGCGACTAGGCCAAAACTGGGAGAGCCTGTGGATACAGCAGCGCTGGAAATCTGCCGAGGGCAGCTGGACACGCTATCCCAACGAGTTTATCTGGGACTTAGAGGCTGCCCCAGTAGGCCATATGCCGCTCTCTAACCAGTTAAGAGGCGTCAGAGCCATGGCTTCGCTACTTTCTCACCCGGCCTGGCTTTTCTAACCCAGCTAGGATTGACCAGCGTTTGAGCCGCGCCCACCAGCTGCCGAGGATGATCAATTAAAAAAGTGGGTGCTTGTTCTGCTAACGCTTCTCTACTGCTAAATCCCCAAGACACAGCTGCCATCAAGATACCGACCTGTTTTGAAGCATCTACATCGCGCGTTTCGTCACCGATGTAGATAACCTGGGAAAAGTCCATCCCCCTTTTTTGGATGATTCGCCTAAGGGATCGAGCCTTACTTAGCAAGCCCACGCCGCCTTGCACCATATGGAACAGATCTCGAATGCCATGCTGTACCAGAAAACTCTCAATGTTCTTGCTAGAGTTAGAACTCATGACCATCAGCTGATGGCCTGCGGCCGCGAGTTCATGAAGCGCATCTGACAAGTGGGGAACTAAAGGAACGGTAGGCAGCTCATTGCTGAGTTCTTTGCGCACCCGACGCAATAAAAAGGGCAGCCGAAAGAGCGGAATTTCAGCCTGCTTCAGCATTTCTTGCGTGCTTAGCGACTGGTAGTATTTGAGTTTTTCTGGCGTTGTTAGTGAATAACCATATTCGGGAGCGATGCGATTGGTAATGCGCACGATTGCTCCTAACGTATCGGCGATGGTGCCGTCAAAATCAAAGATTAAAAATGCCACGTATCCGGCGACTGAGGTGGTGGATGAAGACCTAAGCGTCCTTATCTATCATAAGGCAAATAGCGAAACGCCGAAGGTTTGAGGTTACCGGCTATTTGCCAGCTATTTACCCGTTATTCACTGAATTATTTATTTATCAGCCAACAAATAGCTCATTAAACCCTATTTACGCCCTGTTTATCCCCTATTTACTGGCTACTTCCATCGGCCAGAACGTGAAATGCTCACAATCAGCCACAGCCCTAAAAATGAGGCAGCAGCAAACAGTAGTGTGCTTAGTGACTGAAGCTGAACAGTCGTTTGGCTGGTCGTGACAATGGCCGCACCGATAATTAACGCCGCGACGACTGTGCTAAAGGCCCGACGGTTAGCGGCTCTTTCAATGCTGCGTTGGACTGAATCTAGTCCTTGGATATTGAGGTTCCATTGCAGCGTTTCGTCGCTGAGGCGATCCAGCAAAAAGCCAAACTGACGGGGGGCTGACAACGATAGGTTGCGAAATTCTAGTCCAGTACGCAGCAGCATCTGTAAGGGGGCGTCACCAGCTAGCTGTTTTTGAAAAAGATCGACCATGAGTGGCTTGATCTCATCCATTAGGTTCACTTCAGGATTGAACTGGCGAGCAGCGCCTTCTAGGTTGGCGAGTGACTTGGTAAAAAGGCCAATATTTGCGGGCCAGCGGAGATGATTGCGAATACCAGTTTGGATGACAGCGCTGAAGGCCTCTGCCGTATTGAATCGATCGAGTGTGAGGCCGTAATAGCGACCTAATAGACGACTGTAGTCACTTTCTAGCCGAACCAGATTGATGGGCTTGAGTGGTTCGGTAATCTTAAGCGTTAGCTGGGCGCATCGCTTGGCATCTGAGCTGACGATCGCCAGCACAAGCTCGGTTAGGGTTTCTCGGGTTTGGGGGTCAATACGGCCCATCATGCCGCAGTCTAATAGCGCGACGCGGCCATCATCTAAATAAAAAATGTTGCCAGGGTGAGGGTCGGCGTGGAAAAAGCCGGTGACGAAATACTGCCAGAGAAAGGCCCTAAACAGTAACGAGGTAATTTCGCCACGCTGATCAATCGGTGGGCCCTGCGACCAGTCGGGAGGAATATTCGGCGCGATGTCTTTGAGTATGGGCAAGTTGGTCGCAGGTTGAGATAGCTGAGCTTCTAGTAGGGGCTTACCGTTTAGCCATTCCATTACCAGTATTTTGGAGTTGGTGAGTGGCCATAGAATTTGGGGTACGGTGAGCCGCTCGGCGTCTATCCAGTCACTCTCAAGCATGTTTTGCCTGAGTTCGTCGGTGTAGCGGGCCTCGGTGGTAAAGTCTAGCTCGGCGGTTAGGGCTGTTTTAAATTCATCGGCTAGCTCGGTGATGTTGTATCGCTGACCAAACTGGGTGGCAGAAACGAGCTTAGCGATGTCTTTAATCAGCGCCATATCCCGCTCGACCTGTTTTTCGATGCCGGGACGAAGAACTTTGACGGCGACGGCCTGCCCGTTTTTAAGTCGGGCTCGGTGGGTTTGGCCAATGGAGCCCGCCGCGATCGCCTCATAGTCAATCTCTGTAAAAACCGCTTCGGGGCTCCGCACCATGTGCTGGCGAATATATCCCTCAATTTGCGGGCCTGGAACGGCAGGAACTGTAGACTGCAATCCGCTGAGCGCTTCAATATAAGCCGGACTGAGCAGATCGGGGCGAGTGCTCAGTAACTGACCTAGCTTGACATACACAGGCCCTAGCTCGATCAGAATATTACATAGCACTGCCGGTGGCGGCAAATCGGGTTCGTCGGGCGCACTACCGGTGAGCAGGCGGCGCATATAGTCCCAGCCGTTTTTGAGAAATACCTCAACAATTTCACGCTGACGACCGATTAGGTTAGGCGTGAGCATCGGCGGAATAGGCGAGCGAGGCATAAAGGTGGCGCGAAAGGTAAGCGCGATTTTAAGAGTGCTAGGACGATGCTAGCAAGTTTGCAGCAAAGCGCGGTGCGAGATAGACCAGCTGATATTTCATGAACTAATGGTTTATTCGCATGTATAGAGCCCTGACAAGTTTGCAAAGGCTGGGAGATCTGGCAAAATTTCAGAGGATTAATTGACGACCGTTAGCAGTCCTTGCCAACCCAAGAATGCGGCCATTCCGACAAGAATGGTGAGGAGTAAGTTCTGGCTGAGCTTGCAGACGATAACGGCGGTAATCGCTCCGACTAACCGAGCATTCAGATAGCTGAGCTGAAGGGTGCCGTCACTGAGCAATACTTCAGGAACCACAATTGCCGTAAGCACCACAGGCGGCAAATAGCGCAGGGCGCTTAGTAGCCTGGGCGGTAGGGTGATCCGGCTGCTCGCGCCAAACATGAGGTAGCGAATAGTAAAGGTTGCGATCGCCATACCCCCCACTATCAATATTTCGGTCAATACTTCAGCGAAAGGGTTAGTCATGATGAAACACACTCCTTTGTTGAGAAATACGCTGGTTAGGCAGCGGCGGCTCGGTATACACACCCGCAATAATGCCTGCGATCGCCGCAACTATCAGCCCTAGCTTGTGAGGCAGCGGATTAGCCACAATAGAAACCAGTCCAGCGGTAACGACAGCAACGACCATAGGCCGACTTTTGAGGTATGGAATCACCATGCCAATAAACGTCACAGACATCGCAAAGTCCAGCCCCCACTCGGCTGCGTTGGGAATGAGGGCGCCAGCAGTAATGCCCAGCAACGTAAACACCTGCCAGTTTAGATACATCGCGATCGCCCCACCCAGATAGTACCAATGCTTAAACGGCGTACAATCAGACGCTTCATAACGGCGAATGGCGATCGCAAACGCCTCATCTGTCAGAAAAAAGGCCAGCGGCACCTTCCACCGTTGCGGCAGAGCCTGGATATAAGGCACCAAACTCACCGCATACAGTAAGTGCCGCAAATTAACCACAAAGGTAGTAAGCACAATCACCAGCCAACCCGTATGGGTCGCGACCATACCGACCGCGATAAACTGTGAGGAGCCGGCAAATACTAACGCTGACATGAACAGCGTTGCACTCGCTGAAAGCCCGCTGCCGATCGCAAGCGTGCCAAAAATAATGCCAAAGGGCGCAGCACCGACGATAAGCGGAAAAATATCACGCGCTCCCGCCCAAAATTCAGCTGAACGGCCCATCAGACGGTTCTCTGGCTCTTTTCTCGTCGGTGTTTGACTCATTCAGCAACCCGTTCCTAAAAATGCCTAAAAATACCTAAAAATGACTGAATAACTTTGCAAAGAGAAGCGCAAAGAGAAATGCAAAAAGAAGCGCAGCGAGAAATTCGCACAGAGAAATTCGCACAGAGAAATTCACAAAAAAACACTCATGTGCCTCCGCTAGGATTTCAATTGCTTGCGTAACTGCTGGGGCTGCAAGGCTATCCGTCGGCAAGGCCCTGCTTCCTTTGTAACCATCCGGTGAGCAGGGCTAAGGCAAATACACCCAGTAGGGCAAATACAAGTAGCAACTTTCCTTGGGCCAACAGCCCAGAGCCCAACGCCACAATAGGCGGGTTAGACAGGCCAATACTCAGGACTAAAGCTGGCAAAAACTTTTGCCAGGGGGCTTTGGCAAGGCCAATGCCATAGGCGACAAAGTCAAAGAACCCGGTCATCAAAAATGCGGTCATTAGGAAAAAATTACGTTCCAAATGGCGCTCACTGAAGCTATCTACCTTGCTCATGAAGCGATCGCCCACCAACCGGCTCACAAGCCGACGGCCAAATCGCTTAGCCAGCCAAAAACTCAGCGCACAGGAAAGAAAATCAGACACACAGACAACAGCCAGACCCTTGCCAAACCCTAGCAGCCCACCTGCCAACACAGAGTAGGCAGTCCCCGGCAGCGCCGGAATAACCACACTCGTAAACCGGAGCCCAAACAAACCAAGAGGCGCCCAAACGCCCATTTGCTCAACCGCCGTTTGAATCTCTGCCTTGCCGACGCCCCATTGCTTGAGCAAGATAATGGGCACAGCAACTAGCAGCGCTAATCCAACAAATCCAACAATCCGCTGCATGCTTTTGTTTGCACGACTCATTGAACCGCTGCTAGCGTCCTGTTCGGTTTGCTTTTCCATAATTTGCCTGCTAGATTTGCCCACTAGATATATCCACCAGTCTACAGAATGCGCCTGCTAAAACTCACCTATTCGCCAGCAGCCCAAGATTGGGTCAGCCTGTCCTCACCAAGCTTGTCCTCGTAATGACAAAGTAAATCCTCATACATGACAACATGCATAAGCCAAAGCATATGAAAAAGCGCCGTCAGGGCGAACTGCATCCGCCAGAGCACACAAGGAACCGGCAAAAAATCCCTCATAAGTATTCATAAAAAGGACTCTCAACAGAGCTAAGACCCCTGATAAAAACAGGATTTATTCTTCATCGGTTAGCAGCTGAAACAGAGAATCAGCAAATACATCAAAAGCTCAAATCCCAGTTGAAATCATAGTTTGAGATCCAGTCAAAAAATCCACCACGGAACGTTTAACCCCGTTCAAAGGTCATTTGGCAAGTCGGGCCATGTATTTAACCGCTATCGTTTGTCAACGGTAAAATTGTCATAAAATGGCTTACAAGGGTAGTCTGAAAACTTAACAAATCATCTATGAAACATCTGCGTCCACTAGTATCTGCTTCGCTGTTTGCGGCTCTGTTAGCAGGCAGCTGCTCAGTCAAAAATGCCCTGACTAATTCAGATAATGCGTCTTCTGAAATACCCCCAGCAACCGTTGCTCAAAACGATAGTGCTCCCGAGACCGAAGATTCTGTGTCTGAAAGCGTAGATGATCAAACAGCAGCAGAAAATACCTTAGAAAGCATCAGCCAATCTGACGAAGCAGCAGATACCGAGGGCGTAGAGCAAAAGAATGTCAAGCTAGTGGTAGAGGACCAAACAACGGCAGGGCAAATTATTGTCAAAACAGTGGCGACTTCTCGGGATGGCTGGGTCTCTATCCATCAAAGCCGGGAAGATGGCAGCATTGTCGTACCCGAGAGTATTGGGCAGGCCCGTGTAGACTCTGGCGACAGCGAAGATATTGTCGTTGACCTTTGGGAGGCTCCTATGGTAAATGAGAAGCTATGGGTTTTGCTGCATATTGATGGCGGTGAGCGCGGTCTTTATGAGTTTCCCGGCGAAGATCTCCCGGTAAAAAAGAACGGCGAGGTTGTAGCGAGGTCTTTTACCATCCAAGGGGAGGAATCAGAAGAAGCGGAAGACAGCGCAGAGTAGTATAACCAAGCTTTCGTAAAGAGCCGTAACAGCAAAGAGCCGTGACAGCAAAGAGCCGTAACAGCAAAGAGCCGTAACAACAAAGATCAGTCTATGAGCGTTGTAGACAAAACTTCGCCGTAGCCGCCATCATGCAGGACAATATAGCTCGTAATATAGTCAAGCTTTGTAATGTAGTTTGCGATATAGTTAGGCTATTGCGCTGGGCCTTATAGATTAGATCGGGTTTCAATTTTATGTCTAGGCGGGTGTAACTCAGTGGTAGAGTAGCTGCTTCCCATGCAGCCTGTCGCGCGTTCGAATCGCGTCACCCGCTTACTTCGCGTAAAGTCCTTTATGCAATAAGCAAAAACAAAAAAACCCTCAGATACAATGTATCTGAGGGTTTTTTTAGCTCAATAACCGCAGTCAGCAAGCTGTATCAAGGAGTAATCAACAAGTGACTATACGTTGATGAGCTATGCATTGATGAACTATGCGTTGATGAGCTATGCGTTGATAGAAGGTGCGCTCAAAGCAACAGGAGCCGCTTCGCCAGCAGCCAAGTCAAGCGGGAAGTTGTGAGCATTGCGCTCGTGCATCACTTCCATACCC
>LJZR01000061.1 GCA_001314865.1 Phormidesmis priestleyi Ana | reverse complement strand
CCACCATCAACCGGGTGGGCAGGGCTGGCCGACCGCCGCTAGCCTTGACAGCCCGTCCAAACTTTTCCTCAAATGACTGCCAGGCTATCGTTTCAGCCAGTTGCACCAGCGGATGCTTCAGGTTCAGCTGAAGAGTTAGGGCTGACAGGGGCAATTCAGTATTTGAGGTCGATGATGACGGCTTCATTTTGCCAGCTTTTTCCTACGATGACGACTTATCTGGTAATTCTAATCTGCTATTTTCAGCCTGAAACATTCATCTAGCTTAGCTTTGAGGAGTTTTTCAGAGGCGACCATCTACCCTGCGAAAGCAAGGTCTTGATGTCTTGGATGCACTCGTCGATCTGTTTTCTGGGAGTACTCGCTCGCTCCTACCCCAGCCTGAGTAGTTACATCAGATTTGAACAAAACCCGCAACCAGTTGTAAGCGATTCGTTCTCAAAGGGTGATGACCTTTGCACAGGGTGAGTTTGGGGCAATTTTTTGTGGATCACCTAAAGTGCGTAAGAGCCCGAAGTTAGGTGTCATCTTTTTTTGCCTACCCAGTCTCCGATTCCGGAGGAGCAATGTAGATCCAGCAATGTGCCAGTCTCAACTAGGCAGCAAATGCCCCTCTTTTCTCAAAGACTTACAACCTTGGGGAACTTAGGGTCTTTAATTTGTAAGTCGAACGGATTTTTTTCCATAGACGTTAAAACTTCCCTCTCGAAGTGAAATTTCAATAGTGTTGTTGGTATTGAGTAGCGTATCTAACTGGTTGCCACGCTCAAGGGTAATCAATATTTTTTCGATAGTGCCATTGGCTGAGTCAATCTCTATACCATTCAAATAAATATTGGTTGCATCGCCGTAGGTGATTAGCTGTGCCTCGTCACTCGCCAATGCGAATGTTAGAGTACCTGCTGTGTTTTTAGGTAGGTCTCCCTCTCGTATGTAGAGCGTTATGTTTAAGTCATGATGGGTCAAATTTGAAAATAGCTTTTCGCCTGCATTGCCCTGCGCCGGATCGCCTGCTTCATTACACCCTGGTTCTAGGGTTAAAACGTTTTTACCTACAAAGTTGTAGCTACCTTGCTGACAAGTAATTTGAATGTTGTTGCGACGATTTAGGCGATCGTCTAGCTCTGTGGCACGCTCAATGGTCAAGAACGTTTTTTCGATAGAACCATCACTTGCCGCCAGCGTGATTCCATTGAGATAGATGTTTACTTCATCTCCGTAGGTCATCCATTCAGAATCGTTAGCCTCTACGGTAAATGATACTGTGCCAGCATTTTTATCTGGCATATCGCCAGCCCGGATATGGAGCGTTATCTCTAGATCAGAGCTTGTGAGGTTAGTGAAAAGTTTTTTAGCCATGGATTTTAAATCGCTGCATTGACGCGTAATAATAGAAGTGGGTTGATAAACGTGGGCGGATGTATGGAAGTGAATAGAAGGGAGTTAATGGAAAAATCAGATGAGGTTAGGAGGCACTGTTACTCCCGCTAACATGAAAAGACATACCGTCATATATGATGTCAAAATAAGTGTTGGTATTGAGTAAATTGTCGTATTTGTTACCACGCTGGACTGTTATTCTGGAGTCTTGGACGACGGTTCCGCCGGCAAGGCTTTTGAGCGTTAAACCATTGAGATAAATATCAGTATCGTTACCATACTTAACCCATTTTTTCTCCCCTGGGTTGAGGCTAAAAGTTTCTGTCCCAGCAGTATGAAGAGGTTGCGCACTCTTGCGGACAACCATTATTACGTCTATCTGATACTTGGATTTATTCTCGAATTCTTTTTTGCCAGCCATGCTATTACCTCTATTTTTGTTGTGTTTCTTAGTGTATCGTTTGACGTGTTGTTCAGAAATTCTGAAGAAATGAAAATTAGATGATCTGCAAACTATCAACAATTATCCTTACAGCTATGAATATCTGCTGGAATGATAATGATGTCTGTTGAATCACTTTCTCTTGGGCAACAGGAACGGCTATTCGCGCGAGTTACTTTCAATAGATATTTAAAGATGCCTGCATCTTCTTTTTCGATCAAAAGATTCGTGAGTGAACGCTGGATAGTAACATGCCCTTCCATTGCACTTTTCTTAAGCGTAATTGTGTTGTTACTACCCTCAGTTGAAAAAATTAGCTGCACGATGACAGCCTGCTGAGAACTATTACCTGAAGCCTCAAATACGCTATTGAGCGCAAGGGCACTCACGTGTCGGCTGTAGGTTGTATCAATGCCTGCATCTAAAATCTCGTAGTAATATGCTTTTTCTTCAGCAGCAGGCAAGCGCCCATCAAAAGGAATTGATTCTTTATAGCGTCCGTCAATGTCTAAGTCTACGTATCCTGTAAAAATTCGCTGCTCTTGTGCGTCGGTAAAAATTGCATTCCACAAAGCCTGGAAAGCCTTGAATTTGAGGTTTATTTCGTCTCTGATACCTGTAGAAAAATCGATGCTCGCCTCAGTTCTTTGGGTGGGTGTACTGGCGTTAGCATCTGAGGTGGGTAGAAAAAGAGTCAGCTGCGCGGCGACATGAGGAACACCTTGAAATGTGGTCATATCAGGCATTTGTCCTAGCTTGGCCTGAATTTTCTGAGCAGCGTTTCTAACGCGTTCGGCTTGGGTGCTAGCCTGCGCAAAATAGCGAAAAGTTGCCTGAGCGGAAGTAAGATCTCCATTGGGTATATCAAATTCTAAAAGAGAAATATCAGGTTTGTTTTCAGTCTTTAAAATTTGAAACTTGTCGGGTAAGTAGTAAAAGCGCTTGACATTGAGATTATCTTGATAGTAGCTGTAGTTGCGGTTGTTCCAAGTGAGTGTCCACTGCTTAAATCCAGGAATAGGCGGAACATTAACAGAAGCCTCGTAGGTACACTCTGCTGTGAGGTATGTTTGGTTAATATTAGGATGGGCCTGCGTAGCTAAGCCCCAGAAACTACCAGGACTCTCCAACGTTATTTGCCCACCAAAAAGGTTGAGCAACGCTTTTTTAATCTCGGGGTTGCGCCAATTGTCGTTGACAAAATCCTGGGTAAGTTGGATAGCTTCTAAGACAGTAACCGTAACGATGATTTGCGCATTGGGGTTACTCTCGGCAACAACGCTACGCATAATGGTTTGCTGAGAGGCTGAGAGCTGCGCGCTCAGTTTCCAAATATCGCCTTCCACGCTGTTTACACTAAGCGCAATCGTGATTGCGCTGCCACTGGTGGGAGTTGCGGTAAGCTGAGCTGATAGTGAAGACGCATAGCGTTCAGCCTCAGCTCTAGTGCCCACAGGTGCATAGCTTTGCAAGTAGAGCGTTAAGCGTCCGCTGGCATCGAGTACGGTTGTGAAGGCTTCTTCATTGCCTGCATTTTGTTGTGCATTGCGAAATTGCGGAATGTAGCACAGCTTCCCGTCTTTTGTCCTTAGCGGTTCAGCACTGCTGAAGTTGGTATCGGTGGTAATGAGCGCGGGTCCAAGCTCATGCTCTTCTATAAAAGAGTCCTTCGGACGAATTTCAATAATGTTCATAAGAAAACCCATTTGTAAAAGACTTAACGTGATAGCTTGATCTGTGCTGATGAGCTTTTAAGCAGTCGTGATAGGTTTTCAGCGCAGCCATGACAGTGACTGTCGTAAAAAGGCGTTGATCATCACGAGAGATACCGCCTTCTGTTTTTTTACCAATGCACCAGCGGTCATACTGGTCTGGATTCTGCAAGTTTGAGGGTGGCACACGTAAGCCAGCAGATGCAGCCCAGCTACCCTCTGATTGTTGTTTATTCATGAGCCAATTTGCGCATCGAGCGCAGGTCTTGAGATAGGTATCAAAACAGATATCACCAGATAGTTTTGCGGTTTGTAAGGATAGGGTCATTAGCGTAAGCGCCCATGCGGTGGCAAAGGCCGATCCCTGCTTGGCAACCAGTGTTGTAACAGCGCCAAACACATTGATTTGTGTGAGTGCCCATGCGGCGGCACGCTCAACAGCCGGATGTAGCTGAGCATGCTGTTGAGTAGAGTGCTGATGGAGCGCTTGGGCTGCTTGGGCTGTTGCATACTCATGAGAACACCACCAGTAGCTAGGCCAGCATCCTGCTGGCAACTGGCTAGCGCAGACAACAGACTCTAAACGTGGGAACAGATCGTTTAATTGTGCTGCTGCGTTGGTTACGCAGCTATGAGGCTGAGTCCAGCCTGCTAAAGATAAGTGAGGAGGCGCTTGGATAAAGGCTCGAATAGGTGCTTCTTTCGCGTAGGTGGAGACACCAGCACCGGAGCGAACGTGCAGGTTTAGAAAACGCAGCCCTGCTTGAGCTGCTGGACTATCCATACAATTTAGCGCCTGGGCGAGCTGTAGGCACCAAAGCGTACTATCAGCATCGCAAGGCGTGTTGCCGTTGTATCCCCAGCCCTGTGTAGATCGGCTCGCTAGCCACTGCCAGGCTCGATTAGCTGCGCTATGAGCATCATCACGGTCGAGCGTCATCAGCTGGGTACCAATGTATCCAGTCACCCAAAGATCGCTTTTTCCACAGAAGAGTGAGAAATCGCGCCACCAACCTGCGGCGTCTTGCGATCGCAAGACGAACGCCAAACCATCTTCAATACACCGCTCAATAGGCTTCTCGCCATCGGATTTCACAGCAGCAAGATGGTGACCAGAAAAAGACTGTTCCATCATGGGTACCTCCTTACGCCTGGCACCGCAAAAACAGGACTTAGCGAAACATGAAAGCCCAGCTTTCCATTGGGAAGGAGCAAAAAGCCTAGTACGTTGTGAAAATGAGTGCTGAATAAATCTCGGGCAATCGGCGTGGTGCATTCAGCATAGGCGGAAAAATCCCACTTATGCTGTGCGGCAGCCGATAGCACATGCTGCCGCACGAACATATCACTGCCGATGTAGCCATCACTGGTGGCAAAAATTGAGATAATCGGCTGACGCTCGCCAGGAGAGAAGGCATAGCTAAAGCCATAGGTAGTTTGAGGAAAAGATGCGGAGCCACTTTTAGAGCGCACCGCCCGCATCAAGTTGAGCAAGGGAGTCGCTTGCGTCTGAGCCGATACAGGCTGCAAAATAGCACTCAGCGTTTGTTCATCGAACGTTGAGGCTTTGAGATCGAAGTAGAACTCACGCTGATTTGAAGCTAAGACCTGCCCAATGGCCTGCAGCTGCCAGCGATGGCTCTCTAGTGGAAAATCTTCAAGATAGGGGAATATCCAGTTTTGTAGAGCCTGTGAATAGGGTGATTTAACCTGGACGTAAATTTTATAATCTGTTCTAGACGGATGGTGCCGAACTCCCAGCCAGGCTCCCCAATCGAGTGCTGTTTTGCCTTGAAAGTGCTGAAAGGTTTGAACAAGGGCTTTACAGGCATCTATTGTCTCCAAGCTGGCATTTACCTCCTTTAGCAGCTTTAAACAATGTGCTAATCGTTGAGAAGGTAGAACAGAAGGGCTACCAACTTCAACAACATAACGAACAGCGCTATCTAGCGATGAAAAGGTAAATTCTACGGGTGTCCCCAGGCTGTTTAGAGAGCCACCTAGCCAGCTACTTCTTTGATCTGGGTGGGTAGTGCGATCGCGCAATAGGATCTCCAAATGAGGTTCTACGGCTGGCGAAAGACTCGGCTGGTGACGCTCTATTACCAGCAACGCTTTTTTTAGGGCTGTTTGTGCCTGTTGTTCAATAAATGGCATAATAGATTCTTTACTGCTGTGCTCGCTCTTTTACTTATCGGCATTAATTCACTCTTCAAACAGTTCGTTACTCGTCATCAAGGCCTGTGACAAATACATAAACGCCTTGCCCTTGCTTTTGGAAAGTGCCCTTGCTAGAGCGCACGGTGTAAGTAAAGTGAAAATCGTTCATATTGCCCGGGTCAAAGTATTTTTTTGTAGGGATGATCACTTCTTTCATACCGTCATCTGCCTCAATAACTACAGGCTCAGACTCGTAGTTATAGACTCCGTCTTCGGAAATGTACTGGACAATAAGTGACACTCTTGAAATGCCGTCTCCCAACGCTGGGTACAAGTGAACTATTACATGGCTGGCAAACAAATCAGGAATCGTGATAGATCCTGTGGGTAAAGGCCGCAGATCTGTTTGGTGAACAATGCGATCACGATGGCTATACACAATTTCATAGCTGCGCTTAAAGGCTTTTAGCCCGCTAGTGTCTGCACGAATATTGAGCGTTTTTTGATTACTCTCTTCTGTTTGAGTGAAGACCATTGCTTTAGGGTCTTGCCAAGCATTTGAAGTCACTAAGACGGTTACCTGATCGCATCCGCTCCACACGAATCCTTTCAACAGCAGCATCTGAATGCTCAAAAGGCTAAGGTGATTGCTTGGCCTAGCATCAACAAGGCCATTACTGATCTTACCTTCGAATGAATACTGGAATGTGTTGTCGTTCCAGCTTGAAGTGGTATTATATACTTCGGTTATTTCATACAAGATATCTTTATCACCTTGCGCGTTGTATTGAAAGTCAAGTTGTTGACTGCTAGTTGAATCGGAGAGAAAAAAGACCGACTGAGTCTGCTGCTGCTGACTCGGTGCACTGGCCGGATAGCTGACTTTGACATTCGTAGCGCGCAGGTCATACGCTTGAAAGTCGTCGGTACTTGGGCCAATCACCTGAACGGGATAGGGCATTCCAAACGGCTCCTGTGAGCGATTCACAAAAGTAACGTGCTCTTCAGGATCGCGAAGCCCTTCTAAAACTGCGCTCTGTGGCGCAACTCGATAGACCTGGGCACTGCTTTCGTTAAAAGAAAATGTCAGTTCTTTTTTTTCAAATCCAGTAAAGTTGGCGATTCTAACATTAGCCGTTGGAATAAGGCCCGCCATAGCGCTAGCGGCCTTAGCTTCGCCTTCTTTAGACGCTCCCTTCTCTTTTTCTCCTTTTTCCAACTGACCGCCCTGTTTTATTAACTTAGCAATCTCAGGCTCCTTACTCAGTGGATTCCAGTTGCCATCGGGCTCCAGCTGTACTTCAAAAAAGTCTTTTAGTATATAGTCCTTAAAGATATCCCGTGCCCATTCCAGAGCATTGTCTTCATCGACTGTGTATTTAATTAGCTTGATGTCGAGCGATCGCTTCTCCCAGCTTGTCCGTAGCTGCTGCTGAAAACCCAGATCTAAAATGAAGGTATCCAAAGGAATAGGCACACCCACTAAAATACTTAGATCGTTGATGAATTTTTGAATGTTGCCAGTAACTGTAAAGCTCACCGCTGGCCGTAGCGCTGTATATTCTAGCGAATAGACAACAGATATTTGGTTAGATTCTTGTTCTATCGCTGCCTTCATAGCAGCGGCTAGCTTGCCTTCTTTGGTAAATTCAATAGAGCAAACGCCGGTATTATCCCCGATTAAAGAAGAAGAACCGGCTTGCCAAACAATCTGGTTGTCATTCTGATAGATAACAGCTGCCAAATCTTCACCCTTTGCAGCTTGCTGAGCAACGGGGCCAAGCACGCTAAAGTTTATTTTCCCAGAGTTGTAAGTAACGGGGGCTAGTCGAATATCACTTTTTTCTTTTTTGTACTTACGAGCCAGTTCTGATCGAATAGTGTTTTTAGTGTTTTCTGATACTTGGGTATTGACTTCAAAATTTAAAAATCCACGTCCAAAACTATCGCCAGCACCGTCGATGTACCAGAGATATGAGAGGACTTTTTTGTTGTTTCTTTCAGCTAGGGTGACTTGTGAGGGAATATACCAAAATTGCGTATCGCTATCAGAATCAGGAAAAACTTCCACGCCATCAATAATTATTTTAGTAGTGTTTTGAACAATCATAACGAGGCTCCTAGATATGGATTGTGATTTCAATGCGGAGTTGATACACAAGACTTAAAACAAAGCAACATGTGCTTAGGAATGCTACTTAACTACATAAATTGAGGTGGCTCATCAATCTCAATGAGATTACTCGTTGTTTTAGGGATAGGGACAGCAACCACTGTGTTTTGAAACTTGAAATACGCTTGTCCGCTAATGCTAAGCTGCTCTTCTTGTGTGCGATAATACTCAAAGTCTGCCTGTGGTTTATTCACTGTCAGGTCAAAAGTGCTTGATCCATTGAGTGCTTTGTTTTTTTGTTCGCATTTAATGCGAACCTGAACTTTCTCCCATTTTTCCCAATCGATATTGCGTACCTGTAGGGTAACGACGCGACGCTTAAATGGATTTATTTTTAAGCTTGAACTCATAATGTTGCGTGTTATGGAAAACTGAGAGCCAATGCTGCTATCCAGTGGCTGAAAGCTAATTTTAAATGTATACAGAGAAAAAGCTGGCTGGTTTAGAACAATGGTGTCACCCTTCTGAGGTTGATGTTTCTTAAGCTGATAGGTTTTACCGGCAGCCTGCCGAAAGCAAACAGCTACTGAGGCAATATATTTCCAGGGGAAGTCATCGGTTGTTTGAAGGTCAATGTCTATAACGCTGTAAAATTCGCGTGGAATAATAGCTACTAATGACTCTGAGTATGAGAGAGCTTTCTTAGACGATTTGGGCGGATTAAGATGGTTGGTATTGACTAAATAAATTTCTATATCATAGTAATAGCGAGCGCGATCGCGATTTAAATAGGAAAGGCTGACCGTCTGTGATCGCTCAGAGTCCTCGCGATAGGTCAAGGTTTCGACAATTTTATTGTCATCATCATAAAATCTAACAACAACGATATTGATGAGATCGCGCTTAAAATCGGCATAGTTAGTGACCGTTAGTGTTTGCTGAAAGGGTGCGCGTGCACCTACTTCTATTGTGCTAATAGCAGTACTTTTATAAGCCGCCTGAACACCTTGAATAAGTCCTTGAATATGAACAGACTGACGAATTCCGCTTTGCGTATTAAGGACTACATCAACTTCTTTTTGAAAAATTTGTTTATCTCTTTCCTTCTGATATTGATAACCCAATACCCACTGACCGTCCTCGGAGGAATCATCCGATTTTTGGAACTGTGGCAGCGGCGTCAAAAACGACTGAAAAAAGCTAAGCGCAGCCAGTTTTAAGGTCTCTGTACTTTCTGTTTGTTTGTTAATGCAGTTAACTGTAATAGCGCGACTTTTCTCTAGGGTTTCATAGGTATCTGTTTTTGAAAAATTGAAGAAAGGAATACCAATTTTAAGCTGTTGTTTCACTAGCTCATGGTATTTCCTAAAATCAGCATGCAAGCTACAGTCCAGTGCTGGTTGCACTGAATCTACCGTCAGGCGGTAAACCATGCTAAAGAACTGATCACCTTGATCACGGCTAAGCGCTTGTTTTAATAAACGCAATTGGTCAACCGTTAAATCAAACTGTATCGTAGCTGCGTTGTCGGCCAAGTTAGAAGGGTGCGCCACAACAGATGATCCACCAGGAAAATTACAAGCGGCTGTTGCACTTAGCCACGGAATAGCCACTAGCGAGACCTCACTGCCAACCTGCTGACTCAAGTAGGTTTTAGCACTTTCTAACTCATGCTTTGCAACGCTTAAGTCAACCATCAGGCTAAGCGCCCCAGCAATATTGTCAACAGGCTGGCTAAACTGCAAAAAAAAATCGATAGGAACTGTTGTCTTTAGCTACCTTCGGCAGTGTTGAAACATAGTAGTACTTGCACTGACTTTCATCGCTGCCATAAACTCTTAGCGAGGTTAGCTCAGGGATAATTTTCTCTTGTTGAATATCGAGCATGTAAAATACCGTTTGGATAAAAGCGACTAACAAAAAACAAAATATGCGATTGACTCTCATATTTTGTTTTTTGCGATGTCAAACCAGCCCAGTCATGGAATTTCATAATGGTCGGAGCGTAGCGCTAGCCACAAATATTCTGTAGTCAGTCGAGCTATGGTTAGCGCTTATAGCGAGCATCTGTCGTCAGCGTTCTGGCACTAACAGTACTCAGAATCCTGATATTTTATCGAGCTGGACAGAAATAAAATCGGCTGTAGAGGCGATAAACTCTACAGCCGGTTGGTGCTGGAGTCCATCGCTATCAAAGACAACCGCTTTTTCAATAGTCAGCTTTGCTGTTTGTGATGAAGGTACCGCCCATGTTTCAGTAGGCTTGCTTGTAGAGAGTAAGAAACTTTTTGAAAAGTTACGCTCGAGTCCAGTGCTTACAGGTAAAACATACTGCGCCCTAATCATTGCCCTTGCCCCTCGATTCAAACTAAACTCGTAGTTATGGGTTCCATCGCTGGTGCCAAAAGGCCCTGGCAGCGTCAGGGTGTCATCTTCTGCAACGTTGAAAGTCGCATAAGAACTGCCGTCTAGCGGGTAGGTCATCGGACTCCCTCCATCGGCTAGCGTATAGGTAACTTTATACTCCAACACCTGATCAACAAGCTTTCCTAGCGGCTGCACCCATTCGACAGATGGCGCATCACTCGTGAGTAAAAGAGTATCTTCAATATTTTCATATTTAAGATCGACCCTCACCCTAGATAGCACACCCCACGGCAAAAACTGACCATCTACTTTGGTATAAGCAACACCCAGAGACTGCGTGGATGAAAAATTTAGAAAATAGCCGCCTTCTGCTTCCGGATCCATTTGAATGTTGCTGACCCTGTAGGGCTTTGAGCCATCGGCGTAGTTCACCATATAGCTGTAGTCGATAATTCGATTGGGACTTTGGTTACTGTGAACTCCCCTCAGCTCAGCAGGCTTTAGGTCCGAGTCAGCTGAAAAGATAACCGATGAGACTGCTTTACCCTCCTCGTTGAAGAGCTGCTGGTCAGCAAACGTAATTTGCGTCACCGCAATAGACTCGACTTTTCTCGACTGCATAAATGTCTTTGAGGGTGGCAGCAGCTGAATGGCAACGTTGTAATACGGCGCAAGATCTAAATTGACGTAGGTGAAGAGCGTTTTAAGTACTTTTTCGTCCACTACAGAATTTAGCTTAGGTAACATTCCATTGGGGCCGACAGTGAAACTAATAGCTTTTGAAAACTTGTACGTACGGGAGTCGTTTCTTAAGTTTGTAATTTGCTTAGTGTCTAGTCCCAGCTGATCCATATCAACGTCGGGTAGCTGCGCTTTCATCATGTCAGAAAGCTGCGTTTCAGCCCAGCCTCTCATAGACTCTTCAAGCGTTTGTTTCGCGCTTGAGTCACCCTCGCTGTAATAGGAAGAAGGGATGGATACATGCAGAGAGCTGTCGATAGTTTCAGTGTATGTTGGATTGGCACTTTCTTGCCAGGTTTTGGTCTTCCCCCATGTGTCAGTACTAGATTTGTTTTGTACAACTAGCTCGCCAACTTTAGAGGCATCCAGCTTTACGGTTGCCGTAGCCGCAGGCAGCATAGCATCGAAGTTTAAACTGTAGGTGATTGAAACAACGCTGTTAATAGGGACAGCAGGAACATTGGAGGGCGGAGACTCCATCTTCGTAAGATCAGGACCGCCTAATGCCTGCCAAAACAAGGCGGATCCCCTTTCTGTTAGGTCCAGACTAAGCACGGCCGCGTTGTTGCTTAACAGTGATGGTGCGGCCTGAAACTGCGAGTACTGAACATCTTGAGGATGTCCATCCCAGTTTTGATAGGCCTCTTTACTGCCAAAGGCCAGCAAGGTCACCGAACCAGATTTAACCGGCATAGGTTGAAACCTTAGCTTGTTAGGCACTGCAAAAAACTGGGTGAAGTCTTTCTTTTGATCGTATTGGCTATAGTATTGTTCCGCTTGTGAAACGCTCAGACCCTCAGCCACTCGAATTTTATCAGCGTCTTCTGTTTTACCTGCGGCTTCTAGCTCGGCCATTTGTAAAATTTGCTTAGCCTGTTGGATGAGAGCTCTATCTTGAGAAATCGCAACCGCAAGCTTTTCTATCACTGAAGAATCTGTGGTGTCTGGCATGGGTAGCGCTATTTGGAAGGTGCAAACCCCACCTGATTTTCCGGATGTGCTGGAATACCAGACCATACTAAACGATGGGATACCGCTGCCATTAGCCGTTTCATTAAAGATAGGGGCTGACGGCATGATGTAGTACAAGTCGACATCTTCAGCATCTCTAAATAGCGTGTATTCGTAGTTTTTCTGATATGGGCCGGGAATATCTTTTGCGGTAATACGGGTATAAAGAGAGGGAACGTTAGCCATAGTGTTTGTTGCTTCCTAAGATAGGTGTACGGATACAAATGTTGTCGCTGCGTACCTGCAGCAGTCAGGCTGCCTTTAGTTGATCTGTTCTTATTTAATCTGCCCTTAAAAGATGTCGTTGAAAGGGACTGTTGAAAGATGTAACAATCAACAAACAGGGTTTATTCACGGCTACACCAGTCTGCTTCGCGTTTAATGTTGTGTGATTCCACATGATTTTTCGTTTTGCTATGTCGGATATTGATAGTTGAAACCCAATGAGCATTTTTCCCTAAGCTTTTCTCCAGAACTTGGTTGGCAATTATTTCTTCTACTTCTTTTTGAAGCCCTCGAACAATCTCATCTGGAATAGGGCCGTCTCGGCGGATAATTTGGTTTAGCTGCCCTGCGTGAATCGCGGCTTCGACCTGTTCTTTTGCTGTTTGCAAGGTTGGGGCTTCTGGCTGCTCTTGTCTGTTGAATAGTCCGCGCTTGGGCGGCGGCGGCGGTGCTAGCGCTTTGATCGCCGGACCAATATCGCCTTCTATTTCAACCAAGGCCTGGGTACCTATTTTGAGTTCAGCCGTGTATATTAGCCTCAGCCAGCCAGATTGGCCACGAAGCGCATTACGTACACTCTCAGCAGCTGCTGCTGAGAGTGTCACACTAAAAACCGACCCGTAAGCGCCGAGGCCATTTGTGCTTTGTGGTCCGAGGGTTAGCCAATCATCATTTTCTTTGATTTGAAGCGTCGCAGTTACCTTAGATAGGTCTGCAACCTTTACAAGAGTACTGTTTTCAGCAGCGGTTTGACCAGAAACCTCTTGCAGAATCGCTTGCTTTTGATTCTCTGAAATAGTCCACTCGCACTCAATGGCGGCTTGAAAACCATCAGGTAGCTGAACAAGACTCACCTTTGGTTTACCGTCACGCCCGGTAGCGATGGTCGGACTACCTGGGATGCATAAAATTCTACCGTTTTCATCATAGCTCAGACAGTAAGCGCCTTCTACTGAAAACCCACTAGGTAAGTTTAACATTACTTGTTGGCCTCTTGTGTTGTTTTAATGGTTTGCTGAGTGACTTATCTGATTTTGCTTTTGATGCATGACTTTTGTCACTATTGGTGTGTCGCTATTTAGGCAGCTAACCGGCTTGAGTGAATAACTAACGGTTTTGTCGGTAGCTGGTAGGGTGACCAGTCGCCGTAGAAACTATCGTTAAGCTGCGACCGATAGCGATAGCGGTATTGAAATAGATCAGTCGGTGTGTATTTGAATTTGCTTTCCGGTTGCTGTGGGCTAAATATGAGCAGGACAGGATTGTTAGAGGTTTCCTGTCCCTCACTTGCGAACTGGAGGACAATAGCTTGCGATCGCTCCTCAAAAACAACCGTAACAGGAATGTAGTGGACTGAAAACTCTTTATACGAAAAAAGAGTTAGTGTCGTTGTTTTTGCTGCTAATGTTGTCATCACCTTATCATCATTGTTAGCGTGCGAGGTGCATGTTGCAACAATTTTTAAATCTGTTTTTGATTCGGGTGGTAGTGCATAGGAAGCAACCGCATATGATCGCTTCAATGTAGTAGGTGCTAAAAAACTCTCTGCTTTCTCGTCTTTTGTATCTGTAAAGAAAGCAACCGTTACATCACCCGCATCTAACAGCTGTGGTGACGCTCTAATAGTCACAAAATTGGGTAAAAGCTCACTGCCAATAAAAAGATAATCTCCTGTGTGTTCTTGTTTTTGACTGGTAATTCGTTCGCCGGATTGAGTGATGGTAGTAACTTGTACCGTATATATTTTTTGATCTGGCCGCCTGAATTTTAGGGTGACATAGGGAGACTCTGTTTTGTGAGGGTAAAGCCAGACTGTTTTTATCTGCGCGCTACGATGGGGTGAAAACTGCGGCTCAACGCGCAGGTTGACCTTAACCTGCGCAATATTTTTACAATTGGGTGGCAAGCTCACGTTGACATAAATTTGTTCGCTGAGCAGATCGGCTGGTAACGGTGGAATGTTAGTAAAGCTGACAATTTTATCAATACCTGCAGTTGTGACGTATTTCATCACCGACGTGAAAGGATCAAAACGGTACAAATAGTAAAACGATGCCAGTAGCGGCGTTCTAAAATCCCACACCATTGTTTCTGGTAAGGAAAGATTGTTATCAATTGTATTTAGCTGAATACAGGCACCTGTAGCAATCAGCGTTGCAGGCAGATTGCGGGCTAAGAACATTCGGATGTGACCCAGCAAAGCTTCTGTAAACGCAGGCGGATGCGTTAGCTGAACAGCCTCATCGGAGTGGATTGTCATAGGCAGTGAATCTAGCTGAGTGATCAGGGTTTGTTGGAGTGTGTTGAGGGGGATTTTTTGAGTGTGATCGCCCCACTTACCCAGCGCTGCGAGCAACTCACCCGTGTGAAAACTAACCCTAGCCGGGAACCGAGGAACAAAAGCAGCTATCTCAAGCTCAATAGCCGCCTGCACTAGCAAACGATTGTTGCGCAAGCCACCGTAAATTAAGTTAGCGATCTCACTCGGCAATCGCTGATAGATAATGGCCGTTTCTGCCTCTTCCCATGCGAAGCTCTGGACGAGTGGCGCTTGCCCAGCCAATTCTAAATGCCAGCACGCTTTAGAACTAACTGGAATGGGCGTTACAACCGCGTTAGGACAACGCTCCCTGACAGACTCAATAGCAGGTTGCAAAGGCGTTTTCCGGGTGAGCACCAACTTTAACATGGCATACAAGCTATCCTCAGGCGCTTGGCTAGTGCCCACGTAAAGATAATTTAGCGCCATGTTAGGCTGCTGCTGGCTAAGCACCACTTCAGCAGGCATTACATAGTAACGGTCTGCGTTTTGATAACTCCCCATCAGCGTAAACGCCTGGGTGCTGAACCGATTTCCTCCATCTGGAGAACTCATGGGATCACTCTATCCGCTAAAAACATTTATTTTTTAAGTACGTCTACTGAAAGGCAATTATTGTTCTGGATTCCCTCTCTTTTCAAAATTCGACAAAAACCCAGAAGCCGCTGAAAAAGATATTCAAAGAAGAGTTCTTGAGAGAGACTCTATAGCAACAATAGAAAAATATTCAGCCACTTATCGTCTGTTCTATCCTTACTTCAAGAATACTGCTGCTATCAGATAAAATCTTCCATATACCTGCTACTTTTTGCATGTTTCTGCTGTTACGTGAAATTACTTGATGGATTTCATTCTGAATCTAAGCGGCCTAAGGCTACGATGCTAGCCATTTAAGAGAAAAAAGCGGTCGTGCATCAATAAAAAGTGGGATAGGTTGCGAAATCATGCCATGACCAGTGAGCGCAGGCTAGTCCTGCCCGCTGAGCAGCCGTATTCTTCTCACGGCTGTGCTGCCAAATCCAGTTGAAGTAGCCGACGGCTAGCCGGGCGGTAACTTTAGTCTGTTCCCACACCTTCCCAAACTTGTTCTGCCGCCTGTGCTACCGGCCTGTCTGTTGACGCACAATGCCATTAGTTCGGGTGCATCCCATGTAGTGACCCCCAAAAAGATACTGTTGGCGAATTAATAAAAGCCGACAAAACTCCTACGATAAGGGGAGTTGAGAGGCTTTTGGAAGAGGATAATGGGACATAGCTCTTCACAACGATAAACCATGTGCCTCCACCCCGCCTCGATACCTCCCGTCCCCGCAGAAACAGCGCGCGTTGCGCAGGCAGCTTTTAAGAAAGGCAATATCTACCTCAAACTGCGAGAGGAATTGGGCGTGTTGTACAAAGATGAAGATTTTGCAGCCCTATACGCCCGTCAAGGACAGCCCGGCGAGAGCCCGTGGAGACTGGCACTGATTACGATAATGCAATTCATCGAGAATTTGTCAGATCGCCAAGCAGCAGAGTCAGTGAGAAGTCGAATAGATTGGAAATATTTGCTGAGCCTACCGCTGGAAGACAGTGGATTTGACTTTAGCGTGCTAAGCGAATTTCGAGGTCGATTACTCAAAGGTGGCCAATGTGAAGAATTGCTAGTGAAGTTGCTGGAAAGCTGCCAAAGCCAAGGGTTAGTAAAAGCCAGAGGCAAGCAGCGGACGGACTCAACGCATGTGTTGGGTGCTATCCGTGACATGAACCGGTGTGAATGTGTGGGAGAAACGTTGCGTCATGCGCTCAATGAACTATCGGTTGTCTCTCCAGATTGGGTACGCACGGTTGTTAACGAAGCCTGGTATGAACGATACGGCATCCGCATTGAGCTATCCAAGCTGCCTAAGGATAAACAGCGTGAAGAATGGATACAGCAAGTGGGCGTGGATGGTCATCATCTGCTGGCTCACCTTTATCAATCAGAGGAAGCGTGTATCGAGCTACTGCGGCAGTTGCCTTCGGTTGAGACGCTGCGCCAAGTTTGGGTGCAGCAGTTTTATGTCGAACGAACCCCTTAGTTGAGCCCCCCTTCAAGAACCCATCCTCCAGCTCACTAACCGAGATTGAAGTCACAGACCCGATGCATCCGCTGTTCGGACGGCG
>LJZR01000060.1 GCA_001314865.1 Phormidesmis priestleyi Ana | reverse complement strand
GGTTAATAGTTGAAACCAAGAAAGCCCAACTTCTAGGATGCCTAACTTCACAGCCGGGACAACTTTGGTCGTGAAATGAGCGCGTACGAAATTGTGGACAAGCCAGTAGATATCGAGCGTTCGTTGCAAGTCTTGCCGAGACTTCGCATAAGTGTTGGTTTTACGTCGAAAAGCCGCATTGCGCCACCGCAGGGAAGCATTGAAAGCTTCTACAGGGTTAGCATGAATTTCTGAGTCGGCAACTTGAGGCTGGGTCTCTGGGTGTTCACGCCGCTCGCCATCAGTCAATAAGCTGATGCTACCGGTTTGTTCAATCACCTCAGCTATACTAGCGCGTATGAACATGAACCGCTTCACTTGTGCAGCAGGAACACGCGTGGGAAAACAAATCCATAGTACAACGATGGGAAACTTATATCCCCCCTGTTATCGCTTGAGCTATACGCATTAATGGTTTATGCTATCCCATTTCGCGGAACCAGTACCTAGGTATCGGCTTCGTTGTTTTCAAAATTGCTTGCTCGTCTGATAAGTCCTAATCCGATCAGACCGAGTAGTGCGATCGCGCCCACCCAAACCCAATTTACAAAAAGGCCCCAGTTAATCCCCTGAATATCTTTATCCACTAGCCAAATTCCTAATAGGACCAAACTGCTAAATGTTAATTGAACCGCACCTAAGGTTCTTATTTCGGCAACGGTTGCCCAACGAGATAGCAGCGCAGAGCCTACGGCACCAGTCAAAAAAATAGAACTATACAGCTGAGCATGAAACACATCTAGGGGCCACATCCAAGCGCCTCCGGTCACAACGGGAGCAAACAATAAGCTCAAACCATACATGCCCAAAAGACCGGATTGAACACCTAGACCTAGAGCCCAAGGCAGAGGCAGTCGGCGCAACCCAACAAAGTTATAGGATCTAAAATAGCCCCAGTAATAGCTCGCACCCACACAATCCACTAAATACAGCCAAAACCAAATATCGGTTGCTTTCCGCCCTGCATCAAACTGCTGAAGCTGCAAACACGACACCATCAGCACAACCGTCGTGAACACCCACATCATCGGAACAATCAACCGCGCCAGCGCACTGCGCCTAGACAAAACCAGGCTGGATAAGCCAACCAAGGCTGTCAGATAAATCGCACCCAAAAATCTGGTGTTGAAAGGTTTGAGTGGCCAGACCCAGCGAGCCTGAGCAAATTCGGGGAAACAAAACAGCACACCGCCCACAATGATCAACAATACAATTGAGACAATTACTATCGCTAAAAGCAACGGAGGTAGAATAGAGTTGTAACCGAGTTGAGATGTCACAGTCGTCGCATCACCAGTCATCGCATCACCAGTCATCGCATCACCAGTCATCGCATCACCAGTCGTCACATCTGCTGCCAAGCCAGCAGATTTTTTCAATTGTTTTCTATGTCTATTATTCATTTTTATCATCAGCGCAAATTAACGGCACCTAGCTGCTCTAACGTCAATATTTCCGAATCGGTTATCCCCGTAACACCCGTAATCTTCATTCCTTCATAAGGTTCTTTGTTCTTAAGCGTATGTACACAAACACCGGCATTTACCTCCCATAGCTTAATTGTTTTATCGTCACTGCCACTGGCCAAATACTGGCCATCAGGACTAAAAGCAACCGACCAAACACTGTTCGTATGGCCCGTTAGGGTATGGATTAGCTCGCCGCTATCAGTGGCCCAAAGTCGCGCAGTATGGTCAGCGCTCCCGCTCGCAATCCACTGACCATCGGGACTAATCGCAACTGACATCACCCAATTTTCATGACCTGTAAGTACCTGCTGACACGATCCGTCGCGGCTATCCCAAAGTCGGATGGTTTGGTCAATACTGCCGCTTGCCAAAAAGTCGCCTGTAGGTGAAAAGGCAATGCACCAAATCCCGCTGGTGTGACCTTTCCAAGTTTCTATGCACTTACCCAGTTCTAGATCCCAAAGCTTGAGGGTGCGATCATAAGAACCACTCGCGAGAAGCTTTTTTTGGGGGTGAAAGGCAACAGAACATACCCAGTGCTGATGTTCTGTGAGAGTGTACAGACAATCCCCCGTAAGCACATCCCAAAGTTTGATGCTCTGATCAGCGCTGCCGCTGGCGATGGTTTTTCCTTTAGAATCAAACGCTACAGACCAAATTGATTTGGTATGACCTTGTAAACGACGATGGGCTCCATTTTCAGGATCGTCCTGATTTTCAGTCTGGGCTTTAGACAACTGCCATAGATAAACATTACCGTCCTCATTTCCACTGGCCAATAGCTTTCCATCTGGACTAAACGTCACCGACCAGATAGCATTTTGAGCACCTGCTAGCGTCTTGAGTGTTTCACCCGAAGGCATATTCCACAGCTGAACCATACGGTTGCCCTGCCCACTGGCTAATGTTTTACCATCCGGGCTAAAGGCCACTGACCATATCCAGTTACTGCTGCCTTGCAACATCTGTAGGCACTGGCCGCGGCGTAGTTCCCACAGTCGCATGGTGCGATCTTCACTGCCACTGGTTAAATACTGTCCATCTGGGCTAAAGGCCACCGACCACACCCAGTTGCTGTGGCCTGAGAGCACTCGTAGGCATTGCTGTGATTGAATGTCCCAAACCCGCAGTGTTTGATCAGCGCTGCCGCTGGCGAGCGATCGCCCATCTGGACTAAACGCCACAACCCAAACCCAGTTGCTGTGCCCTGTCAAAATCTGCTGACACTCGCCCGTCGCCACATCCCAAACCCGCACTGTTTGATCGGCGCTACCGCTGGCGAGCGATCGCCCATCCGAGCTAAACACCACCGTCCACACGCCGTGCTCATGCCCTCGTAGAATTTGCACGACCTTGCCTGTCTGTACATCCCATAGCTTAATCGTGCGGTCAGCGCTGCCGCTCACTAATCGCTTTCCATCTGGGCTAAAAGCTACAGACCATACACCGTGGTCATGCCCCGTCAGCGTTTGTAAGCACGCTCCTGTCTGCGCATCCCATAGCTTAATTGTACGGTCAGCGCTGCCGCTCACTAATCGCTCTCCATCTGGGCTAAAAGCTACAGACATGACCCAATTTTGGTGCCCTGCCAGCGTTTGTAAGCACGCTCCTGTCTGCGCATCCCATAGCTTAATCGTGCGGTCAGCGCTACCGCTCACTAATCGCTTTCCATCTGGGCTAAAGGCGACCGAGCAAACCCAGTTTTGATGGCCTTGAAGCGTTGATATATGCGATTTGATCTCGCCTGAGACTGGCGAAAAATCGGTTTGCCAAAGCCAGATTTCACTGTTGGTGTCGCCTGTCGCCAAAGCCTTACCATCTGGGCTAAACGACATCGTACGAATACTGCCAAAAGGCTGATTGAAAATAGAATGCGAGAGATCAGCACCGGTAAAGTTCACATCGTGCAAGTTCACGCCCTGAAGATAGGCTTGCCAAATTGCCAAATTAGAAAAGTCGTAGCCCGTGAGATCAACATTGAGATGTCGTAAAAGCGTGAGGATATTACCACCCACGTAGCCATCTTTTCTGGGCTGTTCTTTGGCCTTGGCAAGACCTGTTAAGAGCGCTGTTGTTATCGATTGGCTAGAAGTATATGATTCTCTCAGTTGCTTCACAACAGGGTCTAGAATAAATCGGATTTGGGCTTGGCGAATATAGTCTCTAGCACTGGCTTTTACGAGTGCGTAGCGCCGCAGAAAATCCAACTGCTGGTGACTAATTTCGTAACCAATCTGATGGATCAATTCGGCTGTAAAGTAATCCATAATCACCGCTTGCTGGGTGATGCTTGATCGGTCTTTTTCAATGAGCGACCGTCGTTCGAGAGAGTCAATCGCTTGTAAGACTTTGTTCAAAGGAACAGTTTCTACCAAATCAGACCGCAGTCTTTGCCAAGCAACAGGTTCGCGGTTGATAGCCAGCCAGTACATAATATCTTTTTCTAGCGGCGTTAAGCGGTCAATTTGCCGTACTAAAAGCTGTCGAATATCGCCAAAAATCAACGAGTCTTCTTGAGAAAGGGCTAAAAAGCTAGCAATATCGCCATCGAAAAAGTCTCTCACGGCAGCCGCGATTATTTTGAGTGCGAGTGGATTACCGCTGTATGCCTGAATCAGCCGTTTCCATTCTTGCTCTGTTCCGGTTAGCTTACCGATGGTTTTGATCAGTTGTTGACCGCTTGCCTCGGTGAGTCCTGAGAGCTGAAAACATCGAGTGGGCTGCAAGTCGCCTGCTTGCAGCGTGATCTCTTTGGGGAGTTCGCGTGAGGTGATAATAAAGCAGCTATTGTGATCAGTTTCTCCAATTGTTTTGAATAAGTCGCTGTAGCCTTCGTAGCCTGCTCGGTAAGTGCCTGCCCGATCGCCTTCTTCAAACAAAGGCTCTACGTTGTCTAATACAATCAGGCAGCGATGGGCACGCGCACAGTTAATCAGTTGCTGAAGCTGAGCATCTAAAGTATCGGCAATCTCGTTTCCAGACAGTGTGATATTGGGTTGTTGTAAGAAAAAGTTCAGCAGACTTTTCAGCGTCTCCTGTACGGGTGGTGCATTTTTGAGACTGCGCCAAATGAGATAGTCAAAGCGATCTGCGATGCGATGGGATAGTTTGGCGGTGAGCGTTGTTTTGCCGATGCCGCCAATGCCGCCGAGTGCAACTAAGCGGGTGCGATCGCGCACAATCCAGGTTTCTAACTTCTCTAGCGTTTGTTCACGACCATAAAAAATTGACACATCGACCGCCGCGCCCCAGTCTTGAGGTGCTCTCTTTTGAGTCTGGGCTGGCAGCGGCGGCGAAACGGACTCAGCAACCTGCTGGGTGGGTGGATCAGCGAGCGAGTTATCAGAGGGATGTAGAAGCGATTTATTAGCAGGTGAACCACTGGTAGGTGAAGCATCGGCAGACACGCTATTGCCCAGATCAGCGATCGCTTCCCAGTCTACATTCAGCGTTTCACACAGCTCAGTAAATGTAGCAAAGTCAACCGGCTTACCGCCCAGGAACTTCTTCACCGTCGCCAGTGAGTAGCCAGCGCGCTCAGCCAACAGGCGCTGGGTTGGGAAGCCATTGCGCCTCACCGCGACTCGAATGGTATCAACGTAGTCGGGATGGACCTTAATCGAACGGGGCATTGTAATTAATCTAACAGTGGTTTACGGATCTTCCCTTATTAAACCAGCCTATTCCAATTCTGGTGATTTACATCGTTATATCTCATAAAACATCTAATAGAACGGCCATTTCAGACTATTTAAACAGCGCCAATAGAAGTCAGCCATAAGTCAGCCTTTCTCAGCCCTTAACGTAGCTTTCCAACGTTTCTAATAGGAATACAGAGCAGCGGGCAAGAGCTTCAAACCAAAGCTCCGCTGCTTGTCCGAACAACTGCTTGTCCACACAACTTAGGTATGTCTTATGAAACGCTTTACTTCTTTCGCTTTTTCTGTTTCCGCTTTTTCTGTATTGCTCACAGCAGGGGTCATCGCGCCTAGCGCCAAGGCTCTTCCCCAAGTCGCTTCTGACTTCAACCTTCAAACACTGCGGCTGAGCGAACTTGATGCTCGTAATAAGTCTGAAGATACCAACTACCCCTATAGTAAGCCCCAGGTTCAGACGCCTGCTCAAACCAGTTCACCCGCTAACTGGTCTGAGGGTTCGCCAGCTACGAATGTTGAAGCAGCAGACCTCATTGAGGGTGACTCAACAACAGTCGCAGCAGATGCAGCAGAGCCTGAAAGCACCGCCTCTCGATCGCTTTCTCTCACAGAACGACGCCATCAGCTGCTGGATCGCGACTAGCTGCGCAGCGAGCAGATTTCTTTGAGTCATCTCCAATTGGAAGATTGAGGTAACGTCCCAAGCTCTTTCCACTCCCTCCGCAATGCAACCAAAAAGCGTTGCATTGCGTTTTTTGACCCATACATTTCTTGACTTGTACATTTCTTGACTTAATATACAGGAGCCGTTCCATTGAAATGAGCTAAAAAGACTGCTGTCATAACAGGACATAGACTGACTGTTCTGAAAACATGGCTATAAGTCAGCCCTTCGTAGCCCTAAACATATCCCCCTGAATTCTATAACTGTTGGTAGTTGCACTCAATGTCTTCGACACTTATCTGACCTATGAATATGCTTTCTATATTCCCTAAGCAGGGAGCTTCTATCCTCTCTGTTGGCATTACCACAGGTACATTAGGCGTTCTGTTCGATCTCTCTTTTGCCGCTCTAATTTTCTCTAACAGCCTGTCAGACTATCTTTCTGCGGGCATCGGATTTGTTCTTTTTAGTGCTGCCGCTGCGCGAATTATGGTGGCGCTCATGAGTTCGTTTCCGGGCACAGTGTCAGATCTCGCGGCGATTCCAACTGCGATTCTATCTTGGAGCACAGGCATGGTCGTTAGAGAAATGCCGCCGACAGCGACACCAGAAGCCCTTTTGATCACGGTCATTGTATCCATTGCCCTTACTTCTCTTCTCACGGGAGTGTTTCTTTGGACACTCGGAAAACTGAAGCTTGGTAACATTGTTCGCTCACTTCCCAATTCAGTAATTGGCGGATTTGTGGCCAGCAGTGGATTGCTATTGGTAAAAGGGGGGATCGAGATACTGCTGAAGCAACCGCTAGATAAAATTTCATTCCAGAGTTTTAGCCAATCTGAAACACTCATGCAGTGGTTGCCTGGCGTATTGCTCGCGCTGTATTTGGTGGCTGTAACCCGTCGTTATCGTCATTCATTGGTGATTGCCAGTAGCCTTGTCGGCGCGATCGCGCTCTTCTACATCACCCTGTCGCTTTGGGGTATTTCCCCTACCGCGGCCAACACGCAAGGGCTCACCCTGGGCATTCCCGCCTTACAGACGACCTGGCAACTATTGAGCTGGCCTGATCTATGGCAAATCAATTGGCAAGCCATCGCCAGTCAGTGGATGTGTGCAGGAACCGTCAGCGTCCTCACAGCAGTGCTTTTGCTGATGAATGTAAAGGGAATGGAAATGGTGATCGCCAAAGATATTGACTTTAATCATGAACTTAAAGTCGCAGGCAGTGCCAATGTTCTGCTCGGCATCGGCGGCGGCATTTTGGCTTTTCACTCCATGGGTAGCTCCATACTCATGCACCGTCTAGGCGGGCGCAGCCGCTGGGTCACGATAATTAGCGCAGTCACCTTTATCTTACTGCCCCTAATATTTTCTTCCTGGCTGACGTATTTTCCGACTTCTATTCTCGGTGGGCTGTTGCTCTATTTGGGGCTCTCTTGTTTACAGGAGTGGGTGTGGCGGGCGCGCAAAAAGATGTCTCCTATGGACTACTGTATTGTGCAGCTGATTTGGGTAGTTAGCGGCGTTGTTGGCTTTTTGCAGGCATTGGCGTTAGGCTGGGCGATCGCAATCGGCCTGCTACTCCATCAGCTCTGGCATCAATTCTGGACGAGCAATTAACGACTGAATAGCCATTCCTAATCCTGAACGTAGCCCGTCACCCTGTGTAATAGAAACATCCTGAAAAAGGCGAAATTCATGGATAGATTAAAACAAGATGTTAACTTTTCTCCACCACCTAGTAAGACTGTTGACAACAGTTGGTTCTGCAATCGACATTGTTTAGTACAACGTTGATTCTTATTGCAAAAAAATCGTGACAGCTCAGTACTTTTAATATTCACTGGTTAGGACTTAGTCCTTGAATTGATTATGAACACTTCCATAACGTTTAGAAATACAACAGCTCTCTCTACAATTATCTATTGGCGAGATTCGAACGGTCAAGAAATAGAATACGCTCAGCTTCAGCCCTATTCAAGCTACACGCAACCAACTTATGAAGGCCACGAGTGGTTAGTTCGCGATCGCCTGAGCGGGTTACTCCTTTCCGAAACAGCTGGCAAAGCAGAACCTTCCACATTTGACATTACTGAAAACATTCGTTCGGTCAATGCAAATAACCCGGTATCTATTACCTTTACCAATCATACGCCGTTGGCAGTGGCCGTGTTTTGGGTGGACTACCAAGGCAAAGAACAGGTGTATGGCAAACTAAAGCCTGGTGACAGTTACGCTCAAAGCACCTTTGCCGGACATCCCTGGCGCATTCGGGCGATTAACTCAGGTAAACCGATCGGATTTTATATCCCTTCATCCGAGGCACAGCAAACTTGCAGTATTCGACTTTTCTCAAGACAGAGCCTACATCCTAAAAAGCTAGAAATTACGAATGCCAGCTTTCTAAACCTACAGTTAGAATGGATCGACTTCGAGGGCCATCCTCAACCCTATACGGTTATAAAACCAGAAGGCAGCTTTACTCAGCCGACCTATGCCTCTCATCCCTGGATTTTGCGAGATATTCATTCGGGTTTGGTGGTCGATGTTTTGACGGGCGCCTTCGATGACGAAGCACTGACCGTTCAAGCTGATGTACTGCGGTCTTTAGCAGGTGTGAAAGAAACTCAGGTAACCTTTCGTAGCTCATTGCCCTTTAGTGTTAATTTGCTGTGGGTAGACTATGAGGGCAATGAACAACCCTATACGACGCTATTGCCGGGGGCTGTGTATCGTCAAAGCACCTATGCAGCTCACCCCTGGCGCGTCCGAAATACGGCCACGGCAGAATTGGTCGGGCTGTTTATTCCCAGCGGTGAAGCGCAGCAAATGCATGAATTTGTGGTTGCGACTTATCAGGGACATGCCGCAGCCGACATTGAAATTGTCAACAACTCTCATCTGAAAACCGATGTGTTTTTAGTGGGGGAAAATGCGGTGGAATATAAGCTGCGTAGCCTAGACCCTCGTGAGCGGTACATACAACATTTGTACGAAAGTGCCAGAATTGTTGTTCGAGATGCTTACAGCCATCACCGGCTGACTCAGACGGTGGTGAGCGCTGAGTCAAGTCTATTGACCATTACCGGATTGTCGGTGGTTTCTGAAGGCGGAACGCCGAGTGTCAATGTAAAGTTTACGAATCGAACGCCCTTTACGGTAAAAATTTTCTGGGTTGATTTTGCCGGAAAAGAGAATGAGTATGCCACCTTGAAAACAGGGGAGAGCTATACCCAGATGACAGGAGCAAGGCATGTGTGGCGGGCTCGGGAGCTGTATACGAATCATATTGTTGGGCTATTTATCGCCAACGAAGCAGCCGAGCAAGTTGCTAACTATGAGTTAAAATCACGCAACGCCCATACTCCAACAAGTATTACTTTTGAAAACGACAGCTTGCTTACAGTAGAAGTGCTGTGGCTAAACTACCAGGGTGAAGAAGTGCTGTACAAGGCGCTAAAGCCGGGTGGCTCGGTGGGTTATCAAACCTATGTGACTCATCCATGGATTGTCAGAGATAGTCAAAGCCGACGCTTGCTCGATTGGAATTGGGGCGACCAGCAGCAGCAAAAAATTACGATCAACGATCAAGACATTAAGCCGAGAGAGGGCGTCAAGGAGGTTGCGATCGCATTTAACAACAAACTTCCTTTTGCTGTAGATGTGCTCTGGATCAATTACCAAGGGGTTGAGCAGCTATATGCAACTTTAGAACCCGGCGAAAAGTACGACCAGCGCACATACGAAACTCATCCCTGGCGGATTCGGCAGCAGCATTCTGGCGATGAAGTGGGACTGTATATTGCAAACGGTAATAGCCAGCAGACCTATGATATTTCGCTGCGCTCTGAATCTAGCGATGTGGCTACCAGCATTGAGTTTTCAAACCTCTCACCGCTAGCGGTAGAACTCTTTTGGCTAAATTATCAAGGCCAAGAAGTGTCTTATGGCACACTTGCGAGCCGTGAGAGTAAGACAATTAGCAGCTACATGACTCATCCCTGGATTATCAGAGATGTGAACAGCCGTGAAACGGTGGGCTTTACGGTGGGCATTCGGCAACCACAGCTGATGAATATTACGGGACAAACAACGCGATCGCGCTCCAATACAAAAGCTGTAAATCTGAAAATGACCAATCCTACCCCACTCACCGTAGATGTGAACTGGATTAACCATACCGGCGAGGAAATTCTCTATAGCAGCCTCAGCCCTGGCAGTACTTTTAATGTAGATACCTACGAACATCATTCGTGGCGAATGCGTGAGCAGACTTCGCAGGCAGAAATAGATCTCTATATCGCCAGCGGATTAGCGAATCAGCGTTACAGCATTAAAAATAGCCTGGTACGAACCCGAGAACGAAAAGATGCGGTGCTCTGGCAAGGTGAGGTCGCTTTGTATGAGAACGAGAACTTTGGGGGTCGAGTCTGGATTTTGCACGATGATACGCCCAGTTTCTTGATTGCAGAATCTCTAAATGATCGGGTTTCTTCGATTCGGCTTGGTCCTGATACGGCTGTTACGCTTTTTCAACATACCCACTATCAGGGTATTAACGATGTCTTTCACTTTGATGCGACATCGCTACAGTCGAGCGATGTGGGCGACAACAACATTTCTTCCTTACAGGTGCTGCTCACACTGCCGCCCACCACGGCTTCTATCCACAGCACATCTAGGCTCACTGAAGATCCTACTGAAGATCCTCTTGTGAGTGCTAGTGGCATAGCAAGCAAACCTGTGTACCGCAGCATTATCACACTGCCACCGCTGACGCATAGCGTAGAGGTATGGGGGACTGAAGAAATTACCATTAAAGTGGGCAAACAACACCATACTATTGACCCGATTCGCTCCGTACAGCTCAAACCCAACGCCGCAGGCAAACTCATCCTCACTATCAGCCCTGATGAACTGGGCAAGGCTTCCTTAATGCTACGCACTAACAGCATGGCCGAAAAGGAGCGATTCTTTGTGTTTCCAGATATTGATGTGCATACCAAAATCTTGAAGATGGAGCCGGGGACGCTTTGGGCCAATCGCGACCGCCTCGGTGCTGATAGCCGATTTAGCCAGGCCGATCTTCAGCAAGTGCAAACTGCTATGCAAACGCTGTCGAATACGGTGCCAGCAGCGAGTCGAGCATTATCTCATGGAGTGAGTCGCGATCGCCTCGTCGTGACTGATACCATGCCCTATGAAGCCTGGTCGCTAGATTTTGGAGGTACTAATCGTGAAAATGTTGCCCGTTTCTATCCGGTTGATCACAGCGACCTCCGCAATATTAACGCTAACGCTGAGCGAATAGATAATCTCGTGGGTCAGGGCATATTTGACTTTATTACAGAACCTGTTGGTAAGTTCTTTGTTGAGACGATTCCTAAGGCCGCAACTACCGTAGTTAATGAAACCACAGACTTTGTTGAAGATGTAGGCGATACCTTAGAAGATGCGGGGGAAGCCATTGTAGAATTTGGTGGGAAAGCAATTAAAGAGGTAGAAAAAACAGCAGTTGCTGTTTGGCAAGAAACCTCAGACTGGACAGAGCAGGCGGTTAAAGACACTGGTGAATTTATCGAAGAGACAGCTGACACTGTTGTGACAGGCATTTCGGACACAGCTAAGGAAACCGCTGAGTTTTTTGAAGATGTGGGAGCGGCACTCAAAAAAGCTGCCGAAAAAGTCGTTCAAATTACCGTTGAAGCAGGCGGCAAGTTGTATCAGTTCGTAGCAGATACCGTTGAAAAAGTCGGCAAGTTTGTCCAAACGGTGATGGAACAAGCAGGCATCCTTTGGGATAAGTTTGTAAATTGGGCGATGGATATCCTTGGCTGGGATGATGTTTTACATACTCACGACTACTTCGTTCAAAGTATCAACAATGGCATCAACTTGGCTCAAGAGACCATTAACGACTTAAAGGGCACAATGCGCGGCTGGCTGGCAGAAGCACAGACAGACGTGGTAGAAGGCATCGACAGCCTGATTGATGCGCTCGGAGCAGGAGACATCGCCCAAGAGAAACGGACTGGTGGCCTCGATACTTCTGATATGTCAGACAAGCTTGATTGGATTACTGGGCTCATTTTAGACAGTGACGACGATGGCAGTGCCGCTACGCAAAGTGTGAGTGGCACCGTCGTCATTGACAACCCGCTTCTAGACAAAATTATGGGACAGGTTCCGCAGTCTCTAAAAGATGAACTAGAGCGCCTACTAACCAGCTTTGTAGACTTGATTAAAGAATACATAGAGGACGATTTGCCTATTGTTATCGATTCGTTTCTAGATAGCATTGCCTTGTTTCAGGCAGCTATGCAAGAACCGGATAGAGCGCAGGAACTCGTGCTGAGTGCCGTCCTCTCTATTGTCAAAAGTCTCGCTGTTGCTGGGCTAGGTGCCATAGATGTGTTTATTACGATGCTGTTTGAACTGTTTTTAACTGCATTAGAACTATTACAAATTGCCTTAAATGAAGTAATCGAAATTCCTGTTTTGTCTGCCCTATATAGAGGCATTACCCAAGGCCACGATTTAACCGCGATCTCGCTCTGCTCACTGGTGATTGCGATTCCAACAACAGTCATGAGTAAACTGATTACGGGTGAGTCGGCCTTTCAGGGGATTACGGTCACAGGGCAGTCGGATGATCCGCTTGATATTAAGAAAAAGAAGAGAAGTTGGGCTATTGCCTATGGCTGCTTTCACACTTTTTTGACGGTATCTGACTTGGTTTACGACATTCAAGGGGGCGCATCAAAAGAAACGAGCCCGGAAGGAAGGCAAGTAGAGCTTGGTAAAAAATACAAGTTTAATCAACGCGGTCGAATCCTTAAGAAATATACCAACAATATTAAACGGGAGACAGCTACGCCAGCTGTACGCAAGCAAGCCTTTGATATAGACTCCGCCAGCAATCTTGGCAAGGGAATGACGGTATTCAAGCTGGTTACGATTGGTGTTGGCGTTATGGCTCAAGTCGCTGGCAACCCTTTGGGTCACATTGAAAAGTTGACTCATTCTGAACTAGAGAGTTTGCGTCAGGCCGGTTACAATAAACCAGATTATTGGGGTTACATCGTATGGAACTTTCAATGGACGTATCTCTGTGTGGGTGCCATTGATTTTATCGCTAGCAGCCTGGGCTCATTTAGCAAAGTATCTACTAAAGTTACTGACTATGCTCTGCCTGCGTTAACGACCGTTGTTGGAATCACACATATCGGCCTAATGTCTAAACTGGTGGATGTTGATCGGAAACAACCAACGAAATACGAACCTAGCGTGAATGGTCGTCGTCGTGCTGGTTGGATGTTTGATACGCTGCCAGCCATCACCAAAGCGTTGACTTATAAAGAGGTTAATCAATCGACTTACAATATTCCTCTAATTATCCACTCTACGTTGTTTGTAACGTTGGGCCATATGGGAGAAGCGATCGTTTACTGGGTTAGAGCCGGTCAAAATATAAATGGTACTGATTTTGACCTGTAGGGATACCAAGTCGTGATGTTTCACGATTCCTGCTTAGAGGAGGCACTTCGGTTGCCTTCTCTTTGGCAGCAAGGTTTCACGGGTAAAGGGGTTCGGGTAGGACATCTCGATAGCGGGGTCACCGCCGAACATGTTTTGTTACGCGATCGCATCTCCACCTTTTGCCAATTTGATCGCTTTGGCGATGCGGTGCCCGGTGCCCATCCGACTGACCAGCAAGGTCACGGCACCCATACGGCAGGCATCGTTGCCCAAGTCGCTCCCGGTGTATCGCTGTGTAGTGCGCAGGTGATAGAAGGCGGCTATGTCGTTTGGCGAATACTTCGCGGTATTGACTGGTTGCTGAATCAATCGGTTGATATTGTCGTGATGCCAGTGGGGATTAAGGTGCGATCGCCCATCTTCACGACAGCCATCAACGCGCTCAAACAACAAAACATTCTAGTAGTTTCGGCAATTGGCAACGGCGGTGCAGGACGATTTCACTCTCCTGGTTGGGACCCCCAGGTTCTTTCCATCGGCGCAACCGACTTTGAGGGGAAAGTCGCCAAATTTTCTGGCAGCTGCAATCACAACAATCTTTGCCTAAAGCCTGATTTAGTTGCACCTGGCATAGATATCTTATCAGCTCAGTCATCCGAAAGTGCTCCAGAAGAACTATGCCGTAAATCCGGAACCTCAATGGCCGCAGCAGCGGTTGCAGGTGTCGCCGCTTTGCTAATGGAAGCCTGCCCTTTAGTAGCCCCAGACATTATGCAAAAGGCCAACTTTGTTGAGCAGGCATTGTTGAATACTTACCTGCCTATCAGCGAACACCAGTCTCACCGCGTTCGACTAGGTCAGATTAATGCAGTGGCCGCACTAAAGTGGATGCGATTGTACGGCAGCTCTTACCAAGAAACACAACTATCCTCACCAACCACATTATCCACTTCAAGAATTATCGACAACTATCGAGACCCTCGTCTCACGACATGCATTACAACTGGTAATCTACTAGAGCATAAAGCGGCTATCTGCATCGCTCATAAACAAACACCAATCCAATCAGTGATTGACCGACTAGCTTCCCACCATCAACCAAAAGTCACTCAATACTTATCCCAATTTAACTGCGCGCTTGTGCTGGCAAAAAAATCTTTTTTACAGGCGCTCTCAGCCGAACCTCAAATCAATATGATGTCCTTACCAGATGTTGACCTGTGGAACAATTGAAACACCCAATCCTGTAGGATTGATCGGTACAGAGCTTGTTAACAGGCTCTGTACCCACGCTTCGCCCGACGTTTCGTCACTGCCTCAAAAATCTGTAAGCCTTCTTCATAGCCATCACACACCTGCTCCAGCGACTGCCCCTGCTTCGCACTCACTCGGCCCCATCGCCGCAGCACCACCCATTGGCCAAACAAATTCTGTCGGACTTCACATGAATAATGCCGAGTGTTCTTTCGCCAGTCTTGACGCTTCCATTTCTCTAGCTGATATTCCATCTTCACCCCTCACCTGCACCGACCCACCCACACTTCCTGTGTCTCGTAAAAGCTACCGCGTTGCTCCAGCGGAAAGCCCCCTAAAAGCGCCGCAATCCACACCTCTATCAGCGGCATCTGCAACTGCCGCTGCAAATCCACCAACCGTTGCGGCGATGCCTCTTGTTTAGCCGCTAACGCCTTCACCCAGTCTGATATATTCTCAGCATGAGAAACCGCTAAGGCCTGACTTTTTAGGTCGGCATCATCAAGCGCGTCAATCATATCAAACACTGACATTTTATCGACATCACCGACGACGGAATCTTCATCTGCTTTATCGTCGCTAGGCCGCTCACGGCTGGGATGATAGGAGCGGTTCACTAGCTCTGAAAAATCTAGCTCCTGCGTCTGCCGGGTCATCCCTTCTAGCCAGCCGCTATCCATCACTGGCCCCTCGGCATTATGCGCATCCTGCCAATCTTCCCACAGCAGATCGGCTTTGGTCTCGCACAGTCCTGCTAGCTGCACCAGAATATCCCCTGCCACTCGCAGGTGATCGCGCTGTTCTAACCCGGCTAGCTCACCTTCAAACTGTGCCCATAGAGCCCGCACATCTGCTGTCTCTGGCACCTCCGAAGCTGCCTCAAAAGCAACTTCAAGATTTAACTCTAGCTGGCGAATGCTAACCATTGGCGACCTCAGCAGAGTCAAGATGGTTCTCTTGCCCAGATACCAAACGGTCATGCCACGGACAGCCTTCAATCGGGCACTCCATCGGCTCTAGCCGAATCTCATCGGCAAAAAAGGTAATCCCAAACCGCGCGTTCAGATAGCTCATGACATCTTTCTGGATGTATTGCTCTAGCTGCCGCTTGCGATACCCTGCGCAGTGAATTGGCGCTACTTCCAGCACCTTTGAATTATCTTGAAACACGGATACAGCGATCGCATGAATCGGCGCATCCTTCCGTTTCTCACGCCAGATATACAGATTCGCATAAGGCAATGACTCTCCTGCCACCGGCAGCGACACCGTCTCCACCGCCCCCTGTGCTGACATGGCGCCAGCAACCTGCTGTTGATACTGCAACCGCCGCTGTTCATTGAGCACCTGGCGATGGCGATAGTGAGAGCGTCTACGCGGACAGCGCTTTTCACGCCAGCAGTCATCGCCTTGCTTTCCATGCAGCTGACGGGCCTGCGCCGCACTCAGCTGGGCGCATTCTATACACTTTTTGTTAACTCGACGGGGCATGCGTGTTTACTCTCCTTGCTCAACAACGACATAACCGAAAAACCACAGCAGATAAATAGCTCTAACGCTAACGAGATCGCTTCCGATTCACCTTTATCCAACTTGTAAACAGTTTGTAACTCACTGATCAAACGATGATTCGTGGAGGGTTTAGTTTCTATCCAGTCCAGCATTAAAACTTGAGAGATCCTTGGATCATCCTGACCGCCACGATTGAGTTCACTCGCGACCGCCTCTGGAATCACTATCTGTCCATACAAAGCTTGCAATAGAAATAGCAGATGCACAGATATTATTCTGGGCTAAAGTTACGGCCTACCTAATAGGACTCACCTGCTTTGAGAAATAGCGCTGAGCCTTTAAATGACAACCACTCCAAAACCTATGGCTACAGGTTTTATTGTACCCCAAGGCGTTCGTTTACATTTGTAGTGTAACTTTTAGCGTAACCCAAGTAATGTCCACATTCACCCTTACAATCAATTCTTACCTGTTTAGGGCTACCAAATATGATAATTACAATGGTGGGGCTAGCTAGTCCCAGGATGGATGCAGGGTTTTCAATCCTGGCACAGCTTGTAGCGGAG
>LJZR01000059.1 GCA_001314865.1 Phormidesmis priestleyi Ana | reverse complement strand
TGGAATTTCATCCACGAGTACAACCGTTTAATCAGAGAAAAAAGGGTCGAGAATGATCCTAACGCTATTTTCTCTATCCTTTACTAAAATGGACTACCGGGATGAAAAGTATAAAACGTCGCCGTCAAGACGCGATTACTCTCATGAATTAATTGCAATCACATTCAAAGCATTCCAACCTATCTTTGAAGAGCCATAAAAACGCGAAAATCGTTGCTGTCAGTTGATACTCCCCGATCTGAAGAGACGGGGAGTATCAACTGACAGCGCCAACATTTTGCGCTGTCAGTTTGTTGGCTTACGATAGCTTTAGCCACGAAAAGTCATTGGCTGATCATCTGTTGTCGTAGAGAGGCTGTGGCTTGCTCGTCAATCACCAGTCTGACTGGATCAATCACTACCCCATAGTCTCGTTTAGCTGACTCAACTGTCATAAATTCATCTATTACATCCTCTAACACTTGAGTGAGCTCTCGCTCTAGAGGCGCACCATACCCACCTCCACAGGGACTAATCGTCCGTAGCGTATCACCTGATTTAGTCTTACGACAGGGAAACTTAGACGGTAGAATCTGAATTTCATCGGTATCTGGATTCAGAATTTCGACCCCGCCGGGTGTACCATCCTGTCCACCAAAAATTCCCCAGGGAGCATATTTATTCCCCTCACCTTCTAGAGACATCTGCCCCGGTGAACAGAATTGAATATCTCGAATCGAGCCTAGTCCACCTCGCCATTTACCTGCACCGCTGGCATCTTCAATCAACTCATATCGTGTTACCCGTAGCGGCAGATGGGCCTCAATATCTTCAATCGGGTTATTGCGCGTATTCGCATATAGCGTATCGACTCCATCCATCCCATCCTTACCATAGCGACCTCCATAGCTACCCTCGGTAATATCCATATAAACCCAATAGTCTTCACCCAAGGCTCCACTGTAGGACGCCACTTTAATGTTACCGATCCCACCGCTGATATTGTGAGGTGCAACTTGAGCCAGGGCTTTCATCAACGTATCTGCGACAATATTACCGGGACAACACCGGGCAATGACTGGAGCCGGATAAATCGGATTAGCGAGACATCCCTTAGGCGCCACAATGTGAATTGGTCGAACCAAACCAGAATTTTGGGGCACATACTCCATTAGGGCCGTATCGAGTAGCACCGAGCGTAGAGTCACAAAAATCGCAATATCCACTGTTCCCACAAATGGCATATTAATTGGACGATCATCAATCTGGGGCGAAGTTCCCGTCAGATCAATCGTCATTTCGCTCCCTTCAATTGTGACTGTCACAGCAATCGTTAAATCCTTTTTCCCTGGATCTAGATCGTCTAGAAAGCCATCGAGAAAACCTTCAGCCTTGTAGGTCCCGTCGGGCAGACGTTCAATCGCCTGCCGGAGCATCCGTTCGGAGTAATTCATTAACTCTTCGCTGGCAGCTAGAACGATATCCAATTCATATTGATTTACTAGCTCTAAAAACCGTTGTTCGCCTACCCGACAAGCCGCTACCTGGGCTTCGATATCCCCTACTACTACCTGTGAACTACGAATATTTTGTCTTAGCATGCGCCAGATCTGACGATTTTTGATACCCTTTTCGTAGAGTTTTAAAGCCTTAAATTGTAACCCCTCAGCAAAAGCATCCACCGCATCCACAATGCCGCAGCTCCCTGGAGAAGAAGAGCCAATGTCTAGATGATGGGCAGTGGTAAAGGAATACCCGATCAAGGTATCCCCTTGAAAAATGGGAATACCGATGCCAATATCCGGCCCGTGAGAAGCGCCGTAGTAAGCATGATTGTGCATGATCACATCACCGGGGTAAAACTCTTCGCCATCCTCTTCCATGGCTTTTAGTACACCGCGCATATAGCCAGGAATTGGACCTAGTTGCAAGGGTGTACTGTAGGCACATTCGGCGAGCTGTTGACACTTAGCATCGAGAATCGCTGCTCCAAAATCCTCTGACTCTCGGATGATACTGGAATAGGACATCCGGGCCAGTTTATGCCCCATTTCTAGGGCAATACCATTCAGGGCTCCAGCGATCACCTGGGCAGTGACGGGATCGATTTTGGGTAAGGGTTGGGCTTTGCTTAAAGGCATAGGAAAAAGAAAAGAAAAGGATAGGGAAAATGAAAGGCTAGCGCTACCCTTGGAGCTGCCGGTAGTGGGAGACCCAAGGGGATGAGAAAAGTATGATATGTCAGTTTTTTGTGGCCATAGGGATAGCCATTGCTCGGGGAGGCTCTGCCGTTGGCTGACTGGTTAGCCGAATATGTAAATTACCGTTCGCCTCAATGGTGGTAAGACTTTGGGGCGGCAACAATACTGTAGAGTCTTTTTGAAAGATGATCGCAGGCCCTTTAATTTCTCCGCCTACGGGCAACCGATCTCGATCAAAGAAATGGGTGGAATATTTTTCGAGCTTGCCCTTCACTCTGAAGTAAGTGACTGCTGTTTTTAACCAGGCATCTTGCACGGCTCCAGAGATGGGTACGGGCAGTCCTGAAAGCTTAGGCATGGGTCCAGTCCCCGTCACTCGCAATGTGACCAACTCTACCGGATTTTCGGTAAAGGCATGGCCATACTCGGCGGTATGGAGATCATGAAATTGCTGCCAGACTGTTTGCAGGGCAGTTTCATTGAGGTTCCCATTGGGTACTAATGCTCGTAGTTCATAGCCTTGTCCAACATAACGACAGTCGGCAAAACGCTGTAGGGTCATCTCTGCATCACTAAAACCATCTGCCCGAAGTTGGGCTTTGATTTGATCTTCTAGCGATCGCAAATCCTCATTTAGTTTATCCAAGTCTGGAGCCGTGCTGAGGATAAACTCATTCTGAATCAGATCGTGCTTTAGATCGGTAGTCAGCAAGCCCATGGCGGAGGTGATGCCAGGATATCGAGGGACAATTACTTCAGGTATACCTAACGAGAGCGCAACTTCAGCGGCATGGAGCGGCCCAGCGCCCCCCTGAGCAACCAAAGCAAATTGTCGCGGGTCTTGACCTTTTTGAATAGTTCGAGAGCGAATTGCATTGGCCATGTTGTTGTTTACAATGGTGAGAATACCAGCCGCAGTTTCATACAGGTCTAAGCCCATTTGATCGGCCAGAGACTGCACGGCAGTAAAGGCTTTGTCAGGAAAGATGGCCATTTCACCCCCCAAAAAGTATTCCGGGTCGAGCCGATTGAGAACTACGTTGGCATCGGTAACGGTGACTGCCTGTCCGCCCTTGTCATAGCATACTGGGCCAGGCTCTGCACCAGCACTGCGCGGCCCTACCCGAAAGGCTCCTCCCCCATCTACATAGGCAATACTGCCACCGCCTGCACCAATGGTATGGACATCGATCATCGGCACCATGACTGGATATCCGGAAATCCAGGTATCGCGCGCCGAGGCCTCGGCAAAGCCCCGTTCAGTGACAATGCCAATGTCGGTACTTGTACCCCCCATATCAAACGTAATTAACCGAGTCCGCTTAGACTTTTCGCCAGCAGCAGCCCCGCCTAACACCCCTGCCGCCAATCCTGATAACAACAGAGTAACCGGCTGTTCTCCAGCGACTTCAGCAGTAGAAACTCCGCCGTTAGACCGCATAATGTGGAGTTCGCCGCGTACAGATTTTTCCTTTAAGCTACGGCTCAGATTATTGATATAGTGCTTTACCTTAGGCCCTACAAAAGCATTAATGCAAGCCGTCGTGAATCGTTCAAACTCTCGAAATTGGGGAAAGATGCTGGCGCTGGTTGTGATGAAGGCTTCAGGGTAAAGTTCTTGAGCTAATTCTGCAACGCGTTCTTCATGGCGGGCATCAAAATAGGAGTTAAGAAAGCAGATAGCAATGGACTCCACCCCGGCCTGCTTGAGTTCTAGGATCGCAGTCTTTGCTGCCGCTTCGTCCAGGGGAGTCAGGACTTTACCTTTAGGGTCTAGGCGTTCGGCAACAACTTTGCGATCGCGACGCTTAACTAACGGCCTAGCCTGCCAGGGAATATCTTGCATGATCGAGTAATGCTGGGGGCGCTGATGCCGTCCAATATGAATAATATCTCGATAGCCCTGGGTGGTGATCATACCCGTGCGAGCCCCATCATGGGTAAGCAGGGTATTGGTCGCAATCGTAGTGCCATGAAGGACATGCTCAACCTCGCTACAGTCCGTCCGGGCCATTTGGCAAAGCGTTTGAATCCCTTGCATCATGCCGATAGAAGGATCTTCTACGGTCGTCGGTACCTTATGAATCCAGGTTTGTTGCTGGGCCAAATCTGCCAGGATCAGATCGGTAAAAGTTCCACCAATATCAACGCCGATCAGCTTCATAGTCGAATTCTACTTTCGTTTAGGTCTGTTTAGCATCTTAGGAAAATAGCGGCTCATCAAATGTTCATTCTGCACTTTTCAGGATATAGTTATTTAAAGAACAACAAGCCTTTTTACACGCATCACTTCTGATTTTGCTGTGGAACTCCGTTCAAATAGAACTTTGTTCAAATAGTGATACGTTGACAAGCCTGTAGAAAAATACGAAAGAATACATTGCCCATAGGATACAATTAGTAAGGGCGTTAATTAATCACACAAATCGTCCAGTTCACGTTTGTTATATCGAATCAACAGCAAAAATGTTAGACAATCTTTAAAGTAGGAAAGATGAATTCTAGGGATGTAACGGAAATTTGATCTATTCACTATAGATCTTTCAATTTATAGAATTTTTCGCCCGAACCGACTTTTCAATAAGCTTTTATGCCTAAAATTAATGCTTCAAAGAAAAGCAGTGAGAACTTTGTAATCCTACTGTTTGAATGCCAACGCAAGACATTGAATCTTCTTGAAGGCAAGCATTAAGGATGCTTCATCACAACAAATATTTTTTCCTACATTATATTTTGGGCATGCCCAAAATATAATGTAAAATCTGCCAAAAAGAAAGACAGACGAGAAGACAAAAGAGCTTAGCGGCTGAGTGTCTACAACTTTGTCAATTCAACTCTAATTTTTAGCCCTGATAGATCCCTCAGTGAAAGTCAGGTGCGTAAGCAGATAAAGTAGTACGACAAATTGACTATTAGTTCTGAGGCAACCTAGATGGCTACAATCACAACACCGTTACAGGTCAATCAAGACAGGCTACATCAGAAACTCTTTGCCCTCGCTAAGATTGGCCAACTTCCCAGTGGTGGCGTCAGGCGGACAGCTTATAGTGTAGAAGATTTAGCTGCTCGGGAGTTCGTTATAACGGCAATGGGGCAACTAGACATGGCCATCAGCATTGACACAGCAGGCAACATTATCGGGCGTTATCACGGGCTACAAGATTTGCCTGCCCTGGCAACAGGCTCTCATATCGATACGGTGCCTACGGGTGGTCGTTACGATGGTGCTTTAGGAGTACTGGCAGGGCTAGAGGTAGTCGCAACACTAAGGGAGTCAGGTCAACGTCTGCATCATCCTTTAGAGGTGATTGTTTTCACTGATGAAGAAGGTGAGATGATTGGCAGTCAGGCCATGGCAGGCACAGCTCTGGTTAACGATGCGGAAGCCTATCGGCGTTTAGAGGGCACCTCTATTCAAACTTGCCTGCAACGGATTGGAGGTAACTGGGAAATGCTACCCACGGCCCAACGCACGGCCCAAGATATAGCAGCTTATTTAGAATTGCATGTGGAACAAGGGAGCGTTTTAGAAACCTTACAACGTCAAATTGGTGTTGTACAGGGTATTGTCAGCCTCCAGCGATATCAGGTTACCATTTTGGGCCGCCCTAATCATGCGGGCACCACCCCAATGGAGATGCGCCAGGATGCCCTTTATGCAGCATCTTTACTGATCGCAGCCGTTCATGATGCCGCCGTCAATATCCCAGGAGATCAGGTCGCCACTGTGGGATATTTAAACGTATCGCCTAACGCGCCTAACATCGTGCCAGGACAGGTCGATTTCACCATCGACCTGAGAGATGTATCTCTAGAAACGATTCAGACGATGGTTGATACCTTACGCCAAGAGGTTCGAGCGATTAAGGTCGCAACAGGTACGCAGATAAAGCTAGAACAACAACATTCTGTTGAGCCTACCCTGGCTAGTGCCCAGATACAAGAAACTATTGTAAGTGTTTGTGAAAATTTGCAGCTCAGCCATTATTCCATGCCGAGCCGAGCCATTCACGATGCCCAAGAAATTGGCCGATTTACCCCAATGGGAATGATATTTGTTCCTAGTCAGGCGGGGATTAGCCATGCGGAAGACGAATATACTTCACAGGAACAATGCACCCAGGGTGCGAATGTTTTGTTACATACACTCTTGCAGCTTGATACATTGTTGTAATTTATCAACGGCTCTGAAATAATTCTAAAGAGAGATTTGAGGAAATCGAGGCCCTGCCCAGCTTTGCGCTGAGCTCTCAATTGTATCAAGACCACGGCTTCGATACAATTGAGAGCCAGATTACGAGCCGATGCAATTCCGGCTGAAAGTTCAGCTGGACTGCTTTGAAAAAGTTAGCGTGATTGCCTTTGAGTGCGCCTAAGTAGTGATTGCCAGAGTTAATAATTTGCTGACAGTTTTTTTGGTGTTGAGCGCATCAAAAGGCCAAGACCATACCCCGATGAGCTAGCGTCTTCAACACGGGTGGCAGCGCGGTAATTTCATTACCCTTTTTGTCGATCGGTTGAATGGAGGGAATCCAGCCTCTTTCTAAGATATAGTACGACATAGATAGTGACCAGCTGAATGGCTCAATTTCAAAAAACCTGGCTAAACATAGGCTGTAAGCTTTGTCGTCTCAGTTCAGTAGCACCCGACGAATCGGACTGTACGAGGGCAGTCAACTTTTGAGGGGTGAAAACACATCTAACGGCTCTTTTTAATAGCTATCAAGCCATCAGTGATTAGCTTGATAGCCTCGGCAGCCTGTACTAACGGCTAGGGTAAAGAGGGATAAACAAAGCGCTTGGTCATAGCGACGTCCGGCCCCCCGGCGCTGGTCGGGTAATGCTCGAAAGACTTCTACGATAGCTAACGTGCTCATGCATTGAGAAGGTCTCAATCAACGACTCTCCTTGGCTTTCCCTGAATTGTCTAGAATGGAATGACCTGGGCAGCAAAACACCGTCTGGAGATGACTTCAAGAAACGGACAAAGAGCCTGCGCCAACAGAGTGAGCGTCCAAGCGGTGGCCAGAAAGGGCATTCAGGAAGAACGTTAGAATGGTGCGAAGCGGTTGATGAAGTCGTAGCCAGCTAGGGTGGCTATATGTTGACTGCACGGTTAGCTTGACGGACTACTTGTCCATCCCAAAAAGGGATAAGATGCGATGACTGAGATGGCCATTTTGCCCTTGATGTGCTCAAAGGTACCTTCCTCGGTTGCCCTCTCATTCCAACACTTATGCCTGAGTCGTCGTTATGTTCGACTGACCTTAAATCGAACCCCTAGCATCTGTTCTATGGCGATTGCCCATTGAGCAATCTTCCGTTTAGTGGCTAAGTGTAACCGAGGACACAGCTTTCCGAGAGACCATTTGTAATCATTACGCTTAAGTACGATTGGGCTTGGCGTGGTTAGAGCATCTACAGGAAGGTACCTATATGTACTAGCGCAACGTTTCCTAAAGACTTGTCCTGGCCACAGCATTCGCCTTATAACTATGACGCCAACACTTATTCACAGTAAGTATTTGATTACGAAAGTACTCAGTCGCACAGAAGCTGAAGTGATCGAAAACGGGGCACTCTTTCAACAAGATGGTCGCATTGTTGAGATCGGTGATTACGAAGCGCTCGCGAAGAAATACCAGCCAGATGAGATTTTAGGATCAGAGCGAGACGTGGTAATGCCAGGGTTTGTGAATAGTCATTACCATGTTGGACTCACGCCGCTAAAGCTAGGCTCTCTCGACTATCCGCTGGAACTTTGGTTCGCCTCAAGGCTATCTGCTCGTCCAGTGAATTTTTATCTGGATACTCTGTACTCTGCTTTTGAAATGATTGAGTCGGGTATCACAACTGTGCAACATATCCATGGATGGTTGCCAGGACTTGCTAATTACTGGCCTGACATCACTAGCAATTTGCTCAAAGCCTACACAGATCGTTTTGGGGAAGAAGTCGGCATGCTCGCGAAAGAAGTATTCCCCTACGTCAAACAGGTTTATGATGGCTGGTTTGAGGCTCAATCCTATGAGCCTTTCTATCGCTCTAGCTGTCGCTGCTCAAGCTGCTGAGGTTCAAATGCCGTAAGAGGATTTTGAAATGGCCAGCATTTACGAAACAAGTCGATAGCGCTGTCTAAAGAACTATTTCGAGAGTTATTCCGAGAGTTGTGTAGGAAAAGAGCATGGGAAAAAGTGTTTTACTCGGTATGTTGACTCCCTCTTCGAATACGGTTCTAGAACCGGTCACTGTGTCAATTTTGCAAGATTTAGACAATGTTAGTGCCCATTTCAGTCGATTTCGAGTCACCGAGATATCGCTTTCTGAAGCCGCGTTGAGGCAGTTTGACGATCGCCCGTTGTTAAGGGCCGCTGAGCTACTTGCAGATGCCAAGGTAGATGTGATTGCTTGGAATGGAACTTCGGCTGGCTGGTTAGGTTTTGAAAGAGATGTGCAACTGTGCGATCGCATCCAATCAACCACAGGCATTCCAGCGACCACTTCTATATTGGCGATCAACGAATTGTTTCAGCGGCATCAAATTACCCATTTCGGTTTGGTTACACCTTATCTAGAAAATATACAAAAAAAAATTGTGCAGAACTACCAGCAGGCTGGGTTCAACTGCATCTCTGAACGGCATTTAGACCTATCAGTCAACTTCTCCTTTGCCGAGGTAACGGCTGATACGATCAATCAACAAGTTAAGGCAGTTGCACAGGCTCATCCGCAAGCCATCACGACAATGTGTACCAACTTGCGCGCCGCGCCGCAAGTCGCTTCACTAGAGCACATTTTAGGCATTCCCATCTACGACAGCATTTCGAGCGTCATTTGGAAATCTCTATCTATAGCGGGCGTTGACTCAAGTACAGTGCAGGGCTGGGGTCGGCTATTTACAGAACAGAAACACCATAGAAAAACACTCTAAAACCCAAGCGATGAAGCCACTCTACCAATGGTCTGCTACCGAGATGCGACAGAAGCTTGACTCTAAAGAGGTCAAGGCAACTGAGATTGTTCAAAGCTGCTTGCAGCAAATTGAACAGGAGAACGAGCAGTTAAAAGCTTTTATTACCTCATGTGCAGAACCCGCATTAGCCAAAGCACGGGCGATAGATGAAGCTCGCAGCAAAAAGACACCGTTGGGGCCGCTATCAGGTATTCCCTTTTCTGTGAAAGACTTGACGCCTACTGCGGGTATTAGAACAACCCTCGGTTCTCTGATTTATCGAGACTGGATACCCGATCAAGATGAACTCTGCGTGGCCAGGCTAAAGCAAGCAGGAGGTGTTCTGATAGGTAAGACCAATACGCCAGAATTTGGGATGGGCGCTCATACCAACAATCGACTATATGGCCCAACGGCTAACCCTTACGACCCCACGCGCAGTTCTGGCGGTTCTAGTGGTGGCGCGGCGGTTGCGGTGGCAACAGGAATGTGTGCATTGTCGCAGGGCACTGATATGGGTGGCTCTGTTAGAACACCTGCTAGTTTTTGTGGTGTCGTAGGTTTACGACCCGCAGCGGGACGGATTCCTCGACCTCGAAAACCTCTTCTATGCGATGCGCTCGATACAGACGGGATTATCGCTCGCACCGTTGAAGATGCAGCTCTTATGTTGTCTGTGATGGCAGGCTGGGATGCTGGAGACTCGCTAGCGATCGCCGCTTCCTGGTCGCTGCCATCTTTTAACACAAATACTATAGATCAGCTCACAGGGAAGCTCCGAGTAGGCTTTAGCGCTGGTTTGGGAATTGCCACGATTGATACGCAAGTTGAGGCAATTTTCGAAAAAGCCGTTGAACAGATTTCTACGATCTGCAATAACTTAGTTCCTGAGCATCCTGATTGTTCAATGGCATCCGCTGCTTTTGAGACATTGCGGGCAGCATTGCTCTGGTATAAGCAGAAACACCACTACAATGATCACGAGGACCAGCTCACTGAGACCGTCCGTTGGAATGTCAAACGTGGAAAAGACCTCACTGCATTCGATGTTTTGACCGCAGCAGCGCAGCGCGATCAGCTCTACCGAAACTTTCTCTCTTTTTTTGAAACTCATGATATCTTAGTGACAGTGAGTGCTTGTGTACCGCCTTTTCCGCACGAGCAAGCAGAGGTATTAAGCGTGAACCAGACGCCACTCAAAAACATTATTGATTATCTTGCGGTCACTTATACAATCTCTTTAACTGGGCTTCCTGTCGTCTCCATACCCTGTGGTTGGACGCCAACAGGCTTGCCTATTGGTATGCAAATTATTGCTCCTCCTCAGGGCGAGACGCTGCTTTTACAATTTGCCTATGTGTTGCAAGAAACGTTGAATTTTCGTCATCGGTGGCTTCATTAGCCAAACATCTCATACCAATGTCTGGCAATTTGGTCACGCCTAGCGATCCAAACTCGTTCGTGTGCTTGGATATGTTCTAAAAACTGTTGAAGTGCCCATATGCGTCCGGGTCGCCCAATGATGCGAGTATGCAGCCCTACTGTCATCATGCGAGGACTGTTCTCGCCTTCTTGATACAGCCAATTAAAGCTATCAATCAGATAAGTTGAGAAATCCTGCGCTAATCGAAAAGTTTCCGTATTCGTAAAACGCATATCGTTCGTGTCGAAGCTGTAGGGCAACACAAGATGGGGCTTGCCCGAAACCTCCACAAAATAAGGCAGTTCATCGTTATAAGCATCTGAATCGTACAAAAAACCACCGTGCTCTAGGAGCAGTCTACGAGTGTTTGGCGTACTGGATGCCTTGGTTTGCCAGCCAACAGGGGATACCCCAGAAGCTTGCTCAATCGCTCGTACTGTCCTACGGATGTTTTCTCTCTCTTGAGGCTCTTTCATATACACCAAAGGCTCCCATCGATAGCCATGGCAGCAGAGTTCGTGTCCTCTTTTGACTGGCTCAAGAGCCATCCAAGGAGAGGTTTCAACGGCTCTACCGCAGACGTTCATAGTTGCTTTTATACCATAGCGATCAAACAAATCCAGCACGCGCCAAAAGCCAATTCTTGAACCGTATTCAAAATGAGACTCCATCGCTAAGTTCGGAACCCCTTGAGTCTCTGAAATAACTTCGTATACGGATTCGTTGCGCTCGTCACCGGCAGAAAGGGTTAGCTCTGCGCCCTCTTCTAAATTGAGAACAAAAGAAACCGCAACGCGCGCATTGTTGGGCCATTGGGGATTAGGCGAATGAGGCCCGTACCCCCAGAAATCACGCGCAGGTGATGAGCACATATAGCTGATTAAAACTTCTAATAAATCGAGCCACTCATTGTAGGCTATCTGACGAGTACACCCCACCAGATTTAATATTCGCGTCAATAAAAAATGTCATGAGTTTGGAATGTTACTCAGTATACAGAATCGCTAGCAATAAGTGTTACATAGTGTGTACCAATTGTATACAAAGGTTTCAGGGCTTTGATTTTCCTGAGTGCCTCTGCGGCTCTGAGGTTGGGTGACTCTGTATCTAATTCAGAGGTTCTGTCTAGCGATTGGAGCGTACGAAGTTTAGTAGCGCCGCAAATGCTGAGTAGCCAACGTCACTTAGTCAATATTCCTATAAATAGTTTTTGTCGCCCGTTTTGTTTTGTAGAAAAAGGACTGACACAGTATGAGTCAAAGATTTGTTAACCGTTTATCTCGCCGTTCTGTACTGGGAGCGGGAATGTTTCTCGGAACAAGCTGGGCGCTCAAAGCCTGTAATGCCACTGTTAGCCCAGATATAGGTGCCGCAGGTGAAGCGGGTGGAGCAGGTGCTGTCGGCGGAGATTTGGTTGTGGCCTCTTTCCCTGGCACGACGGATGCAGTCATGCGAGAAAAGCTAGCGCCCGTGGTCGCAGAGAAAGCGGGTATTAATATGAGCGCCCAGCCACTGCTAGCCTTTGAGCAGATTGCACGGGTCAAGGCTTCTCCCGAAAATCCGCCGTTTGATGTGTTGTTGTTAGACGACGGTCAAAACGCGGTCGCTGTTGAAGAAGGCATAATTCAGCCTTTCCCTATAGACCAGGTTCCTAATGCTAGCGATGTGAATCCGGGCTTTTTGAAAGGAGATGGACTCGCACCGGTTTTCTTTGCTCAGGGTATTGTGATGGCTTACAACCCTGAAAAAGTGACAACGCCCCCGACCTCGTGGGAGGTCATGCTTGACCCTGATTTAGATGCTCAGCTAGGTCTGGTGAGTTTGAACAGTATTCTCGGCACCTCTTTTATGGTGGAAATGGCCAAGGTCTTAGGAGGCAGTGAGTCTGATATTGAGTCCGCTTTTGAGGCCGTGAGCGAAATGTTGCCTCGGGTTAGTGGTGTTGCAGCAAACCCAGGTGCTTTGCTTACCCTGTTCCAGCAGGGTGAGGTGGATATCTCACCAATGTGGCACAATGACGTACTAACCCTAGCCGAACGCGGCGTACCGGTTGCGATCGCCAAGCTTGATTCTGGCGTTGCGGTCGCTCGCTACAGCCTTGATGTGGTTCAAAACCCCACGGCTGGGTTGGATTCAGCTTTGGCCTATGTCGATGCTATGCTCAGCCCCGAGGCCCAGACTGCACTGTCCGCTGCGCCTTACTTCTATATTCCAAGCAACGATACTGTAGAGCTTCCGCCTGCACTCGTCGAAGCTATGGGCATTGAATCCGTAGACGATTTCATTGCTATGTCCCACGGGCTAGACTGGGCTACTATTAATCCTCAGCGGGCAGAGTGGATTGAGCGATTTAACCAGGTTGTCCAGGCTTAATGTTGTTGTTTAGTCTGAATCAACAATGACCTTTTCTCCTTCTTTACACTCGCCTTCTCCCAAAATGCTTACTCTAGTCACCGCAGAGATGGAACCCCCGGCTCCCTATCACCTGCTGACAAGTGTGGTGGCACCCAGGCCAATTGCTTGGGTGTCTACCATCAGCACTGAGGGAGTGCCCAACATCGCGCCATATTCATTTTTTAATGCTGTAGCCGGATTTCCCCCCACAATCATGTTCTCGGTGTCTTATCGCCGCCGAGAACCCCAGGAAAAGGACACGCTACGTAACGTTAAAGCGATAGGAGAATTTGTCTGCCATGTCGTTGATGAGGCGCTCTCTGAGGCGATGGTCAAAACAGCCGTAGAATTGCCTCACAACATAAGTGAATTTGAGGCTACAGGGCTAGAAACGTTGCCGGCAACAGAGGTTAAACCGCCTAGGCTGAAGGATGCTTCAGTTGCGATGGAATGCAAGGTAACTCAGATTGTGCCAGTAGAGGGGTCCACCAATGTAATGGTGCTAGGCCAAGTGCTACGGTTTCACATTCGTCAAGATCTATACAGGCAGTCTTTAGGGTTAGTCGATACGGTTAAAATGCAGCCAGTTACTCGGCTAGGTGGCCCTGTGGAGTACACCAAAATTGGTGAATTAATTCATTTATCAGTACCGCAGAATTCAGGCTGATTTTGAGTGGCTGATCTTGAGTTTGACGGTTGCTTTAAGAATTTGACCCAGCTGCGACTACGCTTTTTTAACACTTCCATGTCTTTTTAACATCTATTCTCTACCAAGTAGGAGATTGAATTCATGCAATCTGTTCAAACGATTGAAGCCATTGTTCCTGAAAAGACTCAATCAGATATGGGCAGCGATTCGTCTCACAGTCTATCTCTGTCTCAAGTGATGCATCAGTTTGGTTCCTTTGTCGCACTTGAGAATATTAACTTAGACATTCGTCCTGGGGAGTTTGTCTCACTTTTAGGGCCGAGCGGCTGCGGTAAGACCACATTGCTACGGATTATCTCCGGATTTTTAACCCCCACTGCTGGCAGCGTACTGATTGACGGCATGTCGGTACAGGGCTTATCTCCTAGTCAGCGGGGAACAGGTATTGTGTTTCAAAACTATGCGCTGTTTCCCCATATGAGCGTGTGGGATAACGTGGCCTATGGTCTGCGGGCAGCAGGTAATCGCTCTCGCAGCCAAATTGCCAATCGGGTGGGTGAAATGCTCAACATGGTGCAGCTGAATCAACTGGCTAAGCGGGTGCCTAGTGAGCTTTCGGGCGGGCAACAGCAGCGGGTAGCACTGGCCCGTGCCCTAGCAGTAGAGCCTCGTATCATGCTGCTAGATGAGCCTTTTAGTGCGCTTGATAAGAGCCTACGCCTGGATATGCAGATCGAAATTCGCCGCATCTTGAGCGAACAAAACATTACCGCCATCATGGTCACTCACGATCAGGAAGAAGCCATGAGTATGTCTGATCGCATTGCTGTTCTCTCTAGCGGCACTATTCACCAGTTTGACACCCCCACCAACCTATATGATCGCCCTGCTACCAGTTTTGTCAGCTCTTTTGTGGGTACCTGTAACCATCTGCCTGCGGAAGTCTTGGGTCGCACTGAGGGTGGCTACCAGATCAGCATTCCGGGCGGCGAACTAGCGATAGTGAGTGATCTGCCGCTGTCCCCATACGACAAGGTAACGCTGGCAGTGCGTCCTGAAAATTTGCGGGTGCAGCCTCAGTGCGATCGCACGATTACTGGCACCGTAACCATGTGCCTGCCTCTGGGCTCGCTGATAACCTATGACGTTCGCCTAACCGACGACTGCCATGTCAAGATCACCCAGACTCGCACGATGGGGGCTCAGTCGTTGAAGTCAGGCGATCTCATCCACTTAAATCTCGTCAATCCCGAGGCTTGTGCGGTTTTCTCAGCATAGAAACCGCTATTTAGCAGCTTTGAATCAGCGGTATATCCAGCTAAGCATAAGAAAGTCGAACAAAGAAAAATCGAGCAAAAAATGATCAAATAACAGGGTTCTATCGATGAGAATCAGTCAACTGCTTCAGCCCAAATCAGGACAACTAGCGCTTCCTTTGGCCATCTTCCTACAGCTATTCTATGTGGTGCCCTTGCTCTTGCTTATTGCCAACAGTTTTCAAGGAGACGATGGCACCGGAATCTCCCTAAAGAATTATACTGATTTCTTCAACAATCCTGTTAACGTTAAAGTCCTCATCGATACCTTTGTGATGGGCATTCAAGTTACTGTTGCGTCTTTAATTATTGGCTATCCGGTCGCATACTTATACATCAATGCCCCTAGCTTTTGGAAAGGAATTTTGACCTTTTTAATTATGCTGCCACTGCTGACGAGTGCTGTCGTTCGTACCTTTGGCTGGGTTGTTATTCTAGGTCGTCAGGGGTTGATCAATACCGCCCTATTACAGCTAGGCATTATCGAAGAGCCCATTCGGTTGCTCTTTACCCACAATGGTGTGCTGATTGCGCTTACCCAGGTTTGGATGCCCATGATGGTGCTGCCGATTGTCGCCTCTCTCTCTCAAATCGACTCTCGCTTAGCAGCGGCCTCCAGAAGTCTCGGCGGCGGCGCTTGGCGAACATTCTGGAAAATCACTTTCCCGCTCACTCTGCCAGGAATGATTTCAGGATCGCTGCTAGTATTTGCTCTGACTGTAAGCTCTTTCGTAACTCCCTCGATTATTGGCGGTGGTCAGCTAATTTATTTGCCAACTCTGATTTACCAGCAGGGCATCATTCTGCTGAATCAGCCTTTTGCCGCTGCTGTTTCCACATTGTTGTTGATTATGGTGGTGGTCATGGTGATGATATTAACCGCATTAGGTCGCCGCAGTCGCCGCTACATTCATTAAGCTAAATATTCATTAGGCTGGTTGTTTATTAGATCCGGAGCAAATTCTACGCAGGAGTCTTATGTCCTCTACTCTCGTAAATCCGCCAACTCCGATGCCTCAGGAGTCTGGTTTCTCGCCTCGCCAGTTGGATCAAATCTCGTTCCAGGTTGTGATGCAACTCATTGCCTGGTTAGGGCTACTACTGTTAATAGCGCCCAGCATGATTATCCTCATTACGTCCTTTAGTGCCTCTCCTACACTTCAGTTTCCCCCGCCAGGATTTTCACTGCAGTGGTATACCTCTCTTTTTAGTTTCCCAGAACTACGAGCAGCGGCGCTGAACAGTTTTCAGGTAGCGCTGATTACCACGCTCGTCTGTGTAGTATTGGGTGTATCAGCATGCTTAGCCATGATCAACAGTAAAGGCCGCTGGGTAATAGCTGTTGATGCCCTTGTGATGTCACCTCTAGCACTGCCAGGAGTGGCTCTGGGTTTGGGCATGATGACATTTTTTGCCATGATGGGGGTGCAGCTTTCACTATTCACCCTAATCGTCAGCCATATTGTTATTTGCACTCCTTACGTCGTGCGCAACGTGCTAGCCAGCCTCAGCCAGCTGGGTTCTTCTTTGCAGGAAGCGTCCACAGCCTTGGGTGCTAGCCCAGTCTACACTTTCTTTAAGGTGACCCTGCCGTTGATTAGGCCAGGGGTGCTAATTGGGGCCTTTATGGCGTTTCTTACATCCTTCGATAATGTAGCGGTGACGTTGTTTTTGTCTGATGCGAGAACGGACATGCTGCCCATTCGTATGTGGTCAATGATTCAAAATGATCTAGACGTGCGAGCAGCCGCAATCTCTGGCGTTTTGATTTTTCTCACGGCTCTGCTGATGATTTTGATGGAGCGATTCTCAAGTCTGTCTAAGGCACTGATCGGCAACTGAATATTCCAGGGCAAATGCATAAATTTGGCTACGAACCCCTTTTTTAGCTATACTCTAGACGTCTAAGATATGGACATTTTTGAACGACTGAAAGTTTAGGGACAACAAGGATGCCAAAGACGCTTTATGAGTGGTGTTGGCTTTTTCAAGACAGGCTTCAATGGCTGCCTTAAAGTCATCGAATTCTGCGTAGTACTTGGAATATAGGCAGTCGTTCCTGACAAACTTCCACAGACGCTCAATCAAATTGAGTTGCGGTGAATAGGACGGGAGGTATAACAGCTCAATATCGAGCGCTTTTGCCAAGCCAAACACCAGCTGACACTTTTGGTATCGGGCATTGTCTAAGACGACGGTAATGGGAACGCCACGATTCAGCGCCACGAGCTTCAAGAGCAGCTCACAAATGCTGGTCGCGTTGATGTAGCTCTCGTTGGTGACGGTAATCACCTCTTTAGTAATGGCATCCACCGCGCCTAAGACGTTGAACCGTTTACGTCCGGATGGCGAGGCAATAAATATCCGAGTAAAGCACCAAACGAAGCCTAGGTAAGCCCGGTGAACAAAATGGGCAGCATCCACAAAAAAACGGCGCTCTCTCCTGCTTTGGCCGCCTCTAAGCGCGGTTCCAATTCGTTGATGCGAAACTGCTCCTGCTCCTCTATCTTCTCTGGATTCGCGGCTTTGCCTGGGAGGTAGCCCACTTTTCTGGACTGCATGCCGATGCGTTTGAGAAACGCTCTGATTTGAGTCGGACTCCGCTTATACTCTAAACGCTTAAGAGTTGAACAAAAGAAGGTAGTTGTGTTGAAATAAAAGCTATGAAGTGAACCCCTAAATTTGGACAGTAAAATCAGGCAATAGCAAGTCTAGACTTATTTGTATCATCTTTAGACTGCTACTTAAAGTGAACCCCTAA
>LJZR01000058.1 GCA_001314865.1 Phormidesmis priestleyi Ana | reverse complement strand
ATGGACCTGATTGTAGTTTTCTAGCCGCTGCGCGCGTTTTTCCTCGCGTTGCTGTTGACGAGAGCTTTTCGGTTTGGGTAGCTCAGTCAAATCAATGCCAGGTAGTCCTTAACGAGTAAGGATTTTCTATCGGACAGTGGATGCGTGATCGCCTTGGATTAGACCATATGAAAGTGTAGCTACCCAAAGTTTAATCGTGTCTTCCGTGCTTCCGGCCTGCCCCAATTGTGACTCTGAGAACATCGTCAAAAATGGTTTCATTCACAATGGTAAACAGAATCATCATTGAAATGACTGTGGCAGACAGTTCGTCGAAGACCTGCAGAATAAGGTGATTAGCGACGAAACCAAAGCGTTGATAGACAAACTGTTGCTAGAAAAGACACCCCTAGCCGGAATTGCCAGAGTCGTCGATATTTCTGAGGTCTGGCTGCAAGGATATGTCAATGAAAAATATGCATCTGTACCATGCGAGGTCAATGTACGGGCAAAAAAAAGGGGCGCTTGACCATCCAATGTGACGAGATGTGGTCATTTGTCGGCGATAAAGGCAACAAATAATGGGTGTGGCTGGCGATAGATATAGAAAGTCGAGAAGTCGTGGTCCTCTACATCGGTCGTCGAAGTCACGTGGCCTATGGGCCTCACTACCGCCGGTTTATCGGCAGTATGCTGTAGCCTACACTGACTTCTGGGAGGCTTACGAACAGGTCATACCGAGTAAACGGCATCGAGCGGTCGGAAAAGAAACGGGACAGACCAATCGCATCGAGCGATTCAACTGTACGCTTCGTCAAAGGGTGTCGAGGTTAGTGCGTAAGACGCTCTCGTTTTCTAAAAAGCTAGAGAATCACATAGGCGCTATTTGGCTTTTCATTCACCACTACAACGCATCCTTACACGATTAGGACTACCGCAGCAACTACAATTCTCGAACGGCATGAACTGATTGCAGTGATCGAAAGATACTCACAATCCGAAAAGTTCGCAGCGCTGGAATAAACAGTGAAAAAGCGATCAGCCAGTTGTGCTTGAGGTAGGAAATTCTGTAAGGAGCGAGAAGAAATTTGATGCCAAAATCCACAATAAAGGCAATCCAAATGACGCCACCGATCGCTCTCAATAGAGGAGTCAGCCCCCCAACTAGCTCAACAATAAATAGTCCTAACCAAGTGAAGCCCAGCACTAGCATCGGTATTTCTAGCCAATCGTCCCACTGTTGCAGCACTTCGCTGCGCTCTTTTTTGCATAGCATTTTAGAGGGAAAATCTAACATTGCCTTTCTGGTTGGATTAGAGGCCTGATTACGCGCTTGAAGCTGTCGCGATTGCCAGCCCAATCCCAGTAGTAGAACCGCTTGCTATCACAACTTTATCTATCAGTTAAAGCATGTTTAATTTCTTTAGGTTGCAGTTTAGCGATCACGTGCGCTCATGACGCAAACTCATAGTGAATCTTTGTCGTTCTTCCTTTAAAGTAGAGCCGAGTACCTTCTGGATAATCCCATCCCACCTCGCCTTCTAAGGGAATCAGCATTCCATTACGAATTGAATAGTCCCAGAATCGACCGCTCCAAGGCATCGCAGTCAGCTTGTCACGATAACGCGCCTCAGCCCACATAGTGTCGATTGTCCCTTCAGCATTAAACTGAAATACAAGGGAGACAGTTGTTGCACCATCGGTCAAAGTAGCGCGAGCGGAGGTATCGTCAATCGCCTCCCAACGCACACCCTGACTGGGTAATAGTGCAGTAGGATACCAAGTAGCCTCAGCAAAGAATCGCAATAATTCACCTTGATTGTTTTCAGGCGCACCATGCATTTTGGCAACGGTGAAAAGACCGACTAATGATGCGTGTAAGCTGCCTTCTCCTAACAGATAGGTATCGTGGACAAAGGCATTTAGTCCTGGAGCCATTTGGATACGGGCATCCCAATCAAACCCTAATCGTTGAGTCGTCACGAGTTGAATAGCTGTAAACTTATTCCACTTATCCTCCATTTCATTCAAATTGAACTGTCCTTGCTGAGAGAGTTTGACCGCCGCTACGATCGGTTGTCCAGGTTTCAGCACAGTCTGAAAGAATCGCTGCACCGGAGCGGGTAATCCTTCGATATCCTTTAAATCATAAGATTTAGGATTCATAGCTTGCCTTCCACTGGTCAAATTAGCGCGCAGTCGGTCGGTTTCTGACTGCCACTGATATCTGCCATAAAGGCTCACCACTCCAAACAAAACAATCACTGAAATAGTAATGATTACGATCAATTTTATCCACATAATACTGACCTTTGTTTGTTAATTTAGGAGTTGATAGAGTGTGATAATTGAGATGATTCCAAAAATAGTGGTGTAGATTAACTTGGTGTATCTGGCTAGCCAGCCTGGAAGATAAATGTCAAAGTTGTCTTTTGTAGAGTTTGTGTATTTTCGGGCAAGCAGATTCAATGGACAGTGAGATTTAAAGGTGAGTAGCGTTAGCCCTTCTAGCAATACGAAGCCATAACCCATCCAGAGCAAGAAATTGATTTTGTTGGCGATCGCGGCATACAGCATATAAAAAATCACAATATTGAAGAATATCCATATCAACGTGTGAATGCTTTTGATCAAAGTCAGTTTGTTCTTACTGTTCATATCATTTCTCCATTTTCGGCGTTAAATTTCGCCAAAAGACAGAAGCTGTTCCGAGCGTTCTTATGATAGAAAAGCCGGGTAACTGACTCATGTTTTCCTCATAGTTATCGGTGTCTCTGCATCGCGAAGCAAACCAAGGGCAATTAATACAAGAAGCCCAACTGCCAGCCCATATGGCCGCAAGCTACTACCCTCTCGCATAATCATGCCGGGTATAACCCAAGACCAAGCATTGACAGCCGTATGCAGCACTAAGACTGGTAGAACACTTCCACCAGTGCGGTTGAACAGCCATGCGAATAGGATTGACAGGGCTAGAGTACTTGCCATAAACAGTGAAAATGGGATGTAACTTTGCGCCGTGTCGGCGATGTAAAACAGCGGCAGATGCCACACCCCCCAGACCGCACCTAGGATTAGACTGGCAACGCGCCAGTCATAGCGCGCTTGCAAAGCTGGCAGTGCATAGCCCCGCCAGCCAAATTCCTCGCCAAGCGGGCCTCCTATCAGTAGCACCAACACGAAATTCACCACCGCCAAGAGCACATGACCGATGGCTGGTGATGGCACCATCGTGCCACCCAGCGCTATGTGCGCGGCGGCAGCCAACACCATTACAGCTAGAGGTAAGAAAAACACGAGTGCCAGCCAACGCCAGCCAACCCGCCATTGCAGACAACGCACAAGCCAATCGCGCAGACCGTCCCGGCCGCCGACATATCTGACCACAGCGATCGCCGCGAGGCTAGGTCCAAAGCCACCAGCGAGAAAAAGCATTCCAGCAACAGAAGGCAATTGAGTCTTAACAGCCGAAGACAACAGCCAGCAGCCCCACGACCAGGCAAACGCCAAGGAGAAGAATACTAATAGGTGCGTGTGAAAGCTGGATTTATTTCGATTTTCCATCGGTTAATTCCTACCTAGATATATCGTTTACAACTCCACCCCATCATCGATTCGCCAACCGCGTTTCAACCCAAGACTGGTACGATACCTTTACTGTGAAATTATCTTGTTGACCATTACATCCACAAACTTTTCCGATTCATTCATCCAGGGATTGTGACCTGAATGTTCAAACCAAATTAACTCTTTGTGCGGTGCCGTTAGGAGATTAAAGTATTCCTCAGTGAGCTTCGGTGGTGCATTTACATCATGGCGACCAATTAGAAAATAGATGGGCACTTCGAGGCGTTTTGCCTGCTTGCGAAAGTCTACATCCCATAATTGTGGGTAGACAACACCAAAGGTATCTAGCAGCCCTCGAACAAAATTTATCTTGTCGTACAGTCCGTACTCGGGGCCTGCAAGGTCTTGTAAAGTGTTGAACCCTGCATTGGTGATCGCAGGATTTTTATTCATATAATTGAATGTTTCCATGAGGTAGGTCGCACTCTTTAACGCGACATCACTGTCGTAATAAGGAGGTGGGCCTTGTTTTTTGAGTCTTTCGACTTTTTGTATGTCTCCGCGTTCCGCTGCTAAGCGCAGAGCAAAATTGTAGCAAATCAGATCATTCTCTAGAAACGCCACCATTTGTCCCGTACCGATAAAAGCATGAAACAATTCTGGGTAACGTTGCACCACCATGATCCCAAGGGCGCTACCCCACGACTCACCCAACACATATACTTTGTCCTTGCCAAAGCGTTGTCGCAGGGTCAAGACCAATTCGTGGGCATCCGTAACGTAGCGATCGGGTGTCAGCTTAGAACGATCTACGGCGTCGAAAGATTTACCCGCGCCTGGTTGCTCCCAATTGACAACGACAAAGTGATCCTCTAGCCTCGCCAACGCACGTCGCTCAGTGACGAGCTGGCTACCACCGGGGCCACCCGCCAAAAAGAGCACCACAGGATTATGAGCATCTTTGCCTCGAATCGAGATCCATTGCTCACTGCCGTTTAGATTTACTGTTTCTAGTACAGCAATGCTACTGGCAATGGGTTTGCCGTTCACATCGAGAATAGGCGGTGTAGAGGCAAACACCTGCGAGGCGAAAATGGCAAGGAGGGTGATTGCTACAAACCCTGAAAGCTCAACGAGAAATGTACGCGCATTAAAGCCAAGCCGCGACATCGCCACTAACCAAGCGACCTCTGCCATTGCAAATAGAATTTGAATCGATGACGGAACGGTAGTCGTATTCGGCAACAACAATACCGGGAAAATCACCAGAGCGGTCAATATGGCTGCTAGAATTCGCAAGAGTATGGCGACGATCGTCTTTTCTCCTGACAACTTAAATCGTCGATTTAGCTTTCGATTATAAATAGGAAGAGTCATGATAAATTGGATTATTAAATAATGAAATTTTTAAAGTGAAATATTGTAAGTTAAAAAGTGAAACTGATTTCAGCGAAATTAAGCATATCTGTATCGGGATAAGGTCTTTGATCCCCACAGACAAATGACAATGACAGCGGTGACCGCAATGATTGAATAGTGAATATTAGGATAGTCAACTAGAGGATTGTGGGTTTGATCTTTTGGGAATAAAATCCTCCCAATATTGGCCATACTATGAAAAATGATGCACGCAGAAACACTCTTTTCAGTATTGTTATAAAGCCAAACCATTAGTATTCGCACACAAACAGTACCGAGAGTTCCCCATACTATCCAAGTCAAATCGCGACCCTGTTGAATCATTGACGGGAAGTGCCATATTGCCCACACCAGGCCTATAGCGATCGCGGTTGTTAGTGCAGACCACCGTTTTTGCATAGCATCAACAGCATATCCCGACCAACCCACTTCTTCACCAGTAGCACCCATAAAGATGACGACAAAAATTAGCGAATTCTGTAAAAACGGAATTTCTCCGCCTATAGGAAGTGGCAGTCTAAACAGTTGCATTACTCCATAGATCAATAAATATATTGCAGGCATCAAGAAAATAACAGGAAAATAACAGATTTTCTGTTTAATTTTTGAAAAATCGAAAACTCTTTTCAAGAGTCTCTTTATCCCAATAGACCCTTCTTCTTGATAAACAAGGATGCAGGCAGCTATTAACGGTGTAAAGGTTGCTATAAAGTCAGTAATCGGAACATCTAGCGGAAGTCCTTTTACGTTAATCACTGCTTCAACTATCCATAATGGGATAGTCAGTGAAAAAACCAATAGAAAAAACTTTAAAGACGATCTAGTTGATGATGTGTTATCGTTTCTCGACATCTCCTATGCCCTCTATAGATTCTTGGACTTGAGGAGATCCAATATACTCTACTGACCCTACGCCAGAGACTGTTGCATCCACTTGCTCGCTTGCGTTAATCACAGCGCTCCCCACGCCACTGCTACGAATCGTAGCTTGCTTAGTCTTAAAAGCTTCACCTTGGTAACTTCCAACTCCGGAAAGGTTGAGATCTAGAACATCGGCGCTTCCTGTGATTGTGACTTCTCCTACGCCATCATGGGTAACTGACAACTTCTTGCCTTTGATATCCCTAACTTCAACACTGCCGACACCCTCCATATTTAGGCTCTCTAGGCTTTTAACTTGCACTACAAACTCAGCGGGTTTGGACGGGTTTATGTTTCTACCTTTCGAGATATTAAGATACAAGGTGTGATCGGCTACGCGACTCTCGAAGAAAGGTAGGAGGTTATCATCGGCGCTAATTAAAAGGGACTCTTTCCCCGTTTGCTGCACCGTGAGATTACCTTCAGTTTCAAATGAGATAGCGGAAAAATTAACGGCCTGTCTAGACTCGGTTTTGACAGTTCCAGAGCCTTTAACGCCATTATCTAGGTTAATAATGCAGCCCGCGAGTAGGCTCAAAGGCGCTAAGCAGGCCAATAAACCGTATGACCTAAATTTCAATGTTTTGCCTTTTTAAAGAATTAAAATTTGTTAATTAAAACTGAAATTTGAACAAAGCGGGTGCGATTATTTATAAACGATGCGATCGCCCTTTAAGTAAGGTGATTTCCGGATCGTACCCCGTCGCGAGGCAAGATATACACCTACGAGTAAGTGAAGTAAGTGGGAGTAAGTGGCCTCGACGCCCGTTTCGGTACTTTCTAAGTGAGAAATCACCTAAGTTGTAAATACTTTCATTCATTAGCCGTTTGAAGCTCGGCTCTGCCAAACTGCCACAGCAAAAGAACGCCTAAACCAAACAGATTGACTAAGAAAATAACGAATCCTCCTACAACCGGAACAAGTGTCAGAATGCTCAGAGCCGCCAACCCTAACAAAAACTGTTTCTCTACAGACCAATTATTCTCACGGACTAAGCGTTGCCCCACGAACAAAGCTACCCCTAATGATCCGACTAGAGTGGTGATCATCATCGTCAAAATTAGCAGCGGAATCAGAGGAATGCCGATCAGCGTAATCGCTAAGAACACGCAGGCAAAGACAAAGGAAATAATCGCCCCGAGTCCCCATAGCGCGGTTAGTCCAGAATGTTGACGCAGCTCTGTAGCCAAATTTGGCAGAAACTGTGAGTTGGTGCGCAAAACAATGAGTCCGAGAATCGCTGCTACGATAGCAGCAAAAATTCTAAACAGGGCACTGGAAAAATAATATACAAAGCGACTACTTTTACCGTGGTGAGAACCCTGCATTATGCCATGGGGATTACTAAAGGTAGTATTTGCACCCCGAATAATCGCACCGGGTTCCTGCACGACTTTGCCACCAAAAGCGTAAGCATCCCCCTCTACTTGGGCTCCTTTTTGCACCGTAACATTTCCACCAAAAGCGATCGCCGTATCCACAACTTTGGCATTTGGCGACACCGTAACACTGCCGCCGAATGCCAAGGCATTTTCGACAACTTTCCCCTCTGGTACCGTTATGCCGCCACCGAAGCGAATGAGGTTAGCATCATTGATCTGGATGTCAGTCTGTGCCAGAGCACTGCCTGCAAAGAGTAAGCAAAGGGTGGCTATAAAAGCCAGAATAAATTTTTGCCATTTCATAGCTTTCATCCCTGTGAACAACAAGAATGTTGAACATATGTTGAATACCTCACGATATCAAAATGAGATGAGGAAATTGTGAGGAAGATAAGGATGATATATCTCGTTATTTCCTTATAAACCAATCAACGGGACGGCGCAGTGAAACCGGCAGCGGATAGTTTTTCAAATAACCCGCTCGTAATATAAATTGAATATTTTCGCTGATTCCAATTGACTGATTTAGATCTTGCCTCATTGACGACTCTTCTAATATCTGTGTCATTGGATGGATGGCAATCCCTTTTTCTCGTACTTTTAGAAAAAGAGATTGCATTCGCCTGCCGGTTTCAAGCAATGTTGCCACCGAACTGTCCTTGCTGGTGATGAGAATCCAACCCGCCGACTCAGATACCTCTTTCTTAATATTATCAATGCCTCGCTCTCTGAAATCCTTTTTCATCACGCTGTCTTTACTGTAAATATTTCGCACCACCCAGCCCGAAAATCCGTCTATTTCCATACTTGCTGTTGTCAGCCCATCACGGTATTTCTCGGCATTCTGACTAGAGAATCTGATCCAGTCAGCCAACTCTTGCTGTGCGGGGTCACGATAGGCTTGAAGACGATTGGCTTCAATGGTTTGTTCGCTGATATATTGACTTTCTTGACTGGTGACGGGCAAGTAATGAATAAATTCTGGTTCTGAATTGACCAGATATTTGAGGTCTTCTGGTTTCAGGACATCATTTAAAAAATCGGCACGAACCGTGCGGCGGTTTTTGATTTTCGAGATGTCAAAAGCATTTTTCGACGCTTCTTTGATCAGGCTTACTTCCATCACCTGTTCGTCTTGATGGGTCGTAGCGAGCAATTTCCAATCGCAGATATAGCCAAAATCACCCGCAGCATATTCCAGGTTTTGAATGAAAGCACCGATCGACAACATCGTTTCTCGCTGAGTCGGGTCAACGGCAGGTAGCCATTTACTTTTATCGTTGCCGATTATCCAGTGATAAGGTTCGAGATATTGGACAAACCACGGCTGCGTATTGTGACCGCTCGGCGCAAGCGAGGCGAGAAACAAAATCTCTTTTTCGTCTGGCCTGAGCGTTTCGTTGTGATCTCGTAGCGTCGGCTTCGTCGAATCGTCCGCTGGTTTTATATCTGCCCTGACGAGATTACGCTTATCGCTCAATAGATAAGATGCTGTACCGAATGCAATGGTTGCCCCGCCAACAATACCGATGAATTTCTTCCTGTTCATAATGAGCGTTCTCTGATTTATCGTTTGCTTGGGGGGGATATTTAACGAGCAGAGATTGTTTGCCACTCTTGGATTTCCATTGATGAAATTTCTAGCTCAACGGCTGAACCACTAACCCCAGGTAGAGTTAGATAAAGGGAAATTTCAGGCTTCAATTCTGGTAGAACAGACTTAATGTCATATTCTGCAACATTTGCCAAAGTGGGTGTGTCTTGAGAAATGTCGCTAGAAGTATCCTTAGCAGTTAGCGTTTGTCCCATAGATATTCTCAGGCTCAGCGGTTGAGCGTGGTCTAGTTCCACCGCACCCGGAAAGCCCACTAGCCACAGGGAGACACTCGCACTACCTTCGGGATAGATGCGTCTAAAGGCGATCGCCTGCCAGAACTTCCCGGTTTGATCCCGCAGGGTTTGCTTGGATTAATAAAGCATTTGCCCTGAATATTCTTCGATTTGCGTCACCGTGGCAAAAGCAGGCAGGGGACTCCAGATAAGCATTAAAACGCAGATTAAAGCAGCTAGCAGCCAGCGCAGGGGAAGAATTTTAGAGCTGTTAAAGCTCAAGGAGATAGAGTTATCATAAACAACCGCGATTGCGGATTAACCAATGCCAAATAAGCGTGTGATCGACAGTATAAGTGCAGGTAGAAGTCTGGAAAAAGAATTTTCAAACATGATTTTCTCAAATATTTTTTACTTAGGATTTAATTTCTGACGGGTCATTGATTACGAACGAATTTTCAAGTGTCTCAAATGCCCATCGATCCATTTGTCAAGTGAGAAGCCAATGGCCAAATAACCCACAAAAATGAGGAATACGCCCATCCATCCGTTATGGAAGACGTAAGCGCCGAATAAAGCACCCATGATTCCAACCAGCGTCATGGCGACAAAGTTGATAGTCAATACCCACCAGGAATTCCCTGTAATATGGGATATCTGTCGGCATTTGGGACAACGATAATTTCCCCACGGGGCTGACCAATATCGCCGCCATGTGAGTGGAAAGGCCATTTTGCAATGGGGGCAAACTAACTGTCCTGCCGAGGTGATTTTGGGGTGGCGAAAAATTTGACGATTGTTGCGTCGATTCATGATTGTTATCTCACAGGTTGCTGTTGTGATCTCGGCTCAATTGGAAATGCCAACCAACACCAAACGTACAAGAAAATAAATCCAGGTGTGATGACAGCTAAAATAACCACGACAGTCCGAACCGCCAAAACAGGCTGATGCCATCGTTGGGCTATGGCTGAACATACACCGGCAACTACTTTGTGGTGACTACTACGGTAAAAAGCGGCAGTTGGTTCTGCTGAAATGTTGCCAGAAGTATTGTTAGTTGTTTGCGACCGCCTAACCTTTAAAGTCAAAGAAAACAGCAGACCGACAGTACCCAAAATAGCCGATGGAATGACTATAATGGCCAACCAGTGCGACAAAAACATCCCTGATATAAAGTCTCCCAGCCAAGCAGGAGAGGTAGAAGGGCAACGGAAGCGGACAGCTTCTGCCGTGCAGGCAAAGCGTTCAGCCAAACGCAGTCCTCCCCAGGTGACCATAAAGGGAAAGGCTCCATAGAGAATACAAAGGCCTAATAACCCCAAGTGGCCGCGGATTGACAGTGAACGGAGGATTGCTATGGTTGCGATCGCAGGCCCAACTAACAACAATACTAAAACCAAAGACAGGTATATCATGTCTGACTGCTAGGGCCTTCGGTCGTGCGGCCATTCATCTCGGTTGGATAAATGCGATAAATTGCCATCACGTTCTCACGGCCCCAGGCATCTGTCCAAGTGCGATTAATAGCAGGCGATCGCGCTGGGTTTTGTGCTTTCACAATGGCCATAATGCGATCAATTTCTAACTGCTCAGTGATATGTTCTACCCGGCCTATCACGGTGACGCTGCGCCAATGATCTAAACTATCAATTTCTTCAACTTGCAAGCAAATCTCTGGATTGGCATCCATGTATTGAGTTTTCATTCCAACCGTCGTCAAAATATATATGTCAGGCTTTTCAAAGTAATACTGCATAGGCACGACATAAGGGTGCCCTTCAAGAGAACAACCCATATGACCACGGCCCACTTTTTGCAAAAGAGCATGGATTTCATTGATCGTCATCTCATCAATGTCTAGCATTGTTAATTTCCTAATTTAAAGGTTTGTTTATACCTAGCTAAATATGAAAACTTAAGAGCTGGAAGCCTGAGAATTTCCACCCCTCAACTAATCTTTTTATCTTTGGGGTCAATTCGCTTTGTTTTTGGGAGTGTAAAAACCTCCACTACCTCTACTTTCTTCAGGTATCTGGCATATGCCTGTCTCGCTCTTGCGCCTCAATATTGAAGCGTTTTTGATGGTTTTAAGACGAGAACTGGGGTACCTGACGAGCAAGGAACAAAAGACCTTATTGGTTTAGCTTGGAGAAAGTAGCCCAGTGTAATTAAACTGATGATGAAACAACAGCACTGCATCGCCCCTCTATTAAAGCATACGGGAAAACAGTTCTTTCGCCATCGCTCTTTAGATGCATCTGTGAGTTATCGGGTTAAATTTATAATGGCCGATATCATCTGATCGAGATTGATAGGTTTTTGAATATGAGCTTGAAACCCAGCAGCGAGAGCCTTTTGCCGCTCCTTATCGCTGACGTAGGCCGTCACTGACGCTGCCGGAATTTGTCCTCCCTTGTTAGCCTCTAGTGCTCTCACCTGACGAATGAGAGAAAACCCATCTTCATCGGGCATGCCGATGTCGGACAAGAGTATGTCGTATTGATCAGGCGATGCTTTCAGCGCCGACATTACTTCTTTCGCCGAGGCTACGGCAGCGACTTGCGCACCCAAATCTTCTAACATATGTTTCATCATGGCAAGACTATCCAAATTGTCATCGACCGCGAGAATGTGCAAGCCCTTTAAAGAAAGATTTGTTTGATCTACAGATGCCCTACTCACATCTTCTCCGTCGAGTTCTAAATCACTCAATGGCATTATCTCTAACGAGGCTGACTGCAGGGGTAGCCTCACAATCATAGTTGTTCCTTGTCCTTCACCGGGGCTTTCGGCTCGCACCGTACCGCCGTGAAGCTCTATAACATGGCGAACAATAGATAGACCTAATCCCAATCCCTGACTAGCCTTGCTAGAACTAGAATCGCCTTGGCGAAAGCGCTCAAATATATAGGGCAGCTGATCTGCCTGAATACCCTTTCCGGTATCGCTCACTTGAATTTCAGCGTCTGTTTGCAAGGCTGTAACTGTGATGCTCACTTGTCCGCCAGTGGGCGTAAACTTAACGGCGTTAGAAAGCAGATTCCACAGTACCTGTTGTAAGCGATCGCCATCTCCTGTAACCATCACAGAAGTAGTAGGCGAAACCATTTGAATTGATTTTGCTTCGGCAGCTAGTTGAACAGATTGCATCGCAGCTTTTATCACCAAATTGAGATCAAAGGCATGTATATCCAGGTTCAGCTTGCCACTAATAATTCGAGAGACATCAAGCATGTCTTCAATTAGATGAGATTGCGCTTGAGCACTGCGCTCTATCGATTCTATGGCGATCACAACGTTAACTTCGTCGAGCTGTTGAGTGCGCAAAAGTCTAGCCCAGCCCAGCATGACCGTCAGCGGATTGCGCAGCTCGTGAGACATGTTAGAGAGAAACTCATCTTTCGCTCGATTGGCCGATTCTGCCTCTTGACGGGCCAATTGTTCTTGGCTGAGGAGTTGTGATCTCGTCTCTTCAAAGTGCTTACGATCGCTAATATCCTCAATGGCCAGCAAAACCCGCTGAGCAACTCCTGGCTCAACAATCCTCAGCGCATTCAGCAGCATGGTTTTTTGCCCAATATGCTCAAAGAAATGCTCAACCTCATAGTTAAGAACAACGGTACCGTTTTCAAAAACATTTTCTAGCAGCGCTTGCAGCCCTGGAATATTCCACTGACCATTACCCAAGTGAAAAAACAGTGATCGCGCCATTTCAGCCGAGGAAACCTCAAACGTTTCATAAAATGAAAGATTAGCTTTGTTCACCCGAAAGTCAGACTCTAGAACGATTAGCGGCACTTGTACCGTCTCGACAATCGCCTCCGCATAATTCCGAGCCGCTTCTATAGTTACTGCGCTGCGTTTAAGCGCGTCAATATCGAGCAGCACCAACACCACGCCATCAATTTGATTTTCAGCAGTCCGATAGGGCCTAATCCGCAACGTGTACCAGTGCCCCTCTTGGGTTTGCACCTCTAGCTCTTTGACACTTAGCGTTTCTAGCACCTCTAACATCAGCGACTCTAAATTTGGAATGTTGAGATGGTCTCTAATGTCGCTAAGGGGTCGCCCAGCATCGGTTGCAATAAAGTTAAACAAGCGCTGCGCCGTCGGTGTGAACCATCGAATTCGCAAATCTTGGGTTAACATCAAAATCGGAATATTAATACCAGCCAATAAATTGGTTAGGTCGTTGTTGATCTGATGCATCGCTGCATTGCGACTGCGAAGTTCGTCGTTCGTCGTCTGGAGTTCTTCATTAGTTGACTGAATCTCTTCTTTAGCCGTTTCCAACTCTTCATTCGTGCTTTGTAGCTCCTCATTGCTCGACAAAATTTCTTCATTGGCAACTTTCAGCTCTTGCGTGACCTGCTCTTGATCTTGAATAACGGTTTGCAAATACTCTTGAGTCGCCGCTCGATCTTGAATAGAAGCAGCGAGTTCTCGTTTGAGCCGCGCATTATCTTGCGCTAAATCTTCTGAAGAGCTTTGCGGATCGACCGGCCTCGCGCTGCTAGCCATGGCTACAGCCTCTTCAAACAACACCAAAAAGCGATGTTCATCAGCCGTCGGCACACGAAAAGGAATCACTTGAAGCGTCACCGTTCTCGACAGCCCTCTCTCTTCTAGGCAGAGTCCGCTTTTAGTAACAGGCATATTCTCTCGTTGCGCCTGATAAATAGCAGCCCGTAGCTCAATCAACAAGCCCACTCTGACCAAGTTAAACAAGCTGAAATTAGCAACGCCAGAGACCAACCTCAAGTAGAGATCAATATCACCCCGTAGTTGCATCACCTGCATTTTCGCATCAATCACTACGGCAGCAGGCGCGTAGTGATTGGCAATCAGCTGGTCTATTTGTTGGGGCAAGTCAAATCCTTGTGGGTGATCCTGCACAGGCTGATAATTGCTGGTCTTAGCCACTGGGTAGCGACTGGGCGAAAACGAAAAGGTAGGCCGAGTCGCCTTTGGTTGTTTTGTATATACTCTGTACTTTTTCTCAACCAGCTTAAAGAGATCTGACGATCGACCGACGCTCTCTGAGGTGCCGAGCAACAAAAAGCCAGATGTGTTGAGGCTGTAATGAAAAATTGGAATAAGTCGCTTTTGCAGCGACTCGCCTAAATAAATCATCACATTGCGGCAGCTAATTAAATCAAGATTAGAAAAGGGCGGATCGCTGCCCAAATCTTGACGGGCAAACACACAGAGTTCGCGCACTGCCTTGTTGATTTGGTGGCGATTTCCCTCAAGTGTGTGAAAAAAGCGGCGGCGGCGCTCCGACGAAACTTCCACCATCTGATTAACGGCGTAAATGCCAGCCCTAGCCGTGTCAATTGCCTGCTCGCTAATATCGGTAGCAAAAATCTGAATAGGGGGAGGAGCGCTCTTATCGCTCAAAAATTCCAGCAGACAAATGGCAATGGAATAAACCTCCTCACCCGTGGAACAGCCTGCCACCCAAATTCGAATCGGCGTGTCTGCCGATTTGTTTTGCGTAATCGTGGGAAAAACCCGGCTCTTTAAAAGATCAAACGCTTTAATATCTCGGAAAAAGTGAGTGACGTGAATAAGAATCTCTTCGTACAGTGCTTTAATTTCTTCCGGATGCGCTTGCAGGTAAGCAGCATAGTCTGCCACATTTTCCAGTTTATACAGCAGCATTCGCCTGCCAATTCGCCGATCAAGTGTGTTGGTCTTGTAGCCGCTAAAGTCAACGCCCGTTGCCGAGCGCAGTAGAGCAAAAATAGTCGCGATTCCCTGAGAAGGATTCGTGATCGCTTCCTCCGCTATAGGCAGTGGCTCTACTAAGCAAGGCGGTATAGGATGAGCCAACATAGGGTGGCAGCTAAGGTCAGCTAGGGCTTCGGCAATTTTGGCAGGTGGCAGCACAAAATCGACGTTTCCGGTGGCCACCGCTGTGTTGGGCATACTGTCATACTGCGCGGTTTCTTTGCACTGAGCAAACGTCACGCCGCCTGCCGCCTTGATGGCTTTCAATCCGAGCGAACCATCGCCATCGCCACCGGAGAGCACGACTGCGATCGCCTTATGCCCACAATCAGCCGCCAAGGAGGTAAAAAAGGCATCTCCCGGCATATATTTGCCCGCCACCTTCTTACGAGGCGACAGTTGGAGCGCACCTTTATCCACAATCATTTTGGTATTGGGCGGAATCACATACACATGGTTGGGAGCTACCTCTATACCTTGCTGTGCGTCGCACACAGGCATTTGTGTTGCTCTGGTCAAAATTTCAGCCAAGAGGCTTTCATGATCAGGCGCTAAATGCTGAATGAGAACAAAAGCCATGCCCGTATCGATAGGCAAATAGCTAAGGAGCTGTGTAAACGCTTCTAATCCACCCGCAGAGGCGGCTACTCCAACGACTGGGAAAGGGGCATCTACTAAGTTCGGTGACTTTGAGTCGATTAGCTCAGACGATGACTTAGTAGAGGGTGACTCGGCCGATGCCTGTGCAGAAGACGGATTGAATGCCATATGCAAAAGCCCCTTATTGCGGTGATTAGCAGCGCCTAATTAGCACTGCCGCATGAGGATGATTTACGCAAAAGCAACCTTTCATGAGCCAATAGCAGCCACATTAGAACTTGTCACGAGCTATCGAAGTCATGTCTTAGCTATTCACTATAAGGTATTAGCCAGCTTAGGCAACTATCGAAAGAGAGATTTACATAAGGTATCAGAATGTTAATTCTGATACCTGTCTCGATAGTAGAGGCTTGATGATAACGACACAAACCACGTCTTGTCGATTCCATTTTGCTGCGAGATATGCCACCACCGAGTTTAATTGCATAGTTACTCAACTTCGAACTCTTACGCACTTTAGATACTATTGGCGGTGCGATGTAGATAAGTCGAGTGTGAAAAGGAGGCAACCGCCGAATTAAGAGCGGAGATAATCTCTCAGCAGCACCTGTCCTGCTGTCCCCACGTAACAGAGTCATCGACTCCAGTTACGCTGACATTAGTGATAATGTCAGTGAAATGCAGACCACGCACGTATCCTGACCTGGCAGCCTAAAGCTGGGAAGGGGCAAGGGGAAGTCCGAAAGGGTTAACACCAGTGAACCGTTGACGAAGCTCCGTCATGTGTCAATCAGTGAAATCAGGCTGCTACACTGAGACCAAAAGGTAAGTGGGGCTTTTTGCATAACCCCCCGAAAAGGTACATTCCATATTGAGACTCACTTCTTGAATGGTTGCGAGTGAGATAACTACTCGATGCTTTTTGATGGGCTGAATACCCTGGTGAGACTGGTTTACAGCCGGTTATACTATCTTTAGCAACTTCTTACAACAGAGCCTTTTGGGAACCATCCCATTCATGGAATCTACTCATTTCAGGTTCCATGAATGGTTACAGGCAGTGACTTTCAGCTCTCGCCACAAAATCCGAAAGAGCCAGGTTTGAGCCACGCCGTATTACTAACCTCAAGACTCTAGCTGGATGCCGCGATAAATTAACTCTATAGGCACTTCTATTCCAATACTTTCTAGCATAATTGGTTCTCTGACATAGTACTGGGAGTACAGCCATAGGCGACCTTCACCCCGTCGGTAGCACTCTACTTTAATTTCCTCAGCGCTGATTAATACGTACTCTTGTAGGGTTGGAATTTGAATATATTCTTTGAATTTGTCTATCCGATCAATGGCTTCCGTACCAGGCGAGAGGACTTCTACAATCAGCGTTGGAAATTCGTAGAATGTCTCATTGGATTGATCGCGTTCGTCGCAGCTCACTGCCAAGTCAGGATATCGATACGATACGCCTTTTCTGACAAGTACTTTCACGTCAGAGCCGGTCATGTCACAGCCCTGGGCTTCAACGCGATCGCTCAGGGCTCGGCGCAAATTAAAGGCTAGCTTGTCGTGGTTTTTGGTGCCACCCGCCATTGCAATGACCTGAGCATCACAATACTCATAGCGAAGTTCTTGCTGTGATTCCCACACCAAGTATTCTTCGGCAGTCATTTTTTGAGATTCAAAAGCGGCAACCATAAAGTAGGCTCTCGACTCATAGCGAGCTTTCTTGGCTCAGTGTTTCTAACTTATGGTGGCATATGCTGAGACTAATTTGCTGCGTGTGATCGCCTCTTCGTAGCCACATCCTCACTCGCACCTGCCTACCCACACTTCCTGGGTAAAAGCTCCCCCGCTGCTCTAATGGAAAGCCCCCTAAAAGCGCTGCAATCCACACTTCAATCAACGGCATCTGCAACTGCTGCTGAAGATCCACTAACCGTTGCGGCGACTCCTCTTGCTTAGCCGCTAACGCCTTCACCCAGTCCGATATGTTCTCAGCGTGAGAAACCGCCAACGCCTGACTTTTTAGATCCGCATCATCCAGCGCGTCAATCATATCCAATACAGACATTTTTTCGACATCGCCGACGATTGAATCTGCATCTGCTTTATCATCGCTAGGCCGCTCACGACTGGGATGGTAGGAACGGTTCACTAGCGCTGAAAAATCTAACTCCTGCGTCTGCCGGGTCATCCCTTCTAACCAGCCGCCATCCATCACTGGCCCTTCAGCATTGTGCGCATCCTGCCAATCTTCCCAAAGCAAATCGGCTTTGGTCTCGCACAGCCCTGCTAGCTGCACCAAAATATCGCCTGCGACGCGAAGGTGATCGCGCTGCGCTAACCCGGCTAGCTCACCTTCAAACTGCGCCCACAGGCTCAGCACATCAGCCGTCTCTGGAACCTCAGCAGCTTCT
>LJZR01000003.1 GCA_001314865.1 Phormidesmis priestleyi Ana | reverse complement strand
TTAAGCGCCGCTCATCAGTACGTTCCGAATCAATTGGGAAAACCCACCCAAACGCCGACCCTGCGTTGGGTCTTTCAGGCCTTCATGGCCATTCACCTCATCACCATTCATGGACAAGGGCAGGTTCTAAACCGAGATGAAAATCATCGGAAAATACTCCGGTTTCTGGGGTCTGCCGCTCAGGAGTACTACTTGCTATGTTGACTCTGACTTTATTCTGATTGTGACAGTTGAAAGGGCGGAATGTCGGCTCAAGCGTTCAAAAAGCGGTTAAACAAGTTGCTCAATAAGTTGTTCATAGAGCGCTTGACTTGCTGACGACGCTGCCAGCTTTCAAAATCTCTTTGGTAGCGAAAACCAGATGACTGATAGGCCCGCCAGCCCTGAAGCGATAAGCCAATGCCCCAGCTCAAAGCGATAAATAGGGCAATGCCAACACCCCCAGCCAAAAGATTAAGCGAGAATAAAAAGCCATTGACAATGCCGTAGCGAATGAGATGATGCCGAAACTGCTGGCGTCGCTGCTGGTTAAAGAGCGCTTGCTGAGTGGAAGTACTTTTTAGGTCTAACCATTCGCGCTCTGCTGACATGAGCGTTTCAGGAGCAATGTTTAGCTCAGCGGCAATTTCCATGAGCTGCGTGCGGGTAAGTTCGCCCCCTTCGGTTTCTTTGGCGATCGCAATCTGTAATATCTGCTGGGCTTCTTCGCTGGCGTAAAGATCGATCATGACTGCATCGGGGCTAGATAATCAAAACTTTTAATCAAAACCTAAAGGAACATGTAGCAGGTTGCTTGCCAGTGCCTTTTATATATTCACTTTATAACGAAGCCCAGGAAGATAGCGCAGTGTGGGAAACCGGAAACCGGACTAAGGGGCGATCGCCTAGAAATCAGCAAACAAAGTTAATGTTTGATGGCTACCTTGGGCAAACTAAGCCTAATTTCCGATCGCATCTATATATTCTAAGGCTTTACTATGGCGCAGCTTATTCCGATTCAGTTAGAAGACGGCACTGAAATCTACATTGAGGCGACTAACGATGTTGAAGTGCCTGCGACATCTGAAGTGAGCGACAAACCAGAAGAAGAAGTGCGTCGTGGGCAAAAGGGCTGGGGTGGCGGTGAAGGCTCTCGGGGGATGGTGGGATTTCCGGGTAGTAATAGCGCAGCAGCGGCAGCTTCTCAAAGCTTTAAGGCTATTGAAAGCACCATTCGCACCTACACCACGCATACGCTCAGTGCCTTTAAAGACATGTCTCAGGGCAATGTAGATAAGGTCACGTTACAGTTTGGCATTCGAGTGGGTGGCGAAGCAGGGGTTCCTTATGTAACCAAAGGAACTGCGGAAAGCAACTTGAGCATCACGGTGGAATGTTCTTTTGATAAAGATGATAAAGACAAGTAGACGCTGAGGGCGATCGAGGGGGTATTAGCACAACTGTTGTAGCTGAGCTGTCGCCGAATTTTTTAATAAATTTTTAATAAAAAAGAGCCAAACGTTGAGTTCATTAGCGTTTGGCTCTTTCCTTAAACCGGCATTGGGCGAGAGCCAACGGCATGGCGGTCGATGACCTTATCGACGATGCCGTACTCCACGGCTTCTTCTGGAGACATAAAGAAATCGCGTTCGGTGTCTTCTTTAATTTTTTCCAAAGGCTGACCTGTATGGCGAGCCATCGCCTCATTGAGCGAACCCTTCAGATATAAAATTTCTTTGGCCTGAATTTCAATGTCTGTCGCCTGGCCTTGGGCACCGCCAGAGGGCTGGTGAATCATGACTCGTGCGTTAGGCAAAATCATCCGCTTGCCTTTAGCGCCTGCACTGAGTAAAAACGCACCCATACTTGCAGCTAGCCCCATACAAATGGTGGCCACATCTGGGCGGATATGATTCATGGTGTCATATAAGCCAAGCCCTGCATTGATCACACCACCCGGTGAGTTGATGTATAAATAAATGTCCTTTTCGGCATCTTCGGCTTCTAAAAATAGCATTTGGGCCACAATCAGGTTCATTGAGTCAGAATCGACCTGGCCGTGCAAAAAGATAATGCGCTCTCTGAGCAAGCGAGAGTAAATGTCAAAGGCGCGTTCACCGCGGCCCGACTGCTCAATAACGGTTGGAATCATTAGAAGCTACTGGTGTTCTGCTATTCGTCATTTGATTGTACAGACTTCTCCTCCCCTTTGGCGGAGTGTGGATAACCCGAAATACGTTTGAATACTGCGTTGAGCAGTTTGAGCTGTATTTGACAGAAGCTGAGATACGAAAGCTGAGATATGAAAGCTGAGATACAGTAGTAGCGATATTTGTTGGTGGTACTGATGACTCAATCAATGAAGGTATTTTTGGCAGGGGCTAGCAGAGGGGTTGGGCGAGAGTTGGCTCAAAAGCTGGTGGCTGCCGACCATCAGGTGGTGGCTTTGCTACGGAGCGATCAGGCTGAGGCAGCGCTGATGGCCATGGGCATTACCGTGGTAAAGGGCGACGCTTTAGAGGCGGCAAAAATGGTGCAACTAATTGCTGAACATTCGCCTGACGCGGTGATGAGTACGATTGGTGGGCTGCCCGAAGACGGGACCGTACGGGCTGATTTTGTAGGTAATCAGAATTTGATTGATGCCGCGATCGCCGCCAACGCCAAACGCTTTATCCTGATCAGCTCTATTGGCAGCGGGAATAGCGCGCAGGCACTACCCGATAACGTATTAGAGGTTCTTGGCCCTGTGCTTAAGGAAAAAGCGCAGGCCGAAGCGCATTTAGTAAACAGCGGCTTGGTCTATACGATTATTCGACCCGGCGGCCTGGTTTCTGAGTCGGCAACGGGGCAAGAAGTGCTCACCGAAGATCCGACGGTAGCAGGCTCGATTCCACGGGCTGCGGTGGCTGCGCTGGCGGTGCGGTGTCTGGGCAGCGATCGCGCGCACAATAAAATATTTTCCGCAATCGACTTACCCAAGCAGCGCTCTGAACAGAAATTTGAAGTGGTGAACCTATAGGCTCGACAACTCCCTAAATGGCCGCTCCGATAGCTACTTCAATGGCTATCTGATGGCTGTCCAATGGCTGTCCAATGGCTGTCCAATGGCTGAGAAAGCCCCAAATGAGTCTGACTTTACCGTATGATAAGAAATGAAGAATTTCAGATTTTAAGATTTTCCTATGGACATTTTGACGCTGGGTTGGGTTTCACTGTTTGCTTGCTTTACGTTTTCCATCTCAATGGTCATTTGGGGTCGTAACGGCTTTTAAATCCTGAAAAAAAGTGAAAAAAAGAATGTACTTCTTCTAAGGTATGGGCCTTTAAGGTACATGCGTTTAGAGTGTTGTTAGTTGCGTTTGAGTATTAGGCTGTGAGTTCTTCTTTACTAAATACAGCGTTAGAAAATCAGCTGCTGACTGTTTTAGCATTGCTCTCATTTGTGTTGCTTGTTGTGGTGACGCTAGGGGTGGGCTATTTAACCGCTGTTGAATGGCGCGATCGCCGCAGACGAGGTCGAGAAGTGTCTGCTATGCCCGCTGCTCGGGGCAAGCGAAAGTCATAGTGAGTTCAGCATCCTTGAGCCAGTCTCCAGAAGCGGCAACCCGCGCAAGCTTAAAAACCTCTAGGCAAATAGCTTTTGAAGCGCTCCGAGCAATTGACCGGGGCGCTTTTGCTGATGTCGTTTTAGACCGCAAGCTCAAAGCGTCTCAGCTCAGCACTCAGGACAAAGGGTTAGTGACTGAGCTGGTATATGGCACGGTTCGGCGCAGGCGTACGCTAGATGCGCTGATTGATCAGTTCGGCAGGCAAGCCGCCAGTAAGCAGCAAGCTGACCTCCTCCAAATTTTACGGCTCGGCTTTTATCAGCTGCGCTACCTGAGCCATGTGCCTGACCATGCAGTCGTCGATACTACCGTACAGCTCGCGAAGGCTCAGCGCCTTGGCAAACTCACGGGCGTCGTCAATGGAATGCTGCGCCAATATATTCGGCAGCGGGGAGAGAACCATACCGATCCTTTGATTCTGCCGACTGATTCGACCCAAGGTTTAGGCGTGCTACACAGCTATCCTGACTGGATTGTGCGCGTTTGGCAGTCTATGCTGCCAGCCGAAGATGTTTCAGCGCTATGTGAATGGTTCAATCAATCGCCACAGCTCGATTTGCGGATTAACTTACGGCGCTATTCGCGGGCTGAGGCTGAAGATATTTTTCGGCAGGCAGGGGTTGAGACGGTGCGGGTAGACGCGGTGCCCTCGGCGCTAAGGATACAGGGGCACTTTGGGGCGATCGCCCAGCTGCCGGGCTACACCGAAGGCTGGTGGGTTGTGCAAGACAGCAGCGCCCAACTCGTGAGCTACCTGCTCGATCCGCAGCCAGGAGACATGGTGATAGATGCCTGTGCAGCGCCCGGTGGCAAAAGTATGCATATCGCTGAGTTCATGGGTGACGAAGGCACGGTGTGGAGCTGTGATAAAACGGCTTCTCGTACGAAAAAGATTCAGCAGAATATTGACCGCTTAGGCACCCGTATTGTGCGTCCGCTGATGTGTGATAGTCGCAACCAAGCCGCGTTTGTGGGTCAAGCTGACCGCGTGTTGTTAGATGTCCCTTGCTCAGGACTTGGCACCCTTAACCGCCATGCTGATGCTCGCTGGCGGCAAACACCCGACTCAGTAGAGGGCTTAGTGACCTTGCAGCGAGAGCTACTCAGCCATGTTTCGACCTGGGTAAAACCAAGCGGCACCCTACTTTACTCCACCTGCACCCTGCATCCTGCTGAAAATGAAGCGCAAATTCAGTGGTTCTTAGCCAATCACGAAGGCTGGCAAATTGAGGCACCAAGGCCAAATTTTGGAGTACCGGCAGCCCCAGAAGGTTGGGTTAAGGTATGGCCTCACCAACAGCATATGGACGGCTTCTTTATGGCTAAGCTAGTGCGCAAATAGTTGCTGTTCAGGTGTTTTCTAAAAGTTAAGTCAAAAAAGTAAGTCAAAAGTAAGTCGCTCTTTAAGTCGTTCTTTAAGATTTCCGACGATCCCAAAACCAGCTAAAGAAGTTGGGGTCATTTGCCATCGCCGCTGACTCTGCTTGAGTTTGCTTCACCATATCGGCGTACCACTGGTCGTACTGCGCTTCGACTTCCCGCTTTTCTACCTCCAGTCGAAATTCTTGAGCGGCCTGCTGTAGCTGTAGCGATTCTTCAATCCATTGAACTTCAGCAGACTTAGGTGAAAAGATAGACTCAAACATGAAAAAGGGGGCTGAGGGCGAGGGTGTAACCGCTAGTTTTATCCTAGCGGTTACACCCAGCCGCGCAGGCGGTATATGGCAAAACCCACATATTCCTTAAGCGCACGGGTAAATTGTGCGATCGCCTCTGCATCTGGAAAAAGCGCCAGAATATGTCCCTGCCAGGTTGCGTCTGGCTCTTCAGTGACCGTCAAATAATCGGTGGGTGCAGGTATCACGTCTATTCCCAGCTTTTTAAAAATGGCCACCGCGCGCGGCATATGAATCGCAGAAGTGACGAGCAGCACCGATTGGATTGACTGCGCCTCTAAAATTGCCTTCACATTGACGGCATTTTGCCGGGTATTGAGCGACTCACCTTCGATTAATATGGCCGATGCTGGCACATTCATGGCCACTGCGATCGCCTTCATATCATCCGCTTCTGAAGGACTATCGCCATCATCACGCCAAGTGATCCGACCCCCGCTCAAAATCAGCTTGGGTGCTTTGGCCTGGTTGTAAAGGCGAGCGGCATAAAGGATGCGATCGCCCGCCTCACTCACTTCTACCCAGGGTCTAGGCGCTAACGCAGGGGCAACCGCGCCGCCAAGCACCACAATAGCGTCAGCCGTCGGCACGGGCTCCAGCGGCAAATAGCGCCATTCCAGCGTGCTCACCAGCTTTTTACTCACCGCCGGATTGCTAGAAAAAAAGATCACAAACAGAGCCGCTGAAATAGCCCACATGGCCCGCCGAGGATAGCGCCACAACCAAAACAGCCCCAACGCTATCAATAAGCTACTCAGCCCCAAAGGATAAATAAACAGCGGTAGCAGCTTAGAGAGAAAAAACATAAAGAGAAAAAACACAGCAAGCTATGCCAGCTGCTTATTTTGATTGTCGATTTCTAGATCGCCGGGTACGCGCAATGTATCTGGCCTTCGCCTTATTTCGCTTCAAAAAAGGAATCTCCCAGCGAGACGTCATATCAATATCATTCGTGACGGTTGGATGAACCTTGTCAATCGGGGGGCGATCCTGCGGTTGGGAGGGCGCGCCACCCTTTACCTGCCACCAGGCCGAAGCAATGCCCCCAGCTAGGCCACCAATACCCGCAAATACAATGCTAAAAGGCGGTGAGTAGCCCAATAGGATGAACACAAATATAAATATGATCCAAATCCGTAGCGTTGCCGGAATGATTAAATCAGCCAAGGCACTTGATCCTATTTTTCATCCTGTTTTGTCTCTTATTTTGTCTCTTGTCTCTTGTTTTGCAGCCATCCTTCTCAACGGCCTTTGGTCTAGGCGCAGCGTATATTGGGCAGCTCAAGTGAGTCTATTCAATATAGCTTGTCAAGATAGCTTGAGCTAATACAGCTTGAGCCGAGGCTGCATCCCTGGTTCAAGCGCCTACCTTCAAGCGCCTACCTTCAAGCGTCCACTTTCCAGCATCTACCTTCAATCATTTATCTGGCGCTAAGATCGTCCCATCTTTTCGTTTAGCCTATTTTTTCGTTTAGCCTATTGGAAAATATCCAGCAATTGCTGTTGAATCTCCGCTTGACTGTGAGTAGTATCTAGCGTTTTCACAACGGCATTATCGGAAAAGGGCTCCATTGTTTGCTTAGCCAAAATCTCAGCATTTGCATCAGCGATGTCACCTGTGCGAGCACTCACCCGAGCGCTGAGTACATCACGGGGCGCTATGCAATGCAAAAACGTCAGCGCAACTCCTTGCTGCTGCGCTGCGCTGATGGCTTCCTGTCTTTTTGCCTGACGGTCAAACTTGGCATCTAAAATGACTCGATAGCCCTGCTGTGCTAGCTGCACCCCTAGCTCAATCAATCTCGTATAGGTTTTATCCGTCATCGCTGAGGTGTATACCTCATTGCCTGCTTTTTCATGTAGCGGTACGCCCGCTAGGTGCTTGCGAACCGCATCTGAGCGGAGGCGAATAGCGCCCTGCTGCACTGCTAGCTGCTGGGCGGTAGTGCTTTTCCCCGATCCTGACAGGCCCGACATCGCTACTAGGCTACCGTTTTTTTTTGAACGTAAGACCAGGCAAGGCGGTAGTATTTGGCGGCTTTTTCGCTGGCGGCCTGCTTGTCGGCTGCCGAGACGGACGGATCGCCCAGCATAAAAGATGTCACCTTTGCCCGCACGTATGACTGACGGCTCACGTACAGGGGCAAAATTTCTAACCCTTCGTAGTCGCCCGTTTCTTCAACATATTGGTTGAGGAAAATTTTACTGAGATCTTCTCGGCCAGCGACTTCTAAGTCCATCACGATATAAGCAATGTCAAACATCGTGTCTACAAATCGGAAGGGCTCATTGAACTCAATACAGTCGAACAAATAGATTTGGTCTTCCCATTCGCAGATGTTGCCCAAGTGCAAATCGCCATGGCAGGCACGAATACGATCTTGATCTAATCGTTTTTGAAACAGGGTCTGCTGAGTTTCAAAAAACTCATCGGTGTAGGCTTTGGTTTCGTCAAACTGCTGTTGGGTTTGAGGCTTATCAACAGACTCACCGCCGACAAAATCAACCGTTTGCTCGTAGTTTTCATCAATGGATTGGCGGATGGCTGGGATCGTACCGTAGGTGCGGATATGGTCGCTGGTTTCAGTTTTGCTGTGGAACTGAGCGACTGTGGTGGCCAGCTCGCGGATTTTAGCTTCATCTACTAGGCCGCGCTCAAAGCGATCGCTCATCAGCGCCGACTGTGGAAACTGCCGCATCTTTACGGCATATTCAACCGGATCGCCCTCGCCATCTAGCTCAAACTTTTCTCCCGACTGAGTGAGCGGTACAACACCCAAATACAAACTACCCGCGCCACGCTGATTGAGCCTGATTTCTTCCTCACAAAAATGCTTGCGCTTAGCCAAGGTGGAATAGTCTAAAAAGCCAAAATTAACCGGCTTTTTGATTTTATAAACATAGTCGCCTGTCAGTAAAACCTGAGAGACATGGGTTTGCATAAAGCCGATAGGCTCGGTGACAGGATGAGGATAAAAATCGGCCCTGAGCATTTGTTGAACGATAGGTGGAAGCGCAGAGTCAGCCATAGCGATTGTTAGGAGCGACTATTAAGGGCAGTATCAAGGTTTTGCTCAAGCATTATGCCAGCTGACGAGCACCAGCCCTTATATAGAAATTCAATAGGAATGTATTTAAGAAAAGTCAAGAAATCCCAAACAGCTAAATAAAAAAGGGCTAAGAAAATTACTTCCTAGCCCTTTTTTTAGGTCAAATTCAGGTCAAATTCAGGTCAAATCTTAAGTTGAATTTCAATTGGAAATTGACACAGTGAAAAGCAGTCGCGATCGCTTAGGACGCCGCAGCCGTTTCGCCTGCTGCACCTTCAGACGCTGCAGCGCCACCCTCATCATCGCTAGATGCCGTCCGAGGAGCCAAAACAGAGACCACCAGCAGCTTGTCGTCAGCAGCAATAGAGCTACCCTCAGGCAATGCAATTTCACCTACGTGAAGCGCATCCCCAATATCCAACCCAGAAATGTCTACGTCTAGGGACTGAGGAATGGCATTGGGCGGGCATTTGAGCTGAACTTCGGTGAGCACCATGTCTAGGGTGCCGCCCTTGTCAGTTACACCAATGGCTTCCCCAACAAAGTTAATCGGCATGCTCACTTCAATGAATTCTTGAGAAGCAATCGAGAAAAAGCTGAGATGGTGAAGCTTGTTTTTCCACGGGTGCTTTTGCACTTCACGCAAAATGACTTTGCCGCTCCAGGGCATATCAGGAACGTTGATGGTAATCACTGACTTGTTAATGGTCGCTTTGCGTAGGAGCGCTTCAGCATCGTAGTTACTCACTTTTAGCGAGACTGAAGCTGTGCCGTCATGCCCATATAGGACGGCAGGTAAGGTGCCTTCTCTGCGTAGCTTTTTGGTTTTTTCGTCCGAAGCCCGCTGGGCGCAGTTAATCGTTAAATCCATGGTGAGTCTCTATTTGTCTCAGGTCTAAAAAAGGTCGTCAAAAGTTTTGGTCAAAAACTTTTTAGATGGGCGGCCAAGCAGGAGGCGCACCAGCGGGTGGCATTAGCCCGGAGAGCTATTCTACCTGATTTTGCAACCGCGTGCTGCAATGCTAAGCAACCTTAAAGGCGCTGGTGTTTTCTTTTAAAAGTGCTCGCTTAGGTCCGTGAATGGGATCTTCGACGATGATGGTCTGGTCGCGACTCGCGCCTAACGACACAATAGCAATCGGTGCTTCAGTTAGCTTTGCTAAAAACTCTAGATAGTCGAGCGCGGCTTTGGGCAAGTCTTCTAAGGTGCGGCAGTGCTCTGTGGATTCTTTCCATCCAGGCATTTTTTCATAAATGGGCTTGCATCGGCCAAATTGTCTGGCGCTACCGGGCATCTCGGTGCAGCGCTCGCCATCTAGCTCATAGGCCACGCACACTTTAATTTCGTCTAGGCCGTCGAGTACATCTAGCTTGGTAATGGCCAGACAATCTAAGCCGTTAATGCGGACAGCGTAGCGGCTAATAACGCCGTCGAACCAGCCACACCGGCGGCGACGTCCGGTCGTTGTGCCAAATTCTGCGCCGACTTCGCAAATCATATTGCCGACTTCATCGTCTAGCTCGGTGGGGAAGGGGCCTTCGCCGACGCGAGTGGTGTAAGCTTTGGCCACGCCGATGACTCGATCAATGGTGGTTGGGCCAACGCCCGACCCGATGCAGGCTCCACCTGCGACTGGGTTGGATGAAGTGACGTAGGGGTAGGTGCCGTGGTCTAGGTCTAGCAGGGTGCCCTGCGCGCCTTCAAAGAGAATGTTCTTTTTTTGCTGCGCGGCGTTGTAGATGTGAAGGGCGCTGTCGGTGACGTGCGATCGCAGTCTATCTGCATAAGCCACGTACTCATCTAGCACTTCTTTATGATCGAGCGGCTGGAGGTCATATAGCTTTTCAAGCACCACATTCTTGTAGTCAATCGTCCACTTTAGCTGCTCAGCAAACTCGTCAGTGTCCATCATGTCCACCACTCGAATGCCCGTACGCTCTGACTTATCGGCGTAGGTAGGGCCAATGCCACGCTTAGTCGTGCCAATTTTTTTATTGCCGCGCCGTTCTTCTGCTGCTTGATCAATCATGCGGTGATAAGGCATGGTGATATGCGCAGTCTGGGAGATAAAAAGGTTTTTAGAAGAGACATTTAGCGCCTCTACTTTGTCTAACTCGGCGATGAGTTCTTTAGGGTCTATCACCGTGCCGCTACCAATAATGCATTCGGTCTCGGGGTACAAAATACCCGAGGGAATCAGGTGTAGCTTAAAAGTCTGGTCTTTGACGACAACGGTGTGGCCAGCATTGACGCCGCCCTGATATCGCACAACCACATCTGCTGACTTGCTAAGCAAATCTGTGATTTTGCCTTTACCTTCATCGCCCCACTGAGCGCCGATAACAATAACGTTAGCCAAGAGAATACATCGCTAGAGTTCAAACAAACAACCATTATCACCAAGCTTTGAGAGAAGTGTCAACAACAAAAGTTGACGCTTCTCTGAGGGTTTGCCCTAAAGTTGGGGCATTTCGAACTCACTTGAGACGACCTAGGGGCAAAAAATAAACCTGATTTAAAACCAATTTGGGACTAAGTTTTGGGACTAAATTGAGGCTTAACGTAGGGCGATCACCCCTCTCTTCAAAAACTTAGCTATGCTGTAGAGATAATTAATTACGTTTTTTTACGCTTTCCTGTTTAACAAGCTTCTGATTTGTGCGGATGCTTCTAGCTGACGCTACCAAAAATTTAATCTTGATAATTCTTGACAATCATCCACGACTTCAATTTAGCCATTTAGCACTTTCATCTATTGGCATTTCTGGGACTGGCGTTTCTAGGACTGGCGTTTCTAGGACTTCAGCCTATTAACGCTTCTAGCGTTTCAATCTACCTAGCATTTCAGTCTATTCAACTTCAATTGACTGGTAGTAGCTAGTAGTAGATCGATTACACCGAATTTAGTAAATCACACTTAGTAAACCAGAACTAGTAAGCCAGAACATAGATTTAGTCAACCAGGCATAGTCAAGCCCTTTTTGCCTCAGTTTTTGTCAGTTTTTGTCTTAAGGTCTACGATTCCTGTTTTTACGTTTTTCATTACAGAGTAGGCTTTCCGACGATTTTCATCCATCTATTCACGCCAGCGGAGGGTCACGCTATGAGTTTATACGCAGAGCTTCATCGACATCTTGGAGGTTCGGTAGTGCCTCGGGTATTGTGGCGCTATTTTGAGCGCAACCGCCCTGATATTTCCGACAAGTTTAACGATTATGCTGCGTTTGAGCAGTTTTATACGCAGCCTAAAGACACCTTAGAAGAGTACCTAGAGCTACATACGCTAGTAGAAAGCGTGCAAACCAAAGAAGCCCTTCCCTACTTTATCTATCGCCTAATTCGAGGGGCTTATATTTTTGAGAATCTCGCTTATTTAGAGCTGCGGTATACGCCGTTTTATCGTACGCCTGAGTGGCTGAGTAACACCCAAAGAATTGATGCGATGGCGGAGATTATTGAGGTGGTTGGTCGGGCTAGTCATCAAAGCGAATATCCGGTTGTCACTAAGCAGATTTTGTGTTTGCACTCACGGTTGCCCTATGAAATTAACCGCGCAACATTAGAGCTGGCGGCTCAGTATCCTGACTATGTTTGCGGGATTGATATTGCGGGGGGAGATGCGGTGTATAACCTGGATGAAATTAAACGGTTGTACAGCCATGCTCAAGACCTGGGGCTCAATACGACAGGACATTTGTATGAAACTAAGGACGGCTGCTATCCCGAGCTATTGCCTTACCTCATGCGCATTGGTCATGGCATTCAAATTCCGCTGCGCCATCCTGAGTTGCTTAAGCAGGTAGCGGCTCAAGGGCAGTGCTTAGAAGTGTGTCCAACCACTTACTTGCAAACTGGAACGCTTGATGAAATTAGTCAGCTCAAGACGGTGTTTGATCGTTGTTTTGATGCGGGTGTGGATATTGCCATCTGCACGGATAATGCAGGGTTGCACAATGTTCGTTTACCGTTTGAGTATGAAAACTTGCTCACTCACGATGTCATTGGGTTTGACCAGTTGCGAGCTTGTCAGGCGGCAGCGTTTAAGCATTCGTTTGCTTGGCCTCATAAGCAGCAGCCTGCTTCTTTGCTCTCGACTTTGCTGACTGCACAAATGAGCGATCGCGCCAGCATGGAGTCTTTAAGCAGCTAATCCATTGCTATTCTTGATTGCTACTTTTGTATTGCTACTTTTGTAAGGGTTCGTTCATTCTGCCTAGTATTTTGTCGCGCAAAGCCTCGTCTTGACTGGCGAGGTTTAGCAATTTTATATACTCAGGCATCGTGAGCCCGCTGGCGGTGATGAGTTCAACGGCTTCGCAGACGGCATGCCCAAATTATCCGCAAGGTCATTCGCAAGGCCATTCGCCAGGTCATCCGCGAGGCAACTGGCGGGCATTGTCAGCAAACTAAGTAAACAAAATCCGCTGATCAGCAGCGCTGAAATCAACGTTTGCAATTGCTTCGGCAGGTTGAACCTAGACAGATAGTTCTGGAACAGAAATATTCTATTAAGACTGTCAATATTCGGCATTGCGGTGGTTGGATTGATTACACTGGAGTCACTAAGCATAATTACAGATTTAAAACGCTCATGCCCGGTAGCTCATCTTCTCAGACTGAACTCTCAAACGCGACGATGCCAACCGAATCCACCGATGACTCCACAGACGAGCACGCCCATGCGCCTGATCTTGTTCAGAGTGATTTGTCCAAGCGCGAGCTAGAAATTGTAGAACTCGTTGCCGCAGGACTGACTAATCAGGAAATTTCCGCTGAGCTAGCGATTAGTAAGCGTACCGTGGACAACCATGTGAGCAATGTCTTAAGCAAAACAGAAACCGGTAATCGAGTCGCCCTAGTGCGATGGGCTCTGCAGTCAGGTAAGGTATGCATTGACGAGCTAAACTGCTGTCATTTGCCAAACCACTCACCCAAGCACTCGCCAGACGCCTAAGGTTTTCTTTTCATGAGTAGCATTCAAGCCCTTCGCGGTACTCGCGATATTTTACCGTCAGAGTCTCCCCTATGGGAAACCATAGAGCGCTTGGCAAGGCATGTACTCAATCAATTCGCCTATCGCGAAATTCGGACTCCTCTCTTTGAGCAAACCGAACTGTTTGCCCGTGGCATTGGCGAGGCGACCGATGCCGTTGGCAAGGAAATGTACAGTTTTGAAGACCGGGGCGGTCGATCTATTGCGCTGCGCCCCGAAATTACCGCAGGGTTAGTACGCGCCTTTATTCAAAACAAGCTCTTTGCCCAGGGCGGTGTGCAACGACTGTGGCATCTTGGCCCTGCCTTTCGCTACGAAAGACCGCAGGCAGGCAGGCAAAGGCAGTTTCATCAGTTAGATGTCGAAATTTTGGGCAGTCGCGATCCTAGGGCTGATGTAGAGGTGATTGCGATCGCGACTCAACTCCTCAACACCCTGGGGCTCAAAGCCCTGACCCTTGAGCTTAACTCCGTCGGCAGCAGCGAAGATCGCCAGTCATACCGCGAGGCCCTTGTCAGATACCTCACCCCTTTTGCCCATGAGCTAGACACCGACTCTCAAGACCGCCTCATCCGCAATCCCCTCCGCATTCTCGATAGCAAAGATAAACGCACCCAAGAAATCGTCACCGAGGCCCCTAGCCTTTTAGATTTTTTAAGCCACGACTCCCAAAAGCATTTTGAGGGCGTTCAGCAGCACCTCACCAATCTTGGCATCTCGTTCAATATCAATCCCCGCCTCGTTCGCGGCCTAGACTACTACACCCACACCGCTTTCGAGATTCAGTCTGCTGATTTGGGTGCCCAAGCGACCGTCTGTGCTGGTGGTCGCTACGATGGCCTAGTCGCTCAGCTCGGTGGGCCAGATACGCCTGCCATTGGTTTTGGTATGGGCATAGAGCGTTTGATTATTTTGCTGGAGCAAATGAAGCGCTTCAGCACAGTGCCTGAGCTAGATATCTACTTCATTTCTCGGGGTGAAAAAGCTGAGCTTCAGTCGGCAATACTGGCCAATCAGCTTAGGCAGCAGGGCTATTCAGTAGAAGTAGATCTCAGCGGTAGCGCATTCGGTAAGCAGTTTAAGCGGGCTGATCGTAGCGGCGCGGTAGTTGGGTTAATTGTAGGAGACGCTGAAGCTGAAGCTGGCAAAGTGCAGCTAAAGTGGCTGGGTTCTGGCGATCAAGCTGAGCTGAGTCAGGCTGATCTGATGGCCCAAGCAAAAGACCTTAAGGCAAAGATTGCACAGCGTCGTGCTGATCTGGCTTAGCCATTAGCCGAATCTGACTGGCTGAATCTAGCGGGTCGGAGCTGACGGGCCGAATCTGACGGGCCAAGCATTACAATTCTATAAGGTTGCATGTCAGCAAAGCACCGAGTTCAGTCGGTAGAATTTGATTGAGCGTTTACTCGCGCTTGAGCCAAATTTTGATAATTTGCTATGGTCTCTATTAACAGAAACCCAGCCAACAACAACCCGCTGCCGAACGAGTCGGGTGAAGTTGCGGACATTGTGACCTTTATTGAACGGGCACGCGATCGCGGCGCAACGGATGAATTTATTAGCCAACTGCTGCGTCAGTTTGGCTGGCCCCAGCGTGATATTGAACGTGCCTTTTTTGAAGTATATGAGCGGTTCACCGGCTATCCTATGCCGACACCACCTTCAGGGGGGAGCGAATCGGCCAAAGACGCCTTTTTCTATTTGCTTTCGTTTGCCATGCTCGGGTTATGGACGTATTCGCTCGGCGAAATCGCTTTTATCTGGATTGATCGCATTTTTCCAGATGCCACGCAAACTTACTACAGCAGCCCTTACTACAACCTAGCGTTTAGCCTTGCCCGCCTCATCGTGGCCTATCCGGTGTATCTGTGGCTCATGCGTAGCATTAACCGAGAGCTGCGGATTTACCGCGAAAAGCACTTTTCGGGCGTCCGTAAATGGCTAACCTACCTAACACTGCTGATTGCAGCGCTCGTTGGCGTCGGCACGCTGATGGCCTTTTTGACCTCGTTTCTACGCGGTGAGCTGACAAGTCGATTTATTCTCAAAGTAGTGGTGGTGCTGATTATTGACGGCGGCATTTTACGCTACTACTTCAACTGGCTAAAAAGAAGTCCGAATCGGGTAGGCGCAACATCATGACTCAATCTAGCGGATTGGATCACGAATCTAACCAAGAAAAGTCCACCGACCGGGTGTTTTTGGCAATGTCCTCATTGTCGGTGTTGGCTGCTGTGGTCGCTGGGTTCTGGCTGCTTGGATCACCGAACAAACAGCGGCTGTTAGCCCTAGATGAGGAGAGGATTGCTGATTTATCTCAAATAGCGAGGGTGTTGGTAGACTATGTGGGCAATCAAGATGCCTCGCCTCAGCCCTTACCAGAGACGCTGCCGGACTCTATCCAACAAGCGCCTGATTTAATAGACCCTCAGACAGGCGAGCCTTATGAGTATCGACGGTTGAGCGATACTGTCTATGAACTATGCGCTAATTTTGCCTACGATTCTCAAACCCCTTTGGCCGGTAATCTGCGCAGCTCGCCGTTGCAATGGGCGCATCCGGCAGGACGTCACTGCTTTGAGATTGCTAAGTTTACCGAGCAACCCATGTGATGACCGACTCAGCCGTGTAAAGATCAACTCAGCTGTGAAATAGTGAGCGATTGCTAGCAGTCAGCCGATTATGGCTGTGCTTCTAGGTACAGTAAAAAGCTCATGAGTTCTTCGTCTGTGAGCTGTTGACGCGATCGCTTACCATAATTCTGCTCCAAATATTCGCGCCCCTGGGTGCTCGTCCAACCTAGCCGTGTAAGTTCTACATCTGTCTGGGCGATTACATCTGAGAGATCCACCGGCTTTGCGCTGGTACTGAAGTTTTCTAGCGCGATAACCGCAGCCGAAGGCTTAGCTGGTTCTACTGACTCCATTGCGGTTTTTGCAGTGCTTTTTGGCGTTGCGGCTTGAGCCCCTTCCTCAATTGCATCATCAATTGCATCAATCGGTGGCCCTAAATCATCCTCTTCTGGCAGTGCCTCGGTATCTGTATATATCACCACATCCTCTACTTCAGGCTGAGACACGCCCAGTTGAAATACGCTCGGTTGAGAGAGCGGTGGCTGAGATATGGCCGGTTGAAATACGCTCGATTGAGAGAGCGGTAGCTGAGATATCGCAGGAGAGATCGCGGGCGATTCGACAAAGATGCCCAAGGCCGCGATCGCCCGTTCCCGAGCCTTATCCTCAGCCATTTGTACATCTATATGCGCTGCTAGCCCAGTTGCCAGCGTTTCGCCTTTAAGCATCACTGCTGCTCGCACCACATACTGACCCTCATTGACAGACACCAAATCTGCAATCAGCGCACCCGTTGGATATTGGGCTTTAAACTTTTCAAGAGAATTGACCACAGCTGCACAGAGTGAAGGTACAAGGAGTGAAACGGCATAGCATCTAGCTTTCGATTTATTCTAGACTTTTGATCCTAGGCTTTCGATCTATTCTAGATAGGGGAGGGTATTGATCGCTTGCCTTGCTAAAAAGGAACTTAACCGCTATTTTCCCTTTTTAAGAAAAGTCTTTTACAGGGCCTCGCCCTACCAGTGCCTACATGTTAGATCGTCTGCTTGAAATGTCTCCCACGCTGGGGGGCGATACCTTATTACTACTACCCGTGCTGATTTTGCTAGAGCTTGTCCTCTCAGCAGATAACGCCATTGCATTGGCAGCGATCGCCCAAGGGTTACAAACCGAAGCACTCCAAAAAAAAGCACTTAATCTGGGCCTTTTGGTGGCCTTTATCATGCGCGTTAGCCTGATTCTGGCGGCTAGCTGGGTGCTTAAGTACTGGCAGTTTGAAGTGGCCGGAGCCCTTTATTTACTCTGGTTAGTGTACCAGCACTTTATGAGCGGTACTGGTGAAGATGGCGAAGCTGGCGGCCCCAAATTTAGTAGCTTGTGGCAAGCGGTCCCCACCATCGCTTTAACCGATATCGCCTTTTCGTTAGACAGCGTAACCACTGCGATCGCGCTTTCCAAAGATGTCTTGATCGTTCTGCTCGGCGGCACCATCGGCATCATTGCCTTACGCTTTATGGCGGGTCTCTTCATCAAATGGCTTGAAATCTACGTCCACTTAGAAGACGCCGGTTTTATCACGGTCGCGTTTGTTGGTATCCGCCTACTCGTGCGAGTCATTAACCCTGACTGGGTGCCGCCCGAATGGGTCATGGTCACTCTCATCTTTAGTCTCTTCGCTTGGGGCTTTTCTAAAAAAGTAGGCGAAGCAACAACCCCCGTCACTATCCCCGACCTTTCTGGCGCAATCACAGATGAGGATAATGAAGATAAGACCGTTGAACCGTTAGTTACCGCAGGCGACGAAAAGCAACCAGAGAAAATTTAACCCTTTTGGGTCGTGCTGATTGTGGTTGCGCCGATCCAAAGTGGCTTGTATCCGAAGTGGTTTGTATCCGAAGTGGTTTGTATCCGAAGTGGTTTGTATCCAAAGTGGCTTGTATCCAAAGTGGCTTGTATCCGAAGTGGTTTGTTACGAGTGGCTTGTTATGACATGCAGCGATCGCACTTCCCACACCGCATATCCTTTGCTTCATCGGCAAACCCAAAGGCTTCAAGTAAAAACTGCCAGCGACACTGGCGGGTAAACAAATACCGCTTCATCACGGCGGCTGGAGGCGGCTGCTTATCAGCTTTTGCCGACTGCCCCAAATCTATCCGGTAGGTAAATGGATCGAGCCATGTGAGCTGTCCATTGCGATGTAGCAGCGCCAACGCTTGATCGCTCTCTCGAAACTTTCGCCTCACCTCATCAATGTTGCCTTCTGCCGGGATTTGCTTTACCAGCTGCAAAGCCGACCGTTGCAGTTGCTGCGCTTTTTGCTCAAAAAACTGCCAGCGTTGCTTATCTTCTGGCGCTAGCAGCCCAGTGGGCTCACTCACCAAAGACAGTGCTTGAGCGGGCTGACCATCTCGTCCGCCGCGCCCCACTTCCTGAACATATTCTGCCAGCAGACTCGGCACCTCATGATGCGCCACAAACCGGCAGTCCGACTTGTTAATGCCCATCCCAAAAGCAGAGGTACACACCACAAACTGGCAGTTCCCCTCAATCCACTGCGATTCTATTCGGCGTCGCTGCGATGCGCCGAGCCCGCCATGGTACGCCTGAACAGAGTAGCCTTGATGCGCAAACCAGTGGGCGAGCGCTTCTGTGCCCCGCCGTGTCCGCGCGTAAATCAAACCCGACTGCTTACCCTGCTGCTGCACGAATTTGAGCAGCGCTCTTTTACGGCCCTTCGGTGTCCACACCGTTTTTACCGAAAGATGTAAATTGCTGCGATAGGGATTGAGCCGGATAATTTGCGGTGACTGAAGCCGAAGCACCGTGTGAAGTGCCTTTTGGGTGATGGGGTCGGCGGTGGCGGTGAAAGCTGCGATCGCGATTTTTGCGCCCTTGGGCTTACAGGCCAACAGCGCCGAACGCACCGCCCCCAACCGCCGGTACGTAGGCCGAAAACTATCGCCCCACTGAGTTAGGCAGTGAGCTTCATCCAATACGAGCGCGTTAATGACAACCTGAGGCTCGCACAGCACAGTCCACACCTTAGTGCTTAGCAGCGTTTCGGGTGATAAATAGAGCAGTCGCAAGTGGTTTTGAGCCAGCCGCCGCAGCGTTTGCCAATGCAGCTGGTTCTCTAGCTCACTATGCAAAGCCGCTGCCGAAAGCCCTTTCTCAGCCAGTTCCTGTACCTGATTTTCCATCAGCGCCACCAGCGGTGAAACCACTAAGGTCACCCCCGATTTCATCAACGCCGGCAGCTGAAAACAAACGGACTTACCGCCACCCGTTGGCATCACGATAAGTGAATCTTGGCCTTTCAGCAGCGCCGCCGCAATTTCTCCCTGCGGCGGTCTAAAATCCTCGTAGCCCCAGATCTGTTGAAAGCGCGATCGCAATCGTGCCCTGTCGTCATGACTCACGATTCTAAATCGATTAGTAACTTTGTTGAATTAGCGAGCTGAATTAGCTAGTGGAATCAGCCAGTTGAATTAGCCAGTTGAATTAGCGAACTGGCTTAGCGAAAAAGGTTGCCAATGTTGTAACCCACACCAATCGTCGCACCAAATTCTGTCTCGTTAATAACCCCCAAATTCGCTTGAGCATTAACAGTAAAATCACGGGAAACAGGCACATCTACACCCGCGACAAATAGCAGACGGATATCCGACTCGTCCGTCTCGCCGTTGTTGTTATTTTTATTGGACCAAGCACCGCCCGCCCCTGCATATGGAAGAACCTGAAAACCGCCAACGTTAGTTCCCATCTGGCTAAATTCGTAAGTAAACGGAACTTGCACCATTGTGTTTTCGCCAAAAGCAACAACAGGTCGAACAGACACGCGATCTGCAACAGAAAATTTGCCAATAAGTGCGACAGAAGTATCATCTACATAGCCAAAGTTAGCCCCTACACCTACAAAGTTGGTACCACGAGCTGCACTCCCAGTCATACGACGACGAGCTTGTGCTATCTCCACTGATTCTTCGGCGAATTCGTTAGCGTTACCCAACTCACTGGCCTCAGAACGGCTATAAGAACGACCTTCAACTGTTAAATCACCTGCGGTTCCAGCAGCATATTGATTGCTAGCCGTATCGATAGCCTGTGCCTGTGCAGGGAGTTGTCCGCCTACTGCAAGCATCATCAGTCCGGCTGCAACGCTTCCTGCGACTTTATTTGCTGACATCATCAATACTCCTCTAATGGTTTCTTTAACGGTTACGATTTGCATGCATGTGGCATCAGCCTAGGCTGTCGTCACAAAAATCCTGTCTTTGTTAAAGCTTGCCCAGAAATGCATCAACTTATTTACACTTAAGAAATTTACACTTGAAAAAAGATAGTAAAAAAGTTCAGCAACCCAATTCCAATAAAAAAAGCCAATAAAAAGCGACCGAGTAGCGCCTTCTCCCGAATCGCTTTCTCAATCGCTTGTTTTGATATCTACTTGCTCTAAAGTCGCTTGTTTACACAGTTCTAGCGAATAAGGTGCTAGCGAATAAGTCTGCCAAAATTGTAGCCAACGCCAACGGTTACGCCAAACTCAGTATCGTTAAGAACCCCAACATTCGCTTGAGCATTCAGCGTGAACTGATCAGAGAGCGGAACATCTGCCCCTGCTGAAAGGAGTAGGTTAAAGTTTTCATTATCAGAATTATCTTGATAAGAAGCGCCCACGCCCGCATAAGGAAGCACCCTGAAACCGCCCACATCAGTAGAGTAGCGATTAAATTCGTAAGTAACCGGCACGAGCACCGACAAGTCATCACCGACTAGCACAGAAGGCCGTAGCGCAACATTTTCGGACAGAGAAAGCTTACTAATAACGGCAAAAGATAGATCGTCAGCATAGCCGAAGTCACCTCCGATGCCGATGAAGTCTGATCCGCCGACGCTAGCGCTAGTGCGCCGTCGTGCTTGGGCTAGCTCGGTAGGGGCAGCTTCAATAGGGGTTTCTATAGATGAATCTGTAGAGAGTGAATCTGTGACGGGATAAACCAGCGCGCTGGACTCAGGCTGACCAGGTAGGGTGTCAGCATTCGGCTGTGCAAGGCTTTCAGCAGTCAAATTTTCAGATTGTGTCCAGCTAGCGGCTTCAATTGGCACAGTTTCTAGTGGGACAGTAGTTTGTGCTCTGGTTGGTAGCTGTATGCCTAACGCTAGTAGGGCTAGGGTCATGGCACCTAATACATGCTTTTTCATGGACGTATTACTCCTCAAAAATTACGGTTATACCAAATCGATAGAACATAAAAATTGCAAGCTCATCATAGTTGCAATAGTTGTTGGACGATCAGCTTGCCACAACGCACATCGATTTAACTTGCTATTACAATAGCGAATGCTTGCCTGTTATACCCTGCACCTAGAGACATAGAGCTAATAGCCCAATACCCTAATATTCAGCGCATATTCTTAGTCAGCCGCAATTTAGCTGTGATTTTCGTTGTGGAAAGCAAAGTGGCGCATTCCAACCCTCACTGCATTCGAGTGGCTGCCTTCAAGCTACTGTATTCCAATCACTGCATTCGATCAATTGTTCGGTATTGAATCGCTTCAGCAACATGCTGCGTTTCAATTTTTGAGTCATCACTAAGATCTGCAATCGTACGAGCGACTTTCAAGATGCGGTCAGTGGCTCTTGCCGAAAGGCCAAGCTTACGAATTGCGCCTTCAATGAGGCTACGAGTCGCTTCATTATAGGCGCACCATTGGCGAATATGACGGCTTTCCATATCAGAATTGCACTGCAAGGCAGGTTCCTCTGAAAATCTGGTTTGGGCCCGATGACGAGCGGCTTCTACCCTAGCGCGTACGGTTGCAGAGTCTTCTCCTTCGGGCTGTTGGGTTACTTCTTCAGGCTTTAGCCTACCGACAATCACCTGTAGGTCAATTCGATCCATCAGCGGCCCTGAAAGTTTTGCCCAATATTGCTCACGGTTGCGCGGTGTGCAGGTGCAGGGCTGTACAGTATCGCCAAAGTAGCCGCAGGGACAGGGGTTAGTGCTAGAGACTAGGGTGAACTGCGCCGGAAATTCTACCGACTGTCGAGTTCTAGAAATGGTGACTTTTCCATCTTCAAGCGGCTGACGCAAAAATTCGAGTACGTTGCGCTTAAATTCAGTGAGTTCGTCTAAAAATAAAACGCCTCGATGAGCCAGTGAAATTTCACCTGGTTTGGGATAGCTGCCGCCGCCTACTAAGGAAGGGCCAGAAGCTGAGTGGTGGGGTGTTCTAAAGGGCCTTTGGTTAACTAGGCTTCCTTTTTCTTTTAAGAGGCCAGCGACGGAATGAATTTGGGTGACTTCTAGTGCTTCGGCAAAGGTGAGCGCTGGTAAAATGCCGGGTAGCCGCTGGGCGAGCATGGTTTTACCGCTACCCGGTGGCCCGATTAAACACAGGTTATGACCGCCAGCTGCTGCAATTTCTAAGGCGCGGCGGGCTTGGGCTTGTCCTTTTACATCCCGCAGATCCTGACTGGGCATGGGCGATCGCAACAACTCTTCTGGCGCATTGACGGTTACTGGCAATTGCCCATCTGGATGGTTTAAAAACGCGGCTACCTCGGTGAGCGTCTTGAATCCATACACCTCTAACCCCGGCACGACCGCAGCCTCATAGGCGTTATCAGCGGGAAGTATGAGTCCTTTTAGCCCCAGCCTACGTGCGGCAGCAGCGATCGCAACCACCCCTGCTACTGGCCTAAGTGTCCCATCTAGCGACATTTCACCTAAAAACAAATAATCATTCAGGCAATTTTGCGCCACTGCCTCAGACGCCGCCAAAATGCCGATGGCAATTGGCAAATCGTAAATCGGTCCTTCCTTGCGCACATCGGCTGGCGTCAGATTGATCACCACCTTGCGCATTGGAAAGGCAAACCCAGCATTTTTAAGTGCTGCTCGCACCCGTTCTCGCGACTCTTGCACAGCTGTATCAGGCAGCCCCACAATAACGACTCCAGGCAGTCCACCCGATAAATCAACTTCTACACCCACCTTGAGTGCATCAATCCCAATGAGCGACGCACTCCAAATTCTCGCTAGCATTGCTGTGCATCACTCCTGCCTTACGCAGGCTCCAAAATATCTGATCTGGGTTTTTATAATCTAGGTTCTTATAATTGCCAAAAATGCGGATTTGTCACCTCTAGGCGTATGACAATCCTCTGTCTGAGGCTGTTTAATAGTGATTGAAATGTCAATTTAAAATTTGACATCAAACTTCTTATCAGTGGAAGCTAACGACCTGTCACACTTAGGGCAGCTTTTATTTCAGAAAACTGTTTTAGAGAACTGTTTTAGAGAGATGCTTTCAAGAATTAGTGGCAAGGGCTAGTCGGAACTATGTTGAGGCTTTCAAACAACCGAAAAACTGCGGTCGTTATTCGCGAGCAGCAGAAAGAAGAAGAGCGTATACGAGATATAGAAATGCTGCTAGAAAGCTTGTTTCTTAGAGAAGAGGTGACGTTCAAACTCATTGCTGACTGTCTTTACGATGTCGGCTCTGTTAACCTAGTTAATCAAAAAGTTCACTCTAGGCCGCTCAACTGGTTACTCAAAGCGATCGCCCGACGATCCAAACCCATTTTTAGATTTTTTATGCTGCGCTGGGGTAGAAAAAACGCCCCCCAACTCATTGCCACCTGGCTGCACTCACAGGTTGTGTTTGAACCTAGTCAGGTGGTCTTGCCAGAAGTGATGAATCCAGAAGAAAATGCCTTAGAGGGCAGTTCAAACCTGACCTCTCTCTAGTTCGACGTTCGGCTTAGCTCTGGCCTAACTGTGGCCCAACTGTGGCCCAACTGTGGCCTAACTGTGGCCCAACTGTGGCCCAGCTTTTGACCCACTGGCGAGGTTTCAACGACGGACGGCTAGTCTGATGGCAGTCCCAACCGATAGAATTAAGACCTGCTCACAACAAAAGCGAAATCCTGAATGAGTGAAGACACCCTTTTTAGCAAAATCATTCGTCGAGAAATTCCAGCTGACATTGTTTATGAAGACGAGCTTTGTTTAGCCTTTCGCGATATCGCGCCCCAGGCCCCTACCCACATATTAGTCATTCCAAAAAAGCCTATCCCAGCTCTCTCAGAAGCCCAAGAGGCAGATAAGGCCTTGCTAGGTCACTTGCTTTTAGCGGTCGGTGAAATAGCCCAACAGCAAAAATTAGACACTGGCTATCGTGTTGTTATCAACACGGGTGAAGATGGAGGGCAAACGGTCTTTCATCTTCACATGCATTTGTTAGGCGGGAGATCTCTCAGCTGGCCGCCCGGTTAATTTTTCTTTAATAGCTACTCATCAATTCGCTCTAGCTGCCACAAAATTTGATTGCCCTCTCGGCGAATACGAGAGACTGTCCAGTTACGCCAGGCCCAGTAGTCGCCTCGGCTAGTCACTGCGCTCGCGTTAACGTCCATTAAATCGGCCAGCTCAGCGCTAGTAATTAGATAGCCTTGCTTAGCAAGTTCGTCAGTGACCTGGAGGGTCTTAAGCGCGTTGGTGAGGCGATCTATTCTACAGCCCCCCGTGAGACTGTCTTGTTTGTCTGTTGACGTAACCATGTCCGGTTGCTGTCCTCTTTGATCGGCTGTTACTTCGTAGGATTCTAGCTCTGGAGTCCCCAATTCGGACTGCGGCAGGTGAGTGTTTATTTCTGGGGTATCCAGTGAAATATTTCTATGATTGTCTTCAATATCGTGAGTTCTTGATACGATTTTAACGTCAGAAAAATTTTCGGCGTCTTTCTTTACAGATGTTTTTGTCGCGGATATCTTTTTTTCTGATGCTGTTTGTTCTTTGGCTTGGGATTTGTGCTGCTTTAGGTTAATCATGTTGCGGTGAGAAAAGGCCCGAGCGATTTCGTCGCAGCGCTCGTTGCCGGGGTTCCCGGCATGGCCGCGCACATAGCGCCAGTCGATGGTGAGGTCATGCTTGCTAAGCGCCTGAGTGAGCTCATCGAGCTTTTGCCAAAGGTCTTTGTTGAGCACAGGTTTACCTGCCGATGTTTTCCAGCCTTTGCGTTTCCAGCCGTTGATCCATTTGGTGATGCCATTTTTAAGGTATTCACTGTCGGTGTGCAAAATCACAGACTTACTGTTGATATCAGACTCGCTTAAGAATTCGAGTGCTGCGATCGCAGCCTGCATTTCCATCCGATTGTTCGTTGTCGCTTGGTCTCTGCCTCCTAGCTCATGCGTCTGCCCATCGGCAAATTCTATCAATGTGCCCCAGCCACCTGGCCCCGGATTTCCAGAGCAGGCACCATCGGTATAAATTTCTGTGACATCAGCCATTGCAGTTGACATGTACGGTAAATCGCTCGAATAGAAAGGAATGAATCGGGAGGAATAAATGGGGAGAATGGCGCTAGCCGAAAGGTAGTTTAGCTCGAATATACTCTCGGCGCATTTGAGCGATCGCATCGATTGAAATTCCCTTTGGGCACACCGACTGACATTCTCCGTGGTTGGAGCAATCGCCAAAGCCCTCAGCCGTCATCTGCTGCGTCATTTTCACCACCCGCGATTTGCGCTCTGGTTGTCCCTGCGCGAGCAGTGCTAGTTGCGAAATTTTTGCCGCCGTAAATAGCGACGCTGACGCGTTTGGGCAGGCCGCGATGCAGGCCCCGCAGCCAATACAGGCCGCATAGTCAAATGCGGTATCCGCATCAGGCTTAGCTACTAGCACGGCATTGGCGTCGGGAGCTGCGCCAGTTTTTACTGAAATGTAGCCTCCCGCCGCCGAAATTCTATCCAGCGCCGATCTGTCGACGACTAAATCCTTAATCACCGGAAACGCCTTTGCTCGCCAGGGTTCTACCGTCACCGTATCGCCATCTGAAAAATGCCGCATATAGAGCTGACACACTGCCGTTCGCTGCAAAGGCCCATGGGCTTGGCCGTTTACCATCATGCCGCAAGCGCCACAAATGCCCTCGCGGCAATCATGGTCAAATTCCACCGGTACGCCGCCCTCAGCAATCAGTTGCTCATTGAGCAGATCAAGCACCTCTAAAAAAGACAAATCAGGCTGAACATTGGCCACGGTGTAATGGACAAAAGCACCCGACACACGCGCGTGCTCCTGACGCCAAATTTTTAAATTAATTTTCATTTTGTCCTTAGTGCCTGCCCTTGCTGACCTTTCGTTAAATTTTTAACTGATTTTTAGTTAAATCTTTTGCTGGCTCTTTTGCTGACTCTTTTGCCGGTTCTGTTACCGATAAGACCGCTGCGTCAGCTCTACATTCTCAAATACCAGGGTTTCATGTTCTAGCTCAGGTGGCTGCTCGTCTCCTTGATATTTCCAAGCGGCTGCGATCGCAAACGGCTCATCTCGGCGCTGTGCTTCTCCGCTAGCGGTCTGAAACTCTTCTCGAAAATGACAGCCACAGGACTCTTCCCGCGCCAAGGCATCGCGGGCCATTACTTCGCCTAGCTCCATAAAGTCAGCCACTCGGCCTGCGAATTCCAGGTTTTTATTCAACGTTGTGGCCTCACCCGGTACGCGCAAATTTTGCCAAAACTCATGCCGGAGCGATCGCACATCTTCAATCGTTTTCTTCAATCCCTGCTGATGTCGATGAATCCCGACCCCATTCCAAATCAAATGACCCAGCTCTCTGTGAAAGTCCAGTACCGTCTTATCACCCTGAATGCTCAGTAGCTTCATCGTCCTTGTTCGCGCCGAGGCTTCGGCTTCGCCAAATGCCTCATCACTTGTATCCACTTCAGGCAGGGGCGTCGTAGCCAAATAATTGCCCAGCGTGTACGGAATAATGAAATATCCATCGGCCAACCCCTGCATCAGCGCACTCGCACCCAAGCGATTGGCACCATGATCTGAAAAATTCGCCTCACCCAGCACAAACAGGCCCGGCACCGTGCTCATGAGGTGATAGTCCACCCAGAGTCCGCCCATGGTGTAATGCACCGCCGGATAAATGCGCATAGGCACGGCGTAAGGATCTTCCCCGGTAATCCGCTGGTACATTTCAAATAGGTTGCCGTAGCGCGCTTCAATCGCAGACTTCCCTTGAGATGCGATCGCATCCCGAAAATCCAGATACACCGCTAGCCCCGTACTTCCAACGCCCCGGCCTTCATCGATCACCTGCTTAGCATTTCGTGAAGCCACATCCCGAGGCACCAAGTTCCCAAACGTGGGATAGCGGGTTTCTAAGTAGTAATCGCGATCGGCTTCTGGAATCTCTTGGGCCAATCGTTGATTGCCAGCCTGCTTCGGCACCCACACCCGCCCATCATTCCGCAGGCTCTCACTCATCAGCGTCAGCTTCGACTGAAACTCACTGGCCACCGGAATGCAGGTCGGATGAATTTGCGTAAAGCAAGGATTGGCAAACAGCGCGCCCCGCTTATGCGCCCGCCACGCTGCCGTCACATTAGAGTTTTTGCCATTGGTCGAAAGGTAGTACACATTGCTGTATCCTCCGGTTGCAAGCACCACTGCATCGCCCGCATAGCGCTCAAATTCGCCCGTGAGCAAATTGCGCACCACAATGCCCCTGGCCTGCCCATTAATAACCACCAAGTCCAGCATTTCACGACGGGGAAACAGCTCGATTTGTCTTGCTGCCACCTGCCGCATCATCGCCCCATAGGCCCCTAGCAGCAGCTGCTGTCCGGTTTGTCCCTTAGCGTAAAATGTCCGTGAAACCTGGGCGCCGCCAAACGAACGGTTTGCTAATAAACCGCTGTATTCACGCGCAAAAGGCACCCCTTGCGCCACGCACTGATCAATAATTTGATTGCTAATTTGTGCGAGTCGGTAAACATTGGCCTCACGCGACCGATAGTCGCCGCCCTTAATCGTGTCGTAAAATAGCCGCCACACGCTATCGCCATCATTAGGATAGTTTTTAGCTGCGTTAATGCCGCCCTGAGCCGCTATGCTATGTGCCCGTCGCGGCGAGTCTTGAATGCAAAAGCTTTTGACCCGGTAGCCTTGTTCGGCCAGCGTTGCGGCTGCCGATGCACCCGCAAGCCCCGTCCCTACCACCAAAATGGTGTGCTTCGGTTTGTTGCTGGGGTTTACCAGCTGGCAGTGGTCTTTAAAGTTTCCCCACTTGTGAGGCAATGGGCCTTCGGGAATGCGGGCATTTAAGGTCATAGCAGGTTCAAATCAGGCCCATTGTAATGAGGCCAGTCAAATGGGGCCAATTAAATCAGGCCAAAGTAAATAGAGATCGGCAAGCCAATGAATCCCAGGGCGATCGCACTCCCTAGCACCGCACTGGCCGCATACAGCCCAGGCCGAGTTGCAATTCCCAAAGACTGAAGCGCACTCCAAATACCATGGCGCAAATGCAGACCCAATAGGCTTAAAACAACGACATAGCCAGCCGTATATCCAGGTCGATGAAATGTTTCAAATACCAAACGCGACAGGTCTCTCCCTGATCCATCGGGCAGCGTATAGTAAGTGCCAAATTTAAAAGTCGCCAAATGCATGACTAAAAAGCCCCCTAGCACCAGCCCCGATACAATCATGGTGCGAGAACTCAAGCTTTGGCGACTCGGCTGACCTGCCGAAACATACTGGGCATATTTCACCGGGCGAGCCGTTTGCTTATTCATATGGATGTTAATACCCACGGCGATATGAACGAGTGCGATCGCCAACAGCCCGCCTTCTACTAAGTAAGTCAATACACCTAAGCGCTCTATGATATGGGCCAAACGGTTATAGGCACTCGCGCTGAAAAAAAGCGTCAAATTACCCAACAAGTGAACCACTACAAAAATCACCAACCCCAAACCGGTTATCCCTGTCAGGAGCTTTTTCCCAATCGTAGAGAACCACTCAGACGACTCAGGCAACTCAGGCAACTCAGGCAACTCAGGCGACTTATTACTAGAGAGGGGCGTGAAGCTCGCAGTGCCTAAAGCATCAGCTTCTGAAGATTGAGTAGAGATCATCAACCAAGACCAAACAAAACCAAATGAGAGCGTAGGGAAACTAAAATTGCAGCTGCTGGAATGTCTCGCTACATCAATACTTTAAAACGAAAAGGCCCAAGGCGGCATCATCCGCACCTTGAGCCTTTTTGATCTAAGCTTCGTTAAAAGAAGCTTTATTAAAAAAATTAGTCTTCGATTTTAACCGAGACAATTTTGTCGCCTTTGGCAATTTGATTCACAACATCCATATCTTCAGTTTTTCCAAACACGGTATGGATGCCATCCAAATGAGGCTGGGCTTCATGACAAATGAAGAACTGACTGCCGCCAGTGTCTTTACCCGCATGAGCCATTGAAAGGCTGCCTGCCTCATGCGCGTTGTCGTTAATCTCACATTTAATTTTGTAGCCAGGGCCACCAGTCCCTGTTCCGAGGGGGCAACCGCCTTGAACCATAAAATTGGGAATGACACGGTGAAAACTGAGGTCGTCATAAAAGCCATCTTTAGAGAGCTTGACGAAGTTTTCTACGGTTTTAGGCGCATCTTGATCGAACAAGTCAAGGTTAATCGTTCCTTTACTTGTTTCCATAATTGCACGGGTCATAGGGCGCAGTCCTTGATAAATATCCAAAAAAATTCAGTCTACAGAATCCAGCATACAAGTCTGACCGCTTTTGGGTGCCGTTGATACCAAAATACCGGTTGTGTACTTTGGGGGCTTTTCCCTTTGTCGTGCTGAAGCAGCAGATCTGTGTGTTGAGATGTGTGTTGAAATGTGTGTCGAAATAAGCTGCTTACGATTGCATTTTGGGATTGCATTTTGGGATTGTATTTTAGGACTGCATTGCGAGTTCTCGGCTATGTGCGTCCTCTAATACTTTCAGCCGAGTTTCAAACTCTAGGGCCATCAGCTCTGTTTGCAGCATTTGATCGTCCTGATAGTATTCTATTTTTTCGGCGAGCTGTCGCTCATAGTCGGCCTGAAGCTGATCGGTCGCAGCACGCAACCTAATTTCATGCTCATTTTCTAGCTGCTGTAGTCTGCGTTGGTTATTTTGCAGGGCGCTAACGAGCCGATTAATTCGCTGCTTCATCAACCAGTAAACGACTAGCGCGCCCAATAGGCCAATAACCAATCCAACTAAAACGGCGAAAGGAATAGAAAAGAGGGCGCTAAAACTCAAGGCTCACTGGCTCCGTCTATGGGCAATTACACTACAGAGATTATGCCTTATGTTCGGGCATCGCTGCTTGATGCTGGTCGAGAAAGTATGAGGAAATATTACAGCTGTGATGAGTTGTGTCAAGCCTAATAAAGCGACTCGTTATAAACCATAGGCTTTTCAGTAGAATGAGAAAAGAGCAGTTTGCACGCTTCTAGTGGCACCGCTAGTCGCACTGCTGACCGTTCAACCCATATTCAACACACAACCCTTTAAGGAACTGAGCTTTTGAGTGATTATCCCAAAGCAATGGCTGACGTAATGGCAGACGAAGCAACCGACAAAACTATGGGCTTAGCGCCGGATAGGGCCGATTCTGATATTGATTCGATGTCGGAGCAGATGTCGGAGCAGTCCCTACGACCTGTGATTGATGACGAGGCTCGACGTCCCATAGATGAAAAAGCTAAGGCACTCGCGCTGGCGATCGCCGAGGCGGCCGATGACCGCAAAGCAGGCAATATTACCATTCTGCAAACGGGAGATATTTCCTACCTAGCTGACTACTTCGTTATTGCTACAGGTTTTTCCAAGGTTCAGGTACGAGCCATTGCGAACTCAATAGAAGGCACGATCCAAGACCAGCTCGGCCAGCTACCGATCAGAGTCGAAGGCATGAGCGAAGGCCGCTGGGTACTCCAAGACTATGGCGATGTCATTGTTCATATTTTTATGCCCGATGATCGCGAGTTTTACGACTTAGAGGCTTTTTGGGGACATGCCGAGCGCATTGCCTTTACGCCTTCAGTCGCGCCCGATTTTTCAGGGGGTAGGTTTGTTAGCTAATTAGGTGCTAAAGCCAACCAAATACTAAAGGCTTGAGCATGCTATTCGTAGCACGCTATCTGGCTCTTCGTTAAAATAGCTCACATAGCAATACAGCATGATTGTTCGGTAATTGACCAACGGCTTCCTTCAAACCCTCTTCTGCCAATGAACGGTAAGACTCAAAAAAGCTCCATCCGCGATCGCTGTCCAGTGCCTACGGATCAAATTCCAATTGAAGAGTACGAGTGCATGAGCGAGTCCTGGTTTTACAGCTGGGGAGCCCGTGGCTTGGTTGGGTATCTGATGCCTGTGGTTGTTTTGTGGCTCGTCAGTTGGCTAGTTGTTGGCCCAATGGCTGCTGTAAGCTTTGAACCTAGTAAGTTGCTGCCCCAGTTTATGATTAGCGGTATGTTAGGCGCATTGCTATTACCGACGCTAGCGCTCGTTCAGCTCTATATTGGTTGGCGGCATGTGTGCGATCGCCTCTCACAGCGCAGTGTGTTTTATGAAGAATCTGGCTGGTACGATGGTCAGGTTTGGGAAAAGCCAGACGATGTGATGAACCGTGATCGCCTCATCGCTGACTACCAGGTAAAGCCGCTGATGCTACGAATGCAAAAGACGTTTGCCGTTATTCTAGGTATCGTATCTTTTAGCCTAGTCACCTGGCAGTTCATCTAAGTTCATTCAAAAGGCTTCTAAAGCCCAAAAAAAAACTAAATCCACACACTAGGTCACAAACCACCAGGTCAAAGCTTATGAATAGGGTGAGCCGTCGCACTTCAACCCCGCTTGAGGTGCAGCTACTCAGAGAGGGCATCGTCGAGTCTATCCATCAGGTTCATGCCGTTGCCTGCGACGGCCGAGGGCGTATCCTTGCCAGTGCCGGAGACCCAGAGCTAGGCACCTTTATTCGCTCGGCCCTCAAGCCTTTTCAGGCGCTAGCCCTCACCACCACCGGCACCCTTGACCACTTCAACTTAACCGACAAAGATCTAGCCATTATCTGTAGCTCCCATCAGGGCAATTTGGGCCAAATTCGTCAGGCCTTCAATATTCTATGGCGCTGCGATGTAGAACCCCTTTCTTTGCAATGTCCAATTCCCCATGACAAAAGCACGCCGCTAGCGCACAACTGCTCTGGCAAGCATGCTGGAATGCTCGCAGTCTGCAAGCACAAAGGATGGTCGTTAGATAGCTACACTCAGCGATCGCATCCTGTGCAAAAACTCATTATTACCAAAGTCGCCGAGCTCCTCGGAATGCCCGCCGACGAATTCATTTGCGCCCACGACGATTGCGGTGCGCCCACCTACCTCATGCAGCTCAGTCAAATGGCCACCCTGTTTGCCAAGCTTGCCTCAGGCGATAGCCTAGATATGGAGCGCATCACCCGAGCAATGACCAACCACCCCATGATGATCTCAGGGCCAGACGGCTTTGACTCTCAGCTGATGTATCTTAGCGAAGGCGCACTAGTGAGTAAGGCAGGCGCCCAGGGCATTCAATGCATTGGCCGAACCGGCGATGGCATGGGCATTGCCATTAAAGTTGTAGACGGCTCCAAGCAGGCAAAATATGCCACCGCAGTTTACCTCCTCAAGCAGCTAGGCTGGATCACGCCTGATGTATCAGAAGCCCTCGCCGACAAATTTATGATGCCAGGGAAGTACAGCCGCCTAGACGTTGTTGGCGAGCTGCCACTGGTGTGAGGCAAATACATAAGGCAAATATAAAGCGAAGTCAAATCGTGAACAGCAGCCAACATATATTCTTTCTCGACATCTTTTTTGGGTATAGCCACACAACTGGGTTCAGTGTGCGCTATACTCGTTAGGCGCTGATGAATAAAGGCGAACATATCGCGGGGTAGAGCAGTCTGGTAGCTCGTCGGGCTCATAACCCGAAGGTCCATGGTTCAAATCCATGCCCCGCCACCACCTTAAAGTCGCAAGCAAGTTTCATATCCGTAAAGTTGCTATCTGTGCAAATTTCCAATTTTAAAAAAGCCCTTCAGAAAATCAATCTGAAGGGCTTTTTTAAATCCAAAAAATATTGTTTTCTTTATACCTGCTATATATAATCTCCCAACCCAGATAATTTCGATTGCTTTAGTGTCAACATTCGCCTCAACAACAGAACGACTTGGAAGGTTATTTTGAAATCAATGCCAAATAAGGCTTTCAGGCGTTGGAGATTTTGGGTCTGATAACGAGGATGCTAGGTTTCAGCCCTTTTTGAAGTGCTAACCTTCCAAGTCGTGACAGATAGCTTCTATTCACGGCTAACCCACACCATTTTCTGTAAATTTTGACTGCAACAACATGCCTCGTAGATGTACGGAGAGTGCTTGTTCTAAATAGCTCAGATAAGGGTTAAGTACTATCTTTAAACAGTTAAAGGTTTTATGAAAGTGCTTGTGTAAAGGTGGTTATACCGAGAAAAGAGATAGCTTTACTGATTTATGAAGTCGTTAAAAAGTCAGGTTTGCGCAACCCTAAACTCCGATTAATGCGTGTTACTAATAGCGCAAGGGAAATTTGTATCTAGCCAACATCTTTTTGTAACAGCTCTATCACACTTAGACTGATTCCAGTTAGATGTATTTCACTTAGATGTATTTCACTTAGATGTATTTTACTTAGATGTATTTCACTTAGATTTTAAGTGTTGTTAGCAGGTGGACTATGAAGTTTGAATAACATAAGTTCGGAATCCTATCTGATTTCCGGATGCAAGATGCTATTCAAGAACAGCTGATTAGATGTCTGTTTTGACTTGCCAGAGCAACCCTATTTAAAGGTGTTAACGAGGCATGCCAACTGTGCAACTTAGGTGTGCAGTTAGGAGCAGATTTGTTAATTATTCATAGGGCTTACTGTTGAGTTGAGAGAGTAACTCAACGGGGTTTGCCTTTATGTTTGGGGGTTAGTAAAACTCTGTCTAAAACTCTATTTAGAGCCTTCTAGCTGGAACCCTTTGGCGCTCCATGAATTCTTTTATTCCGTACATTCTTCTACATAAATTACGTTTTAGTAGTAACAGACATTAGTAATAGACATGTCATCATCAGAAATCGTCACGACTCATTGCATCTCGAATCCGCTAGCAGAACAGCCTCCAGAGGATGCCATTAGCGCTGTTCAAAACGCATCTTCCCAAAGTCTAGTCATTCTCGATTTTGACGAGACTTTGTTTTTGCGCAATTCCACAGAGGAGTACCTTAACTCGGCTTATCCTAAGCCAGTCGCTGCGATTTGTTTGTCGGGGCTTAAAGTGCTTAAGCCTTGGCGGCTCCTGCCCGGAAGGCTAAGCGATGAAACCATTTCTAAAGATTGGTGCTTGGTGATGGCTGTCACGCTGCTGTTTCCTTGGACGCTACTGGTATGGCGGTGGCGTGCCAAAAAACTGGCTAGAGCGCATTGGAACCATGCACTCCTTCAAGCCATTAAGGCGAATTCTCAAGCTGAAGTGGTAGTTGCGACCTTGGGGTTTGACCTGATTGTAAAGCCTTTGCTCAGGTACCTACCGGTCAATTTAAGTGCTCGGGCGCGTCAAAACCTGGTGGCATGTCGATTTTGGCAAGGGGCTCAAGATCGTGCTCAGGGCAAATGCTCCCTAGTACAAGCTGCGCTTGGTGAAGAGGCTGTTTCGAGCGCGATCGCCATTACCGATGCCGTTCACGATGCACCGCTGCTCGCTGCTGTAGAAACGCCTTGCTTAGTTGTCTGGCCCGAAGCCGAGTATGTCCCTGCAATGTCAGATGTGTACATACCGCTCTTTTATTCTGAGAAGGTTAAAAACCCGAATAAATCTCACTTTATGAAGCGAGTTGTGATGGGTCACTGGGCGTTTTTAGCCATTGCGCTCAGTTTTTTGAGTCCGCATCCGTTAGTTAACGCTGCCTGTCTGATGGCTCTGGTTGTTAGCTACTGGTGCATATACGAAATTGGCTACCAGGAAAATGATCTCATTGGGGAAAAGTACGAGAAAAAGCCAATTCTTTCAGAAAACTACCTGCGTTATAAAAAACGGCTGAACCTAAGTTCACCGAGCCCCTGGTATTGGGCAATGGCGATCGCCCTACCGGCTCTGCTGATGATAGAAGTTGCTAAGTTGCCTGTGCCTCTGAGTGTGGCCTTCACCCAGGTTTCTCAGCGAGCCCCTCAGTTGCTGATGTATGACATGGCTCTTTGGCTGGCCTTTTTGGTAGCGGTACGGTTGGCCTTTTGGATTTATAACCAGTTCAACACAGAAGCACGCATTTGGATTTATCCCTTCTTACAAGTGCAAAAGCTATTTGGCTTTACTTTGTTAGTAGGCATAAACCCAGTAGGCACAATCCTGCTGTTGTCGCTGTGCATCAGCCGTTGGCTACACTATGCCATTTACAGATGCGGCGGCGATCGCTGGCGGTTTCCGCTGAACTTTAGCTGTCTTCTCTTTTTCCTGATGATGTTCTTTGGCCAGATGATTAGCAGCGAAACACCTGCCGAGATGATTAGCTTGCAGGCAGCGGTCGCGCTGGGCTATTGCACAATCAGATCCATCAAACCTATTAAAGAACTGAAACTCCGCATTAACTTGGTGGGTCGGGATGTCGAAGATCTAAAAAAGCTCGAACGGGTCGACCTTGACCCAACCGTAGCGATTGCTACACAGGTAGAAGCATCCACTGTTGAGACCCCGGTTGCCGTAAACTAGGGCACCTACAGTCAGGCACTTCAAGTAGATCACCTCAAGTGGATCACCTCAAGTGGATCACCTCAAGTGGATCACCTCAAGTGGATCACCTCAAGTAGATCAGTTAGATCACATCAAGTAGATAAACAGTGTGCAATCTCTGGTCTCAACACCTGAGCCCATCAGCGCAGATCTGCTAAGGCAGCAGTTTCTGCGCTAACCAGCTCACCAAAGGGCCTAGCGCCAATGCTGGTAAAAATGAAGCAATTTGAATTTTTTGAACGTTCAATAAGTTGAGCCCAAGGCCCAAAATCATAATGCCGCCAATGCCGCTAACCAGCAAAATGCTCGGCGCTGTGGCCGGATCTGGGATCACCGCAGCCAGACTATTGGCCAGCAGCGAAAGCCCGCCTTGATAAAGCCAAAGAGGAATGACTGAACATCCTACGCCAAGGCCGTAGGTACCCGTCAAGGCGATAGAAACCAATCCATCCATCGTACTCTTGACAACCAAAACTGTGCTGTCGCCTAGCAAGCCGTTATTAAGGCTACCTAAAATAGCCATTGGCCCAATACAAAACAGCAGACTCGCCGCTACAAACCCTTCAGTAAAGCGGTTGCCCCCCTTAAATCTCGTTTTTAACCAGTCCCCTACTAAAATCAACTGCTTTTCGAGCTGCCACCACTCCCCTAATAATCCGCCTATCACCAGGGCTAGCAGCGCCAAAATGACACCGTCTACCTGACCCGCCTGAGCCTTTGAGAGCGTTGCGGCCATTGAGATGCCAATAAAAATAGTTGTAAGACCAACAGCTTGAGTGATGATTGCTTGTAATCGGGGCGATAGGCGATCGCGCAAAACTAGCCCACAGCCCGTACCCACCAATACGAGCGCAACATTTATCCAGGTTCCACTGGTCTTAGCCCAAAAGGATAGCATCTAAAAATTGCCTCTAAAAAATTTCCTTTATTCAGAACAGTTCACTAAGAACGGTTTGTGTAGTGGAGTGCTAGCCAAGCTAAGTCCCTCAGCCCATCAACAATCCTGACAATCCTGATAAGCCTGATAAGCCTATAAAGATGCTCAGCAAAACGCTTAGCACATCATAAAGAGAAAGCGTATGATGCAGCTATGCGGGCACGCTAAATGGAAAAACGATGGCTCGAAAAGTGGCTAAACAATTAGGTGGCTAAAACAGGTGGCTAAAAAACAGATGAAAAAAGATATGGCATCCGCTCAATCGTCCGGTCGAGCTTTTTCCCAACATAAAACTAGCTCTAATGCGGATGCATCTGTCAGTATGCTGAGTGTTACAACCTATGACATAGAACCGCTTCAACAGAACTTAGAAGCTTTGCTTGAGCCGTTTGGAGGAATGACTCACTTTGTTAAAAAAGGCGATCGCGTTCTTCTTAAGCCCAACCTACTCACCGGCTCGCGCCCAACTAAGGAATGTACGACTCGCCCCGAACTCATCTACTGCGTTGCCAAAATGGTACAGGCCGCAGGCGGCGATCCATTTTTAGGCGATAGCCCTGCCTTTGGTAGCGCTCGCGGTGTCGCCGAATCCAATGGCCTCTTAGAATGGGCCGAAAAAGCAAACTTGCCGATTGTCGAAATGCACGGCAAGCGCTACCCGCTAAACAGTCAAGACTTTGATCACTTTCTCATTTCCAAAGAAGCGATGGAAGCCGATGTGGTGATCAATCTGCCCAAGGTTAAAAACCATGTTCAGCTTACCCTGACCTTGGGTGTCAAAAATCTCTTTGGCTGTGTTCCCGGCAAAATGAAAGCTTGGTGGCATATGGAAGCGGGTAAGGATCGCCAACGATTTGGCTCCATGCTGGTCGAAACAGCCAAGGCTATTTCCCCAGAACTCACCATCATTGATGGCATTATTGCTCACGCAGGTAATGGCCCCGCCAACGGTGAGCCCAAAGCATTAGGTGTGCTAGCCGCTTCTAACAACGTGTTTGCACTAGACCGGGCTCTGCTTGAAGTACTCAATGTAGACCCCGACCTCATTCCTACCATTGTGGAATCTAAGCGACTCGGTTTATGCCCTAAGCTGGCTCAAATTAAGTTTCCACTGATGCAACCGGCTGATCTCCAGGTAACTGACTGGCAGCTCCCCGAGAAGCTCATGCCTATCGACTTTGGCGCACCCAGAGTTTTGCGCTCCACCTTCAAGCATTTATACATCCGTTTCATCAAAGAGCCGATGGCAGCCTATGCCACCCGATCGGTAAGCCGCTAGCACGGCGCTTCTACAATGCTAGTACGATGCTGGGCTGCTTCGATTTCCCCTATGGGAACTCGCCAGCCACTAGCGTATGCACCCGCTAATGATAGTAAATGCTATTAGATGTTTCTGTCATCTCCGCTAAAACAGCTGGCGTAGAGCTGTATGGAAGTAGCTATCACTAGGTATCCGTAACTTGAGAGCGTGAAAAATCGGTAACTCTATATAATTTATTGAAAGTATTTTCTATTAAGAGAAATTGGGCTATACTTTTTGCATCCACTTATTGAGACTCATCGTCAATAATAAGCGTCTAATACGAGTACAGCTTATGCAAGAATATGTGAACCAGAAGCCCGAAGCACTTTGGCTGTCGGTGAGCCCATATTTGAAGGGGTTCGACCAGCGGCTACTATCGCATCTGACCGGAACGGCTTTAGTAAGGCGCTGGGAATATTACCAGACCGTAGACGAGCCCTGCTGTGTCGAGGACGTTGTTGAGTCCTTGCATGAATACATTACAAATCGGGCAGCCGAGCAGGCAGCCAACAGTGGAGAAGATCGCCCTATTCATCTGTTGGGTCATGGTGTGAGTGGAACCCTTGCCCTGCTCTATGCTCGTCGTTATCCGCAGCATGTCGCGTCGCTGACGTTGCTATCTGTCAGCTCGCAGCCAGCTGTAAACTGGCCGGCTCATTACTATGCATTACGGCAACTTTTACCCTGTAGTCGGCAAATGATTTTGACGCATATGGCACGACTGTTGTTTGGTGATAGGCCCACTAGATTTGCAACAGCCTTAGCTCAGCTGCTAGAACGAGAGCTAGACAGCAGTTTGACCTTTCATTCGCTTGCTCGCCGTACTGAGATTGTTGCAGGCGGTGTAGAGGTTCCACTGCTGGTATGTAGCGGTGAGGCCGACTTTATTGCGAATCAGCGGCCTACCTCTTGGCAAGCTTGGCAAAAGGCAGGCGATCGCGTTTGGATTTGTCCAAATGGCAATCACTTTTTTCACTTTCACCATCCTAACGCAACCGCTACGGCGATAGCTGCCTACTGGCAACAGCTGAATCTAACTCAAAAGTCTGCTAGTTTGCACCCTATACTCGCGCCACACTCGCGCCTGTAGATTCAGCTTTCTAAATTCATAGCGTTTTCAACGGCTGACTATTTCAGTCTAGGATTGACTTCCTTAGCCATGCCTTTAAATGAGTTTAGGCTAGGGCCGGGACGACGACGGCTACTGCCGCTAGAGAGTAAATAGTCGGTTGAAAAGTTTTTGGTTTCCTCTATCACTTGGCCTGATGCATCCGTTTTTTGACCACCCGCTGCGATCGCAGCTCTAATAATATCTTCAGGGTCACGGGTTGTAGATGCAGAGGGCGCTGGCTGAGCAACAGGTTTAGCCGCTGTTGCCGTATTACCTTTCTCATCAGCCGCTTGCGTATCGCTTGCCGCAGATTTTGTTGCTGATTTTGTTGCTGATTTTGCTTGCGGTTGAGCTGTGTCTGACTGCTGCGCCGTATCTGAAGCCTCTTCAATAAGATCTTGTGCTTTCTCGGCGATGTCAGAAGCCGCTGATTTTGCAATTTTAGCTGCTTTGGTTGCCGCCTCTTTAATAGTCTCTACGCTCTCTTCAGCAGCGTCATCAAGTTCTAGGAAGTACTTTTCTTTGCCAATACCCAGCGTTTTTCCAATCGTCCCAAATATCCCACCAATCATGGCAACTCCACCAGTTCTGTTTGCATGTTCTAATTATTGATTTTCGTTGCAGGCCAGCGCAAGACAGCGTTACTTCTGTTTACATTCTCATACAACATCACTCCATCCTAAAAAGCAGCGCCTAGCGGATAAACCCGCTAGGCGCTGCTTTTTTCCTCATTGGTGAGTGAGGATGAATGAGTCAGTTAGCTGGACTAATCAGTCGCTGCCGCTAGCTCACGTTTCTCTTCAGTTTTAGAAGCTGTCACCACAATCTTGCCGTCTTCACCAACATCCACTATGGCGGTGCTGCCATCTTTGATGCGACCCGACAAAATTTCCTCTGCAAGACTGTCTTCTAATAGTCGCATAATGGCCCGACGCAGCGGCCTCGCGCCGTAGCTGGGGTTATAACCCTCTTCTACTAGGCGGTCTTTGAACTTCTCGGTGACTTCCAATCGAATTCCTTGCTGGTCTAGGCGACCAAACACCTCCTTGAGCAGGATGACTGAGATCTCTTTGACCTCTTCTTTGGTGAGCTGACGGAATACGATGATTTCATCAAGGCGGTTTAAGAACTCTGGGCGGAAGTACTGTTTGAGTTCTTCGTTGACCAGAGAGCGAATGCGGTTGTACTGAGACTCTGCCTGATCGGCTTCTAGTTCAAAGCCGAGGCCACCACCACCCTTCTCAATCACTTTAGAACCAATGTTCGAAGTCAAAATGAGCAGTGTGTTCTTAAAGTCTACGGTGCGACCCTTGGCGTCGGTCAGGCGACCGTCCTCCAAGATTTGTAACAGCATGTTGAACACGTCGGGGTGCGCCTTTTCGATTTCGTCAAATAGCACAACCGTATAGGGGCGACGACGTACCGCTTCGGTGAGCTGACCACCTTCGTTGTAGCCAACGTAGCCCGGAGGCGAACCGATTAGCTTAGAAACCGTATGACGCTCCATAAATTCGGACATGTCTAGGCGAATCATCGCCTCTTCAGCCCCGAAGAAGTAGGATGCCAGGGATTTGGCGAGCTCTGTTTTACCGACGCCTGTGGGGCCTGAGAATACAAAGCTGGCAATCGGGCGGTTGGGGTTTTTAAGCCCAACACGGGCGCGGCGAATTGCACGCGAGATGGCTCTAACGGCTTCGTCTTGACCGATCAGGCGCTGATGGAGTACGTCTTCCATGTGCAGTAGCTTTTCAGTCTCGCTCTCAGTGAGCTTTTGAACGGGAACGCCTGTCCAGGAAGCCACAATGTGGGCAATGTCCTCTTCGGTGACTTCGGGAGAAGCCATTTTAGGATTCTCTTCGTCCTCGGTTTTTTTGTTCTGGGCGATCGCGCGTATTTCAGACTTAATTTCCATCTCGCGATCGCGCAGTTCGCCTGCTTTATCAAAGTCTTGAGAACGAACCGCATTGTCCTTATCTTTTAAAACCTGACGCAGCTCTTTATCAAGCTCTTTAGCCGCAGGGGGCAGCTGAGAGTTCAACAAGCGCACGCGTGAGCCAGCCTCGTCAATTAGGTCAATTGCTTTGTCCGGTAAGAATCGATCAGCGATATAGCGATCGGAGAGCGTGGCTGCGGCTTCTAATGATTCGTCTAGAATTTTCAGCTTGTGATGCTGCTCGTATCTATCGCGCAGACCATGGAGAATTTCAATGGTTTCTTCCACGCTGGGCTCACCCACCATCACTGGCTGGAAGCGTCTTTCTAGGGCTGCGTCTCGCTCAATGTGCTTGCGGTATTCATCTAGCGTGGTCGCACCAATACATTGCAGTTCACCTCTAGCGAGTGCAGGTTTTAAGATGTTGGCTGCGTCAATCGCGCCTTCGGCTGCGCCTGCACCAATTAGCGTATGCACCTCATCAATTACAAGGATGATGTTCCCAGCAGAGCGGATTTCATCCATGATTTTCTTCAGGCGCTCTTCAAACTCACCTCGATACTTCGTACCGGCGACGAGTAGACCAATATCCAGCGTAACAACCCGCTTGTCTTCAAGGATGTCAGGGATATCGCCATTACCAATTCGCTGCGCTAGCCCCTCAGCTAATGCTGTTTTACCGACACCGGGTTCACCGATAAGAACCGGATTGTTTTTAGTGCGGCGGCCTAAAATTTGGATGACGCGCTCAATTTCTTTTTGACGACCGACGACTGGGTCTAACTTGCCATCTATGGCCATTTGAGTCAGATTGGAGCCAAACTCGTCTAGCGTGGGTGTTTTGGTGCGTCCCGCAGAGCCACCGCTACCGGAGACCTCAGCAGTTTCGCCCAGCATCCGAATGACCTGAGTGCGGACTTTAGAAAGATCGACGCCTAGATTTTCGAGGACGCGAGCGGCCACGCCTTCACCTTCGCGAATGAGCCCAAGCAGCAAGTGCTCAGTGCCAATGTAGTTGTGACCGAGCTGGCGGGCTTCCTCAAGCGATAGCTCAAGAACGCGCTTCGCTCGGGGCGTAAATGGAATCTCAACGGCGACGAATCCAGAGCCACGACCAATTATTTTTTCGACTTCAATCCGAGCGTCTTTTAGGTTGACACCCATAGATTTGAGTACTTTGGCGGCGACCCCAGTGCCTTCTCCGATGAGTCCGAGGAGGATTTGCTCTGTGCCAACGAAGTTGTGTCCGAGACGGCGGGCCTCTTCTTGAGCGAGCATGATGACCTTAATGGCCTTTTCTGTGAAGCGTTCAAACATGGCGTTATTCCATCACCTTGCTGCGGGCGGGTTTGCTTGTGATTCTAGCACAGCAAAAATTCTCAGAGCGCGGACGGTATTTACTACTCCTATAGGAGATACGGAGATAGGGCATATGTTACCGGCTTGTTACTTGCTGCGGGCAGAGCGTTTTTTGTTCTTTGGCTATCTTTTTGGCTATGTAGGATACCACCCTCGTTTCAATGCACAAAACTGGTATTAAAGGGGCCAAGGGATGCACAAATCTTTGCGATGTTTAATGTCATGGTTCCCTGATATTGTGATGCTTAATGTAATAGGCTGCGTGAATCTCTGCTGCGTGAATCTCTGAGGGCTAGAGGCTGTCAGGTTTTTCTTCACAGCTTGCTTCGTAGATGGAATACTGCTCGGAGATCTGGGCGATCGCAGTCTGCCTGTGCTGATGAATTTGGGCCACATAAAGCTCATTTTGTAACCCGCTTTGCCAAAGGATTCGAGCGTTTTCTCCATCGCTATAATATCGCTTTCGCTGTCCGGCTTCTTTGAATCCAAACTTTTGATACAGCCGCAGTGCAGACTCATTCGACACTCTTACTTCCAGCGTGGCGTGCGTTAGTCCTCTTTGATGCCCCTGTAGCAGCAGCTCTGCGAGTAAAAACTGCCCTAGCTTTTGCCGTTGGCAGTTGGGCTCAATGGCCAGTGTTGTAAGATGAGCCTCTTCTAAAATGGCCCATAGACATCCTATGCCGAGTAGCCTTAGAGGCTGCGCGTCGGCTGCCAGATTCTCAGCTGCCAGATTCTCAGCTGCCAGATCCCCAGCCGTTAGATTCTCAGATGCCAAATTCTCAGCTTGCTGAAATCTTTTTTGCAGCATTTTTTGAGCAGACAGCGCATTGCCTTCCCCTGTTATTAGCACCAGTAAGTCGCTTTGCTCACTCTCTAGCTCTCGCTGATAGCCCGAGTGTGTCCAAAGGCCACCTAGACAGCGCTGATCGAGATCTAGCACAGCAGGAATATCGGCTTGTATAAGCGGCACGCAGACTAAAAAGGACAAGGTATAAAAGTAAAATCGCCCTGCTGGCGACTATCGAAGTTGGCTGAAATTAGCCGAAGTTGACGGCAGTTGGCTTGAAGCGGTCTTGACGAAGTCCTTAAAGATACGAAGAGAACCCTTATCCTTACGCCTCCCTTATCCTTACCTTCAAAGGTGACAGGTGAAGATACGAAGAGAAAGATGCGAAAAGAAAAAGTGACACCCTGAAATAATTTAAATATTTTCAGCTCTCTATGCTAGCTGCCAATTGTACACTGGATTATCTAAGTTCATTTTCTCACACCTCTTATGGTTTCCACCCTCTCAGCCGAGCCTCAGCCATCCGCCTCGCAGGCGACTAGCTTGCAATATCTTTCTGGTGGTGAGTTTTCGAGCACTTCTCCTAACCAGAGTCTGCTGCCGCTAGGCGCAGCGGTTAATGATTCCGATCATTTAGTGATCGGTGGCTGCGACGTGGTGAAGCTCGTTGAAGAATTTGGCTCGCCACTTTATATATTAGATGAGCAAACTCTCAGAGAAGCCTGCCGCCAGTATAAGCAGTCTTTTGAGCGTCACTATCCGGGTGAGTCGTTGATTGTATATGCCTCTAAGGCGTGGAATTGTCTGGCGGTGTGTGCGATCGCAGCTCAAGAAGGCATTGCTATTGATGTTGTGTCTGGCGGTGAACTGCAAACAGCCGTAGATGCAGGGGCTTCTGAGCTGTATTTTCACGGTAATAACAAGTCACTAGACGAACTCAAGCTAGGACTCGAAGCGGGTGCCTATATCGTTGTAGACAACTGGCACGAGTTGACCTCCCTCAATCAGATTGCCGCAGAGACAGGTCGAGTCGCCCCGATTTTGCTCCGCCTGACGCCCGGAATTGAGTGTCATACTCATGAGTACATTCGAACGGGCCATATCGACAGCAAGTTTGGCTTTGACCCCGACCAGCTAGAAGCGGTTTTTGCCTTTATTGCGAAAGAAGGTAAAGGCGTGAAATGTGTGGGCCTTCATGCCCATATCGGCTCACAAATTTTTGAGCTTCAGCCTCATCACGATTTGGCTGAAGTCATGGTGCGCTGGTTCGAAACGGCCAAAAAGTACGATTTGCCCATTGAGCAGCTGGATATTGGTGGGGGTTTAGGGATTCGCTATACCGAGTCAGACGATCCGCCGAGCATTGATGAATGGGCTAAAACTGTGTGTGAAAGCTTGGCAGCTGCCTGCAAAGCCAGCGATTTGCCGTTTCCTAAGCTGCTGTGTGAGCCAGGGCGATCGCTGATTGGATCGGCCTGTGTGACTGCATACACCGTCGGTAGTCAAAAAACGGTTCCTGGCATTCGCACCTATGTTGCGGTAGATGGTGGTATGTCTGACAATCCTCGACCGATTACCTATCAGTCGGTGTATCGAGTGCTGTCCGCTGGTAAAATGTCTGCACCTCTGAGCCAAACAGTAACCTTGGCAGGGAAGCACTGTGAGTCGGGTGATGTGGTCATTCAATCAGCCAGTTTGCCTGAGCTGAGCGCCGGTGAGATCGTCGTTGTGCCGGCTACGGGTGCGTACAACTACAGCATGGCCTCTAACTACAATCGTGTCCCTCGGCCTGCTGCAGTATTGGTGAACCAAGGTAACGCCGATCTTATTTTGCGCCGGGAAACCTACGAAGATTTGGTTCGTCAGGATCGCTTGCCAGATTCACTCAGAGCCTAAGCAATGGGCGTCGCTAAGGTCAGCTATCTCAGCGACTGGTACCCTAACATCAGTCACAATCCATACGTTAGGCTATATACGTACTGAAGCAGGTAGGTTGTTTAGTAGAAACAGCGGTAACGGTGAAACAGGTCTGACTCTTGTGGTATCGCACCATCATTGATATTGGTTTAGTTGTTGCATTGGTATACATGGTGCTGCTGGTGATCCGGGGTGATCGCCGCACGATGTGGATGGTGCAGGGGCTGATGATATTGATGGCAGCAACTCTTCTTAGCGATGTGCTGGGATTGATTCTGCTTCACTTTGCCATGGAAAAGCTTTTGCTAGGGGCTTCTGTGGCGCTGGCTATTATGCTCGTGCCAGAATTTAGGCGGCTGCTAGAGCAGCTTGGTCGCGGTGAAATCAGTCAGCTGTTTGTCGCTCAAGAGAGTCAGCTTTCGACGGCAAACAGCGTGATTGACGAACTTGTAGAGGCCGTCAAGGGGCTCAGCCAAAATCGCACAGGGGCGCTGATGATTTTGGAGACAGATGAGCCTATTGAAGAGAGCGATTTTTCGGTGCCGGGTGTGCGGTTAAATGCTGAGCTTTCACGGGAGCTGTTGCAGACAATTTTTCAAACGACGACGCTGCTGCATGACGGCGCAGTGCTGATTCGCGGATCACGTATACTGGCCGCAGGTGTTATTTTACCGATTTCAGAAAAGGATGCTTCTCGTCAGTTGGGCACCCGGCATCGGGCCGCGATGGGCATTACTGAGCGCGTAGAGCATTGCCTGTGCGTAGTTGTCTCGGAGGAGACCGGGTCAATTTCGGTCGCGCAACAAGGAATTTTAAATCGTCCCCTTACCAGCAGTAAACTGAGGGAATTGCTAGTCGATAAGTTTTCGCCCTCGGCAGATGGTGATACGGTCGCGCCCCAGCTGCGTAGCTTGGGGCGGCGATTGAGTCTAAAGGGTATTAACTTTTTGAGTTCTTTACAGCGTAAGCTCCCCCGCCCCACTCCTCAGGACAAGAAATGACAGCCAATTTCACGGTTTCTACTGCATCTGTTTCATCGTCAGCTTCTTCGTCAGCTTCACCATCAGCGCTTCCCGATGACTTGATTCCAGGCCGAATGCCTGCTCATGTAGCGGTCATTATGGACGGCAATGGGCGCTGGGCAAAGCAGCGAGGACTGCCTAGAATAATGGGCCATCGAAAGGGTGTTGATACGCTTAAAAAGCTGCTGCGCTGCTGTCGTGACTGGGGCATTGATGCGCTGACGGCTTATGCTTTTTCAACCGAAAATTGGGGTCGGCCGACTCGTGAGGTGGATTTTTTGATGACGCTGTTTGAGCGAGTGCTGCGGCAAGAGCTGAAAGAAATGATGGAAGAGGGGGTGCGTATTCAGTTTGTCGGTGACTTAGAGGCGCTCCCTAAAACCTTGCAGCGCGAAATTGACCGAGCGGTGATTGAAACTAAAGACAATAGAGGTATTCGCTTTTCGGTTGCGACTAATTATGGTGGTCGGCAGGAAATTTTACAGGCTTGTCAGGCGATCGCAACCCAAGTGCAACAGGGCCAACTCCAGCCAGCAGACATTGACGAATCTCTTTTTAGTCGTCATCTCTATACCTCAGATATCAGTGACCCTGATTTGCTGATCCGCACGAGCGGCGAAATGCGGATCAGTAACTTTCTCCTCTGGCAGCTGGCCTATTCTGAGTTTTACATTACTGATACCCTGTGGCCAGATTTTGACACGGATGAATTTCATCAGGCGATGAAGGCGTTTCAAATGCGCGATCGCCGCTTTGGTAAAGTAGACGACAGTGAGAAGCCTTAATTTTTCCGGTCGCTGTACGGGCCGATTAGGCTTATCCATGTTTTATTGCTGAACCTGTGAGAATAAAACGATGAAAAAATATGCGATCGCCTGTGGGCTCCTATGCTTTTTCAGTTTGTCTGGTTGTGCAGATTCTTTGGAAACGAACCCTGCTACAGAGCCAGATGCTGCTGTTGAAAATATAGAATCTAGCCCAGAATCCAATGCTTTCCCGGTTGAGGTCAGCACCTATAGTGCCGACGAGCTATTTGCAGCGGGTGGGGGCGGCTGCGGTATGACCTTGTTATCCTCTGGCGCCGATTTTCGCACAGATGGCATGCTGTTTTTTAACGGTCTGGAATCTGCGAAGGGCTCGGCTTTTATGAAGCTTAACGGCGGACTGCGCCGCTTGGTGAGGACAGCCGCGAGCGGTGAAGTGTTTTACGGGCAACAGACCAATCAGTCTTTTGAAACTGAGTCTTTTGAAACTGAATCAGATGCGATGACGCCCCCTCCTTTGCCGGAAATTACTGTGGATGTCGCCGTTACGCTCGGTGAACCTGGCGAAATAGAATCCGTTAATATTCCAGCAGGCACAATTACCTTGACGGCAGAAGGCCAGTCTCAAGAAATTGCTGTCGTCGGAGATGCTGGCTGCTAGAGGGCTCGGCACGATAAGCTTGCCTTGGGCAGGCGTTGATTTTTCAGGAGGTCACGTTCATGCAGGCAGAAACCGCTGTGCAGACAGAAAGCGTTCAGAGTACGGCTGTGACAATCGCTCTGAAAGAATGGTCAGTTGCGGTAGATGCGATCGCCCAAGGTGAAACCATTTTGATTCTGCGCAAAGGTGGCATTAGAGAGCACAACGGAAAATTTTCTGCCGAAGCCAATCGAGTCGTCTTGTTTCCCACCTACGAGCATCAAAAGCCCGAACTCCTTAAGGCTCAATACCAATCAGCCGTGACGCCCGTTCCGCCGGGCTGGCACCCTGAAACTATTACGCTCAAAGCTTGGGCTGAAATCACGCATATTTTTTTAACGGACGATGCTAATAAGGTGGAGGCGATCGCGCCTTTCCATATTTGGCAGCCCGACCTCGCCCAAACTCGATTGAAATGGAAGCCTAATCAACCGCTATATGTGCTCGCCCTGCGCGCTCATCGATTTCACAATGACATTACACTACCTTGGCAACCTACCTATGGCGGCTGTCGTTCTTGGGTAACGCTAGCATCAAAGCTTGACTTACCAGAAAATGCGGTGATTAAAGAAGAGAGATATCTAGCGCAAGTAAAAGAGATCGAAGCTCTACTGTAGTTGAGTTAGTTGAAGAGAGTGCTACTCGAACGAAGCGGCCCAAATTAGCTTAGCCCCAATTAGGCCCGAATGCTTGAATGGGCAATAGCTATCTTGATTGCTATCTTGTGTGTGATGCGGCAGGATGACCGTCTATTGAAGGTTTTTCTATTGAAGCTCTCTTTTCTGAAACTTTCTTTTCTGAAACTCTTCTTTCTGAAATGCTCTCTGATGCGAGTCTGTTGTTGAACTTGCCGAGTTGTTCTTTGAGTTCACTGTTTTCATGATTCTCCAAAGCGTCGATTTTCATATCAATATCTTTGCTCGTGATATCTGCCACAATCCAAGGAATCCAAATGGTGACCGTTGAGCCTTTGCCTTCGCCCTCGCTTGTAATAGTCATATCGCCCTGCATCAGCCGGACAAAGTTCTGTGAAATCGCTAGGCCGAGTCCGGTTCCTTCATAGGGCCGAGTATGTGAACCATCGACCATTACAAAGGGTTTGAATAGCTTATGCAACTGCTGCGGATCAATGCCGATGCCCGTGTCTTTGACAGTGATTTTGACCCGAGGGTCAAGTGGGCGTAACAGCTGATCATACTGTTCGGTTACGGGTGAGCGATTCATGGATAGCTCATGGGCCGTGGGCGAGGCGGGCGACGCTCCCATCTCTGTTGTGATGCTGACCTCAACTGAGCCCTCGTCTGTAAATTTCATCGCATTAGAAAGTACGTTAAGCAGCACCTGCTTAAAGCGAGAGCGATCAACCGAAACCATAACCGGTTCTTTTATTTCAGGAAAAATGAGTCGGATTCCCTTTTGTTGGAACTGAAACACTTGCATGTCCAGTACATCTTTCAAAATATGTCGCAAATCAAACGTCGCGACATTAATATCTAGCGTACCGGCTTCAATTTTGGCGATACTTAAAATATCTTCAATGATGGACAGTAGATGCAGCGCTGCCTTATCGGCCTGCTGTAAAAAATCTAGCTCCTCATCGCGAGAGTCACACAAATCATCGCGAATCACGCGGATAGAACCAATAATGCCGTTGAGCGGCGTTCTTAGCTCATGAGAGGTATTCGCTAAGAACTCATTTTTGAGTTGGTTAGCCATTTGTGCATCTTTCCAGGCGCGGCGCAGCTCAGACGAGTTTTCCTCTAAGCGGTGTAGCATTCGTTCAATCACAGTACCCAAATAGTCCAGCTCCCAAATGTTAGAACTGTGCGGTGCCTTCTTGAGCTGTGAAAGATCGTCTATAGATTGGGTGTAGCGAATCAGCCGTTCGATGGGGAGCGAAAAGCCACGCGCGACGAATAGCGCCAGCAAACTACTGGCAATCAATAGCCCTGCCGTCAGTATGGCCATTACGGTACGAATCTCACCAAGCCCCGAGAGCGCTCTATCAAGCGGCGTTACAGCCAGTACGGTCCATTGATTGTCTTTTTTGGGGCTAACAGGTACCTTGAAACCGCTGTATCCAGCCAACCATTCTCGGTCACCCTCGCCGGGCAAAAAATGGAAAAGATGAATGAAGTTGCTGTTGCCTGCTTTGACATGGCCGATCATGCTCTTTAGCCGAGGCCCATCGGACACCTCGGCAATGTTTTTGCCCACTTGATACGGATCAGGGTGCGTAATGATGACGTTGCTAGGGTCAATGACAACGGTCTCTCCAACGAGTGACTGATCGGCAATATCTTGCAGCTGATCGATGCAGATTTCCATGGCGATGGTGTAGCGCAGCTTGCCTTCTGAGCTGTAAATTGGGCTGGCGACTACAAATTTAATCAGTGCTCTGTCTGAGTCTGGAGGAGTGGCTGTGACGGCGTCGGGGCCGGGTGAAAACACGTAAAAGTCTGATTGTTCTACGCTGCCACTTTGCAGCCAGGGCACCTGCTTGGCACTTGGAATGATAGAACGCTTGCCTGATTGGTCAGCACAGGTGTTGACCGTAGCCGTTTCTGCGAGGGGCGCTAGGAGCTCTATGCAGTTGATGGTATAGGGCGAACTTTCAGAGAATTCAAACAGTGTTTGCTTGATTTGCTCGGCGTCTCCCGATTGAAAAGCAGGCGTTTTTTCGATTAAGTTCAGGCTGGCTTCTATTGACTGTACGCCAGTTCCCAGCTCTTCTGCTTTGCGAATAGCACTGCTGGTTAGATTCTGGCGGGCGGTTTTTAGCAGGCTGCTTTTCGCCTTACGCAATGCCACTAGCTGACCCACTATCAAAATCGGCAGGCTAAAGGCCAGTATCTTAAAAAGGAGATTGCGTCGGAGCGATCGCGGATGATGGGCCATAGCGCTAGAGAGATAGTGGACTCACGGCTCATGTCGTTGAGTAAACACGGAGAAGACTTCCATGCAAAGCATACAAAAGGCTGTAGATTAAAGCACGCCGTATAATAGTCAACTCTACGTAGATTATCTATTAAGTCAGTCCCCTTAGATGCATAAGGCGCTAAGTTAAGCCAAGTTTTTAATAAAGGTAAAGGATTGAGGTGAAATGATACCCCGGCTTGTATATCAGTGAATTTCGCTTCCTTTGCCGCTATTTAAGCTATTCCAATAGTCTATCGTTTGTGCTAAATCGGCGGCTATTGTCTGCACTTGCCTGCACTTGCCTGCACTCCATGAAAAAATTGCCTGATCTCAAGCCTCGTCCATACATCACCGCCATTTTGGCGATGAGCGCCGATGGCAAAATTGCCGATGCCAGTCGCTCAGCTGCTCGATTTCCTTCACCCGCTGATCAGGCGCATTTACAAGCGCAGATTGCTAAATCGGACGCGACCTTATTCGGTGCAGGCACCTTGCGAGCTTATGGGACAACGATGTCTGTCACAGATCCAGCCTTGCTTGCAGTGCGGCGATCGCCTGACCAACCCATTCAAATCGTCTGTACCGCCACTGGCAACCTCGACCCGAACTGCCGTTTTTTCTCTCAGCCGGTGCCCCGTTGGCTCATTACCACTGCCGAAGGCATTCAGTACTGGCGGGCCAGACTCGCTCAAAAAAGGCCCTCTGTTCAAAACCTTGATCCCCAGCAGCTTCCTCAACCACCTCTTCAACCACCTCTTCAACCGCCTCGCCAAAGGCCTCACCAAAGGCCTTTTGATCACACCCTGATCACCGAGCGTCCTTTCAACTGGCACAACCTCATGCAGGAGTTACGTACTGGTCAGTCATCCCTTTCAGACTCGACCAGTCGCCGACCCATCCAACGCTTACTCGTTATGGGTGGTAGTGAGCTTGTTGCCTCTTTACTCACTGATGGGTTTATAGACGAGCTGTACCTTACGGTATGCCCTTTGTTGATTGGTGGTAAAACTGCGCCGACGCCTGTTGGCGGGTTGGGTTTTACGCTACCGAGAACACCCAGGCTAAAGCTGTTGTCTGCAACCGTGGAAGGCGATGAAGTGTTTTTGCACTATCAAGTTTTGGCACTGTAGATTTGCACTATAGATTTGCACTGTAGATTTGCTAAAAAACGACTGTGCCGCCATCTTTTTCAAACTTCTACTACTCTATATAGGAACCCTTTAACACCTTCCTACCCACCGTGCCGACTTCCTCAAAGCAGTACACCGCCCGTTGGATGAATCGCCTATCGGATATTTCAGCTGAGCAGTGGGATGCCATGGCCCTGCCGCTACCGACGCCCGGTCTAGAATGGGCATGGCTGAATAATATGGAAACCTCTAACAGCACTGGCCCCAAAACTGGCTGGTTGCCTAACCACCTGACGCTTTGGCATGATGAAACGCTGGTTGCTGCTGCGCCGCTGTATTTGAAGGGTCATAGCTATGGCGAATTTGTGTTCGATCATCAGTGGGCTGAGCTAGCTGAACGGCTGGGCATTAGCTACTATCCTAAGCTGTTGGGCATGTCGCCCTTTACCCCTGCTGAGGGCTACCGATTTTTGATCGCGCCGAGTGAAGATGAGGCAGAAGTGAATAAAATTTTGGTCAGCCTGATTGATGACTTTTGCCGTAAGCATGATATTTCGGGCTGCAATTTCTTGTATGTTGATCCTGATTGGCAGGGCCAGATGGAATCCTTGGGATTTCATAAATGGCTGCACCATAGCTATGTTTGGAGAAATCGCGGCTTTAGCCGTTTTGATGACTACCTCGCTCAGTTCAATGCGAATCAGCGGCGCAATATTAAGCGCGAGCGTAAGTCTGTTGAAAAAGCAGGGATTCACTTTAAAGTACATACTGGCGAGGATCTCACGCCAGCGATGTGTTTGAAGGTGTATGACTTTTATAGCGATACCTGCGATAAGTTTGGCTGGTGGGGCAGTAAATACCTCACGCGCGAGTTTTTTCAGCAGCTATATCCGGTTTGGCGCGATCGCACAGTCATTTTCGCCGCCTATACGGCAGAAAGTTCTGATCCGGTGGGTATGTCCTTTTGCCTGCGCAAAGGCGATCGCCTTTACGGTCGTTACTGGGGATCGTTTGAGGAATACAACAATCTGCACTTTAGCGCTTGCTACTACGAGCCGATTGAATGGGCGATCGCTAACGGCATCCAAACCTTTGATCCAGGTGCCGGTGGGCGTCACAAAAAGCGTCGCGGATTCCCGGCAACGCCTAACTACAGCCTCCACCGCTTTTACTCACCTGAGCTGAACCAAATTTTGGGCAACTACATTGGTCGCATTAACGCAGCCGAACAATGCCAAATAGATGAAATTAATGCTGGTCTACCGATTAAAGACCTGAATATGGAAATCCCGTTGGTAGAAGCGGAAAAAGTGTAGTGCTTATGAGCGATCGCGATGGCCCATCATCAATGAGATTTACGAATGGCCTGCGCGATCGCCTCATATGGCACGATAAAATAGTGAACCAAAACAAAACACAGTCTGGAAACACAGGCCGTTTTGTTACACCGCGAACCCACATTTCCCTATGGCGACAACCGCGACAACCGCTACACCCAACCTACCGACTCAACCTTCACAAGTCGCAGATGCAGCGAAAGTGCCTGCCCAGTCAGTCGATGCGCCAGTCGATGCGCCAGTCGATGCCCAGGCACTTGCCATACTCGACAACAAGCTCTCCAAGCGTTTCATTGAGCTAGATCCAGACGGCTACTTTCTCATCTACATAGATCGTGAAGCCAAGTTGTTGTGTGCCAAGCACTTCACCAATACCATTAACGATAAAGGACTCGCCTGCGATCCTGAGACCGGAGAGCCCCTGTGTGTAAACGGTAGCGGCAAACCGCGCCAGTCAGAACAACTCTTTACCGGGCGAACAGCTAAAGAGCTGTGTATGAAAATATTTGAGGACAAGGAGAATTCTTGTCCGATTAGTTACTTAGATCATGCGGCTTACTTAGGCCGTGAGTTCGTTAGGGCAGAGATAGCGCTAATCGAGGGTACGGAATACATACAGGATTGAGCAAGAGAGACTAAGGCAAACGAAGGTAGTGAGATAAAGGGCGGTTCCAACGAGCAAAGTAATGACCTAAAAGCTAAGTTACTAATCTATTAAAAGACTAATAAAAGATTAGGACGAGAACAACCCATAGTCCGTCTCCTAAAACACATTTTTAACCAATTTCTTTGATTCGATGAAGCCCCTGTAAATCGACGCTTATATAAGGTATACTCGGTCAGCAAAAAGCATGGTGAGCCCGCTGACACCAAGGGTTTTGATGATGAGTTTGGAAAAGACTCAAGCCCGCATATCGCAGGCACATGCTGTAACAAAAAAGCCTGATGGATGACAACATTATCTGTCACTAATTATCCGGCTTTATAAGGGATTGAAAAATTGCGCTGACCAAGGATTGGGCTTATCCGTTGTTATCAGAAATTGTGTTATCAGAAATTGTGTTATCAGAAATTGTGTTATCAGAAATTGTTTCATCCTAGTGGATGCTAGGGGCACACCAGTAACCGATTTGCTCCGTCATATGAGTAGCCGTGCCTGCGGAGAAAAAAACCGCCAACACCTGTGTTGCTCGTACCATTGCGCGTGGGCTTCTGAGCCGTGTCAAACCTCGGAGAGGCGCCGCTAGATAAACCACTACATAAACAGCCAGATAAGCAGCCAGATAAACAGCCAGATAAGCAGCCAGATAAGCAGCCAGATAAGCAGCCAGATAAGCAGCCAAATAAAAGCCTCTAGCCGTGCCGATTTTATCGGATGGGCCAGAGGCTCAATGTTTTGACTTGAGGGGCAAATGACCCCAATGAAAGAAACTGCTAAAAACGACTGGAAAAACTACTGAGCCGCCGCCATTGCAGGGCTGGTCACATCACCTAAAATACCTTCAGCCTGCGCCATGTACAGCATGAGATCCATGACTCTGTTAGAGTAGCCCCACTCATTGTCGTACCAGGCTAAAACCTTGAAGAACTGCGAGTTTAGTTCCATCCCTGCTTTGGCATCAAAAATGCTAGAGCGAGGGTCACCGGTAAAGTCGGACGAAACTAAGGGCTGATCGGTGTAGCCTAAAACGCCGCGCAGTTCGTTGTCAGCGGCTGACTTCATGCGATCGCAAATCTCCGCATAGCTAGTCGCCCGCTCGGTACGAAAGGTTAAATCCACCACCGACACATCCGGCGTAGGGACTCGAACTGCCATCCCTGTGAGCCTACCTGCTAGCTCTGGCAGTACCAAAGCTACCGCCTTAGCTGCACCCGTAGATGCTGGAATCAAATTTTGACCAGCCCCTCGACCGCTGCGCAAATCCTTGCTGCAAGGGCTATCAACCGTCGGCTGAGTGGCCGTTGCCGCGTGAATAGTCGTCATTAGCCCTTCTTTGAGACCAAAGTTGTCGTTAATGACTTTAGCAATAGGTGCTAGGCAGTTTGTGGTGCAGCTTGCATTAGAGACAATAAAATCACTCTTTGGATTGAAGGTTGCATGGTTAACCCCCACCAAAAACGTGCTTACACTCTCAGGCGTTTTAGTCGGTGCAGAGAGTACAACACGCTTGGCACCTGCCTCTAAATGAAACTTAGCAGCGTCATAGGTTGTAAACCGACCGGTAGATTCTATAACATAGTCTGCACCCACCTCGCCCCAGGGCAGTTCAGCAGGGTTGCGAATAGAGGTACAAGGAACAAAGCGGCCATTGACGATAATCCCATTGTCGCGAGCTTCTACCTCACCAGCAAAAGTACCATGAGTAGAGTCGTACTTGAGCAAGTAAGCCAGCGTCTCGGGGGATACAAGATCATTAATACCCACAAACTGAATATTGGGGTTTTTGATCGCCGCTCTAAATACCAGGCGACCAATCCGACCAAATCCATTAATGCCAACTTTTAGAGCAGCCATAAGCAAAATTTAAGTAAATAAAGTACGTGGGGGTTTTAGCGAATTGATGGAACCGAAACGAGCGGAAGAATGAGTTAGGTAAGACTAACGTCGAACGAATTAAACCGGAACATTCGGATCACAAAAATGCTTGCGGTAAAATGCCGAGGCAAAATCTTGATAATTACTCGCTTCGTTTAATTTATTTATAGAGACAAAAATCGAGAAACGAAGGAACTACACTTTTCCTTCACGTTTCTGTCAGGATTACGATACAAAGAACTTAAGCGATGTAACCAAATGTATCGGTATATAGCGACAAGTCACTGATTGCGCATATTGAGACCAAAGAGAAATATTTACGCTATGCAGCGCCCTTTCCCTGATTCAGCTTCCTGATTCAGCTTCCTGTTTCAACTGTCTAGTTCAACTGCCTGGTTCAACTGTCTAGTTCAACTGTCTGGTTCAACTTTGGGGCAAACAGTTCTGGTTCAACTTTGGGGCAAACAGTTCTGGTTCAACTTTGGGGCAAACAGTTCTTGTCTTAGTTGCCTCAGCGTCAGCCCCGGAGTCCTATCTTCGGCAGGTGCAAAGGTTACTGTAATATCAGCGACCTTTGCAAAGAAATTAGTCTCTGAGGCAGGAATACGGCACAAAAGTCTCCTGCTTACTCAGTTTAGAGAGGCGTAACATTTTTCTCTAACATTTTCTCTAACATTTTGCTCATTGTTCATGCCATAGAATGTCGCAGAATGTTATGCCTCTGTTGCCGTATGCTGCCAGCTCGAAAGATCTAAGCCATAGGTAGTTTCTAACTTTGCGCGATCTTCTCTCAATGCATTTAGGATAAAAGTCTGTTGGGCTTTGGTTAATGGCGGGACGACTTTTGTGCTGGTTTTAGGTGGCTTTGCCAAAACGCTACGAGCTCTATTTTTTAGGGTGTTGGGCATCAGTGACTTTAGGGGAGTCAAATATGGAGACGATCTCAACAGATGCCACAGCGTATCGTTTCTATAAGAGTTTTGAGCGTTATAGATTTTATCTAAAGAGAAAACAAAGTCAGCATCTATCGCTAAAAAGCTGCAAACTTTGTTCATCACAGCCTTGGGATTACCCTTTTGACTGAGTTCGTTCGTTTGTAGTAACAGCACATTCTCTGGTGAAAACTTCGCTACAAACTGATCGGCCACTTCCGCATATCGCACGCATTCAATCACTTCGGTGGGTAAGGTATCCAAGGTCTCTTTCGCTAAAAGAGGCATATACCATCCCTGATACACCCCTTGCTTGCGCATAGAGGCAATCTTTTTCACCGGGTCTCTTAGAATATAAATGAACTTGAACTGAGCCTTCTCTGCCTGACTTACGGCGTAGGTGCGCTGAGCAACCGTGGTGGCCTCTAACAGAGAGTTTGTGTAGTTAGGAGAAGCTTCTAATGCCACTGAGAATTGGTCTGAATTCCAGTTCCATAGGCTCTCGTAGTACGCCAGTCCCTTTTCCCACTGTTTTTCTTCTGAAAAGAAATTGGTTTCTTTCATTTTAGAAGGAGAGATCTGGGGATGCTGAGCCAGGTAAGAGAACAAACTACTTGTTCCCCCTTTTTGAGTGCCGATAATCAAGCAAAAATTATCTATCTGCATGGCTTCTTTGTATGGCCCCTTCTCTATGAATCGAAATCAAAATCAAAAAATCAAAAAATCAAAAAATCAAAAAATCAAAAAATCAAAAGCTAAATCGGGCTGGGGTGCATCGCTCGAATAAAGACAATGCAACGGTGCCAATCGACTGTTTTATTCATAAGCTGCTGAAAAAAATATGAGCGAATTTGTGCCACATCATCAGACGAAAATTTGGCCCTATACAGATGGGTGCAGTACTTTCCCTGCTCGTTGAGCCATCGTTCTAACAAGTCGGTGGTAACAGTTAGCGGTGTTGAAAAGCTAGAAAGTTCAATTGTGCATTGGAGTTTTGCCGTTGCAAAATACTGTTGTAAATCAGCGATGTCCCAGTTCACCATGGCATCGTTGGGGGCTTGATATAACTGGTTTTCGGCTGTTTTGAGCTGGCTTAAAAGCGACTGGTTGATTGGCGAAACGGCTAGGAGCTGTGAGAGTCGTTGACCGCGAGCAGGCACCGATTCGGCCAGCACTAGGGTGCCTGTTGGGCTCAGTAGCTGTTTGAATTGTTGAATGGCACTTGGCTTATCCTCTAGGGCCATCAACACATTGCGACCAATAATCCCGTCAAAAAATTGCACATGATGGGCGCTGTCGGTATCTGCTTTGGCGATAGTGCGATCGCTGAGCGCCTGTTGCCAATCTTGGTCTTTCACTTTCACCACTTTGGGCCGAGTGAGTTCGCTCAGTAGGGTCGATTGTTCTATTAGGGCCTCGTAAGCTTTGTCGCTATGTACGCAGCTAACAACGCCGCCTTCGGGCACCTGGCGAATGGCCTCCCAGGTAAGTAGGCCAGTGCTGGCGTTAAGGTCTAGCAAAACATGGTGGCGCTGTGGATTTAGCGTGCTGAATAGGCGATCGCGTACCTCTCCCAACTGTTCACCCATTGCTCCAGTCGCTCGTTGCAACCATTGATCTTGAGCCTGATCGACTGGCCCTACCGTCAGTGCTTCCGGCAGACTGCATTCATTGTTCTGTTCTACCAGGGCTGCTAGCTGTGCCTCTCGCCGTCTGGCGACCTGCTCTCTAATTTTGGCCTCATAGCCCTGATCCGAAGGCTGATAAAATACCTGCCCCTGCAAGCTACTCGGCAAATATTGCTGCGCCACCCAGTGATCGCGGTAGGCATGAGGGTATAGGTATCCTGCCCCATGGCCAAAGCCTTTTTTGTCCCGAGTGGCATCGCGCATGGCGTTGGGCACGTCTCCCTCTCGCTCATTTTTCACGGCTGCCAGCGCATCAAAAAAAGCCATGACGCTGTTGCTTTTTGGCGCTGTTGCTAAGTACAGCGCCGCCTGTGCCAATGGATAGCGGCCTTCTGGCATGCCTACTCGGTCAAATGCGGCGGCGCAGCCGTTCACTACCACGACTGCATTGGGGTCAGCCATGCCCACATCTTCGCCCGCCAAAATCACCATCCGCCGAAAAATATAGCGTGGATCTTCTCCGGCATACACCATCCGCGCTAGCCAGTACAGCGCCGCATCGGGGTCAGATCCGCGCACGCTTTTAATAAATGCGCTGATGGTATCAAAGTGAGCATCGCCTTCTTTGTCGTATAGTACTGCTCGCTGCTGAATAGACTCTTCGGCAACCGCCAGCGTGATGTGAATACGGCCTTGGGCGTTGGGCGGCGTTGTTTCTACAGCGAGTTCTAAGGCGTTTAGCAGCGATCGCGCATCCCCATTGGCCACATTAATCAGATGGGCTTTCGCCGCATCCTCTATCCAAATATCCTGGCCACCATATCCTTGGGTCGGATTGCTCAACACCTGCGCCAAAATGATCGCTAGATCCTTTGCTGCTAGCGGCTTCAGCTGAAAGATGCGAGACCGACTCACTAGCGCTTTATTCACCTCAAAAAAAGGATTTTCAGTGGTAGCTCCAATCAAAATAACGGTGCCGTTTTCTACCCAGGGCAGGAGTGCATCCTGCTGCGCCTTGTTAAATCGATGCACCTCATCAACAAACAAAATAGTACGCTGACCATACCGGCCCCGATGGGTTTGAGCGAGTTCAATCGCATTGCGAATATCTTTGACGCCGCCTAGCACTGCGTTAATGGCCACAAACTGGGCCTGCGTGGTGTTTGCAATGACTCTTGCAAGCGTGGTTTTTCCGGTTCCGGGTGGGCCATAAAAAATCAGTGACGACAGCTGATCGGCTTCAATGGCACGGCGCAGCAGCCGACCGGGGCCAATAATGGCGTCTTGGCCGACAAATTCGTTGAGCGATCGCGGCCTCATACGCGCAGCCAAAGGTGCTTCTGCTTCAATTAGCCGCTGCTGTTGCTGCTCAAATAAATCCACTACCCAAAAACCTCTTTGAATGCCTAAATTTATCGAGAAATCAGCCTATGGAAAGATATTACAAAAAACAACAGAGAAGACAGCCTGTCAACCCATTCTCACGGCTAAAAGCTAAGTCTTTTTACTTTGCTTGGGCATATTAAAAACAACCTTCCAAGCAAAAACTTGTCACCAGTGTTTGCATTCGCCTTGGGCATATTAAAGGCAACTTTCAAAGTGAAAATCCAAGTGGAAATTTATCATCAGTGTCTGTATCTCCTTAGCAAAACTATACAGTAAACCGCAAAGCCAAATCGGTACATTCACCATGCCTGCTGACTCTTCGTCCGTTGCCCCCCCTTCTATTCAAACCAGTCCCATCATAGACGCCACCGCTGGTTTTAATGCGTTGTGGAACAATCGGCTCTATGGCATGTATGTGATGGAAGTGATCGCGGGCGGCGACGATTTTCGATTCATTGCCTTTAATGAAGTAATCGCCAAGATTAGCCCCATTCCCATTCAACCCCTGCTAGGTAAACGACTCAGTGAAGCTTTTGAGCCTGCCGTTGCCAAAAAATATAAAGATCGCTACGCGACCTGCGTGAACTCTGGTCATATCGTTGAATTTGAAGAGAGATTCCTCAACAAAGTCGGTGAAATCTGGTGGAATTTGAGCATTGACCCGGTGAGAAATGCGGCCAACGAGATTTATCAGCTCATCGTCACTGTTGCCGATATTAGTGCTCAGCGAAGCGCTGAAACTACCCAGGCCAGACTTCTCGCTATTTTAGAAGCAACCCCTGACATCATCAGCGTGACCGACGCCCAAGGCTTACATCACTACCTTAACCGCGCAGGTCAACTGGTTTTTAACATGAGTGCTGACTCGGTTGAAACGCTCCATCTGAGCGACATTATGCATCCAGAGTCCGTACAGATGCTGCTGACCGAAGCACTGCCGATTGCTGAAACAAAAGGCAGCTGGCATGGTGAGGCCATGATTCGAGACTGCCATGGGCGCAATGTGCCGGTGTCTCACGTGATTATTTGCCATAAGTCTATAGAGGGCTCGGTTCTGCATTTTTCCTCTATTATGCGAGATATTAGCGATCGCAAAGCTGCCGAAGCCCTACTACGAGACACCGCAGAGCGTCAGGCCGTGCTCAATCAAATCACCTCAGAAGTGCGTAACTCTCTTGACTTAGATACAGTGATTTCAACAATGTTGATGTCTGTTCATCAAGGTCTTAAATTAGACTACTGCGCATTTGCCTGGATAGATAACTCGACAGATAACCAAGGCCAACCGAATTGGGAAATTGTTCAAGTGATTGACGATACCGATCATGGCATTCCCCTTGGCGAACATCCAGACGATCGGCTTGGTTTAGATATCCACAGCCTCATCAACCAGTCGCTCACCCGAGTAGATAATGCTAGCCAATGCAAAGATGCGGAACATCAAGCCTTTTTAAGGCGTTTGGGTATTAGTGCTGAAATTCTCATTCCGGTTCGGACTGACGCTGATAAAACAGGGGTGATTATCTGTTGCTTTGTCCATCATGCCCATAGCTGGAGCTCCGGAGAAGTGGAGCTGCTTCAGGCTGTGGGCGATCAGCTCGCGATCGCCATCAATCAGGCCAACCTTTACACCCAAAGCTGCGTGCAGTCTCAGCAGCTCGTCCATACGCTCGACCAGCTCAAGCGCACCCAAACTCAAATTATCCAGGCCGAAAAAATGTCCAGCCTAGGGCAAATGGTCGCTGGCGTTGCCCATGAGATCAACAACCCTGTGAACTTCATTCATGGCAACCTACAGCCTGCTCAAGACTACACCGCCGATTTGTTCAGCATTATTGATCTCTACCGCACAACCTATCCCGAGGCCACAGCCGAAATCGCTGCCGGGCTAGAGGCCGTCGATTTAGAATTTGTCCAAGAAGACTTGCCCAAGCTACTGAAATCTATGGTTGTGGGTACTGAACGTATTCGAGAGATTGTGCTTTCTTTACGCAACTTTTCACGCCTAGACGAGGCAGCGGCAAAAACGGTTGATTTGCATGAGGGTATTGACAGCACCTTAATCATCTTGAGCCACCGCCTCAAGGCAACTTCCCAGGACCACACTATTCAGGTGGTCAAGCGCTATGGCGAGTTGCCTCAAGTAGGTTGCTACCCCAGCCAGCTCAACCAAGTGTTTATGAATATACTCGCTAACGCCATTGATGCGCTAGACGAATGCACTGAACCCCGGCTGACGATTACGACCGCACTAAAAGGCCGCCCTCACGAGCCCGACGCCCGCGCTGTCATTACCATTGCCGACAATGGTTCGGGCATTCCGCTAGAAATTCAGCCTCAAATTCTCGATCCGTTCTTTACAACAAAGCCTGTCGGTAAAGGTACTGGAATGGGCATGTCAATTAGCTATCAAATTATCACTGAAAAGCATGGCGGTGAGTTGACCTTTAGTTCCGAGGTCGGTCAAGGCACAGCATTTGTAATTACTATTCCGATTCGTCAGGCAGCAGCAACCTAGCGATTTCTTCTCAAAGAATGTTCTAATCAGGTAGCGCTCTAGTGGTTTTCTCTAATCGCTTTTCTAATCGCTTTATACCTATGAACAAACAACCCTTGAACGAACAATCCCTGCTCGGACAGCCCTTGAACAAACAAGACTGGATTGCCAAACTCTCACTCGTCGAGCATGTGGAAGGCGGCTATTTTTCAGAGAGTTATCGCGCCTCTGAAAACATGAGCACCGACAGAGATGGCGCTGACCGCTCGGTCATGACCTCCATTTACTATTTACTAACAGACGATCGACCCATCAATCATCTGATCAAAAACCAGTCTGACATTGTCCATTATTTTCAAGCTGGCTCGCCCATTACCTACATTTTAATCGGTACAACGGGCCAGCTCCAAAAAGTCCGCCTCGGCCTAAACCTAGATGCAGGCGAAGTGCCTCAGTTAATAGTGCCAGGTGGCTACTGGAAAGCCGCCGTTTTAGAATCTGGCGAATATGGCTTGCTAGGCGAGGCGGTGGCTCCGGGCTTTGATTATCGTGATATGACCATCGCCAAATTAGACGATATTCGTACTGAGTTTCCAGCTCTGATCAATGAGCTAGCCCCATACATTCGGCAATAACCATACATTCGGCAATAAATAGATTCGGCAATAAACGTTCGCATGCTAATGCTGCTGCGCAGGGCTTGTGCCCCGCGCAACAGGTCGGGCGATCGCTTACCGCTTAGCGAGCTTTTTTTTGCCCACTTTACGCAGCCGGATAGACTTTGGCGTAACCTCTACCATTTCATCTGGGCCAATGTATTCCAAAGCTCGCTCCAAACCCATTTCCATGGGTGCCTGTAGCTGCACTAGCTCGTCACCAGAGGCGGCTCGGTGGTTCGTCAGCTGCTTGGCCTTACAAATGTTCAGCTCAAGATCCTGAGGACGATTGTTTTCACCGACGACCATGCCTTTATACACTTTGGTTCCGGGCTCAATAAAGAAAATGCCTCGGTCTTCAGCGTTTTTGAGCGAGTAGAAGGTCGCAACGCCTTCTTCAAAGGAAATCAACACGCCGTTACGACGCGTATCAATCTCGCCTGACATTGGGCGGTATTCCAAAAAGCTGTGGTTCATAATGCCAGCGCCCCGAGTCGCTCGCATAAACTCGCCTCTAAAGCCAATGAGGCCGCGAGCAGGAACCACAAACTCTAGCTGAGCCCGGCCATCGCCAGAGACCATCATGTCTTGCAGCTCGGCTTTACGAGTGCCCAAGCGCTCCATGCAGCCACCCACTGCATCTTCAGGGACGTCTAATACTAGCTGCTCAAAAGGCTCGCAGGGTTTGCTATTGACTTCGCGGTAAATGACCTGAGGCTGAGAAACCTGGAACTCGTAGCCTTCACGGCGCATGGTTTCAATCAAAATGCCTAGGTGTAGCTCGCCTCGACCCGAGACGGCAAAGCGATCAGGGGAGTCGGTAGGCTCTACGCGCAAAGCGACGTTGGTTTCTAGTTCCCGGAAGAGGCGATCTCGTAGCTGTCGAGAAGTAACAAAGTCACCCTCCTGTCCGGCAAAGGGTGAATCGTTGACTGCAAAGGTCATTTGTAGCGTGGGCTCATCTACCTTAATGAGCGGCAAGGCTTGAGGGTCAGTTGCACAGGTAATGGTTTCACCGATGTTGGCATCGGCAAAGCCTGCAACCGCCACCAAGTTACCAGCCGTTGCTTCTTTAATTTCAATGCGCGCGAGCCCTTCAAAGCCCATCAGCTTAGTGATTCGACCCTTCACAATAGAGCCATCTTCTTTGACCAATGCCGTTTGTTCACCTTGGCGAATGGTTCCGTTATGCACTTTCCCAATCACAATGCGACCCAGGTAGTCCGAATAGTCAAGAGTGGTTACCTGAAGCTGCAAAGGCTTGTTAGGATCGCCAATGGGCGGTGCTACATGATGCAGCACTGCTTCAAACAAAGGCATCATGTCGGTGCTTTCATCTTCCATTTTCTCTTTGGCAAAGCCGCTTAGGCCTGAGGCGAAGAGGTAAGGAAAATCGCACTGATCGTCGTCAGCACCGAGCTCAATGAACAGATCGAGGACCTTATCGACGGCCACGTGGGGGTCGGCCCGAGGGCGGTCAATTTTATTCACTACCACAATCGGGCGGAGTCCTTTTTCAAGGGCTTTTTTGAGCACGAAGCGAGTCTGAGGCATTGGGCCTTCGTTTGCATCTACGATGAGCAAACAGCCGTCTACCATGCCGAGTACGCGCTCTACTTCGCCGCCGAAGTCAGCGTGTCCGGGTGTGTCTACAATGTTAATCAGCGTGTCTTTGTAGTGAACCGCTGTGTTTTTAGAAAGAATGGTGATGCCTCGTTCCCGTTCTAGGTCGTTAGAGTCGAGCACACAGGTGGGGACGGCTTCGTTGTCACGGAAGATGCCGGACTGCTCTAGTAGCGCGTCAACGAGTGTGGTTTTGCCGTGGTCTACGTGGGCAATGATAGCGACGTTGCGAATGGGAAGGCTCATGGGGTTTTTGCTGAAGTGCTGAACGCTCTCGGATTCAGGCAACGAATATTTACGTCCTTGAAAGAAAGCTTAATCAATTGTAACTTATACAACAACGACCATGGGCCACATGAGCGTAATAATTTCAGTGGGTTCATCGATTGGGCGATCACTCGTATCGCGGTCACAAGAGGAAATCCTTACAGGCTGGTTCATTAGGTCGCGGCAGTGGATCTCAGCCGATAAAAAGCCGTCAGGGAATAATCATTTTATTCTGCTCGAAGGTTTCTCCTGGGTTGTCAGCATTGTCCGAGTTTTTTGCCTCCTGGGCGTTGGTCTGAGCGTTGGTCTGAGCGTTGGTCTGAGCATTGGCTGCTGGGAGATTGGCTGCTGGGAGATTGACTGGCAGCGGCGCTCCACAGCGGCGGCAGAATTGTGCATCTGATTCATGTCCGAGCAAGCCGCATTCGCTACAGGCAATGCGCACGGAGTTTTGGACTTTGGTGAGTTGCTGAATAAAGTTGCCAACTTGCGTGGGAATGAGCGCGATGCCAGTGAGAATCATGGCGATGGTAAGGCCGCGTCCGGCCTGGGAGGCTGGGGTAATGTCGCCATAGCCCACGGTGGTCATGGTGACAACACAGAAGTATGCGGCATCTAAAAAGGTGGCGAAGTCTTCCCGATTGTTTTCATGCTCGACCTGATAAATAGCGCCGGAGTAGATAAAAATAATCGAAAATAGGGTGAAGAGAATGCGAGCAAAAATAAGCCCTTCGTAGCCGCTGAGCCGGTTGAACCAAATTTTTTTTTCAAAAAAACGGGCCAGTCGTAAAATTCGCAGCCAGCGAAGGAGTCGCAAAAAACGGGTGTCTAAAAATCCAAAAATAAAAGGCAGTATGGCGACCAAATCAATGAGGCCATAAAGGCTGAAGATAAATTTTAGTCGCTGTTCAGCAGCCCACAGACGAACCAAGTATTCAGCGGTAAATAGGGCCAAAAGAACCTGATCGACGATTTTGAGCCCGGCGAGCATTTGTTCGGAGAGCGGGTAGGTTTGGATGGCGAATAGGGCGGCTGAGAGCAAAATGAGGAATGCGATCGCGCCATTGACCGCCACCCCTACAGCGGTATCGCTCTCATTGAGTATGTGCCGACTTTTTTCTCGAATGCTCATAGGTTTATCTATCTACCTGCATTATCTGGCGGCTGCATTATCTAGTTCGAATCATCACATTATCTGTAGATCCCGGCCACAACCTAAAGAACTCGATAGGATGGCTAGGTTCACTCTTGAACAGCTCGATTTTGAACCAGACTCCATTAACCAAGGCCATGTAGGGAAAGGCTGGTGAAAATCCAGCGCTGTGCCGCAGCTGTCAAAGTCAGAATACCTACATTGTTTTGTGAGTCGTTTAAACGGGCTTGTCCTTGTATTAACCCTCTATTCCGCGTCGCACGGAATCTTTAGAGGTCACCATTTATGACGCTGATTCAAACCTTCGATACGCTCACTAACCGCACATCTCATTCGCTGGTGTCGGCTGAATCGGATAACGCTATTTCGGATAACGCTATTTCGCAGCCAGACTTGCAGCCAGACTCGCATTCAGACTTGCCGCCAGACTCTCATCACAGGCCGCACCATAGCGATTTACTAGGCAGCTACCTTGACAGCGGTATACAGCTGCCGCCGCTGCCGATTGTTCGACCTTTGCTAATGGTGGGTCATGGTACTCGTAATCCTCGGGGCCGCCAAGACCTCATTGACTTTGCCAAGATCTATCAAGAATTAGACGCTTCTCGCCCGGTCATTCCTTGCTTTTTGGAGTTAACTGAGCCAAGCATTCAAGCGGGTGTCGATCAGTGCATTAGCCAAGGTTATACCGATATTTCGGTGCTGCCTATTTTGCTCTTTGCCGCACGGCATAACAAGTTTGATGTCACTAACGAGCTAGATCGGGCCAAGGCTCGCTATCCCCAGCTGACATTTCATTACGGACGTCACTTTGGTATTACGCCCGCCATTTTTGAGCTATGGCAGGCCCGGTTAGCGCTGCTAGATACTCCGGAGCACAATCCCAACGGCATTGCTCGTGAAGATACCGTGCTGCTCTTTATTGGACGGGGCTCTAGCGATCCGGATGCGAATGGGGATGTGTATAAGCTTGCTCGCATGATGTGGGAGGGCAGTGGCTACCACACGGTCGAGACTTGTTTTATTGGCATTACTCATCCTCGCCTAGAAGAAGGGTTTAGGCGATCGCGTCTCTATCATCCTAAACGCATCATTGTGCTGCCCTACTTCATGTTTACCGGCGTACTGATGGAAAAAATAGAGCGCATCGCAGCTGAGCAGCAGCTGCAATATCCTGATACTGAAGTCGCCATGTTGCCTGAAATGGGCATTCATCCTTTGCTGCTCAGCGTTCTGCGCGACAGAGAAATCGAGACCCAGCAGGGCCAGGTTCAGATGAACTGCGAAATGTGTAAGTTTCGTATCGTTGCCACTACCGCAGAACAGCGCAGCGGTCATGGTCATAACCACGACCATTCTGATCACGGCCATGATCACGCTCAGGGGCATGATCACGCTCACGAGCATGCGTCTCACGAGCATGCGTCTCACGGCCATACTCACGGCCATGATCATGGCGCTAACGCCGATCCTTATGCCGAGCCGGAAAAGTACCATAACCGCATTTGGCAAGTCCCCTAACCCCTAGATTCTGAATTCCTAGCGTAGAGGCGCGCTAGCGAAGCTTTGCCCTGAGTGCGATCGCTGTGCGTCCCTACGCTCCTTAAAAAAACTAATTTCCAACCCTCATTTTTACTCCCGACCTATGGCAGACTCTGCATTTCAGGTGGGCGATCGCGTCAAAGTCAGCGCCCGCCCGCCCTACCTAAAAAGCGCCGAACACATGCCCATGCTACGCCCCTCTGACCTAGTAGACATCGGCGAAGAAGGCATCATTTTGTCTCGCAAAACAGGCGGCTATCTGAGCGTACGATTCAGCCGAGGCGCTTTTTTAATTGACGCTCAATACCTAACTCCTAGCCTCAAATCTGACGTAGAACCTGGCATCTCCTCCGGCATCTCCTCTGGTTCTGAAGAATCTAACTAAATCTTTTCGCAAGGAGGTGTCAGTCCATGTGCTACATTTAATAACCGTGCAAGGCAAGCGCACCAGCGCTGCAAAACCAAGCGCTTTATCGCTGTGGTTGCTCTTTGGAGTTAGGCTGTGAGTAGTTGAGCGGTGGCTCTGCTTTTTGTGTTGTACTTGCATAACTTGCATAAATGGGGGTCGCTAGCTCAGTGGTAGAGCATTCGGCTTTTAACCGACTGGTCCTGGGTTCGAATCCCAGGCGACCCATTTTTTTAAAAAATCTAAAAGAGTTTTTAGCAGAATTTTCCGCAGTGCGCTTTAGAAGCTCCCTCCCCGATATATTTTTCTTTGGATGATGAATAAAACAAAGTCATCAGAGAGGAGTATTTTGGCCTACTATTAAATTGATAAGAACCTAAGATTTATTTTAGGTTTGATGAATGAAATTAATTTTAGGTTTGCCACTCGGCGAAAATCATTAGGAGGATATGGAATGGCGCTTGTACCTATGCGGCTGATGCTCGATCACGCAGCTGAAAACGGTTACGGGATTCCTGCGTTTAACGTAAACAACCTTGAGCAGATTCTGTCAATCATGCAGGCTGCTGACGAAACTGACAGCCCCGTAATTCTGCAAGCCTCGCGCGGCGCGCGGAGCTACGCAGGCGAGAACTTTCTGCGTCACTTAGTAATGGCAGCCGTTGAAACCTACCCCCATATTCCGGTGGTTATGCACCAGGATCACGGTAACGGCCCTGCGACCTGCTACTCAGCAATCCGCAACGGTTTCACCAGCGTAATGATGGATGGCTCCTTAGAAGAAGATGCCAAAACCCCTGCTAGCTTTGAGTACAACGTGAACGTGACTCGCGAAGTGGTCAAAGTTGCTCACGCGATTGGTGCCAGTGTAGAAGGCGAGCTTGGCTGCTTGGGCTCTCTTGAAACCGGCCAAGGCGAAGCTGAAGATGGCCACGGATTTGAAGGTAAGCTCGATAAAAATCAGCTTCTCACTGACCCCGAAGAAGCCGCTCAGTTTGTAGAAGCTACCCAAGTGGATGCACTTGCAGTTGCGATTGGCACCAGCCATGGCGCATACAAGTTCACTCGCAAGCCAACCGGCGAAATTTTGGCAATTGATAGGATTGCCGAAATCCACAAGCGCCTGCCGAACACTCACTTGGTTATGCATGGTTCTTCTTCGGTGCCTCAAAAGTGGTTGGAAATCATCAACGCTCACGGCGGTGCGATTCCTGAAACTTACGGTGTACCTGTTGAAGAAATTCAAAAGGGCATTCAAAATGGCGTTCGTAAAGTCAATATCGACACCGATAACCGCTTAGCCATTACTGCTGCTATTCGCGAAGCGGCTCAAGCCGATCCTAAAAACTTCGACCCTCGCCACTTCCTCAAGCCTTCTATCAAGTACATGAAAGAGGTTTGCACAGACCGCTATGAGAAGTTTGGTGCGGCTGGTCAGGCATCCAAAATCAAGCAGGTTGGTGTAGAAGTGTTTGCAGCTAAGTACGCCGCTGGCGAACTAGATGCAAAAGTAAAAACCACTGCTGCTGTCTAATCGAGTCATCGGTTAGCTGTAAAAGCGAGTTAAATTCAAGCCCCTCAGAATCTTTTCATTCTGAGGGGCTTTCTATGTTTCACCGTTTTATCACCGATTGGCCGCCTTTATATGGCGGTGTGCAGATGCATTTGTCGCTTAATCGGTTTAACCGGCTGCTACCGCATCCTTCTCAATTTTCTCTTCTTCTTCCTTCGGAATGACTCTGCCCTCATCTTCAAAGCCTTTGATTTCATTGAAGTTAAGATAGCGGTATAGCTCGTTGGCAAACGGATCAATTTTGTTTGCCACAACTTCTAAATATTCGTCCATCGCTGGGATACGACCTAATAAAGCGCAGGCCGCGGCCAGTTCCGCAGAGCCTAAATACACCTGGGCGCCTTTGCCCATTCTGTTGTTGAAGTTGCGGGTAGAGGTTGAGAAAACAGTGACGCCATCTTCTACGCGGGCCTGGTTGCCCATGCAGAGCGAGCATCCGGGCATTTCGGTGCGAGCGCCTGCAGCAGCAAAGATGCCATAGTAGCCTTCTGCGCGGAGTTGCTTTTCATCCATGCGAGTCGGCGGACAAATCCACAGGCGACCGCTGGCGACACCTTCGTTTTCTAGCACTTTGGCCGCAGCGCGATAGTGGCCAATGTTGGTCATGCAAGAGCCGATGAATACTTCGTCGATTTTGTCGCCGACTACTTCTGAGAGTGTTTTTACATTGTCAGGATCGTTGGGTGCCGCGACAATGGGCTCTTTGAGTTCGTTGAGGTCAATTTCAATGACTTCGGCATACTCTGCATCGGGGTCGGCGCTCATGAGCTGTGGGTTGGCAAGCCAGGTTTCCATTTCGGCAATGCGGCGGGCTAAGGTACGTTCGTCATGGTATCCGCGAGCAATCATGTTTTTGAGCAGAGCGACGTTGGAGCGCAAATACTCCGACATGGTCTCTTCGCTGAGCTTAATGGTGCAGCCCGCGCAAGAGCGCTCGGCTGAGGCATCGGTGAGTTCAAAGGCTTGTTCTAGTTTTAAGTCTGGGAGCCCTTCCATTTCTAAAATGCGGCCCGAGAATACGTTCTTTTTGTTTTCTTTGGCAACGGTGAGGAGCCCTTTTTGAATGGCTACGTAAGGAATGGCGTTAACGACATCGCGCAGCGTGATGCCTGGCTGTAATTCTCCTTTAAAGCGAACTAGAACAGATTCGGGCATGTCGAGCGGCATTGCACCAATGGCCGCAGCAAAAGCGACGAGTCCTGAGCCTGCGGGAAATGAGATTCCTAAGGGAAAGCGTGTATGAGAGTCGCCGCCTGTGCCGACGGTGTCGGGTAGCAGCATTCTGTTGAGCCAGGAGTGGATGATGCCGTCTCCAGGCTGGAGGGCGACGCCGCCACGAGAGGCGAAAAAGTCAGGTAGGGTGGCGTGAGTTTGCACATCTACCGGTTTGGGATAGGCTGCGGTGTGGCAAAAGGTTTGAAGGACGAGGCCCGCGCTGAACCCAAGGCAGGCGAGTTCTTTCATTTCGTCGCGGGTCATGGGGCCTGTGGTGTCTTGAGAGCCCACGGTGGTCATGAGCGGTTCACAAGAGGTGCCGGGGCGTACGCCGGGGAGACCGCAGGCTTTACCGACCATTTTTTGGGCGAGGGTATAGCCTTTGCCGGTGTCTGCGGGCGCGCTGGGCCGAACGAATATCTCTGAGGGTTCGAGTCCGAGGGCGATGCGGGTTTTGTCGGTGAGGGCACGGCCTATGATCAGCGGGATGCGTCCGCCTGCACGCACTTCGTCAAGGAGGGTTTCGGGGGTGAGCTTAAAGGTGGCAATGACCTCGCTTTCGCTCCCTGAGCCGGTGGTAATTTTGCCTTGGTAGGGGTGAATGGTGATGACATCGCCGGTGTTCATTTTGCTCACGTCGCACTCAATGGGCAGGGCGCCAGAGTCTTCGGCGGTGTTGAAAAAGATGGGCGCGATCGCACTCCCTAAAATCACCCCACCCGTTCGCTTATTTGGCACAAACGGAATATCGGCGCCGATATGCCAAATCACAGAGTTCATTGCCGACTTGCGCGACGACCCCGTCCCGACGACATCGCCTACATAGGCAATTGGATGACCTTTTTGCTTGAGCTTAGCGATTGTTTCCAACGGCTGTTCCATTTTGGACTCAAGCATGACCTGAGCATGGAGCGGAATGTCAGGGCGCGTAGTGGCGTGAGGCGCTGGTGAAAGATCGTCCGTATTGGTCTCACCTGGAACCTTGAATACGGTGACGGTAATGGTTTGGGGGACAACGGGCTTATGGGTGAACCATTCAGCTGCCGCCCAAGAGTCTACAACCTGTTTGGCATAGGGGTTGATTGCAGACAAATCCATGACGTCGTTAAAGGCGTCGTATATTAGCAGCGTTTTTTTGAGGGCCTCTGCGGCGAGCTGGGCTATTTCAGTCCGGTCGTCTTTAAGCAAGGCAATTAAAGACGCGACGTTGTAGCCGCCCATCATGGTGCCAAGGAGTTCAACGGCTTTTTTCGGTGAGATTAGAGGGCTGGTGGTTTCGCCTTGGGCGATCGCCGTCAAAAACGAAGCCTTTACATAGGAGGCTGGATCAACACCCGGAGGGATGCGATCGCACAGCAACTCCATTAAAAAATCTTCCTCACCCGCAGGAGGGCGCTTGAGCAAATCACAAAGTGCCGCCGTTTGCTCCGCATCTAACGGCAAAGGGGGCACGTTCAAAGCAGCGCGTTCACGGGCGTGTTGGCGATAAGACTCAAGCATTAGGTCACTCTCTAAAGACGGGACAATCTAAACTCAGGACAGGACTTAGGACAAATCCAAACAAAAGGGGCCCAAACAAAAGGGGTCCAAACAAAAGGGGTCGCAAGGAAGATTCGCATCCGGTACTTAGTCTATCGAATAGGCGCTCTTTATTACCATCTGTCAACACATGTCATCAGCACATGTCATCAACACATGTCATCAGCAAATAGTGATAGAGACAGCTTATCCCTAGCCGTGAAGATCTCAGTATAAAAAGCAGTTATCTGGGTCGGCTTTAATGTTAGTTTTAATCCCGGTTTTGGGATTTATTAAGCCATCACTTACACAACGAGAAAAATTGATACATGGACGCCTCATCCCTGCAACGGATGCGTATCTATCTTCATTTAATTCCGATCTTTGGCATTGTGCCGTCAATTTGGACACTTTACGGACAACGGGCCGATCAGATTGAAGAAGTAGAAGAAGCCCGGTTAAAATCGGCCAGCCGACTGTCCGTATTACTGGGTCTGAGCTGTATCTGCGCGATCGCGCTTTTAGGTGCTAGCAGCAGTACCCAAACTTCGGAGGTGACAAGCCTACGCTTTTTAATAAGCGCTAGCTTTGTTGGCTCAGGCTACTTTTTGCTCAATGTGGGATTAATGTTTCGAGTTGCCAAAGGCCAATCCATTCGTTTGCCCGGTGTGAGTCAGTTCAGTCGCCGACTACCCTAGCCCATTACATCTCGTGATCTTGGCTAGACATCACATCTAGACATCACATAAGCTGCCACACTCTTTAAAGAAATATTGCCACCGTCTGTTACATTCGCTTCATACGCCTTACGCAGCACGCCTCACAAAACCACCCTGTTCTCATTACCTAGGATCATCTGTGTCGTTTGTCAATCGCGTTCCCAAAAACCGGCCTCCTTTCAACGTTCGCCCGCAAAAAAAGGCACGTATCCCCAAATGGGTAGGTGTGAGCGTTTTATTAGCCGGTGTTGCTAGCCTTTCTGCAATGGGCGGTGCTTTTTTAGCCGTTTCATTGGGAACCAAGCCCTTACAGCAAAGCGATCTTTCTGCAGCAGAAGCGGCTGTATTCAATCAAGACGATCCGATTGCATCGGCTAACAGCCTACAGCTCCCCCGATTGACTCGACCCGTAAACTTATTGATGCTGGGCCTAAAGGTCACCAGCTCAGATATTCAAGACTACGATGCGGTTGAGCGAGAAGGCTATCACTCACTGGTGAACTCGTTTGAGGGCCTCTCTGACACCATGCTGATGATGCGGTTTGATCCGCGCAACGAACGCATCGCCGTGATGTCTATCCCCCGAGATACGCGCACCAACGTTGATGGCCAAATCACCAAAATTAACGAGGCCAACCGTGACGGCGGCCCCGCTTTAAGCGCTCAGTCAGTCAGTGAATTGATGGGCGGAATTGGCATTGATCGATATATTCGCATCAACGTGCAAGGGGTTGAAAAGCTCATTGATGCGCTAGGGGGCGTCGTGGTTGATGTCCCCAAAGATATGAAGTATCAGGACGATAGTCAGCATCTGTACATCAACCTAAAGGCCGGTAGGCAGCGCTTAGATGGCGATAAGGCAATGCAGTTTTTGCGCTTTCGCTACGATGACAATGGCGATATCGGTCGCGTTCAGCGCCAGCAAATGCTAATGAGAGCATTAGTAGAGCAGGCCCTCAATCCCACGACTATTGCTCGCCTGCCGAAAATCTTAAAAGTGATTCAAACCCATGTAGATACCAACCTTTCGGTAGAAGAGTTAGTTGCCTTGGTTGGCTATGCGGCGCAGTCTAATCGCTCTAACGTACAGATGCTAATGCTGCCAGGCGAATTTAGCAGTTATGAAGACTACGACCTCAGCTACTGGCTGCCTGACTATTCAAAAATTGATCAGCTTGCCGAGCAGTACTTTGGTCTCTCCAACTTTCGCAGCATTTCCAAGCAGCCCGATCCTTCTAGTTTGCGAGTGGCGATTCAAGACAGCACTTACGATGATATGGCTGTACAGTCTTTAATTGATGACCTTTACGACACGGGCTATTTCAACGTTTTTATAGATAAGTCCTGGCCTGAGCCATTGCGTGAAACGCGAATTGTGGCCCAGCGGGGTGATTCTGATAGCGCCGAGTCGATTCAGCGATTTTTGGGTGTGGGCGAAGTCCGGGTAGAAAGTACTGGTAGTTTAGAGTCTGACATCACCATTCAGCTAGGGCAAGACTGGCTAGATGAACATGGCGAAGCGTTGTAAGCTAAGCCTTATGTAAGGAGGACTCAACAGATGGGCTACGGTCATTTGGCCTATCAGCTTAGGGTCACACTGGTAGATAGTGCGCCTGAGGTATGGCGAGAAATTCGGGTGCCTGCGTATACGCAGCTTAAAGATTTGCACGACATTTTGCAGATTGCGATGGGCTGGGAGAATCAGCATCCTTATTTATTTCGCGCTGAGCTAGGCCAATCTCCTTGCAGTGCGGATCAGGTTTTGATAGATGTGCTCACGGCCACTGGGTATCAGCCGATGTACTACACCTATGACTTAACGGGCGGCTGGTTGCATCGTATAGATGCTCAGAAGTTAGAGGCTCAGGAATCAGAGGCTCAGGAATCAGAGGCTCAGGAATCAGAGGCTCAGGAATCAGAGGCTCAGACATATCAGCGTGACGACTTAGATCTTAACGACTCAGATCAGGTCGATGGAAAGGTCGATGGAAAGGTCGATGAGGAACTGTTAAGCTCATTGCTGCCCTCATTGCTGCCAGTATGTACTGACGGTGCTTTTGCTTGTCCGCCAGAAGGTTCGGGTGGTGTGTGGGGCTACGATGAGTTTTTATCACGCTTAGAGAATCCTGACGATCCTGACTATTTTGAGCTGATTGAAAAGTACGGCGATTTTAACCCCGATAAGTTTGATACTCAGAGCATCAACAGTCGGTATCAGCAGTTGGGATTGACCGAGATCTACGAGCTGGCCGGGTGGGATGAGCTTGATGAGATGAGCTAGGTGGCTTGGGGTAGAGCAATCCTACGAGGGCGATGCCTGATAGTGTTGCGATCGCACCCCAGGCCACCATTAGCCCCACCACCTCACTGACAAATAAATTGCTTGTGGTACGTAAAAGCCCACCCAATATCCAACCCAGGGCGATCGCGACTGCCCAAACTCCGGTGCTTAACGGAATCCAGCGCCATGCCTGAGATATCTGCCGTCGCATCGTCCACCATTGCCCAATGCCTAAGATCAGCCCTACATAGCTGCCATACAACAGACCAAATATACCCCTCATTAGCAGGTGGGTGGTGCCCGGTACAATCCAAGCGATCGCTCCAATATGCAACCCTGCCAGCAAGCCCCAGGTCAGTGCACTCACTCCGATCCATCGATAGGCCCGGTGAATATAGGGTCTAATGACCACCCACTGTCCTAAGCCAATTATCGCTCCCCCCAGTAAGCCATCTAACCCCGAAAGATCGCTTCTTTCACCCACCTCAATCACCAGCAAACTGGCCAAAAACGCTAGCCAGGTACATCCTGTCCAACCCAGCCATAGAATAAAGCCACCTAACCAGGGCCTAGATTCGATTTCCCATCGCTTATGTAGCCCCGTTAGCTGATCTGCTATAGGTGCCACCATCGATTTAAAAAAATTAGAACAAGACATACTTTAGACCGGTTCTCCTGCCAGTTCTCCTACTAATAGCTGCTTAAAAATAGCTGCTTAAAACGCTGCCGTCGTTGCTTTGGCGCTTCGGGCGTAAAGTAGCTCCACAGCGTATCCCAGTAAAAAAAGGAAACGCCTGAGAAATGTTGCTCGCGGCTACTACTCACCTGCCGCTGAATCTGCTCAAACGCAATTGGATGCCGCCAGGTTCCAGTCAAAATACCAATACCCACAGGAATACGGTTCAGCGCTTCCTGTAAAGGCTCCTTTTCAAGCTCGCGCTCAAACTGGGCAAAGTCATCCCGATATAGCTGCACAATGAGTTCATCAACCCAGCCCTGCCTGACCCAAGTGCGCCAGTCTTGCAGGTGAAACCGATAGGAAAACTTAGCCGGATTGGGTGAGACAGAAATTGTACAGGTCGGGCATTTGGCCTTTACCCGCGCATGCACAATATTCATAAACTTACTGAGTTTTCCGGCTCTCCAGCGAATCCAGTCTGCATCTGCCGGATTGTTCGGCGGCGACTGTCCCCAATGCTCAGCTTGATACATCGAAACCGTGTAAGGGTCATAGCCAAACTCCACCGGCAGGCTAAAGTGGTCGTCCAGCTGAATGCCGTCTACCGCATAGTCATCAATCACTTCTTCGATTAGGCCTATTAGCAGTCCTTGCACACTAGGATGCATTGGGTTAAGCCAGCCCAGCTGAGTGGGCGCATGACTATTGAGCAGTCGTGCCCAGCGCCCTTGCTTTTTGTCAGGCGGCATTGCTTCGGTCTCAAACATATCTTTCTGGAGCTGGTGAGATCCGTTGTGCCGCGAGGTTAACCACTCTGGATGCTGCCTTGCCACTGCTGAATTGAGCGGAATCATAAAGCCGTATTCAAACCACGGAATCACCCTTAGGCCTTGCCGATGCCCTAATCGCACCATCTCTTGGAGTGGGTCTTCGTATGGATGGGTAAGTGCAATCAGCGGATTAATGCTTTGCCCCGTGAGCTTTCTAAGCGTTGGGCTGTGATAAAAACTCTGACCTCGGTTCCACACTACCGGATACAAGGTATTAAAGTGCATCTCGGCGAGCTGCCCAATGGCTTTGGGAATGCCCCAGGGTGCAAACAACACAGTGCTCGCCACGTTCGTTATCCAAACGCCGCGAATTTCGCCTTTGGCGGTCAATGGCTCAGCTATACTTGGGCCATCAGCTGTCGATACGCTTTGGGTTAAAGGTGGTTGTAAAGCATCTGATAGAAAAGCCTGTCGCAATCCTAGAGAACTTAATAAAATCAGCGCTAATGTCAGCACTACAAACGCTTGAACAAGACTTGTAGGCTTGTAAAACTCCTGATTTGAGGTTTTTCTGGTATGGCTTGTGGTGCGGCCCGTTAAGTAATGCCAGAAATAATGCCAGTGTTTAGTCAGGGTTTGGAAGTGGGAAAAGAGCATTTCCAATTACTATACAGCGGGTACACAACTGGCCTCAAGCGCCATTGCCATGGCGATTCCTGACTGATAGGCGTAATCGATATTTTGGAGCATAGAGTTTTGTGGGATGGCGGCATTAACATCGCTGCTTGGCACACACCAGTCGCCGCCGCATAAGAGGCTGTCGTTAATCGCTAGGGTAGATTCAGCGTAGGGCGTATTAACCTGAGCGTAGCGCCAGCGGTGAACTTGCATCCATGCAGGCTGCGCAATCCAGGGAGCAAATTTACGGGCATTAGCGCGTAGTAACACGGCCGCAGCGGGCTGTAGGTCGCTGGTCTCAAGATATTGCTGCGCAAAGCTGGCTTTGCTATGAATCACAATCACTGGGTCAGCAGAGGACTCAGTTGAATGGGTTGAGCTAGTTGTAGTGCTCACATTCCCGACAGGTTTGCGTTTGCTGCTGTCTAGCCCGATCCAGTTGGTAGAAGTTCCTACCCGATCGCTCACCATCCAACCGTTGGGATCTAGCTGGCCCATGCTATTGCTGTAACGGTTGTGATAGCCAGCGATGACTGTAATGCGGGGAAAGTAGGTCACTGCTTTGAGTCGAGCAATTGCGGTTTGTAGGACGTTTTTTCGTTCGAGATCTAGATTGTTACTGTCTAGATTGTCACTATCTGAATTTTCACTCCCTGGATCTTCAGCAGTCAGGCAGGTGCTGATCGTGCTGATTAGATCGACAGCTTGGGGGGCGGGGATGGCGATCGCACAGCGTTTCGCATTTACCATCTTTTTGCCCTCACACTCAATCTGCCAATGCGTTTCTTGGTCTTGCAGCCTCACGGCTCGATGATTGGTGAGTAGGTTTTGCTCAGGGGTGAAGTCTTGAAGGAGAAATTTAGCGATCGCACTCATTCCAGCCCTAGCAACATACCTCGGTGAATCTCCCGGATCTATTGGCGTAATGACCCTGCGCTGGCGAATCTCATAGGCACTCACCCGCCAAGGCTCTATGATGTCATGACTTAATAACTCGTCAGTTAGCGCCTTGAGTTCCTGCGATTGCGGTTGCCAGTAGCGCAGACCGTGATCAACGCGAACCTCATTACTCACTCGGCGGGTTGCCATCCGACCGCCAATCCCGCGTGACTTATCTAAAATGACTACGCTGTGGCCTGCTGCTGTGAGCTGACGGGCGCAGGCAATGCCGCTCAAGCCTGCACCAATAATGGCTACATCCCACATAATCCACCTGCCTGCTTTTATACTTAAATTTAGTTATCTCTTAGTTATAGGTTAAATAAGCGAGGTAGCCTGATAGCTCTAAGGGTCACCTATGCGCTTAGCGCCTAACCCTGACGCAGCTTTGGGGTTCATGCGCACGCCAGATAGGGTTGATATTGTGTTCAGAATAATATTGCCAGCAAATATTGCAGAATAATATCGTCAGAATTTTGTCAGAACATCATCAGATTTCTATTAGAAAACAGCAGGTAAATCCCGTGGATGAATTAAGAAGTGGTCTTGAGCTAGCCACCGACGAAGAGCTTCATATGATGACTCAGCTGTTGTTTCAGCCTAAATTCAACCCGTTGGACTATCTCTGTACGCCGCAGCCGGTGGATGTGAGCAAGTATGATCGCCATCGCCAAATTACCTTGCTAGAGAATCGCTTTCGCTATTTGGCCGCTGATGGTCTGAGCGTATTGCAGCAGCGCACCCAGCAGGTGAGCTATCACCAAACGTTGTTGCGCATATGCCGCCACCTCAAGATACGCCAGTATGAAGGGCTAAGCGTGGTTGAGCTAGAGTCGGAGGTGTTTTTAGTCCTGCTCGAAAAAACTTGGAATCAGCTGCCCAAAAGTGAAAAAGCATTGGTAGAGCGTCGATTGCATAGTGCTATTTCCAGCACCGAGGAATTTGAGCGGCTGCCGATTATTTTGCAAGAAAAGCCGCTGTCGCTTTTGGCTAAAGGGGGCAGTGCGTTGGCCTTGAGTGCGGTGATTCGGCCCTGGCTGCTGCGTCAAATTGCTCAGCAGTGTGCGCTGCATATGGCGCGATATCAGGTGGCTACACAAGCACTGGTAAAAGGTGGCCTCAGTGTGGCGGCGCAGGTACAGTCGCGCGCGGTTGCAAAAATGGCCAGTCAAAATATGATTACAGTCTCGGCTCGCTACGGTGCAATGCGCGGTGCGATGGCTTTTTTGGGGCCTGCTCTATGGAGCTGGTTTCTGGCCGACTTAGGCTGGCGAGCGATCGCAACTAACTATGGTCGCGTCATTCCGGTGGTCTTTACCCTGGCGCAAATTCGGCTAACTCGTGAACCGGTTTGGACGGAGGCTTGTATCTAGCGAATGGAACCCAGTTACTACGATATTTTGGGCGTTAAGCCTAATGCTTCAGTACAAGAGATTCGCCGTGCCTATCGAGACCTTAGTAAGCTGTACCATCCCGACACGACCGAGCTAGAAAGTGCGATCGCCATCCCCAAATTCCAAATCCTAAACGAAGCCTATGCCACCCTTAGCAGCCCCGAAAAACGCCTGACCTACGACTACAAATCAGGGTTTTCTCGCCTATCTGTCATGCAATCGTTTTTGGAGCGCGATCGGATATCAGCCGACACCTCAACCGACTCAAAATTTGAAAAATTTTCCTCTAGCGCCTACCTTGACCCAACCGATCGACCGCTGTCTGCCGGAGAGTTATTTGCGCTATTTATTCTGGGTGTTACCTTTATTGCTTGTCTACTTTTAGTGCTTATCTTAAGCCTTGCCAAAGCATAGGCTCCTCATTGCCCAAAGCCCGCCTTTTCCGCCGATTCACCCAGTACTTACCCAGTACCCAGTCGTACCCAGTCTTTATGTCTCCCGCAAGTAATCCCCTCTACAGTCACTCTCTTCCCGAAATCGAAGCTTGGCTCACCGCGCAAGGCGGCGATCGCGCCACTGACAACATTAGCCTTTGGACATTCGTTCGCGACAGCTGGTCAGCAGACCTACTTTTAGACGTTGACTCAATTATTGTTCGCTACACCAGCGCCGATGGCTCCAAAGTTCAGCGCAGCTTTAAATACTCCCTGAGCCGCAGCGACTTAGAAGAAGTTATTTTTTCAGGGCCGTAGTACAGCTGCCATCAGCGCAAGCATACCCTGACTCATAGGTTTGAGGGCGCTTACCAAATAGGCCATACCGATTGTCGCGAATAAACTCATAGGCTTTATCTCCCGTCGGTTTAGCCCCTGGGATCGCCCGATAGGCTTGCACAAACATAGCCCCCATCGGTAGCAAACGCCCAATCTCTTCAGCAGCATCACTTCCCTGCCAACGATGCTGCTGAGAGGTTCCTTCCGCATTGAGCTCAATGAGCAGCATCCCTTGCTCACAGTCAGTAGCCGTCACCTCAAATTGCTTGAGCGTTTGCTCATCTTGCATCGGCACATAGCTAAATCGCTCGCCCTGGTCGAGCTTTTCGAGTAGCTGAACCAACGTGACACAGAGATTGCAGTTGCCGTCATAAATTACAGCGTGCATATATCCTCCCTCTGGGATAATAAACCGACATTCCGCCCTTTCAACCGTCACAATCAGAATAAAGTCAGAGTCAACATAGCAAGTAGTACTCCTGAGCGGCAGACCCCAGAAACCGGAGCATTTTCCGATGATTTTCATGTCGGTTTAGAACCTGCCCTTGTCCATAAATGGTGACGAGGTGAATGGCCATGAAGGACTGAAAGACCCAACGCAGGGTCGGCGTTTGAGTGGGTTCTCCCAATTGATTCGGAACGTACTGATGAGCGGCGCTTAAGCCTTGTCGGAGCTGACGCTCTCCCAAGTTGTAGACCAACAAACACAGCACCATGATCATCGCGAGTGCCATAATGCGCTCAGAGAATTTGAGAAAGACGCTGGAGGCGAAAAATAAAGGGTCTTTGAGGAATCGAAACCCGCGTTCGACGCCTTTTGCTGCGCTTTGGCCTTGCTGCGCTTTGTATTCACTGAGAATATCGTTAGCAGTGAGCCTGATTTCGCTCGGCGCAATGGGGCGCATCCAATCGTTGGGGGAGTACTTGCCACTAATAAAAAAGGGATGAGATCATAGATTTCGTCCCATCAAAAAACTGTCATGATTTTACGTTTTCGGAAAAACAGTACGCTCAAAACAAAATTAGCCTTACATTCATTTTTGTAAAGCTAATTTTGTCCTGATGAGAACAGTTAATACAGAAGAATTTCAGAAGGTTAGTAGGCGAGTGTCTCTAGCGTATCGCGCAGATACAGACGCACCAGCTGCTCGTCTGAAATGGTGGTTGTAATTGCTTTGAGCTGTTCAGCTCGCCAGCTTTGGTAGCCGGAGCTAGCCGCGATCGCATTCTTTAAACTTTGCCACAGTTCAGAATCCTGAGCAGCATGGCTAGCAGACGATAGATTTGCCATTGAGACCTCCAAATTAAAGAACCTGCAAAATAATCTAGCCGATTCAAGGCTGTCACAAGTCCACGTGAGTTTTTAAAGGATAGCTTAAGCTCATCAGACTGGATGTATTAGTTGCCACCATTTAGCCTATTCCAGCAAAAGATCCGTATCTTCTGATATCACAACCGCTTGTTCTTGTTCGCTACCGATGGTAGTGCTGGGAATGTCATCGCTCTGTTTTTGTTTTGCAGGCGCTTCTATAGGGAGCACTTCTGTAAAAGACGCTTCTGTAAAAGACGCTTCTATAGAAGATGCTTGTGGAGACGCTTTTTTTGTGACTGTCTCGGCCTCGGCCGGTGGCAGGGGCAGTAATTTCCTCACATGCAGCAGTCCTAAGATTAAAAAGTCGGCGGCGATCGCATCCTTTTTAACCGGCTTCACGCGCTGCAACGTATCGGCATCTACTAAGAGCGATCGCCCCGCACTCACAGAAATTTGTAAAAACAGACAGGCAAAAAAGAACGATGCGATCGCCACAATCACGCCAGCTGTTGGCGTTAGCACCGGCGCCACTTGAGGCAATTTTTTATACAGCTGCCACAGCACCCCAAAAGACAGAGCTGAGACTGCCACAGAGATGACCTTGATTTGAACAGACTTCAAAAGCTGTAAGCAGCGCCGCTGATCGTCTGTCAGCTCAGTTGGCTTTAGTGCCAAGGGTGGCAAACTAAAAACATAGAACGGCTTTGCTAGCTGCATCCACAGGGGAGGCACAATGCCGATGAGTGCGATCGCCCAAAAAGACAAGCTTCCCGCCGCCGGATAGCCAAAAGCAGGGCCAGCCGAAGCCAACCCTGCCAAGCAAGTATCAAGTAGCAAAGGCACCGCTGCGAGCCCAGCAAAATGTACCCATAAATAGCGATCCGACTGTAATTTAATCATCGCTCAGAAATGCCTCCCGTCGGGGCGCAAAACTTTGCGCCCTCCGAGACAAATATAGGTTATTTCGCCAGTCAAGCCGCCATCAAGGCGTTATGCAGGTGCTAGCGTCCGGCGCTGAGAGATTAGCTTGAAGGCGTTAATAATGTCGCCTTCCTTCCAATCGTTAAAGCCACCAACGGCTATACCGCATTCAAAGCCTGCTGCAACTTCTTTCGAGTCATCCTTCATGCGCTTGAGCGAATCCAAATTGCCTTCGTAGACATTCTCTTCGCCACGCATAACCCGCACCCTACAATTACGAGTCACCTTGCCCGACAGCACGTAGCAACCAGCCACTGTACCCTTGCGAACCGGGAACACAGCTCGAACTTCGACCTTACCCAAAGGCTCTTCAACCATTTCTGGCTCTAAGAGACCTTCCATCGCCCCTTCGATATCTTCTAGCAGCTTATAGATAATGTCGTAGTCCTGTACATCTACGCCCAAGTTGTCGGCCGACTGCCGCGCACCTGAGGCAAGGGTCGTGTTAAAGGCAATGATGACTGCGCCACTCGCAGCGGCCAAGTCAACATCTGTCTCACTCACTTCACCCGGAGCAGCCATCAGCACGCGAATTTGCACCTCATTTTGGGGCAACTGCTGCAAGGAGCCAAGAATCGCTTCGAGCGATCCCTGTACATCTGCTTTCAAAATCAGATTCAGTTCCTTGAGATCGCCCTCTTTCGCCTGCTCTGACAAAGAGTTCAGCGTAACGCGACGCGACGCCATCGTTTGCTGCAAGCGAGACTGACGCTGTTCAATGGCCTTTCGGTCAGCAGCAGCTCTGGCATCCCGCTCTTCGCTGTACACCTCGAACTCTTCGCCTGCTGGGGGCACATCGTTCAAGCCCAGGACTTCGACTGCAAAAGACGGCGTAGCTTGTAGGGAACGGTTGCCCCGGTCATCTACCATTGCCTTAACTCGGCCAAATACAGGGCCTGCCGCAAAGGCATCACCAATCTTGAGTGTTCCGTTTTGAACCAACAGCGTGGCGACTGGGCCTCTAGCCTTGTCTAAATGCGCTTCGATTACGGTTCCGCGAGCGAGCCTATCGGGATTCGCCTGCAAATCTTCCACTTCAGAAACCAGCAGCAGCATTTCTAAGATGGTGTCTACGTTCTCGCCAGTAATCGCACTGACGGGCACCATAATCGTATCGCCGCCGTACTCCTCAGGCACCAGCTCGTATTCCATCAGCTCTTGCTTCACCCGGTCGGGGTTGGCCGCTTCTTTGTCGATTTTGTTGATGGCAACCACAATCGGCACACCTGCTGCCTTGGCATGGCTAATCGCCTCAATCGTCTGAGGTCGCACACCGTCATCAGCGGCCACCACCAAAATGGCGATGTCTGTGACTCGGGTGCCTCGTGCTCGCATAGCGGTAAATGCTTCGTGACCTGGCGTGTCTAAAAACACAATTTGGCCAGACTTGCGATCGCTATATGGATTCGACTGGAGGTCAACATGATACGCACCAATATGCTGCGTAATGCCGCCCGCCTCACCTTCAGTGACTTTTGCCTGGCGAATGTAGTCAAGCAGGCTGGTTTTACCATGGTCAACATGGCCCATGATCGTAACGACAGGAGGCCTTGGCTGTAGGGCATCAGCATCTTCTGCGCCCACCATTGTGGTGACCTTCCGAGCTTCTGGCGCTTCTTCGGCGGTAACAGACTCTACGCCAAACTCTTCGGCCACCATTTCAGCGGTGGGCATATCCAGCGTTTGGTTAACGTTGGTCGCGATGCCTTTAAAGAAGAGCAGCTTGATAATCTCGGTCTGAGGGACTGCCAGCTGATCGGCTAGATCATGAACACTGATCCCGCCAGTGAGAACAATCATTTCCGGCTTTTCAGGAGCGACCTCCTGGCGACGTTCACGCCGCTCTCGCCGGGAAGGCGATCGCGTCTTTGTCTTTTTGGTGGTGGGCGCTGGCTTCGCTTGTCGCTGCCCTTTAGGCTTAGGCGGACGCATCAGCGACAGAGAAATCTGCGCCAGTGAAACCTCAGCACTATTCGATTCCAGGTCATCAAAGTCTTCGTCATCCTCAACGATGACGCGCTGACGCTTGGTTTTAGCAACCTTTTTGGGCCGCATTTCTTCTTCTTCTTCGTCACCCTCCGGTCGATCCCGGCGCTTAGGCGGACGCGGCGGTGTCGGGCGTCGCAGCTCTAGAGAAGGATCGGAGAATGCGCCATCATCATCACCATCATCCGAGTCGGCGCTGCTACTTTCAAGGGCTTCAGTCCGTGAAGGAGGACGTCGTAGTTCAGTTACCTGCTTGGCCGGTGCTGGCGGTGCAGCGGAGCCTCCAGGCGAAGGCCGGGCAGGACGCTCTCTTCCTTCAGTGGGTCTTTCACTGCCAGCTGAGCGATCGCGTTTTAGTACAGGCTTCGCGGCGCGATTGGCGTCATCTGAGCTAGATTCCCCCTCGCTTCTGCCTGCAGCAGCTCTGCCCGAAGGTGTGGTAGGGCGAGAAGGCGGCTCCACTAATCTGGGCTTCAGCTGCCCTGGACGCGTTGCGCCAGAAGTCGTAACGATTTTCTCAGGCTGACGCACAATAGCGGGCTTCACCGGTTCGCGAACCGGCGTAATTTCGACCGGGCTAGCCGCCGCTGGCTTGGCAACAACGGCATTGCTGATCTGAGCAGCTGGACGAGTCGCTGAAGGCCGAGCAGGCGGTCCTGCTAAGGTAACAGGGCTACTAGCGCTAGGGGCGCTGTTGCTACTGACATTGAATTTATCAGCTACACCGCTAGCAGTCAGACTAGCTTCACCATCACCATTACCCGATGATTTTCTGCCATCTGGACTTGTGGGTGGCATGGCGGGCTTATTTGCTGGTGCTGTGGGGGCCATTGCAGTAGCAGGTGGCGCAGCAGCTGGGCTCACTTCTTCGGGCGGTGTGGCTGCCCGAGGATAGCGACGAATTTCTAAAATTTGCTGTTCACGAGGGCGGACGGGCTTAGTAATAGGTTTGGTACCAGGAGAAGGCGGACGGGAGGGTCTAGCTTTGGGTGCAATTGCCTTAGCGGGGCTAGACGAATAGTCGGCGCTTTTAGCAACGCCTCTAATGCGATTAGCTTCTTCTTCTGAGATGGTGCTGCTGTGGCTTTTTACAGCAATATCTAGCTTTTCGCAGATAGCCAGTATGTCTCTGTTTTCTAGTTCCAACTCCTTAGATAGCTCGTAGATTCTTATTTTGCCCTTGTTCATCCTTTTCCTCTTAAACCTGACTAACTTAAATGTGTGTTACATAAGACTTTTTGCCCTTATTGACTCAACACGCTTGGCTCCTAGTGTTCTAACCAGTGTTTTCATCCCACCAGTGTTCTTGTCTGTTCTCATCCCAATGTTTTAAGTATGGCGTTTTAAGCATGATGCTTATTCCATGGGTTTGACCCATGTTTATGATCCATATCTTAAATTTGGCTGGGTTAAGTGTTTGATCACTAGAGTTAAAGCCTTGACTCTTAAGGATAGAGTAAAGCGGCAATTAATGACCACCCTTAACATAGATATATAGCCTTGGATATATACCGTCGGCGATGTTTGGTGCGCGTGTGATTTTAGCTTATCTATTTTCAACGTTTTTGAGTAAACGACTCTCTAGCTGATGGAAGAGTTCTGCCGGGATAGGCGATCGCAGCACCCGGCCTAAACGATTTTTCTTTTGCGCTAATTGAATGCATTCCATACTCGGACAGACATAGGCCGAACGGCCCATACCCGAATCTAGCTGAATCTGATGATCAGGAAAGGTGCGAACAATTCGCCAAAGCCGATCTCGATGAACCACTGTTCGACAGCTAATACATAGCCGATGATTTTTTTCTGGCATGTTGGTGAGTCGTGTTTCAACAGCTATAAAGTAGGCTACTTAGCCTTTTTAGCGGCGGCGGCTTTGGCTTCAGCCGCTGCTCTGGCCTTGGCCCTCCATTCTTCAGCTTCAGCGATCTCCTCCGGCGTCGGCTCGTCGTCATCCTCTTCTATCTCTTCGGGGGGTGCGCTTTCAGCGGCTAAGGCCGCCGCTTCAGCTTCGGCAGCCGCCCTAGCCTCAGCCGCTGCTCTGGCCTTAGCTTTCCATTCTTCGGCTTCGGCAATTTCAGCGGCTTCTTCAGCGGCGGCTCTTTCAGCAGCTTCTGCTGCAATTCGTCGGGTTTCTGCGATTTCAGCCGCTTTTTCATTCTCAGCGTCATAGTCATACTTGGCTGAGTCTTTGATGTCTATTTTCCAGCCGGTGAGTCTGGCCGCTAGCCGAACGTTTTGTCCTTCCTTGCCAATCGCTAGGCTGAGCTGATCTTCGGGCACGAGCACATGCGCTTGTCGCCCTTCAGGATCCATTAACCGTACTTCGTCAACGCGCGCTGGACTCAACGCATTAGAAATATAAGTGGAAGGATCGGGAGACCAACGAATGACATCAATTTTTTCGCCGCGTAGCTCATTGACGACGACCTGAATGCGTGAACCTCGCGCACCAATACAGGCCCCTACAGGATCTACGTCACTCTCTACGGTATCTACTGCGATCTTAGTGCGCGGGCCCACCGAACGGGAAGGGGGGTTGGCCTCACGAGCAACGGCCACAATCCGCACGACTTCATCTTCAATCTCAGGAACTTCGTTAGAAAATAGCTCCACGACTAGGCTGGCATCGGCTCTAGAAACCAATAGCTGAGGGCCTCGGTGAGATCCTTCTGACACTCTTTTGAGGGCGACTCGGAAGGTGGCATTAGCCCGATAGTTGTCGTTGGGTAGCTGATCGCGCTTGAGCAACTCGGCTTCGGTGTCGGGCTGCCCTAGTCCACTGCTGACGGCCATAATCACTGACTGCCGCTCAAATCGGAGCACTCTGGCATTCAAAATGGAGCCTTCTAAATCCTGAAATTCTTCTTGGATGAGGCGGCGTTGTTGGTCTCGTAGCTTTTGGGCTAGCACCTGCTTGGTTTGAATTGCAGCCATTCGGCCAAAGTCGCTTTGCTCAGGCGTTACATCTAGCACCACGGTGTCGCCAGCTAGGGCCTCTGGGGCGACCTCTTGAACTTCTTTCAGGCCGATTTGATGGTCTGAGTTTTCGACGGTTTCAACGATGGTTTTGTTGGCAAGCACGCGAAAGCCTTCGTCTTCAACATCTAGCTCTACGTAAAAGTTGTCAAAGTACTCTTCGTCAAACTGGCTGCTGTCAATGCGCTGGGTGCGACGATAGCGCTCATAGCCTTTTAGCAATGCTTCTTGCAGCGCCATCTCTACCGCTGTTTTTGGCAGGTTGCGCTCTAGGCTGATGCCATCAACCATTGCTTGTAAACCCGGCAAACTCACCATAGACATAGGCGTGACCTCTCTTTTTTTAGAATGAATAGCTGAAAGATTGAAAATTAAAGGTTAAGAAAAAAGCAAAAAGCTGGGATTACATGTCTTCTTCGCTGCTGAGCTGTACTGATTGCACCAGTTCTCTGGGAATAGCCAGTAGTCGGCCCTTTAGGTTGAGGGATACTTTGGTCTCATCGCGGCCGACGAGAGACCCTTTCCACAGCTGCTTTTTTTTGTAAACTTCGCTGAGCTGCACTTCAACGGGAAACCCTTTGAACACTGCAAAGTCGCGATCGCCTGTCAGCACATCCGAAACACCTGGGCTCGACACCTCAAGCACATAGGCATCTGGAATAATGTCCGATTCGTCTAGTACTTCGGTGAGGGCGCTGCTCAGGCGCTCACAGTCATCTAGTCCCGTATCTTCCTGATTTAGGTTGCGGACATCTATGCGCAGCACAGGCGGGCTTTGATTGGTCTGAAATACCGCATCTACAATCTCCAAGCCAATGCCACTCGCCACCGGAGTCGCCAGCTCAATTACCTGAGGAACCAAAGGATGTGTCATAGCATGCTGTGGAGTGCTGTTAGAGTGCTGTTGAAGTACTTAGAAGTGCTTGTTGGCGGGTCATTGAGTTCGCCCAATAAAAAAAGCGGGCTCTTTTAAAGCTCCCACTTTTCGCTGTAGTCCAAAGAGACTAGACGAGTTAGGTTCAAAGCCCAGGATTTGCTGGAATGCTATGCCCAAGAGCATTTTATTCAAGCATCCTAATCTTTGAAGCAGTTAGCTGCTACCTTGGGCTGACCCATGGCGGATTGACCCAAAAGCGTCATTGCTTTCTGTGTTAACAAGTCTAGCGCATGTGATCCCAATCTAATCAGTTCTGATTTTTTCTACCTGTGCCTAACGGCTGCGCTGCGTTGCACCGTACAGCCGATAGCGCGTCGCCTGCATTTGATCGACATCTTCAGCCGCAATGCCTTCTACATAGTTAATTTTGATTTCTTCTAGCAAATCGACAATCAGGCTACGAACTTCATCGAGCGTGTCGGCGTTCTGTATGGCCGCTTGCAGATGCTCCGTGAAGCTGGCGATTAGCCGACTGGTGAGCGCTGCGCCTTTTTCATCAGCTAAGGCTTCTTGCAGGGTAGTCGTCAGCGTTTTAGACAGCTCTGATACGACCTGATGCGAAATTTGCGCCGAGAGGCCATCGAATCCTGGCATGAACTTGAGTCCTTGGTAGGCGGGTGCCTGCTGCAATGCCCCAACTACGCTGTGTTGCAAGAGGGCGTCTAGTTCAGGTTTAGTTTTGGGTAAAACCTGATATACCAAGAGGTCTGACAGATGCTTGGCGATGGTTTGAACCTCATCTACACCGTTGATGTCCACATACCGACGCTTGCTAGCGGCTTTTAGCATTTGTCTCACATCGCCCTCTTGCACCACTCGCTGTAGCTGATCGATCCCCCGCAGCAGCACAATTTCAGTCAGCTCTACCGCAAACTGGCTCACGAGTGCTCTGCTGATACGATTGCGAGCGGGTTCTAAATTAATCAGTTTTGCCTGATGCAGTCTGATGGTGACAGGAATGACCCTTAACCAACGCCAAAATCCGATGAATAAAGGGACATCGTAGATGCGCCACAGCATGGCATCTAACCAGGTGGTGCTGGGATAGCGGCGACTCATCACGTAGGTACGCGCCAAAAATTCAGCGGCAAACAGCGCCATAAACCAAATATCGATTAGCCAAAATTGATCGATAGGATAGCCGCTCTCGCTGATACCTCGAAAGTAATTGGTTTCCATCAGCGGCCGGATTTGCTCGTCGAAGAAGGCGAGTTCTTCACGGACACTCGCCGCACTCAAATTTGGGCTGTCCCAAAACTGGCTGAAGGCTTGTTTGGCAGAGGTATCCATCATGCGATCGCGCATCAGGTTCTTAATTCGCTCTAACGTGCCAGATTTCCCGGCGACTGCAAAGGGGTTTTCGTCGATCAAGGTGATGCTTTGGGCTCGCAGCTGCTCAAGCAGGTTGGTGACGGCAGGGCGGGTTAGATCGGCGCTCGGACGGTCGGCGATTTCTTGTTCTAAAGCAGCCACTAAAGAGAGGTATTCAACGGTGGTGCGCTCAGGCTCGATGCCTTTGAACCGCTCGCCGTACCAAACCGTAGCCGCAGGAGCCACTTGGAAATACAAGTCGCGAAAGCGAATGTAGCTCATGTCCAGTAGGACAAGGATCAAATTGAGGAGAGCGATCGCGGCCATCAATCGTTCAAATCCAGTCACTTTCGAGCGGCTTTTTTTAGATCGCCAGGGCGATAGCGTCATCTTTTTTACCTAATACTTTAGCGAGGTCAGCCGCCTATCGATAGCAATTTATACCTTAAAAACCGTTTATGTATCCCTTTTTTGTCGTGATGCGCCTAGCTAGCCGCGATAGACTAGCAGGAGATGTTTACTTTTCTTCACAATTGATATGATCGCTACCGCCAGTCCAACGGCTCTCCCCGTCGTACCCGCCGCTGCTAACGGAGCTTACTGGCAGTGGCGCGGCTATCGTGTGCATTACGTGCAAGCAGGCAGCGCCACTGCAATATCCGAAGTCACTGACAAGCTTGACCATTCGAATAAGCTTGACAATCCTAATAATCCTGAGATCCTAACCGAGCCGGCTCGCAACCAAAGGCCACCTCTGCTGTTCATTCACGGCTTTGGGGCTTCTACTGACCACTGGCGCAAAAATATTGCCGAACTGCAAGCCGATTTTGAGGTGTATGCGCTAGATCTTGTGGGGTTTGGCCGATCTTCCAAGCCGAGTAGCGGCTACAGTTCAGCGCTGTGGCGCGATCAAATTGCTGAATTTATTACAGATGTTATTGGCCGTCCTGCGGTGGTGGTGGGTAACTCTATCGGCGGCTATAGCAGCCTATTTGCCGGGGCTACTCGTTCAGATGCCGTGGTGGGGGTTGGTATGCTCAATGGTGTCGGTTCTTTTAGCGAGCAGCAAACCGAATCGACCCAAAATCCTTTTCAAGCAGCGATCGCGCAGCTCATTAAAACTGTTGTTCTCTCACCGGTGCCTAGCTGGGTCATTTTTCAATTCGTGCGCAACCGCGCCTACATTCGCAAAACCCTAGAGCAGGTGTATGTGAATAAGTCGGAAGTGACCGATCAGCTCATTGAAGACATTTATCGGCCCGCCACTGATCCTGAAGCACCGGCTGCCTTTGCTGCGCTGTTCAAAGCTGAGCGAGGCGAATATGTTGATACGCTGCTGAGCCAGATGAGGTGCCCTCTTTTACTGATTTGGGGCGATGCCGATCCCTGGATGGATACCTATGCTCGCGGTGCTTTGTTTCAAAAGCATTACACCGCTCTAGAAGAGCACCATCTCAATGCAGGCCACTGCCCTCACGACGATGCGCCGACCGAAGTCAACGCACTGATCCGGCACTGGGTGCTGACAACGGTTGCGGGCGAATCTGGCAGGGTCGCGGATAGTTCGTCGCATTCTCCGAGTCAGTGGGTATCGCTGGGATAGTATCGCTAGGATAGAGGCTCAGTGGCGTATCCCGCTTTACGTATAGCGGATGGCAAGGTTGGCCTGACCGGTTAAGCCGCAGGTAGCTAAGCTTGGCCTGGTAAGATTTTAGGCTATTGAGAATCGTGCGATCGCGCCTTTGTAGCGCACCCCCGTTTCCCCAAGCTAAAACCACCCGCTGCGCCCTACCGACCGCCTCCATTACATAGTGATCATTGTCAGGCCCAACTGGATCGATTACCCGCTTCAACTCATTGGGGTACGGCGTACGGTAGCCAAACAAATTAACGACCGTCAGCGCAGCATACTCCCAACGCTGAGCAAACTGCATGCACGCCCTGAGCGTCGGATCATCGCAGATAGCATCCGCACGACTGGGATTGAGCATTATAAACACCACCGTAGGGCCGTGCGATCGCCAGCGTCGCCCTAGCTGATAGCGATACTGACCAGTGACATCAAATATGGCTGTTCTTTCAAGGCCGTCCTCCCGCAAGGTGCCTGCGCTATCAAGCATTTTTATTTCTTGTTGAGAGACATCCCGTGAGACTTTTTTTAACATTCGAGCCAGCGCTAAGGCGTAACCTAATCATCTTTTTTGGAGCCTCTCTTTGCTTTTGGGGCGGACTTGCGGGCATACTGCCCAACCTCACGCTATACATCAAAAGCTTTGAGGCTAGCAACAGCGAAGTGGGCTGGGTAATGGCCTCTTTTGCCGCTGGGCTGCTCTTGTTTAGGCCCAAAATGTCTGTATTCACAGACAAAAAAGGCCGCAAACCTGCGCTGATCATTGGTCTTAGTGTAATTGCCCTGGCACCTGTTTTTTACTTGGCTGCGGGTCAAGTCCCTACGCAATCCCTAACGCTGCCTATCTTCGGTTGGGTAATCAACTCATCAGTGCTTTTGTTGGCATTTGTTCGTGCCTTTCATGGCCTGAGCGTAGCGGCTTTTTCGACCGCTTATACCGCAGCTGTAGCCGATATGGCCCCGCCTCAAAATCGCGGTGAACTGATTAGTTTTATGAGTTTAGCCGGCCCTACGGGAATGGCTATGGGGCCTGCGCTAGGCGGCTATTTGAGCAGCAGCTTTACGCTGGCATTTCTCACCATGACCGCCATGGGATCGGTGGGCGCGCTCCTAGTGCTGATGAGCCAGGAGCCTCCGCGTCCGCCGGTTGATCATGCGGTTAATAATGCGTCTTCGCCCAATCTCATCCCTTCTTCTGATTCCATTAGTCACTCAGTCAATGAATTCGTCAATGAATCAGCAAACCCTCCCAAAAAGCCACTGTTCTGGCGATTGCTATTCACTCCGCCTATTCGTATTCCTGCGCTCATACTCTTCATGGTCGGCACGGCATTTGGATCTATGGTGACCTTTATGCCACTGTATGTGACCGAAATGGGCTGGGATATTAATATTGGTCTAGTCTTTACAGTGAGTGCGGTAGCGTCCTTCTCTATCCGAACTTTTACGGGCACTGCTAGCGATCAGCTCGGACGAGGCCGTTTTATCAGTTTGGGACTCATTTTCTACACGCTATCAATGGTGACCCTGTGCTTCAGCAATAGCCCTCAAATGCTACTGCTCTCCGGAGCCTTTCAGGGTGCAGGCAGCGGTACAACCATTCCCATCATCTCCGCTCTCATGACCGATCGATCCCGCCCTGGTCAGCGGGGGATTACTTTTGGCCTCTGTCTCACCGGTTTTGACTTGGGCATTGCTTTAGCTGGCCCCGTCATGGGTCGCATTGCCGACCTTAGCGGCAGCTACAGTCTTGTCTTTGCCTTAGCGGGCTGTATGACCCTACTGGGCCTGATCATCTTCATCACCCACTCTAGTAAAGATCTCCCCCACTCAATCCGCTTTGCGCTCAACGGCGGCAGAGATGTATATGCCATCAAAAGCTAGGCTGGTTGGAAGCATGAAGCGTTGAAGCGTTGGTTAGGGAAACGATATCTCCTGAATCCAATAGTATCCAACGTTAAAGCTATCTATTTGAACAATACCCATGAAAAAAGGACGTTGTACATAGCTTGTACAACGTCCTTTTTTAAGCGAGCCTGGAGAGATTCGAACTCCCGACACCGTAGTCCGTAGCCACGTGCTCTAGTCCACTGAGCTACAGGCCCGCGTAGTCCCTTACGGGGCTTTAATATTAACACACTACTTGTGTGTGCATCTCAAAAAATACTTCACCTCAGATAACATTTTTTTTATGAGTACTACTGGCAACCCCGCTGAGTCGCTCCCTCACCTAGCACTCACCCACCTAGACAGTCAGGGCCAAGCTCAAATGGTGGATGTTTCGGCGAAAGACGTGACAGTTCGACAGGCGATCGCTATCGGTACCGTTATCATGCAGCCCGAAACGCTAGCCGCCATCCAGGCAGGCAACGTACCGAAGGGCGATGTCATCGGCACCGCCAGACTCGCAGGCATTATGGCCGCAAAGCAAACTGCGCAGCTCATCCCGCTATGCCATCCCCTACCGCTCAAAAAAATTGAGGTCATCCTAGAACCCGATGCAACCTTACCGGGCTACCGGATTCAGGCAATTGTCAAAACCAAGTCCGAAACTGGTGTAGAAATGGAGGCGCTCACTGCTGTGTCTGTCGCGGCTCTTACCTTATATGACATGGCAAAAGCCCTCGAAAAAACAATGCAGATTAGCAACATTCAGCTGCTGGAAAAAATTGGCGGCAAGTCTGGCCATTGGCATAAGCCCGATTAGACCCTCGAATAGAATCCCCATTAGAATCCTCCACGCCTGTCAGCGATTCCCCTTACAATGAAAAAACATCGTTTTTCTCAAGAATTCTCTTATGCCTCCAAAGTGGCCGCGCCAGCCCGACCCCGCTAACGACCCACCTCTAAAAAGGCTCGAAGATCGCATCAATTTTGCGGTGCATGTTGCCGGGTTCGCACTGGTAAACTCCAGCATCTGGTTTTTTAACACTATCAACCCCGGCTCTTTGCCGCTTGCTAAAACCGTCACATTTACGATGCTGGGCATTTTGGTCGTTCATGCGATTTATGTGTTTGCGATCGCCGACTACTCTCCCAAAGAAATAGACATAGGTAAGTAACCCGCTGCCTACTCTAAACAGCCCTTTAGAACAGCCCTTTAGATAGTAGACAGTTCCTTGGCCATCCCTGTAAATCTGGCAGTATCAGCTCCATTTTTCTAACTAAAAAACCAAATTACGGAGGATAGCAGCATGGCATCATCAGCCTCGGCAGAAACCTTGGAAGCCCTCGCAGCCGAAATTGGCGAAAACATCTATATGGACATCGCCAAATGGCATTTATATTTAGGCGTTGCCAACCTCCATACCCCTCTCGCTGAAAGGCTCTTGCCCATGGTAAGTGCCAACAAAATTTCTGAAGAGGGCGTTATTCAAGTGCTTAGAGACATTCCTATCAAACTCGGCGGCGGACGCAAAACCCTGCCACTCTCAGATCTTCTCCCCATGCAGTGTCAGGTGAACCTAATCGATTTACTCGAAGAGTATCAACGCAAACTCTAGCTACAAACTCTAGTTATTTGAAGAAAACCCAGCCCTTGGACTCACAAGTCTGGACTCACAAGTCTGGACTCACAAGTCTGGACTCACAAGTCTGGACTCACAAGTCACAATCAGCTGCCCTGAAAACAGTTCGTTTTTCTTCTTTTAATCAAAGTTTGATCAAACTTCTCACAAAATTAGCTTTCTAATAAAGTAAATGAAAGTTAATATAGATAAATATATGGTTCATTCAGCGATTAGTTAGGAGAACGATGGGAATTTTGGAATTCATCTTTGGTAAAGGCGCACCCAAAGACGATACGGCACCGAAGCAAGCTTTTTACCTCAATGACGATGACGCCAAGAGCTTTGGCAACATCGAATACATGCGCTCTGCCAAGACAGTCAAACGAACCTTTGCCAAAAAGAAGGGAGAAGAGAAGCATCTAGAGAGCGTTCGTCAAATCTCTGCCATGTCCGCAGCTGAGATTGCTGACAATAACGGCGGTTTTACTTCGAATCAATCTTCCTTTGCAACGATAAGTACGCCAGCTTCTAGCGCGTCTAGTAGCGCGTCTAGTAGCCCAGCGCCAGCTTCTGCAGCAAAGCCACGTCGTAAGCCAGCCGGTAGCGACATGGATATGTTCCGCAATATGGCCAAAGAGATCAAAAAATAGATCAACAAATAATATTGGCCAGATATTTGGCTAGCCAGTCCGAGAGCGAGATTGGGTAATCAACTCACTGCCAACGATGACTAACGACCACCAACGATGACGCCTTTGGCAGTCATCGTTTTTTTTTGGATTTTTTTAGGTGCTTTTCTATCGGCCTTGTAGGGTTTTTGGCACCTGCCCAGCTAAAGTAACCACTCGCATTGCCATGAGCCCAGCTAAAGCTAGCCACAGTAAGTGAGGGCTTTGGAGGTTGCTAGCAATCAGCGCTAGCGGTAAAAAGCCAACGAACGCAGCCAAAAGCGTTGCATTGCGTAATGTTCGCCCAGCGGTGAGTCCTAAAAAATAGCCATCTAAAGTGAAAGCAGCCCCCCCTAACCCCAACACTGGAATCAGCCAAACCGCATATTGCGGTACCTGACTGAGCAAACTGCGGTGACTGGTGAGCAAGCCAAACAACGACTTGGGCCACATGACAACTGTCAGGGCGATCGCTACTCCCAATATCACACTACCTGCCGCACCCAGCAGCAGCAGCCGGGACAAATCATTCCAAGCCCGCCGCCCATAAAAGTTGCCAGCATAGCTTTCTACCGCCAGCGCAACGCCATCCATAAAGTGCGCCGACATCAGCACAATTTGCAATAGCAGCGTGTTTACGCCTAGCACGGTATCGCCCATACCCGAGCTGAAGTTGGTAAATAACGACATAGATATCACGATTGCAAACGTCCGCACTAAAATGTCAAAGTTCAGGCCAAACAAGGCCCTCAGCTCGGCTGGCCGCCATAACTGCGATTTTATTTTTGGCCATAAATGCCAAGGCACCCCGCCGGCCAATATCAGGCCCAAGCCGACTGCCAGCATTAAGTACTGGCTGAGTGCAGTCGCGAGCCCTGCGCCGTAGCTCCGCCAGCCCAATATCTGAATAAACCAATAGTCCAAGACAATATTGCTACAGTTACCCACCACTGCTAGCGCCAGCACCTGCTTTCCTTGGCTTCGCCCTAGCAACCACCCCAGCAACACAAAGTTCACCAGCACAGCGGGTGCGCCCAGTATTCGCCCGTGATAAAAGTCCAGCGCTGCCAGTTTGACCGACGGACTTGCCTGCAATAGCGAAAAGCTAAGGTTGGCGATCGCATCTCTCATAAGCCACACCCCCAACCCAACGCCCAACGCCAACAGAAAATTCCGAAACAAAATTAGCCATACTTCAGTTTCGTCATTGCGCTGCTGCGCCTGGCCAAGCGCCTGAGCCGTCGGCCCAGTCGTCCCCATCCGAAAAAAGTTAAAACTCCAATAGATCACATTGAAAATAATTGCCGCTAGCGCCACCCCATTGAGGTAGCGAATATCTTCTAAATGACCTAAAAAGGCAGTATCTATCAGCCCTGCCAGCGGCACCATTAAGTTAGAAGCCGTATTCGCCGCCGCTAGCTTAAGAAAGGGCAAAAACCATTCTGCTGTGGAGCCGCTCTTTGGGTGCCTTGTCGCACTACGATTCGGAAAACGGCCCTGAAAGTGGCCTTGAAAAAAGTCACTGAACTGTTGACTCAATTGCCGTAAGTTGCGCACTAGAAATTCCACCTACAAAGATCATCTATTTTGTCAACATATTTCATAACTGAGATGGGCAATCTAGGCTTGCAAGTTGCGCCTACTTCACAATACACAATCTTCAAAAAGCGCTCACTCAGCTATGCAAGCAAACGTTTTGGTAAAGACAGTCATGAATCGCAGCGGCCTTACAATTTTAGGTATCACCACACTCATGGGTGGCATTCTCAGCAGTCCTGTTGGCACCCCTTCGGCGCAAGCGAACAATACAGCGCGGATGATACCGCTGAGCGCTGAAGAGTCTTTCGATGCTGTCATTTTGCCTATCTTTAATACCGATCCCAATCTGGGGCTGACCACCGCAGAAGAGCCGCCCATGCTCTCTCCTGCTAGATTAGAACCGTCTGGTAGCTTTCCGGTAGATCTTGAGAATCTTCAGATAGAGGCGCAAGAGGAACCCCAAGTACTGCCGGATTTAGAGATTGAAATAGAACCGACAACGGCTCCTTCGGTGGTGTCTTACGACAAGGGTGTGCGCGACTACAAAGAGGGCGCATATGAACGCGCGATCGCCCACTTTGATGCAGCCATTGCAGCCGATGCCAACTATGCTGCTGCCTATGTTTTTAGAGCCGCCGCAAAGCTAAAACTGGGCGACCCAACCGCCGCAATGAGCGACTATGTGATGGCCACAACAGTAAGCCCTGACTATGCGCTCGCCTACTTTGCTAAAGGGGCGCTGTTTTATCAAATGGGTGAATTTGCAGCGGCGATGGAAAATTTTGAGCAGGCAGTTACGCTCAACCCCGAGTATATTGCAGCCTACAACTACTGGGGCTTGGCAGAAGCTGCCGTAGGCAACTACGAAGGCGCCTTGGTTCACTATGATCGCGCACTTAGCCTCGATCCAAAGTATGCACCTGCTCATGTACGCCGAGGTGCGGCCTTGATTGAACTCAGAGAATACAACACCGCAATCACGCATCTCACCATTGCTATTAACAACAGCGATAAATACGCTTCGGCCTTTCTTAACCGTGCAGTGGCCTACTACCACTTAGGCACCTTCTCGGCGGCGCTTAAAGATATCAATAGAGCAATCGACATCAATTCTGATAGTGTAGAAGCCTTTTACAACCGTAGCCATATCTATGCTGCGCTGGGCCGTCCTAACGATGCGCTAGCCGACATCAACACGGTGCTGACGCGTCAGCCTGACTCGGTAGAGGCTTATATGACCCGAGGTAGTCTGTATAGCGCTCAGGGAAACAGTAGCGCGGCGATCGCCGACTTCAATCGGGTCATTGAGCTAGACGCTTATTCGAGCGCGGCTTACGAGCAAAGGGCCAAGGCTCGCCTCAACAACAACAATATTGCTGAGGCGATCGCCGATTTTGACAGCGCCCTTAGCCTGAACCCCATTGATGAAGGTATTTATAAAGGTCGCGCCGATGCCTATGCTATTTACGGCAATCTCCCAGCGGCTATTTCTGACTACACCTATGCCATCGAACTAAACAACAACAATGCCGCCGCCTATGCTGCTAGGGGCCGAGCGCTTTACGAATCGGGCGATGCACACAGCGCCTACCAAGATTTCTCCTATATCATTCGGCAAAATTCGGCTGCTAGCGCTGACGTTTACTACTATCGCGGATTGTCTTTAATCGCAATTGGCGATAGCTCTGCTGCTCAAGATGACTTGCAAATCGCCGCTGAGCGCTATTTGGCGGAAGGAGAAGCCAATGGCTACCGCGCCGTGCTTAACAAAATGAGACAGCTATAGCGGTAAAGTTTGCAACTGAATACTGCTGACATAAAAGAGGGCTGTACACTAAGTGCAGCCCTCTTTTGATATCTCTTGTGATATATGGATTGATGATGATGATGATACATGGACGGATGATGCAGCACCGGCCCTTGTTATTCAAAGAAATATTCAAAGGAATATTAAAACGAATCACCCTTGGGTTACTGCTGTGCCTACTGGCTCTGCCCCTTTTTATATTGATGCCTGCGGCTTCTGCAATGCCCCTGGCCTCTATTCATACCTATCACGAACGGCCTGGGCAAACGACGTTTCGATCTAAACAAAGCCTGCGGGACAGGCGCGACCGATCGTGGCAGGTGATTTTATTCAAACGCTATCAGGAAAATGAGTTACAGGGCCTGTATCTGCGGTTGGTTGGCTTTCCTGGCCTAGCTGCTGTAAACGCTCAAAAGCCGCTCACAATTGCTACGGGCGCTAGCGCTCAATGGCAGGCAAGGCCAGCGTTAGATTCGCAAACTCAGTCACTGCCTGAAAACGCAGCGCAGTACGACATGCTTGAGGTGATGAAGGCGCTATCGGGCGATATTCCTTTGCAGGTAGAAATTCCTTTGGCCGATGGCGGTATTGCTGAGTTAGTAGTACCGCCCTTTGCTGTGCATGAATGGCGAGATTTGACCGCCCAAGCATTGGATTCAGCTTTGGATTCAGCCTTGGTCAATTGATCGTCATATTGATCAAGGTTCTTCGCCTGCATGGTACGAGCTACGGACTAACGGGCCAGAGCGCACATGCGCAAACCCTAGGTCTTGAGCGATCGCACCGAGCTCATCAAATTCTTCAGGCGTCCAGTACTTTTGCACTGGCAAATGCGCTAGTGAGGGCCGCATATACTGGCCAATAGTCAGGCGATCGCACGCGACTTTCCGCAGATCTTCCATAGCTTCTATCAGTTCTGCCTTTGTTTCACCATGGCCCACCATCAGGCCAGACTTAGTTGGCACCGAACAGTCAACCGCTTTTACATAGCGCAGGACATCGAGCGATCGCTCATACTTAGCCCCTCGCCGTACCGGTCCCTGCAAACGCTTCACCGTCTCTACATTGTGGTTAAAGCAAGCGGGCTTGGCCCTCACCACTGTTTCTATTCTCAGTCGCTGCTGCACCTCAGCATCTAGCCCACTCCAAAAATCAGGCGTCAGCACCTCAATTTGCGTATCGGGATTGCGATCTCGAATCGCATCCATCGTCTGTACAAACCAGCTAGCCCCCCCATCGGCCAAATCATCCCGAGCAACCGCTGTGAGCACCACATAGCGCAATCCTAGCAGCGATACCGACTCAGCGACCTTTTGAGGCTCTTCTGGGTCTAGCGGCATCGGCGAGTGTCCTTTATCTACCTGACAAAACCCACAACTGCGGGTACAAGTTGGCCCCATCAGCAAAAAAGTCGCGGTTTGGTTGGCGTAGCATTCCCCTCGATTTGGGCAGCGTCCTTCCTCGCAAATGGTATGAATGTGCCTTTGCTTAATCACCTTTTGCACTGCTGACAGCTCGCTCGCCTTACCAATCGGACGTCTGAGCCACTCAGGCATCGCAATAATTTCAGGACGTTTCTGAGGCGACTTCACCGGCTGACTAGAAGGAATAGACATAGGATCCAAAGAAGGGGCAAAAGGAGTGCGATCGCTAAACTGACTGACTGAATTACTTTTAAATTACTTGTCGAATTACTTTTAGTTTAATGCCGAATTACGCTGAATTCACACCGCTGCTCAGTCACAGCGCTCTGCCCTTTACCATTCAGCCCTCATCCGTCATCCCTCATCCCTTGTTCTCTCCTACCTCTAATCTGGGCAACTTTAAACTAAGCGGCTATCTCAAGCAAATAAGGTAGTGCGCAAAGCCAAAGCGATTAAGCACAGGGCACAAACCTTTTTTCACTTTGCCAGTTAGTTTCACTTTGCCAGTTAAAGGAGTCCGTCGTGGCCAGCCATAAAATTTTAGTAATTGATGACAGCCGAGTCATTCGCGCGCGTGTAAGGGACATGCTACCCAAAGGCAATTTTGAAGTAATCGAAGCCAAAGATGGCATTGAAGGAATAGATGCCATTCGCGCTCAAAAGCCCAACCTCATTATGTTGGACTTTTTACTACCCCGCATGAGTGGCTACGAAGTCTATCAAGAAATTCAAACCCAGCCTGAGTTTCAAAGCATTCCGCTCGTTATGATGTCGGGCCGCCGTGAAGAACTCACCGAAAAAATTCAAGAACCCTTTGAGTTTTTTGAATTTATTGAAAAGCCTTTTGAACAAAAAGAACTCATTGGTGCCATCAAAGGCGCCATGGCCAAAGCTCGCAAGGCCCGACCTCAACAGGCCGCTCCAGCCGCAGCACCCACCGCATTGCCGACTGTCGATTCTTCAGCAGAAATTACAGCCCTCCAAAAGCAAATCGATACGCTGACCCAAGACATCGCTGCCCTTAAGGCTCAAAACAACAAAATTCTTGCCTTCATTAAGAGAAAATTGGCGTAGTTTTTTCTCGTCTTAAGCCTCTGGTCATTGAAACCTGCCGTTGAAGTCTGGAGTTGAAGCCTATAGTTAAAGCCTGCGCAAGCGGGCTTTTTTGGTTTCAAGGCTCTCATAGGTTAGTTAGTTAGCGCATCCGTCCGTACACACGCCATCAGCGTCAAACGATAGCATTCTTCCACTCAGTGGCACATAAACGCTGGCTTCAGTCGCTGCAATAAAGGCAGCCGTCTTGGTCTCTGGCTGAACTTTACCATTGATAGTCGCCGCTTCATTGGCATGAGAAGCGATTACAGCATTGGGTTGAACCAGCTCATTGATGACATAGGCAGCCTCTGTAGGGCCAGTAGTAAAAGTATCTCCAATGTTCATCACGACGAGTTCAGCGCCATATTGGCCCGCGACTACAGTTTGTTGTTCAGCCGTTACGCCCGTATCGCCCGAGAGGTAAGCCACCAAACCGTTAGAAAAAGTGATGACATATCCTGTGGGTGGCCCTACATAGGCATTTAGTCCGGCAGCAGATAGGCTCTCACCCAGCTCACCTTCAATAAAATCACCGCTTAGCCCATTAGAGTGAACCGCTGGCACCGTGGTAAAGCTTACGCCGTCAATCTCTCTAGAAGCGCCAAACCGAACCAGTTGTACAGTGCTCGGATCGCCGCCTAACCTTTCAACTTTATTAGCCAAAAAGCTCGACATTTCACTGCCCACCACCATACGAGCGCCTTTAGCCACCGCAAGTTCAACGCTATTGGAGTTTGGCGTGGTGCCTACATTTGCCTCTGGCTGAGCGCAGGTGCCTGCGTTGACCTCGGCAATTCGGCGATCGCCCAAATGGTCGCCATGAACATGGCTTAACAGTACAACATCAATCTCACCTAGCCGGGGGTCTTCTGCGCCAGCGACCGTTCTACCGGCATCGTAAAGAATGCGCAACCCGTTCGGATCTTCAAACACCAATGCGCGATCTAGGGCGCAGAACTCACCCTCGTGACTACCCAACGGCGTAATCTTAACATCACTTATAGAAGCCTCTGCTGATTGCCCAATCGGTGACTGAACGATAAGCAGTATCGCGATGGATAACAGCAAGGCAAGCCAGTTGCGTAATATCATTTTTATTTTTCTATTCAGGTATCTGATGCAAAGTTCTGGCTCATAGTCCCATACAGCCCTAATTTTAGCGTTCTATCTTTGGGCGCTTGATTTTTGGGCGCTTGTTTCTTTGGCCGTCTATTTTTGGGCCGTCTATTTTTGACAGACGCTGAGCACAGGTAAAAAGTGATGAAAATCTGGGGTAGTCATGTTGGGGTTTTTAGCCAAATCGTCCCAAATCCGGAGCTGTACGGCATCTTTAGCATAGGGCTGGTTGATGAATTCAATCGCCTCTTCCTCAGAAAAAATGCCGCCTTGCAGCTCTAGGCTACGCTTAGAAGCGGGTGAAAGCCCGTCCCAATAGGAGCTATCAACTGCACAGAGATAGCGCTTGGCTCGCACATGCAGCCGGATAGGCCGCGTCACCGCTTCAACAAAAAGATCATCTAGATAGGAAAGGGCGCGCTTTTCGTGGCGGTCGTTAATGCCACGCTCGACCGCGTCATCGCCGAGTGAATGAACCACATGACCAAAGTCATGAAGAAGGCAAGCCACCACGAGCGCTGGCGGCGCTAGGGCGGATTCGGCAAGCGTCGCACATTGCAAGGCATGCATCCTTTGAGTTACCGCTTCATGGCCATACTGAGCAGATCCATTAGTGGAAAGGGTGGTTAAAAGATCTTGTATAGATGGCATTATGGCAAACTTTAGACAATCGTCTTTCAATCAATTAAATTAGCTTCTTAATGTAGCTACTATCTTTTTTTTATGCAACATTGTTTTGACAGCCTGCTACTGTACAGCGCTTAGTATATCTTTCGCAAACCCTCTTAATGGGATATTTCAGCTTTTTTGACTAATTTTTTAGACTGCTGCAAATTCTCCGACACAAGGTTAAAAAGAGATTAACAACAGGTTTAGAAATGGGTGTTGCTAACTTATGGGTTTTCCCTGATAGAATCGCGGTGAAGACATACAGATTCTGCACAATGGATTCTTTGACGTCAGTGCAAGCTCAGGTGAACGTTCGAGTCCGTCTTGGAAAGGTTTTATTAGTTGAAGATGAAGCGCTAACACGGGAGGCGATCGCCCGTTTCTTAGCAGATGAAGGATTTGAAGTTTGTATTGCAGAAAACGGTCAGCGAGCGCTAGATATGCTCCTAGGCGCTCAACAGGGTAGCGCTCAACAGGGAAACTCTCATAATGGGATTTCCCAAAACGTTTATCAGGGGGCGATCGCGGGCATCAGCATCGTCATTTTAGACCTGACGTTGCCAGATATGAACGGTCTTGACCTGTGCCGTACGGTTCGACAAAGGGGCATTGATTTGCCGATTCTGATTGTGAGCGCAAAGAGTACCGAAACCGATCGGGTGCTTGGGCTAGAAGTAGGCGCCGATGACTACTTAACTAAGCCTTTTGGCATGAGAGAACTCGTCGCTCGCTGTCGCGCGCTAATTCGGCGTAGCAAGCCTAAAACTAAGTTAGAGAATGCCTGCGTTCTCAGGTTTGAAGACATCGTGATGAACATAGACGAGTGTCGAGTATATTTAGCCGGTAAAGAAGTTCATCTGTCGCCCAAAGAATTTAAAATTCTAGAGCTGTTGATGTCGCAAACTAAGCGGGTGTGGTCTCGCGACCAAATCATCGATAGGGTATGGGGTTACGATTTTATTGGCGATAACAAAACAGTCGATGTGCATATTCGCTGGTTGCGCGAAAAACTAGAGGCCAATCCCAGCGACCCGAAGTATCTTAAAACAGTTCGTGGATTCGGCTATCGTTTGGGCTAGTTCTTTCTGAGTATCAGCAGGAAATACTAAAATATAGGCAAAAATCACGATAAAAAATCACGTATGTATTGATTGACAAGTGCTGGCTGCTCTTGCTGAACCCAGTGACTGCACTGAGGAATATAGTGAATTCTAAAGTCTGCAACTAGCGCTTCGGTTCCGTAGGTGAGTTCCTTGCTTAAGGCAGCATCATTTTCACCCCACACCATCAGCGTAGGCACCTGCAACACATCCCAGTGGCGATTCAACAAACTGTCGGGCTGTCGTAAGTTTCGATAGTAGTTCAACATGCTAGTGAGCGCATTGGGCTTGGCGGCAGCAGCGACTAGGGCATCCAGATCTGCTGAGGTAAAAGTATGTGGATTCACAGCTGTGTTGGTAAACAGCGAGCGAATGGCTGCATAGTGATTGGCACTCAGCAATAGCTCGGGCACCATAGGTAGCTGAAATAAGCCAATATACCAGCTTCGCAGGATCTGCTGAGGAGTGCGTAAGCCTTCTGCAAATTTAGCCGGATGGGGTAGATTTAGCACAATCAGCTGTTTGAGCATTTGAGGATAGGTGTAGGCAAAGCTCCAGGCGATCGCGCCTCCCCAGTCATGCCCGACCAGCACACATTTTTCATAGCCCAAGCCGGTAATCACACCTGCCACATCTTCAATCAATTCACTGATTGCATAGGCAGATTTTGCATGAGGTTTCTCGCTCTCGTTATAGCCCCGCAAGTCAACCGCAACGACTTTGTAGTCTTTGCTAAATTCGCTGATTTGATGTCGCCACGAGTACCAAAACTCTGGAAAACCGTGGAGAAATAGCATCAGGGGCCCCTCCCCTGCGGTGACATAATGCAATTGAATGCCGTTGGTTTGAATATATTCGTGCTGCATAATTCTTGATGTTCTGGTAAATGATTCCTTTGGCGAAGAGTAAAATTTCGCTACGCTATGAGCTATATCCTACTCATGGTAACAACCGTGGAAGATCCTCAGAGTCAGGCCCACAGCGATAACAGTAATCCAAAGATTAGCGGCAAACATATCGGTGGCGGATTGCCCGTGATTGAATACTGGGCTAAGCAAACCCTCTCTCCCAAAGGGCCTGCGCTGTGGAAAACTCTTTTGCATAAAAGTGCCTGCCTTTCCTGTGCGTGGGGCACGGGCGGGCAAAAGGGCGGATTTACCAATGAAGCAGGCGAAAAATTACAGCGCTGTATGAAAAGCATGGAAGCGGTCAACGCCGAATTGCAGCCGCCGGTCAATCCGCATTTTTTTGAGACCCATCGCATTGAGGCGCTACAGCAGCTTACCTCTATGGAAGCTGACAGGCTAGGTCGTCTTAGCTTCCCCGCCCTTCTCAAAGCAGGCAGCGCTCACTACCAGCGTATTACCTGGGAAGAGGCCTATACACTCATTGCTCAAGCGTTTGAGCACCCGCCCGAACGAGTCGCCTCCTACAGCTCAGGGCGATCTTCTAACGAAGCGGCTTTTTTGCTACAGCTGATGATGCGGATGCATGGCGCTAACAATTTGGCTGACTGCTCAGACCTTTGCCATCGGCCTTCTACCACTGCGCTGAGCGAAATGTTTGGCTCTGGGACCTCTACCGTCAGCCTCAAGAGCCTTAAGGACTCTGACTGTGTGGTGCTAGTGGGATCTAACGCCCCTGCCAACCATCCTCGGTTGATGAACGAGTTGATTGAGCTACGCAACCAGCGCAACGGTAAAATCATTGTCATCAACCCCGTAAAAGAGGTGGGTTTGGTGAAGTATGGTTCGCCTGCCTTTCCGGTGAAATCTCTGCTTCCGGGTTCTGCGATCGCCCACTTATTCCTACAGCCTATTCCCGGTAGCGATCTGGCCCTCTTTATTGGCATCCAAAAATCTTTGATCGCAAGAGACTTGATTGACCGAGACTTTTTGGTCGCTTATACAGAAGGATGGGAGGCAGTAGTGGCCCAAGCGAACAATACGACTTGGGACGTTATCACACAAACCTGCGGCATTCATCAAACAGAAATTGAAGCTGCCGCCACGATCATTGGCGAGTCGAACAAAGTCGTTTTTGCCTGGGCTATGGGCGTTACCCATCAGGCCAACGGCACTGATAATGTTTGCGGGATTGCAAACACGGCGCTTTTGACCGGCAACGTTGGCAAAATGGGCGCAGGCGTTATGCCCATTCGTGGCCATTCTAACGTGCAGGGCTTTGGATCGATGGGGGTCAAAAACGATATTCAGCCTGCGCTGCGCGAGGCGTTGGAGAAAATTGTGGGGCGATCGCTCAAACGCGAACCGGGCTATCATGCGGGTGCCCTCATCGAAGCAGCAGAGCAGGGACAAGTAGATACGCTGCTGTGTCTGGGCGGCAACCTGTACGCCGCTAGTCCGAATCTTACCCAGGCAAAGCGAGCCTTGGGCAACATAGAAACTGTTGTTTATATTGCAACAAAGCCAAACTTAGGCCACTTTCATGGCCTTGCTAAAACCAACACACTCATTCTCCCCGTACTCAACCGCTTCGAGAATCCGCACAGAACCACCGTCGAATCTGGCAACAACTTTGTGCGACTCAATGATGCGGGTAAAACCCATCTCAATAAAGCCGATCTCGTTTCAGAGGTTCATTTGCTCACCGAGCTAGCGCACCGTATTCACGGCAGCGAGCCCATTCACTGGCGGCAGCTTCAAGACACTCAATATGTCCGAGAACTCATTGCCAAAACCATTCCTGGCTACGAAAAAATAGGCCAAATAGACCACACTCAAGAAGAATTCACCATTGGCGGACGCATCTTTACAACCCCGCAGTTTGCAACAGACTCTGGCAAGGCAAAGCTACTGCCTACACCAATGCCAAGCCTTACGCTGCCCGCGCCTGAAGCGTTTGGCCAAACAAGCGGCACTGTGCTTGCTCTCATTACTGGCCGCAGCTACCGGCAGCACAACACGGTTGTTTATGACCTGGGCGACAAGTATCGGGGGATGCCTCACCGCCAATGCATTCTTATGAATATAAAAGATATTGAACAAGGCGGATTTAGCAATCATCAGCGCGTTAGCGTTCAGGGTGAGGCCGGGAAGCTTGACAATATAGAGATTATCAGCGGCGACATTCGACAGGGTGCAGCGCTAATGTTTTACCCGGAAGCCAATGTGCTCATGAAAGCCGTCAGTGATCCTAAGTCTCATACACCTGCCTATAAACGAGTACCTGTACTGGTAAGAGAGGCTTAGATGGGAGGCTTAGATGGGAGACATAGACGGTAAACTTAGAGAATAAACAGAGAATAGATAGGATTAGCAAGGCAGATTTCTCAAATATTTCTCAAAGACTTCTCAATAAAAAGATCAATCAAAAAACTTAATAAAAAAAACAGAATTAGCGTAGTTTTTAAGAACCAACAATGACCTTTTACCGCCATTTCACTGCGACAGAATGGGAGCCCAAAGTGGGCTACTGCCGGGCTTTGCGAGCCGAAAATTTCATTTACCTTTCCGGCACTGCGCCCATTGATGAGGATGGCAACACTTTTGCACCCGGAGATGCCTATGCTCAAGCCTGCCGCTGTTTTGAAATCATTCGCGATACCTTGCAAGCGATGGGCTCAGGACTTCATCAGACCGTTCGCACTCGCATGTATGTTACCGACATCAGCCAATGGCAAGCCTTTGGCAAGGCTCATCAAGAATTTTTCGGTGAACATCCGCCTGTTACGACCATGGTTGAAGTGAAAGCGCTGATCGCGCCAGATATGCTGATTGAAGTAGAAGCAGAGGCGATCGCATAAAAACCTGACCTATCTCTAAAAATAGGTGCTTGAGAAGGGCGCTTGGAGATAGGCGCTTGAGAATAGATACTAAATGTTTCTATTAAATGTTTCTGTGTTGTTGTATCCCCACCGAGCTTAAAGCCATGCTTGAATGGCCAGCAACATCCGCTCATTTTGGGCAGGTGTTCCCACCGTAATCCGCAGCTTGTCATCCAATCCCGGCTGATTAAAGTAGCGAATCATAATCTGGTTTTCTTTGAGCTTTTCACACAAAAGTTTCGCCTTACCGTCAGGTGGCTGCACTAGCAAAAAATTAGCAAAAGAGGGCCACACTCTAAAATTCAATCCCTGCAAATCTGTGGCAAGCTGCTGACGAGCGGCCATGACTTTTTGCGTAATCGCTCGCTTATATGGCTGATCAGCAATGGCCGCTGCACCTAGCCGCAGAGCGATCGCATCCACGTTATAGCTATCTTTTACCTTTTGTAATCCGGCTAGCAACGGCGGCTGAGCAATCCCAAAGCCCAGCCGTAGCCCCGCGAGCCCATATCCCTTAGAGAGCGTTCGCAGCACAATGACATTCTCGAACGCTTTCACCAGTGCCAAAGAGGCTTGCTCGGCCTCCTCACCGGCAAAGTCTATGTAGGCTTCGTCAATAACCAGCACGCCGTTGAGGCCAGCGGCTAGCGATCGCAAATCTGCCATTGGCACGCAATGCCCAGTGGGGCTGTTAGGCGTTGCCACCAGCGTCAGCGCCGCCTGCGCTGCGATCAGCTGCTCAACAGGTAAAGACCAATTGTCTCCCTGCATCTCATAGGCAATCTCTACCGTCTTAGCCGGTTGAATCGCCGCCAGCGTTCGATACAAAATATAGGTTGGCATCGGATAGGCCAACATTCTCTCTTTTTCAGCCGTTGATCGGGTTGTAGCAGAACCCGCACAGGCCCTGACCAACATCGTGAGTAAATCATCACTGCCGTTACCGGCTATCACCCAATCTGCGGGAATGCCAAAGGTTTTTCCCACGACTTGACAAAAGTCTGTTGCTTTTGGGTCCGGGTAGCGTCGCAGTAGCTCGGCGCTCACCTCACTCAGGGCGGCTAGCACTTGGGGAGAGGGCGGATAGGGATTTTCGTTAGAGTTGAGCTTGAGGATATTAGCGTTTAGGTCAGGCCATTCTCCCGGTTGATAGCCCTGCATGTTGTTGATTTCAGGACGAAACCAACTGAGCGGTTGATCGATCATTCAATCTCAGTGGTAAATGGCAGACGCATGTAGGTGTGGTGCGGATCGTTCAGACTTTCTAACAGCGTAAATTCGTCTCGCAGCTTGAGCAGCTGATCGGTTAGCGGATCTTTGTTCCAGGGCAGCTGACGAGCAAGGCCAGCCGTAATCCCTGAGCCAAACAAGCTGTCAAGCAACTGCGCTTCTAGTGAGGGTAGCTCAGGTAGCTCAACGACTGAATAGTCACTAAGATCAGCCGTTTTTGCTGCTAGGGCGATCGCATCTTGCAAGCCGCCTAGCTCATCGACTAAGTTGGCGGCGATCGCATCTTCGCCTGTCCATACCCGGCCTTGCGCCACCTGAGACACCCTAGACATAGGGACATCTCGGCCCTCTGAGACAATAGCCATAAAGCGATCGTACAAATTATCCGTATAGCCCTGCTGAATTTGTAGTTCGTCTTCAGTTTGGGGACGCGCACTGGTCTGCATATCGGCAAATTTGGCCGTTTTTACCACATCCCAGGTAATCCCGTTTTTGTTGGCAATTTCTTGAAAGTTCAGCAGCAGGCCATATACGCCAATTGAGCCGGTAATGGTAGTGGGCGAAGCCAAAATTTTGGCCCCTGGCGCTGCAATCATATAGCCGCCTGAGGCAGCATAGTCACCCATCGATACGATCACAGGCTTCTCGGCGGCCAGCAGCCTTACCTCATCGGCAATAATTTCAGAGGCCACGGCGCTACCGCCCGGCGAGTTTACCCGCAGCACGACGGCCTTAATCTCATCATCGCGGCGAATATCGCGCAGCGTCGCACTGAGCCCTTCGGAGGTAATGGCTCCCGGCACTACATCATCACCCACAACGATGTTGCCCTCGGCATACACCACCGCGACCGTATCCTCTGCAAAGCTACGATTTCTAGAAGCGATTTGGGCGTAGTCTGCCAGGGATAGCTGAGGCAGCGCTTCGTCGGGTTCATCGGTGGTGTCGGTGAGCGCTTTGAGATCGGTGAGCACCTCGTCATAAAAGGCCACTCGATCAACCAATCCGGCTTCTAGCGCTTGATTGGGCTCAATCAGGGCCACTTCGTCGGCGAGTGTTTGCAGCTCGTCGGCAGTAATATCGCGATCGCTCGCCACCGTCTGCAAAAAGTCCTGCCACAAATCACCAATCAGCACTGATGTTTGCTGCTCGTTTTCAGCACTGCTTTCTGAGCGGACAAAGGGTTCTACCGCCGACTTATACTTACCGGCACGCACCACCTGCACGCCCACGCCATACTTTTGCAGCGCATTCGCCAAAAACTGAGTTTCGGCACGAAAGCCGTTAATTTCCATTGCACCGACGGGCGCGAGCACCAAGTTATCAGCCACCGAGGCAATGTAGTAGTCCCGCTCGCCAAAGTCAGTGGCATACGCCCAAATCGGCTTGCCTGACGAGGCCTTAAATTCGCTTAGCGCCGCGCGCACTTCTTTGAGCGTGGCCATCCCTTCGTTGGTATAGCCCGTGATATAAAGGCCCGCAATTTTGTCATCTTCAGCTGCCGCTGCGATCGCCTCTAGCGTACTGTGCAAAGATACCGAGCGATCCGCCCCATATACCTCAAACAAAGCCCCGGCTACAGCAGGCACGCCATCGATAATATCCGTTTCTAGGTCAAACACCAGCAGCGACTTATCGGCCAGCGCGATCTCTGGCTCTGAGTCTCCCGAATTGAGTAGCACGCTAATGAGTCCAAACGTTCCTAGGCCTGCCAGCAACAGCAAGCTAAACAAACCCACTAAGGTCCCTAGCGCACTTGCCGCCGCCATTTTTAAAAAGTCTCGCATGGCTTGCCTTCTCAATTTTTGATGTCAGTATTCTGATAAGTCTAAGGTAGCGCTATTTTGATCAGATTTCCTTGATCACACCCCGCCGCCGCAGCGCTGTTAGGCGATCGCTTCCCGTACAAAATAATACTGTCATAATCTCCGCAATCAGCGCCTCACACAGCGCCTCTAGCGCTGCTTCCGACTGGTTCGCCGCCTGTAAAAAGGGCATTGCCAGTCCGCCTAAGTCCGCGCCTAATGCCAGGGCCTTAGCCACATCTAACCCGTTGCGCAACCCACCCGAGGCAATCAGCGGCACCGAGCCCGATACCTGGCGAATCCCCGTAATACACTCAGCGGTCGGAATGCCCCAGTCGGCAAAGGTATTGCCCAGCCGTCGCTGCTTGGCATCTTTGGCTCGCTCGCTTTCTACCCTTGCCCATGAGGTTCCCCCTGCTCCTGCCACATCAATCGCAGCGATGCCAATACTCATGAGTCGCCGCGCCATCTCAGCCGAAATGCCATTGCCGACTTCTTTGGCAACCACAGGAACAGGCAGCGATCGCACTAGCTGCTCAATTTTGGCAAATAGTCCCTTGAAGTTGACATCGCCCTCAGTTTGCACCGCCTCTTGCAGGGGGTTCAAATGCAAAATCAGCGCATCTGCTTCCAAGGCATCTACCGCCTGCTGACACTGACTGATGCCATAGTCGTAGTTCAGCTGCACCGCTCCCAAATTGGCAAACAACAATGCATCTGGCGCATACTGCCGCACCGAAAAAGTCGCCGTCACCGCCGGATTTTCAACCGCTACCCGCTGAGAGCCCACGCCCATTGCCAGCCCAAATCGCTGCGCAACCTGAGCCAGGCGCTGATTGATCATTCGGGCCTGCTCAGTGCCACCAGTCATCGAAGAAATCAGTAGTGGCGTCGCCAGCTTTTTGCCCAGAAACATTGTTGAAATATCGATATCATCGCGGTTTAGCTCGGGCAGGCAAGCATGGGTAAACCGATAGCGCTCCAGTCCATTCGTCGCACGGTGACTCTGCACATCCTCTTCTAGGCACACCCGTAAATGGTCAGCCTTTCTGACTTGAGTATCTAAAAATTGAGTGGCCGCAACAGAATCTTTTGGACTTTCTACAGCGCCATTAGCGGAGATATTGACGGCGCTATTTACAGAAGATGACGAACTCAAAACGGATTTCTCACACAGGCATACAGTATAGAGTCTTAAATTACCGCAATCCCATAGTCGGTTTAGATCTGATGGCACATAACGTAAGGTGAGCTAGCAGCTTACGCGAAAGCACCTGTCCTGAATAAAGACAGCCCTTATGGATGCGTTAGCTCTACCTCGTCACGCTGATCAACCGTCTGCACAAATACTTTTACCTTTTCATCACTGGCGGTTGGCAGCTGTTTGCCTACAAAGTCGGGATGAATTGGCACCTGACGGTGGCCTCTATCAATCAGCACAGCCAAACGAATATGCGCTGGCCGACCATAGTCGTGAACCGCATTCAGCGCGGCGCGAATGGTTCGCCCGCTGTATATCACATCATCGACTAAAACGACCGATTTGCCTGTTAGGTCGAAGGGAATTTCGGTTTTAGCTGGGGTGCGTACGCCAATTTGATCGAGGTCGTCACGGTAAAAGGTGATATCTAGCGCGCCGGTTGGCACTGAGAGACTTTCTAGTCGCTGAACTTGGTCGGCGATCGCATGTGCTAACGGAACACCTCGCGTATAGATGCCTAACAGTACCAAATCATTCAGATTTTCCGTTCGCTCTACAATTTCTGAGGCCAGTCGGTTGAGGGTGCGACGAATTTCTTCAGCCGATAAAATACTGACAACTTTTTGAACCATCGAATTTTTATCAAAGCCTCTTTAAAAGTATCTATTGAAAGTATGCAAGGAGAGCGAGCAATCTGTCTAAAGGTTATTTGAAGACTACTAAGGATGAGGTTTAAGAATTAGAAAATGTCCGTACTTATGAAACGGCGCAATGAAAGTAGGACTGATGAAGCTGATGGAATAAAGGGAACGAATTGAAATCAAAGGTTGAAGTTGAATCAGGCTCGATTAACCACCGTCCAAAAAAACAAAATATTACACCCTTCAACTAAAATAATTACTAATTTCTTAAAAACACTTCTAGGAGATTTTCATAGCGGTTTACATTGTATGATATGGCCTGCTTAAAAAGTAATATAAGCCAGCCTTTAACTGTTACCGAAATTAGCCCTTTCAGCGGGCAGTAAACCCCTACTAAAACACGGTTTCACCACTATTTACACCTAACTGATATCTATATCTATGATATTGATGTCTACGAGATACCCACGCATTAAGATAGGCATCAGTCAAGCGCCAATCACGCACTAATAAAGCCTCAGGCAAGTATCGATCAAGCGCTAATCAAGCATCATTCAATAATTGCCATTAACCCGGTCATTCCCACCACCAATCCGATTAAAAAACTGCGCCGAGTCAAGCTTAGCGCTTGGTTAATGACTGCTGAGGTAATGGGTCGATTGGCATCGCCTAAGAAAGGTTTTTTAGTTACTTTGCCACGGTAGGTGTTGGGCCCACCTAGCTGCACCCCGAGCGCTGCCGCATAGGCACATTCACTCCAGCCAGCATTAGGGCTAGGGTCGGCGTTGGCGTCTCGCCAACAGAGTTGTAGCACTTGCCATGGCCGACCAGAGAGGAGCGCAATGGTCATCACGCTACAGCGACAGGGAAACCAGGTCAGCACATCTTCTAGCTTTGCGCTAAACCAACCCAGGTCGGTATAAGGCGGCTCACGGTAGCCCACCATAGAGTCCAAAGTGCTGGCGGCTTTGTAGGCGATCGCCATCGACACCGGCAGCACCACGCCTATGAGTCCCTCTGTTTTTGGCGCGAACCAAGCACCCAGCCAAAGACCCAACAGGGCATAAAACAAAGGGGCCAGCACGCCATCGATCCCGTTTTCGCTGACCGTTTCTAACACAGCTCGTCTAATCTCAGCAGCTGAGAGCTGATGAGTGTCGCGACCGACATACATTGCTAGCTGCGATCGCGCCTTCACCAAATCATCTGTTTCGTCTATCTCATCTGACGTACCGACCCAATTTTCTGACGGCAGATACTGCATCACGTCCTCAGCCGCCCGTCTTAGGCTCCTTCCAGCAAAACAGCTCGCCAGCAGCACCCCTGCAATAACGACTTGCAACCTTATTGAAATCAGCCCTAATGCCCATAGCCCATAACCGCTCAGCAGGCCGCTGCCGCCAATCAACACACAGGCTAGCCCTACGCCACCTGCCCGCATTGTCCAGCCCTTTAGCGGTAGCCGGAACATCATCTGACTGTATAAGTCAATGACTTTACCCATTGCCTGTACAGGGTGCGGCAAGCACCAAGGATCGCCTAGAACAAAATCTAGCCCTGCGGCTGCCAGCAAAACCACACCGCCCAACCAAGCCGAGTTAAGACCGATCTCAGACCAACCCTCAGACCAACTCTCCAATCCCATCTCAGACCACAAAGCTAGCACCTTCTCCCTGCGCGGCTTGCCAGCTGCGAGCATCGTAGTACAGATCTTCAAGCGTAATGCTGTAAAAGGCTTCTTTCAGCTTTTGATGCAGCCGATGCCACAGCATAGAAGTCACCCAGTCTTCAGCACCGCTAGCCGTTGCAGCCACAACTACAGGAGAACTCATAGAAGCACTAGTAGAAGCACTAGTAGAAAGGCTGTTAGAGGAGCTGGCTTCAGGCGTTGACGTAAGGCGATCAGTCATTTCTGACGCTAGGGTACTGGTCGATTCACCAACAGCCTCTAGGATCTGACCGAGCGAGATTTGGGCGGGGGGCTTGGCTAGCCGATAGCCGCCCTGAGGGCCACGAACCGAACTGACAATGTGCGATCGCCTGAGCTCAATGAGCAGTTTTTCTAAATACGGTGCGGGCAAGCTCTGCCGCTTAGAAATAGCGCTCACCGACGAAACTTGTCCCGCCGGTTGCAGGCTCAAATCCAACAGGGCCTTAACGCTGTAATGTCCGCGAGTTGTCAGCTTCATTTGCTAGCCCCAGCTAAGAATTTTCAAAACAAACGTCGGCCCCCAGCAATCCCTCCAGCACCTCCTTCCAAGATAGCTGCTGACCCAATCAATCACGCTTCTGCGAGCATCACAAAAGTAAACCATTAGCCCTCAGCTACTCCCAAAAAAGTTAGCTGAATCGAAGATATCACAACACTCTTGTTCAGATAAATGCACCATCATTCGGATATCTCATCTAACTTTTCCACACAAAAATTTAGTCCGTTGTGGTATCAAACTAAAGATGATTTATGATTAAAAAACCAGTCAACAAAGTGTTTTTTCTCATAGCGATAGTACTTTTAAAAAGTAGTTCTAAAAAGGCTGTTTACTACAGTTTGAAAGTATGCTTTTATGGTAGTACCTAAAGACTGATGCATCCGCAATTATCAAAAGTAAGGCTTAGACTTCCAAGCTTTTACTAAATTTTCTGAGTTAATTTGAGGAGGGCTCCTGATAGGTACAGGACAAATGCAGGTGAGTACTGAGCATTTGAGTACTGAGCATTATTATCATTTGCAATGAATCAATCGGGTACAACGAATCCGTTGATTAAGGTAGCTTCCCCTAGCAGCTACCGATTGTAAGCATTAAATCAATGACTTCATAGCAGTCATTGGTTGCCTAACTTTAGTTATTTATTCTTGCTGTCAGTCTAGAGAATTGAGTGAATGGTTAACGATCCCAACACGGATGCCCTAACGGGTAAAACGCTGCTTAAAAAAGTCAAAGAACTCGAACATTTAAGCAGAGAAGAAAAGGCTAAAACCTGCGGGTACTACACTGTTACCAGAAAGGGCGTTACCCGAGTCAATATGATGAAGTTCCTCAATGCGCTCGTTGAAGCACAGGGCTTTAAGATTGACAGCCCTCAAAGTGGCAGCGGTCGGGGGGGACGCAGCGCTAGCTACCGCATTACCGTGCAGTCTAACGGCAATTTGCTGATCGGCTCGGCCTACACCAAACAAATGGGCCTCAAACCGGGGGATGAATTTGAAATTTCTTTAGGCCGCAAGCACATTCGACTCACTCAAATTGACAGCGATAGCAACGAAGCGGATATCTCAGAAGAGTCTGACTCAGATCTAAATTACGGTTAAGTTACGGCTAAATTACGGCTAAATTACAGCTCAGTTACGGCTCATTCACAGCTCGTTCACGGTTGATTCGCACGGTTGATTCGCAGCTGATTGGTGCAAAAGTGGTACGGTATAGCACGTCATAGAACGTCTATGGCCGCTCCCTTAAGTGTCCGGTTCGGATTTGCTGCTATGAGTTTGCCGATTGTTTTAGAAATTGCTGTCGGGCTAATTTTTATCTATCTAACGCTGAGCCTAGTTGCCAGCGAAATTCAAGAAATTTTGAGCGCGCTGTTTCAATGGAGGGCAGAGCATCTTAAACGTTCTATTGAACAGCTTTTGGCAGGTGATATTGATACTAGAAAACCAGATAGCGAATCAGATGCTCTAGAAAGTAGAAAGGCCGAGCGAAAACAGAGAAAGGCTGATCAAAAATACAACGCCCAGGCGGCCAAAACGCTAGCCGATCGGCTGTACGACACGCCCTTAATTGAAAATTTAAACTACGAAGCGCAAGGGCCTTTGGCCAAAGGGCTAAGGGCTATTTTGCACGGTATTGGCGCGGTATATCGTACGTTTACCTTTAGTCGAAACGTCTTTGGTGATAAAACCAGTGGGCCTTCTTATATTCCCGCTGAAACCTTTGCAACTAGCCTAATAGAACGGCTTCAGCTAGCTGATTTTGAGCAACTGCTAGTGCGATCGCGCTTCAAAGAATTTGTTGAAAGTGAAATCCATCGTCCGCTGTATAACAGTGTGCATGAGCTCAGAGCCTGCCTGGGCAACGAAGATTTACTCACCGCAGAAGTGGCCTACCTTAACCGTGGCCTAACGCAAATCATAGCCGACCTCAGCGCGCAGCGAATCCCGCTTGACTCCGCGCTACAGCAGCTCTCTCTTGAGCTAGCAACCTTTGAGTCAATGGCGGCTGATGGTGCTATCTCCGCCAACTCCGCGATGGGCCAATCATTTTCAACGCGTCTGCGGTATCTGCGCAACGGCATAGATGGCCACGCTCAAAAAAACAAGGCGCTATTGGGTAGAATTCAGCCCGGACTGACTGATCTAACAGCACTGCTAGACCCTAGCAGCACAACCTACGCCGAACTCATTGCCATCGCCCAGCGGGACGGGGTTGCCATTGAAGAAACGCTGCAAAGGGTGCAAGATCTCATTCCGCCTCGCTTAAAAGAGTCTCTGAAGGCTCTAGGCTCGCGCGCCGAACGTAAGGTAAAAGCCACAGGTGATGAAGTTCAGCAATTTCAGGCCGAAATAGAGGAGTGGTTTAATCACGGAATGGAAAGGGCCAGCGGTGTTTACCGGCGCAATGCAAAGGGTATTGGGCTACTGATTGGGCTAGCGATCGCCTTTGCCCTCAACGCCGACACTTTTTATATGTTTCAGCGGCTCAGTACCGACCAAGCCATTCGCAGCAGCATTGTGCAAACCGCTGAACGGCTAGAAGTCAGAGGCATCAGCAGCCCCGAGGCCCTAGCCACGGATTTGTCTATTGATCAGCTCTCCGAGCAGATAGAAGGTGATCTTCGATCCGTAGGCCTCGCGGTCGAAAAAACGCTGGCAGATTACCCCTTGCCCATCGGCAGAACGCCAAACGTTCTAGCGGCACAGCAAAGAGCACAGGCCGACTGGCCGATTCCCTTTATTCCTCAGCGGCTAATCGGCTGGGGCGTCACTGCGTTAGCCCTTTCTATGGGCGCTAGCTTTTGGTTCGACGTGCTCCGCAAAGTCACCTCAGTCAGAGCTTCAGGCAATAAGCCGAAGGGTTAGGGCAAGGCTTGTTCGACAGTTGAATCAGAGGGTTGAGTCATTGAGATCTCAGGTGGCAACACGATCGACTTCTAGGAGCCAAACAATAAAAACGGTTCCTAGCCTCTCGGGGTCCTCCGCACCAGAGAAAACACTACTCGGCATCCAGGGCGTCCCCAAAGCCGGACTAACCACTTCTATAAACCCGTGCATTTCCTGGACCAAAGACTGCGCGATCGCCAGCCCCAGCCCAGTACCAGGAATATCGCCCTCAGCCTGCACGCCCCGATAGTTACGCTCAAACAACCTAGCCAAATCCGCAGCCGGGATACCCGGTCCGGTATCACCGACAACAATGCCTTGATAATGCCGCGCTTCTGACGATTCCAACCTTGGTTCCCATCCTGATTGCAACTCAGAACCGCCCATCCTACTAACACCTGACTGCACCCACACTTGGGGTTCAAAAGCCATTGCTCCGCCAGACGAACCACCAGACGAGCCACCAGACGAACCACCAAACGAGCCACCAGACGAACCACCAGATGAATACTTGATAGCGTTATCCACCAAATTGCTCACAACTTCGCCTAGAGCTTCCTCTTCGCCCCACACCAGCGGCGTATCTGAAGCCACCCGTACATGTAGCCGCACGCCTCTTTCAGTCGCCATAATGCTCGCCACCGCCAAGACAGGCTCTACAATATCCGGCAAATACTGAGCCGACAGGGTTAAAGAACGGCCCAACCCACTAGATTCTGACTCAGCCAACAACAGCGGCTGACTCGCCGGGAGCCGGGGCACTCCAGAGCCTAGCTGCACAAATTGCGCCTCTAAGTCAGCATCTCCAATCGCCACTGCCTCATCAAAGTGAGTTACCAGCTCACGCAGCCGCTTGTTTTCTCGCACAATGCCCCTCGCAACCGACTGATTCGGATCTTCTGGCTCCAGACGCTTGACGAGCAATTGACCAAAAGTAGAAACTGCCGTTAGCGGGTTACGAAACTGATGCAGCAAATTGTGAAATATTTCTGACTGCCTGCTTTGCAGTCCTCGCTTATGAGTCAGCTGGGTTTGCAGCCACTGATTGCGCCGCTCTAGCACACATCCAGCCGCTAACGACTGTGCCACCCGATCAACATACTGGCGTTCTTCACTCGCCCACGCCCGATCTGGACGAACAGCAACGAGCAGCCCCACCACTACATCTGTATAGACCATCGGCATCACGAGCTGCTGCTCTGGACTCAGCACATCTGGCCATTGAAAAGAAAATTCATCGGCAGCACGCTCCTCCCAAGCAGGGGCTTTACCCTCCCCCAATATCTGGCCAGAAGCACACTCTAAAACATCATCCGACACCTCTAACCGCGATTCCACTTGATCTTCTACCGTAGCTGGCAGCATCAGCGCATTACCCGCAGCTGACCAAGGTGTCGCCCGCTCAAAGTTAGCCATCCACCTCTCTAGGGGTTCTGGATAGCTCACTACTGGCACAAAATTAGTTTGTTCTGCCTCCGCATCGGTCACCGCTGAAATATAGAGCGCAGCAGTAGACTCTGCTAGCTGCTGCGTAAGAAGCCGCAATTGAGCCTTACACAAAGAGAGAAATTCAGGAGACACCAATTCGGGACTGGCGATCACAGTCATAGGCAGTCCTTCAAAATGAACCTAATCCAGGCAGGCTTTCAATCGAATCACTTAGCCGGAGAATTGCCGCTAAAACGCTTTAACAAAACTGGCTTATACAAAACTGGCTTATACAAAGCCTTTCGACCAGTGAATTAAATCAACAGCAACGTATTGTTAAGTTTGCTACAAGTTTTTTGACTCAATACCTGCTTATTTTCTACTCATTCTATAGAGATCGCCTAAAAAAAACACTAGAAAGCGAATGAACACAGTAGATTGAGAGATTAACAGTATCATTCAAAACTGGCATCGAAACCAGCTTGAAATTTTAAGTTGTACCTGCTATATTTTGCAAGGTCTGAGCTTGATTGTAGTGATCGCTACATCTTGAAGCACAGAGCAATGGCTAAACGGTAAAAGAGGTAGGAAACTTGGCACGAAGACGTAAGCGCAAGAGTCGTCGTCGGTTAGAGGGGCGTCGCATTCTAGAAGCGGTTCCGCAGTTCAGTATTGAGAGTGGAGAAGAGAAGCCGGTCACAGCGGCTCGCAATTATATTCATTCTCAGGGCATTTGCCCACCGGCTCTATTGCTTGTTAAGCGTAATGAGCATACCACTGATCGCTACTTCTGGGCTGAAAAAGGCTTGTTTGGCGCTCAGTATGTTGAAGAAAATCATTTTTTGTTCCCTAGCCTTCGTCTGCTAATGACTGAGGAAGAGGAAGACCTAGTGGCTTCAAACTAGCCTTCAACCAGCTAACTTCCTACTTTCCTACTATTTCTTAACTGCCTGCTATTCCTACGAAGGAACCGCAAGAAGAGGAAGATACGAGGAGATGGGAAAAGATATCAAGAGAAGGTATCTAAAGACATCCAGTTACTAAAAGATATCAAGAGAAATAACAGGCATTCAGCACAGGCATTCAGATTAGTACGCCTGAATTTAGTACGCCTGAATAAAGTATCACAAATAGGGAAGGGCAGAGTCAAATCAGCGCTTCCCTATTTCTTTGTCTTTAAGTTTTGTCTTTGGGCCAGCGACTAGGCGACCCGCTCTAAGTTGGCCCATTCTTTTAGATCTGGCTCAGCAAACGCACGCTCTAAGTCTGCTAGCTCATCTCGATGGCCTTTTACCGTCAGTTTAGAGCACCATTTTTGGGTGTTAGGGGGCGTTTGTACCCCATCTGAACCACTCGGCATATCTAAGGCATCTACTCTAAAAATAACTGTCTCTGGACGGTTGGATTTTTTCCAATAAAAAACGCCTGCCAGGGGAGATGCAGCAACTAGAGCTAGCAGCCAACCACCCCAACTCGGAAACAGCGTAGCCACCACCAAAGACAAGCAGGTAAAGCCAACAGCCGCCAAAACTGATAAAAACACGGCCAAAAAAACGCTAGGACTCACCATACCTACCAGCGTTGTTCCATTGACCACAATCGGTTCTTTAGACTTCTTTTTCGACACAGGCGCTGTCTGAGAAATATTCTCCAAGCCATTGAGAAGGGTGCTATGAGTCGCCCCATCAGCCTCTGTCGGCAGCTGATAAGCGCGGCTATAAAAATATTTCAGCACAGCTTGCTGCAGGTTATCGGCAGCTTGTGTAGAGCCAAACTGCACAGCTTCGATTCTATCTTTGGTAGAAGCCCGAATAAAAAAAACCAGTCCGACCACCATCAGACTGGTGAGCAGTAAAGTCGAGGATCGAGCCAGATCGTTAAAGAGCAAAGCGTATTACCGTAATCACATGAGCAAAGTGCATCAACGTTAGTTTAGCCGACAAGATCGCCCCTCGCTTGACTGAAATGACACCGTCGAAGTAGCAACTCAGAAAAAAGCCGCAGGCAACAGCATTGTTTACCGACGGCTTTCTTCGAGTTTTTTTACTGCACTTTCTATACAGTGGTTCTACCCAACGACCGAAGGCGCTGTGATTGCGTGCTTATAGTACCGTTTGGAGGAACTTGAGTAATATTTTGAGCCGTTGGCTGAACAATGTTTCGCTGCTGCGCCTTTTGTTGGCCCGTCATATAGCGTTGCCATAGGTCGGCTAGCTCTCGGGCTTTCATTTGCCAGTCGGGGCGTAGTCGGTACATTCTGCGAGGTCGGCCTCTGCCTTCTACTTTTTTCCAGTAGCCCATAATGGCTGCCTGGTTCTCCAAAAACTTCAGAGCGCTGTATAGCACCGTGTCTGAGAGGCGGTAGTTGGCGTAGTCTTGCTCAATGGCATGAATGAGTTCGGTGCCGTAAGAGTCGTGGCGAGTCAACACCGAAAGCACATAGCAAACCGCTAGTTCTTTATTGAGGTAAATCGGAGGGGGCTCTTCGAAAAACTGGTAAATATCTTCAAACTTCATAGGGAAGCTCCGATAACGTGGGGTCTAAGCGTTTTCAAGTTACACACACATCCGTACGGTTTTCAGCAAGCTGTTTTTAGCAATCATCGGCTGGCGGCAAAACTGTTGATTTATTCTATCCACTAAATAATAGATTTACTTAATTTTTCTAGAAGTGGTAACTATCCGAAAGGTTTTGTCAGATTTGCTGGATAATTCTTGATGTGTTTGCGTTTTTCGTCACATAGAGTTGAGTGAGCACTCAGCCAAAGGCCTCATTTGTTGTCGAGTCGCAACGTTATGTTTAGATAGGTTTCGGTTAGTTAGCAATTAGTTAGCAGTAAGGTTAATCAGCGAGTAAAGAGTAGTGTTTGACGAAGTAGTGTTCGGCTATCTCCTTGCTTGGTCACTATCTCGCGTACGAAACAGGATTTGACCGTTTTGAACTGCGGCCAAGTCAAGATAAACAGGCCCTGTGGTTAAAACGGGCTGGCTGGCGATTAGCTGAATTTCAACGGGCTCATTGTACTGTTGTACCTGATTTAGAAACTCTAGCACCGGGTCTAAAAAGCCATTGGCAATGATGGGCTGATAGCTGATGATGCCTTGTCTTTGAGCCTGAAACTGAGCCGTTGCTCGCAGCAGTTCAAACCGTTCAATGAGTGCATTGACGCTGACACCCTCTGCAAGCCGAGCCGAGGCCAGCACATCTCCGGTTTGGAACTTCACTTCGTTGACAACAGCATTGATATTAACCTGCAAGCAGGGTTCGCCGTTTTGAGTAAGTGCTGCATTGGCACAGGGCTCGCCCACAATGTAGTTGGCTGCTGAGGAAACCACAATCGCATAGTTCTGCCGATCGGTAATGGCGGAAACAATTTGCTGTGCTACGGCTGGGTCGTACCGAATGACTTGGGCGTCAACGGTCTCTATGCCAGGGAGTATGGTCTGAGCGGCGCGGACATTGGCGGTTAGCAGGGCATCTTCAACAGCGCGCTGAGCAGCGGCTTCGGAATCGGTGCGGGTGATAGTAAGGGCCAGTGGTTGATTGCGACCAATTGCGACATTGCCTAAGCGTAAGCCTTGGAATTCGGACTCTAAGGTTTTAATTTCTTCAGAAAGAAAGGCCTGCTGGGTTTGGAGGTCGGTGAGGCGGCTTTCGCGTTCCGCAATTTCTCTGTCACGCTCGGCTAGTTCTGCATTCACTGTGGCGAGTGCTGCACTCCGTTCGGCCACTTCTCGATCACGGGCTGATAGCTGCTGGTCACGCTCGACAATTTCGTCGTCGCGCTGGGCAATTTGGGCTCGAACTTTTGCCTGATCTTGAATGAGCGCCTCCCGCTCGGATCTGAGATCGTTAATTTCGTCGCGTAAGCTAGTGGCCTGTTCGGAAACGCTCTCTAGCTGCGACTGGGTGTCCAACAGGCGATTCAGGGTTTCTTCTTCGCGGGCAACGGCAGTTTGCAACGACTCGTTGATTTCTAATAGCCGCGACTGGGCGGCTTTCTGTAACTGAGTTGATTCTTCTAGAATGTTTTCGACAGCGTCCCTTTCGGAACGTGTCGATTCTAAATCCTGCTGGGCGGCGGCTAGCTCATTTTGAATGTCATCGAGTTGGAATAGGCCTTTGCGCAGCTGGTCGTCTAGGGCAATCAGCAGCAATAGGGTAGAAAAAGAAGCTACCATCCCGGTGGCTACGCTCACCAGCGTTGCCGTCTGCCGGGGTCGCAGGTTGAACAGGCTCAAGCGAGACTTGCCCACCTTCATGCCAATGCGATCGCCCACAGTTGCAATCACACCGCCTAAGCAAGCTACCGCGAAGAGTAATACGAATCCAGTCATTTAACACCGCAAGCCGTCGGACAGGCCACCTGCCCTACCGCTCCAGAGTATAGCAACCTAGTGTATAGAACTAGGTAAACTGCTGGGAGAGCGTGACCGGATCGTGAACTGTGATTTTCTTTTTGTGAATAGAGATCATGTCTTTTTCGCGCAGGTCACCCAGCAAACGGGTGACCGTTACCCGAGTTGAGCCGATGGCTTCGGCGATCGCCTGATGAGAAAGCTTAAGGTCGACCATGATGCCATTGTTACCTGGCACGCCAAAGTCCCGACATAAAATCAGCAAAAAGCTCACCAACCGAGAACCCATATCGCGATGAGCTAGCGTTTCAATCATCATCTCGGTCTGCAAAATGCGCGACGATAAGCCGCGTAGCATCAGCGCCGATAGCTCAGGATTTTCTCGGAGCGCTTGAGAGACCTGATCGCCCTGCAAAGACATTAGCTCAACGGGCGTAAAGGCCACTGCATGGTAAAAGCGGTCGGATCTGTCACCCGTGAGCAACGAAAGCACCCCAAACACGCTGTTTTCACGTAGCAGCGCCACCGTAATTTCTTCCCCGGCTTCGTACACTCGCGACAGCTTCACCGCGCCCTTAGTTAAAAAGTAAACACGCTCGGCGGGATCGCCTGGGAAAAAAATCGTTTTATTGCGATCATAAGACTCGACGACCGGTGGTAGGCCGCCCCCCGATAACGCACGGAACAACTCAGCAATAGGCTTAGCGGGAACTGTAGAGACCATATACTTGAAAACCGAAAGGGGGAGGGATCAACAACCCGATAAAAACCTAGTACGCTTGCTATCAGGGATATAGAACAGGATTGTTAGGAAATTATCACTCAGATCCAACACCACTAAAACGCATGTACAGAACAACGTTTTGTATCTCTCAATACCAAACTTAACCTAAAGCTTGAAGCCGCAAAGTTTTTCTAACAATCTCTTCCCTATTAACGCATGGCTTTCATTCAAAAATTGCATGTACGAGGATTTACGGAGGGTTTGACAAGGACATGAAAAGAACCAGCCGAGGATTTACGGAGGGATTGATTGACCAGAGAATTCACTAGGATTAACTAGGATTGATTTGGGGGACTGTCTTGTGATCCCCATTTTTCAGTATGCTCCTATGGCGCACTAAAGACGCACAAAACTGTATTGCCCTGTATCAACCTCCGTTATTACCCCCAAAAGAGTCATGCTAGATCTGACCGGAAAAAAAGCCCTTGTAACCGGCATCGCCAACAACCGCTCCATCGCCTGGGGCATTGCCCAGCAGCTTCACACAGCAGGTGCAGAAATTGGCGTCACGTACCTCCCCGATGACAAAGGCCGCGCCGAGGGCAAAGTCAAAACCTTAACCGAGCCGCTGAACCCCAGCCTATTTTTGCCCTGTAATGTTCAAGACGACGCCCAGGTCGATGAACTCTTCAGCACCGTCAAAGAAAAGTGGGGCACTTTTGATATCCTCATTCATTGCTTGGCCTTTGCTAACCGCGACGACCTCACGGGCGCTTTTAGCGACACTTCCCGAGCTGGATTTGATCTTGCCCTCAGTGTGAGCGCCTACTCACTGGTGAGGCTAGCGCAAGGCGCTAAAGCCCTGATGCCTGAAGGCGGTAATATTGTGACCCTCACCTACCTAGGCGGTGTGCGGGTGGTGCCTAACTACAACGTTATGGGTATCGCCAAGGCGGCGCTAGAAATGAACGTGCGCTACCTAGCTGCTGACCTAGGGCCACAGAATATTCGCGTTAACGGCATTTCGGCTGGCCCCATTCGGACGCTGGCATCTTCTGCCATCGGCGGCATTTTAGACATGATTCACCATGTTGAGGAGGTCGCACCGCTGCGTCGCACCGTGACACAGACAGAAGTTGGCAATACCGCTGCATTTTTATGCAGTGACTTGGCAAGTGGGATTACCGGACAGGTCGTGTATGTAGATTCTGGCTATTCGATTATGGGAATGTGATAGTTAATCAGTAAAACTACTATCCAAAGCCTGTAGGCTCTCTAACCCGGCTGTAGGCGTCAGCAGAGGTTGAAGCGCGATCGCCTGGGCCTCTTTCATCTGTCCGTAGGTAAACACACATGGTGTGCCTGCTGGCAGCAGATCCTGAATTTGGTGCCATACGTAAGGGCTCCCGTAGATCACAACAGCCTGGACCTGGGAGCCCAGCGCCCGAATATACTGGATGGCAATATCGGTCAACCCCTGTCCACTGCGAAAGGGATTACCGCGAATAAAGAGCTGAACTAGCGTTGTTGCCGTTGTATCTAACGTTGTATCTAACGTTGTATCTAACCGGTTTATATCCGCGCTGCGATTGTCTACTAGCCGAAGAGCATAGCCCAAACGCGTCGGCAGGGTCACCGCTGGGGCGGTTCGGCCTAAAAACGGGCAGTGCAATACATCGTCTACGAGCACTAGATTTTGACCCGGAATCAGCGGGGCGCTAATTGCCTGACTTAATGACTGACTCGGCGCATGGCTGACCTGCTGGGAAGTGCGTAAAATTTCTTGGGCGATCGCGCGATTGTGATCGGTCGCGATTTTCTCTATCTGCACGGGCGGCACGGCCTGCTGCTGCCAAGCATGTTGAGAAAACGAGTCAGTCACTGGCAGGTCAGCGATTTTGTGCTTGGCTCGCCAAATGCGCTCGACAGCCTGCAAAATGGCCGTTGCCGCAATTCGCCCCGACTCGACGGCTTCGCACACCGCCGCGATCGCCCCTTCCACATCTCCTGGCATCAGCAACACATCAGCCCCTGCGGCTACAGCCAGCACCGCGGCTTCGGCTGCGCCATACTGCTGAGTAATACCACCCATCACCAGCGCATCCGTCACAATCAGGCCGCCAAAGCCCATATCCTGACGCAGCAGACCACTCAGGGTGACTGGCGAGAGCGTCGCCGGAAAGTCAGGGTCAATATTGGGTAGCTGAAGATGAGCGGTCATAATGCTATCTACACCGGCTGCGATCGCCCGCTCAAAAGGCACCAGTTCTAACGCCTGCAACCGCTCAAAGCCGTGATTAACCACCGGCAGCTGAAGGTGAGAGTCCATATCCGTATCGCCATGCCCCGGAAAATGCTTGGCCGAGGTCAATACCGGAAACTTTTTGGTTCCAGCAATAAAAGCGCTCGTGAGCTGAGCGACAATGTCAGCCGTTTCGCCAAAGGCGCGGACGTTAATCACCGGGTTAGCAGGATTATTGTTGACATCAACTACAGGTGCGAGCAGCCAGTTTAGGCCGATGGCGATCGCCTCTTGTGCGATCGCCCGTCCCATTTGGCCCGCCAAATCTAGCGCCAAAGGCAAGTTCTTACGGGCAATCTCACCAAGAGCCATCGGTGGGGCAAACCAAGTCGCCCCGCTAAATCGCTGACCCACCCCTTCTTCAATATCAGCGGCCATCAGCAGTGGATACTTGGCCAGCGACTGAAGCTGCTGCGTCCGCACACCGACCTCAGCCGCACTACCGCCCAGCAAAATCACCCCACCAACGCCCAACGCCAGATACTTCTCTAGCTGCGCGTTCGTAGATTCCCACTGCGGATATTCCACCTCATGGTCAAACAGGTGACCGGTCGTCCGAACTACCACCATCTGAGCAACCTGCTCAGCCAGACTCAAGCTTTCAGGGCTAGGTAATCGAGGGGTCGCGATCATGCGCTCAATCTTCTATATCTTGAGCATTGATAGAGTTGCCTGCTTTTTGCTCAGCTGTAATTTGATTGAGCACATTGAGCACATTCACGGCTCGGTCAAACGAGCGATCTTCGGTAAAAGTGACTTCTGGCGTGCGGCGCAGCTTCATTCTTTGCCCTAGCTCCCGGCGCACATAGCCCTGAGCAGCCTTGAGCCCTTCCATCGTTTCAGCCTTGGCTTCGTCGGTGCCGTAAATGCTGACAAAAATTTTGGCATGCTGCAAGTCGCCAGCCACATCGACATCGGTAATGCTCACCAAGCCAGCGCCCACCCGGTCGTCTTTGATGCCATTAATGAGCATCTGGCTCACTTCGCGCTTAATCGTGGCCGAGACTCGCGCAACTCGTCTGCTAGTAGCCATAGGAGTTTAAAAAAAATAGTTGAAACAAGGGGGGAGTTGTGAGCTGTTCTTTAGCTTATTCCGAGGGCCGGAAAAGCACAGGGGAACCAGCTACACAAGCCCTAGCATGGCCCTAAGCGTAAAGGTAAGACCCATAAAAGCGGCAATCACAGCGCTGATGAGTAGAATCGCCGTCGAAGGCTTTTTCAACAGGGGCACCAGTGGCTCAATCGCGTTGTAAAAAATGCCATAGGTAAAACTGATCAAGTAGCGAGGATATCGAGAAACGTTGTCAAAGAATTCTTGCATGGTCTCGGCGTATAAGTCGCTATAGTCAAGTAAAACGGTATTGTAAACGAGCTGTATAAACCCCGATGTTTAACCGCATTGATATCCTACCGCAAAGGATAATCATCCTGTGTAACCAAAGCAACCTGCTAGCGACCTACTAGCGACCCACTAGCGACCCACTGATGTAACGGATGAGATAGGACGGAGCCTTTGTATTCGTTCTCATTCGCCGCTCGCCGACACTCTTTTGACCCATGTCTGATGACCCATGTCTGACGACCCATCTTAATAGAAGACCTAAGACCTCTGGACAGACCGCTGAATAGCTCATTACATCACTCGATCGCGATCGCCCGTCCGTTCATAAAATGGGCGGGTGGAAAGACCAGGCTCATCGAACAGTACAAACCCTTTTTACCCAGCGATTTTGAGCGCTATCACGAACCGTTTTTGGGCGGTGGGGCGCTGTTTTTTTATCTGTCGGCGCAGCTGAGGGCACAAGGAAAAACAGCGTATTTAAGCGACGTTAATCCTGAATTGGTGAATGTATATCAGTGCGTGCGCGATCGCGTAGAAGACCTCATTCAGCAGCTAAACGCGCATCAGGCCGACCACTGCGAAACGCATTATTACAGCGTGCGATCGCAGCAACCAACCGACCCCGTGCAAAAAGCCGCTCGCTTTATCTATCTCAACAAAACCTGCTACAACGGCCTCTACCGCGAAAATTCAAAAGGATTTTTCAACGTCCCCATCGGGCGCTACAAAAGTCCTAAAATCTGCGCGCCCGACTTGCTACGCCCTGCCTCTGCCGCGCTACAAATCGCTGAGATCTCAACGCGACCCTTCTCAACGGTGCTCGCGCGTGCCACCACCCCTCAAGACTTCGTCTACTTCGATCCGCCCTATCATCCGCTCAGCGATACCAGCAAGTTCACAGCCTACAGCCGCTACTCATTTGCCGAGCCGCAACAAACCGCATTGAAAGAGGCGATCGCCCAGCTCGCCCAGCAAAAAGTCAAAGTACTCGCCTCCAACTCCGACTGCGCCTTCATCCGCGAACTGTATAGCGGCTTTGATATTAAAACCATTACAGCAGCGCGTTCTATCAACTCTAAAGCCAGCAAACGCGGCAAAATCACCGAAGTTCTGATCATTGCCTAGTCATTCCCTAGCAAAATTATTGCCTAGCGAATCTCATTGACTTCAAAGGTGTAAGCTATAGCAATTTATTGCCCTGACAGCCGCTGCCTTAAGCTCGGGCGCTGACTTTAAGTTTATGGATACGCTGCTAATTACGATCTATATTTTAGTCGTCTTATACGTGCTGTATCAGATGTCTTTGTCGCTAGAAGATGAACTAGAAGACAAGGTCGAAATTTTTGTTGAAGACAGCACGTTGGAAAAGCAAACGCAGGCTCAGCTATCTATGCAGCCAGGCGGGCGAAATATCACCGCTCGCGTTGAGTACAAGAGCTTCGGTAAAGACAAAAAAGTCAAGCGTCCAGCGCTATCGCTGATATTTGATGCAGACACAGAGCTTCCCTCTTCTCCAAAAGACAGAGAGCTACAAAAGGCGCTAAAAATGAGCGACAAGGCGCTTCAGGAATATCTTCACCCCAAAATTATCATCAGAATTGCACCGACCAATCTGATGCCGATGAAGCCACCAATCAAGTTCATTTCAGTGTTTATCAACAATGACACCGCAGATATGCAGGTGTGCGTGAACTGGGATCGTAGCTCAATCGAAATGTTTGGTCAGGGCAATCGGGTCGTGCGTAACACGCCTAATATTCCGGTGGACTTGTCTCGCAGCCAGGTTCCTACTTTTATCAATCCAGGGATGACAGTGTCCTCTAACATCACTACCGAAAGCAGATACAACCGCAACCCCGACAGCGGGCTGTTACAAACGCCTATACAGCCCGTAATTAATTTAGAAGAACGTATCGGCATGGCAAAGCCCACCGATCCGACCTCAGGGGAAGAGAACATTCAAGCCCTATATGCGCTTGATTTGATGGTTAGCATGAAGCACCGAACAGCGCCAGATCATGAAAGCGTTAGTCTGCTAATACCGTTCATTTTTAAAATGAAAATAAAAGTTGATAAACCGGCTTTTCCGCCGATGCGCTGGTGGCTTCGAAACTTTGGCCGTCGCCGTCCTTCGCGGGGCAATTGGTTTTGGGGGAGTCGGCCTAAAGAAGAAAAGTAACGAGGCAAAAAGTAGAGCGGCAAAAAGTAGAGCGGCAAAAAGTAGAGCGGCAAAAAGTAGAGCGGTAATTTAGAGAGGCGGCGAGTAGCTTACACTAATACTTATAGAGCTGGCTCAGTGGTTGCAAAGATTCAGGCATCGCCTACATCTTTGAGGAAAGTCCGGGCTCCCCAAAAGCCAAACTTGCTGGGTAACGCCCAGTGCGGGCGACCGTGAGGAGAGTGCCACAGAAACATACCGCTAACGGGAAGGATGAAGGCTAACACTTCTGACTTCTACGAGTAAGGGTGCAAAGGTGCGGTAAGAGCGCACCGGCAGCATCGAGAGGTGCTGGCCAGGTAAACCCCGGTTGGGTGCAAGGCCATAGGAGTGACGGTTGGCTTTTTACCAGCTCCGACAAAGCGCGCCGCTAGAGGCGTCTGGTAACAGGCGTCCCAGATAGATAACCACCCTATAGGCTTTTTAAAAAGCCCAATAGGAACAGAACCCGGCTTAGGTCCAGCTCTACCTCTATTTTCACGCATTGCTGCAATGACGAGTGCCCCAAAGCCCCAAAGGCCGAAACCCCAGATCAAATCTCCAATTAAATCCTCAATCAAATCCCAGCTTAACGCTCAGCCTAAAAAGGATCATAACCCTGCTACAGAGTCCGATTTATCGTCGCTACTCAGTCAGCTAGGTGTGCCGAGTGCGGCGGTTCCGCCTGATTTGCTTAAGCTGGCGCTGGTAGATATTTCTAGCTCAGCTGAGGCCAATAATGAAGAGCTAGAGTTTTTGGGTGATGCAGCGCTGCGACTGGCGGCGGCTGAGTTTTTGATGGAGCGCGATCCAAAAATGGCGCTGGGAGAGATGTCGGCAGTGCGATCGCACATTGTGAGCGATCGCGTTCTTGCCAGCATCGCCAAACACTACCATCTCAGCCGCTACCTCCAGCTGTCTAAAAGCGCTCACGGCGACAAGGCCGGATCAGACTCTCGCTTGGCCGACGCACTAGAAGCCATTATCGGCGCACTGTATCTGAGCACGGGCAATCTTAGCCTAGTTCGCCCTTGGTTAGACAATCACTTTGAGCGCCTGACCAGTCAGCTCCAGGGAGACCCTGCTAAGCAAAACTACAAAGCCGCTTTGCAAGAACTCACCCAGCAGCACTACAAAGCCTTACCAGTCTACAAATCTCAAGAGATCAGCCAGGTGCATGGCGATAACGAACGCTTTTTTGCCCAGGTTTGGTTTCAAGCCAAGCTGTGGGGCGAAGGCAAAGGCGGGTCGATCAAAATGGCTGAGCAGGCAGCGGCCAAAACAGCTCTTAGCGGCCTCCAGCAAGCGATTGAGAAAGACAAATCAATGTCATCAGCATCCGAAATTAAGCGGGCCTCTTAGCGGTACATCTTGAGCGGTACCTCTTAACGAGCAGTCAATCTAAATGGCCCGATTCTAAAGCTCATGATACCGACGTCTAGCCAACTGCCCCCTAGAAAACCAACGCCTAGAAAACTGCCCAGAAAATTGCCCAGAAAATCGCCTAGAAAACCGATTGAAATTGCGCTATTTGGCGCGGGTCGTTGGGGAACGCATTTGCTGCGCAACTTTAAGGCGCATCCACAAATTCGGCTGCGCGCGGTGGTGGAGGCTTCGCAGGCCAGGTTAGAGGCCATTGCCCCAGAGCTAGATGATTCGGTGGCGCTAATGACTGACTGGCAGGAAGCAATGGCGTTGACAGGGCTCAGAGGTTGTGCGATCGCAACCCCAGCCGCAACCCACTACGACCTTATCAAAGCCGCTCTACACCAAGGCTTGCATGTCCTCGCTGAAAAACCCCTCACTCTAGATGTCGCCAGTGCCCAATCCCTATGCAAGCTAGCCCAAGCAAAACAGCGTCAGCTCGTCATTGACCACACCTACCTTTTTCACAGCGCCGTCACCACTGGCAAAACCGTCCTTCCTCAGCTAGGTTCCCTCCGCTACGGCTACGCCACTCGCACCCACCTCGGCCCCGTCCGCCGCGATGTCGATGCCCTCTGGGACTTAGCCATCCACGACATCTCTATCTTCAACCATTGGTTAGGAGAGCACCCTGAGCAAGTGCAGGCTCAAGGCAGCAGCTGGCTCCAACCCAAGGTCACCGCACCGCTCTCACCCAACGGCCTCGCCGATGTCGTGTGGTGCCGCTTGCAATATCCCAGCGGCTTCCAAGCCACACTCCACCTCTGCTGGGCCAATCCAGATAAGCAAAGAAGACTTTGCATCGTAGGTGATAGAGGCACGCTCATTTTTGATGAGATGAACCCCAAAAGTCCTTTAACCCAACAAAAGGGGGACTTTAGCCAGCAAGATGGCTGGTTCACACCGCAACGCCTAGCCACTCAGCCTATTGAGGTCTCACAAACGGAGCCCTTAAAAAACCTGTGCGATCATTTTGTAGAATGCACGAGTGTAGAAGGCACGAGTGAAACAGCACAATCGGCGATTTCATCAGGACACACGGGGACTGAGTTAGTCGCTGTATTGGTGGCGCTATCGAGTTCAATGAATCAAAGCGGAGCTTGGGTACAGGTCAAGCTTTAGCTAAAGATAGAGATTCAGCTTCAAAGAAATTCAAAGGAATACAGAGAAGTCTTTAGCAAAACTCGCCTTCGAGCTAGCCAACGCCTCTATTTCAGCCAGGGTGCTGACACGTTATCGAGCTGCTCATGTTCGGTAGCGGTCATCTCCCAGCCCAGGGCACCTGCATTCTGTTCGGCTTGCTTGGCATTTTTAGCCCCTGGAATGGGCACCACGTTGCCTTTGCCCACTAGCCAATTGAGTGCGACCTGCACCTGAGTTTTGCCATGAGCGTCGCCGATAGTTTGCAAAGCGGCTAGGACGGGTTCTATTTTCTGTAGGTTCTTTTTATTAAAGCGAGGATCCAGGCGGCGAGCGCCACTGGGCTGACGGTCACTGCCGACGGTGTATTTGCCAGTGAGTAACCCTTGGGCCAAAGGGCTGTAAGCCAAAATGGTGACTTCCAGATTTCGGGCAGCTTCTAAAACACCGTTGGATTCTATATTGCGGTGGAGAAGGGAGTATTGCACCTGGTTGACAGCGAGGGGAATACCACGCTCAGCCAGGTAGCTATGGGCCTCGCGCATTTGCTTGGCAGAATAGTTACTGACGCCAATCGTTTGAATGCGGCCTTGGTCAACTTCGTCAGCGAGGGCATTCATCAGCGTTTTTTGACTCATTAAAAAGTCGAAGGGCCAGTGAACTTGGTACAACGTCACTGAAGGCAGCTTGAGACGTTTTAAGCTGGCGGTTAGCGCATCGGCCACAGACTGCGCCGAAAAGCGCCAGGGTAAGGGCATGTATTTGGTGGCGATAATGACCTTTGCGCGATCGCTCAAATCGTGATCGCCAGTCTCTGCGACTGAGGCTAACTCAGCCTGCTGGGCATGGGCCTGAACGCACTGACTGATAATTTCTTCCGACTTACCCAGGCCATATACTTCTGCAGTATCCAAAAAATTGACGCCCGCAGCCAGAGAAGCGTTAAAGGCTGAGCGGACTTCATCCTCACCATAAGCATTGCCATACTGCCAAAAAATAGAGTCGCCCCATGACCAGGTGCCCACACCCAAGGCCGGAACTTCAGGCCCATTCGGACCAAGGGTTGTCGTTTGAATATTAGATAGTCTCGGCATGGTCACAACTCTGCTACTTTCGGGGCGCTGGGTTTGGTTTAGTAAGCGTTGTTTAGCTGTACTTAGCTTTTAGTAAGGTAACGGGTTTGAGGCCGTTAGTCATCAATGCTTAGTCATCAATGCTTAGTCATCAATGCTTAGTCATCAATGCTTAGTCATCAATGCTTAGTCGGCTGAGCCGTGCTGTTCAGCCATTAAAAAGTCTACAAACTGGCGAGCAGTGCGGCCTGATCGTCCGTTGTGGCGCGTGGCCCACTGGCGCGCACGCCATTCTAAATGTTCGACATCAATGGTGAGCTTGGCCTGATCGGCGAGTTCGCGCACAATTGCTAGGTAAGTGGGTTGGTCGGCGGGCGTAAAGGTGAGGGTCAGGCCAAATCTATCGCTAAAGGAAAGCTTTTCCTGCACGGTGTCCCAAGCCTGAATTTCCTCAGCGTCTTTGGGCTTAGGCCGGTCGTCAAAAAACTCTCGAATAAGATGACGACGATTTGAGGTTGCATACACCACCACATTTTGAGGTCTAGCCGTAACGCCGCCTTCAAGCACCACTTTAAGCGCTTTAAAGGCTTCGTCGTCTTCCTCAAACGACAAATCATCAACAAAAATAATGAACTTTTGTGGCACCCGGCTAAGCGGTTCCACAATTTGCGGCAGGTTGTAAAGGTCAGCTTTAGGCACCTCAATCAGGCGCAGTCCTAACGGCCCAAATTCATTGAGTAAGGCTTTTACCAGCGACGATTTGCCTGCCCCCCGACTGCCGTAGAGCAGCACATTTTGAGCCCGATAGCCTCGCAACAACGCTTCGGTGTTCTCAATCAGCTGCTGTTTGGGATGGTCGTAGGCGGCCAGTTCATGTAGCCGAATCGGGTCGGGGTGCGCAATCCCGACCAGCCGACCAGCCTGCCAGCGAAATGCGGGGTACTGGCCAAAGATGCCTACGCCGTAGTGGGCGTAGTAGTCAGCCAGCTCGGATAGGCCAGTGGCCCAGTCGGCAGTCGTCACAAAGGTAAAGGGTAGATCGGATTCGTCCTTAAGCTGCATGGCAGGCGGCGCGTCTTTGCCACAAACCTGCTGCATCCATTGGCCTAACTGCTCAGTAGGCAGCTGATAAAGGCTTTTGAGAATGGCTAGATCATGCTGTGCAGCTGCCGATAGGCTAGGCGGTAGCTGGGCCGTTAGCTGTTGGGGTGGGATGGATTGCACGCGCTGCGAAAAGGCGTTATCGGAAATTAACATTTGCTTGATCAGATGGTGCTGCCAGCTATAGCCGCAACTGGCTAGGGCAGAAAACCATCGTCCATAGGCGATCGCACAGCGGATACTGTCGCCTTCCATGAGGGCATTAAGGAGTGCAATAAAGGCTTGGCCAATGTCATTGGTGAGTACCGATTGGTAGAGCAGTAGGGAGGCTGACTGCTGAGCGTAGGTTTCAATTTGCGCGATCGCGCCGCGTCTCTGTTCGAGCATCACGCCGCGTCTCTGTTCGAGTATCGCGCCTTCATCCAATCCCATGCCTGCACCTAATTTCTTTGTAACTTGTCTTTATCCTATACAAGTAACCAACCGTTTGGCGCAAAGCCTCACACTCGCGCGCTTATCCTAATAATCCTTCCCGATACTGTTGTCTCTCGTTAAAGAATCGGGCCAAAGTGTCACCCTCACCTGAACCACCTGGCCATTTTGCCGTATCATTTTTTCCTGATGATATGCCTGCCACCTACTGGCACAATTTCCATGAGCACTTTCCCGATCGCAGTTATCACCACATTAATCTACGGCCTCTTGGCGATTGTGGGCGGAACGATTGGCTATCGGCAAGCAGGCTCTCAGATGTCCCTCATTTCAGGATTAATCAGCGGGCTGCTACTGCTAATTGGCGCATATTTAATTTCGGGTGGCGCACCGATTGGGCCTGCACTATCAGCGATTGTCAGCCTGATACTGGTGATTGTATTTATCGTGCGTCTAATTAAAACAAGTAAATTTATGCCTGCTGGCTTGATGATCATTTTTGGCATCATTAATTTAGCGACGCTGTGGGTCACACTGCCTATCAAATTTGTTTTTTAGCTTGTCTTGTAAAAATTGCGCTTTCAACGCCTTTTAGCCATTTCTTTTAAACGCAAAGAGCAACGAGCCGACCGCCTCACGAGACATGTTTGGGCTATACCAACAAACAACTGGCCAGCAAATAACTGGCCAGCAAATCATAAGTTAGAGATTAGATAAAGTTTGCGTAATTACACGATTTACTGCTGATTACTTAATTAAGACAGCTCCGTACCGATAACCTTGCCCAACTAGGCTCATTAGGTTAGCGCATTCATCCCTCAGTATTTCCACTGAGGTTTTTCGCTTATGGGTGCGCAATCATACAGAAAATAGACATATTTACTGAGACTGTCTAACTTTTATCCTGGAGATTTGGACACGATGGCATCTACCGCTGTATTAGAAGAAAAAAAGAGCAAGCGGGCCTGTCCTGCCTGTGAAGAAAAAAGGCTCTACACCAACGATGTAGAGAAGTTTGACGATAATATGCTGCATCTGTGCCAGAACTGCGGCTATGAGTTCACCGATAATGAACAGATCAGAGAGTATCGGGATGACACCCAAAAAGACGAAAAAGAGAGCCCTTGGAGCGTAGGGTTCTTGGTTCTCATCGCCATGGTGATAACTATTTTGACAATCCAGCTCGTTCAGCCAAACACTGCTGGCACACCTGCTGGGTCACCACAGCCAGAACAAAACTTGCCCTCGCTGTAAATCATTGATTGCAAATCATCAATTGCAAATCATCAATCAAAAATCATCAATCGAAAATCATTAGACGACGTTTTATGAGACGTCCATATAGCTGGGATAACTAGGGCTCAGCAGAGGCTTCAGTCACTCGCCACTCTGCGGTCGGTCGGTCAATCGCGTTTTTGAGGCCACCCGATACAAGGTGTATCTTTGTAGTGCCTGATGCTTCGTCGGATGAAGCATCAGAAGAGTCTGATAGCTCGGTCGCAGTGAGCTGTACATACAGATTATCGCCCGTAAAGTCGGGGGTGCCAACTGCAAGCTGATAGTCAGTCTCATTGGCCGTTAGCACCAGCGTGGTCTCTGGATTGGTTAAGCCAAAGTCTTCAAGGGCGCTGGGCTCTACGCTCAGCGTGCGGGTAGTGGGGTTAGTGAGTTGGCTGAGCAAGAATGCGATCGCACCACTTTCGGCCTGTCCGGCCTCGGGTTCTGTCATTTGCCAGGTGCCGTTCGTGGCTCTGGCAAAGGCAAGCCTGTCATCGGGTCGGTTTAAAACAATGCGATTCACCTCACCTTCCGAGAAAGGAAAAATCAGCTCGCCTTCGCTGTCGCTACCGTCGCCTCCTCTATTATTGAGAGTATTAGGAGTATTTTGCACATCCGCAACGGCTTCTGAACTGGGCATTTCCCGGTTAGATTCTAGCTGGTTAGATTCTAGGAGAAGAACGCCGCCGCCTAAGGCGATCGCCCCAATGAGCAGCCACCATGTTCCGCGCTTTAGCATAGCGATTTGGTTCCAATATCAACAACATTCACAGCCTTAACGACGAACCAGCCACAGCGTGCCTGCGCCAATTAGCCCGCCCAAAGGAAAAATAACCAACGCCAACAGCGTCAGAAAAATCTGCTGACCCACCGTCATTTCAAACCGGCGATTGGTCACTTCTTTAGGACGGATAGAGAGCACAGGGTCATCAAGCTTGCTGAGCCAACTCACCGAATTTAAAAACAAATCACCGTTGAGCTGTTGGTTAAACAATCCATCAGTGGCAAACCTTGAATTGCCAATGATGACCATTCGACCTTCAATCTCGCCGCTTTCATCGGCGCTTTCATCAGTGTTGCCTACGGCATCGCCGAGCAACTCCTCTTCGGTCAGCGAATCCTCTATCGCCTCTTCAACAGAAGGCAACTCTGCCGTCGCCTCTTCTTCAGCAGCAGCCTGATCCGCAGACTCGGCTGCGTCAGCCTGCGTATTCGCTTGCTTCTCTTCAATGGCTTCCACTGATTGAGAAAGCGCAACTCCAATCGCTAAAGGGCCTTCCGGCGGCCGATTAGGATCAATCTCTTGTTCGCCATCTGCCAAAGCCTGCGCGTGACTATTTTGGTTCGTAAACAGCAGCGTCGTCGCTTCTACATCCGGCACTTCTCTAATTTGTAGCGGTCGAGCCGCTGGAAAAAACGAACGGTCATTGCCAAAGGCTGCCGTAATCGGATGATCGCCATAGTCTTGAACAAGCGCCGTTGCAGGCCCCAATCCTACAATTTGGCCACCACCAGACGTATCAATCACTAGCTTGTCTTCAGGCACCACACCCCACTGGCTCATCAATACCTCTAAGCCGGTTTCTATCTGAGGATCAACCAAAACCATCAGGCTGCCGCCGCCTTCTAAATACTCTTGAATCGCAATCACCTCATTGTCAAACAACTTTGTTTTGGGGCCAGCAATGATCACCACATCTGCATCAGGCGGGATTGTTCCGGTATTGGCCAAATCGACTGGCGCCACGGTGTAATTTTGCGCTTGCAGCTCAGATCTTGCCTCAAAGTAGCCTGCTTGAGAACCGTCAATGGCGTATTCTCCGTGGCCCTGTAAAAAGTACGCCGTCGCCACATTTTCCTGCCCGATCTGAACCAGCTTATTGGTAATCTGCCTTTCAGTCAGAGGACTCTCAGGCGTAATTTGCTGAACTAAGCTGGTGCGCTGCTCCTCACCTTCCCCCGAACGTAAAAACACCTCCCCAACCGACTGTACGCCTAGCTGCTGAGAAAGTTGAGGATCGGCAAAGGGGTCAACATACCGATAGGTAAAATCTGAATTGAATCGCCGATAGCTCTCTAAAAGCTGCTGATCTTGAGGGTTGGGCGCTGGGCTAAAAATTAATACCTCAGTGGGGACTGCCAGGTTTTCAACCACCTCCTGTGAAGCGGGTGAGAGCGTTAGCAGCTGCCCTTCAGTGAGGTCTATACGGCTGTCGTAGCGAGCGCCTAAAAAGTTAATTAAGGCTAAAATCATCAGCACCGACAGCACCGATACCACGGCGTTGGTGCCTGCCTGAGTCGCACGGCGACCCCAAAACCGACCACTGGCATAGTCTCCAGCAGCCACGCCCGCTGTCAACAGCAGCAAACCAATTACTAAAAAGGCAACCGCCAAAACCGTCCAGCTATTCAGCAAGCCAACAACAATGCCAGCCGTGACAAGCATCAGTCCTGGCCAAATTAAATACTTCAGAGTCTGAGGCAGCTTTTTCATCTGAACCATCTTTTTATCATCTTCCTGTCATGCGTAGAGGCATAAGGCTTAATCACTCCAGCACAGCAAACCTTCTAATATCCAATTCCAAACAGCCTACTGGCAGACCGCTTGTCAGCTATCTTGCAGCCAGCGTTAAGGGCATAGAAACGTTAAGGGCATAGAAACGTTAAGAGCGTTGAAACCGTAGCGTATCAATAGACTGAGCCGTCAGAAACAGACCCAAAATAATGTAGCTCAAAAACAAAATCAGGCCGCTGGTATCAAAAATCCCCTGCGTAAAATCAGTAAAGTGAGTGAGGAGTGACAGATGGCCAATAGCCTCGCCGACCGGGCCCGGCAACGAAGAAATTGCATCGACAACCCATAGCAGCAGAACCAAGCCAAAGGTCATCACCGCCGCGAGTACCGTACTCTCCGAAAGCGATGAAATAAACATCCCGAGCGCCAAAACGCTAGCGGCCAGAAGCATTAAGCCAGCATGGCCTAGCCAAAACACCGCCTGAGGGAACACAGGCTGACTCGAAGAAAATGCAACCAGTTCACAGATCATCAGGGGCAGCAGCATCGCGCTAAAAAAGGTTACCACCCCTAGCAGCTTGCCGAGCGCAACGACCCAGTTGGTCAGCGGGGAGGTGGCCAGTAGCTCTAACGTGCCTTGCTTACGCTCTTCGGCATATAGCCCCATCGACAGCATCGGCAGCACAAACATCGCTAGCGAGCCAAGCAGGTTGAGATAGATTTTCAAAAACTCGTAGGGCACATCGTACGATTGGGCGCTAATTCCCTGCTGGTCGGCAATACTGACCTGAGCAATGAGACCATTGGGCGAGAGCAAAATGGTTACCAAAAACAAACCGCCAATCAGCCAGAACACCGCTGCAATCACATAGGCAAACGGAGAGGTGAAATAGCTTTGCAGTTCGCGCCGATAAATCGCGAGTAGATTGCCGAAAAATGTTTTCATGAGCTGGCCTCTTCTGTTTCTTCTGTTTCTTCAGATTCTATTTCAGCCTCTTCAGCGTCTATGGCCTCTTTAGGTTCTGTTGCAGCGTCTGTAGTCTCTATCGGCCCTGTAGCAGAATCCGGTATAACGTTGGCGATCGCATCCGATGCGCTTGCCTCAGGCTCTTGCATCGTGAGGTTGATAAAGACATCTTCTAAGCTGGCGCGACTGCGGCTTAGCTCAAAAAGGCCGATGCCCTGATTAACCACGGTAGCAGCGATCGCACTCCCAACAGCCTCATCGACCCCAGCCCCAGTGGTCACCTGAAAACGCCGATGTCCCTCAGCCAAGCTCTCGCCTTCAGCACTGATAACCTCTACTTTGACCACTCCCGGCACCGACCGTAGCACCGCAATGCAAAACGCCTCTTCGCCATGCAGCTCAATTTGGTAGCCGCCTTGGCCCGTTAAGCGCTCTACTAAGTGCTCCGGACTATCGGTAGCAATAATTTCACCCCGGTTGATAATGGCAATGCGATCGCATGTCATACTCACCTCCGGTAAAATATGCGTCGATAAAATAATCGTGTGCTCACCCGCTAGGCTTTTAATCAGGTTGCGCACCTCAATAATTTGGCGAGGGTCAAGGCCAACCGTCGGCTCATCTAATACAATCACCGGGGGATTGTGCACAATCGCTTGGGCAATCCCCACCCGCTGCCGAAAGCCTTTAGAAAGCTTACGAATAATCAATTTGCGCTTTTCTTTCAGATTGCATCGCTCAATCGCAGAGGCTACTTTCATCGCGCGATCGCCAGCACTTACCCCCTTAATTCGCGCCACAAAGCTCAAAAAGCCCTCCACCGTCATCTCCCGATACAGCGGCGGCGTCTCCGGCAAATAGCCAATGCTCTGGCGCACCGCCATAGAATCGGTATGGACATCCTTGCCAGCAATCCGCGCTGTTCCACTCGTAGCAGGCAGGTAACCCGTCAAAATTCGCATCGTCGTTGTTTTACCCGCGCCATTAGGCCCCAAAAAGCCTAAAATTTCTCCTGGCTCTACCCTAAAAGACACCGCTTTGATAGCGGCCGTAGAGCCATATACTTTACTGAGCTGATCAACCTCGATCATGGCGAATGGCCTAAAGTAGAAACAAGCAACTTCCAAGCGTTGGATTTTACCATTCCAAAGCCCCCCTTAAGACAGACCCGATTAAGACAGCAGGCAATAAAGACGAGGAACAATGGCCAAACAAAAACTTCCTCACCTCGTTGGATCTAAATGGACAGCTCAGCAAAAAACACTCGGTTGGCGTCACTTTCGCGTCGTCAATCGCAAAAATCAAGGCCCGTGGATCTTTGCTGAAATGGTTGCCACCTGCGATCCAAACGCTCGATTTTGGCTAAATGCCAACGCCTTAAAAAACCGTCAGCTGTGGACATCCGGATGGCAAACCCGAGATGAAATGAACCGCGAGAGCCATTGATATATATTGATATATCTAGAGCAACCTCACAATGCATACCAGATAGTCAAGTTCAAAAATAAAAACAAGCCCCTACAGAAAGTTCGTATTACAATGAACTTACGGATTTAAAGACCCTTCTTCCGAGTGCTTTCTGAGTGCGTTTTACGTCACACAATACATAGCATCTCCCATGTCTTCTTCTACCCCGTCCGGAAATTTACCAGATGATGTGCCCAAAGACATAGCTAGCGCTTTGCCTGCAGACGCTAACCTAATGAAGGCAATACTGCCGCCACTCCTAGCAGATTTTCAGCATTGGTTTGAGCGAACCGCTCAGATGCTAGAAGAAATGTCAAAACTGGGCACAATTAGCGTTTTAACAGCTGCTCAACAGCAAGATTTGCGCGATCGCGTTCATGTGGCGCAGCAGCAGGTCAGGGCTTCGCAAGTACTCTCATCAGCGACAGATAGTCAAGCTGGCATAGAAATGCCCGTTATCATGGCCTGGCATAAACTGGTACATGAATGCTGGGGCATCGCTATCCGCTGGCGTAAAGCTAAACAGGCCGCTCATGAATAGGTAAAAAAACAGACCAAACAATAAGCCCAAAACCAGCGCCCCAAACAACTCCAAAAGGCCCTACACGAATGGATAAAAAAATTAATCACAGTATCTACAACGCTTAACAAAAGCACTTTACATCAAGCGCTTGATGTAAAGTCCCTATGTAAGAATAAGAACATATCTATCGCTCAATCACGCAGTACTTGCTTTTAGTCAATCCGTCTTGATTTAGTCCGTCCTTATCTAGTCCGTAATCGCCCCGCCTTCAATCGGCCCCATAAGATCCATGCTTCACCTGCTTTACATTATTGCCTTCACAGTTTTAGCGGTTATTGCAGTATCTAATATGCTCAGCAACTTGGTGAAGCTTGGTACTCAGTCCCGCCAACCGGTTCAGCCACAGCACCGATCTCCGCGATCCGTCTCTCACCCCGAGCTATTAGATGACAGCGGCGATGTTATCAACGAGCCTTTGCTCGTTATGCGCTCTATTTCCATCAAAGATGCCAGAGATCAGCTAGATGCCCTATACGAAGCATCTTCGAGCAGTCATGAGGATGCACCCGAAAGCTAAACCGAAAGCTAACTAAAGAACCAACCAGAAACCGACTAAACAGATACCAAACAGGCACAAGCTGGTCGAAAATGAGTGAGTGGCGATCACAATCCCACATTATTTGCTTGTATTTTTAGCAAATCGCGCTAAAGTACAATCTTACACATTGTCCATGACAAGAGGCCCCGCCGGTATTATGCCAGCGGGGCTTTTCTCTCAAGCTATCGTTCACTTCGCTGATAGGGGTCTTCCATCCTTTTTTATTACTGTGCCTAACCCAATTCTGACGATTATTCACAAAGAAACAACCGTACCTGGGCTAATCGGAAGCAAGCTAACAGAACTCAACTATACGCTTGATATCCGGGCGCCAATATTGGGTGACCCTTTACCGGATGACCTTACCCCATATTCAGGCGTGCTAGTTTTTGGCGGGCCTATGAGCGTTAACGACGATGAGCCTTATCTAAAGCAAGAAATGGCCTGGATTGAGCGTGTACTAGCGGCAAAGTTGCCCTATCTAGGCATTTGCTTAGGCGCGCAGATGCTAGCCAAGGTATTAGGGGCAAATGTAATGCCCCATACAGCAGCCATCGAAGAAATTGGTTACTACTCGGTATATGCCACAGAACAAGGCAAGGCGCTTTTTGAGCCCCATATGAAGGTGTACCAGTGGCACAAAGATGGGTTCGAGCTACCCGAAGGGGCAGTGCTACTCGCTCGGGGTGATCACTTTCCCAATCAGGCTTTTCGCTGGGGCGACCGTGCATATGGCGTTCAGTTTCATCCTGAAATGACTGCCGAAATGGTGGATTTTTGGACAACGCAAGGCGCTGATTTGTTGGGCGGGCCTCATGCCCAAAGTCGAGAAATGCAGCTGGCCGGACAGGCCAAGTACAGCACTGCGGTAGAGCGTTGGTTAGAAACTTTCTTAAAGAATTGGCTGGCAGTGGCGGCTTAAGGATCATGATGGAGAAGTTCTATCAACCAAAATTGAGTAAAGCGTTATGTGGCCTTTTCGTTTAATAAGCCAGCAGCAGCGTTATCGGTCGTGGCGATCGCTAGGTGGACTGTTTGCCGTTGCCCTTTCATTGGCGCTGATGTTTCAAGCCTGTGGTAGCCCCGTGAACGAAACCGCTAGCAACAACGGCCAAAACAACGGCCAAAGTATTGACCAGACTGCTGATACACCGGCCCAAACCACTGATACCAAAACCAACGGAACGCTCAATGCATTGGATAAAGAGCACAAAGGCGATGAACCGATAGCAACGCCTGCGGCAATGGCTGAACCCACGGTGCCTGTAGTAGGCGAAATGGTGGAGTATGCGACAATTGACGGACAAGCGGTGATGGGCTACTTAGCTCGGCCTGAAACGCCGAAAAGTGATGCGTTGCCTGCGATTATGGCAATTCACGAATGGTGGGGACTCAATGACAATATCAAGGCGATCGCCCGTCGCCTCGCGGGAGAAGGCTACACCGTACTGGCCATAGATTTGTACGGCGGCCAGGTCGCGAGTGATCCAGAGCAGGCCAAGGAGCTGATGCGCACGGTGATGGACAACCCTGGCCCTGCCCAAGACAACTTGACGCTAGCGGATGAATTTTTAACTGAGGACTATAGCGCCCCTAAACTGGGTGTGATTGGCTGGTGCTTTGGCGGCAACTGGGCGCTGCGCAGCGGGCTACTGCTAGAAAATTTGGATGCGATCGCCATTTACTACGGTCAGCTTATCCTTCAGCCCGAAGCATTAGATGGCCTGCAAGCACCCGTTATTGGTTTTTTTGGAGAAGATGATAGCTCCATCCCCGTTGAGGATGTTGAAAACTTTGAATCAGCCTTGAACCGATTAAATAAACCCGTGGAGATTCACCTCTACGCAGGAGCTGGCCATGCCTTTGCAAATCCCTCGGGGAACAACTACGAAGCTGAGGCTGCTGAAGATGCATGGAAAAAAACCACAGCATTTTTTGCAGAGCAGTTGAAAGGTTAGGCAGCAAAAGATTGAGCATAAAGATATTAGTCACCTGAAATAGGGCATTTTTCCGATATATCAGCTTTTACTGTTGAAGAAGCTCATAGCAATTGCAGGCATTACTTAAAAAATTGGAGCACGACGGTTATGACGAGCCTTTCACGTCCTGTCAATCTTATTCTCACCACATTAGAAGGCGTCCCCGGCAAGGAAATTATTGAGCACTACGGCCTGGTACAGGGCAGCACTATTCGGGCAAAGCATGTCGGCAAAGACATTATGGCAGGGTTTAAAAACATTGTGGGCGGCGAGCTCAAAGGCTACACCGAGCTGCTGCAAGAAGCGCGCAAAGAGTCGGTAGAGCGCATGGTGAAGCAGGCTCAGCTGCTCGGCGCCAATGCAGTGGTCAATGTTCGCTTTGCAACTTCGTCGGTAGCACCAGGCGCAGCTGAGCTGTTTGCTTACGGTACGGCAGTCAAAGTTCAGTAGTTGATGGATGATTTTTTGGGATATTGATTGATTATTGTAAGTACTTGAGAGCCGATAAACCGTGATAGAACTCATCACTTTTTTGATATTGATTGGGGTTGGCTATTTTGTGGGTCAGCATTTTGAAAGCCAGCATTACGCTTCAATTAAGGCACGCGAAAAGCAAACGCTGCACATACCGCTGATGACCTTTGGAGCCAAGCAAACTTTGCCTCATGCGCATGAGGCACAAATGTTTGTAGGCAGTGTAGTGGTGGCTAATGACTACTTCAAAACCTTTTCGGCTAGCCTGCGCAACCTAGTAGGCGGCCGCATGGTGGTGTACGAAAGCCTGATAGATCGTGGCAGACGGGAGGCAGTACTGAGAATGAAGGAAGAGGCGATCGCGTGGGGGGCCTCTCAGGTTATCAACATCCGCTTTGAAACAGCTAACATTGCCGGACAGCAGGCTAACCAAGCTTCTTGCGTAGAAGTCATGGCCTATGGCACAGGCATTCGCTAGGTAAATTCCTGTGGGTCCGTACGTTCCAAAAGAAATGACCGAAGAGGTCAACATCACGCCGATTCATCCCCTGATGAACTTAGCGCATTTGTTTGCAACGGTTGCCGTGACTGGCCTGCTGATTTACGGTGGGCTAGGCATTGCCGCTAGCCAGCTAGCAACGCGTATTGGGCCAAAAACAGAAGAAAAAATCGGCGCGGCCATCACCGCTTCGCTGCCCGTGAAAACGGTCGAATCTGATAGCCGAGTAGCCTATCTAGAAGATTTGCTGAGTGAACTGCAACGGAGCGTTGAGACCGCCAAACTAGGAAAAGCCGAGTATCCGCCGCTGAAGGTCAGAATTTTAGAGATGGATGCTGAAAATGCAATGGTGAGCGCAGGCAGCTATCTTATGGTGACTGAGGGCCTACTTGCCGCTGTCACCAGTGAAAATGAGTTGGCTTTTGTACTGGCCCATGAGCTAGGGCATTTGCACCATCGCGATCCGCTACGGGCGATGGGGCGATCGCTCGTGTTTGTTGCCCTCGGTAGCTTACTGGGCATTGGCCAATCAACCAGTGCTTTGCCCAGCGTCGTTAATTTGGCCGAACTCAGCTACAGCCGCCAGCAAGAAACCACCGCTGACGACTACGCCCAAGCGCTCATCGTCGCTCACTATGGTCATGGTGCCCGAAGCCTGGGCTTTTTTGAGCGCAATCGTGAGCCTGATATCGGCGCTTTGAACAAGCTTGTGGAGTGGCAGCAAACGCATCCGATGTCGAGCGATCGCATTGAGCGCCTGAAAAATAGATTTCAACAAAAAAACTGGCCGACGACTGGCGCAGCCACACCGCTACCCGAAAATATTGGCTGTGCCAACTTTACATCCTGCAACTAAGCCAGCGCCTTCTCAATAGTCCTCAATAGGCGTAGGCATTCACTGCCGTTGAAGGCCATTCAAGGATCTGCAAGAATCTCCAAGGATTGAGGGCTAGCTACTTGGCTAAGATCACCTCGCGGTAAGTACCTGACTGCTTGAGTTGCCCTTCGCTGAGTTCGTAGATATGATCGCACTGTTCAATCGTTGAAAACCGGTGCGCAATAATAATGAGCGTGCGTGAGCCCGCTAGCGAATTAATTGCCTGACTCACCAGTTGCTCAGTCTCGGTGTCGAGCGCTGAGGTCGCCTCATCTAGCACCAAAATTTCGCGGTTATGATACAGCGCCCGCGCAATGCCAATTCGCTGCCTTTGCCCGCCCGACACACGAACGCCGCGCTCGCCGACCTCAGTTTTGATGCCATCTGGCATTTTCGTGATCAAATCTTCTAGCTGCGCTGCTGCGATCGCCTCTTGTAACCGCTCAGCATCAATCTCTTCAGGCGGCACTCCATAGGCAATATTTTGTTCAATCGTACTGTCCGTGAGGAAAATAGACTGAGGAATATAACCCAGCAGGTTTTGCCAGCCCCGCACATCGTTATAAATAGACTGGCCATCGACCTTAATATCACCCGATTCTGGCGCTAGCAAACCTAGCAAAATATCAACCAGCGTCGTTTTCCCCGATCCTGATTTACCGACCAGTGCAATCGATTCACCCTTGCGCAGGGTGAGCGAAAAGTTCTCAATCGCAGGCTTATCCGCAGCCGGATAGCGATAGGTAATGCCTTCTACAGAAACCTCGTACTTAAACGGCAAAGCTTGACTTTGAATCGACAAACTCTCATCAGATATTCCACTGGGAAGTAGTCCCTGATGTTGATACTGCTCAATCTCCTTGAGATCCATACAGAGCATATCTAGCGCGAACAGAGAAAAGCGAATTTGTCCTATCGCACATAAAATTTGGCTTACCGCTGGCACCAAGCGAATAGAAGCAACCGCAAACATACCCATCACAGCCGTAAGGTCGCTCAGGCTACGCCCTCCGATCAGCTGAGAGTACACAATGAATACCATCAGAAAAATCACTAGGATGGCTTCAATGGAAACGCGAGGCAGTACTCTAAAGCCATCGGCCCAAACGGCAGCAGCGGCATATTCCTTAGAATATACATCTAGCTCATTTTCAAAGTGGGTTTCACAGCCAATTACCTTGGTTTCTTTAAGCCCGCCCAAACCGTGGTTCACCGCCGCAATCATATTGTGATTTGAGGTACTCATGACCTCGCCCCACCGCCTTACCCGCCGACTGAGTCGCGCAAACACAGCAATAGTTGGCAAAATAATTACCAACGCTACAATCAGTAGCGAGATTTCGCTGTAGGCCAGCAAAACTAGCAGAACAAGCATCACGATCACATTAGCAATAATTTCCAGCAGCGGAATCAGGCTGTTGGTCGTAAATTGATGCGACTCAATTGCGATGTTCTTAATCAACACCGCGCTATTTTTATTCAAGTGAAAAATGTAGGGAATACGCAGATAGGTGCGCATCAACCGAGACTCTAGCTGGTTCTTTTGCCAGTAACTGTATTTAAGAATATAGAGCTTGCATAAAAAGTAAACAGCTGTTTTCAGGCAAAATAGAACAATTAGAATAATCGCGAGGCCCGTTACAATCTGCGAGTCTGTTTGCAAATTTAGGACTTGTAGCAGACCCTGTAAAAAGCCATCGCGGGCAATACCGGGGTTAGCTGCGATCGCCAAAAAAGGCGCAATCAATCCAACGCCTAACGCCTCTAGTACCGAAGAAAACACAAACGAACCGACCAACAATCCTAGCTGAAGGCGGCTGCCCGACAGAACATACAAAATTTTTGATAAGTACTGCAACATTAGAAATAACTTCCCTTCATAAACCTGAACCGCTTTTAGTTGAAATCGGTCAAGAGATTATTAATTTAGTTGTCAATTAAAACGATTAAATCAAGCACTTCAGTCAAGCACTGAGTCGAAAATACTTGGAGTTGGAAACACTTTAAAAAGCACCTACCTTGGATTTTGGAGGAGAACTAGGTGTATTGGGCGGGGTAGAAGCTTGCCTTGATATTCCTGGCGAGAGGCCATAGCTAGACAACATTAGCTGATGTAGTTTCTTCGCCTCATGGTGAATATTAAACGATTCACTCACCTTCACTCTGCCGCGATCGCCTAGTTGCCGCCGCAAGTCACCGTCAGCCATCAGCCGTTGGATTCGCGCCGTCAAAGATGGAATATCCCCCGGCGGCACAATAAATCCATTCACACCTTCCTCTACCAGTTCACTGATGCCAGCAATCTGAGTTGCCACCACGGGCAACCCCGCCATCATTGCCTCCATCAGTACAACGGGCACACCCTCAGCAAAACTCGACATTACAAAAATGTCAGACTGCCGCAAGTAGCCCTGCACTGCATCAGGTGACTGATAGCCCACAAAATCAACTGACTCAGTAAGATTCAGCGCACTCACCTGGGCTTCTAGCACAGCTCGGTCTTCACCATCACCAACCACCGTTAGTTGAATATCATCGCAGGTCAGCTTGAGTTCAGCCATGCTTTGCAGCAAAATTGGCAGACCTTTTGCCGCAGCCAAACGCCCCACAAACAGTAAGCGATGCCCCGTGCGTTGAGCGCTCGTTAGCGTTTCAACATCTGCAAATGCTCGCTCTGCAAACGCCTTCGGATCAATCCCACAGTGAACAATATGTAGATTAGGCCAAGCGGAAAGTGGCGCAAAAATCATCGCCTGGGAGCGGCAGAAATAACTAATGCAGCTGACAAATTTTGCCCGGCTAATCTTTTCAGAAAGTTGCCACCGATAGGGCTCAAAGAAAATCGCAGGCCCATGGAGCGTCATGCTATAGCCAAAGTCACCCAGCGCCGAAGCCAGCATTGTCACTGTCCCACTTGAATCCCCAAAGTGATTGTGTAAGTGCTCAATACCCAGGTGATGCAGCCAGCGAGTCAGGATGCCCGCCTCTAAAAAGTAAATCAACTGATAGATCGTACCGCGAACGCCAAGCTGCCGAGTTTTCCAGGCCAAACGCAGTGTTTTCAGGTAACGTCTGGGCCGAGTGAACAACAGCAAGCTATGGGCGGTTAGCAGCTCTAGTGGCTGCACGGGCAATAGATAGCGAGTGCGATCGCTCTCTTCTTTTTGGGCCGTACTCAACGATTCGTAAGACTGAGGCAGTCGCACCGAAAACGTCTGTACAGTTGTCTCGTTAACCTCGCCTTGCTGACGCAAAGCAGCCACTTCGCGCTGAATAAAGGTATCGGTTACCCGTGGATACTCCCCTGTTAAATAAGCAATACGCAAGGGTGAGTTATCCTGAGTTTTGTTTGAAAAATCTTTACTCATCTAACACCCAACTTGAATGGGAATACCTTCGGGAATCTCTGGTGAATCCGGAAGTGGAACCGCCACCAAATCTAGGGCGCTACAGCTGCGGCGAAAAGCAGTTTCCAAGCTGTATTGAGGAGCCCAGTTCAGTAATGCCTTAGCCTGATTGTTGTTGTACTTCAACGGCTTGAAGCGGCCTTGTAGCTTAGCAGGTACCAGAATGCCAGGGAGCTTGGCCTGACCTGACAGAAAGGTTTGGTTGTACCACCAGGCCAGGTTCGCGACCGAGCGCATTACAAACCAGCTCACCGGAATCAGCTTGGGGGGCTCTGGGGTATAGGCCAATAGCTGAGCGAGATAGGCCTTTTGAGTCGGTAGGTTGTCATCTACGAGGTTGATCGTTTGGCCAACGGCTTGGGGGGCATTAAGGGCTAGCGCGATCGCTTCAGCACAATTTTCAACATAGGTCATCGGCAGCGTCGCCTTACCGCCAATTTTTAGCATCCGATTTCCACCGACTTCTGCGCCAATGAGGGCATGCCACAAATTATCACGACCGTAAATCATGCCAGGACGCAAAATTGTCACAGCATTCTGAATAGGTTTAGCGCCCTCAGCTACCTCAGAGGCGTCAGCCGCAAAAGCCCGATAAAGCTGCTCTTGAATCAGCTTGGTTTGAGCATACTCATCCCGGTTTTGAGGACTGCTCTCAATTGGCGAATTTTCATCTAGCAGCCGCTTGGGCTTCATGTTTAAAAAGTCGTATACAGAGAACGTACTAATGGCTACCAGCTGCTTAATGCCTGCCGACCGCATTGCCCAAAGTAAATTTTCAGTTGCAATCACCGTGCCCGCAAACTGATCGTAAAAGTCGCCCGACTTGACTGCCGCCAAATGAATCACCGCATCAGCCGGAGCCACAGCATCGACCAAGCCTCGGCGCTGACGCAAATCTTGCCGCACAAACGTCACATTCGGATGATCATGCCAGCTAATACGCTCGACGTCAGTTTTGGCACGGATGTTCGCGAGCACCTCATGACCTGCACGCAGCACGGCAGCCACCACATACTGCCCTACAAATCCAGCCGCCCCAGTGATAAAGACCTTCTTGGGGCCTACCTGAATATTCGCAGCCACACCCGCCGTAGGGTTCATCATATTGACATCGCGATTCATAGTCGGTTCTCCTGTGCAAGTAGGGCCTCAACCAGACGACTGGTGCGGGCCATGTCTTCAAATCCAATCAGCGGCGCTTTGCCTTCACTCAGCGCTGCGTAGGTTTCGCCGAGTAGGTAGTGCAGGCCGTCGTAGGCATTGCGCTGCATAATTTTGCTACGAAAGTTACGGACGCTCGCTGACATCAGCTCCCAACCACTGTAAAAGTGGTTCACCAAGGGTGATAGCTGCTTACCGACGCTGCGAGGCACCACACAACGCAAATAGGGCTGAAACAAGTCGGTTTCGGCATAGCCCCGTGAGCCTCGTACTGTAATTGCAAAGCAGTCAGGCGCAGTGTAGCTGCTAAAACGAATGCGGCCATGAGCCTGACCTGAAATCACCAGCGCGTCTAAATCGTCGTATTTAAATAGGTCGCCACCGCCATGATTACTCCAGGCTGCCGAGACGCGATCAAAGCCTTCGGGGTGGTCGGTATGGGGCATCAGCGAAAGCAACAGATAGCTCAGGTGAGTAATAAAGTCGTGAATCACACCAGCGGGCATTTTGTGAATTGGGCTCGGCAGATTTTCATCGGCATACCGGCCACCGCTGCGTAAATCTAGCGCCATGCGGATTTCTACTTCCTGCACTTCACCCAAGGTACCGTCTTCAATCAGCGCCTGAAGCGATCGCACAGGTCCGTTAAAGCGATAGTTGTGATCTTCAATTAAGTAGCGATCACACTCCCGAGAAATTTGCCACAGATCCTTAAACTCTTTGTAGGTCGGCGCAATGGGCTTCTCACAAATCACATGCGCCCCTGCTCGCAGACAGTCGGTCGCAATCGGCAGGTGGGTCTGCGGCGGGGTCAAAATATGAACAATGTCTGGCTTTTCATGCGCTAGCATTTGGGTGTAGTCAGTGTAACCCTTCCCCGACTGAAAGGTCTTTACCGCATAGTCAACAGCGGCAGGGGAAAGATCACAAACGCCCACTAGCGCAGCGCGATCACAAGTCTGCAAAAAAGAGAGATGCTGCTTAGAGATCACTCCCGTGCCGATAACAGCTGCTTTGAGCACCGGCTTAGGTGTCGATTTTGAAAGGGCCTGAGCAGTCGGATTAAGCACGGCGGTCATAGATAAAAATTCCGATAAAATTCCAATGCTTACACCACAACAGAAGTTTCTATTAAAAAAATAGTTCCAGACACAGGCGGATCTTTAAATAATTTCGACTGGCGCTGATATTCTCTTAAAGATGTAGGCAAGATGCAGTCGATCAGGGATGCCTTGGCAGCATCGGCACATTTGAGTGGATAAAACAGAATAAAACAGTGTTTAGCACCTGTCCTAGAAACTGAAAGGAAGGCGAATAGAGCACATGAATATTGAGAATGCACGTCTGCTAATTGTCGTTAAAGATAAAGACTACCGTCCACATTTTGCCCATTCATCTCAAAGACTAGAAGCCGCTGATTGGAATATTCTCAGTTTGACTGCCCATTGGCGATCGCAAATGCAGGACATCGCTATTTTTTCAACCTATTCAACAACGCTCTACAGCCTTGATACGGATTCAGGCATTCGGCTCATGGGCAGTGGCCTGTCGCCTGATCATGATTTTTTGAGCAATCGCCAAAAAGATCGGCTAGTCGCCGACTTTTGCCCCACTCACATTATATTTTGCACTGCCGATTTAACTGTTTTAACTTGGGCCAACCGCAATCGTATCTCCAGCGTTGTACTCCTAAATGACTGGAATGAACCCCTCGGCTGGATGAAACAGCGGCAGCACGCCAAACTCATTAAACAGCTCAATCACCCCAGCGTTGAATGGGTAGGCAGTCACGGGATTGAAGCCTGCCAAATTTTGGCGACTAGTGGCATTTCTTCGAGCAAGCTCATTCCCTGGGAGTGGTCTGAAATCGATCCACCAGCGCAGTATCCGCCCAAACAGCTCCGCTATCGCTGTGATCACGACACTATCGAACTGGTCTACATTGGCGCAGTCAATGCCGAATCTAAAGTCCTTGATCTGCTGCTAGCGGTTGACTATCTCCAGCACAAAGGCAAGGCCATTCAGCTCACCCTGCTCTACGCCGCCGCCGACAACCTCAATAGAGGAGGTAAGGGAGTAGAAAATGGAATAGAGAACGATGTAGAGGACATAAAGATTGGTATCCAAGCAGCCGCAGAGCAAGATTTGACAATGCTGCGATCGCATATTCAAACCTTCAACCTCTATAAAACCGTCACCTTTGCAGCGGCTTTGAACGAACACGCCATGCTCCAGCAAATGAGAGCGGCCGATCTGGTCGTGGTACCAAACCAAATCGGCTCGCTGCGCATCCTCCGCTTAGCGATGGCCGCACGCACGCCCATCATCGCCGCCGACCATCCTACTACCCGCGAACATTTATGCCATGGTATTAATGCGATGATTTTCCCGGTAGGTAACGCCAAATCAATGGCCCATCGGATCGAACGCATCATGAGCCAACCTCAGCTGTATGCCCAGATTTCAGAAGCCTTGGAACTTGCTCTACATAGGGCAAAAGTGCCTGCCCGCTGGACACAGCTAATTGACTATTGGCTACACTCCGGGAAAACCATGCCCGCTGGAAAAGACAAGTATCAACAGCTGCGCAACTGGGCTGTATCGTCTGGCCGCTATACCCAACTATAGGTTTAGGCTACAGGTTTGGCTGTGGTTTCGGGAAAAATAGAGAAACTTTCAGGCCGCTAAATTCTTCTACATATCTATAATAACTTAAGGGGAAACGCCTTAAGGGAAAGTACTAGAGCTAAAAACAGTACAGGATTTGAACAGCACTCCTCTAAATTCATCACTTTCCAATTCATCGACGCTGCGCTCATCGGCAACAGGCTATGCTCGGGCTTGTCCAACGACGGGCCAAGCGCGAATTACCTTGTTTGAAAAGGGCTACAGCATTGTGTGCTGGCTGTTTTTTTGCAACGGCATTAGCACTGTTCTCAATGAGAATGAACCAATCTTGAAGCTACTGCGATACAGCATTTTGCTCATCGCACTGCTACTCATGGCTGCTCGCTGGCGCGGAACGCTTAGGGCATTTGCTAAGGGCGGGCTCCTCTGGGTCTTTATCGGTATGATGTTCGTCTCGCTCGCTTGGTCAATCTCGCCTAGCTATACGATGGACAGCCTCCGGGGCGAGGTGCTGCCGATGACGGCCTTTGCGCTTTACTTTGCCTCACGGTTTAATATTCGTGAGCAAATGCAAATGGTGGCAATCACGCTAGGTATTGGAGCATTGCTGTCGCTGTTTTATGCAATAGCTATCCCCTCAATCGGTCGTCACATTGGCGGTCAATTTGACGGCGCATGGAAAGGCATCTATGCCCAAAAGAACAACTTTTCAACCACGATGACCCTGACGATGCTGGTCTTTTTTGTCCTCAGCTTAGTCAACCGCGATCGCAAAGAGCGCCGACTCGCCATCGGCGGCCTGCTCTTTTCGATCGCGCTAATTATTCTTTCCACCTCCAGGTCCGGTCTCATTGTCTTCATCACCATGCTAATTGTGGTGCTCATCTCTCGGATGTTTCGCTGGCAAGGTCGTCGTAGCATCCTCATTTTAGACGTGAGCAGCTTGGTGCTACTGAGTTTGGGCGCAGTACTGTCTGTTACCTGGCAGTCTATCGTCATCGGCATGGGCAGAGACCCAACCCTATCAGCTCGAACCTACATTTGGAGCGGCTCCATCCAAAAAATCATTCAAGAGCCACTGCTAGGCTATGGCCGAGCTGCCTTTTGGGTACCTGACAGTGCTCCCGCGTGGGATGTCGGTGCATTAGCTTACAAAGGATTCGTGCCGGCTCATGCCCACAATGGCTTTATTGACGTTGCCCTAGAACTAGGTCTAGTGGGACTAGGCCTGCTCGTAATGAGTTTAATTCCAACTTATATAATCGCCTTACGCCGCGCCTATCAGGCTCGTGAACCGGAGGATCTATGGCCCTTTACTTTTCTCACGCTGATGGTAATCAGCAATATGACCGAAACTGTTTTAATCACTCGCACATCTCCTTACTGGGTAATGTATATGGTGATATTTTTATCGCTGCGCATTTGGCCTAAGCGAACCAGTCGTGAAGATTTTATCGCCCCAACAATATGAACAACGCTACTACCAGTCATATCGAAAAGTTAGGTGTCGTCGCCATTGGACGTAATGAGGGAGAGCGACTCATCCGCTGCTTAGATTCTTTAAAGCAGCATTTACCCGACACTGTCCCTATCATCTATGTAGATTCTGGGTCTACCGACCACAGCGTCGCCGAAGCACAGGCCCGAAACGTCAGTGTGATTGAACTGGATATGTCCATTCCATTCACAGGTGCGCGCGCTAGAAATGCCGGATTGAATCATCTTATGCAGCAACATCCGCAAACGCAGTATGTGCAGTTTATAGATGGTGACTGCGAGCTGTTGGATCAATGGGTAGAGAGTGCGATCGCCTCCCTACGAGCTTCTCCTGAATTAGCCGTTGTCTTCGGCAGGCTGCATGAGCGATTTCCCGAGGCCTCACCCTATAATCAGCTTGCCGACATCGAATGGGATGTTCCTGTCGGGGAGGCCACCGCTTGCGGCGGCATTTCCCTCATGCGCACCGCACCAGTCACAACCCTCGGTGGATTCAACGAATCAATGATTTGCGGCGAAGAGCCTGAACTGTGCATTCGCCTGCGGCGCCAGGGGTGGAAGCTGCGGCGAATTGACACCGATATGGCTATTCACGACATGGACATGCACCACTTCAGCCAGTGGTGGAAACGATCTGTCCGAGGCGGTTGGGCCGTTGCCGAAGGCGCAGCAATGTACGGCAGTGCCCCAGAGAATTACATGCGCCACGAAAGTATCAGTGGCTGGATTTGGGGCGCAGCCCTGCCCCTAGTGGCCCTCGGTGCAGTCGTCCCTACCCACGGCCTCACGATAGGTCTTTTCGCGGTCTACGGCCTCCTTTTATTGAAAATTTTTAAGTACCGTCAAGCACTCAAGGCAGATACCCAACAAGCCTTTCTCTATGCGCTTTTCTGTACAATTTCCAAAGTACCCCAGGCTATTGGCCAAGGCAAATACTGGCTCAACCGTTGGCAGCAAAAGCCTGCAACACTTATTGAGTACAAGCAATAATCAAAGCGATAGTCAAAGTACAAGCGATAGTCAAAGTACAAGCGATAGTCAAAGTACAAGCGATAGTCAAAGTACAAGCGATAATCGGTAAACAATCGCTCCAACCAACCGGCCACACAGTCCCACAACCGCCGACAGAAAAGTACTCCAGTGCGGCTGCTAGAAGACAAGCTTCAGGGAAACAGAACCAAGAGCAGGAGCTTGCATAAAATAAATCGCCTTCAACTGTCTACACCGCATCCCGTTGTCTGAACCCTCAGAAGGAATAGCTTCCTCTGGCAGGGTTAGCCTAAGAACGAACGTTTATAAGGAGTTTCATATGGATTATTTATTGCGCTGAACCTGCCGACTTGTGCGCACCCATTCAACTTGGGGCTCGGTGATAAACTTTAGATACACCGGAATTTTCCACAGAATATAGAAGGGTATACGCAGCAGCATTTTCAGGGAAAGATCGCTTTGGGCGAATCGGGCCCAGGATGAAAGGATTGCAAAGACAAGGGCCGCACCCGCTGCATAGCAAATCAATGACGGGAGCCAAATACCTGTCAGAAATGAGCTGAAAGTGATGAGGGCAGTCATACCAAGCCACAGAATGACCAGAAGCGAGAGCGGTGGAATGACCAAATCGAGTGCGATCGCAAACAAATCTAGCCTGCCCTGGGCGATCGCCTGTCCAAACAGCTTGGGAAAATAATGCGTAATTAGCTGTAAGTGTCCATGCTCCCAGCGGGTTCGCTGAGTTTTAGCAGCATCATCGCTAGGGGGCAATGGCCCCGCAACTATCACATTAGAACAAAGCATTGGCGGCGTTCCGGCAATCGCTAGGTCAAAGCCTAGCTTCATATCTTCTACAATCGAGCGATTGGCCAAATCCACCGTAGTCATTACCGACCAGGGAAATGCCATACCAGTGCCTGTAAGCAGACAGGGCAAGCCGAGCTGCGCTAAGCCCAGCGGTCGCACTAAATTTTTCACCTTAAAAGCAAATGCAGACACTGATTCCTTGAGGCTAGGCTGGGCCGGACGATCTAGCAGGTATACGCCTTGTACGGGGCGCTGATGAGCAATCGCATTGCTAGCTAGCTGACGAATAGATCCCTGCCGAAACTGACAGTCAGCATCAACCATCACCACAACATCAGGGGGTGCTGCCGCTATAAACCGGAGACCGCAGTCCAAGGCAAATCCTTTCCCTAACTGAGTATCGTCTGTGCGCTCTAGAACCGTTGCCCCTGCGTTTCTGGCGAGCTGTGCAGTTTCATCTGTGCAGTTATCAGCAACTACAATCAACCGATCTTGAGGGCCTAACTGCGGCGTCAGCGAGATCAGCGTTTCGCCAATCACCTCAGCTTCGTTATGAGCAGGCATAAGCACAGCTATCGAGAAGTCTTTACTGGGTAGAATTCCCTGCGTAGAACGAACCGAGAAAGTGCGCAAAACTGCACTAAGACATTCGACGAGCAGCGTTGCACAGGAAATGAGCAGCGCGATCGCAACCAGGAGAAAAGGAAGTTGGGTCAGCATTTCAAAAGGCTCCTCAGCGAAAACAGCAGACTATACAAACAAGACTGAAGCAGGCATAAACGCTCTAAAACCTAATCAAAAACCTAAAATTCGGAACCAATTCACCGGATTTAGCACCCGACCAATGCCATCAACCACCGACAGATAGCCACGCTTAGCAACCACGACCACATCGCCATCTTGCACCTGATAGTCGTCTACCAAGTTTCTCAAGTCGATCTCTTCCTCAACGATTTTCCCGGTCTCATCTTGACGCACTAGACTGACGCTAGACAGCTGAGCATCTGAGGTTGGGCCACCAGCGATCGCAACGGCACTCGACACCGAGCTATCGGGCGGAACCGCCACTTCTCCCGGCGAAACCACTTCACCGACAACCTTTACTCGTACCGTCCTAGGCGCCAAACTAGAGCGAGCGACTGTACGCCGATCAATTTCATCACCAGATAGCGGGGGAATGAAAATAGTATCACCGTCTCGCAGCCCAATATCGGCAATGCCTGCATCAGAAGTCATTGCTTCCCAGAGATTTAGCGTTAGGTTTTCAACCCGGCCATCAGGCAACGGTCGACGAATAGACACCTGCCTGATGTCGGCATCTCGGGTGACGCCGCCAGCGAGTAAAACTGCCGAGCTCAACGTTGGCAGCGCAGGCCGATCTAGCAACAGGGAATCGGTGCCGGCCGCAGTGGTGCCTGAAATGCCTAATGGATTGCTGTTTATACTGCTTAAACCACTGAGCTGAATGGGGCCAGGACGATGAACTTCTCCTGCGATTGTGACCACCACAGGTCTGGTCACCGCTAGTCCTACACTCACCACTGGATCTATCAAGTAGGTTCTAAGACGCTGAGTCAACGCCAAACTCAGCTGATTGGGTGTGAGCCCGCTAACTCGCAGGGGGCCAACTAAGGGCAGCGTAATTGTCCCGTCCGACAAAATAGCCAGCGTACCTGTGAATTCAGGGTAGCCAATAACCGAGAGCGAAATTTGATCGCCCGCGCCCAGAATATAGGTTGCATTACTACGCCCTAATGCTGCTGTAGGATTCGGCGAAACAGATTGACCGATCGGCTGTTGAAGCGAGTTAGAGATTGAATTAGGCAGTGAATTTGGATTATTAGTCGGCTGACCAGTGATTTGAGCGAGAACCGAACCATCCAATCCTGTGATCAGCACAGTCGCCAGAGCCGATGTGGTAAAAGCAAAGAAGCGTGACATAGAGGAACTATCCTAAAAGATTTCTGGCCCCAAAAAACGCATCAAGTTAATCGCAAAGGGGCGCTACTAACGGTGACTAGCGGCGACCATTAACTGCGACTGTCTGGCGACCGTTTTGCAGGCGCTCGGACGCAATCCGGGCGGTGCGGCTCGCCAAGTCTGTGAGTTCACGGGCATCGTAGGAGTACTCACCAAAGTCATTTTTGCTGTCAACACCGTTGGCGATCATGCCCAGCACGTTGGCTCCTGAGCGGTCTAGCAGAGACTTTGCTGCGATCGCCCGATCGTAGGTCACCTGACGAGGCCGCATCACCATCAGCACACCATCGGTCAGGTTGCCGAGCACAGCGGCGTCAGCTGAACCAGTCAGCGATGGTGTGTCAAAAATAATGTAGTCAAACTGCTCGCGGAACAGCTCAATTAAGCTCGCCATTCGTTCCGAGTCGAGCAGGGCCATAGGGTTAGGTGGTACCACGCCTGCCGTCATGATGGTGAGGTTGTCGGTCACCGGCTGTAGTGCTCGCTCTAGGCTACCTTCGCCAACCAGCACATGGCTTAGACCTACCGCGTTGATTAGGTTCCAGAGGTGATGCTGACTAGGCGATCGCATATCGGCATCAACCAGCAGCACGCGGCGATTGGTTTGGGCCACTGTAGTCGCCAAGTTGGCACAGACTTCCGACTTACCTTCGCCCGCCACAGAACTGGTAATTGAGAGAGCCTTCAGCCTCTGATCAGAGCTAATAAAGCGCAAATTGGCTTGCAACATCTGGTAGGCACCTGACAAAATCGGATAGATGCTCTCCAGGGTAATAATGCGGCGAGAGGGCATGCCGTCTTCCTCCGCTGAATCTTCAGGCAGCTCGTAACCACTCGGCAACTCAAAGTAAGGAATCACACCTAGCAGCGTATAGCCAAATATTTTCTCCCCATCTTTCACCGTCTTCAATGTGCGATCAATCAGGTCTAAGAAAAAGGCCGTCGCAATTCCTAAAAAGACGCCGACTACCGCGCCCGCTAATAGCGGCTTCGTAGCCCCTTCAACTGTCGGCAGCTCTGGTGGTACTGCAAACTCAACAATCCGGGCATTACCCACATTGCGGTTTTCCGCTAGCTTAATTTCTTGCAAGCGCAAGCGCAACGTTTCGTAGTTTCTCTGGGCCGATGCCTGTCGCTGTTCCAGCTCAGTCTGAGTCTTTTTTAATCCAGGGAAAATGCTGCTCTGCTCCTGGTAAGCATCTCGGGTAGCGACCAACGTCGCCAGTTGGTTGTAGTTACTCACTCTAGCAACTTCAGCCTCAACTAGCTGCTCCGCCAGCTTCTCATCAATGGAACTCATGCTCAGGGCGCCAGTATTGATGGCCTGCCCCGGCACACCACCGGTCTCAGTCGATACTCGACTGCCTAAAACGCTGCTCAGTGCCGCCTCTTTACGCTCTAGCGCCCGCACAGCAGGATGCGCGGCAGTGTAGCGAGTGCGGGTAGTCGCTAGTTCGGAGCGCACTGCTTGCAGCTCGGCGAGCGATGATTGAATCGCTGGCGATTGGTTGAGGCTTGCAAGCGCCAAGGCCTGCTGAGCACTCATACCCAGCTGCCGAGATAATTGAGTTGCCTGACTTTCGGTCGCGACCAGGGCAACTTTGGCCTGGTGTATCTGGTTGTCTAAATTGGCGATCGCAGCGACTGCCGCACCGGCTTCTTCGGGCAATGCAACAATGTTGTTTGCTTCATCAAAGTCTCTTAGAGCAGCACTAACTGCATCCGCTTCAGCCTTGGCACGGGGCAGTTCATCTTCTAAAAAGCGACGAGCTGCCGTAACCTCGGAGCGGTTGCTGCTCACATTGGCCTCTATGTAAGAGCGCATGATTTGGTTGACCACAGCTGCTGACAGCTCTGGCTGACCCGAGCGATAGGAAACTGCAATTAAATCCGTCTCTTCTAAGGGTTCTACACTTAAGTTTTTAGCCAGATCCGAAGGGCTGACTAGAACATTCTCAGCATCTTTAAGATCGAGTACGCGAATCGTGTCTTCTAAAATGGGCAGAGAGAAGATAATCTCCGCCTGGGTCGCCAGCGGGTCACTCGTTTGCTTGAGTGTCTTTAGCTCGCCCAGGTCTTGAATGCCGGTCAGTGCAGCGGTTTGGTCAGTACGTAGCAGCAGCTTAGCAGATGCCTGATACAACGACTCAGGCGAGGCTGCCGAAGCAAATGCTGCCAGCACCGTTGTAATAAATACCCCTGTAGCGGGTCGCCAGCGACGCTTAAGCACTAGCCAGTAGCGCTGCAAGTCAATTTCTTCAATCCGCTCTTCGTAAATCATCTAAATGCCGTGACCCTTTACTTTTCAGAGAACAGAAGCGTTCGCTCAAGTAAAAGACGGTTAAGAAACGACAATGTTTCCTAGTCAGCACTTCTTGGTATCGCTGAGAGTAGCCGCAACAAAACCCGGCGATGACAGTGGTTTAGTCGGGCGGTTTAGCCGAGTGGTTTAGTCCAGAAATCTAGTCTCATGGTTTAGTAGTCATGGGGCTGAACATCGGCCTGGGCTTAACAGGGCGGCAGGGTGTCCCTAGGCAAATTTGTCCTGGCGGCATTGATCGCAATACCGTGCTGCGCGTGCCAATAACCGCATTAGCCCCAATCCGAACATCTGGGCCAATGAAGCAGTCGGTGGCAACCCATGCGCCATTTTCAATCACAATTTGGCCTGTGACTAGGCCAAATCTAGGGTCGCTAATGTCATGACTGCCTGTACAAAGGTAGCTTTTTTGCGAAATTACGCAGTGCTGCCCTAGTTTGATCGGGGCTAGGCTGTACAGCACTACGTCGTCGCCGATCCAGCTGTAGTCGCCAATTTCAATATTCCACGGATAGGTAAAGCGAGCGGTGGGCCGAATGATCACATGCTGGCCCACTTTGGCCCCAAACCAGCGTAGTAGCGTGCAGCGAATGCCATGGGCAGTATGCAGCGTTAGGGGGAATGCGATCGCCTGCACCAACCACCACAGCAGCATCGCCACCCGCGAGCCACCCGCCGAGTAACCGGGCTGATGATACTGGCTCAAGTCCATAAAAGGCGGCGCACCGATACTACCGTCGATAGGATTCAAGTTGATGGCTGATTGTTCTACTAATTTTTCTGGGGCTGATTGTTCTACTAATTTTTCTGGGGCTGATTGTTCTGGAGCTGATTGTTCCCGGGCTAATTGTTCTGCTGCTTTTAGGCCGTCTGATGCATCCACATCTTTTCTTCTATGTATATCTAACGGTGATTCGGTTTAACTAGACGTTCAAATGTTTAAACGAGGTTTACGCGAGGTTCAAGAAAGGTTGGCCTCAGCCGGACGTGCCTGCGTCGGCAAGGACTCAGGAGGCTTTGATTGAATATTCAAACGCCCGCCGAACTTTAGCTCATAGAGCTTAACGCCAATTTGATACTCGTACTGGCTGAGCAGTCGCCCATATACATAGCCCGCATAGCCATCTAAAAAGCCCAAGCGCAAAATGTAAAACAACACAAAGCGCAAAAATGGCTTAAAGGGCAGCCTGACCCAAATCTTTTTTAAAAAGCGCTTGCGCTGTACCGCATCGCCAAATAGGTTGGCACCAATGGTGCCATCATCACCCATTCCAGTCAGTAGGTTGTAATACACTCGCGCCTCCCAATTAGAGTAGCGATTGTGGCGGGCTAGCCAATGGTACAAATCGCGGAAGTCTTCATGCAGCATGTCTTCTTTGAGATAGCCCACTTTTTCATGGGGAATCATCACATGCTCATGCACTTCGTTGTCACCCGTGTTGCGGATGTCTTCGGTGTTTAAGTTTTCGTAGCGGCCTTTGGCATGGCGAAACAGGCGCAGGTTCCAGTCGGGATATTTACCACCATGGCGAATCCACTTACCTAGGAAGAACACCCGCCGATTGATGTAGTAGCCGTCTAAATCTGGATTTTTAATCCGCTCGGCAATTTCAGCCCATGACTCGGGCGTAATACGCTCATCGCAGTCTACAATTAGCACCCATTCATTGCGAAATGGCAGGGTGTCTAGCGACCAGTTTTTCTTTTTGGGCCAGCGTCCGTTGAACTCAAATTGAACAACTTTAGCGCCCAAACTCTCGGCGATCGCAACCGATTGATCCTCGCTTTGAGAATCTACTACAAACACTTCATCGGCCTGCACGAGGCTAGCCAAACAGGCAGGTAGATTTTCTTCCTCGTTTTTAGCTGGGATTAAAACGGAAATAGGAATAGATCCAGGGGTAATCGTCATGGGGGAACTGGGGGGAGTAGGGCACTGGGTTGAGGCGCCAGTTAAAGAGCCGATAACGCTGCCTAAATAAGCAATTTGACCATAAGCGTAGGCTAAATTTTCAAATCGCTGATCGGGCCGGTGGCAGTATTTAATGGTTTTATAAACGCCTCGAACTAAGCGCTCGCCGCCGCTGCGTAGCTGCCATAGGCCGGTCGTGCTGCTGGCTTGCTCTCGATAGCTTTCGCTGATGCCCTGCCACCAGCTACGGCGCAAAAACCAACCGGGTTTCATTCGAGCAGGGGAGACGTTGTGAGCAGCTAGGGCAGTCGGGACATACATGACCTGCCAGCCGCGATCTAGGGCCATACGGGTCATTTGCTGCTCTTCGTTAGAGAGCAGGTTGGTGCCAACTCGGCCCAGATGTGTGTCAAAGCCGCCGACCGACTGGAGAAAATGTTTGCGAACGGCGTAGTTGAGGCCGCGTGGCGTGAGGGCAGGCTGCTGAATAGATACCGGCATGTCGCCCAGGTCGTAAGCGCCTAGCGCGCTAGATAGGTCTTTGGAGAGCCAGCTTGGCGGCTGTGTATTGGGCGGCCAAATGAGGGTGACTTTGCCACCTGCGATCGCGACCTTTTCATTTCCCTCAAATATTTTCACCAGCTCTGTGAGCCATTCTGTGCTGGCCTCAGCATCATCATCTAAGTACGCCAGTATTTGCCCTTTTGCAGCCGCTGCACCCGTATTTCGAGCCACTGACAAACCTAGTGTAGGCTCATAGATGTAGGTTGCTTGAATATAGGTTGATTGAGAAGAATCGCTAAACTTTGCCAGATGAGCCCTAGCAATCTGAGCAGTGCTATCGGTAGAAGCGTTGTCTACCACAATGACTTCATAGCCGGCTGGCATTTGAGCATCTGACGTTTGAGCATCTGACGTTTGAGCATCTGGCATCTGACCAGAAAGCGTCTGACCAGAGAGCGTCTGATTTAGCAGGCTATCGATGGCTGCACCCAAATACTGCTCACGATTGTGAGTGCAAATAATAGCTGAAATCAGCGGATCGGCCATAGCAGATACTTAAGACAGATACATCAAGATTGCCCGTTACAACGGCTAATTTTCTCTTTACTTAAAAGATAATAGGCGCAGGGGAGTTGGCGACTGTGCCACCGTCAATATAGTCATCAATATAGTCAATATATAAGCTTAGGCTGAACTTTTACGACATCAAAATTCAGTGTTTTCCTGTAAAACATCGGTAAACTCACCGTCCATGAATAATCGCTCAAATCGCTCAAATCGCTCAAATCGCTCAAATCGCTCAAATAATAGTAGAAGTCAAATGCACACTGAGATAGAACTGGCTCCTTTGATAGACCATACGCTGCTAACCCCGGCGGCCCAAACAGAACAGATCTTACAGCTGTGCGATGAAGCTGAGCGCTACGGCTTTGCGACGGTGTGCATCTATCCGGTGCATGTGTCTACCGCTGTCGAGCGGCTGCACAACAAAAGACCTCAGGTTTGCACGGTGATCGGTTTTCCCAGTGGTGCGACCACCTCTGCAACCAAGCTGTACGAAGCCCAAGAAGCAGTTGACAATGGGGCCGACGAGCTTGATGTGGTGATTAATCTCAGCTGGCTCAAAATGGGCGATACCCGTAGGCTACATGCTGATATCGCCGCCATTGTGGAGTTAACCGGTCAGCCAGTCAAAGCCATTTTAGAGACCGCGCTACTGACCTTAGATGAGAAGCGTTTGGCCGCTGAGGTGTGCCTGGATGCAGGCGCAAGGTTTTTAAAGACCAGCACGGGTTGGCAGGGCGGCGCGACGGTAGAAGATGTTCAGCTGCTACGACAAATCGGCGGCGATCGCGTTGGCATCAAAGCATCAGGCGGCATCCGCACTCTCGAACAGGCAATGGCCTTGGTGGAAGCAGGCGCAAACCGGCTGGGCACCTCTCGTGGAGTCAATATCATGCATGAGATCTCTGAGGCGGGTGATTGATGTATTCTCAAACTGCGCCACAGGGATAGTCCATCACATAATTCGGTCATCCGAGCTAGGCAAAATGCCCGTCTGACAAGATACGATCTAACTTTCATTGTCCCTGTCTTACCTTGTCGAGCCTGAATGAATCAACGCAGCTATAAAGCCGTCGGCATTAATCTCAAAGCTGTGCCCATGGGCGAATTTGATCGGCTCGTCACTGTGCTCACCAAAGAGCGCGGCCTCTTGCGGGTCATTGCGCCTGGCGCTCGCAAGCATAAGTCTAAGCTGGGCGGTCGTTCGGGGTTATTTGTTGTCAACGATTCGCTATTTAGCAAGGGCAAATCTCTTGACAAACTGATCCAAGCCGAAACGGTCAAATCCTTTCCAGGGCTGAGCCAAAATTTAGCAAAGCTTACAGCCAGTCAATATCTAGCCGAAATTGCCTTGGCCCAAGCCCTTACCGATCAACCTCAAGAGGATCTGTACTATCTATTAATAGAGCATCTCACGCGCCTAGAAGCCGCTGCCAAGCCCGATATTCTGGCTTGTTTAGCGCAGGCGACGTTTCATATGCTGGCCCTTGCTGGGGTTGCACCCGACGTATTTCGCTGCTGTCTTTCGCGATCGCACCTCACTGCCCAATTGGGTAACCCCGACTGGAGAGTCGGATTTAGCGTCTCTTCGGGCGGCGCTATTGACCTAGCAGAAATTGAGCGGTTGGAGTGCGATCGTCTGCGTGAAATAGAGCATATCGAGCGCGAATGGCACAATCAAAGGGCCGGCGCGACAGCTTTTACAGACAGCGATCAAACTAGCGATCAAACTACAGATAGCTATCGGGTCAGAGAAAAAGAGATAAGCCGAGGTGCGCCATATGCTCAAAACAGCCAGAACACCCAACCCTGGCAAACAGCGCTACGGGCCAAAGTCGCCCAAGAAGTCAAACGCAATTTGGGTATCGTAGGCTACCTTAGCGCCGCAGAACTGGCTTTGATGCAGCAACTCAGCAAGCCTGAACTGGTGATGTCATCTGCTGGGCTAGCGCCAACTATGCGAGCGACGAATTCTCAAGCTAGCTCAGAGGCTGACCCACAATTCGCCGCAAAATCAGGCACAATACAATCAGGCATTACCCGAGCCGATAGAACAACTGCGCCTAAATTTATGGCCAACTCAGGGCTAGAAGAATCTGAACCACATTTAATGTGGCGGCACATCGAACAGTTTCTCCGCCAATACGCCCAATACCAGTTCGACAGGCCCATAAAGTCTGCTGCACTGATAGACACCTGCTTTACTTCCCCAAGCTATGCTGCGCGAGTCTGAGCCTATTTCTGAATCGAATATTGACGCTCCTGACAGCGCTTCTAGTAATCCTACTAATGGCGCTTCTTACCATAAGCGTGACACTCAGCCTTTAGGCACTGAACTGGACACTGAGCCAGGCACTGAGGCAGCGATTGAGCCAACTAGCTCAGCTGATCTGGCTAATGTTGAGCAGCCTAATATTGAGCAGCCTAATATTGAGCAACAGGCCACAGAGGACAACGTTCAAAACCCCGTGGTCAATGACGGCTTGAACCATGCGACCGAAAGTGCGACCGAAAATGCGACTGAAAAGAACAAGAAGGTTTCATTAGAAAAGTCGGAAGCGATCGCTAAGCCGTTTGAAGCAGAAGGCTTGTGGCCCGTTTTTCGTAACCGCAATTTTTTGACCCTGTGGAGCGGTCAGGTTTTCTCACAAATTGCCGATAAAATTTACCTCGTGCTGATGATTGCGATTATCAGCACCAACTTTAAGTCACCCGATCAAACGATTAGCGGCTGGGTATCGGCCATTATGATCGCCTTTACCATTCCCGCCGTGCTGTTTGGCTCTTTAGCAGGCGTGTATGTAGATCGCTGGCGCAAAAAGCCCGTACTCGTACTCACCAACCTGCTGCGCGGCCTGTTGGTGGCCATACTGCCGGTTATGCTGTGGATTACTCAAGGATGGAGCATCGCCGGACTGCCGGTTGGATTCTACATTTTGCTGGTGGTGACCTTTTTGGTCTCTACCTTGACGCAGTTTTTTGCCCCCGCAGAGCAGGCTGTGATTCCGCTGATTGTTAAAGAGCAAAATCTGCTGCCTGCTAACTCGCTGTACACCACAACCATGATGGCCTCGGTGATTGTCGGCTTCGCCGTAGGAGACCCGCTGCTGGCCCTCGCCGATACGCTCCTCGCTCCGATTGATAAGGGAACCGGTGTAGGCAAGTCGGTATTAGTAGGCATTAGCTATGCGATCGCAGGCATTTTGCTCCTACTCATGAACCCCCATGAAGCCAAAACAGACCCTAGCATAGAGCAGGCTCACCCCTGGGAAGATATTAAAGACGGCATCGCTTATCTGCAAAAGCAAGTACAGGTTCGTGCCGCCCTCATTCAGCTGGTTGTACTGTTCTCAGTGTTTGCCGCGTTGGCCGTTTTGGCCGTACGGCTAGCCGAGGTAATTCCGACTATTCGCTCGTCGCAGTTTGGCTTTTTGCTAGCCGCAGGCGGGATTGGTTTGGCCATTGGAGCAATTGCGATTGGGCAGTTTGGTCAGCGATTTTCGCGATCGCAACTGGGTATTGCAGGCTCATTAGGAATGGCCCTCATGCTTAGCGGCCTCTCCCTGGCACCTATGCAACTATGGCCCAGCCTTATTCTAATTGGCGGTCTGGGGCTATTCGGTGCAATGGTGGGCATCCCCATGCAAACCACCATTCAAGAAGAAACCCCCGAAGACATGCGCGGCAAAGTATTTGGCCTACAAAACAACGTGGTCAACATCGCCCTGAGTCTGCCGCTGGCCTTAGCAGGCATTGCCGAAACTTTTTTAGGGTTGCGCGTGGTATTTGGGCTGCTCGCGATGCTGGTTGCAGTTGGCGGATTCTTTACCTGGTCGCTAGTTCAGGCTGCTTTAAGCGAAAACACAGTCCAAAATGTCCCCCAGAGAGACATTGCCCCATAGAATTTACCTGTTGGGGATCGCTGTACAAAAGCCAGCATAGACACATGACACCTGCGCATATACTACTAATAAGTAAGTAATTAAACTTACCAAACCCGCCTGTGAAAACCCTTTAAGAAGCATCGTGTCAATAAATGCATATTGTGTGGCTTGGGAAAAAAACTCCATTCTGTGGCAACGTCACCTATGGCCGAGAAATCACCAATTTACTGCTAGATCGTGGGCACCGAGTCACCTTTATTCACTTTGCTCAGCCAGAAGCCGCCGCCGAAGATCAGTTTGGATATGAAGAGGTTTCGCTCCCCTTTATCTTCAAGTCCCAAATCCTCACAATTCCCACGCTAGGGTCTGCTAAGCTGCTTGCCGAAACCCTCCAAAAGCTAAAACCCGACCTTGTTCATGCCTCTTTAATCCTCTCGCCACTCGATCTCAAGCTGCCTGAAATCTGCCATAGCCTAGGCATTCCGCTAGTAGCGACCTTCCACCCCGCATTTGATCGCAAACGCCGCAACTTGTCTTCGAGCACGCAGCATTTTGCCTACCAGGTATATGCACCTCGTTTGGCCAATTACGACAAAGTAATCGTTTTTTCTAAAATTCAGCGCAACCTGCTCACCAAACTAGGCGTTCCCGCCGAGCGCATTGCGGTGATTCCAAATGGGGTCGAAATCAGTCGCTACGCCCCTGGGCCTTCTAGCATTAAGCAGCAGCTCAACGCGCGCCAGCTCTATGTATATCAGGGGCGACTCGCCATTGAAAAAAACGTAGAGTCGCTGCTAAAAGGCTGGAAAAGCGCTGAAATGGGTTCTCACAATAAACTCGTGATTGTAGGCAGTGGGCCGCTAGAAGCCTCACTCAAAACCTTTTACTCAGAAGACAACATCATCTGGTTAGGGTTTGTCGCCAGTGAGGAGCGGCGAATTGAAATTCTGCGCGGCGCTGACTGTTTCATTTTGCCATCGTTAGTAGAAGGGCTGTCGCTGTCGCTGCTAGAAGCAATGGCCTGTGGAACGGCCTGCGTTGCCACCGACGCAGGCGCAGATGGTGAAGTTTTAGATCAGGGCGCAGGCGTTATCCTCAGCACGCAAAAAGTCTCTAGCCAAATGAAAACCCTACTGCCGCTGTTTCGCGAGCACCCTGAAATTACTGCCCTCCTGGGGCAAAAAGCCAGAGCCCGTGTGCTAGAGCGCTATACCCTAAGCAAAAATATCATCCTGCTAGAGCAACTGTACGATAGGCTAGCCACACCTGCTAGAAGCGCTTATTCGATGAGTCAAGGAGCTTGAAGCAGCAGACGAATAAGCAGGCTTAAAACGCTCATCATCGACGTCTCAACAATTTAGACCCTAGAAATTAGTCGGCAGACAAAATTAGTCTGTAGAACAGGTTGGAGAACGAATAGCCTCCGTAAATTTACGGAGTATAGCAGGTCATGGTTTGATAGAAACGATGAGGAGGCGCTATGTCAAGGCTATGTCAATATTAAGGAGTTATTGACATAAAACGCTACTTGGCAAGCATATTCCATCGAAATATATTCTGTGTGTATGACGAGAGTCCCTCCGTACCCGCATAATTACTCAAGCAAGTGCTCTGAAGACCCATGAGGTATTCGTTTTAACATTCTCAAAGGACTTAAGTCCCGACGCTGAATCGTGAGCAATCTCTACCGATCTCCTGTTCTGACCATTTTTTTTCAGCTCGATCCGTTCAATCCAACGATTGGCGGCATTCAAACCTGCATTAAATATATTCTTAAGTATGCACCTGTAGCGTTTCATATTCAGCTGGTGGGCATCACCCAGGAAAAATCGGCAGTGGGCCGGTGGCAAACGGCGCGGCTGCATGGTCGTGAGTTCGCTTTTTTGCCCTTGTTGCAGATTGCTGATGACAACATACGCGGTGTGGTGCCCACCACGCTCAGATATACACTTGCGCTTAGGCAATACCTGACAAAAAACGAGATTTCCTCAGATTTTTATCAGTTTCATCGGATTGAGCCAACGGTATTTGCTAAAGCATTGCACGGGACTAAGCTACTTTACATTCACAATGATATCTATCAGGAAGTAAAGGGCGGCCAAAAAGGCGGCATTTTGTGGAAACGATTTCCCTGGGCCTACTTTGCACTAGAGCGGCGGCTAGTGTCTCAGTTTGACCGCATTTTGTCCTGTAATTCTGAGTCGGTCAGGCTGTATCAGCAGCAGTATCCAGCGATCGCACAGCGCGTGTCTTACCTGCGCAACACCTACGACAGCGAGCTGTTTTTCCCCTTGAGTGCTCAGTTCAAAGCTCAGGCAAAGAGTCAACTCCTCCAGCGGTTGGGGCTAAAGGCGCATACCAAGCTCATCCTGTTTGCCGGACGCCTCCACCCCCAAAAGCAGCCTGTTTTACTCATTCAGGCAATGGCTGAGCTCCAAAAACAGCTGACGCAACTAGCAAATACACCCCCAGAGGCACATCTTCTCTCACCTTTCCTCTCACATCTCCTCATTGTCGGTAGCGGCGAGCTAGAAGGCGCAGTGAGAAGCGAAATTAAGCGGCTGAACTTAGACCAGCAGGTCACGTTGCTCGGATCACTGCCTCAGCATGAGCTCGCCGAACTATACAAAGTATGTGATTTGTTCGTTTTGACGAGCGCCTACGAAGGGCTCGCACGGGGCAGCTTAGAAGCCCTCGCCTGCGGTACGCCAGTGGTGACGACCCAGGCAGGCGAAACGCCTAATTTTTTGACGGCACAAAGCGGTTTGGTTTGTGGCAGGTCTGCCGTTGAAATTGCCCACTGCTGGCAGCAGGTGCTTCAGCAGCCAGAGCGTTTTCCAGCTGCAGCCTGCACTCAGGTGACGGAGCCCTTTGAAGCGCGCCGAGTGGTGGAAGCTTTGTATGGCGAGCTGCTGAGCCAATGGCAAACCCAGCAGGCTCCATCGGCCCAGATTGATCCGCTGCTCACCTCTTACCAGACGCTATGAGAATTGCTGTTATTGGCTCCAAAGGACTACCGCCACATCAGGGGGGAATAGAGCACCATTGTGCCGAAATTTATCCTCGAATTGTGGCAGCCGGTCACAGCGTCGATTTATACGCCCGATCTTCCTACAATCCAAATATGGCCAGAGCCATTAGCTATAAAGGTGTGCGCGTCATTACCGTGCCTTCCATTCGGCTTAGAGGCGTTGATGCCCTAGCTTGCTCAGGTCTATCGGCTGCGATCGCAGCCCTTAAACGCCCCCAAGGTCGTCCTTACGACATTATTCATTTCCATGCGCTTGGGCCTTCGCTCTTTACCCCACTGCCCAAACTATTTTCTAGTGCCAAAATTCTCACCACCTGCCACGGTCTCGACTGGCAGCGAGCCAAATGGGGTAATTTCTCTAGCAGTGTGATCAAAACGGGAGAACAAACTGCCGTGCGCTTTGCTGATCACTTGGTTGTTGTTTCTGAAGCCCTGCGGGACTACTTTTACAAAACCTATGGCAAAGAAGCAACCTATATTGAAAACGCACCCGTTGCCTATGCCCATTCAGACCGTCACTTTCTCTATGGCCATTCGTTAGGGCTCACGCCGCAAAAGTACATGGTGTTTGTCGGTCGGCTGGTGCCTGAAAAACGAGTGGATTTGTTATTAAAAACCTTTCAAAGACTGCGGCCCAAGGGCTGGAAACTCGTGTTAGTGGGCGATAAAAGCGATACTGATAGCTTTACTGCTGAGCTGCTACAGCTAGCCGATAACAATCCCAACATTGTTTTTACCGGTGAGCTTCAAGGCCCGCTGCTAGCCGAAATTGTACGAGGCGCAGGGCTATTTGTGCTGCCTTCGGATGTGGAAGGCTTGCCGCTCGCACTGTTAGAAGCCATGCAGGAAAACATCCCGGCGGTAGTGAGCGATATTGCGGTGCATCGTCAAATGGTGGGCATTGACCGGGGACTCACGTTTAAAACAGGGAGTTTGAACGACTTTCAGGACCGCTTAGGCTGGGCGGTAATGCATCCACGGCAGATGAGCCAAATGGCAGATAGGGCAGGGGTGTATGTGCGATCGCACCATAACTGGGAAACCATTACTCGCAAGTACATTCACCTGTACGAGTCGCTGCTACCCATGAGGGTAAGCGCACGATCGCCCCAGAAAATTGGCTCCAAGCGACTCTAGCCAAGCATCTCTAGCTAAGCGACTCAGCTAAACCTGTCGCGAACATTAGTTAAATCTGTCGCGATCGCTTCAAATACCAATACAAATTTTTGCCCCAACGCGTACTGTGATGCAGGCTTCTGCGCACATCTCGATATAGAGGCCATAAGGGGCGATCGCGATTGTCCAAATCCGCATCGCGGTAGCCATACTGCATTGCCAGCGCCTTCACCTCCGGCGCGAGCGAAAACCCAAAAAACCGATCCTGCTGCCACTTCAGCAATGACCTGCGGTTTAGGCAAGGCGCATCTGCACTCGGTGATGTACCGCAAAAGTCAAACACTGGCGCTAGCGGTGCTAACGAAACGGCCAAATCTTCGTAGCGCACAATCACGACCCGACCCGCAGGATTTACCCTTGTACGCGTCCCCAACATTTCTGCTAACCGTTGCAAATGGGTATAGGCCATTAGCCACTCATACTGCAACGCTTCAGGCGGGGTTTTCCAGCGACGAAAAGCCGAATACAGCGTATCCATTGGGTTACGAACCAAACCAACCAGCAAAAAATCCACCTCTCCTTGCAGCTGTTCCATGCAGTCTACGATGAGCGAGAGCGCCGACCACTGCACCAGATGATGCGGCGACTTTTCTAAAAAAATGGGTGTGTATTGCTCGCATAGTCGCTGCCACCCAGCAAAAATAAACGCCCTATCCTGAGCTGCTGTCGTCGCTGTCGTCGCTAAATAATCTGCGTAATTTGGCAGCCGATGGGCAGGCAAATTATCCCGCAACAGCTGAACCAAATCATGCCGAGCCGCCATGGCTTCAATCGGAACCTCACTGTCTAACATGTCCTGCTGAGGCATTTGGAGTGCTGATGCCGCCTTGGTCCAATACAGCGACTCATTTTCAAAGTGTCGTGTTTTCTCCACGCATTTTAAATCCACGGCCTGCGCTAGCAATCGCTGCACCGCACTAGACCCCGAAGATTTATTAGAGAGAATTAGGATGGATTTAGGCATAGCAGAGGCCGTTAAAGCGGCTTTCTATTTAACGTGTATCTATTTAACTAATTTCAGAGACTTTGCGACGGCGAGACATCACGGCATGAAACAACTCCTGCGGCACCGCTCTAACCTCCGGCACCAGCAGCACCAGAGCATAGCTCAATACAAATGCCACAATTCCCACAGTGGCGGAAACCAAACTGCCCAAGATAGGCAGCATTGCCGCTACCGTTAGCCAGGCCGCTGCCGTGTACTTTGGCGCACCGTATATTTTAGTCAGGGCGCGATGCAGCCACACGTTGCTCAGCACCGTCAGCAGCTCAGCCAAGCCATAGCCCCATAGGCCAAATACCGGCAGCAAAAGGCCACAGCCGACCCACAACAGCGCCATATACACTACATATGACTTCGTTACTTCGGCATTACGATCTACCGCATACAGCGCCCCCGAATGCAGATCAAACATAGCTCGAACCATCGCAGAGAGCGCAATCAACGGAAAAATGTGAGTGCTTTGCAGCCAGTCATCACCAAATAGCTTCGGTACAATCCAGCTATCTAAACAGGCAAACGCCGAACATACCGAGCCAATGAGCAGCGCCTGATAGGCCATCCCTCGGCTCACCGTTCGCCGCACCGCTGCCGGATCGCCCATCAGCTTGGCCATGACGCTAATAGACATTCGGCGCACCACCATCCGTAGCGTCGAAAGCTGCTCTACCAAACGAATCGCAATGCTCACCAACCCAGCGGCCTCTAGCCCAGCAATTGGCGTTATTAGAACCGGAATCGTCAGCGATCGCAGTGAAATGACCCAATGAGACAACGAAAAGGTGAGGCCATAGCGCAACGCAGGTCGCAAAAAATCCCAACGAAGCCGCCAGCGCAAAGCGACTCGATACAGGTACTGTGCGCCAACTAGCATGGCTACGCCTCTGATGCCTAAACCGACAATTGGCCCCCAATAGCTCCAACCATAAATAACCAACGGCAGCGCGACTAAATAGTTAGTCACCTGCGCCACAATCTCAATTAGCCCCACTTCAGCAAAAGCCAGCCTGCGCTCTAGCATGGCAATAGAAACGCTAGCTGCGAAATCCACCGCAATCGGCAGGGGGAGCGATCGCACCAAATCTGCCACAGCCGGTTCCTGAGTCCACTGCCCAATCGCAGGCGCGAGCATCCACAATGCCAGCCCAATCCCTAAGCTCATCCAGCTCAAGAAGGCCAGCACCTGCTCTGGCGCATCTTCGGGCAAGTCTGGCTGCTGAATCAAATACACATGCAGGCCCAGCTTGCCTGTCCAGGTAATAAAGTAAAAAATTCCTAGCGCATTGACCAAAATGCCGTAATTGGTCGTGCCTAGCACTCGCGCAATCACCAAAATGCTCAGCACAGAGAGCCCTACCGAAACCAGCTGACGCAGCGCCAGGTACAGCCCTCCCTTCACGACTTTGTGCTTGAGTGATTTTTCTGATAGCTGAGATTTTTTTAAGGCGTCTACTTTTAACGGGCGATCTTGATCTTTAGGCTCGGACATTGGAGAGCGGCACCCACTAAATAAAACCCACTAAATAATCACAACGTGATAAAAACCACACGACCAAAAACCTCACTTACAAAGCGGTGTATGCTTCGTCCACCTCCTCTCTATCTAAATCCTCTTGAAAATCATATTCTTCAGAAAAATCATATTCTTCAGAGGAATAAACTTCCGCATTGTAAACAGCCAAACCATAGGCCTGAGCGCTGTCTATCTCAATATCGTCATACAGCTCTGTATCATACGGCACACAGCCATACGGCAAATAGCTACATGCGGCATTATTATTAGTCGCGGCCACCTGATCCGCCATCTGATTTGGCTGAGCGCTACCAAACTGAGCGGGCCACGGCCAACCGAGCAGCGCCAGTAAAACCCACCAATAAAAAAACAAAGCCGTATGCACCATCACATTGCCAGCGGCCATGCCAACCACCATCGCCACCGAAAAAGGAAACAGCGCTTGAGACAGTGCTCGCTGCGGCGACCCCGGCAAGCTACTGCGCATCACCTGTAGCACACGACCTATCTGCGCCAGCAAAAACAACAGAAATAGGCCGAGTCCAACAATGCCTTCTTCCACCAAAAAACGTACATAGTCGTTGTGAGAAGTTGTGTTGAAAGTGCTGAGTTCTTTATTAGAAGCCAGGCCATAGCCTAGCCAGGGGTGCCGCTGCCATTGCAGTAGCAAATCGTGCCACTGCAACAGTCGCCAGTTAAAGCTGTTGCGAAACTCTTTGATATCGGCGGCCTGTAAGGCCATTGCTCTTTCTACACTCAGGTCAGGATTCAACAGCGGCGTTTGGTTTAGCTCCATCAATCGCGCTTGGCCTAGCTCGCTAGAGAGCAAAACCACTAGCGTCCCGGTCAGGGCGATCGCCCCGAACAAGCCCTTCCCCCGCAAACGCGGCAAAAAGTACAGCGCCCCAAATACCATCAGCATCACGAGCCCCGTCAGCGACTTGGTCGCCACCAGGCAGTACAGTAGCCCGCCAACCAGCGGAGCCCATATCCAAGGACGCCGCGACATTTGCATTCGCCACAGGCTCAGCGCCATAAACAGCAGAGTAAAGGTGGCAAAGCTGTTGTAATGCCCCAGCGTGCTGTTGATGCGATCGCCCGTGCCCGCAAAATCTTTCCAGCCTACATTGCTCTGCAAAAAGCCAGGTAAATCTATCCGAGAAATCTGTAAAGCAGCTAGAAATAAAGGCATCACTAGGCTCAAAAGAAGCAGTGAAGCGAGCCGATCAGGCGAAATGCGATCGCGCAGCTGCATCGTCAGCAAATAGACCAAGCCCAACGACAAAAATCTCACCCACTCCCGCATTGCCTCATAGGTCATAAAAGCCGTACCGCCTAGCGCTCCGGTGGGCAGTAAAACCACCCAAATACCTTGCAGTGCCACCCAGCTCATGAGTAGCCACCAAAAGCGGTCGGTATGAATTGGCTGGCGCAAAATGAACTGGCGGCCAACATAGATGAGAACGAGGAAATTGACTGCGATCGCGAATGCCGCAGGCACGCCTTTGCCTGAATATAAATCCAACGAACTTCGCATCAGCAAAATGCCAATCACGATCTCCGTCCACAGGTTCTTTATCTTTTCCATCAGCGAACCAGATTTAAGAAGCTGCTGAACGGGCTCAAGATACGACCGAGAAAGTCAAATACGCCGCCCACATTGCCTCGACCAGAGGGCTGAACCACCACCACATCCCCAGCAATCAAAGGCTCTGACGCCTCTCCAAAGGTATACAACAGCTCTTCTAGGCGACCATCCGGCATCATTCGCAGCAGCACCACTTCCTCAGCATCGGCATCGACCGTGAGGCCACCCGCAGCGGCTACCGCGCCGCTCACACCGACCATAGGGCTCACCGTAATTTGCCCAGGGCGGTTCACCTCGCCAGCGACCTGCACTGTAATTTCGCTAGGCGCTACGGTAGAAGTCAACAGCGTGCGCTGGTCAATATTAGCCACTGCTGCCGCTGGCACAATAATCTCATCCCCGCTATAAACGCGCGGATCAGAGGCCAAATCGCCTCGACTCACCGCCTCCCACAAATTCACCCGAAACTCACCGTAGGTTACCGGATTGCCTGCGACCTGGGGCGCGACCGCTCGCCGAATCACAATATTTCGGAGGTCAGCGCTGGGCGTAATTCCACCCGATGCCATTAGCGCTGTACTTAAAGTAGGGGGTAGCCGCTGCGCCTGATTTTCAGAATTTGTCGGGTCTAGCAGGCGAGGGCCGGGGCGCATCACTTCACCACTGACGCTAATCCGTAAAGGGCTCGCATTCACCAGCGCCACGGTTACCTGGGGCCGCCGAATATAGGGCAATAGCGCTTGAGCAAGCGGCCCGCTGACTTCTGTTGGGGTATAGCCTGCCACAAAAATTGGCCCACCCAATGGCAGCTGAATCGTACCAGTGCTGCTAATTTGCTGCTGCCCTGAGAGGTTCTGAAAGCCCAGTACATTAATCGAAACGACATCTCCGGGCTTGAGCGGGTCACTGGTGTTGTAAGCGATCGCGGGTGCTATGGGCGGGGACAAAGGTGCAGCAATCGGCGGCTGAGTCTGGGTCGGCTGTACGATGGCACGAAAGGGAACGGGTGCTTGCTCGTTAAGGGGCTGAGCAGGCGAGATATCTAGCGTAGCGGGGCTTTGTAGGGCAGGTAACCCTTCTGAAACAGGTGGTGGAGCGGCAGGTGAAACGTCTGGCGAGATATCTTGAGCGATCGCGCCTTTCACAAACAGTCCCATAGAACCCGCCGTGCCTATCAGAGAGCCCATGAGCAAGAGGCTCATCAATCGAAATCTGGGTTGGAATCTGGACTGGATTACACCTAATTTCATAGCGAGGAATACATTATCTAAACTGAAGAGCGCCATTAAAAAGAGCCAACAAAGATGAACAATGATCTAAAAACGGCTCTGAGAACGACTCTAAGAACGGCTCGTCACTGACGCATTAATCGATGGTCTGGGCAGCCGCCCTAACTGTTCTTCCGGCAAAATGGTTTCGTTCATGGCGATACCTAGCAGTGGCGCGCCACTCTTACGCAGCTGCTGCACTGTGTCTGACAATACGCTGCGCGGCGTGTAACCCGGACGGGTCACCAGCAGCAAGCCATCTGTCATTTGGCTCACCGTGGCCGCGTCCGCTGAGGTATCAACCGTGGCGGTATCGACCAAAACTAAGTCGTACTCACGAGACAAAGACTCTAGCAGCACCTGCATCGATGAAGATTCGGTTACCGTTGAAGGCCGGTTAAGTGCCTGTCCATAAGGCAGCACGGAGAGGCGACCAATCGTCGTAAGCTGAATTGCCTCCGACAACGGCTGATTTTGATTGATAACATCGGTCAGACCGGGCTGAAGTTCTACCTGCAAGTAAAGATGCTGAACCGGCTGATGCGGATCGGCCTCAACAATCAGCGTCCGGCGGCCCAACATCGCCGACACTGCCCCCAAGCAGGTCGCCACCGAGGATTTGCCCTCGTTATGCGTGGGGCTACTAATCACGACTACCTGAGAAGTCCGCTGACGGTTAGGGCTCCGGCCACTGATAGAACCTCTGGCACTGCTAGAACCATTGCCGGTAGTACCTATAGAACCACTGGCAGAACCACTGGCAGAACCACTGGCAGAACCACTGGCAGAACCACTAGCAGAACTACTGGCAGCGCCAGTGACCGCTGCTGCTGCTCGTGATGGCAAAGACTCTCCTCGGGAAAACCGCTGCCGCGACTCAAGCGTCTTTAACAGGGCACGGTAGGGCTCTACGTGACGCGGATTGTCTAAAAAGGTGTCCAACCCTTCAATATCCACCAGGTCAGCCGACAGGCGAGGCAAATAGCCCAATACTGGTAGCTTCACGAGCTTTTCAACCTCGTCGCCGCTTTGCAAAGACACATCTAGTAAATCCAGCAGCAAAATGCCCGCTACCGACAGAATCGCGCCTGCGATCGCCCCCATCACCAAAATGGCAAACGGCTTAGGCGCAACGGGTACTGCCGCTGGCTCAGCCAAACCCACCACACGCACATTGCTCACCAGCTGAGCCTCAGCGATGCGAGCTTCTTCTAACTTGGTTTTAATCAGATCTAGCGATTCTTCAGCCTCCTGGCGCTCTCGGGATAGGGCAGCTAGCGGCTGCTGAAGCGAGGGCTGTGCTGTCAGTTGATTGCGCATTTGCGCTAGGTCGGCGCGTACCAAGGCGAGGCGATCGCTCAGGGCTTCTTGCTCAATCGCATTGGTAATAGAGTCGGCAATCAGCTGCTGGCTAAGATCATTGCTGGCCAAATTAGCGGCAACATTGCCAAATTCAGCGCCGAAAGCATCGGCAAATTTGCGAGGAGTCAGCTGGGTTAGTCGCTGCTGATACAGCCCTTGTAGTCCCGCTAGCTGGTCTTGAAGGGCCAGCAGCTCTGGGTGAATGTCACCCAGTTTGGAGCGAGCTTCAGCCAGAGTCACGTCGGTATTGGTGATTTGCGATCGCAGCGTTTGCAACTGAGGATCTTGCCCCACGCGCGAAATGGCATAAGCGACTTCCGGCGAACTAATACCAGTCACAGCTTTCAGCTGCTGCCCACGCGTCGCCACTTCTTCTAGCGCCGAGGCCAGGGCCCGCTCATCCTGCTCTAGCGCGGCTAGCGAACCCACCATCTGCTGATTTTGCGCATCTACTGCCAGCAAACCACTCGACTGCCGGTACTGGCTCTCCCTAAGCTCAGCTTGCCGCAAACGGCTCTGCAAAGACGGCAGCTGTGACTCCAAAAATTCGCGCACTGCCGAGGCTTCTACATTGATGTTCTCTACGTTTTCGGTCACTGCGGCTTGCACCACCGCATTCACAATCGCCGCCGCCTGCTGCGGACTATCGCTCTGATAGCTCACCTCTAAGATATTGGTCGCCGGAATAATATTGACCTGAAGCGCCTGCGCCAAAGACTGCACAGAAGGCACATCGTTGCGAATGGGACTCTCCACGGCTGAGTCAGCGGCATCGGCCTGTGTCTCCGACTGCCATCCAGACTGCCAGGTCGAGCTATCAACCAAGTTGCTAGCCGATGGATTAGTCGCCACGCCTGAGCGTTCTTGATATATCTCCAAGGCCGATTGCAAAACACCTTGAGATTTCACCACCTCAGCTTGCGTCACAATCGGGTTAGCGCCCCCCAAATCATCGGTTTCTGTAATCGTTCGGCCAATGTCCGAAACACTGGCGCGCTCGTCTTCTACTGAAAGGCGGGCCACTGCCTCATATAGTTTGGGAGACAGAATCAAGTAGGCGATCGCACCGCTCAAAGAAAGCAAAAACGCTGGGATCGCAACCCACCAGTAGCGTTTGAAAGGAGATAAAGCCGTGCGGGACGAAGATTTTCTCACTGGGTTTACAGTCCTTGTGACGCTCAAGCGAACAAAACGGTCGATCAAAGAAAATGTATTAGGCCATCTATCTTCAGCACCCTATTTAAGAATTCTAAAAGAGTTTGGTAATTATGCTGATCTTTCCTACGAATTCATACCTAATACCGATGTTCACAACGCCCCTTGTTTGCGGATAAATGCGGTTTATATAAACTTTTCAAAAAGCTATTTCACAAGCTAGATCAAGCGATTGAGCGTCCTCACTGAGCAAAATAAATGCTGTCTGTGAAGATCTGGATAAATATGATGTTTTTTTCAAAAATTATTTACTAACGCGTTGAGAGGTCGTAAAAGCTACTTTGGGTTTGTTACCGTTTTGGTGAGCTTTTCAGGTAAACCCTCCCCCCACGCATTTGCTATGACCGTTGGCCTTACCTCCGATCTCAATACGCAGCATACGCATCTGAGCGATCGCCCCACAGACAGCTTCAAATTTGCCTTTGCCCCGCTTTCACTTGCAGCGGCCTATGAACTAGCCGACGATGGCCGGAACGGTGCGATCGCGCTTTTCAGCGGCATGGTGCGCAACCAAACCGACGGCCAGCCTGTCATCGCCCTTGAATACCAAGCCTACGAACCCATGGCCCTAGCAGTATTCAAACAAATCGCCAGCCAAATCCGTCAGCAGTGGCCCGACATTACCCGCATCGTCATTCACCATCGAACCGGCAAACTATCTGTCGGTGAAATCAGCGTTTTGGTTGCCATCGGTAGCCCCCATCGCAGTGAAGCATTCGCCGCCTGCCAGTATGCTATCGACACCCTTAAGCACAACGCCCCCATCTGGAAAAAGGAGCACTGGCAAGACGGCTCCACTAGCTGGGTCAGCATCGGTGCCTGTGAAGACCGCTTGTAAAGATCCGCTTGTAAAGACCGCTTGTGAAGACCGCTTGTAAAGACGTAGCAAAATATCCCTATTGACAACACCCCTACGACAAGCTGTCTTTTGACGGTGGCAAAAGATCAAACTTACAGTAACTGTCGTGTCTGTTGTTTTGAGAGAGTATTTTGCGAATGAAAGCCTTATTTTCCACCATTCTTGCAGTTGTAATCGGAATTTTGCTGCCGCTGATTCCACCTGCGATCGCTGCCGACTTAGGCCAAGGCGCACAGGTATTTTCGGCAAGCTGTGCGGCCTGTCATGTTGGCGGTGGCAACGTTGTGATGTCTAACAAAACGCTTAAGCAAGATGCGTTAGAGCAATACCTAGAGGGCTATGGCACAGAGCACGCGACTACAGCCATCGTCTATCAAGTTACCAACGGCAAAGGGGCGATGCCTTCTTTCCAGGGCCGACTCACCGATGCTCAAATTGAGGATGTCGCTGCCTATGTTCAAGATCAGTCAGAGAAAGGCTGGTAGCCAGTGTCTATTTTCTAGGGCAAATTTATTCAGCCGCTCGCCAGTGAACATAGGGACGATTGGCCGAAATATCGGCATAGCGAATCTCTCGGAACCCGTCATCAGCGCTTAAATCTATATCAAACGCTACAGTGCCACGCGCAAAGCGAAAGGTATACATCCTCAAGTAGTCCGATTGGGCTGTGCCTACGCAGGTAGCATATTGATCGTTCAAAGGTGCTTGGTAGGTCACTGCCCGATCGGTTGAGCGCAAAATTTGCGGCGGCGCAGCGGCGATCGCAGGGGTATTCACAACAACGGTGTGATCAGCGCCACCTTCAAAGCCCCAAAGCAACTCCCAAAGATCAACCATTTCAGGGCAAGTGCCTGATTCGGCCTTTACCTCGAATGAAACGTTAGGCTCAATTGCGGTTTGCCAAGGTACGCTAGGGAGGCTCTCTGACGGCGATTCTTGAGCGTCAGAAACAGGGGAAAGGGCACAGCCAGCCAAGGCGATCGCCATTAACAAGCTCAAACAAGATTTCATAAAATTAAACAGTCTGAATTGAACAACGGTAGATTAACAAGCCAGTAAAACTGGCCAATCATCAGAGACTCGAACAAACAAGTGATGCTCAACGCTATTGTCGATAATGCGGTTGCTAGGTTGCTAGGTTGCTAGCTAATCAGAGGTATTAGGGAGCATAGCCTCAGTGGATGTGGATGCGATCGCCTGCCAAGCCGCAATCACATTTTTCAAACTAACCGGCAGACTCTCTTCCTCCAAATCAATGTATTCAACTCTCGTTCCCGGCATTTCTAAGCGAGTAGTGGGGTAGTCAGCAAAAGCCGCCTCCGTCAGGTAGCGCATCCGATTAAGATTAGGAAGCCGCTGCTGTTGTAAAACGGTCTGAAAGGCATTAACTTCTGCGGGCGCAAGCTGACGAATCACTGTTCGCACAGGGGCTCCTCCCGTTCTCAAGCTAGACTGTTCGCGGTAGAGCGTACCATCGGCTGTGAGCGCTGTTGTTTGGACAGAACCTGCCAAATCACCGCTGAGCTGACTTTGAAAGATAATGTCGGGAGCCAGTTCTTCAGATTCTCGCTCGGTTTCTATAGGCGCAAACAGCGTGCTTATCGGGCGCTGAGCACCGCTTGCAGTCACGTTTTGAGCGATCTGAGTCCCATCTTCACTCAAATGATACACCCAGCTCGTTTGGCCATCGCTAACGATTGTTCTAAACCCAGCAATGGCTATTTGAGTGCAAAAGGTATCCGGCTCAAAAATGCCCAAACAACCATCCCAAACAGCGGCCTGTACTTCTAAAACCGTCAGATTAGCCATGGGTTGTTGAACCTGCTGAGCCACAGTTTTGAGCAGTTGCTGGCTGACTTCGGCCGAAAAATCTCCTCGCCCAAAATCAGCGGTTCCTAATAGCGGCTCTAGGCGCAGCCGCTGGCCGGTACGGTCAGTCCGATACGTCCACATCTGCTGACCACTGGCTACCTGCACCTGCCAACCTTGAATTTCTCCGCCCATACAGCGCTCATTCGGGCGAGCTAAACCAAAACACTGATCAGGCCAAGTTTGAGCGGTCGTTTCAACAACTTGGAGACTTCTGGGGGCAACATTGAGTCTGTTAGCGAGGTCACGCTGAACTCGGCGAGTCATCCAACGCGATGGGGTTCGGGTAGATTGAGCAATTTCTTCAGCAGGCATCGTGAGAGAGGTAGAAGATACCGCTGTAGAAGACTCAGAAGAGGCAACCGCAGAGACACTGCCGACTAAAATCATTAAGCTAGCGTATATACCAGCAGTTCGAAGAGACACCATAAAAACATCCTTACAGCATGGGGGCTGTTGTCGCGTTCATCTAAGATATTCAAAATTTCTGCGGCCTTAAATCTGGTTGCAGAATTTGATACAGCGATCGCTATTTATCACATCAAAAGATGGTGAACATCCTGCGCTGCGCCCCTAGTCTGAGGTGGAAAGTAAGGAGCCGTTTCTTTGAGGGTCGAGTTTAATAGATTTGAGCTTTTGCTGCCGAGCAGCGATGACACTGCCGAGCTGCTGAGAGAATCGGGGCGTTTTGTTCAGCATTTTTTGAACACCGTCAATTTCTAGCACAAGCACTTCTAAGTCTTCTGAGGCCGTTACTGTCATCGGGCTCGGCTCATTGGCCAGCAGCGCTGAGTAGCCAAAAAAATCGCCTCGGGTCATTTCAGCAATCTTGTGCTCACGGCCAATGCTGTCTTGAGTGGTAGCGATCGCACTCCCTGCCAGCACAAAATGCAGCTTCACATTACTTTGTCCCTGAAAAATTGCCGACTCCCCTCGTCCATAGTGACCCAGCGTCACCTGACTCGCCATCTCCTCAAGCACATCATCAGCCACCATCGCTAAACTCGGCAGCGACTTCATATAGTTCGCTAGCCGCTGCAACGTCTCATCGCCCTTTACTCTAGGCACCTGATGATGAAACACATCGCGAATAGGGAACGGAATCGAAAGACCATTTCGCCTTGCCGTGTACCAAATGCGCGTGACAAACTCATCGCGAATCTTCGGAACCTGGCTGTAGTCAGCCAAAAACAACCGCACCCGATAGGAAATTGAAGAATCATCATACGAAATCGTCTGCACCACCGGCGCCGGATGGCTCAGCACACCCGGCGTGTCAAGCGCAGCTTCACGCATCACTCGTTTCACCGTATTCGGCGCATCATTGTAAGAAAACCCAATATCTACCGGCTCCACATGCTGAGCCTCAGGCCGGTTGTAGTTGCGAATTACCGCCTGAGAAAGTACTGAATTAGGCACAATCAGCATCTCTAGCTCGCGCGTCATAATATGCACCGAGCGCCAGTTCACCTCAACAACTTTGCCTGTACAACCATCAACCTCTAGCCAATCGCCTACCTGAAAGGGCCGCTCAAACAACAAAGCAACCCCCGAAAACAAGTTCCCCAGCGTATCTTGCAGGGCCAAACCAATCACCACCGAGCCCACACCCAGCGCCGTAATTAAGCCACCCAAATCTTGCTCAAATACTTGAGAAAGAACAATAGCACCCCCCACCGCAATCAAAAAAGTGCGCACCAAATCGCGGAATAGCTTAGGCATTTCAGCCTGCCAAGAATCTTTTTTAGCACCGGTAAACAGCAGCACATTCACCAACGACAGCGCCGCCGCAATTAAAGACATCCAGGCCAGCGTTTCCACCAGCTTAATCCCAGCAAGCGAATCATCAATTCTTAAAACGCGCGTCAGCAAAAAGAACAAAGCCGCTGTCGGCATCACCCAATTGCGAACCTCCCGTGCCACCTTCACCATGGGGTGATGGCGCTTGTCCAACTGCAACACCAGCTCTCCCAAAGCCACCATCACCAAGGGAAAACCCACCATCATACCCAAGCCCCACAGCAGCCATTGTTCTGACAAAGATATGCTCATAAGATATTGGCCTTAACAACTGCCTGAGCTTCGGCTAAATTTTGACGCGAAAAATTGACAGCGGCTCACCGCCCCGCGCCATAACTTCGCCAACCGGTTCAAACTCATAAATATCAACCAAGCTATTAACGACAGACTCAGTGACATAGATGCTATTGGGCGCCGCCGCCGACTGCACATAGTGCGCTTTTACCACGGTATCGCCCCAAATATCATAAATCAGCCGCTGTGAGCCCACCGTACCAGCCATGATGCCGCCATCATGGACGCCCACCTTCATTTTGAGATCCACATCCCATTCGCGACTCACCTGATTGACAACGCGAATAGCTTCTACCGCAAAATCAATAATTCGCTGGGTATGGTCTAACCTAGCCACCGACAGACCGCTAACCGCTAAGTACTCACTACCTGTCGTTTTAATTTTTTCGACCCCATGGGTCTCGGTCGCTTCGTCTAGTGCTTTAACAATCTCGTTTAAAATCTCAATCGCTTTTTTGGGCTTAAGAGATTCGGTGAGCTGTTGAAAGTTCAGCACGTTAGCAAACATCACCGTCACACTTTCAGCCTCATCGGCGATTAAGGTCGATCCCTTTTTAAGCCGGTTAGCCACAGACGACGGAAACATATTGAGCAGCAGCGCTTCGGTCTCTTGCCCTTTTTTCAGCACCAGCTCACTCGTTTTGCGATTCTTTTTCACCATATGGTTAAACGACTTGCCGAGTTCCCCTAGTTCGTCTTCGGCGAGTATCTCTACCGAAACATCTTTGTGGCCTTGCGCTAAGCGGCTAAAGCCGTCACTTAATAAGTTCACCGGCTTTAAGAAGGACTTCGCGAGCCATAGCGAGGCTAGCGTAATGAGAAACACCAGTCCAGAAGCAGCGATTAATACTCGTTGTGCAAAGTTGGTAATCGGCTGAAAAATTTCAGCTCTGTCCATTTCCGAAACAATTACCCAGTCTACGCCTCGGATGTTTAAAGGCGCGTAGGCGCTAAGAACTGGATTGCCCAGATAGTTGGTTGAAGTCTCCCACCCGGTTTGACCAGCGATCGCCTTTTTGATCGCATCGCTTTGCGCTGGTTGATTCAGCACAGCAGTATTCAGCCGCTTAATCCGCTCTAATATATCAGGACTCACTTGGCCTTGCTCTAGCGCAGCAAAGTATTCTTCAGGCTGTTGCAGTAGCAGCCGTGAATCGGAGCGCATCCGGGGCGTATCGTCAGCGCCAACCAAAAAGGTTTCACCACTCTTGCCTAAACCATCCTGCTCCCAATTTTGATTGTTGGTCATCACCCCTGCGATTTTATCAACAGGCAGCTGAATAGCCATGACGCCAATCAAATCGGTGCCTTGATAAATCGGCGTTGCCATAAAGGCCGACGGGCTGCCATAGGATGGCGCATAAAAATCAAAGTCAGAGATGGCAACATAGCCACTGTTTTGCTTTTGCGCATCTTTGTAAACCTGAGCCAAATTAGACTGAGCAAAAGGCCCTAGCAGTAAACTTGTGGCAAAATCGACTTCTTTGGCAACCGAGTAAACAATATTGCCGCCGTTATCGATCAAAAAAAGATCGTAATAGCCAAACTCATCAACAATTTCTTTAAAGATAGGATGATACCGCTGATGCAGCTGGCTATACTTAGATCCATCTTCGACAGTCTCTAGCTTGCTCTTTTCGCCAATCGGATTGGGATTATCAACAATATATTCAACTTGCAAGTAGCGCGCCAAAATAGAGGCTGGCAAATAGGCATCTGAGTTGATCGCTACGCCCGTTTTCTCAGTGAATCTAGGTGCAAACTCTTCTTTGTAAAATGTGCGCAGCTTGCCGACTTGAGCCCCATCAATAGATTTGGACTCGCCTAAGACCACACCATAGGCAGCGGCAAAATCTCTCATGGCGGTGGCAGTCTCTAAAGATTTACCCAGCACCTTCATCTCACTTCTCAAGTCATTAAAGTAGCTCTCTATTTGATTGGCCTTTGATGTTCTTAGCCCAATCAACTGCTTAACAACGCTCTCTTGAATTGCCGCGCGGCCACTCCGATAACCCTCATAGGCGATGACTGAAATAGAGCTAATGCTCACTGCAAGCAGCATCGTCATCAGCTTAGATTGAATGCTCAAACGGTTAAAAGCGCGCACCAGAGAATCCTCATTCCGTTCAGGAAACAGGGGTTAAAGAAATGTTTAGCCAGCATCCGAACTACTACAGATACTGTTCGTGAATTGGCTAGTAGCTGAAAGCAGGTAGCCGTTTTTTAGTGAATAGCGTTAATGAATAAGAATTTACATTTAGAGAATTTACATTTAGAGAATCAGCAATAGAGAATTTACATTTAGAGAATCAGCGCCAGAGAATCAGCAATAGAGAGACCCAGCGCTATTTGCTGAGGTACTGTAAGCAGCTTTCGGGCACTAAGCGACACTTTCCGGTTAAAATCTGCTGCGTTTCTAGCCAAAATGCCTCAGTAGTGCGATCGCCCTCCACCAGTGGAAAGGTTTTCGTCAGCTGATAAAACGACTCATTGACAAAGCGAGCCCGAAACAGCTGAATCATTTCGTGCTTAGGCTTTCCGTTGTAGATAAAAATGTTATCCAAACAGGTCACATATTCAATATCTGTCAGCGCCGCATTAATTTCCTCCATAAACTCGCGCGCCAACGCAGCGGCGCTCGTCTCACCAAAGTCAATCCCTCCTCCTAAAAACCGATAAAAGGTCTCACCGGCATTTTTGCCCTGACTGACAAAAATATGGCCCTCATGCTCAATCAAGCCTAAAGCAATCGGTCGAATACGTTTAGCCATCGCGTTTAGATCTCCACCTCAAGCGCCGCTAGTCTGGGAAAGCCGCTTCTGGATTTTCAGCCGGCGTCGGCCAGTCTTCATTTTCGCCGCCGATATAAATGCTGCGAATTTCGACAAAGTCCTCACTAAACTGGCGGACGGTGTTCACCAGCACATCTAGCGCTAGCGCATCAGTTGTGCCTAAGTCAAACCAGCAGCGGGCCCACAGCCCTTTGAACTCTACTTCGCCCATATTGTGCATGAGCGAAAGTAGCGATCGCTCCGAGGAATCTTCGTCATAATCAAAATAGCTAATATCAACCCCGGTTTCTTGTACCTGCAAGTTTTCAGCGTTAAAGCCCCCTAACTTGCCAATAAAAAACCAGGATGTAAAAATTTCCTCTACATACTGCTGTTCAGCAGTCGAAGGTACCATTTCAAACTCCAGCCAAATCCAGATATTAAAAAAGTCGCACTCACGAAACTGAACATTCACAGACAATAAGTCCCAACAAGCGAAAGGTAAACAAACAACGGACACAAGTCACACTATGAACTATACAGCCGCAACCGTACATCCTATTTTTTCATAGCCGAAGCCTTACAATTAAAAACCACCTGGTGCCCGCTCTCTGCTCACCCTAAATACCCGCTCCTGCTATCCCAGTGGCAGCAACAGAATCGAAGCCATGCTCCACCTGCGCAACCTTACCTATCATCCCGCCGCTTCCGCCGTCCCTATTCTCAAAGACATCTCCTTTGACCTCGCCCCTGAGCAACTTGGCCTGATCGTCGGCCCTAGCGGATCGGGCAAAAGCACCCTGCTCGAAATCCTCGCCGGACTCGCCCAACCCAATAGCGGTCAAATTTTATGGCGCGAGCAGCTGCTTACACCTGAATCGCTTCAACAGCTTGGTGGAATTGTCTTTCAGTTTCCTGAGCGGCACTTCTGCGGTCATACCATTTTTGAAGAGCTTCGGCTGGGCCATCCAGAGCTCAGCTCAGACCGGGTATACGAGGCACTACAGGCCGTGGGCCTAGACGCCTTATCGTTGCAGGCTTCTCCGCAAAGGCTCAGCGGCGGTCAACAGCGGCGACTAGCGCTGGCCGTGCAGCTCATTCGCCAGCCCTATTTGCTATTGCTTGACGAACCAACTGCCGGACTAGACTGGTCAATGCGCCAGCAGTTAGTGAGCTTGCTAGCCGAGCTGAAGCAAAAATGGAGCCTGCTAATCGTATCTCACGATGCTGAAGACTTAATCGACATTGCTGACCATTGCTGGACGATTGACCACGGCCAGCTGAGCCCGGTAGAAGCTGACAAGCTGCGCAGCGGCATTACGGCCAGAGCCCTGACCAAAGCGCTGAACCAAAGCGTTTAAAGAGCATTTAATAAAAAACGTTTGATAAAAAGCGTTTAATAAGATTGCCTAGTTTTTAGAGCTGATCCTGTGAGATGCTCTTGTTCTTGATCTATTGATCTATCTGAGCCCATTCATTGAGCCCACTCCAGCGACTTGCTATGCCCGATGTCCTTCCCAATCACGCTAAACTCTGGCAGCAAACGCTTGGCTGGCAGCCAAGCGAAGCGCAACAGGCCCTTTTTCAGCAGTTTTATGAGCAAATTGTCGCGGGCAATCAGCAGCTAAATATCACCCGCATTATTACGCCCGAAGACTTTTGGGAAAAACATCTTTGGGATTCTATGAGCGGGCTTTCGCCTTGGCTGTGCGATCGCACAGCAGCAGATCTCGACCCACAAGAGTCGATAGAATTGGCGCCATCAGAAGACCCTGAAGAGACCGATCAAGATATCCCAATTCGGATCATTGATATCGGTACCGGTGGCGGCATGCCGGGAATTCCGGCAGCGATCGCACTAGCCCCGCTATTTCCCAAAATAGACCTCACCCTACTCGACGCCACCCGCAAAAAAATCCAGTTCCTCGAAGCGCTATGCGCCAACATGCAAATACCGGCTACCTGCATTGCCGAACGCGCCGAAGCCCTCGCCCGTCAGCCCATCCATCGAGAGCAGTACGATCTGGCCCTAGTCCGCGCAGTTGGATCAGCCGCCACCTGCACCGAATACGCCCTTCCCTTCCTTAAGCTAGGCGGACAGGCAGTGCTCTTTCGCGGCCAGTGGAGCACCGATGACACCGAAGCCCTCATGCCCGTAGTTGATTTGCTAGGCGGCGAACTCACCGACGTACAAAGCTGGCAAACACCGCTGAGCCAAAGCCAGCGCCACTGCATTTTCATTCACAAAAACGCCCCTACCCCTAAAGACTTTCCCAGAGCAGTGGGCGTACCAGGGAAAAAACCATTGACCTGATTTTCTCCCCAGAGGAAAAGCTATCCACAGAAAATAAGCTATAAGAGAGAACTCATAAGAGACCATTAAGAACCATTTAGCCTTGGTTCTTAATGGTCATCACCTCAAGAATTTTCAGGGCCAAGTCGTCTGGAATCTCTAAAATTTTTCGCAGATCGTCAATAAAAGCCTGCTCTCCAGCAGAAACCGTGCCGTCTGAAAAGACTAAATCAACGGCAATCGTAAAAGCAGTGGCCGCCAAGGCAGGCGGCAGCGAAGACTTTGCACTTTTTATTAGCTCATTTGGCCCATGCTTTTTGAGATTATCAAGTAGATAAGTCCTCATTCGATCCAAACTATCGAGATGATCTTGAAACAGCTTCATCCGACTCAAACGCATTTTCATCTCGGTCGCTTCTGTTTCTGACAGGTAGCCATCAGAGGCGATCGCCACCAGACAAATCGAGGCAAACGCCTCCGCCGAATTCATCGCCACCTTTACTTCCGACTTCGCACCAAAAACTTTAAAAATACTCATACTTAAGCAGCTCTCTTTAGAATGCGCTTTGAACGTCTTAACGAGGCTCATACAGACAAAAGTCGCTCATCTCTATGCTCCATTCATGCCCGTCACTAATTCTGTTTTGACGGCTAAGACAATTCTTTAAATTCAGTGTTGGCAAAGGCGTAAGCGTTCTAACAACAAAAGCAAATTCATTTATCTTTTGTAAGCTAGCAGTGTAAGCTAGCAAAGCTTTAAACCACAGGTAGCAAAAAGGGGGAGAACAACTGCTCTCCCCCTTATTTACCGACAATGATCTATGCGAAATTTTACCGATCAGCCCTTTTCATGGCTATTTTACCAGCACTGATTTTCTAAAGCTTGTATTTTTTTAAAGCTTATTAGAGACTTTGGCTCATTTCTAGTCTTAATTGTTGAACTAAGCCCTCATTGCCCTGCGACTCGGCAATACTCAGGCGATGCTCTAACGAGCGAGCAATATTTTCTCGATGCAAGCGGCTAGACTCTTGCAATAATTGACGGCGAGCAGCAGCAGCAGGGCTGTTGTTCACCAACTTATCGCGCAGGTTAGCAAAACTCATACCTGCCTGACGCTGTTGGCTCTTATCCACAACAGAAGCATTCGATACTTGTCCGCCATCTGAAACTTGTAAAATTTGTCCCTGACGGGTTGTTTGGTAAGCCGCACCACGATAAGTCAACCGTTCAACGGGCTGAGGGATAGGCACATGCCGTACATAGGTATAGCGAAACGGTTGGCCGCGATACTTGCCGCCCATCTCACTTTCAGTCACCTCCAACATAGGAGGATTAGAGTCGTATTCCACACCGCGATAAGTCAGTTTCATAGTTTCATGCCTCAAAAAAATTTGGCCCAACACTGGATTTGGCCCAACAATGGGAAAATCAAAAGATTTTGTGAGGTCATGCGTTCCTTCAAGGGCCGTCTAAAATCTAATTAAGCAATCAGACTCGATCAGCCTATTGGATCAGCCTATTGAATTTAAATAGAACCAGATTCCAATAGAACCCCTTACTTCCGTCTTAGCTATACAGGTCTTAGCTATACAGCCAGAGATGAACGTAACCACATCTTTTTTCTGTATACAGTTTTACAGTTTTTCTCCGCTATGACAAGCATTCATGACATACGGATAACCGCCCCTTTCCTATTGATATAAAAGGGTTGTAGCCTTTTTATAGAGCGTGTTAAAACAGAGTTTATTCACAAGCCTTATTGGTTCTTAACAGTTAGCTTTCGTCACAGCAATCTTTCTCTATGAAATGCACAATCAATCGGCGATCTCAGTTCTGTGCCAGCCATCGCTACTGGCTTCCTGAGCTGAGCGAAAGCGAAAACTTACGGCTGTTTGGCAAATGCACCCGCGCCCCCGGTCATGGCCACAACTACGTGCTTCATGCCGCGATTACTAGCGAGTTGGACGCCCACGGCATGGTACTTAACCTCACTGAAGCAAAAGCCATTATTCAAAGAGAAATCATTGAACCCTTGGACTTTTCCTATCTCAACGATGCTTGGGATGAGTTCGCGCAAACGCTACCAACCACCGAGAACATCGCCCGCGTGATCTGGCATCGGCTTGTGCCGCACTTACCGGCCCCGCTGCGTCTTACTAATATCGAACTTTACGAAACCCCAAACCTGTGGGCCAGTTATCCAGAAAACAGACAAGGAAATGGAATGAATGCCTATTTGACCGTAGCAGCCCACTTTAGTGCCGCCCACCGCCTTGCCCTACCCGAACTCAGCTATGAGCAAAACTGTGAGATTTACGGCAAATGTGCCAGGCCCAATGGTCACGGCCATAACTATCGAGTAGAGGTCACCGTTAAAGGCGACGTTCATCCGCGTACAGGAATGCTGGTAGATTTAGTCGCCCTTCAAAACGTGATAGACCATCACGTCATCGAGCCCTTTGACCACACTTTCCTCAACAAAGACGTCCCCTACTTTGTGGAAACGGTACCAACCGCAGAAAATATCGTTATTCGTATTTGCCAGTTGCTCTATCAGCCAATTGAAGATATCGGCGCGACATTGCATAAAGTCAAACTCATTGAGAGTCCTAACAATTCGGCTGAGGTTTTAGCCGAGGAGTTGATGGATCTTAAAATCTCACAGTCCCGCTCGCTTGCAGCGGTTATCTAACTCATAAACCCTCTCTTCCGAAGATTTTTAGGGCTTTTTTCTAAAAAGTCCTAAAAAAAGCCGCCTCTGACTTTACCAGAGGCGGCTTTTTTTAGGGCTATAGAGAAGCGGTTAGTGAGCTAGCTTTAGTGAGCTAGCTTTTTCCCAGTTAAACCAGGCCAGTTAAGACCCAGTTAAACCGGAGAGCGTCAGCTATAGCACAGCAATGCTAGGCAATGCTGGCCATCTTTACATCATTCGTAGCCAACAGGTTCTGTAGCTCTTCAGAATCTACAGTCTCTTTGTCTACCAGCATGTCAGCGAGCTTATCGAGAATATGGCGATTCTCCAGCAGTACAGTCTTACAGCGAGCATAAGCCTGATCTACCAGGGAGCGAACCTCGGCATCAATAGAAGCTGCCGTCTTCTCGGAGAAATCGCGTTCGCTAGCAATGTCACGACCCAAGAAGGGGTTCCCTTGCTGACGACCAAGCGCTACAGGCCCAAGTACATCACTCATACCAAAGCGAGTCACCATTTGGCGGGCAACGCGAGCAACCTGCTGAAGGTCATTAGACGCACCCGTCGTCACTTCCTCATCACCGAAGACGATTTCTTCAGCGAGGCGACCACCCAACGCAACCGCCATTTGGTTCTGTAAGTAAGAGCGAGAGTATAGACCCGACTCCAAACGATCTTCGCTAGGGGTAAACCAAGTCAACCCACCTGCACGACCGCGAGGAATAATGCTGATCTTTTGGACAGGGTCGTAGTCAGGCATTAAGGCACCGACCAGTGCATGACCGGCTTCGTGGTAAGCCACCAGCGTCTTACGCTTTTCGCTCATGACCCGATCTTTCTTCTCTGGGCCAGCCAACACGCGGTCAATCGCGTCGTTCACTTCGTCCATCGCAATCTCAGTCAGGTTGCGACGAGCCGCTAAAATAGCTGCTTCGTTCAGCAGATTAGAAAGGTCAGCACCGGTAAATCCAGGCGTCCGACGTGCAATTTTCTCCAGATCCACGTCCTTGGAGAAGGTCTTGCCGCGAGAGTGAACGTTGAGGATTTCCAAACGACCTGCATAGTCAGGACGATCTACCACGACTTGACGGTCAAAACGACCGGGGCGTAGCAGGGCTGCATCAAGTACATCAGGGCGGTTAGTCGCTGCGATGATAATGATGCCAGTGTTACCTTCAAAACCATCCATCTCGGTAAGCAGCTGGTTAAGCGTTTGCTCGCGCTCATCGTTACCGCCACCGAGGCCCGCGCCGCGCTGACGCCCCACTGCGTCAATCTCGTCAATAAATACAATACAAGGTGCATTGGTTTTGGCTTGCTCAAATAGGTCGCGAACGCGGGAAGCACCCACACCCACAAACATCTCAACAAACTCAGAACCCGATATAGAGAAGAAAGGAACGCCAGCCTCTCCAGCAACGGCCTTAGCAAGAAGGGTTTTACCTGTACCTGGGGGGCCAACCAGCAAAACGCCTTTGGGAATTTTTGCGCCAATCGCCGTAAAGCGGTCTGCGTTCTTCAAAAAGTCTACAACTTCAGCCAGCTCTAGCTTGGCTTGGTCAATACCCGCTACGTCGCCAAAGGTTACCTGTGTTTGAGGCTCCATTTGCACACGCGCTTTAGACTTGCCAAAATTCATGGCCTGAGAGCCGGGACCATTGGAAGCCCGACGGAACAGGAAGAACAGGGCAACCAGCAGCAAAACTGGAATTACCAGGGCGCTGAAGACCTTAACAAGAGCGCTTTCATCCTGAGTGGGCTGTACGGAGATGTCAACATTGTTGCTGGTTAAAATGTTGACGAGATCAGGATCTTGAGGCAAATTGACTACGACGCGACCCATGCCGTCCGGGGCTGCGTATCGGGCCTGCGTTTTGTCAGAGCTCAGAACGACGTTTTCAATCTGGCCTTGCTCAACTTGGTCAATAAACTGGCTATAGCGTAGAGGTTGTGTCTCTACACGGGGTTGATCGAAAAATGCAGTTGCCAATGCAATGACAACAACGACGAGTAGTACGTAAAGACCCGCGTTTCTCCAGCGCTTGTTCACCGGGGGGAAGCCTCCTATTGAGAGTTGGATAAGGATGCTAAGTTTCAAAGCTGTAGCCCAGCTGTGTCAGGGTTCGAGCTCAAATACCGTCAGCGTATTCCTGTGTTATTAACTTATGTTAACGCATTTTCTAAGAATCACTTTATCAATCGTCCTGAGCGTTGATTGAACAGTATGTTTTAGTGACTGGCTAATTGGGTTAGCTGTCTCTGTAAGGCTTTGATACTGGCATGTTCGGGATTATATTCTAGTGTAGTTGCCCCGTTTAATATTGTGTGAATTGGCGCAAGCCCAATCACACAATTGCTGTAGGCCATGGCCTCAAAGTCGGGCAGCAAACTGACCAGTCGATGGGACGACCAGGGTTCTAGGTGTACAGGTTGCCCAGTTTTTTCTAAAATTTTCTTTAAAGTATTACGCATGATGCCCGGTAGACAGCGGTTGTGGATGGGGGTATGCCAGCTGCCCTCGCCATTGCTGCGCTTCCAACCCCATAGATTTCCGGTAGAAGTTTCAAGCCATTCTCCTTGATCGCTTGTCAAGATGGCTTCCTGCGCACCGACCTTTTGCGCCTGCGTTTTGGCTAACCAGCAGGCTAGATAGTTGCCTGTTTTATGCATGGGTAGGCTGCGAGCATATACAGGCGGCGCAACCCAGCAGGTAATGCCGTTGCGATCAGCCGTAGTTACATGAGAGCTGCGCCCTGTGATCCACTCTCGCCCATCTGGAAAAAGGGTAATTCGCAAAATGGGATATTCGGTTTTCAGCTGTTCACAGCCTTTATATATAGAGAGCCAGCTAGGGGGCGTCCAGTCGAAGGCTTGAATAGAGCGAGTGAGGCGATCGCAATGCGCCTGCCACTGTGTCAGCGGATGCTGCAAGTTATCGCCATAGACTCGCATGGTGGTAAACACAGTAGCCCCAAATCGTAGCCCGACATTATCTAGCGGCAAAGATGCCGCTGAAGCGGTGCCCACCCTATCTTCTTCAACTAGCTGACCATCGTACCAAAAGCTCATTTCAGCCCAAATTCATTTCAGCCCAAACTCATTTCAGCCTAAACTCATTTCAGCCTAAAGATCGTACGGATCGCTCAAACACATCGCAGGTGCCGTCTGAAGTAACCTGCAAGCCCACTAATGGTGACTCAGGATTGCGACAACGCTGCCCCCGTAAATGACGGCAAAAGTAACAGGTACGGGCAGCCGCGATTGGATCGCGGGGGGTAGTCCGCATCAGTTCCTGCTGATTCAAGCCTCGAATGACTAGCTGATCGCCCTGCCACATCGCCTCTACAATGCCGGTATCAGCCAGCTGAGTCCAGCGGGGATCGCCTTCTAAGCTGGTTGGCAGTGTCAGCGTTACGCGCTCAGCGGTGGCATTGACTTCTCCTTCATACAGGATGTCGCGAGGCGGCGCAGGCTGCCAAAAGGACTCTGCTAGCGGCAAATCTATCACTTGCTCAGGTGTTGGCAGGTGCAGCTGATAACGGCTTTGCAGATCGTCTAAGCTGGCCAAGTCGCCGAGCTGACGCATACGACCATGCACAAAAATCACATGCTGAGGTCTCAGGTTGTGAATGAGCTGAGTGGTGCCACCGCCATCCGAGTGGTTGGTGAGCATATAATGCTCTGTTTCGGCAGTGCCGGATGCAGTGTGCGATCGCATCTCCTCTAGCCAGTCAAACTCGGGCCAGTCAAACTGAGGGCCATAGCCTTGCTGCGTTAGCTGGCTCTGCCACAGCGCAATATCTTCTAAAGATGGTACAAACACCGTCCAGTGAGCGGGATCATCCTGACAGTAGGCACTAGGATGCGTAGCCGGATGCACAATAAAAATAGCAGGAGAGTCCGGCTCGGGCATTTTAGGCGTTGCCTCATATCCCCCCATGCCCCCTAACCGCCTCACTCTGGGCAATACTCGCTCATCCCAAAAAAGCGGTTGGTGCTGCGCAAAGTTTTGCACCGTCACTGGCAGTGCTGATAAACAGCCCAAATAAGCGTCACAACCTGCCGCGATCGCTGGATCTACCCACACATCTATGGGCTGGCCAGTGAAGTGATGATGACTACGCACCAGCATCAGCAGCTCTTGTCCCAAGCCCAACAAAGGACTCGGAAACACAGCTCGGCCATGATTCACCAAGGCCTGACTCAGCCGGTCTACTAAATAGTTTTCCTGCTGCTTGCGATGCGGATGCCGCTCTATGCCATAGCTACCCTCAATAATCAATACATCAGGCTTAAGGTTACGCAGCTCGGCCAGCGGTAGGCCATCTACAAGGCGACCATTGGATAAAAAGCAGTCGCCGCTATAAAAGACGCTGTAGGTACGCTGCGGCGTTTTGTAGGTAATGAAAAATGCCGCAGCGCCCGGTAAATGACCCGATGGCCAAAGCCGCACAGAAAGCCCAGGGGCTAGCTCTGTGGGCGATCGCCAAGGCAAAGACCGACAAAACGCCGTATCTTCTTGCCCTGGCCAGTTTAACGGCAGGAGGCGAGCCGTTACATCACTGCTAAAAATAGGTAAATGGGGAAAGCTACGATGCAGCGCCAGCAATCCCCGGCAGTGATCGGTATGCGCATGGCTGCAAAACACAAAATCAGCAGCTTCTTCCCTCAGTGAGCCGATGTCAGCAAGGCCGCAGTCTAGCAAAATAGAGTAGGGGCCAATCCGAATACTCAGACAGACCCCTTCATCTTCATAGCCTACGCTGTAGGGCAAGCAGGACAGTTCAGTCACAGACAGTCTTTCAAAGAGACATAAAGAATAATTGAAGCGGGTCGTTCAGGCGAATTAGGCAAATTTTGATAGGCGTTAATAGGCATTTAATCAACCTTTTCAGTCAGCATTAATGCGCCGAACCATTGCCATGGTAGTTTTCAGAATCGTAAAACCCATTGCGAGTACCAAAGAAAAGGCAGGCAACTGCAAACATACCTGTGAGTACAAAAAGAACGAGCTTAATATCCATAGGTCAAAATAGCCAAGTAAAACGGTAAAGAGAATTCAGATTCAATCAATCGAGAGCAATCAACTAATAATCAACTGACAATCAACTAACAGGGCTGATCCTAACAACTCCCATTCAACAGGGTGGCAATTCTTAACGCTTTATGACAAATGTGACCCGACAACAAGAGCAATCGCCTAGTTCCAAAATCATCACCGCAGAATGGTGCGATCGCCCCTCAGTACAAGTCGCCCCAGACCTCATTGGCTGCACATTAGCAAGACAAATGGCCGACGGCAGCATCATTGACGCCGTCATCGTAGAGACCGAAGCCTACGCCCCCGCAGATCCTGCCTGTCACGCCTATCGTGGCCCCAGCAAACGCAATGCCGCCATGTTTGGGCCACCCGGCCATAGCTATGTGTATCTCATTTACGGACTGTATCACTGTCTCAACGTTGTAACCGAACCGGTTGGGATTGGCAGTGCCGTCCTCATTCGAGCGCTAGCTTTAAACACCGTGCCACCCGCGCTAGACCCCAAATACACCCCAAAGCCCCACCGCATTGCCGCAGGGCCAGGAAAACTTTGCAGAACCCTCAACATTGACCGCCAGCTAGACGGACTGCCTTATCACCCAGATAGCGGCCTTTGGCTAGCCCATCGGCAGACACCCCTTGCAGCCACAGACATTGTACAAACCACTCGGATCGGCATTAGTCAAGCCGTCGAAAAACCCTGGCGATGGTATCTAAAAGGCAGTCCAGCGGTATCGAAAAAAGCCACCAAAACAGCGGTTTCAAACGCTTAGTGACACGTCTCTATATTGGATATTGGCGAATATTGGCAAGCCGGCTTCTCCAATCCTGCTTCTACGACTCTGATTCTACGATTAAGCCTTGTCCTAAAGCCTTATAAAAATACCTAAAGCCTTATAAAATAATTTCTTGCCCATCATTGGTAAATTTGACGGATTGTATATCCCAATCGGGATTTTTTAGTAGCGTTTCTTCAATACTACCGAAGAGGGCTCGCTGCTCGCAGCTAGAGAGGGAGACAAACTGACGCTCCGAGCCAGAAGAGAGCTTCATGTCAACCACAGCGGTGTTGCCGTTGATATTGACCTGATAGTCCTCCAACTTAAAAGCGTTGTAGTCAACCGAGTTTACCGATTGGCCAACAGCCTCGACCATCGCCTTGTCACGCGGCAACTGCACTGACTGCTCAACAAAGTCGTTGCACTGATCGTCAATGGTGTACACCGAGACGGTCACCATTTCGCTCTCGGCATCGGGCTGCTTGCCCGACTGACCTTCACCATCGGGCTGCGCCGAAACGGCTGGCTCTTTATCTGATCCGGCGGCGTCAACGGGCTGTTTGGCTTGATTAGAGGGTGCGACTGGCGTCACACTCGGAGAAGGATCTACGACCGCTTCCTCAGGTGCGTTTGTAGCACAGCCACCGACCACTAGGCTCAGCGCCAGGGCAAGACCGGTAGCGTAGACTTTGAACGGGCGTTTTGCGGTCTTTTTAGCAGGCTCCGACGGTGAAAGCTTGGCTGAGGGCCGCTCAGAGGACTGACAAGGGGCGCTCTCTAAAAAGCTCGCTGGAAAATACTTTGGCAACCGAACCATCTGACGAAATACTGAGTACAGCACTATATAAAAGATATCCTTATCCTACAAAATAGAAGACCGACCAGTTCTAATTATGTGCCAATTTGCAAAGCTTGTAGACTCAGGTTCACATGTGCCAGTAGACTGGCCTGGTAAATTTTGAGTCTTATGACTAACCTTCCCTGGAACCGGCACCATATCATCTCACTGGCCGACTTTATCCCTGCTGAGTATGACAGCATTTTACAAACTGCGCTGAGCTTTCAGGGTGTGCTAGCGCGGCGAACCAAAAAGGTGCCGACCCTTCAAGGACAAGTCGTTGCCAACCTTTTTTTTGAGCCGTCTACTCGCACGCGCAGCAGTTTTGAACTTGCGGCTAAGCGACTGTCTGCCGATACGCTTAACTTTTCACCGGGTAGCTCGTCGCTGACTAAGGGTGAAACCATCCTCGATACGGCTAAAACCTATCTGGCGATGGGAACCGATTTGATGGTGATTCGCCATAGCGGCTCGGGCGTACCCGCTACAATTGCGCTAGAAATGGATAGATTAGGCGTGGGCGTGGGGGTACTCAACGCTGGCGATGGTCAGCATGAGCACCCTTCACAGGCGCTGCTAGATCTGCTGACATTGTGTAATGACCTCAATCCGGAGCAGCCTTCTATTGAAGATTTGCGCGGCAAAAAGGTGGCCATCGTCGGCGATATTTTGCACTCGCGCGTGGCTCGATCTAACTTGTGGAGCCTCACAGCCTGTGGCGCAGAGGTTCATCTGGCAGCGCCTCCGACCCTATTGCCTAAGGCATTTTTGGAGGCATTTTCAGCACCGTTAATAACGCCGACAGGTCAAACGATAGAACGTAAAGTATTTGTCCATTGGCAGCTGCTGCCCGCGCTTGAAAATGCGGACTTTGTAATGGCGCTGAGGCTGCAAAAAGAGCGGATGAGTGGCCATTTGCTGCCTAGCTTGCGAGAGTATCATCAGCAGTTTGGAATTACGCGCGATCGCCTCAAACACTGCGCGCCCAATGTTAAAATTCTTCATCCTGGCCCCACCAATCGAGGGGTAGAAATCACCTCGGATCTGATGGATGATCCGAAGCTAAGCCTGGTTTCTAAGCAAGTCGCTAGCGGTGTCGCTGTTCGCATGGCCCTGCTGTATCTAATGGGCGGTGCTAAGCACTAGCGATTACTCAGCCGAGTCATTGTCTAGAGTCGGATCTTCTAAGATCGGATTTTCTAAAGTCGGATTTTCTAAAGCCAAATTAGCGAATGACAGGTGCATCTGCAAAATCGATTCCTCAGCCGTAGCATTTTCAGCAGAATATCGGCTAAACAGCAAAACCGTCTCGTTGCCGTAGCCAATGAAGGTAGCGATCGCATCACTGAGCACCCCTGGCCGTTCAGAGAGCCATATCACCAGCGCATCCTGGCCGTCAATCGTCACAGCACGATAGCGACCGACCGCAGCGCCCTCGTCAATAAAGCTATCGATATTAGCATTGACCACAGCACCGGGAGAAGCCGCAATGCGAGCAATTTGAGTCGCCACTAGCTGAGCCTCTTCAGTCGTGACGTTAGCAATCATCAGCCCTTCGTCTGAAACGTCAATTTTCCAGTCAGTCGGAAAATCAACCCTCATCAAATCATCTGAATAGCGAGTTGTTTCGCCCGCCGCCGCTGGCGCAACCAAAGGCGCAGTCGCAGGCAATACCTGAGCAGCCGCAGGCAGCGCCAAAGTCGCCAAGCTGCTCACAATGCCACCACAGATACCGAGCAGAGATAGTCGTAAGGTTGACATCATACAAAAGCCTTTCCAGAAGAGGGGTGAATCAGGCGACAAACTAATGGCATATTCGCCCGTACTGGACAAATATGCTCACCACCGAACACATGCCTAAAATTATACAGAACGACTTAGTTCATCGTTTTTGTAACATTTTTGTTAAGATATTGCAAAAGCAATTGAGTCTGAATTGCATTCCAGGATAGAAGCGCACGAACAAAGTAGTCGTGGTAGTCGTGCAGCGATTGCATGCCCTTAACTGGAATGATCCTGAATAGCTTTAAGATGCACCCCACCCGCACCCATTCTGGTATGTACCCATCTTCAATTGGCTGGCCGCTCATTTGGTTAATTCGCCAGCTGGAATAAGCCCAGTTTCAAACACTGATCCCATGACGGGTTATCTAATTGCTCGGTAACTAGTAGATAACCAGTATAGATGCTTGCCTGCTCGTGTTAAGCGGTCTTCGACGCTGACCCTTCACCTGCGGCGATGTATTTACTTAACCATTGCTTATTAAATTACTGAACCCTAATCACTCCTTAACTTACTACGGAGCTTTGTCCATGCTGCGCTTAGAAAAGATCACAAAGATATATCCAACTGGAGAAGTCCTTAAAGACATTAACTGGGAAGTAAAAACCGGTGAACGCATTGGCTTAGTCGGTGTTAATGGCGCAGGCAAGTCCACTCAGCTCAAAATTATTCAAGGTGAAGTAGAGCCCACCAGCGGCAATATTATTCGTCCTAACGGAATGCATATTGCGGCGCTCAACCAAGAATTTGAAGTTGATCCCCGACGCACCGTTCGTGAGGAGTTTTGGACGGTGTTCACAGAAGCCGACAAAATTCAGAAAGCCCTCGCGGATCTCCCCGTCAAAATGGAAAGCGCCGATCCTGACGAGTTAGAGCAGCTGATTCATCAGCTAGATAAAAAGCAGCGGCAGTTTGAGGCCCTAGACGGCTATGGGCTAGAAGCACGCATTGAAAAGATTCTGCCAGAGATGGGCTTTGATAGCGACGCAGGTGAACGACTCGTTAGCTCATATAGCGGTGGCTGGCAGATGCGAATGGGGTTAGGTAAGGTTTTACTACAATCGCCCGACTTGCTCCTACTAGACGAGCCAACTAACCATCTAGATTTAGAGACGATCGAGTGGCTAGAGACCTATCTAAAGGGACTATCAATCCCGATGGTCATCATCTCTCATGACCGAGAGTTTTTAGACCGGCTATGTACTTCCATTGTAGAAACTGAGCGCGGCGTATCGACCACCTATCTGGGTAACTACAGCGCCTATCTAACGCAGAAAGCAGAAAACCAAGTTGCTCAAATGAGCACCTACGAACGACAGCAAAAGGAACTCGCCAAGCAGCAAACCTTTGTCGATAAGTTTCGGGCCAGTGCAACCCGCAGCACGCAGGCCAAAAGCAGAGAAAAACAGCTGGCTAAAATTGAGCGAATAGAGGCGCCAACGGCTGATCTGCGTGGGCTTCAGTTTCAGTTTCAGCCAGCGCCTAGAAGCGGCAGAGAGGTGGTTACCATCGCCGATATGACGCATACCTATGGCGATAAAATTCTATTTTTGGGGGCATCCCTAGAGGTCGAAAGGGGCGATCGCATTGCTTTTGTTGGCCCTAACGGCGCAGGCAAATCAACCCTACTAAGGCTGATTACCGGCAGTGAAAAAGCCGACGACGGCACCGTGCAACTGGGCGCACACAATGTGTTGCCAGGATACTTTGAACAAAACCAGGCAGAGGCATTAAACCTCGCCAAGACAGTCATGGATACCATTCATGACGAAGTTCCTGACTGGACGAATGAAGAAGTTCGCACATTGCTAGGTCGCTTTTTGTTCAGCGGTGACGCAGCATTTAAAAAAGTAGAAGCACTGAGTGGCGGCGAAAAAGCCCGACTTGCCCTCGCAAAAATGCTGCTACAGCCAGCCAACCTACTCATACTAGATGAGCCGACTAATCACCTAGATATCCCTGCAAAAGAGATGCTAGAGAACGCGCTCAAAAACTACGACGGTACGGCGCTCATTGTCTCTCACGATCGATACTTTATTTCGCAAGTAGCTAACAAAATAGTGGAGCTGCGCGATGGCGAACTCAGACTGTATCGCGGCGACTATCGATACTATTTAGATAAAGTAGCCGAAGAAAAAGAACGGGTACACCTCGAAGCGATAGAAGCGCAAAAAGCAGAAAAAGCGGCTGAAAAGCGGCAAAAACAGCGTGAAAAGCAAGCCGAGAAGCGCAAGGCTCAAGCAACTACGAAAGGCTAACAGTCTTTTCAAAGCATCTTGAGTATCTCAAGACATCTATCTATAGAATGACAGAATGACTGTTTGAGTCGCTTTATTTAAACAGTCATTTTGATCAAACTTTGATCAAGGACTTTATTTTAGGAGGTACTCATGTTAAATAATTATTATATACAAGTCCATTGAGGGACATGTAGTACTGCTTATTCCTAAAATCATCCGGAATCCTAACTTTTTTAACATTACTCCCTTTATACAGACTGCTTTTTTAGCGTTTAGGGCCTATTTAGGCTCCTTCAACTTGGGCTCCTTCAACCTCTCTGAATAAAAATTATGATTTTGCAACCTGCAATTTTGCGACCCACTTAGAGAACGGATAGAGAACGAAATTGAAAGAACGGAATTGAAAGAACGAAATTAAAAACGAAATTAAAAAACGACCAGTATTGGCAGATTATTTTGAGCCTAGGTAAACGCTTTAGGATTGGAACTCTGCTAATCGGCTACTTAGCCGATTAATGCCAAATAACAAATTACCGCTACAAAGCGGAGAAATTATAAAACTGACACATAAAGCAGAGGGCAGAGCTACACTGACGACACAGCACTAAGTATGCGTGCCTAGAAGATTGCCTTTTACAGGGTTGAGCTCTAGTGCAGGTGATCGCTGAAAGGCAAGGCTATATCAAAGCTTAGCTGAACACAAGCTGATCCCCAGCGAGAGAAGACACTGACCCTCTTGGCTAGCTAACGAATTGATCAAACACTAGCTAGGCGGAGATCTAACAGAAGTGGCCAATATCTATAATCAGCCGCTGTTAGATATGTTTAAGCAAGGCTCAGTATTTTTTATTCTGGATAAGTAGATACGCAAAGGCGCAACTATACTCAAGCCGGGAATTGACTTTTGTCATCTCGCTTAGAGCCCTGAGCAATCGGTCATTTTGCTTCACTTTTCATAAATAAAAAAGTCATAAAAGCGCTAATGTCCATTGCTACAGCACCTTTGAACTGTTGCAAACTGTAGAGGATTTTCTGATATGGCAAGTTCGCCTGTTTCTCCCATGGTGCTTGTGATTTTGGATGGGTGGGGCTGCCGAGAAGATAGCAACGGCAACGCCATTAGCCATGCCAAAACGCCGGTCATGGACAGCCTATGGGAAACCTATCCACACACAACCATCAACACATCTGGTAAAGACGTTGGACTGCCGAAAGGGCAGATGGGCAACTCCGAAGTGGGTCATTTGAACATTGGCGCAGGTCGAGTCGTGCCGCAAGAGCTGGTCAGGATTTCGGACGCTGTGGAAAACAAAACGATTCAGGAAAACCCAGCCATATTGGAGGTCTGCCAAAAGGTTCGCTACGCGGGCAGTAAGCTTCACCTGGTTGGACTTTGCTCGAATGGGGGTGTTCACTCACATCTCGATCATCTGATTGGGCTGCTAGAAATGGCAAAGGTGCAGGATCTATCAGAAGTGTGTATCCATGTGATTACCGATGGGCGCGATACGAAGCCGACTGATGCGGAGCGATCGCTCAAACAGCTGCAGTCTGCAATTGATGAAATAGGCATTGGCCGAATGGTGACGTTGAGCGGTCGTTACTATGCGATGGATCGCGACAACCGATGGGAGCGCATCCAAAAGGTGTACAGCGTAATGACCACTGAATCCGCTAGCGATGCCCCAGAGCTCTCGGCGTTAGAGGTTCTAAAAGCCGCTTACGCAGAAGGTATCACCGATGAATTTATAGAGCCAGTACGCCTAGCGCCCGGCGCTATTGAAGCTGATGATGGCGTTATCTTTTTTAATTTTCGTCCCGACAGAGCCCGTCAGCTCACCCAGGCGTTTGTTAAACGCGAGTTTACCGGGTTTGAGCGTGATCCCATTCTGCCGCTGACGTTTGTCACAATGACGCAGTACGACCAGTCTTTAGCCGTGAAGGTTGCTTTTGAGCCGCAGAGCCTCAAAAACATTTTGGGCGAGGTGATTGCTCAGCATAAGCTGAAGCAGTTTCGCACTGCTGAGACCGAAAAATATGCCCATGTGACCTACTTTTTTAACGGCGGTCTTGAAGATCCGTTTCCGGGAGAAGACCGCGATTTGGTTCAAAGCCCCATGGTTGCCACTTATGACAAAGCACCCAAAATGTCAGCCAAGCAGGTCACTAACTCAGGCATTCGCGCCTGCAATAAGGGCGAATACTCGCTGATTGTCATGAACTACGCGAATCCAGATATGGTGGGCCATACTGGCAAAATGGATGCCACTATCACGGCGCTGGAGGAAGTAGACCATGAGCTAGGTCGGCTGCTTTCGGCGATTGGCCGGGTTGGGGGTACGGCATTGATTATTGCGGATCATGGCAACGCGGAATACATGCATGACGAGCAGGGTAGACCCTGGACCGCGCATACGACTAATCCGGTTCCGTTTATTTTGGTCGAAGGCGAGGGGCTGAAGATTCCTGGCCATGGCGGCGAGGTAAATCTGCGCGAGGGAGGATGCTTAGCAGATGTCGCGCCGACCATTTTGCACATTTTGCAGCTACCGATCCCCGAAGATATGACGGGTAAGTCGATGATTGTGCAGCCCATGGCAGAATATAAGCCTAGTCGCGCACCGGTGAAAGTTTCGTTGCAGCGATAGCCGCAAAATAACCCACTCTAGCGAACTCTGTACTAACACTTTTAGCGAAAACCTATTGACCGAAAACCTATTGACCGAAAACCTTATAGAAGGGGGCAGGAGATCGGCGAAGTTAGGAAGTTAGTTGGTAGGATAGGGAAAATAAAATAAGGACATATAGGGAAGTTGGCATGATAATAACGGTCATCACAATTATTTGGGCAGTTGCAGCCGTCGGCGTTTGCATATTGGTATTGCTACACAGTCCTAAAGGCGATGGTTTGGGTGCTTTGGGCGGCCAAGCGCAGCTGTTCACAAGCACCAAAAGTGCTGAAGAAACGCTAAACCGGGCGACCTGGCTGCTCACGATAGTATTTATGGCGCTGACGGTTTTGCTGAGTGGCGGCTGGCTAGAGGCGATCGCACAATAGTCAATTCGCAGTAGTCAATTCGCAGTAGTCAATTTGCAGTCATCAATTTGCAGTCATCAATTTGCAGTCATCAATTTGCAGTCATCAATTTGCAGTTGCCAACTCAACTTTCGCTTGTAGAGCAATCACTTGGGCTTAGGGATCAGTCACGCGGACGATCTTAATAGGCTGATTGCCTTTGATAGGATTTAAAGAAGGCTTACCTGCTTCTAAGAGCGCTTGGTAAGCCTTGTTAATGATAATTTTTTCTTGATGAGTTGGATGAGTGCGATCGCACAATGCCCCCCCTACTTTGACATCTACAGCCACGATCGACCCATCTGTCAGCGTCAGCGGCTCATCCGTTAAGGCATAGCGGAGGGTTTCACCATATTGCCTGAGACCAGCCTTATCCATGCCTGTGAGCACACACATAAACTGTGCCCCAGCGTCCTCCTGGCTATCGCAGTACAGCCAGGTATCGAGCGTAACGCTGCGCCGAATGACTGAGGCGATCGCGATATCAAGCTGAACATTTTGCTGAGCAGTCGTTACAACCTCACCAATAGGATGCTGGCGCCGAGCATCGACCACAAGGAGCCCAATCGAATCAAACTGAGGGTTTCCGGGCTGAAGCTTCATTTGCTTGATGAGCACAGAGAGCGTTTGTGGGAGCAGCTTGGCATCTAGCAACCCGGTATTGGCATCAGTTAGGTTCAGTGCTTGCAAAAGGTTTTCATGACTTTGTCGCAGCCGTTCAGCGTTGCTGACCTCATTGTTAATCTGATGCTCGCGCTGGGAGATTTGTTCTTCTAGCACAGTTGTTTGCCGTTTGGCCCGCGAGATCCGCCAGCCCCGTTTGAGTAGCGCAGGCAGCAGTACCAGCAAGCCGATAAGAACCCCAATGGCCAGCGTAGAAAGCAGCACAATCGCTAGCGATCCCTCATAGTTCCAAACCAAAAGGTTGATCGCTACTAGCTGATTGTTTTGCAGGGCAAAGGCGATCGCACAAAAGGCGATAACAATCGCTGCAACAATTAAAATGGGCATTCCAAAAGTCGTGAGCTACAGATAACAGCTCTTTTAGAGTAACGCGAGATGAGCACGCGCCCCTATGCTATCGGAAGCATTTATGCAGAAATGCGCCTATAGTGCCAGCATTACCTGAGGCAATAGCGTAGGTGGAATCTGATTGAGCGCTGCTTGCTGCCCCTCTAAACCCAACCTTTCATAATGGAGTTTGAGATTGGCGATGACTGCCGCGAATCGGCCCGGATAGGCAGCGGCCTCAGGGGATAACCCATCGAGCGACTGAATATAGCTGTACAAAGACTTTTGTAGGCTATCGGCAACTTCTACTTTGGAGGGGGCTGTTTCAAGCATTTGCGCATGAACATCGCCTAAGCAATGATAGATGGCAGCACTATCCATAGTGTTGAGAACGCCAGATAGCTTGCTGATATTGAGGGCGGCTTCGAAAGCGGTAATCGAGTTTTTTTGATACCGGCTCTTTTGAGCAATATCGGCATGCGTTTGTTTAGAGAGATCCCAGTAGGCAAGGGCCAAATTGTTGTAAGAAATCGCACAGCCTGCCGGGTCTACATCTGAAGTACGGTAGTTGAGCGCATCTCGATAGGAGGCGATCGCATGCTTCAACAAAAATTCTGCGCGCTCATGCTTCGCCAAACTCCAGTAGGTAATGCCCAGGTTGTTTTGAACAGCGGCATACTCCAAAGGTTTTTGGTCAGGTTTGTAGCCTAGCAGCGCCTCATTGTAGGCAGCGATCGCCCGGTGCAAGTTGGCCGCTGCCGCATCGTAATGAGAAAGCTTCCAATATACTGAACCCAGGCTATTTTGTAGCGTAGCGTACTCACCAGGGCTGCGCGCTAGCGAAACCATCGGCAACGCTTTTTCGTAGGTTTCAACAGCCTGCTGAAGATAGATGAGCGGATCATTACAGGCTGCTAGTACGGTATAAACCGCGCCCATGTTGCTATACAGCTGACCAATTACACCCGGTTGAAGCGCCAGCGATGGCCCATTTGGTAGTTCAACACCGCTTTTGGTGATGGCCTCTTGATAGAGCTCAATACTGCGCTTCATCGCGACAATCGCCTGATCTGGCTGCTGTTGCTGGGCTTTTAGCCAGTAGAGCGTACCCAGGTCATTGAGCCCAGTCACCCAGTCTGAATGGGGCTCGCCCAGGCAACTCAGCCCATTTTCATAAGCCGCAATAGCGGGTTCAATCACTTCTAAGCCGCGCTCACCTGCCTCTATGCGATTGCGATAGCTCAGCCCCAGGGCAAAATGAGTGGCCGCCTGGGTGCGCTTTTCAGCTTCCGTTTCAGCCGCCGGTTTAAGCCCAGGCTCACCATCTGGTTCAGCATTGGATTCTGGTTCAGGATGGGATTGATCCTCAGCTTGATCCGCTTGAGCGTCGAATTGAGGATCGAGTAAAAGGTTCGATTGAGCATTCGACTTATCCTGAAGCGAATCATCCAGGGGAGCATCCGAGTTCCACTCCAGCAGTTCAGCACGAGCCGCGTCAAAATCGAGGCTTTCTGTCTCATAGTCTGACTCAGTGGCTGATATAGAGACTGAGTCAGAAACTGAGCTATCAATAAAGTCGTCCCAATGCAGCTCAGAAAGCTCTTTTTCAACAAGGGCATTGGCAGATGATTCGTCATGGAGCAGCTCGGTCAGTTCAGGGAGAGTATTCTCTTCCTGGCTCACCACCCGACTCACCACTGACTGCAATCCCCCTAAAGAAGTGATGTTCTGAGAAGCAACAATTCTTTGGGTAGGTACAATAGTTTGCCGAGTCGGCTGGCTTTCTGGCTGGCTTTCCGGCTGGCTGGCTTTCTGGCTAGCTAGCTGGCTGGCTGGCTGGCTTTCCGGCTGGCTTTCTAGCTTTCTGGCGAGCTGGTTTTCTGGATGACTTTCCGATGGACTTGCCGACTGTTCAGAAAGCAGCGTGTGGAGTTCGACATCAAGCGAGGAATTCTCGACGGCTCTGCCAGATGTCACGAGATTAGCGATTGGCTGTGCCGGGGGAGGCTGCTTTTTGATCAGTTCGCGAGCTGCTGATTGAGCTTTAAACAGAACGGCAGTAGGGGGAACCTCGACAGCATTTTCGCCATTCTCTCCACCACCATTCTCTCCACCGCCGTTCTCTCCACTTTCACCGTAGAGTCCCTCAGATGACTCAGATGAGTTAAGCGGCGGGATAGGTGTCGGAAACAGGCGTTTCTGAGTATCGCTGTGGTGAGCATTCGTTGAGTTGTCGTTAAATAATGGAAACTCTACGTGAACTGATTCCTGACGAGGGGCCGTTGGCGTTGGATCGCTGACAAATTCAAAAACGCCGTTTCGCCAGTTCCAAAAGGTGGGTGAAGATTGCTGAATAGTCCGTAGCCAAGGCCAAGGAACCCATATCAACAGGCTGGTGTTCAACCGGGGGAGCAGCGCCTCAATTTTTTCGAGCGATCGCAAAAAGTAGTTTTGGGTAATGGCAGGCTGGTGGATCATTTGCTCAATGCCCAGAACCTGCAACTGAGGCAGCGCATCTTGCGCCGACAAGCCCTGGGAAAGCATTATTTGCCTGACCCACTGTGCAACCTGTTGGGGCAAGTTGCCCTCTTCAGGATCAAACATCAGTCGCTGGAGACCCGGAAAATCAGCTGACGGATCAGTATCGGCAGGGCAAATGGTGCCCTCTAAAATGGGAAAAGCAGGATCTAAAGCTTGCGCCAGATCGGCTTCGAGCTGAGTTGCTAGCCGATTTTGCATTCTGACATCGTCACAGACGGCGATGAGCAGCTGACGACGCAAATTCAAGCTCATGGAGGCTTTGAGCGCCTGATAAGACTGCTGGTTAACACCGAGCAGCTGACGAGTTTTTGGCTGAATCGCGATCATAGTTGATGCCCCAAATGAAACTCACGGTAGGGAGAGGAAGATTGGCAAAGGTCTGGGGGAAAACACGGCAAAGGGGTGGTGCTCTTTACTTACTAAATCTCTTCTAGTTATTAAAGGCTGCTCAGGAATAATTTGGAGGCTGACTAGAACTGTTATGCTAGTGGCCTAAACAAAAGCCCCTAAAGATGTGTGACATCAAATCAATCGGGCATATTTTTGTAACGCTACTTTTCACTAGCTCATCATGATCATTTTCCCTAGCCCACAAAAAGAGTCTGCCGTTGAGGCCGAAAATGAAAGAGCAAATCAGACGCGGCATTCCTTAAATGCCACAAGTCTGGAGGTTCAACGCAGCCGTCAAACGGGCGCTTTAATTGTTTTGGCAGGGCCTAGCGGCGTGGGCAAAGGCACCTTACTCAATCGCCTACTCCAAAAGCATCCTGACATTCAGGTGTCGGTGTCGGTGACAACGCGACAGCCGCGCTCGGGAGAGATAGAGGGTCAGCACTACTTTTTTGTGAGTAGAGATCGCTTTAAGCAAATGGTCAAAGCGGGTGAACTGTTGGAATGGGCGGAGTTCGCAGGGAACTGTTATGGCACGCCCAAAGCGCCGATTGAAAGGGCGATCGCACGGGGTCAGCGGGTCATTTTAGAAATTGAGCTACTAGGAGCCCGCCAGGTGAGGTCAAGCTTTCCTGAGGCCAATCAAATTTTTGTGATGCCGCCTAGCGTAGAGACCTTAGAAGCGAGAATTCGCAGCCGAGGGCAGGATTCAGAAGAGGCCATCGCCAAGCGCTTGGCCCAGGCAAAGGTAGAGCTAGCCGCTGCTGATGAGTTTGACTTGAAAATTGTCAACAGCGATTTAGATCGGGCGATCGCGCAGCTAGAGGCGGCAATTTTCAAGACATAGGCATTACCCATAGCGGACTTATAGGTTTAGCCCTATAGTTGATGAAATATGGTTTCACATCTTTAAACATGTCCAGCCCAATCCTGACGCCCGAACAACGACGACTTCAGGAGCATGCCAGCAAGCAGACAAACTGGAAGAAATGGGGTCCTTATTTAAGTGAGCGCCAATGGGGCACCGTCCGCGAAGACTATAGTCCCGAAGGCAATGCCTGGAATCATTTTCCCCACGAGCAAGCGCGCTCCAAAGCCTATCGTTGGGGTGAAGACGGCATTTTGGGCATTTGCGATGACCGGCAGCTGCTCTGCTTTGCCCTTTCGATGTGGAACGGCCAAGACCCCATCTTAAAAGAACGTTTTTTTGGCGTGACGGGCGAGGAAGGCAACCACGGCGAAGATGTTAAAGAATACTATTTTTATTTAGATAGCACGCCGACTCATTCGTACATGAAGGCGCTCTATAAGTATCCGCAGGCAGAGTATCCGTACCGACAGCTGGTAGAAGAAAGTCAGCGGCGCGATCGCCATCAGCCTGAGTTTGAGCTAATGGACAGTGGTGCTTTTGAGGGCGATCGCTACTTTGATGTGCAGGTAGAATATGCCAAGGCTGATGCAGACGATGTGCTGATTCAAATTACCGTGACCAATCGTGGCCCCGACAGCGCCGAGATGCATTTGCTACCGACACTGTGGTATCGCAATACCTGGTCTTGGGATATGCCAAGTTTAAAGCCTAACCTAACAGCCATCAGTCGCAGTACCAAGGCTTCTATCATCGAAACCTCTCATCCAGAGCTAGGTCAGTCGTGGTTTTATTGTCAAACACCCTCTGAACTACTGTTCACTGAAAATGAAACCAACAAAAAGCAGCTTTTTAATGTAAAAAACGCTTCTCCTTATGTCAAAGATGCGTTTCATCGGTATGTGATTGAGGGTGAAGAGACAGCCATTAACCCCGCACAAACTGGCACCAAAGCAGCCGCCCACTATCGACTACAGCTGGAATCTGGTGAGAGCCAAACCATTCAGATGCGGCTATCGAATCACTCTAATCTTGATGACGCTTTAGGCGAAAAAATATTTCAAGAGACTTTTGAGACGCGCCTGCAAGAAGCCGACAAGTTTTACCATCAGCTTGCGCCCTTCATTCACAACGAAGACTTGAGAAACGTGCAGCGGCAGGCATTCGCTGGCATGATGTGGTGCAAACAATACTATTTGTATGACGTTAGCACCTGGCTGAAGGGCGATCCCAGCACTATCAACCCACCAACAGAGCGCAAGCGGGGTCGCAATGCCCATTGGCATCATCTCGATAGTCAAGACATTCTCTCAATGCCAGATACCTGGGAATATCCCTGGTTTGCCGCCTGGGATACGGCCTTTCACTGCCTACCGCTAGCGTTGATCGATGCGGAATTTGCTAAGCAGCAGCTAGACGTGATGACGCGTGAATGGTACATGCATCCCAACGGACAGCTGCCTGCCTATGAATGGGCTTTTAGCGATGTGAATCCGCCGGTACATGCTTGGGCGACTTGGCGAGTGTACAAAATTGAAAAAAAAATGACAGGGAAGGGCGATCGCCTATTTTTAGAGCGGCTGTTTCAAAAGCTGCTGCTGAATTTTACCTGGTGGGTCAATCGTAAAGACACCGAAGGCAACAATGTTTTTGAAGGCGGATTTTTAGGACTTGACAACATTGGAGTGTTTGACCGGAGCAAGCCTTTGCCGACTGGCGGGCGGTTAGAGCAGGCCGATGGCACCAGCTGGATGGCCATGTATTGCCTAGATATGCTGTTGATTTCTCTAGAACTGGCTTTGGAGAATCCAGTATATGAAGACATGGCTACCAAGTTTTTCGAGCATTTTATTTACATCGCCGAAGCCATGAACGCCTCAGGCGAAAATGCAACCCAGCTGTGGGATGAGGAAGACGGCTTCTTTTACGATGTGCTGCACCTGCCTGATATGACCCGGTTTCCGATTAAAATTCGATCGTTGGTAGGACTGATGCCGCTGTATGCGATCACCACCCTAGAACCCGAACTGCTAGAGCAGCTACCTGGATTTTTAGAACGTTTGGAATGGTTTGAAGCCAACCGGCCAAAGCTATCACGCAACATTATCACGCAACAAACAACAGATAAGAATGGCAAGATCCAAAAGCGTCGAATGCTTTCTGTGGTTAAGCCTGACAAGCTCAGACGCATCTTGGCCAAAATGCTCAAACCCCATGAGTTCTTGGGGCCAACCGGCATTCGCGCGCTCTCCCAGTTCCATCGAGAAAACCCCTATACTTTTGATGTAAAAGGCAAAATTTACCGAGTCGATTACGAACCTGCAGAATCTAGCCTGTGGCTATTTGGCGGCAATTCTAACTGGCGTGGCCCGGTATGGTTTCCGACCAACTATCTGTTGATTGAGGCATTACAGCGCTATCACCATTTCTTTGAGGATGATTTTAAAATTGAATGTCCTTACGGCTCGGGCGATGAAATGAACCTGTGGGGCGTGGCCACTAAGTTAGAGCAGCGAATGATTGGCACGTTTTTACGAAACGAGGAAGGAAAGCGCCCGGTATATGGCAACAATGAGACGTTTCAAAACGATCCTCACTGGCGAGACTACCTACTTTTTTATGAGTACTTTAATGGCGACACGGGCGAAGGACTCGGTGCTAGCCACCAAACCGGATGGACGGGCTTGGTCGCTAAGCTAATCCACCAGTGCTGCGAATATAATCCTCAAGCGTAAAGGTTGAGAATAACCAAAAGGGCTTTTTTAAACTCTTTGAAATACGCTCTTAAAGAATTTAGAGAGACAGATATTTGAAGCCTTCTAAATTGACTGCGGTGACGCCATTGAGATAGGCGATCGCATCGCCTTCAAAATACAACCAAGAGCCTGTTGCTCCAGTGGTTACTGAATACTGGCTCACCGATCCACTGAGCTGTATTTGATCTTCACCAGCGGTAAAGTCGTCTATATATAGCGAATCTGACCAGCCAGCACGCGTGTAATACGCGCCGCCAAAGTCACCGAGGATAAAAAGATCGGCGCCGCCGCCGCCGAAGGCATAGTCACGACCCAAAAAGCCTGCTAGGCTGTCGGCGCGATCGCTCCCAACCAGCAAGTCGTCTCCGACACCGCCCGCCACTTCCGCATATTCCGGTTGACCCAGCTGCTGGTAAAACGCTTGAGAAAAAGGAGCTTCTGGCTCCAGCTGGACTGGCTCGGGCTGGACTGGCTCCAGCTGGACTGGCTCGGCTTCAGAATTAGAGGAAAGCCCAGCTGATGAAGTGATAAATGAAACTGTGTTGCTGTTAAGCGAGAAGTTAGAAATGCCGTTTAGGTAGGCGATCGCCTCAGAAGCATCATCACCCCACAAAATCCATGAGCCTTTTTCGTCACTTCTCACTTCATATAGATCGCTGCTGCCATACAGCACCAGACTGTCTGCACCCATCTCAAAGCCATCAATATAAACGCTGTCAAACCAGCCATCGGTGGTGTAGTAGCTGCCGTTTTCGTCTCCTAACACAACGACATTGTTTCCAGCACTGATATTCACATAGTCTCTTTCAAAACCGCCCCGAGCAAGCGCGTCAGTCGTGAAAATAACATTGTTGCCAGAGCGGCTCACAATAGCGTCGTTACCACCACCAGCAAGGATCACATCATCAGCCTCTGTTCCTGGCAAAAAGTCATCTCGCTCGGTTCCCAAAACAAAATTACCTGAGCCAAACAGATCAGCATTCGCCGCAGGTAATAACGTCACTAATCCCTCAGATAATGATCCTTGCTGTAGTAGGTCGCGTAGCAAGCTCTCGAAAGACAAACTAAAGTCGGTTTCTATTGTTTCAGTTTTATTTTCAGTCATCACTATCCTTGTTATCTTCCTTTTGCTATCGAAGCGACCTAGTCATCACTACAATACAAAGACACTTGCAAACGCCTCACCCAAAGCTAAATGGCCGGATGAATCAAAATGCACACCGTCTATCGGATTAACAACAAAGTCGTCAGTATTGACCCAATGATTATTGGGATTAGAATTGGCGACATTCACCTGAGCCGTGCGAACCGTATTGGCATAGGTGTAAAAGAACGGTGTTAGCTCCTCATGCAACCGACCAATCACAAAGTCCATCCCTGTGCCGTAGCGGCTACGGACATCGCCAATCAGGGAATCTAGATTGTTCTGGTAGCTGTTCGCTCGATCGAGTGCGATCGCGTCATTTTCTCCCTGCATCCACAGCATACCTTCTACGCTGTAACCAATACCCGCATTTGCCAGGTTGGCCAAAGCACCATCCACCCACTGCGTAAATTCGTCATACCGGTTGCCATTACCGTTAATATTCCAATCTTCGGCAAGGCTAGTCGCCCCAATCGCATACTTCACCAAATAAATCTCTTCATTGTTTTCTAGCGATCCATTGGCGCGGGCGGCTTCTAGGGCATGACCAAAGCCTACCTCTGCGCCAAAGCCAGTGCCAGTGCCAAAGTTGCCGTTAAAACCAGGACGCAAAGCAGTAAAAGAATTAATCCCTGGATTCCAAATTTGTACCGCAGGGAAAGGATTGGCCTGGGGACTACCTGCTAAAAAGGCTGCATCGCTAGTAGCGCCTGCCATGTTAGACTGGCCCCCCAATAGATAAACAGCGACTTCATTGGTCACTTCAACCTGCAAAAACTGGCTGTCGGTCTTACCGGTAGAATCGGTTGCCAGCACGTTAATTCGATAGATATTGTTACCATCCTGGTCATCCGGCGATTCATAGTCAGGCGCGACTTTAAAGGAAATGACACCCGTGTTGGCATCAATATTAAACGCACCTGCATCCTCTCCAGCGTTAATTCGGTAGGTAATCCCGTTGCCTTCAGTGTCACCATCCGCATCGGTAGACTGCATATCCACCACAAAAGAGCTGTTCTCTTTCACTTTTACTAACGCAGAGCTACCCCCACCACTGCTCGTAATCACCGGAGCAACGCCGCCTTCAGCAACGTTTTTCACCACAATTGAGAGAAACTGACTATCGCTCTGACCGGTCGGATCTTGCACGAGGACATTGGCAAAATAAACATTGTTGCCATCAGCATCCGCCGGATTTTCAAAGTCGGGCGCAGTCTTAAACGATATCACGCCGGTATTCGCATCAATATTGAACAGATCAGCATCGTCACCTGCGTTAAGCGTATAGGACAAACCGTTGCCCTCACTGTAGCCATTCGAGCCCGTCGTCATGACATCGGTGACGGCCAAAGTGCCTTCATCCACCTCAATAACGGCTGTATCGCCGCCGCCATTGCTGGTAATAATCGGCTGAGTTACTTCTACAACATCAGTCACCCGAGCATGAATAAACTGACTATCTATTTGGCCATTGGCATCGGTGACTAAAATATCTACGCCATAGAGGTTGTCGCCATCAGAATCAGCAGGTGACTCAAAATCAGGCGCTGTTTTAAAGGAAAGAACACCTGTATTCGCATTGATATTAAAGAATCTTGCATCAATACCGCCCCAAATAGAATAGGTAATCCCATTGCCTTCAGTTTGGCCGTTGCTGCTGGTGACTGACATATCGGTCACCAGCGTTGTGCCTTCTGCTGTGTCAATCAGAGCATAGGAAGTTCCGCCATTTGACGTAATGACGGGTGGACTGCCAGCTTCTACAACATCTTGAACAGCGATTGACAGGTTGCTGACTGCTGACTGCCCCGAGTAATCTATAGCGAGGATGCCAACTTCATATATGTTGTCACGGTTGGCATCGACCGGACTTTCGTAGTTGGGCGCTGTAGCAAAGGAAAGCTCGCCAGTATTGTGGTTGAGGTTGAATAGATAAGAGTCCTGACCACCGAAGAAGTAGTACTCTACGCCAAAGTTTTCATTGAAGCCATTAGCAGCCCCTGTCACGTTGAGATCGGCAACTGCCGTCTCACCTTCGTTCACCGAAATGTTGGGATCATTAGCAAGGCCGAACGGTTCAGGCATTTCGTCTGACTGAACCGTAATAGAAATCGCTTGAGTATCAGACTGTCCGGTCCAGTCAATTGCCAAAACATTGATGTCGTAAACATTGTCACGGCCTACGTCGGTGGGATTGTTATAGTCAAAAACACCGTCAAACGAAACGACACCTGTATTTACATCAATATTAAATAGGTAGGAGTCTAATCCGCCGCTGAAGTAATATTCAACCCCAAAGCCTTCGAAGTAGCCGTTGGCGCCGATTACATTGACATCGGTAATGTAGGAGGTTCCTGCATCGACTGTGATAGCGGCACTCGCGCCACCGCCATCACTAATGATTGTAGGACTGCTTGCCAGCAAACCCTGATAGGTACTTTGACCAACTGCGCTAATTACCAGGCTGCTTTCAATAGCGCCTTTCGTTACTTCTAAATCCCAGTCACCTCCGAGTTCAGCGCTTCCGGTGACATCGTTAGACGCCTGAATATCAGCGCCTGTAAGCGCTACTAGCTGATCGAGAAAGGCGTTACCGGTTGCGCCTTCGGCAACATTGCAGCCATAGAGCAAAACATCTTGAGTGTGTGATTGGCTCCAGGTAGCCAAGTCTTCGCTGTAGCCAATCAGGTTGTCAGCAGTGAGGGTCGTTGCGCCTAGCTGTAATTCACCCGCGTCGCCATGCGCAAAAATATGAACGCTGCCGATATCAAAGGCTTCATGCTGTAGCTGAGAGAGGACATCACCGATGTAGCGAACACCATCTTGTTGGGAGTCTATAACATAGACGGTAGCATCGGTGAGCGACGCAATGAGATCGTCTATATTCGCTAGGCCGCTGTCCACAAAGGCGATAGATTTAGAGGCGATAGATTTGCCGACAGTCGCAGTCTCTGGGAAGACATTTGAAGGCGTGATGTGGCCAGCAGGCAGAATGGGTGAAGTATGGCTGTTGAGAGGGGCGTTAACGAGGCTTTCACTACTGTTGTTCATTGTGCGCTTTATTTTGCTGATCTTTTCAGGAGAAAGAGCTGATAGTTGAGAGTGCCTAAAGCATCAAAAGCGTCAAAAATTCTAGAAGTGTATCTAGAGCATCTATTAAGGCTTAGTAAAAGGCTTAGCAAGTTTCCCAGGTAGAATAGAAACGAATATAGCTCACAGAAACGCCCCGTTTAGAAGAAATAGCCGCTGATTTTAAGTTTTTCAGCTTATTTAACTATTACTAGCTTGGATGACGCCATAACTCTAATCAAGTTCCTAGGCCATATAGCTGATACTAAGGGTTCAAAAGCGCTTAAAGACGATAGAAGGCGACAGGAGGCAATAGAAGCCGCTTCACGCCCTGTCGCGTAAAACATTTAAAATAAAAGCGCCTAAGATATTAGATTAGCCCCTACCTGTTTTGCGTTTATGACTGTTTTTGAAGCTAGCTCTAACGCTGGTAAGCCACCCGAAAACTACGGTATCCCCGAAAGGCTAGCCAAACATACGGTACGCTACGCTGATTATCGCGAGGTCAACCGCGACGATATGACGCCGATGATGCGTCACTATGCAGAGATTAAAGATCAGCATCCCTATGCCCTGTTGATGTATCGTGTTGGCGATTTTTTTGAAACTTTTTTTCAAGATGCCATTACTATTGCCCGTGAGCTAGAGCTGGTGCTGACTAGCAAGGACTCGGGCAAGGCCATTGGCAGGGTTCCGCTCTCGGGTATTCCGCATCATGCGCTAGAGCGGTACTGCACACAGCTGGTTGAAAAAGGCTATGCGGTGGCCATTTGCGACCAGGTTGAAGACCCGGCGCAGGCAGTGGGCTTGGTGAAACGAGAGGTAACTCGGATTATCACGCCTGGCACTGTGATTGAAGAAGGCATGCTGAGCGCTAGGCGCAATAATTTTTTGGCGGCGGTGGTGATTGCTGGCGATCATTGGGGACTAGCCCATGCGGATGTTTCAACTGGAGAGTTTTTGACGACGCAGGCGACTGACTTAGATGAGCTGGCTCAAGAGCTGATGCGGCTTCAGCCGGCGGAGATTTTGGTGCCGACTAATCTGCCTGATCTGGGTGCGCTGCTGCGGCCTGGAGAAAAGTCTGAGCGGCTGCCTGCCTGCTTGCCGACGCAGTTTTGCTATACCTTTCGCAGCCAAACGCCGTTTACGAAAGCGGAGGCTAAGCAGCGGCTGTTAGAGAGTTTTCGAGTGCGATCGCTCGAAGGATTTGGCTGCGCTCACCTACCTCTTGCCATTCGGGCGGCAGGCGGTCTGTTGGAATATTTAGAAGACACTCAAAAAGAATCGGTTGCTCCCCTGCAAAATCTCTCTAGCTATTCAACCACTGAGTATTTGGTGATTGATCACCAGACCCGGCGCAACTTAGAGATTACCCAAACCTGCCGGGATGGCATTTTTCATGGATCGCTGCTGTGGGCCTTAGATAAAACCGTTACGGCAATGGGCGGACGGGCGCTGCGCCGATGGCTGTTGCAGCCGTTGCTGAGCTTAGAAGGCATTCAGGCGCGGCAAGATACGGTTGAAGAGCTTGTGACAAATGGCAGTCTGCGGCAGCAGCTACAGCAATTGCTCAAGCAAATTTACGATCTCGAACGATTGGCGGGTCGGGCAGGGTCGGGCACGGCCAATGGTCGTGACTTGGTTGCGATCGCTGATTCTTTTGCCAAGCTGCCCGAGCTAGCGGCGCTCATGAGCCATGCGACTTCACCCTATTTGGTGAAGCTACAGTTTGTACCCCCTGAGCTAGAGCAGTTGGGCGATGTGTTGCGATCGCACCTCGTCGAAAATCCTCCCCTTTACCTCACAGAAGGCAACCTCATTCGCGACGGCGTAAACCCCACGCTCGATCAGCTGCGATCCCAAATCATTGCCGATCAACAGTGGATTGCCAACCTAGAGACCACCGAGCGATCTCGCACAGGTATTAGCAACCTCAAAGTGGGCTACACCAAAGCTTTTGGCTACTACATCAGCATTTCTCGCAGCAAGTCGGCGCAGGCCCCTGACGACTACACCCGCAAACAAACACTCACGAATGAAGAGCGATACATTACTCACGAACTCAAAGAATGTGAAACTCGTTTGACAATGGCCAACGAGGAAATGCATCAGCTAGAGTATGAGCTGTTTATTCAGCTGCGCGAGCAGGTCAGCGAGCAGGTTACGCTGATTCGCCAGGTGGCGGCCAAGGTTGCTGCGGCTGATGTCTTAGCAGCGCTCGCAGAAGTCGCGATTTATCAAGGATACGCCCGCCCTGAAATCACCACAGGCCGATCTGTTTTTATTGAAGACGGTCGCCATCCGGTGGTAGAACAGTCACTACCAGCTGGGTTTTTTGTACCCAATGACACCGGGCTCGGCAGCGTGACCAGCGAACCCAAAAAAGAACAGAACAGAGTCGCTCCTGATCTCATTATTCTCACAGGGCCAAACGCCAGTGGCAAAAGCTGCTACCTCAGACAAATCGGCTTGATTCAGCTGATGGCGCAGATGGGAAGTTTTGTACCCGCAAAGGCCGCGACATTGGGAGTGTGCGATCGCATTTTTACCCGCGTCGGCGCAGTCGATGATCTGGCCACGGGCCAATCGACCTTTATGGTAGAGATGAACGAAACCGCAAACATTCTCAACCATGCGACGCCTCAGTCTTTGGTACTGCTCGATGAAATTGGCCGGGGCACCGCCACCTTTGATGGGCTGTCGATTGCTTGGGCCGTTGCCGAACATCTCGCGAGCGAAATCGGCGCGCGCACTATTTTTGCCACGCATTACCACGAGCTGAATGAGCTAGCCTCACTGCTCGCCAATGTAGAAAACTATCAGGTCACCGTCAAAGAGATGCCCAATCAGATTATCTTTTTACATCAGGTCAGACCCGGTGGTGCTGATAAGTCGTACGGCATTGAAGCAGGCCGATTGGCCGGACTGCCGCCTTCGGTGATTAGCCGCGCTAGGCAAGTGATGAGCCAAATAGAACAAAACAGCACCATTGCGGTGGGGCTGCGTCACAAAAAAGCGCCCAGGGCAGGCGATCGCGCAATTAAACACAACCCAAACGAGCCAACAAATATTGAAGAACAGCCCGATCCTGAAGAACAGTTAGATATGTTTGGATTCTCTTAGGCTGAATTCTCTTAGGCTGAATTCTCTCTAGTTGAACTCTCTCTAGTTGAACTCTCTCAGATTAAATTCTCTTTTCACCCAACTCTCTTGGTCTGAACGTTGGGGAAATGGTTAGGGTCGTGTTGCATTGGGGGACAGACAATCACTAACATCTGAAGCACAGACCAGTCAGGGCACAACAGTATGTGCCCTTAAATGTCGCTTGAATGGCGCTTAAACACAAAGAGACTACAACGCGCTTTGCTGCTGACCATCAACTGTCTGCATAGCGATGGGCTGAGAGCCGCTTTAAGTTTTGCGAAAAGCGCGTGAATAGCAATAGCAAAACAATCAGCTGAGCAGCCCAGCCGATGGCTAAGCCTAGCGACAGATTGCCCGCATCAGATCCGTTCCAGAAAGGGATGCCTAAAAACGTCCAAATCGCAATGAGAAAGGTAGAACGATCCGCTAAACCTTCAGTTAAAATGCCGAGGATGATTGGGGGAACTATTCCAATGGTTGCCACAACGCCGACCGCCCAAATCATTGGCGATCGCAGTCGCATACTCAAAATAATTTGCACCAGCGTCGCGTAAATCAAAATAATTGTGCCTAGACTCACCGCTGAGAGCAGATAAGCACTCGCTTGAATATTGGCACCTTTGACAATGAATAGCCAGGGCACAATCAGTACAGCCGCGATCGCAAAGTTAATCGCGATCGCCAGCACAGAAGGGCTATTGTCATTCCAAACCCAATCCATAAAGCGATGTTGCCGGTAGCGCAGCCAATCGAGCAGGATCTGCCGACTAGGAGCCAGGGCAAATATTAGCCCTATCAACAATCCAGCATTGAGAAACGCCAGTGCTGCAATGCCGCTTTCTTGCTCAAAGTCTTGAATAGTTGAGCGCTGAAAAAAGCCCCATAGCAACACATTGGCATAGGCCACTCCCACATAGCTAATGTACTTACTCACCAGCGTAGACTGCGGCACCTGAAACTTGCGCAGCAGCACCTGCCAGGTCAGCAGCGCAGCGAGCACAAAGTTACCCAAGGCAAATATATGAGCGACAATCACGTTTGCGGCAATCGGCAGGTATACCCATTCTAACGGTGTGCTAACGCGGTCAAACTCACTAAACAAAGGCGAGCCCTGCTCAAACGACCACCACACCACCTGCGTATTCCAAAGCATAAACACAGGCGCTAAAAAAAACAGCGCCAAACCGGCAAAGCCAATTCCACTGAGCGCCTGCTGCTTACCCAACGGCGAGGTGCTACCCACTAGGCCAAACAGCAGCGCCAACGAATACACCAGCCCCATCGCAAAGACCAGCAGCAGATAGTAGCTCAGCAGCCAACCGGGCGAAACACCGCCTAGCAGACCTGTAATAACATGCATCGGCAGGGCGATCGCCACCAGCAGCATCGGCAATATCGGCACGCCGAGCAGCTTCCCTAGCAAAATTTCAACTGCTGGCCGAGGGCTCAGCCGAATAAAGTTCAGCGTTCCTGTTCTTTCTTCTTTACCCAAGTCATCAACAATGTAATAGCCTCCTAGCACAAACAAAGCATAAGGAATCACCCAAGAGAGCGCCCTACAGACATCTCGCTGTGCGATCGCATCAAGAGGCTGATTGACATCCACTATGGATATGTACAACAAAAACTGAAAAATAATTGACAGTCCAACCGCTGCCATCACGCTTCGCGGTCTGAGCCGTCCGCGACATTCTCGGAGAAATTGAGGATTCTGAGTCCCCAGCCTATCAATCCAATTAATCATAGAACCTTAAAAATAAAAGAATGTTGAAAAAGTTAAGTTGCAATGGAAAACCGAAAGTGAACAACATATTGAATGGGGTCGCGCAAAGTGCAGTAGCCTAGCCTCTAAAGCAATCCCTAGCCAATCTCTAGCCAATCTTGAACCAATCTCGAACCAATCTCGAACCAATCTCTAAGAAGTTTGCTGATAGCCCAGTCGCACAAAAATATCTTCTAGCGTTTCTTGCGTGTAATGAAACTCGCTCACTCGAATGCCTTCTAAAATCAGCACTCGCAATAATTCAGCAGCATCTGCCTCACTACCTGTAAAGGTCACCCCCAGCTTACGGCCCCCACCGGCGAGCTCAACCCACTCATTTTGAGCCGTCACCAAAGGATGCTCCTCTAAAAATATCTCCAGCCGCGAGTCGGGCTCTAGCACCGCAATTAGCAGCTGCTGCCCTTCGCGTCGATACAGCGACTGCAAGCGGCCACTTTCTACCAAACGGCCCTGCTCCATAATGCCGATGGTTGTACAAAAATCTTCCAGGTCACTCAAAATGTGCGACGAAATTAAAATGGTGATTCCCTCGCTCTGTAACCGCTTAATTGTTTTGCAATAGTCGATTCGAGCAATGGGATCTAGACCTGAAACGGGTTCATCTAATAGCAACAAGCGAGGCCGATGAATAACTGTACGAGCCAAGCTCAATCGCTGCTTCATACCGCGTGACAGGGTGCTAATTAGGCTACTGCGCTTGTGCTCTAAATTCACCAGCGCCAATACTTCACTCACACGCTGGTTTAACGGTTCTGGCTCTAGATAGTACAGCTGGCCAAAGTACTCAAGGTAATCATTTACACTCAGGTCGTCATACAGCGGAAAGTCGTCTGGCAAAAAGCCAATTCGGCGCTTAATTGCTGCGTTAGCTTCGTTGCGAGCCATTTTTTGCCCGTCAATGATGATCTCCCCTGCCGTCGGCGAGTCAGCCATTGACAGCAGCCGAATCAGCGTCGTTTTGCCAGCGCCGTTGGGGCCAATTAGGCCATATACTTCGCCTGCATACACCTCTAAGCTGAGCTGATCGACGGCGATGTGATCGTCAAACTGCTTCGTGAGCTGATGAATTTGAATCACCGGAACATCGGTCATAAACCCTACCCAATATAGAAGATTCGCTTTAGCGACCAAGGCTGTTTCACCCTGACGCTCACTGACGGATGACTCATGACAGATGACTCATGACGGATGACCCATGACGGATGACTGACAACAGCCATCGCTGAGGCCGTTACGAAATGCCATCACGTTGAGTCAGGCACTAGATTACGCCCTATAGGTACCCGCAGTGTATCGACTTTGCTTCATTCTTTATTGCTAAGAGATGCGAAGAGATATTGCGATCGCAAAGCCTCTACAGCATCAAAAACCTCTGAAGCATCAAAAGAATCGTGAAGCGTTCACAGAAGCGATCGCAGCTAGCGCCCTTTCGCTGACCTTTCGCTGACCTTTCGCTAAACTAATCCGTTAAACCTGCAACGGATAGCTATGGACATTTATCGACTCCCAGCTCGCGCCGACAACTACATTTTTGTGTTGCATAACCCGGTAGATCACACGGCGGCAGTCGTTGATCCGGCGGATGCACCGCCTGTGCTAGACAAGTTAGCTGAACTAGGCGCGACGCTGGTGGCCATTTTTAACACGCATCATCACAATGACCATGTTGGCGGCAACCGCGAACTGATCAAGCGCTTTCCCAAGGCCGAAGTCTATGCCAGTGAGGAAGATAAAGGACGGATTCCGCAGCAAACCTATGCTTTAAAAGAAGGCGATCGCGTCACGTTTGCAGACCGCATCGCTACAGTGCTCTTTGTCCCCGGCCATACCAGAGGGCACATTGCCTACTATTTTTCACCCACCTCTGCACCCGCCTCTGCACCCGCATCCGTCATCACACCGCTCGACGACACACCAGGCGAGCTATTTTGCGGTGACACGCTTTTTGCAGGCGGCTGTGGCCGATTATTTGAAGGCAGTCCTGAGCAAATGCAGTCTTCGTTAGCCAAGCTTAAGGCCCTGCCAGACAACACCCGAATATGGTGCGCACATGAATACACGCTCAGCAATTTGAAGTTTGCCATGCATGTAGAGGATCAAAATGAAGCATTGCGATCGCGCTTCGCCGAAGTCACTACCGCCCGAGCGCAAAATCAACCCACTGTCCCTGCCCTACTCGCCACAGAAAAAGCCACCAATCCTTTTCTCCGCTGGGAGAGCCCACAGCTTCAGGCGATCGCGAGTAGCCAAGATCCGGTCACCGTATTTGCCCACATCCGCACAATGAAAGACAGTTTCTAGCAGACAGACAGCTTCTACCAGACAGACAGTTTCTAGCAGACAGACAGTTTCTAGCAGACAGACAGCTTCTACCAGAAAAAAACATGCGCCAGATGCCACAACTGGGTTGCAGCTTTAGCAGGTTTTCGGTAAGGTAGTATACTGCGCTGCGGCGGAATCATTTAGAGTCGTGAGTAAGTACAGGTAATCCCCGTACAGGCAACCCCAGTAATAGACCCCGTAATACCCGTAATAGAAATGGCGAGAAAAACAACTCAGGTAGTCCTCTCTCAGGACATTCCCAAGCTTGGGAGCGACGGTGATTTGGTAGAAGTAGCGCCCGGCTACGCACGCAACTTTTTGTTTCCTCGCAGCATGGCTTATCGGGTAACGCCGGGTGTGCTCAAGCAGGTAGAAATTCGTCGCGAAAAAGAGCGTCAACGCCTAGAGGCGATTAAAAAAGAGGCAGAAGCGACTAAAACAGCGCTCAACACCATCGGCATGTTCACCATCGCCAAAGCCGTTGGGGAAGACGAGGCTATCTTTGGTACGGTTACATCTGCTGAAGTCGCCGACCTCATTCAGGCCAATGCAGCCAAAGAAGTTGATCGCCGCGACATTACCCTACCTGATATCAACAAGCTAGGCGAATACAAGGTCGAAATCAAGCTACACAGCGAAGTGACGGCTATCATCAATCTGCGCGTAGTGGCTGATTAACTTCACTGAACTTATGTCGTCTGACTGATTTCGTACTTAATTTCATTAAGACACAGGCCAAAAGACACAGGCCAAAAGACACAGGCCAAAAGACACAGGCCAAAAGGCACAAGCCAGATCACTACGAACATTTGCGAACATTTGTACTGTTCGTTAATTTAATAAGGGTAGGGAGTCAAATAAATCCCTGCCCTTTTATATTGGAACGATGAAGTACGAATAACGAAGTATGCAAGGGATTATCCCTCCTATGCTTTGCTATTCATTGTTAATCATTTATCATTCATCCTTTTATCTTCAATGGTTTCATCAGAACCCCGATTTAAGCCTGCGATTGACCGCCTACCGCCACAGAACATTGAGGCAGAAGAGGCGATCTTGGGCGGCATCCTGATTGATCCTGAAGCCATTGGCCGAGTGACTGAAGTCATTGTTCCGGAGGCGTTTTACATTGGTACGCATCGCAGCATTTATCAGGCAGCCTTAGATTTACAAGCCAGGGGATTGCCGACTGACCTCATGGGCATTGCCTCTTGGCTAAAGGACAAAGGCACCTTAGAAAAAGTGGGCGGCCAAAGCCGACTTGCCCAGCTGGTAGATCGCACCATCAGCGCGGCCAATATTGACCAGTACGCCAAGCTGGTTATGGACAAGTACACACGCCGCAAGCTGATTCAATCAGGCGGTGAAATTATTCAGCTGGGCTACGAAACCGAAACCCCGCTAGAAGAAGTGCTCGACCAGTCGGAGCAAAGGCTGTTTGGCATTACCCAAGAGCGGCCCACGCAAGGACTCACCGCAACGGCAGATATTTTAACCGATACATTTTCGGATATTGAGCAGCGATCGCTGGGCATGGTGCTCCCCGGCCTAGCCTGCGGATTTTATGACCTAGACGCAATGACCCAAGGCTTTCAGCGCTCTGACCTGATTATTGCGGCTGCAAGACCGGCGATGGGAAAAACGTCATTTGTTTTGAACGTAGCTCGCAATATTGCCGATACGCATCGGCTTCCAGTCGCTGTCTTCAGCTTAGAGATGTCCAAAGCGCAGCTGATTTATCGACTGCTGTCATCCGAAGCCAAGATTGAAAGTGGCCGGTTGCGTACAGGGCGAATCGCTCAGCACGAGTGGGAACCGATGGGCCATGCCATTAACACGCTCTCTCAGCTGCCGATTTTTATTGACGATACGCCAGGAATTGGAGTGACAGAAATTCGATCTAAGTCACGACGATTGCAGGCCGAGCATGGTGGCGCATTAGGGTTGATTTTGATTGACTATTTGCAGCTGATGGAAGGATCGGGCGATAACCGCGTGCAAGAACTCTCTAAAATGACGCGATCGCTAAAAGGGCTTGCCCGCGAACTCAACGTCCCCGTCATTGCCCTCTCGCAGCTCAGTCGCGGCGTAGAATCCCGTACCAACAAACGCCCCATGATGTCAGATCTGCGTGAATCAGGCGCAATTGAGCAGGACGCTGACTTAATTATGATGCTATACCGAGAAGAGTATTACGATCCGGATACACCCGATCGAGGGATTGCAGAGATTATTCTCACCAAGCATCGGAATGGCCCAACCGGCACGGTTAAGCTGTTGTTTCAGCCAGAATACACGCAGTTTCTTAATCGAGCATCCGATCTTTCTAACCGGGACTAATCTTTTCTAAGAAAATAGTTCCGGCCCGCTAAACTAATGTGGCAACCTAAAGCATTTAAGTGAATATGCCTAATATCAATGATTTCAAACTAGTCGCAAAAAAATCTGAAAAATATGCAGATATACTGTTAAACGACTCTAACTGCGGCCAAAAAGTAAAAGAACCCAAAAAGAGAGAACGACTAGGATTCTATCTCTTCATATTAGAGAATGTTTGCGGCATTCGAGACATCTTCGATTTAAGAGATTTAGTAACAGATACTGAATTTAATCAATTGGTATTAGGAGAAACAAAGAAAGATGATTGTGGCATTGATGCAATCCATATTAATGAGGAGGATTTTTCTATTAACTTGTTTAATTTCAAGTATAGAGAAAAGTTCAATCCTGGTAAAGCTCAGTGCCTAAACGAAGCATTTATATCTGCAAAGTTCGTCAACGCATTGACTACGGAGCAAACAGATAACCTAGAAGGGAAAATAAAAGAATTTGCGATTTCTATTATAGAGAAGTTGAATAGCAATGATGAATGGAAGCTACATTTATATGTAGTAAGTAATGAGAATATAGAGCTAAAGAAATCAAATGAGGATATAAAAAGGCTAGAACAGGCTTATGGACTAGAGGTAAAGGCGGTGGGACTAGTGCAAATAAGCCAATATATGTCTATCCGTCCTGAACCAATCAATGCGGAATTAATGTTAGATACTGATGCGATTATGTCGTTCTCAGAGGATCCAATTTCGTCATCAAAATCGTACATCATTAGACTTCCGATCAATGAGATCATACGTATTACATGTAATAGCGAAGAAATGAGAAATCAATATAACATGGAAAATGTACAAGATCTAAGGGATATAGAGCTAGACTACTCTGTTTTATTTGATAATGTCAGAGGGTTTGTAGCACGTTCAAAGTATAACAAAAACATCTCAACAACACTGAAAAAGGAACCCTCAAAGTTTTTCATGTATAACAATGGCTTGACGCTAATCGCAGAAGATATTGAGGCTATCAATACTAACGCAAACAAAAAAATAAAACTTAAACTAAAGTCCTTTCAAGTAATAAACGGCGGTCAAACATTAAGAACAATACACAAATTCCACAAGTTTGACGAAGGGAATATAGACGAATATCTCTCTAACAGTCAAATATTGGTGAGAATCTTCAAGACTACGAACGATAAGGTACTGAATAACAAAATAGCTGAATATACTAACAGTCAAAACTCTATATCTAGCGTAGATCTAAAGTCTCTCAGACCTGAGCAAATGCATCTAGAGCAGTATCTACGTGAATACGAAGTAGCTTATTCAAGAAAGACAGGTGATACGGGACTGACTGACGACAGAACATACAAATACCAAATTAGCATGGAGCGATTTGGCCAAGTCCTTTATTCTCTAAAGGGTAATCCACACAAAGCATCTAGCAGAAAAAAACAAATATTTGATAAGCACTATGACGAAATTTTTGGGGAAGAGGTCTTAGTAGTTGAGGACAGTCCTGGACAGATCAAAAAATATTTTGAACTAACATCACTATATGAAACCAAACAAAAAAAACACGGATACGTCGTTATCGACCAAAAAATATTTTATATATTGTATTTGCACTATAAAACGAATAGAGACGGAGAAGAATTAATAGATAGATTTGAAGAAGCTCTCAAAGAATACAGCTCGACAGCTAAAGAGCCAATGACTGACGCCAGAATACTAGTACAGGCAGGATTTAAAAAATCTGTTGACGAAAAATTTTTAATAAATACAGTTGACCAATAAGCAGAAATTCTAAATTCCAGACTACGGACGCCCAAAACCATTGATTTCTCGTTCGCCTTGAATCACCGTCAAATACGTCTAGCAGATCTAAGCGGCTGAAACCCAGTAAGATCGTTCCTCGCTGAAGCAACATACATGTCTGTAAGTTGGAATTTGAAATTGCTTACCAATAAGAGAACTGTTGCGAAATAAGCCCTTAAAATGGCTGAAAGTCTTTTGATTAGGAGCTTTCAGCCATTTCAAGGACAATCACCTGAAAGCCATGTATATCAATGGGTTCAGCGATTATTTTTCTTATTTCGCGACAAATCTGTTTAAACGGGTAGTCCTAAAAAGGTAAGGATGGTTGTAAGCCTCTCTCTGACAGATAGATCGGAATTTAGTGCCTCTCTCCTGGCAAGGGTTTGAGGCATATCTTTAGTGTTGCCCAGCAAAAGGGGTTCGATTTCGCACTTGTGGGTCAACCGAGGCGATCCACTATCTTTTTAGCTCATCCAAAAGGGCTAACCCCCTTGATTTATATAGGGCACTAATTTTAGATCTATCTGTCTCTGAATGGGTTTCGACCAATGAAGCTAACTTCTGAATACGTATCCTGGTTATTCACAGGATTTCAACCCACAATCCACGGGAGGACAAGTATTCCAGCCCTTAACGAGCATATATACTTAGCGCCTTAAGGGCTATAAATCTTGATGTCCCTTGCTGCATATAAAATTCAGTCATCCTTACCTATGGGGCACCACCCAAATAGGGACTTCAGCAACTTGAGGACTCCAAACTAGCTTTCAAACTAACTACATAGGATGGAGATTACTAGCTGCCGATGCGCAGTAGCTCTACATCAAAAATAAGCGTAGCGTTGGGAGGAATCACACCGCCTGCACCGCGAGCGCCGTAGCCTAGCTCGGGCGGAATAATGAGCTTACGTCTATCGCCAACTTTCATCATGCCGACGCCTTCATCCCAGCCTTTGATCACCTGGCCTTGGCCAATAGTGAAGTCGAAGGGACGACCGCGATCGCGCGAACTATCAAACTTAGTGCCATCTTCGAGTGTGCCAACATAATGGACAAACACACGATTACCTGTCTGAGGCTGCGCCCCTTCACCTTCGGTAATGACCTCATACTTTAGGCCCGAGTCGGTCGTGACAATATTATTAGCATCTGCGGCTGGGTTAGTCACAGCATCTCCTCCTGTAGTACTTCCGGTAACCAAATCACTGGCACTGCCTTGAGCCACCAATGTTTCTGCCGATGTTTCTGCCGATGTTTCTGATGGTGCTTTTTCTGAAACTGGTGTCTGAACTTGTGTTTGAGCAGTGGGGGCCTCAGTTGCCCTGTCGGCGATCGCCACTTCACCATCGCCACCCGTAAACTGGGCAACGAGCAGCACTGCGACGCAGGCAACCACCACACCAAAGCTAATTAGTATTTCTCTCATAGGTTCATTGGGATGAGCTCTCGTTTCTTTTGCATAGTGTACGACGGATAGGCAAAAGTATGAAGGCGCTTCATCGCCAGTCCTTATTCTCTAGATCGCGTAGCTGACGCTCTAGCCGATCTAACCTGCCGCGTAGCTCGTCCATTTCCGACTGACGAGGCACGCCCAAATCTTGCATAATATTGCGAACTTGCCGCTGCATTTGCTTTTCGACGGCTTTTTGATCCACATTGATTTGCGACATAAAGTCATCGACAAAGCCCTTGGCTTGATCCGGATCTAGCTTGCCGTCGCGCACCAATTCCTCACTCATTTGTTTGACTCGCTCGGCCACTAGCGAAGTGGTGCCCACGCCTAGCATCAATAGCTGTCTGAGTAAGTTCGAGGTATCCATAGCAAGCTCCACATCGTTAAGCGCCTGTTACGTGAGCGCAGTTTACTTCCCTATTTTGGCAAACAATTCCGCCTATCGCGGGCGGTTTACCGAATGGCTCTACCGAACGCCCATTAAAAGACAAATGCTAAAAGACAGATGCGAAAAGACAGCTGTTAAAAGGCAGATGTTAAAAGGGACTACGGTAAGCGATAACTGGGACAGTAGCTTTATGACTTGTACTGAGACTTTTGCTGAGTTTTTTGCCGAGACTTTTACTGACTTTTACTAACTTTTACCATGGCTAACTGCCCAAGGTGCGATCGCACCCTACCGACGAATGCCATCCGCTGCCCGCAGTGCAACCTCACACTCGTCGCGCATGGCCATGCTGGAATGCCGCTACACCGTGCCGAAGGCGATATTCCCCTATGCGCCACCTGCACCTACGATGCCGATGACAGCTGCACATTTCCCAAGCGACCAACGGCCATGACCTGCACGCTGTATCAAGATGTTTCAACACCGCCCCCACCCACTCGTCAGGCGCTGCATCCCATTGCTCGAAAGGGTAAAGATGGGCTCCGATTAGCGATCGCAATCCTAATTATTCTGGTCTTAGTCGTTATCAGTTTGTAAGCTATCAGTTTGTAAGCTATCAGTTTTCAAGTGGTCAGTTTGTAAGCTATCAGTTGGTAAACAGGTCTACACATACTGCAAAGAATCTACAAGCAAAACAATAAGCAAATTATCTGCATGAAACGAATCGATACAAACGCAGCCCATGCTCTTGAAGAGAGTGTTATCACCACAGTATTGAACGCCCTCACAAAATTCGTTTTATGCTTGCCTACACAACCCTTTTTGATCTCTTTTACATGCCCTCTGGCCTAGAAGTTGTTGTATACATGGCCGGACTTATCGCTATGCTCACACTGCCTTCTATCCTCTTTGGAATGATCGAAAACCGCTCCAAAAAAGAACAAACCGACTCCAAACCCTCTAGACCCAGCGCCTAAATACGCTCAGATACCTCTAAATACACCCAGAGACCTCTAGATAAAGGCGCAAAATAAAGAAAAACGGCCTATCGCTATTCCCTCATCAGGAGAATTACGATAGGCCGTTTTTTCGTTACATTGAGGTAACTAATTAAGTGAAGACAACTAGTGAAGGCAACTAGTGAAGGCAACTAGAGGTAACTAATTAACTAATTGAGGCCACCACTTTACGGATTTCTAACCGTTGCAGAAGGTGCCGAAGAGATAACATCACCCGCAATATCTGGCTTCGCAGCTTCTTCTAATACGTTCTTATAAAACCAGCCTGCCAGAATAGCGCCTAAAATAGGCGCAACCCAAAATAGCCAGACCTGAGCTAAATACTCAGGCCCTGCAAACAAGGCTGGGCCAAGACTCCGCGCGGGGTTTACCGAGGTATTCGTCACCGGAATGCTGATCAAATGGATGAGCGTAAGAGCCATTCCAATCGCAATTGGGGCAAAGCCTTGAGGAGCTCGTCCGTCTGTAGCGCCTAAAATCACCACTAAAAACATAAAGGTCATCACCACTTCAGTCAGGAAGCTGGCAAAGAGCCCAAAATTGCCCGGAGAGAGTTCACCAAAACCATTAGCGGCCCAGGTAGCACCACTCATATCAAAACCCGACTGACCGGTTGCGACTAGGTAGATAACGGCAGTACCCACAATAGCGCCCACCACCTGAGAAATGATGTAGGGCAGTAAGTCAGAGCTAGGAAAACGCCCCCCTGCCCATAATCCGAAGGATACTGCTGGATTGAGGTGACAGCCAGAGATATGACCAATGGCATAGGCCATGGTTAGCACCGTCAGGCCAAAGGCTAAAGAAACGCCCAAAAAGCCCAGTCCCAGAGGAAAAGCAATGTCTGGGCCAATTTCTGCACCAATAAAGGTCGCTGCTAAGACAGCACTACCACAGCCGCCTAAGACTAGCCAAAAGGTGCCAACCGCCTCAGCGATACACTTTTTCGTTAAGTTCATTTTATAAGCACTCCAAAAAATCAGAGGGAAAAAAGAGGATAGGACCGATACGCGGCCTTATTCAAAGCTACCGGTAGAATGCAATGACAACAAAATAGGTTTTGAAAAGATATTAAAAGAAATATCTCTAAACACCTGTAGACCATTGCTCATCTGAGTATAAATTTATTTAATTTTGTCCGTATTTTCACTATTCGTACTGATTTTTTTAATATTGAAATAACTTGTTTTCACCGGTATGGACAACTCAAGGCGATGATTCTACAAGGGCGAACTACAATTGATAGGTTGAGATATTTATCCGCCTAAATGACCTCTACTCTTGTCACCAGTACCCCTGAAATCGCAGCAGCGGTAGAACAGCGCCGCAACTTTGCCATTATTTCTCACCCAGACGCGGGTAAAACCACGCTGACCGAGAAGCTGCTGCTGTATGGCGGGGCTATTCACGAGGCAGGATCGGTCAAGGCTAGGCGAGCGCAGCGGCACGCTGTTTCGGACTGGATGGCACTAGAGCAGCAGCGAGGCATTTCAATCACCTCTACGGTGCTGCAATTTAGCTACGACGACTACTGGATAAACCTACTCGATACCCCTGGCCACCAAGACTTTAGTGAAGATACCTATCGCACCTTGGCCGCTGCTGACAATGCAGTGATGCTAGAAGATGCCGCAAAGGGCCTAGAACCGCAAACGCGCAAGCTCTTTGAGGTGTGTCGGATGCGTGATATGCCGATTTTCACTTTCTTTAATAAGCTAGATCGGCCAGGCCGTGAGCCATTAGAGCTGCTAGATGAAATTGAGCAGGAACTGGGGCTGACGACTTATGCGGTTAATTGGCCAATTGGGATGGGCGATCGCTTTAAAGGCGTGTTCGACCGCCGCAAAAAGCAGGTTCACCTATTTGAGCGAACCGCCCACGGCAGCAAAGAAGCCAAAGACACCGTGCTCACCCTCGACGATCCTCGACTACTCGAACTCATTGGCCAAGAGCTGTTCGACCAGTTGCAAGAAGAGCTAGAAATGCTGGATGAAATTGGCCCTGATCTAGACTTAGAGATGATTCATGCCGGTCAGATGACGCCTGTATTCTTTGGCAGCGCGATGACTAACTTTGGCGTCGAGCTGTTTTTAGATGCCTTTTTAGACTACGGGCTCAAACCAGGGCCACATGAGAGCACCATTGGCCCGGTGCCGCCCACCCATGAAGAGTTTTCGGGCTTTGTGTTTAAGCTACAGGCCAACATGGACCCAAGGCATCGCGATCGCATTGCTTTTATCCGTGTGTGCTCTGGCAAGTTTGAAAAAGACATGGTCGTCAGCCACGCCCGCACCGGCAAAAGTGTCCGCCTGTCTCACCCTCAAAAGCTATTTGGGCAGGGCCGTGAATCGTTAGAGGTCGCCTATCCCGGCGATGTCATCGGCCTCAATAACCCAGGTATATTTGCCATTGGCGACACCATCTACCAAGGCGAGCGGCTCGAATACGAAGGCATACCCTTCTTCTCTCCCGAAATGTTTGCCTACCTAAAAAATCCTAACCCCTCTAAGTTCAAGCAGTTTCGCAAGGGCGTATCCGAGCTCCGAGAAGAAGGCGCCGTACAAATCATGTATTCTGCCGACGAGTCCAAGCGAGATCCCATTTTGGCAGCAGTCGGACAGCTTCAGTTTGAGGTAGTGCAGTTCCGGCTGCAAAATGAGTACAACGTAGAAACTCGGCTAGAGCCGATTGGGTACACGGTGGCTCGTTGGGTTACTGGCGGCTGGCCTGCACTCGAAAAAGCAGGCCGAATTTTTAACACCGCCACGGTCAAAGACAGCTACAACCGCCCAGTTTTACTGTTTAAAAATGAGTGGAACTGCCGCCAAACCGAGAGCGATCATCCCGAGCTACAGCTGAGTAAAACTGCGCCCGTCGTCTCCGGAATGCAGCCCGAAGATATTTAAAAACCGCTTACATGACGATTATCATCTCACCAGAAAAATTAAGCGTTACTAAGCTCTTAGGGTCTTGGGGATCGCGCTGAGGCGTAATTGTTACCATTGAAAAGTAGACTAAACCGACAGATATAAATCGGATAAACTACGACCAGTAGAACAAAATTAAAAGACTTACAAACGGCCGCAGGAGGCGCGAAATGATGGACAAGAGCATTCTTTCTCTAATCATCTTGGGAATCGCCCTAGCGATTGTTCATGTGCCCCACATGTCGATCATGGTTGGAATTATCGTTTTTTTACTCATCGTCACCACCAAACTGCTTTGGGGAGCGCTGACATCTTACTCATCTTCTGCAAATGCGCCACGGCTATAGAGAGTGCAATCGACTAGAGTGCATATCTGCATATCTATAGTGCATATCTATAGTGCATCTACAGACTGCTGATGGCTGAGCGCTTTTAAATACAGCTTCATCGCCAAACTAAGATGCTTGAGTGCCCAGTACACCACCAAAATCACCCCAAAAGTAGTCACGATGAAGGCCAGCGCCTGCGGTTGCCACAAATCTCGCGTAACAAAGCTCACAATTTGGCCTGGGTGGGTGAGCAAATCCCAGCTGTTGAACCGGGGCACTCGACCTAAATAAATGCCCAACGCACATAGTGCATGTAGCGTTAGCTCTGCACCAGTGATCCAGTGCTGCTTGCCTTGCTGACGCAGGTACTTGCCCAAGTTAAGCAGCGAAAGCACATAGGCTTCTACACCTATGAACATAAACACAAAATACTGCGGTATCAAAACGAAAACGATCGTCCAAAGCGCTGCGCCCTGCTGAATAAACTTGACCAAGTGAATGACGTCAGTGAGCACATAGGGCGCATTGGGTAAAAAAGCCACAAATGCAGCCAAACCCATCCACCAGATCAGGCTCGGGGCAGAGCTTGCCGTACTATTGCCTGAGGTTGCCACCTCGCGCCGCCGAAATAGCCAAAGGCTAAGTACCCATGGAATCAACGCCAAAAAGGTGTTCCATAGCATAAACCCCAAGCTGCGATTAAATGCATGATAGGCAGCAAGTATCCAGTTGTTCAGGTCTAAAGGCATCGGAGTTCAGGGTCAGGATAAAGCGTAAGAGCAGCCAGTAGGCAAGGGTAAAAATTGGGCAATGGCAAAAATTAGGGTCAGATTACCCATCAAATATAGACGAGATAGCAAGCTCTTTACTGCGCTTTAAACACCAACAAAAGCGTAGCAATTTCGGACAAAATTTGCCTTTTATTCAAAAACCCAGACAAATCAAATCATAAAAGTGTTGACTTGCAGGCCCATAGCGGCCCTATACCCGATAAAATGATCCGGTTGCTTTAGGCCCTAGATCCCCTTGATAGAACGTTATACGTTGCCCGAAATGGGCGAGTTGTGGACAGATCAGTACAGGTTTCAGACCTGGTTACAGGTAGAAATTGCCGTTTGTGAAGCCATGGCGCAGCTAGGGCGCATTCCAGCTGAGGCGGTTGAGACCATCAAAGCAAAAGCTGACTTCAACGTAGAACGCATTCTAGAGATTGAGGCCGAAGTCCATCACGATGTGATTGCCTTTTTGACCAATGTTAATGAATATGTGGGCGATGCGGGTCGCTATATCCATGTCGGCATGACCAGCTCTGATGTGCTAGATACGGCACTATCGCTGCAAATTGTCGCTAGTCACCATCTGATTCTTACTCATGTCGAAAATTTGATTCAGGTGATTCGCTATAAGGCTCAAGAGCATCGGGACACGGTTATGATTGGCCGGTCACATGGCATTCATGCCGAACCGATGACATTTGGCTTTAAGCTCGCAGGTTGGCTGGCAGAAATGCAGCGCCATCGTGAGCGCCTTGTCCGCATTCAAGACGAAATCGCGGTAGGCCAAATCTCTGGAGCAGTGGGTACCTATGCCAATATTGACCCCGAAGTGGAAGAAATTGCCTGTCAGCTGCTGGGCTTAAAGCCTGATACTGCCTCTACTCAGGTTATTTCGCGTGATGTCCATGCCGAGTTCATTATGACGTTAGCTGGCGTGGGGGCTTCTATTGAACGGTTCGCGGTTGAAATTCGCAACCTTCAGCGGACAGATGTGCTGGAAGTGGAGGAGTTTTTTGCTAAGGGCCAAAAGGGCTCTTCGGCAATGCCGCATAAGCGCAATCCGATTAAATCGGAGCGGCTGACTGGGATGGCGAGGATTTTAAGAGCGAATGCGATCGCAGCCCTAGAAAACGTCGCTCTTTGGCACGAGCGCGACATTTCCCACAGCTCAGTCGAGCGCGTCATCTTTCCTGATAGCTGCATCCTCACTCACTTCATGCTCGTGGAAACCACCCAGCTGATCAAAAAACTGCTGGTATACCCCGAAAACATGAAGCGCAACATGAACCTATATGGCGGCGTCGTATTTAGCCAGCGCGTGCTGCTCACCCTTGTGGACAAAGGCATCAGTCGCGAAGAAGCCTACCGCATTGTGCAAAGCAATGCCCACCAAGCCTGGAACACGCCCGGCGGCAATTTTCAAAAACTCATTGAAAGCGACCCGCAGGTGCAAGCAAAGCTCACACCCGCAGAAATTAACGAATGCTTTAACCCCGACTACCAAATGCGCAACATTGACAAGGTGTACCAGCGTTTGGACATCTGATTGCGTACGCGCCTCCAAAATGGAGTTGCCTATATGACCCAGTGACTCGTATGAGCCAAGATTTTTACTGGGTTAGAATACAAAAAAACTGCGAAACCTTTACGGCACAGCATACTTATATCAGCGTACGAATAAATCCGCACGCTGATATTTAGCAAGGGCACTCAAACGCTTGTAAAGAGAAATTTTATAAGTCAAATAGCACTACGCATATAGCAGAGGGGCACTACGCATCTTCGTCTTCGAAGTAATCGTCCTCTTCGCTGGGCTTGTCTAGCTCGTCTTTAAAACCTCGTAGGGTTTTGCCCAATGCGCCGCCTAGCTCAGGAATCCGCTTGGGGCCAAACACCAATACGGCGACAATGCCAATAATGACTATCTCTGGGACGCCCAAACCAAACATAATGGCTCTCCTGTGCTGCTTTGAATGGAACTGTAGCATTGGCCATTTAGCTCAGTACATAGGCGATCGCTAAAATCAACGAATGCTGAATCAGCTAAAATCAACGCATGCTATAGGCTAAGTGGCGCGCAAGCGTACAAAATACATCTATACGCTTGCTATATCATAAGCCTTTCCTTACCGGATACTAAAGGATAATACGCACCGGGGCAGGTGCCGCTAACTGGCCGCTAACTGGCCACTAACTGGCCACCAACTAAAGGATCTGCGGTATCTCGACTGAATCCCGACTGAATCCTGACCAAATCCCGACTGAATCCTGGCTGCATTGTCACTGCTGAATTAAAGACAGCAGCTCTTCGGTAGAAACCTTGCTACTCATATCCGTACCGCTCAGGAGGCTATCGGCGAGGTCGCGTTTTACCTTATGCAGAGCCACAATTTTGTCTTCAATAGTACCTTTGGCAACGAGTCGATAAATGGTAACTGGGCGCTGCTGGCCAATGCGGTGGGCTCTGTCGCTTGCTTGGTCTTCAACTGCTGGGTTCCACCAAGGGTCCATGTGTAGCACGTAGTCGGCAGCGGTGAGATTGAGCCCGGTGCCGCCCGCTTTTAGGCTAATCAGGAAAACATCGCCCTCGCCGTTTTGAAAGGCATTGACGCTTTGCTTGCGTTTTTTGGCAGGTGTGCTGCCGTCTAAATACTGGTAGGCAATCTGTTGTTTCTCTAAATGCTGGCGCAAAATTTTGAGATGATCAACAAACTGACTGAACACCAACGCCTTATGCCCATTGTCTAACAGCTCAGTAATGAGCTCGCTAAACTGCGCTAACTTGGTGCTTGGAATTGCTAGCTCCGGCTTGACTAAGGCAGGATTGCAGCAGGCGCGGCGTAGTTTCATAATTTCGGCGAGGACTTGTAAATGCTTTTGGCCTGCCTGAACATCGGTTTGCTCAGCGAGTTTTTCGATGGCTTCTCGGCGGAGCGCTTCGTAAAAGGCCATTTCTTCAGGGCTAAGCTCTACCGGTAGGGTGATTTCGGTGCGAGAAGGTAGCTCCTTGAGAACCTGATCTTTAGTGCGGCGCAAAATGAAGGGTTGAATGAGTTGGCGAAGGGCATCGCGGGCAGCATCGTCTTGATCGCGCTCAATGGGGTTGGCAAAGCGTTGGTTGAAGCTCTCTAGGGAACCGAGCAGGCCAGGGTTAATGAAGCGAAATAGGTTCCACAGTTCGCCGAGGTGATTTTCAACCGGGGTGCCGGTCATGGCGATTTTGAAGCGGCCTGGCAAAGCCATGACCGCTTGCGATCGCTTAGTGGCATGATTTTTAATCGCCTGCGCTTCGTCGAGCACAATGGTTTGCCAAGTAATCTGAGCGAGCATGTCTGCGACATCTTCCTGCTGAATGAGGCCATAGCTACACACCACCAAATCATCCGGGCCAAGCTCGTCTAGCTGCTGCTGACGGTTGGATCTATCGCCCTCCCCAAAGCTCATCACCTTGAGGCGAGGCGCAAACCGCTCTGCCTCACTGGCCCAGTTTGCGCAAACCGAAGTCGGCGCGACGACCAGCGTCGGCCCTTCGCTGCTGCGACTTAAAATCACCGCTAGCCCCTGCAAGGTTTTCCCCAGTCCCATATCATCAGCCAAGCAGGCCCCTACACCCCAGTTGGCTAGCCGGGCCAGCCAGGTATAGCCCTCTATTTGATAGTCGCGCAGCGTCGCTTGCAAGGTCTTGGGCACTTCGGGATCAATCTTTCTAGCCGCGTTGATATGGGCGATATGATTGGTCCAAGCCTGGTCGATTTCAAGCTGTTCAATATCATCGATCATGTCCTCCATGGCGAGGGCGGCAAGGCCGTGAATGCGCAGCGATTTGCCCTGTGGCTGAGCCAGCCGACGCAGCGACTGTAGCCGCTGGCGAAACTCATCGGTCAGCGCCAAAAATTCACCATCAGCCAGGGGCACAAACGACCCCGGCGAATTTTCTAGCAGGGTCATCAGCTGCCGCAGATCGACCACTCGGCTTTCACTCACCTGCACTTCGCCGCTGGCGGCAAACCAGTCCTGCTGCTGCCGGATGTTGAGCTTGAAGTCGCTGAGGCCAAGCTGACGAGAGACTTTAAACTTTTCGCCTTCTGGCCATTCAATGGTCACCGCTTCACCTAGGTTTTGCAGCTGCAACAACAACTCCAAACAGTCTGAGGGCTCCTCAATGAGCCACTCCCCGGCTTCTGCTTTGTGTTCTTGTAAAATCGGGCAGGCGGCGACCACCTGCTGAGCATTGTGCTCCTCTGCGCTGAGATTGCGCTGTGTTTGCAGTCGCTTGCCGTCTACCTCTGCAATGACCGTTTCGCCGCCTTGGCCCGGTGGGTAGTAGGAACCACCTGCCGGAAAAGGATGGGCTAGCAGCGACACCTTTAGGCCGGTGCCAGCGGGCAGTAAATGAACGCGCGGTGTGGCATCAGCCGGAACCGATTCGGCTTCGACGCCGCCGCCAATGTCGGACTGAACGGTGACTAGGTTTGAAACAGAGGCGATCGCCTTCAACACCCGTTCTTTTGCCTCAATAGGAACCTTCAAACTGTTGTTGGCTCCCAGTACCTCAGCGATTCGGCGATGGTCAGCGCTCACTGCAATCACTTTTAGCCGGGTGGGCGTTTCTTGAATGGTAATAATGTCATGGCCCGTGACTGGCGGCGATAGTGACAGGCGCAAATAGCTATCGTCTTGCCGCTTCACGAGCAGCTCGGGCTCGCCTGCAACCACATCCACTCGCACATTGGGCGTATCTTCCCAAAACACTAGCGGATGGCCGATCAGCGCGATTAGGGCTTGCTTAGGAAATACGTAGGTAGTGGTTCTGCTGTAATAGTAGCTGTTGTCACCGTATTCGGCTTCGAGCGTAGCGCAAATTTTACGGTCTTGATCGGTTAAGTACGGGGGTTTTTTAGCGCCTTTGTACAGGCGTTTGAGCGCGATCGCCTTGCCTTTTGTCCAGCCGCCTTTCACACTCAGCTTTTGTTCCAAGGGCACTAGCGTCCAGTGCGTTTCGCTATATAGCCGCAGCCGCCAAATCAATCGAAACTCACTTAGGACAGGGGTAGAATCCGCCTTTTGCGCTTTGGGCGGCGTCAGATTACTCAGCGCCTTGAGCGAGAGTTCCCAGGTTTCTTGCCGCTGAACAACGGTGATGAGCGGCAGGCTATCGGCCTGCTCACGTAAGGCTTCAACCATTTCGACATAGGAGCTATCGGGCTCGTAGCTCACCAGCAGCTCAGCGGTTTCTAACATAATCCAGCCATAGCCCGACGTCAGCGCAACTGCGCATAGCCGATTGAGTTGTGCAGGCAGCCAAGTCTCGGCCTTGGGGAGATCTAACCAGTGCAGGGCGTATGCTTCTAGCAGCGCCGGAATGCCGACTAGCCGCCCTGAAAATTTGTGATTTTCAAACCGTTGTGCGGCCTGTATGGCTTTGCCCTGCTGCCGATTGAAAACGGCCATCAGCATGGGCATTGCGTTTTTGATCCAAGAGCTGGGCTGTTTTTGAATCAGCACAATGTATTTTTCGGCTTCCTGGTAGGCAGCGGGCGTACCTGCTTCGAGCAGTGCAAAGAAGAACAAAGTCGCGGCTGGGTACTCAAACCACGCGGCCTGAGCGCCTTGAGATTTGCCAGCAGCCTTAAGACCCGCCCGATAGTGGGCGATCGCATCGGTGTTGCTACCGGTCAAAAAGGCGATCGCCCCTAGCAATGCACTCATTTCGGCGGCATGCTCATTGCGGGCACTCACACCCGCTAGTACCTCACTGGCGGATTCTAAGTAGCCCCGCAGCCAAAGCTGCTCAGCGTACAGTAGGCATAGCCGAGGAGATAGCTCACTTTGAGCATAGCGATCTTCGAGCAGATCAAAAACTTCGTGGGCAGACGTACATCGCTCTACAGAGTGCTCTAAAATCAGCGACAGCCCTAGCCCACAAAATTCCTCAGACAGCGTATTCATCCAATCCGCGTCAAAAGGATTGGTGAGCATTTCTCTAAACAGCGCATAGAAGTTTACAGACCCTCGCCAATGGGCGAACTGCACTTCGTTAAACAGCGCATTGACGGCATCCAAGTCTTCTTGGTAGGTGGCCATCCGCAGCTCACGCACAAAAGTGGTTTCGTCTAGGGCACGCGGCCCTTTGTAGTAGCGCGATGGAATCGGCAGCGTTGTATCAATAGCCTGGGCGATCGCCTCAAAAGTATCTGCCTTCACTGCATCGCGCGCCGCAATTTCAATCATCAGCGGCGCACATTTTGATCCCTTGGCGCGGTCTTGAACCAAAAAGCCCGCCTTAGTGAGCCCTTTGAGCTGATCGCCAAACTGCTGAAGGTTGAGAGGCTTAATGTCGCTGCCCTTGGGCTGCTTGGCGATCGCGGCCATCCAGCATTTATGAGCATTGACACGGCTCGTAGGCCCGTATAGCAGAGCAAATACTTGAAGGAGCGATCGCTCTGTATCGCTAAGCTGCCAGTACTCGTTTTGCAGTTTTTTTTGCTTGGCGGATAGCTCAGTAGACATATGTCTGACTAATGCCTAAATAAAGGGGTAATGAAAGGAAGTATATAGGCTTAATCCCAGTTCTCACGTCGTAATAGCGGATTAATAAATTCATTGAGCCCTTCGCCAATCAGCGAAAGCCCAGTCACCATCAAGGTAATCGCCAATCCCGGAAATAGCGCCGTCCACCAAATACCCGTCGGCAGCGCATCTAAAGCTTGACGCAACGCATCGCCCCACTCTGGGGTCGCCTCTGGCAGTCCCAAGCCCAAAAAGCCCAGCCCACCTAAAATCAACACCGCATCCGCTGCGTTGAGGGTAAAGAGCACCGGCACACTTTGCACCACGTTCAAAAACAAATAGCGAGACAACACCGCCCAAGTAGAGGCCCCCATTGACTGGGCAGCTTCAATAAACAGCTCAGTTTTAACGCTCACGGTGTGATTGCGAACGACTCGGTAATACTGCGGCACATAGGCAATCGACAGTGCGATCGCCGCATTAAGCACCCCTCGCCCCACCACAAAAGCCAGCGTGACAGACAGCAGCAACCCCGGCAAAGTGTAAATAGTATCCATAAAAAACAGCAGCGCCCGGTCAATTTTGCCACCGCGATAGCCGCTGAACATTCCCAACGGCACGCCGATCACCACACTCATCGCAGTCGCTAACAAAACAACCTGCCAAGCCGCCCGCGCTCCAAATACCGTCCGCGCAAAAATATCATAGCCCTGCCGACTCGTGCCAAACCAATGCGCCGCAGAGGGCGGCTCATGAATTGGATTCGTCAGCCCTACGGTAGGGTCTTGTATCCAGCCCCAGTTCTGCATCAGCGGCGCAAACAAGGCCGCCAACACAAACACGGTGGTAATGGCAATGCCGCTGTACATCATCAGCACTGATATGGTCATCGGCTTAGCACTACCGCCAAAAAGTCCACCGAGAAAGCTGCGCTGCGAGTTCAAAGCCATAGGGGTTAGGAAATGCGGTCAGTTGTTAAAGAGATTAGTTACAGATAATAGGTTAATTTTGAACCCACAAGATGGTGGTCTCAAGGTTTTACGCTTCATCGTAATATCTAGTCGTAATATCTAGTCGTAATATTTAGTCGTTATACCTAGCTTTGCTTATCTAGCTTTGCTTATCTAGCTTTGCTTATCTAGCTTTTTGAAAAAAATATCGCTTCATTTCTAATGGCCCTCACTTTTTCTACGACCAAACTGCCCGCTTGATCAATATCTGGTTCTGTTGTGCGCTGGCCTAGTCCAAATCGTAATGTGGCGCGCGCTAGCCTATCACTGCGACCCAGGGCCTTGATCACATGAGAGGGCGTAGGATTGGCCCCACTACAGGCTGAGCCAGAAGAGAGCGCAAGGGCTGACTGTAGTTGAGAGAGTAAAAGGGAGCCCTCTACGCCTTCAAAGCTGACGTTGAGATTATTGGGTAAGCGCTTGGTCGGATGGCCGTTGAGGTGAATATCCGGCAGGGCAGAAAGATGAGTCCATAGGCGATCGCGCAATCTTCTCAAGCGCTCACTTTCTATGGTTTGCGTATCCATCGCTAGCCTCACAGCCTCACCAAAGCCCACAATCTGCGGCGGAAACAGCGTGCCGGATCTAAGGCCGCGTTCTTGCCCGCCGCCGTGGAGCTGCGGTGATAGCTGTACCCGAGGATTTCGCCCGCCTACATTTCGCCCGTCCACATTTCGCCTGCCCACACCTCGCCCACCCACATAAAGCGCGCCGATACCTTTGGGGCCGTATAGCTTGTGCGCGGTTAAAGACATTAGGTCAATGTTCATCGCTTGCACATCCAGCGGAATTTTGCCGAGCGCTTGGGCCGCATCTGTATGAAACAAGATATTGCGATCGCGACACATCCGCCCAATCTCTCCAATTGGCTGCAACACCCCAATCTCATTGTTCGCCGCCATCACCGACACCAAAATAGTCTCAGAACAAAAAGCCCGCTCCAATCGCGACAAATCCACCAAGCCATCTGGCCCAACTGGCAAATAGGTCACGCTAAAGCCCAACGTTTCTAAATAGCGGCAGGGAGCGAGCACCGCGCTGTGCTCAGTTTGCACCGTAATCATATGCTTGCCTGCCGCCATGTAAGACTCAGCAACGCCCTTAATCGCCAAATTATTCGCTTCGGTTGCCCCACTGGTAAAAACAATCTCAGCTGGATCTGCATTAATCGCGGCTGCAATCGTCGCTCTGGCCCTGTCAACGCCAGCTTCGGCTTCCCAGCCGTATGAATGATTCAGGCTGCTAGGGTTGCCAAAATAGTCCGTAAAAAAAGGCAGCATTGCCGCCAGCACCTGCGGGACGACGGGTGTTGTCGCATTGCAGTCTAAATAAATGGGGCGATTAATCGCTGAGTCCATAACGCGTATTCTCTTTTTCTTTGGCTCTTTTCTTTGGCTCTTTTCTTTGGCTCTTTTCTTTGGCTCTTTTCTCAGGCCGTTTTTTTGGCCCTACTCTTCAGTTTGCGCTGGTTGCGGCTGCAAAACAAATCTGTTGAGAAAACCGATAGCTCTGTAATTGCCAAAAGGAGATTCGGTAACGTAGGTACTAAGGAATATTCTGTTGTTGTATTGTGTATTTTCAACAATCAGGTCTTCAACCTCTGCTTGTGAAAGACTTTCACCCCCGGCCAAAATCCCCTGACAGGCGCTACTCAAAGCCTCTCCTACCCGACCGAGCCATTCAGAGAATCCCTCCGGCTGACACAGTGAAGACTGCACCTCATCGGCGACGGTTTGCGATAAGTATTCAGCGTAGTCTTCTTCAGTGGGATTGGTGAAAAACAAAGCCGCCCCAACAGCCGCTAGCAAAAGAATTACAACAGAAGGAACAGTTTTCTTCATCGCACAGGTCACGCATTGACGAAACATTAAACGAGGGTATAAATCTAATGTAGCGCTGTAATCCTTTGATTTACAGTTCTAACGTTTAGCTTTGCTCAGACGAAAAAAGCGCATCCAAAATTAAGGTCTGTGCCAATGAATACACCCGCTCATGTGATTTTTAATTTGGCATTGCTTGGCCGACAAAAGCAGCCGCAGTGGAATCCGCTGATCATTTGGGGCGCGCTAGTGCCCGATTTGGCCCTGTTTGGCTTTTACGGTTGGATGAAGCTAGCCACCGACATTCCCGAGAGTCAAATTTGGCAAGTAGAATATTTTCGCGACGATTGGCAGCAGCTGTTCACCATTTTTAACTCAATTCCTTTGGCACTCTTAGGTTTCGGGCTCATGCTGTACGCCCAAAGAACAGGCATTGCACTCCTATTTGCCAGCGCTGTGCTGCACTGCCTAGAAGATTTGCCGGTTCACCATGACGATGCGCATCGTCACTTTTGGCCGCTGAGCGACTTTCGCTTTATCAGCCCGGTGTCTTATTGGGACAGAGATCACTATGGTGGGATAGTGGCTCCGATTGAAATGGTGCTAATGCTGGCAGCGAGCGTTTATGTATTTAAACGCGTGCGATCACGCTGGACAAAAGGGCTCTTAATTATCGCTAACGCACTGCCGCTGCTCGCACATACCTGGTTCACCCTGACATGACTAGGAAAAAAGGGCTGGCCATCGTCACGGGTCTGAAACCGGGCCTGGGGCAACTGCCACCAGGGCACATGAGGGAAAGCATGATGCTCGCGGTGATAGCCAAAGTGATAGCAACTCACTATCGACAGTGAATGAGGCCAGTAGTAACTATTCGCACACAGCGATGTGCTGTAAGTATCTCGATGCTGGCGATGTACCAAGTATGTTCCAAAGTAAAACAGCTGCACAGAACTCAAAAGTGATGGAATCGCCCAAAAAGCCAGCAAATTTGCCTCTGGCACACCCATGACGCGATATAAGCCGTTGTAAACCACTACAATGCTCAGCGTTTGTCTCAGCGTCCAATAGCTGCGCATAAAGCGGAAATACCATAGCACTGGATGCGTTTGCCTACCGTTATGAAAGTCAGGATCTTGCTGACTCGCCGGGAACTCATGGTGATCGCTATGTGACTTGACCATTTTGTCATACGGCATAAAACCATACAAAAATAGCGCCAACTCACCCAAAAACCGGTTTAACTTGCGACTTTTAGGGGCGATGCTATGGTGCATCGCATCATGCCCCGTGACAAACAGCCCGGTATACAAAAAGGTAAACCATAGAATTAAGCAAATGCAGCCAACCCAACCGATGGCAGAGGCGCCCGCGCTAAAAGCAGCAAATAGGCTAATCGCCCAAACACTTATAATCAGGAGCGCGATCGCAACGCCAGCATGCGAAGTCAATAGGCTCACAATTTTGGAAAAAATAGAAGAAATATTAGATACAGATAAATGAGAAAGAGGTTGTCTGATCAAAACTCACGACTCACGATATTTAAAAAACCTCACACCATACAATCATGAAACTCACAAAACTTAATATATTTTTTATTAAGCTCTTCTCCTCTGCCCATCTTCTCAAAGCTGCTGGCTAAAATATTCAATCCCATCAGGACAAGTTGAGCGGGTCAACGTCAATACTCAGGCGAATACCTTGAGGGATATGGCGCTGTAAGCCACTCAAGCCGGGCAGCGACATGTTCAATGCGAGCTTGATTAATATATGCCATCGGTAACGACGGGCGACTCTAAAAATCGGCGCAGGCACAGGCCCCATGATGCGATAAGGCTCGTCTGGGAAGCTAGCGAGACCCGCGTTCTCTTCTGCATCAGCGGCCTGATCAGCGGTTAGCGATGGGGATAGCGATGGGGATAGCTGACAGCTAAGCTGTTGGGCCACCCGATGAGCAGCGCCTTCGGTAGCTCGCCCATCTAGGCCGCTAATGCGCAGCAAAACCAAACGACCGTAGGGCGGGTAGGTCAAGGCAGCGCGATCGCTCAGCTCAGTTTCTAAAAAATCACTATAGGCTCGCTGCGAATCCTGAGTTTGTCGGGTCAGCGCATCTACAGCCACATGCTCAGGGCTATAGGTTTGCACAATCACCCGACCGGGCTGATCTCCTCGTCCGGCCCGGCCCGCCACCTGCGTCATGGTTTGAAACGCCCGTTCGCTTGCCCGGTAGTCAGGCATAAACAACAGCCCATCAGCGGCAATGACGCCTACCAGCGTCACCTGCGGCAAATCAATCCCTTTGGTGAGCATTTGAGTACCCACTAGCAAGTCGGCCTCGCCTTGGGCAAATCTAGCCAGCAGCGCCCGATGGGCCCCTTTGTTGCGAGTGGTGTCGCTATCGAACCGAATGCAGCGAGCTTGGGGCAGATACTTAGCCAAATCGTTTACCACCCGCTGGGTGCCACTGCCAAAGTTTTTTAGATACGGTGAGGCGCAGGCAGGGCAGGTGCTGGGCTGGGGCTGGCCATAGCCGCAGTAGTGGCAGCGCAGGTGAGCCGCAGCATTGGGATGCGTCTGATGAAAAGAGAGCGACACATCACAGTGCGGGCATTCCATCACATGCCCGCAGCTCCGGCAGGAAACAAAGCTGCTGTGCCCCCGCCGATGAATGAATAAAATACCCTGATTTCCCTTCTCTATCAGCGCTTCTAGCGCCTTTTGTAAGGAACGGCTGAAAATAGTGCGGTTCCCTTCATGTAGCTCGGTTCGCATATCCACCACTTCAATCGGCGGCATCGGCCTAGCATGAACGCGTTGCGGCAAAGATAGATACAGCCGGGGAGGCATCGGTCTAGCGCTATTGGGCTCAGTCGCGCTATTGGACTCAGTCGTCAGCATCAAGGTCTGGTCTTCTCGAAACCGCACCCAGGTCTCTACACAGGGCGTTGCAGAGCCGAGTATCAGCGGACAGTTTTCTAGCTCAGCGCGCCAGCGGGCAACCTGCCGAGCGTGGTAGCAGGGCATCGGCTGATCTTGCTTAAAGCTGCTGTCATGCTCCTCATCTAAAATAATCATGCCTAGATTGGGCAAAGGCGCAAAGACGGCTGAACGAGTGCCAATAATGATTTGCCCGCCGCCTGTCAGCATTTGTCGCCAGGTGTCGTAGCGCTCGCCTTCTGAAAGCCCGCTGTGGTACACGCACACTTTTTCACCAAAGCGGCTGCGAAATCGGTCGGTCAGCTGAGGGGTCAGGCCAATCTCAGGAACCAAAACCAGCACAGAGCGTTGGGCTAAAAGAAGAGGGGCGATCGCCTGCAAGTACACCTCGGTTTTCCCCGATCCCGTGACACCGTGCAGCAGCGCCTCACTGTAGCCCCGCATTGTATGCAGCATTGCGAGCGCCCTAGCCTGATCAGCCGTCAGACTTTTCGCCTGATCGGGCAGCGCAGTCGAGTGGCTGCCTGACCGCAATACCTCGCGGGATTCTATAGCCAAATAGCCTTTAGCCGCAATGGCTTTAAGTGTTTTAGAGGTCGTTTGTAACCGCTGGAGGGCATCGCTGAGCCATAGCTCGCCGCCTGCGGCCGATCCGCAGTGATGACCACTCTCACGAGCCAGCGTCGTCACAATTTCCCACTGTCTGGCGGTGAGTGAGGACTCTGCCCAATCTTTAGGCGCAGGTTTCACTAAAATAACGGCCTGACGCTTCTGAGCACGAGGCGATCGCGGCGGCGCCAAATAGCTCTCAACCAGCCCCTGCGAGATCAGCGCCCGTAGCGCCTGCTCAACCTCACGCGCCGGGCGACGAAGAAACTTAAGCTGACGCTGCACATATTGCCAGCTGTAATCTTGCTGAGGGGACTTGTGTAGAACAGCTATTAATTGAAGGGCGACTTCTAAAAGAGTTGGGCTAATAGACAACCGGTCAGTTTTTTCAACAGAAGCGTCGCCAGCCAGTCGCACCCTTCTGTGTGATTGAGACAACAGTCCAGGCGGCAGTGCCGTCCGAATCACTTTCATAAAAGGGGTTTGATAGTAGCCAGCGACACGATTTAAAAGCTGCCAATACTCTTTAGTAAAAAAAGATGAGTTGATGATGCTTTCAATGAGCTTTATAGAAGAACCCAATATCCCCTCGGGGGGGTTATCGCATAAACGAATTGCGATCGCCCCAACCTGCTGAGCCCCAAAAGAAACGCTAACAATATCTCCTACCTGAACCGCTAGATCTTCCGGTATCCGGTAGGTATACAATCCCGTCGCACCCGGACAATCAACCAGAACCTCGACCCACAAAGTCGTTTTTGCTTGCTCAAACTCGTCTGTGACTAGGCCCATAAAAGTGAAATAAAAGTGAAATGGATGAAACTATTAAGATGAAGTTTTGCCCGCAAGCAGTCACCCGCATGTCAGCTAATCAAAAAATAAAAACGTGATCAAGAAACGTAACGAAAGAAACGAAAGCCCCGTTACGACAGCATCATTCGATACTTCAGTTGAATTCAAAAGTAATGTAAGTTATCAGACTGAACAGTTTCTTAATGAAGTGTTGCTATAGTGATTCCATAAAGTTGAAACTATAGTCTCAATCGAGATTCAGGTTTTGATTTCCTTCTAGAGGCTCTCAGAAATCGAATTCACTATCTAAAACAACTTAAAACAACGGAATAAGTAAAATAACGGCATAAGCTAAGGCAACCGCACAAGTTAAGACATAAGTGTAAGACAACCGTATACGGCCACTTAATCTTCAGGACACCTCAATACTGAAAACCTCAAGAAATAAGAACCCCGACTTAAACAGCGTAAACAGCGCCAAAAGCGCCAGTATCTAGGCAAATTAGTCTGGCCTATCATGCGGACTTAGTTCCTAATCGTCATGCAAGATTTCGTCCCAATTTGTCGTCATGATGTGAACCTGATTCTAAATATGACAGCCCCTTACAATCCCAATATTAACCATTCTCTATCTTCGCTTAGCGGTACACCTGCTAGCCGAGCAATGACTGTACAAGCAAAGCTAGCGAATGCCGCCCCTATTCGTCCTGCCATTAAAACTGACAGAGCCATCGCTGGAGTCTACGCCAGCGCTTCGACCCTGCTGAAGAATCATACGGTCGAAGCAGATGACCTTGAAGCCAATACAATTGAAGACGACGACGCCTTTGCCGGAGTTGAAGCCGACGCAGAAGAAGCCCTAGCACTTGAAGAGGGCGATCTAGACAGCGATCTAGACAGCGACGCCCCAGACGACGATGTGTCAGATGACCTTCAGTATTCAGCGCAGTATTCTGACCCTTTAGAAGCCACTTCACGCTACCGCAAATCCTCCAGCGATGACGCCATCGGTGCTTTCTTTAAGGAAATGGCCCGCTACCCGCTGCTCAAGCCCGAAGAAGAAATCGAGCTAGCCAGACAGGTGCACATTATTGTAGAGCTAGAAGAGCGCTCCGAAGAAATGAGCCATCAGCTCAACCGACAGCCAACCATTGCTGAGCTAGCCGAATCGTTTTTATGCACCGAGCAGCAGCTCAAGCAAAGGCTACACAAGGCGCGCGCTGCTAAGCGACGCATGATTCGCTCAAACCTACGTCTAGTGGTCTCTATCGCTAAGCGCTATCTCAACCGAGGCGTCCCCTTTTTAGACCTAATTCAGGAAGGCGCCTTAGGCCTTAACCGCGCAGCCGAAAAATTTGATCCCGATAAGGGCTACAAGTTTTCCACTTACGCCTACTGGTGGATTCGCCAGGGCATTACCCGCACCATCGCCAACGATGCCCGCACCATTCGCCTGCCCATCCACATTGTAGAAAAGCTCAACAAGCTTAAAAAAGCACACCGTGAACTGCGTAAAGAGCTTCAGCGTACGCCGACCGAAGCAGAAGTCGCCAACGCCCTAGAGATGACGCCTGACCAGCTGCGGGTGCTTCAGCAGGTGCAGCGGAAGTCGCTTTCACTCAACCACCGGGTTGGCAAAGGTGAAGATACCGAGCTTATGGAACTGCTAGAAGACGGTAAATCGCTCTCACCCGAGTCTAAAATTAGCGAATCAATGATGCGTCAGGAAATTTCTGACGTCCTCACTGAAGTACTCACTGAGCGTGAAAAAGACATCATCGCTCTGCGATATGGTCTCACCACTGGCGAAACCCACACCCTTGAAGAAGTGGGTCGCATTTTTCAGCTCTCCCGTGAGCGCGTTCGCCAGATTCAAACCAAAGCCATGCGCAAACTGCGGCGGCCCCAGGTAGCTTCCAGACTAAAAAACTGGTTGAAATAATAAAAAATGGGTTGAAACCCTAGTTAAAATCACAACGAGTGCGATCTTCCCTAGCACTCTGCACAATTGCATGTCTGGATATATCCGGAACCCAACTAATTGCACCTAATCTTTGCACCTAATCTAAGTAGGGCTGTCTACTGAACTCATGGGTCTAGTGGGTCTAGCGACCCTAGCGAACGACCCTAGCGAACGAAATCTACCGAACTAAGTGATTGTTGGTTTTGGTTCTAAAGGTGACGTTCACACCTTCGTTAGTCTGCTGAAGTAGCAGCAGAGGCGTGGGCTTTGCTTTTTGATCCCAATTCATGTTGGCAAGACGTCCCTGAAGCGTCGGCTGCCAAAAACCGTCCCCATCAGGGGGATTTAAGAAGGTTTCAATGCACTTTACGATTTCCGCGACCGTAGTAGAGGTGGCCTGCGACGGTAGCTTAGTTAACTCAATTTGAATGCGAAAGAGAACGCGCTTGCGCTTTTTAGCATCATTTGGGGAGATATAGTCAACGTCAAAAATTTGGCTGACGGTTCGAGGCTGGCTGGCGATACCCACTGTGCCGCTACTGGCCTGGGAAGGTCGGAGCGCTTCACTGAGTCGCTGCTTTACCTTTATTTTGAGCTGGTTAACAATGGCGAAGTTGAACTGGCTTTCTTCCATCCGCATCCGCAAATAGTCCAGGTTAAAATCGCGCGAATAGATTAAGTCTGGATTACGCTCCATTTGAGTGATGGTGCTCAGCGCCAGCTTAATTCGTTTTTGCAGTTCCCTATTTTTGTAGGTTTCAAACTTCAGCTGCTTTTGCAGCTTGCGGGTCTGGAGGGCCGAAAAAGTACCTAAGCCAATTAATAGCACTAGCTGAGCGCCAAAAGCATACATCCACAGGTTGGCGACAGCAGGTGGCTGGGGCTGCGGCTGTTCTACGACCGGGGTTTGAGCTATCCAAACAGGGTGCGGAACAAGAGACATTGGCAGGTGCGGGCGACGGATCACATTCAGAATGCCCAGGTAGCCTGTAAGAATGTATCAGGATTGATGTTTTGCACAGCGCGTTGAATGCGCCCGGTAGCTACCATGCCACAACTTTTGACGCCTGTAATTAGCCGATCTAATCTTGCGAATATTCGCTTGGTTGCGACTGATATGGACGGCACCTTAACCAGGGCCGGGCAGTTTAACAGCGAACTGCTGCCTGCTTTAGCGCGCCTGCGGGAAACGGGGATTGAGGTGATGATCGTCACGGGGCGCTCAGCCGGGTGGGTTAGCGGATTGGTAAACTACCTGCCGATTGTGGGGGCGATCGCTGAAAATGGCGGCCTCTACATCAGCCAACAAAACCCCGAAGCCACCATTTTGTGCGACATTCCTCGCATGAGTGCGCATCGCGATCGCCTGGCTACCCTTTTCCATAAGCTCAGCACCCGCTACCCTCACCTCAAACCTGCCACCGACAACGCCTATCGCATTACCGATTGGACTTTTGACATTGACGGTCTCAGTGAAAACGACCTCGCCTGGATGCAAAAAACCTGCGAAGACAGCAAGATGGGCTTTACCTATAGCAACGTGCAGTGTCATCTCCAAATTTTGCGACAAAATAAGGCTGCTGGACTCGCGAGAGTGCTTGAGCAGCAGTTTTCGCAGCTGTTGCCCACCGAAATTATTACCGTAGGCGATAGCCCTAACGACGAGAGCCTGTTTAATGCTGAGCAATTCCCCTACTCGGTCGGCGTCGCCAATGTTAACCACTACCTGCCTCGGCTCGCACATCAGCCCGCCTATCTGACCCAGGCGGCTGAATGCGAAGGCTTTGTAGAACTGGTCGATCAACTCATAGCCGCCCGCTAGGCAACCTCGCTAAGCAACCTCGCTAAGCAACCTCGCTAAGAAGCGAAGACATTAGAGCTAGGCACCAAACATTCGGGATAAAAGAGAAAAAAGCTGCCGATTCCTGCCAGGAGCGAACAGAGGGAATCAGCAGCTTTTATCACACATCGCCAGGCCAAACTAACCCAGCTAGGTTTCAGTATGCCAACAGAAACCAAGCAGAGTTGCCCGGTTGCCAAAATTGAAACCGGGCAATTTTGACTGGCAAAATTAGGAAATATTAAGCAGCCGGACAGCGACCTGAAGAATGCCGCCAGTCGTTGAGCAAAGAGGTGAGCCAGCGAATATCTCGTTGGCTCAGCGCACCGTCGGCAAGGGTGAGCTGATAGCAGGATTTGGGCGATCGCGTACGATTGCAATGGGTCAAAATGCGCAGTGCAGCGCCATTCGCATCTGCTTCGAGGTCGTTGCTAGGCAGCGTACAAATGCTGTAAATATCAGAGCGGTGAGTATTTACAACATAGTTGGGCGATCGCAGCCAGTACTTGTAAGCCACCAACAGCACATCAGACTCAAGCTGAATATGAATTTGCCTAAACAAACAAATGCTCAGCAGCCTAAAGCCATTTCTCAAAAAGATAAAGCTATACCAGCAGCCCAGTAGCGCCAAACTGGCTGCAGCGACAGAAGCCGTTCCGCTCACCAGTCCCGCGCGGCTGAGCATCGCGGGTGAAAAATGCAGCAGGCTGAGCAAATGCAGCGCGACTGAAAACAATACACTCCCCATCAGTAAAGGCGGCCAGGCTTTTTTAAGCTGGCTGACCTTTAAACCTACCGGCGGCACAACCAGCTCATACGAACGCCGCTTTTTAACCGATTTAATTTGGGTGAAAAAAGGCTGGTAGCGGTCGTGGCTACCGTTAAGGATGGGAACCGGCAGCATTTTCACCTGAGTGGGCCGAAGGATTTGCCGTTTCAGCATAGACAGGGGCAAATGGTTTAGGGCAGCCAGGGCCTGCTTGGCGGAGGTGGGGCGATCGCCCACATAGGGTTCAATCAACCAGTTCAGCCATTGCTGAAAGCTAGAGCTGAGCTGGGTCTGAGTGCCAGAAAACTGAAACCGAAAGCCGCTGATACTCGCCCATTTCGCCCCTCTAGCGCCTCGATCAAACCGATGGGGGCGATCGCCCAAATGCTGCCCCGTCACCAAATAAACAAGCGTTGCGCCCAAACTGTACAAATCCGAAGCAAACGTCGCCTGCCCGCCCACCTGCTCAGGCGGCATATATCCATAGGTGCCAACCAAGGCATCGTCGCGCTGAGCCTGCACATACTGCACTGTGCCCAGATTCAACCATGAGACCTGATGCAGCCCGCTCGCAAACCCTACCTCCGTTGCCGAGCCGGTCATCGCCACATTGTCGGGTTTGATATCTCTATGCACCAAGCCTTTGCTATGCAAATATATCAAGCCTTGTAATAGCTGCTTCGCGATCGCCTTAATGTCGGCTTCGCGGTAGGTCACCTGCGCGGCAACTTGCTGGGCTAGCGTGCATCCCCCAGGATGGCTTTGCACGAGCACCAATCCTTTACGGGGCTGGCCCGATTGCGTGGTATTGACCGTAAAAGAGTCGATATAGCGGGGAATGGTCGGATGCTTCAACGATTCGAGCAGCTGAATTTCGCGCTCAAAGCAACAGATATCATTCGTTGGCGTGTTTTCTTCAATCGCCAGTGACTTAATAATCACAGAACGCTTTTGCTGCATGTCTCGGGCAAGCAACTGCTGATAGCCAAAAGACTGACCAATAGGCTTCAAAATTTCGTAGCGATCGCTCAAACGCTCAAGAACAGTAGAAGTTGCAGAGGAAGTAGCCATGCTGACAGCAAGAGAGAAAGATAAGTTGAGTATTCCCTATGTTTTTTTGATGTAATCGCAGGGATTGTCGTTACAGCACATAGCCAATCGCTTCCAAGGGAAACCCACCCACTTGAAGATAATGACCTTGAAACAAAAACGATAAAGGCAGCGAACAGCGAACAGTCCCAGCAAGGCTGAATCGATAGAGGGAAAAAATTGATCGGACTTAAAAAAAATTAAAAAAAGGGCTCTAAAGCCTAAGCACCGAGTAGGGAGTAACTATCTCAAAGCTTTTTAAGACTTAACAACAATACAGCTTATTCCTTGTCTTTAAACCGCAGTATCGTGTTTTTTTATTAGCGCTTCACGCACCATTTACAAACAGATGTATAGCCTTCCAAGCCCCTCCAAGTAATCTCTACAGTGACTTTCAAAACTGTTCAATAGATACATTGAATCTTCCGTAAAAACCCTGAGAGATCTCTATAAACTTTGCGCTCAAAACATCCGTATTTTCACTCTCTTGTTTCGGGCTGAAATATCTTTTTTTATTTAGGCCGCTCATTGGCCTTTCAGCTTAGTAGCGACTTTGTTGAATACCCGCTTAGCACTCAAATAAGCCACACGTCTGTAGGTGAGCCGGGGAATATCGCTCTTTGCCCTTATCGCACGGCCAGATGAATGATCAGATAAGTGATCAGATGAAGAACCAAACATATAGTCAAAAAACAAATTGACATCCTGCAAAATTACATGCAGCCGTTTTTCCAACTGCGCTGGTCGGTAAGGCTCAAAAAATTGAGGAGAGATGGGTGGCTTGTGAGACCAGTTGTTTGCAGCTTCAACAATGCGTTGCACGTCGTAGTCGGTGGCATAGCCCGCAATTTTATGACAGTTAAAGCCTGGATCAAGGTAGTCGGATAGGGCATGATTCACGCTCGAAAAAACATCGCAGCCGCAGGCCATCGCCTCCATGGGCGGTAGGCCAAAGCCTTCGGTGAGGCCATAGCGCCCCCAATATTCAGCCGAGTCGTACAGGTATATTTTTGAGCGATTGAACAAGCCGATCAAATCATCGACGTAGCGATCTAAAACCACTACATTGCAGCACTTTTGCAGCGCAGGCACTAGCTGTCGTAGCAAATACTCAGAGGACTTGCGCGCCTGTACCAGCACATCGATATCTCTGGGCAGCTGGCGGTTTTCAAAAGCGGGCGAAATCTCATTGGGTAAGTGGTATATCAGCGAGCTGAGAGCTTTTTCGCCCCAGTAGCCCATGGTGTTGCGGCTCACGGTAATAATTGGAATGCGAGCAGGCAATGTAAAGCCGTAACCAGCGCTATGAGCATGGTAAATAATGGGGCGATCGCCAATTCGCCGAATTAGCCGGGGCACATCAAACCCCCAGCTCACCACAAAAATGTAGTGTTGACCAGACGCCCCCAAGGGCTCTTTAAGAACATCGTCTAAAAAAAGCGTGTCTTTTTCTCTTTGACGATAGGTCACCACTGCTGCCTCGCAAACTTGTTGCGCCAGCCTGAGCGTTTTTAGCTCAGCGGTCAGCCCGCCTGCAAAAAATTGTTTAGTCGTACCGGGGAGTAGAAATAGCAGCTTTCTCATCAAAACCTTGTGCTTCGAGCTTTGCCCATTCTTCACCATAGAGCACAGCACTGTCTGTGTTTTTAAGGTGTTGATTGGTACCAGCATACAGGTGCTTGAAGGCATCTAAAAACGCATAGGTTGCCGGGGTAAGTAGCGTATTTTTGAGCCAGCTAAGGCCGAGCGGTCGCGCGATTTGGAAGGGGAGTTCGGCAGTGCGAACGCCAGCCGGAATGGGTTGAGTGGCCAGCCGGGGGAGAATCGTGATTCCTAGTCCTTGCCGAGTCATGCTGACAGCGGTGGAATCGTTAGCAATAAAGTAGTCTACTTCGACAGGCGGCTGGGCAGATCGCAGACGGGCGCAAATAATTTTGCAACAGTCGCTAGAGGAGGTAATGAGCGGATGCTTATGCAAATCGTTCCAAGTCAGCGGCGTGTGAATATCGGGGCGGTTAGGCGGCAGCAGCGCAATGAAGGGATCTTGCATAATCCCGAAGGTTTCAAATTCGTGGCCCATCAGGAGGGCGGCCAAAGCGATATCGGCGTGGCCTTCAACCAAGGCATTGGCCAAACCTTGATTGCTTTCAAACTCAGTAATGGTGACTTGAAGCGTGGGATGGTGCTCGTGCAGATGGGCGATCGCACCCGGCAATATTTCACTGGCCAAACTGCGAAAGGCAGCAATTCTCACTCGTCCGCCTTCTACACCTCTGGCCCGAATGGCCTCTTGGCTCATGTCGTCAATCAAGGATAGGGCTTGCTGAGCCCGGTTGAGTATGCGATCGCCCACGGGCGTCAGGGTCGCCTTTTGCCGACCTCGATGCACCAGCACCACGCCCAGGGCAGATTCTAGTGCGGCAATGCTGTGGCTAACCGTAGACTGACTGACATCTAGCAAGTAAGCAGCCTCGCTGAAACTACCCGTTTGAGCCACCGCTACCAGGGCTCTGAACTGAGAGAGTTTTACTTTTTCTGCAAGCGTCTTCGCGGGTTTGCCAACCATGTTCCGACTCTAAAAATCAATAGCCTTACTTTAGCCTTCAAGCACTTTGGTCTTAAGGCACTTTAGTCTTAAGGCTATCTCACTTAGCAATCGGCAGCGTATCTATCTTTTGCATGGGCTCAATAGAGCCTATGCTTTGCGGCGGCGCGATCGCCTTCCTACAGTAGAAGCATAGAAAAAAGCCGCATAGAAAAAGCCGCATCCGATAACAACAGGTCCTTTCCATGAACAGCATCAACAGATTTTCCTACCACTCAGCCAACTCAGATCGGTCACAGCGTTCACTCATCTTTGAGCAGCAGCGACTAGAACAGCTCTGGAAGACATCGCCGTCACTGCCTAAAATCGAAAATCATACGCCCTGGTACAAAAAGCTTGGGCAGGCGCTGGTGCAGTACTTAACCGATAACCAGTCGGTGCGCATTTGGACCAAAATCACGCCTCAGGGCACCCAGTGGTGCGCCTACGATCCCAAGCAGCAACGCAGTTTCTCTAGCTACACCGAAACCGATCTCCAAACTTGGCTAGAGCAGCGCTATCTAAGCTAGTCGCAAGATTAAGAGATCACAGACAAGCGACCAACAGCGACATACCCACAAGGTAAGATACCGAAATAGTTTCGGGCACCCACTGGGTATACAGCCGTGCGACACAACAGAGCCGAAATCATCAGGGGTCTCCTGCCTCTGGCTCGCAAAATAGACCGCTTTACGCACCGACTTGGGAAGCTAACCTCTTGGCTGGTACTGGTGATGATTGGCGTTGGCGTATGGAACGTGTTGGGCCGCTACATCGGCAATGCCATCGGCCAAAACCTCAGCTCTAACGCGCTGATCGAAACACAGTGGTACCTGTTTGACTTGGTCTTTTTGCTCGGCGCGGCCTACACGTTGCAAAAGAATGAGCATGTCCGCGTCGATGTGTTTTATGCCGGATGGCATCGTCGCCGCAAGGCCATCGCCGACCTGTTTGGCACCCTCTTTTTCTTGCTGCCCTTTTCGATTCTCGTGATCGGATTTTCCTGGGACGCGGTCATCCAATCTTGGATCGTCCGCGAAACTTCGCCCGATCCTGGCGGACTCGCCCGCTACCCGATTAAAGCGATGATTATCGTCAGCTTTGTGCTGCTTATTTTACAAGGCATTTCTGACGCCATTAAAAACTGGGCCATCATTCAGGACGCACTGCCCGAGACAGCCGCAGAGAAAGCCGCAGAGACAGCTACAGGAACAGCTAAAGAGACCTCTACAACCAATACACCGCCACCAACCACAACAGAGGACGGCCAATGATGACTGATTGGCTTGGGCCTGCCATGTTTGCAGGTGCGCTGGCGCTGCTCTCTTTGGGTTATCCGGTTGCCTTTGCCCTCGGCGGCGTCGCGATTCTCTTTGGCCTACTGGGCATTGCGCTGGGCATATTTGACCCGATTTTTCTCACGGCCATGCCGCAGAGAATTTTCGGCATTATGAACAACTTTACGCTGCTAGCCATTCCCTATTTCATCTTTATGGGGGCCATGCTCGAAAAGTCAGGCATTGCCGAAGACCTTTTAGAAACGATGGGCAGCCTGTTTGGCCGGGTGCGAGGCGGCCTAGCCGTCGCAGTAGTAGTGGTGGGCGCCTTGCTAGCGGCTACTACGGGCGTCGTGGCCGCAACGGTGGTGACCATGGGGCTTATCTCACTGCCAACAATGCTGCGATATGGATACAACAAAGATTTGGCCAGCGGTGTGATTGCGGCATCAGGGACTTTGGGGCAAATTATTCCCCCTAGTATTGTGTTGGTGGTACTCGCCGATCAGCTGGGGATTTCGGTGGGCGATTTGTTCTTAGGTTCGGTGGTTCCTGGGCTGATGATGGCCGGGGCGTTTGTGGTGCATGTGCTGGTCATTGCCTTCTTTCGGCCTGATCTGGCACCTGCGCTTCCCGCTGAAATTCTCGATATTCGGGGCAAAGCGCTACTCACTAAAGTCATTCAGGTAATGCTGCCACCGCTAGCGTTGATTCTGCTGGTTTTGGGCAGCATTTTCTTTGGGATTGCCACCCCGACCGAAGCAGGTGCGCTGGGCTGCTTTGGCGCGATTATTTTAGCAGCGATCAAAGGTCAGCTGAGCTGGGCAGGGGTAAAGGATGTGTGCGATCGCACTCTTTTGACCACCAGCATGGTGATCTTCATTTTGCTCGGATCTACTGCATTTAGCCTGGTGTTTAGAGGCTTGCGAGGCGATCGCTTCATCTTCGAGGCCCTCACCAATCTCCCTGGCGGCGAAATCGGCTTTTTATTCGTCAGCATGATCACCATTTTCATTCTGGGCTTTTTCATCGACTTCTTTGAAATTGCCTTTATCGTCGTGCCTTTATTTGCGCCCATCGCGCAACAAATCGGCATCGACCTTGTTTGGTATGGCGTCATCATCGGTGCCAATATGCAAACCTCATTTCTTACCCCGCCTTTTGGCTTCGCCCTATTTTACTTACGGGGTGTCGCCCCCAAAGAAATCACAACTGGCAACATCTATCGTGGCGTCATTCCCTTCATTAGCCTACAGCTGCTCGTATTAGTGGCTATCATTGCCTTTCCACAGCTCGTAAGCTGGCTACCGTCCCTCAGTCAATAGAAGGAAGGCAATAGAAGGCAATAGAAAGAAAGGACGAATCGCTGGTGCAACTAACCCAAAGGTTGTATATTCAACCGCAATGATCAATGGCGGCGTTTCACCGATCCAGCTAGCCAGTAATGAGGCAGCTCGCAATCATGGTTTCGACTTTTGAAAGCACTCAAACGGCCAGTACTCAAACAACCAGTACTCAAACAACCAGTACTCAAACGACCAGTGCTCCAACCAGCGTACGGCAGCAGGCCACTGCCATTGCGCAACAAATGTCGCAGGAATGTGTTGCGAGGCGCTTGCGTCAGGTCAATCGCACCGTTACCCGCCTGTATGACGAAGCGCTTCGGCCTCATGGCCTTACCGTCAACCAGCTCAACATTTTAGCCGTGGTCATGAGCGAGCAGCAAATTCGCCCTGGGCAGCTAGGACAAGCTTTAGGTATGGAAAAATCTACCGTCAGCCGTACCGTAGATCGAATGGTCGGCAAGGGCTGGATTAAGGTCGCCCCCGGACAGGACAATCGCACTCAGTTACTAACAGCAACCAGCAAAGGCCGTCAGCTATTACTGGCCGTCACACCCATTTGGGATACGCTACAAACCGGCATTCTCACCACAGGTGGCAACAACATTTTAAATATGCTGGCAGTTGGTGAACCCCAATCAGAAGCGTCAGACACCTATGGGCCATCAACGAACCCACTGACAGACTACAAAATGCCTCACGAAAATCAGCCCATTTCAGCAGACGACTTTTATCTATGAAATGATTTTGAGAAATGATTTTGAGAAATAATTTTGAGCGTTTCTTAGCTTGAAATCGGCTACTTCTCTAGAAATTTAGAAAAGCTGAGCTCATTCACACGGTTCCAACCGGATACCAAATCTCTAAACGACTTCCAGTTCTCGTAGAGATTCTTAAACGTGGCATCTTTGCTGGCGTTTTCTTCAAACAGCGCGGTAGAGGCTTCCGAAGCCGCTTTCATAATATCGTCACTGTAGGGAACGAGCTTTGTACCTTGATCGACTAGGCTCTTGAGTGCTAAACCATTGAGAGCATCGTACTTAGAGAGCATGTCAATATTGGCTTCGTAAGTCGCGGTTTTAAAAACCTCCTGATACTCCTCAGGCAAACTATTCCAAGCATCTAAATTCACAATGGCATCTAGGGTGGCACCGGGCTCCCACCAGCCGGGGTAGTAGTAGTAGGTCGCCGCATTTTGTAAGCCCAGCTTTTCATCGTCGTAAGGCCCTACAAACTCAGCGGCGTCAATGGCACCGCGATCCAACGCTAGGAAAATCTCACCGCCCGGAAGCACCTGTACATTGACACCTAGCCGCGCCATCACCTCGCCGCCCAAGCCAGGAATCCGCATTTTGAGTCCCTTAAGGTCATCTACGGTCTGAATATTGTTTTGAAACCAACCCCCCATTTGAACGCCGGTATTGCCAGCCGGAAAACTGATGACATTGAAGTCGGCATAGAGCTTGTGCATCGCTTCTAAGCCGCTGCCATGGTAAAACCAGGCATTTTGCTGCTGTGCGTTTAGGCCAAAAGGCACTGTTGTACCAAAGGCAAGTGCTTGATTTTTGCCCAGGTAGTAGTAGGCTGCGCTATGACCACACTCTACGGTGCCTGACTGAACAGCATCGAGAACTTGCAGGCCAGGAACGATTTCGCCAGCGGCGAAAGGGTCAATAGTGAAGCGACCGGCAGTGAGGGCAGAGATGCGATCGCACACCGTCACCGCACCGCCATAAATCGTATCTAAGGACTGAGGCCAGCTAGTTGCCATACGCCACTGCACTCGCGGCAAGTCGCCACTGACCGCGCTACTCTGCTGCTTGCTACAGGCCGCCACTGCCGAAGCGGCCACGGCTGAGGTACCGTATCCCAAAATCCGTCTACGTTTCATCGTCGCTCACCGCCTCTTGTCGCTTCGGAGCCATAATCCTCTTATTAAATCATTCAGCGGCAAGATAGCTTTTAACTACGTTACATATCAGCAACTAACCCCGCCCATTTTTGATCAGAGGTGATAGAATTTGATCCACCGGACGGCATTCTATTGCAATGAATGCTGACAACTCCAGTACGGACATGTAGCTCAGCTGGATAGAGCATCAGATTCCGGTTCTGAGGGTCGGGGGTTCGAATCCCTTCATGTTCGTCAATACAAAAAAGGCTCACGCAGTCACTAGCGTGAGCCTTTTTGCATTCTCTTTGCGTTTTCTTTTCATTTTCTTTTCGCTTAGACTTTCAAACGACGCCCCTCGCATCTGTCGATTGGCTATGCATCTACTCATCTGTTGAGCGAATCATCAATATCTTTCTTCCGGCCACGAACGTTTTCTACAATTCTAGAAAGCTCGTTCTTTTCGGTCACGGTAACACGCCTCGGTGAGCCACTGATAATGCCTTCTAAATTGCGGAAAGACTCTTGAATTTGAGGGCCGTTGGCATCAATCAAATACTCACGGATAGAGTTGTCATGCCAGGAGCCACGCATTTTAAAGACATTAATTGCGCGGGACATTTCACCGCGAATTTCGACATATTGCAGCATTAAAATGGTGTCTGTAATCGTAGAGATATGAGAGTCGGTAATGGAGTTAGACCCCATAAATTGCTCTGTCGTATTGGTGAAAAAGCCCGTGATTTCTTCCTGCTTTGCATAGCCTGTTACACCGATCACAAACTGCCTAAAGGCATTATTACTCACCCCTCTGTCCAAAGCAGAAAGCGAATCAATTGCAATTCTAGAAGGCTTAAATTCAGCAATTTGCGATTTGATAATTTGCAGGTGATCTTCTAACCCTGCTGACTCAGGATAGGCGCAGATAATCTTCAACAGGCCCCTATTCTCTAAATCTTCAAAATCAATGCCCCAGGACGAAGCATTGCGCGATAGCTGCGATCGCGACTCTTCATAGGCAAACAAAATAGAGCGCTCGCCGTTTTCGCAGGCGTTCGCCAAAAAGTTGCTCACTAGCAGCGTTTTACCGGTACCTGTGGCCCCCGTCGCCAAAATAATTGAGTCTTTGAAAAAGCCGCCGCCACACATTTTGTCTAGCGTAGGCACACCCGAAGAAACGCGCACGTTAGACGAACGCTGAGTAAGCCGCATTGCACCCAAGGGAAAAATGTTGACGCCATCGTCGGTAATAGTAAAGGGATACTCACCCTTCATATGAGTCGTCCCCCGCAGCTTTAATATTTCAATGGTGCGTCTGCGCCGCTCTACCTCTAGGGCATTGCGCACAATGACCACATTGTCTGAAACAAATTCCTCTACACCAAATCGAGCAACCGCACCATATTCATCCACCCGCTCCGTCGTCATCAGGGTAGTAACGCCCATTTGTTTGAGCCTAGCAAGCAGCCGAAAAATTTCGCGTCTGACCACTTCAGCAGCGTCGTACTGATGAAACACAGCCGTGACCGAGTCAATCGACACGCGCTTTGCCTTGTACTTTCGAATCGCGTACTGAATACGCTCAATCAGGGCGGATAAATCAAAAGTACCGACTATTTCTTGTCCTTCGGGATCTGGGCAGGCATCGAGGATAAATAGCTTGCCGCTGTCGATCAGCGCCTGTAAGTCCCAGCCAAAGCTATAGGCGTTGGTAATAATGTCAGCAGGCGATTCTTCAAATGTAACGAACACACCGGGCTCATCAAAATAGATCAGCCCGTGATACAAAAACTGTACGGCTAGCAGCGTTTTACCCGTTCCTGAAGTACCGCTTACGAGCGTAGACCGACCGACCGGTAAGCCACCATGACTAATGTCGTCAAACCCTTCTATCATGGTGCGAATTTTTTGCACCCCTTTTGAGCGGGTTAGCGATTGGCTATCAAGCGAAGGTACGGATGAAGTCATAGCAGAGTATTAAAAAAGCAGATTAAAAACTGGCAGATTAAAACTAATAGATAAAAAACCAAAACTCAACCAAAATAAGAACCTAAAATGCCCAATTCAGGCTTGCTCAAAAGTCATTTTTTGACAGCTCAATCAGTCATTGTCTTGTAGTTCATCATAGAGAAGATCGAGTCCAATCAAAACCTTTTCGCGATCTGAGAGGTCACCGATAATTTTCCGAACGGGCGGTGGCAAAATTTTAGCCAGCGTAGGAGTGGCCATTATTTTGTCCTCCTCAGCTAGCTGTGGATTTTTACGAACATCGATCACTTTGAGCGCATACATTCCTTGAAATTCGTTAGCCAAGATAGTATTGAGCGTTTGCAACGCCTGCTTCGAGCTAGGCGTGTTTCCAGACACGTACAGCTTCAAAATGTATGTTTTCTTAGAGGCGCTCATATATTATTTTTGTTTTTCACTAAAACTCACGGGGCAAAGAGCGTCGATACATTTCGCACAGGTGAGCAATCACATCGATCAAGGTTAAGCGGTAGTCTGCCAAGATGTCGTCGTTGCGACCTTCTAGCTGAAGTTGCTTGGAGAAGTCGTCTATCAGCTCCATGTGAATTTCGACAATGGCAGGAACTGACATATCTGCAAAAAAAGCGACGTTGACAAAGTCATCAATTTTTTGGTTGATGCTGCTGTTGTTAGCAAAGTAGCTTAGGATAATGCTGCGATAGTCCTGCCTTAGCTTGTCTAAGAACTCATTTCGTTCTGAAGAACTCATGTTCCGCAAGAAGTTTTGCGAGCTCCGTTTGTAATACACTCCGACATACCCCAATCGCTCTCGCAGCTTCTCACTCAGGCGCTGCTGCTGCAAACTCAGCAGAAACAGGCGCTGATCGCTATTTTCTCCTGCCAGTTTTGTTTTCGATTCTGTTGGCAGCTGCAAATACAGGTTCACAGCCTGACGAATGGCCTCATCAACGCCTTCTAAGTCGGCCATGTCCAAGCAGGTTACGGCTTCATGATATTGGGCGGCTAGGGCTTCAGTCATTTCACGACATCCTACCGTCAAAGAGGGTAGTAAAATATCTTGTTGCTTTAAACGGCTGAGCGCGGCTAAAGCTTCTTGCGAAGACTCTACAATCAGGCAGTCAATTCGATGGCGGTTGCTGACAACCCAGCTATCGAAGTCAGAGGCTGACTGGCTCCAGCTCACTGCGAAGCGCTTTTGAGAAAGCAGATGGTGGAGAGAACCAGCTACGTCCTCAGTGGGAATAAAAGCACCAATGAGAAACTGTGCAGACAAAGGATTTTCTTAAAGTGGCGGTCGTTTTTGGGGTCGTTTTTGCAGTCGTTTTTAAAGGCCTAGGCGCGATATAGACTGTAGGAGATACTTCATAATGAACAGAACGCATCATTACGAAATGTTACTTTCCATGTCTTATTGCTAACCGTTTGACAAGTATCAGTATATATCTAGTCGGCCTTTTTTAGGCCTACATCTTTGTATGGCGCGTGCTTCTTGGGTTGATGACAGCTGGCGTGCGATCGCGGCTGCGAGTGTTGGTTTAATTTTTATCCTGCTATTTGTTTGGCTGGCTTGGCCAACGCCCGTTGCAGCCCAGGCCCAAACAGAGCAAGTCCAGGCGGAGCAAGTCCAGGCGGAGCAAGTCCAGGCGGAGCAAGTCCAGGCGGAGAAAGTCCAGGCGGATTCTGCTCAGACGAGCATGGGCGAGTCACTGTTTAGCGTGAACTGCGCGGCCTGTCATGCGAATGGCGGCAACATTATTCGGCGCGGCAAAAACCTGAAGCAAAAGACCTTGGCGCGCAATGGCTATGGAAATGTAGCGGCGATCGCATCCCTTGTCACCCAAGGCAAGGGCATCATGCCCGCCTATGCAGACAGACTCAGCACTGAGGAAATTGAGGCGATCGCACAGTACGTCTACCAAAAATCCAACGCAGGCTGGTGACAGCCTTGATATCTACCAGATACTTTTATTGACCCAGTATCAAGCGCTCCTGTATCAAGCGCTCCTGTATTAAGCACTAAAGTACTTAGCCGCCTCGTGATAGGTCACAATCGCTGTTGTAGACTGCTCTGGATACAGCTGCTCGCTCTCATCCATATGCATTCCGATCGCCTCAACGCCGAGTAAATCTAGCTGCTTGGGCTGATCTTGCATATTGGGGCAAGCCGGATAGCCAAAGCTATAGCGAGAGCCCTGATACCGCTGCGCTAACATATCGCGAATGTTGTCGGGTTCGCGATCGCCATACCCCAACTCAATTCGAATTTTGGCATGAGTCCATTCGGCTAGCGCCTCCGCCATTTGCACCGCCATCCCGTGATAGTACAAATAGTCGGTATAGCTGTCAGCAGCAAATAGCTTAGCGGCAAACTCAGTGGCAATTTCACCCATTGTCACCGCCTGCATGGGGAACACATCATACTCACCCGGCTGAGCTTGATCCTTCGGCAAAAAGAAATCAGCAATACACAGCCGTCGCATTGAGCGCTGGCGCGGAAACTCAAATGAGGTCACCGGCTCAGAAGGCTCGCCCTTTTGCGCGGCCTGCCAGTCATATATGTACACCGTATTGCCTTCGGCCAAGCAAGGAAAATAGCCATACACCAGCTTTGGATCTAGCAAATTTTCGCTGAGGATTCGCTGCTTCCATTCTTTTAAAATCGGCTGTACTTTTTCGGCCAAAAAGGCATCATACTCTTCGCGAGACTGGCCCTTAGGCTTGCGGAACTGCCACTGACCAGCCACTAGCGCCTGCATATCTAAGTAGTCAAACAAATCTTCAGTCGGAATCTCTGCGACTGTGAGCACTTTAGGCCCCCAGAAAGGAGGCACAGGCCGCTGAATATCAATCGCCACATCATCAGAGCGGCGAGTATCAATCACCTTAGGCTCATTGGCCGCAGAGGCGTCTTCTGCTTTGGGCGCGTTGTTCACAGCCACTCTAGCGGCCTGCCGCATGGGGTGATCTTCAGCAAAGCCGTTGAGATTATCCCATTTGCCCTCTTTTTTGGCGGGCATCAGCGCATCCATAAAATGCAGGTCAGCAAAGGCGTCTTTACCGTAAATTACCTGTCCGTTGTACACATTTTGGCAGTCCTCGTTTACAAACTTAGGCGTCAGCGCCGCCCCACCCAAAATTACGGGTACATCAATCCCATGCTCGTTAAAAGCCGCTAGGTTGTCCTTCATAAACGCAGTGGACTTCACCAGCAGACCGCTCATCGCAATGCAGTCTGCATTGTGTTCTTGATAGGCGGCAATAATATTATCTACCGGCTGCTTAATGCCAATGTTGACCACCTTGTAACCGTTGTTAGAAAGGATAATATCAACCAGGTTTTTACCAATGTCATGCACATCGCCCTTGACCGTGGCGATGACGACCGTACCCTTGCCGCTGTCGTCTGCATCCTCTTTTTCCATAAAGGGTTCTAAATAGGCCACAGCAGCCTTCATCGTCTGCGCCGACTGCAACACAAACGGTAGCTGCATTTGGCCTGAGCCAAACAGCTCACCCACCACCTTCATGCCATCTAGCAAAAAGGTGTTGACAATTTCTAATGGCGGATACTGCGCTAATGCCTTAGCGAGCTGATCTTCTAAACCAATTCGCTCACCGTCAATAATATGATTCTTCAGCCGTTCTTCTAGCGGTAAATCAGCGTCTTGAGTGGTTCTGAGCTGCTGGGTGCTCTTGCCTGCAAAAAGCGTCGTTAGCTCACCGAGCGGATCGTAGGTGCAGGCATCGCCCTCAAACTCACGGTTGTCGTAAATTAGATCGCGACACACTTTTTGATGTTCAGGATCGATCTTGGCAAGTGGCAAAATTTTACTGGCGCTGACAATCGCACCATCCATGCCAACTGCCATTGCTTCGTTTAAAAACACCGAGTTGAGGACTACTCGCGAAGCCGGATTTAAACCAAACGAAGCGTTAGAAACGCCTAGCATGATATGACAACCCGGCAGATTTTCACGAATTAGGCGAATGCCTTCTAGCGTCTCTTTTGCATTCACTCGATCTTCTTCAATGCCGGTTGAAATCGGTAGCACTAGCGTGTCAAAAAACAGCTCGTAGGGCGGGAAGCCATATTCCACCGCATCGCGGTAGGCCCGCTGAGCAATTTCAAACTTCTTCTGTGCCGTGCGGGCCATGCCATCTTCATCAATGGTGCCAATCACGACCCCGGCACCATAGCGCTTTGCAATTTCAAGCACCTTAAAGAAGCGCTCGTCGCCATCTTCGTAGTTGGTAGAGTTGAGAATGCACTTGCCACCGGCGACCTTGAGACCGGCCTCCATTTTTTCCCACTCGGTGGAGTCCAGCATGAGGGGCAAGGTGATGCTAGTCACCAGCCGCGAGACCAGTTCGCGCATATCGCGCACACCGTCACGGCCTACGTAGTCTACGTTTACATCTAGGATATGTGCGCCTTCTTTGACCTGTGCTTTGGCTAAGGCGACTAGGCCATCCCAGTCTTCGGCGTTGAGCATATCTCGGCATTTTTTAGAGCCGCTGGCGTTCAGGCGCTCGCCCACGATGAGGAAGGAGTTGTCCTGTTCGTAAGGCTGCGGGCTGTAGATAGAGGCGGCTGATGGCATGTAGGACAGTTCGCCGTAGGGCGGGAGGGCAGCGCGATCGCCCACAGACCTTTCCTTGGGCTGCAAATCCTGCGATAGTTCAGCCAACTGTTGAATATGCTCGGCGCGCGTACCGCAGCAACCACCGATAATCTGCACGCCCAAATCTTCAACAAAGTGCATCAGCTGCATCCGTAGCTCGGTGGGTGTTAGCCGGTAATGCGCCTGTCCGCCGATATTTTCGGGCAGACCCGCGTTAGGAATGCAGGAAATAATAAAGGGCGAGTTTTCAGAGAGGTACTTGATATGCTCCTTCATCTCGGTCGGGCCAGTGGCGCAGTTGAGGCCCAAGATATCAATGGGGTAGGGCTCTAAAATTGTGAGCGCCGCGCCAATTTCTGAACCGACAAGCATGGTGCCCTGTTGCTCTACCGTCACCGAAACCATCAGGGGCAATCGAGCGCCCTTGCGGGTAAAAATTTCTTCTACCGCGTTCAGCGCTGCTTTAATTTGTAGAACGTCCTGACAGGTCTCAATGAGAATGAGGTCTACACCGCCGTCAAAGAGCCCTTCAACCTGTTCGAGGTAAGCGTTTTTGAGTGTGTCAAAGTCTACATGGCCCAGGGTGGGTAGCTTGGTGCCAGGGCCAATAGAACCCGCGACAAAGCGAGGTTTTTCAGCAGTGGAATAGTCATCAGCGGCTTTTCTGGCGAGCTGGGCGGCCTTTTTGTTGAGTTCGTAAGCGCTATCAGCTAGGTCGTACTCTGCTAACACCAAGGCCGTCCCGCCAAAGGTGTCCGTTTCAATGACATCTGCGCCCGCTTCTAAAAAGCTGCGATGAACCTTGTCAATCGCATCAGGTTTCGTTTCTACTAAATACTCGTTACAGCCTTCGTATTCTGCACCGCCAAAGTCGGCGGCGGTTAGCTCCTGCATTTGAATCGAGGTTCCCATCGCGCCATCAAAGACGAGAACCGGGCGCTCGGGGCTCTTTAAACGGTCTAAAAAGAGGCTTTTTGTTAGCGTTTGCGATGGGCTTTTCATGAGGCAGTGGCTATCAGAAGGGATGGCTATCAGAAGGAATAAGCGAAAAACTAAAGCAGGCTGAAAGGTAAAGCTGTTGTTATTATTACTAAAAATATCGATACGAAGCGATCCACATTATGAGTGCGATCGCTCCTGACATATCAACTTCGCTCATAAGCAACAAGCGCAGTAAGTCCTCAGCAATAAACTGAGCAGCGATTATGAGCAGCGATGAGTAGCGAGGAATGGAAAGCTATCGGTATGCTGTAGGCAAGTTTGTTTTTGTGCGATCGCCATGAACTTAGCTACCCATTCAGCCACCCATTCAGCCACCCATTCAGCTGCCGACTCCACCTCAGACACCGCTAGTCATAACCTGCCCGAAGCCACACAAGCGATATCAATTTCCGCTGATGGTGCTGAGACTGCTGCCGAAACTGCCGCCGAGACTGCCCATGAACGAGCCAATGGACTAATGCCCGGAATGCTGCGCAGCGTCCATCACATCGCGCTTAATGTAAAGAGCATGGAAGCGGCCTGTCATTTTTATGGCCATGTTTTAGGGCTTCACCGGCTCACCGGCAACGAAGTACCCGCGACCTTAGTAAAGCTCGTCGCCGAAGGCAAAGTAACCAACTTCAAAACGCCCGATGGCACTATTTTAGACCTCTTCTGGACACCCGATTTAATCGCGCCTGACAGCGATCCTAAAAAGAGCTTTACCCGCGCTGATCATCTGGCGTTTGATATTGACCCCGCCAGATTTGACGAAGCGATGAATCTTCTCACTCAGGCCAATATCGCCTTCAATGGCCCGGTCATTCGGCCAACCGGCAGAGGCATCTATTTTTACGATCCTGACGGGTTTATGGTCGAAGTACGCTGTAATCCTCAGCCAGTAGCTCACTAGCTTCTCAGAATCTCAGAATCTCAGAATCTCAGAATCTCAGAATCTCAGAATCTCAGAATCTCAGAATCTCTAAATCTCAGTGCGGCCACCTGTAGAACCTTATCCCATGCCCATTGACCAATCCCAAACGCCGCTTCTCAGCCGTTTGCAGCAGTGCGCCAGTCGTCGGCCTTACGCCGCCTTCCATACACCTGGACATAAGCGAGGCCAGGGCATCTCTGAGCAGCAAAGCGCCGTGTTTGGCAAGGCCGTATTTGGCGTTGATTTGCCTGAACTGCCTGATTTGGACAATTTGTTTGCGCCCGAAGGGGTGATTTTGCAGGCTCAGGAACTCGCAGCTGCAGCCTTTGGGGCTGAGCAAACCTGGTTTTTAGCCAATGGATCGACCTGTGGCATAGAAGCTGCAATATTGGCGACCTGCGGCCCCGGCGAAAAGCTCATTTTGCCGCGCAACGTGCATACATCGGCGATTTCAGGCATGGTTTTATCAGGGGCAGTGCCCGTGTATGTGCAGCCCGACTACAGCGCCGAGTGGGATATGCCGGTAGGGATCAGCGCTGCCGCAATTGAGGCTGCGCTTAAGGAACATCCTGACGCGCGAGCGGTGATGATTGTGTCACCGACCTATCACGGAATTTGTTCGGATGTAGCCGCGATCGCCCGCATCGCTCACCATCACGGCTGCCCACTCATTGTGGATGAAGCCCACGCCCCACATTTTGCCTTTCATCCTCACTTTCCCCCTTCTGCCCTAGCCGCCAAAGCCGACCTTGCCATCCAATCTGCACATAAGGTTCTGAGTGCATTTACCCAAGCAGCACTGATGCACATTCAGGGAAATCGTATAGATCGCAGCCAATTAGCCAAAGCCCTTCAGCTCACCCAGTCCACCAGTCCGAGCTACCTGCTGCTCGGCTCACTAGATGCAGCTAGGCAGCAGATGGCAACCTCAGGAACCGAGCGAATGACGCAGGCGATCGCACTAGCCGATCGAGCAGTTGAAGAATTAAGCAAGCTAGCAGGATTGCAGATTCTACAGCCGAAATGGAGATGTCAGGAAAATGGAGAAGAAGACAGTAAGACCAAAAATCGAAACATAGGAACAACAGGCAGAGGAGAACTATGGGGGGATCGAACAAGGATTACAGTAGATGTCACAAAACTGGGACTCACTGGCTTTGAAGCCGATGAAATTTTGTATGAGCAGCTTGGCGTTGCCGCCGAACTACCGGCACTCCGGCACCTCATGTTCATCGTTACTCTGGGCAACACCGAAGCAGACATCATCCGACTAATCCAAGCCTTTCACCAGCTCTGCCACCGTCATCCTCCCTCTGGATCTACATCCAATACAGCCAAATCCAAAGCCGCCAACCCACTCCCCATTCCCCATTCCCCATTCCCCACTCCCCACTCCCCACTCCCCACTCCCCATCCNNNNCCCCCACTCCCCCCATCACCCCCCGCCAAGCCTTCTTCTCTCCCACTCGCCCCATTGCCCTCGCCCAATCTCCCGGCCACATCTGCGCCGAAAGCATCTGTCCCTATCCACCCGGCATTCCACTGCTACTCCCTGGAGAGCCTGTGACGGCAGGAGCGATCGCCCAGCTCCGAGCCATTCAAGCCGCAGGCGGGCTGATCAGTGGCTGTAGCGAGCCGAGCTTGGAGACCATTCGGATCATTGAATAGAGCGATTGAGTCGAGCGATTGAGTCCAGCTATTGAGGAGAAAAGAGCCCAAGGGAATTCCCAAGGGAATTAAGGAGATCAGGGAGATTAGGGAATTGGGGAGATTAAGGAGTAGCCTATCTAAAAGGCCATACAACTCTAAATATTTTGAGTTTTAATATTTCGAGTTTTAACCTCTACCCTTCCTGCAAGCTTCATGTCCGCACTTTGGCCCTACGCAACGCCCGGCATTCCCGATCGCCTTTTTCAACAGCTCCCTGGTATCCCGCTGACTAAGCGAGAGGTTCGGCTGCTGGTGATGGGCTACCTGCGACTCAAGCCCGATGCGCAACTGTGGGACATTGGTGCGGGGACAGGCACGGTGGCGATTGAGGCGGCGCTGCTATGCCCTCAGGGCAAAATTACAGCGGTAGAGCGAGATGAAGAAGTGGCAGGGCTGATTAAAACGAACTGCGATCGCTTTGAGGTGAGCAACGTAGAAGTCATCTCTGGCAGCGCGCCAGAATGTCTGAACCATATTAAAGGTGAGCCCAGCTGCATTTTAATTGAGGGCGCACCGCTCCAGGCCACCCTTGAAACCGCCTGGGAAAAACTGGTGGTGAGCGGTCGAATCGTTGTAACCGCCAACAACCTAGAGGCGCTTTACACCGCTTCCGAAACCTTCGCGGCGCTGCACATACGAAATATTGAAGTGGCGCAACCCGTGATCAACCGGCTAGAAACCAGAGGCAACCAGCGGGTCTTTGCTTCGGTAGATCCTATCTTCATCATTAGTGGCGACAAGCTTGAATAGCTAGGCATGGGATTTTTTTAGCCCATCTCTTTGGTAAAGACTGCTTAAAGATACCGACCAAAGCTTATCAGCGACAAACAGAGCATGTTGAAATAACATATGCGTGTATTTACGCTGAACAGATTTAAAAAAACAACACGGTTCATCTTTTTGTCGGTATTTCCTTATGCCCAATTCTGAACGGTGCAGCAGCGCGGCAGTAACGCCGCTTCCAGCTTTTTTACAAAGTACTGCGAGTGCCGCCGCAGAGCCTACAGCGTCTACAGCGGCTACAAGGCCCGCAGAACTCGCAGAACCCGACAAGCGCTTTATTACGGTTGCGATTCCTACCTACAATGGGGCCACGCGACTGCCGATGGTGCTTGATAGGCTGCGATCGCAAACCGATCTGCACAACATCAGCTGGGAAATCATCGTTTGCGACAACGGCAGTACCGACAACACCGCCACCGTGGTTCGCCAGTATCAACAAACCTGGCCTACCGACTTTCCACTGCGCTATCGCTTTGCCGCCGAGCAGGGCGCAGCCTTTGCCCGACAGTACGCCGTTGAATCAGCAGCGGGCGATCTCATCGCTTTTTTGGACGATGACAACATTCCTACTCACAACTGGGTTGCCCAAGCGTACGAATTTGCCCAAAGTCATCCGCAAGCAGGGGCCATTGGCTCCCAAATTCACGGCCAATTTGAGACCGAGCTGCCCGCCGAACTAGAAAATATCAAATGCTTTTTGGCCATTATCGAACGGGGTGACCAACCCTGCCTATACGAACCTGCCAAAAAAATTCTGCCGCCCGCTGCCGGGTTAGTCGTCCGCAAGCAAGCATGGCTAGACGCAGTACCCCCTCGCCTTTTTTTGAACAATAAAGGAAAACAAGCAGGGCTCGCCAGCGAAGACCTAGAAGCCATTCTGCATATTCAGAAAGCAGGCTGGCAGGTGTGGTACAACCCCAACATGGTCGTTTACCACGATATTCCCGATGGCCGCCTCAAAAAAGACTATCTTGTCACTTTGTTTCGCTGCGTAGGGCTTAGCCGATTTCACATTCGCCTGCTCGGCCTCGACAACTGGAAAAAGCCCTTTTGCATCCCTGCCTATATTGCCAACGACATTCGTAAGCTGGCTTTGCACCGCCTGCGCCACGGCAGAAAAGAACAGCTCAACACGGTTGAAAGCTGCGATCGCACAATTTTAACTAGCACAGTAATCAGCCCGCTTTTTCTGCTGAAGAAGGCGTACAAAGATACGGTTGAGGCACGGGCCGATAGTCGGCATCGCGATCGCCAGCAATGGCTAGCCCAAATCACCCAGGCCTTTGAGCAAGATCAGTTCGCCCTGTATCAGCAGCCGGTCATTTTAGTCGATCCAACCGCCAATCCAACCGCCAATGGAGCCCATCAGGCACAAGCTGAGCAACCTGATATGGATCCCGATATGGGCCACGACATAGGCCAAACACAAACCCATCAAGCGGAGCTATTACTGCGACTACAGAACAACAGCAGCGAGTGTGTTCTACCCAGCCAATTTTTGCCAACTGCTCAACGATATGGACTAATGCGCACCATTGACCGTTGGGTCATTCGGCATCTGTTTCAAACGCTCGAACAAGAAACGCTCCCCTTTTCTGCACTTCAATCAATCGCGCCACATCACACCAACCCGCTGTATTCAATCAACCTATCGGCAGACAGCATTCAAGACGATAGCTTGGCGGCGCTCATTGCAAGCAGTATTCGTCGGGTTAACTTACCGCCTAGCCTGTTTTGCTTTGAGATTTCTGCCCAGACGGCGCTGAAATTTCCGCAACAAACCAGTGAACTAACAGCAACGCTACATCGTATGGGCTGTCAAATCACGCTCGATAGCGTCACTTTGGGCAAAGCCCGACAAAATCGGGCCGTCGGTGAAATGATTGAGCATTTGCCGCTCGACTTTATCAAGCTGTATCCCAGCATCACTGGCTCACAGCACAAAGGAGCCGAAGTCGCTTGGTCACAGCTCAAACAAAGTTTGCAGCAACGTTCGGTGCAGGCGATCGCTAAAGGTATTGAGTCGCAGGCCAACCTAGATACCGTCAAGGCTCAGGGCATCCGCTACGCCCAAGGCTATCAAATGGGCCGACCTAGCCCCCTTCGCGTGCATTGGCAATGAGATGGCAATGAGATGGCAGGGAGATGGCAATGAGATGGCAGGGAGATGGCGGCGAAACGTAGGGCCAAACTTAAACTAACGGCTAATAAGAATGAACATTGCGTGAACCCAGCCCATTTTTTGAACCCTCTGCCCACGACATCGCTTATGAATAGGTCAAGCAACCTCAGTATATGCACGGCAAACCGGTATTAATGGTGCAAGCTACGCCCTGCTGAATTCAGCAAAGACACGGTTACCCGCTTTGTTGGTTTTGTCAGTTTTTTACCAGTTGTTTTTGCCACCACGACCGATGCCATCAGGGGTGCGACTCAAGACACCGCTATGACACTGCTATGACACTGCTAAGGCATTTGCCTTAGGTTATTTGGGCGTTGTATGAAGATTTTAATGTTAGCCCCTCATCCGTTCTATCAGCCTAGAGGCACCCCGATTGCGGCTGATTTAGTCTTAAGAGTCCTTTCCGAACGCGGTGAACAAATTGACATCGTGACCTTTCCAGAAGGCAGCGACATCCACTACCCCAATGTCACCATTCACCGAACGCCAGCGTTGGCAATAACCAAAGGCATTCGACCCGGATTTTCGATTAAAAAAATGCTCTGCGACGTGTTTTTGCTGGCTCAGGCAATTAAGCTCATCAAAAGCAAAAACGCTCACTACGATGTGGTTCATGCTGGCGAAGAAGCCGTTTTTGTCGCCCTGCTGCTCAAAAAGCTGTTTGGAATTCCCTATGTTTATGACATGGACTCTTCCATGATTCAACAGCTCATAGATAAGTATCCTCAGCTGCGCTTTTTCCAAAAGCCGCTGCGGGCCTGCGAAGGGTTGGCCGTACGCAATGCCAATGCAGTCATCGCTGTTTGTCAGGCCCTAAAAACTGAAATAGAGCCCTATTGCCCTAAAAAGGTTGCGGTGATTCCTGATATTTCGCTGCTCAACACGCAGCTGCGCAGCCCTCAAGAAGCGCCTCAAGAAACAACTCAAGAAAAAATAGATTCGCTGAAAGCCCAGTTCAACATCGCGGGCGAACTGTTGATGTATGTTGGCAACCTAGAGAGCTACCAGGGCATCGACCTGCTGCTGGCGAGCTTTGCCGAGGCATTGAATCAGGCACCGACTGCCCGGCTCGTTGCAATTGGCGGCAACCCCAGCGATATTCAAAAGTATCAAGCTCAGGCTCAACAACTCGGCATCGGTCAGCAGGTTCATTTTATTGGCCCTCGGCCCATCGCCCAGCTCAAACAATACTTAGACCAAGCAGATATCGTCGTATCGCCGCGCGTTCACGGCAACAATACGCCGATGAAGCTTTATTCGTATTTAGATAGCGGCAAAGCCTTGCTAGCCACGAATCTAACCACTCATACCCAGGTTCTCACTGACCAAATCGCTTGGCTGGCAGACCCTGAGGTGTCATCCTTTGCTGAAGGCATAGCGCACCTCATTGCTCATCCTGAACTACGCCAGCAGCTGGGCAAAGCGGCCCAGGCCTATATCGCGCACTCGCATACCTATGAAGCTTTCTCTCGAAAGCTCAAGACCCTATACGACTGGGTCGAAGACGATCTTTCAACCAACATCACCACGCCCTCAGTGCTGGCTTAGCACTTTTTACTCCCAAACATCTACCTATTGACCACATGCGCCGGAATCTTACCGCCCTTTCGAATCAAACCTTTGATGTGCTGGTTATCGGCGGCGGCATTCAAGGGGCCTGTATTGCGTGGGAGGCTACTCTCAGGGGGCTCTCGGTGGCCCTGTTGGAGCAGTTCGATTTTGCTTCGGGGACTTCGGCGAATAGTCTAAAGGTTATTCATGGCGGATTGCGCTATTTGCAAACGGCTGATTTGCCTAGGATGCGGCAGTCTATTCGGGCACGCCAAACCCTGATGCGAATTGCTCCGCATTTGGTGCATCCAATGCCGGTGCTGGTGCCAACCTATGGACATGGCACGAAGGGTAAGGAAGCGCTGCAAGTGGCGCTGAAGCTAAACGATTGGATTAGTGGCGATCGCAACACCTCACTGCAAGACCCACAAAAGCACATTCCACCCGGCCAAATTCTCTCTCGGCAAGCCTGCTTAGCGCAGCTACCCGATTTGCCGACCGCAGGGCTCACCGGCGCAGCCCGCTTTCACGACGCTCAGGTATATAACTCAGAGCAGTTAGTGCTGGCCTTTTTGCAATCAGCCGCTGATAGGGGCGCGCAGGTGGCTAACTACACGCGCGTGGTGGATATTTTGATTCGAGATGGACAGATCAGGGGCGTTGTTGCCTGCGATCACATGACGGATCACATGACGGATCACATGACGGATCACATGGGGGGCGATCGCTTTGATATCCAGGCCAAAACGGTGATCAATGCGAGTGGCCCGTGGATTCATTCAATCGTCGCCAAAGCGACTGGAACCGCTGTTCCGAGTGATGCATCGGCCCCATTGACCAAAGCGATGAACCTCATTACCCGACCCCTTTTTGGCGCCGATCAGCAGCACGCTATCGGCATCACCGGTCGTGCCCCCGGTAGCCGTCTCTTCTTTATCGCACCCTGGCGCGGAAAGTCGATGATTGGCACCTGGTACGGCCCCGACACCGAAGGCATTAAACCGCCGGTAGCCAGCAGCCGCGAAATCACAGACTTTTTAAAAGACATCAATCAGGCTTACCCCACCTTTAATCTCACTCTCGCCGATGTTGAATGGGTTCACACCGGGCTGCTGCCCAGCGACGGCATGAGCGCCTCAAACGAAATGAAGCTGACCAAACATTTTCAGCTGATAGACCATCGACGCAGCGGGATCAAAGGGCTGCTGTCGGTGAGCGCGGTGAAATATACCACTGCGGTCGATGTCGCGCGTCGGGCTATCGATTGGGTTTTTCGCGATCGCGCCCAAATGCCCGAACCTTCCCGGTCACATCACACCCCTATCCACGGCGGCCAGATTGATCAGTTCCAAACCTTTCTTACCACCGCAATTCAGACCTACACTGATACCATTCCAACACCCTCCCTCCAGAGGCTCGTCTACAACTATGGTTCTACCTATACCGAGGTCCTTGGGCTACTCCCCACCGCTCAAGCGACCTCCCAAAAAGTAACCGACCACGACGTTCTCACCGCAGAAGTCAGATACAGTCTCCAAAACACCATGCCCCACAACCTCAGCGATGTCATCTTTCGCCGCACCGAACTCGGCACAGTCGGACATCCAGGGCACGAAGCCATCCAGCATTGCGCCCAAGTCATGAGCGAAGAACTCAACTGGAGCCCCCAAAGACGCAAACTCGAAATCGACCAAGTTAAACAGGTTTTCAAACAAAAAGGCATCCAAATCCCCCCAGTTCTCTCAGTCCCTCTTAGCCCGACCGCATAGCGCTTCTGCACGCCTGTTTTCTTCTCCTTCTGTTTTCTGCTCTCTCCTTTCACCTCTACTTAGCATCTAAACACCCCCAAATCCATCAGGCGTCATCTTTTCCCAACAGACCCACCATGCCTTCTCCCATTGCTCACGCCATCACTGGCTACGCTCTTAGCCAGCTCCCACTGACCAAATCTACATTGACCGTCCGCAAGGCAGCGACCTTGCCTTGGCGTTTAAGCTGGATCTCTATCTACGGTGCTTTTATCTCCGTTCTTCCAGATTTCGACTTCATTCCACAGTGGATAACGGGCTTACGGTTCCATCGGGGGCCATCCCATAGCCTTGTCGCCGCGCTACTCGTGAGCTTGTTGATATCCTCAGTTGTCTACGGCATTGCGCGCCGCGCCTCTTATGGCAAGCTGTTTGTATTCACATTCATTTGCTATATCGCTCATCTGGCAATGGATGCGGTCACAGCAGGAGGGGACGGAATGCAGCTCCTTTGGCCACTGAGCGAGCAATATTTCAGAGCACCCTTTTCTATTTTTCCGCCCGTACATCATTCTCGCGGATTCTGGGATGCCTCACATGCCGTCTTCATTAGCGTAGAGCTGGGCTACTCGCTGATGGTTCTGTATATGCTGAGCCTGCGAAAAGCGAAAGGTCAACGGTCAGAGAACCTGTAGAGAACCTGTAAAAAACCCGTAAAAACCCATAAAAAACCCGTTTTAGAGGCGTTGTTTTCCTATGCACGTTGCATCAACTTCACTGCTATGACCTCATCAGCGAATGCCACTCATCTACTTATTGATGCCCATGTTCACCTGCATGACTGCTTTGATCTCTCGCAGTTCTTGGCGGCGGCTCGTAGTAATTTTCATCAACAGCAGCGTCAGCAAAAGCTGCAACAGCCTGCTATCGGTTTTCTTCTCCTGACAGAGATTCAAGGGGTTCATGCCTTTGCCGATCTGGCGCGTAATCGGTCGCAGCTCAACCAACAGCTAAAGAACTGGGAGATTTTAGCGACCCAGGAAGATTGTTCACTGCGGTTTGTGCATAGCAGCGGGCAGGTGATTTTGGTGATGGCGGGGCGGCAGGTGGTGACACAGGAAAAGATTGAACTGCTGACATTAGTCACTGACAAGGTTGTACCCGATGGATTGAGCTTGCAAAAGAGTATTGAAAGCGCGATCGCAGCCGATAGCATCATCGTTCTGCCCTGGGGCGTAGGCAAATGGGTCGGCAAACGCGGCCAAATTGTTCAAGATTATCTAGCTCAACAATCTAACCTTTTCTTTGTGGGCGACAACGGTAATAGACCCGGCTTTTGGCCATTGCCTTCGTTTACCCAGCAACACCGTACGCTCCCTGGCACCGATCCCCTGGCGCTGGCGGCTGAAGTCAATCGGCCCGGAAGTTATGGGTTTGCCGTTGAAGCGCCTGCTGACTGGAAGCAAAACACTGAAAGACCTGGTGAGGCATTAAAGCAGCTTTTGCGCAGTCCAACGGTCAAAATTGAGGGTTATGGGCGATCGCAATCTGTCTGGCGCTTCATTAAAAATCAGTCCCTGCTCAGGATGAGTTAGCCAATTATCACCAGAAATCTTTGAGAGCCTTAAGATTCCTATTTATCGATACCCCTAACACCTTCCCTTACGCGCCACGACCATGATATCAACCCCTTCCTTTCCGGAAACAGCAGACATCGAAACCTCGTCCGACGCCTACGCTTCCCGATTCTCGGGGGCCGCAGGCGCTTGGCTTTTGAAGATTCAACTAGAGGCCACACTCAAAATGCTGGAGCCCTACCCCGGCGCTAGCATTTTAGAAGTCGGTGGCGGGCATGGACAGCTCACCGCTGGACTCATCAAAGCCGGATATAAAGTGACTGTTGTAGGCAGCGATGAGAGCTGCCAAATGCGAATTCGCGATCTAATAGAAAGCGGTCTGTGCAAGTTTCAAGTTGGGAATGTGTTGGCACTTCCCTATCCAGATGATGCCTTTGATGTGGTCATTAGCTATCGTTTTTTGGCCCATGTGGAACGGTGGAAGTTGTTTATGAATGAGCTTGCTAGAGTTGCAACAAAGGCTGTACTGATAGACTATCCAACGCTGCGGAGCATCAACTACATCACGCCGCTGCTGTTTAATCTCAAAAAGGGCGTCGAGAAAAACACCCGCCCCTACACCTGCTATAACGAATCTGAGCTGTTGGGCTACGTTGAAAGTCTGGGAATGAAAGTGGGCGATCGCTATGCTCAGTTTTTCTGGCCAATGGTGCTTCATCGCATGATAAAACAGCCCGCAGTTTCCAGCATCCTGGAAGGCAGTACCAGAGTCATCGGTCTGTCGCGACTGCTCGGATCTCCGATTATTCTCAAGCTGATTCCGACTACCTCAGTCACTGACTAAGGACAACTCAGGATAACTAAGGAGGTCATGACCCGTGACGAGTTCTTTTACAGCCAACATCACAGAAGCCACACAACTGCCTAAAGGGAGTCGAGCTTTAGTCTCAGGAGCGACCGGTTTTACCGGCTCACTACTCACGCGCAAACTCATTGCTCAAGGTATAGAAGTAGTGGCGATTGCCCGTCCAACCTCTAACCTCCAACAGTTCGACGACATCCCCCAAGACGTTCCTCTGACCTGGTATCAGGGCGATGTCTTTGACGAAGCATTAATCCACAGAGCCATGACTGGCGTTACCCACATCTTTCATATGGTGACGCCCTTTCGCGAAGCTAAGTCTCTTGACGAGGGCTACCGAAATGTCCATGTACTCAGTACCCAGCGCCTCGCTAAAGCGGCCCTTCAGCAGCCGAACTTTCAGCGATTCGTCCATATTTCTACCATTGGTGTTCATGGTCACATTGCTAATCCGCCAGCCGACGAAACCTACCGCACCGAGCCGGGTGATGTGTATCAAGAAACCAAGCTCGAAGGCGAGATTTGGATTAGGGACTTCGGCGTAGAAACTAATCTTCCGGTCACGATTATTCGACCTGCGGGAATCTATGGCCTCGGAGAAAAGAGACTGTTGAAAATTTATAAAATGGTTAGCAAGGGCTGGGTACCAGCCATTGGCAACGGCAGCAATCTGCTGCATTTTATCCATGTAGATGATCTCACAGACTGCCTGCTCGTGAGCGCTGTTCAGCCAAATGCAGTGGGCGAAACCTTTATCTGCGGCAGCGAAACGGCCATCACGTTCAAAGAAATGGTGAATTTAATTAGCGATTACTATGATGTGCCGATTCGATTTATTTCACTGCCTGCTAAGCCTTTGTTTGCGATCGCACAGCTCTGTGAAAACATCTGTCGTCCTCTTGGCATCGAACCGCCTATCTACCCTCGCAGACTTGCCTTTTACACCAAAGACCGCTCCTTCAACACGGCCAAAATGAAAAACCTCTTGGGCTTTACGCCTCGCCATTCCGACATTGAAGGGCTCAAAGAAATGGCTCAATGGTATGTCGATCAAGGGTGGGTTTCTCTGTAGATTTTTACTCAAAAACAGCTTATTTTTCACAGTTTAGGACAACTACCGCTCTACGCTACTCTACAGGTGATGCAATGGTTTCTTCTTCCAACTCCACCACTCCTCCACCTTCTTCCTCCGGTCAAAAAGCTGTTGAGAAAACGCCGCTGAGCCAACAGCTCAATGAAGAAAGTACTTCAGCACTAGATCGATACCAGCAAAAAGTATTAGGCAGTAAAAGCGTTGGAGCGCTGGTGCAATACGAACTGTTGATCCTTCTGTTGGGAAATGTAGCCGGGAGCTTGGGCTACCTGCTTCGCAAAAAGTTTTATCCCAAATTGTTCAAAGAGGTAGGCAGAAGCGTCATCTTTGGCAAAGGATTGGTGCTTCGTCATCCGGGTCGCATTGTACTGGGCGATCGCGTTGCAATTGACGACTACAGCCTACTAGATGCAGGCGGTGACACAGAAGGCATTGTCATAGGCGAAGGCAGTATCATCTCACGCAACTGCGTTATTCAATCTAAAACCGCCCCTATTACTATCGGCAACAGTGCCGATATTGGTTGCAATGTCATCCTGACCGCCAACGACCGCATCTCTATTGGCAACAACGTGCTCATTGCGGGAAACTGCTACATCGGCGGCGGACGCTATCGTACCGACCGGTTAGACATCCCCATCATGAATCAAGGGCTCTACACCAACGGGCCGGTCATTATCGGGGATGACGTTTGGCTAGGTGCAGGCGCAACTGTATTAGACGGCGTAAGAATTGGGCAGGGCTGCATTGTAGGGGCAGGTGCCATGGTGACTAAGGACTTGCCTGAGTATGCGATCGCCACGGGCGTCCCTGCCAAGGTTGTCAAATATAGAACCGACAACAAAATCGATCACTATTAGTGAGAAACAGTAATAGTGAGAAACAGTAAGAAAATTCTCTTTGCACCTTACTCCTACGTCATTAGCAATCAATTTTAAATTTTATGCAGCGCTTATCTACGACACCGCCGATTCACATCCTGCACGTAATCGATAAACTCAGCGTCTCTGGGTCGGGGATACATGGCATTAGCAAAGCACTTGAATGGTGGATTGCAGGCTTTGCGAAGGAGTACAGCGATGCATTCAAATTTAGCGTTTGCAGCCTTAGAGCACCCGAAGCAGCAGGAGAACTATTCAAGCAACAGGGTGCACAGGTCTTTTTCTTGGATAAAGGCAAGTTTGACCCCACTACGCTCACGAGCTTATTGCAATTAATTCAAGCCCAGCAGCCAGATATTTTGCATCTGCATGGTTATGGAGCCTGTAATTTTGGTCGATTGGCAAGTGCGATCACAGGCATACCCAACGTAGTCCATGAGCATGTGGTGATTACCCAACAGCCGCTGTATCAAACCATTGCCGATACGCTCTTAGCACCGCTAACGACACGTGCGATCGCTGTCTCCGATCAGGTTTATGACTTTATGGTCAAAGGCCGCAAGGAAAATCCTAAAAAGCTAGAAACCCTAATTATTGGCATTCCAACCGATAGCTTTCAGGCACCTGCGCCTGAGCAAGTGCTTGCGGCTCGTCAGCAGCTTGGCATTTTACCCACTGAACAAGTCGTTTGTACGGTGGGGCGTTTAGACACCCAAAAAGGCCAGACCTATCTGCTCAAAGCAGCCGAAATCGTGCTCAAAACTCAGCCTAACACCCGTTTTTTAATCGTCGGTGATGGGCCAGATCGCGAGCGGCTTGAAGCGATCGCTCAGCAAGCAGGCATTGCTGGGCAAGTGACCTTCACTGGGCTGCGGCAAGATGTTCCCGCACTGCTCGCCTTTGCTGATGTCGTGGCACTGCCCTCGCTGTATGAAGGTGGCCCACTAACGCTGCTAGAAGCAATGAACCTCAACAAACCCGTCATCGGCACGCCTGTTGGATTTATGGCAGAACTCATCCAAGTGCCAGAAACCGGCTTTGTGGTGCCTTGCCAATCCATAGAGCCCCTGGCCGAAAAACTGATCTACTTGCTGCAAAACCCAGCGATCGCACAACAAATGGGCCAAAAAGGGGGTGACCTCTGCCGGCAGCGCTATGATATTTCGCAATCGGTCACGCGACTCAGTGAAATCTACACAGAACTCACAGCGACTAAGAGCCAACAATCCCAAAATATCGCTAGCAACGATACAACAACGCCCTCACCGACAGGCAAACCAAACTGCCCCCCAACGGCTGCCCCCAACCATGATTTAGCTCAGCTGCTCTCATCCGCTGCAACCCTGGTAATTGCGCCCCATATGGACGATGCTGTGTTGGGCTGTGGCGGCACGCTCGCACAGCTTAGCAACACGGCCAATCTGCATGTTGTATACGCCACAGATGGCGCGAAATCACCCATACCCGAGATTATCGGCCAACATACCGCCGATCTGTCGCTACCCGCTATTCGCACCGCCGAAGCCAAAGATGCCCTCCAGCAACTGAATGTGCCGCCGGAGAATATTCACTTCCTCAACTTTCCAGACGGCGAACTAAAGCATCATCGGCAGGCATATGAACAAGCGATCCTTTCCATTATTCAGCGCTTTCAGCCGCGCTTTGTGCTGATTCCTTTTCGTCATGATTGGCACGCTGACCATTTAGCCGTTAACCAATTCACCACCCAAATCATTCAAGTCCATCACACCGCAGCCGAAATATTTGAGTACTTCATTTATTATCGCTCTCAGCTTCTACCTGCAAAAGACGTCAGACACTATATTCGCCCCGCCAGTCTTCTATATTCTGATATTCGCCCTCAAGCTGCGGTTAAAAGATCTGCGATCGCGGCATTCCAAAGCCAAGTCACCCAATTTTATGACTGGCAACAACGCCCGCTGATTTCCGCCGCGCTAATCGACGAGGTTTGCTCTACACCGGAAGTGTTTCTGCGCACTCGCACATTGGCTAAAGCACAAAGCCCTTTTGTCAGCGGCGGCCCGCTGATTGGGTTGATCACCCGGCTAGAACCTGCGCTTAAAAAAGTGAAAACGCAGCTGTTGTTTTTAGCTGAACGGCTCATTCAGCCACAAAACCAGACGAAAACCCACAAAAAACCCTCCAAACGTCGAATTTGTTTGTTGACCGAAAGCTACTATCCCATCATCGGTGGCGGCGAAACCCAAAGCCGAGTGACTTCCGAAGACCTTGTCGCCAACGGGTTTGAGGTCATGGTCGTGGCTCGACAGTCTAACCCGACTCTCAAAACCTTTGAAACAATAGGCGACATTAAAATCTATCGCGTACCGCCCACCGGCGATGGTCATCTGAAGCGATGGCTGATGACGATTACGGTACTGCCTCTGCTCATCAAACACCGTAGAGATTTTGATATTTTGTTTGTTTCTAGCTACCGAGTCATTGGGATGGCGGGCATGGTGGTCAGCAAACTCTTTGGCAAGCCATGCATCCTCAAGGCAGACAACAATGGTGAAATGTCGGGAGATTTTTTTGCAGGCGGGCTCAAAAAATGGAATTTAGATCTGTCCTCTAGGCGCGTGCGGGCAGTCATCGCGCTGCGCAACAAACTGTTTAAAAAAGCCGATGGCTTTATTAGCATCTCTTCAGAAATCACTCGCGAGCTTATCCTTGCAGACATTTCTCCAGAGAAAATTCACGATATTCCTAACTCTGTGGATGTCACTCGGTTCTACCCGGTTAGTGAATCTGACAAAGCCAGCTTACGCCAACGACTACAGCTCCCTGCCCAGGCTAAAATTGTTGTTTACACAGGCAGGCTAATGTCCACTAAGGGGCTGCCTCTACTGGTGCAGGTCTGGAACCAAGTGCATCAGAATCATCCTCAGGCAATGCTGCTCATCGTGGGGGGCGGGTCTAAAGACATCCACGATTGTGAAGATTACCTACATGAATATGTTGCCACCCATCAGCTCGAACATTGCGTGCATTTTACGGGTAACGTCAGCAATGTAGATGAGTACCTCAAAGCCTCTGATATCTTTGTTTTTCCTACCGAAGATGAGGCCTTTGGCATTTCGATGATTGAAGCAATGGCCTGCGGGCTCGCTGCGATCGCCACCCCCATCGGCGGGCTTCAAGATATCGTTACCCCCGGTGAAAATGGACTCACCGCTGACGTCGGCAGTTTAGAGCAATGGCAACAGGCGATCGCTCACTTACTCAACAACCCTCAAAAGGCTGAACAATTGGGTCAGGCAGCCTTGAAAACCGTTCAAGAACGCTACACGCGCCAAGCCGTTGCGCAAAATTTTACAGATCTTTTCAACCACCTTTTAAGCGTTTAAGCAAGGCCTGCTAGCACAGCTCTATGCCTGCTGCCTAACCGAATGTTACGGATACTCAATGAAGGAAGCATCAAGAATGCCCAAGTCGCGTTGACGGCTTAGGGGCTGTTCTCTAAGTTAATTATGTATTCGTACGTAATTTATTGTGAAAACTTTACTGTAAAAAGACTGCTTGTAAGAAGAGTTACTTGTAAAAAGAGTTGCTTGTAAAAAGAGTTGCTTGTAAAAAGAGTTACTTGTGAAAGAGACTGCTTATGAAAGAGACTGGTGAGCCGCGCTAGGGTGCTCTTCAAGTCTTTTTCGCCTTCTGTTTTCAGCTTACTTTTGGTTGTCACTTTAGCTGACCATCACTTTAGCTGACCAGTTATTTTTTTAGTTATTTTTTCTCGTCAAAAAGCGCGAATTTCCTGGAATCGGCTGCGATCGCTGCGTATTACAAACAACATCTAAACAACTTTAAAGACTTTAACAACTTTATAAATAGATAGGCATTAGCCTGCACTTGTTTGTTTTCGCAAATTTGTTTTAGCGGACAAAAAACGCTCCTGCGTCACATATACCTATTGAGCAACATGCTGCACCCCCCCACAGATTTAAACTCATCCGCTCACCTTGGACTCACAGACGACCTCAACAGCCCAGTAGCGCTGTCTGTAGCGACCGATGTTCTAGCACCTATCCAACCCTACTCACCGATTGGCGCTAGCCGCGACGGCGTTCAGCTTACGTTCATTGATACCGGGATTGAGAACTACCAGCAGCTAGCCGACCATATCATTGCGGGCGATGTCTTCTTCATTGACACTGCTCACGATGGCATTGATCAAATCACCGCCACACTAGGCCAATATGACAGCATTACCGGTTTGCATTTGGTGACGCACGGCAGCGCCGGACAGCTGCAAATGGGGAGTTCTATCCTCAACTCCCAAGCGCTAGCCAAATACGAACAAGCCTTTAAAGGTTGGGCAAACATACTCACCGAAGAAGCCGATATTCTGCTGTATGCCTGCAACGTCGCCAACACTGCCGTTGGCCGTGACTTTGTCACCTATCTGAGCCAGCTCACCCAGGCAGATGTTGCCGCCTCCACCGACCTCACAGGACATGCCGCGCAGCTAGGCGACTGGGATCTAGAATTTGCCACGGGCACCATTGAAGCGAACACCTCATTTGCAGCCACTATTGCTGCTGCCTACCAGGGCGTATTAGCAACTTACCGCGACGTAAACGAAATCCGCATCATGCCGCTAGGCGACTCCATCACCCAGGGTAACTTTGAATTCAACAGCTATCGTCGTCCGCTGTGGCAACAGCTCAACGCCAACGGATACAACAAAGTTAACTTTGTCGGCAGTCAGGTTAAAAATGGTACAGACACCGTTCCCAACCCCGACTTTGACCTCGATCACGAAAGCTACGGTGGACGCAGGGCCGATCAAATTTTAGAAAATATCAGCAGTTGGGCAAATGCCGCTCGACCCGACGTCGTTCTCCTTCATTTAGGCACCAACGATCTCATTCAAAAACAGTCTGTTCAAAGCACGTTGGATGACATCAGCAACATTATTGATCGCCTAAGAGACTACAACAGCAATATCGCGATATTGCTCGCAAAAGTAACGCCCAGTGTAACTAAGCGAGGTGGAGAGGCGATCGCGGCCTTTAACCGGCTAGTCCCTGACTTAGCGCAGTCTAAAAACCGCTCCGGATCACCTGTCATTCTAGTAGATCAAGAATCGGGATTTAACGTTAAGAGCAATACCTACGATGGCCTGCATCCCAATGCCTCAGGCGAAATCAAGATGGCTAACCGATGGTTTGCAGCACTAGACGAGCTATTCAAAAGCAATCACGAATACCAGCGCAACGGTAGCAGCACTGGTGGCAGTCAGCCGGCCCCACTGGGCAAAGGCAATGGTCTCAAAGGTGATTACTTCAACAATATAGACTTTACGGACTTCGCCGTCAGCAGCGTCGATCCCACCGTTAACTTTCTTTGGAGCAGCGGTTCTCCCCACCGCTCTATCGGCGTTGATACGTTCTCTGCTAGGTGGACTGGCCAAGTGCAAGCCCGCTACAGTGAAGACTACACCTTCTACACCACAGGGGATGATGGCGTT
>LJZR01000057.1 GCA_001314865.1 Phormidesmis priestleyi Ana | reverse complement strand
ATGGGTGGTTCCCTGTGATTTGTCCATAAAGTTACGAGAATTGACATTAAAAGACTCGTAATATTCACCTGCTAAACTCTCTAATTGAAAGTCCAGCACGTGTTCTAGAAGTGGGTTTTCCATTATTTTCTATCCTCCGGCAAGGGTGATAATGAAGTTATTCTATTGACGAGTTGGCAGCGGTGTAAACGTCCATTATTGCGTATTTGAGCGCTCTCTAGTTTCTACAGGTTGAGGCTGTGTGTTTGAGCGCCTCTAGATTAAGGGACTGTTGCTAGCCGTAGCTTGGCAATATCAAGCATTCGTTCAAAGGCGGCCTTAGTCAATATGTCGTCGTAGCTCCGACCTTACGCCCAGTCACCTCGGCCACTCGGTAGCCTGCTCGTTCAAGCTGTTGCTCAATGTAGTCAATAGGGCTGATCGGAATGCTGTAGAAGTCTCCGGCGCGAATACATTCCAGCGCGTCTTCATAGGCTTAAACACCCGCATGACCCAGCCCATTATCAGTAAGACGATGGCGGGTTGTTTGGGCTTGGTAGTCTCGAATGAGGACATCACGAGATCGCTCTAAATAGCGATCTCGCAAATCCCCAAATGACAGGCTGATCGCATCGCCATCAGCCAGGTCATGGGCATCGGCATAGGCTTTAATGAAGCTGCCCATGGTATTGGCCACTGCAATTACCGGCTTTTCGCCCGCCTGAAGTGATGCGATCGCCGCTTGTACTGTAGCATCTGCTTTTTAGGCAAGCAGCCCCTGCTCAATGCAGTTGTGCATCAAAGACGTAAAATTTGTACTCTTGGCACCAACCTCACCCACCGCAGCATCAATTCCTAACGCTTTGGCCTGGGCCTTCACATCCTCTTTGATCACTCGAACGGCTTCCTGCTTGGCTCTATCGAAGTCTGCAGACAAATAAGTAAGATAGTTCAAAGACGATCCATTGAGATGGATGATTAGACCAATGGGTTTTGGAGCACTAAAGTCTAAAGTGAACGGCGGCAGATAAAACTGAAACGAAGCACAAAAACTTTGTACTATCCGCTCCACTGTGTTGTTAGTTTGTGGTTTGCTCAACCTAGGTTTCTATAACTGTCGCCAGTTCTCAGTCTGTAAGCTGGGGACTCGATCAAATTCTCGTTGATTCGCAGTGACCATGAGTAGGTTGTGTTGCAAGGCAGTCGAAGCAATTAACACATCATAGGCACCAATCGGCCGCCCTTGAGTTTTGAGAGTGGCACGAATTTGAACCGCTTGTTCCGCTTCTACGTTACCGAAAGGGAGAATTGTCACAGAAGTCAGAAAACTGGAGATCGCTGGTTCAACCTTTTGGGCGCGTTGAGGATTGATGAGTAAGCCGTAGCGCAATTCCATGACGGTAATGACTGAAACCGCAATATCAGTCGGCAAGGTCTGCGTAAGTCGGGCTTGTGTATTCGGTTCACCTTTAATGAAATCACTGATAACGCAGGTATCAAGAAGGTATCGCATCATAATAGCTCCATCTCTTGCGGTGGAAGGAGTTCGTCTCGGTACGACTCGAAGGCAGGAAAATCAGGAATTCCCCGATAAGAAAGTACAGCATCTGACCATTGGGAAACTGGGTCAGGAATAGGTTGAGTGAGTTGGCGTAAGGCTTGAAGAATTAGTGTCTGAAGTGGAATGTTGGATTGAGCCGCTTGACGGAGCAGGTCTTGTTCAAGATCTTGAGGTAGGTCGATCGTAATTTGCATGGGCTTTCTCCATATGATTATTCAGATATGATCCATTACTCACCTTTAACTCCGGCTTCGATTGCTTTCACAAACGGGCTAACCCACCACTGATCTGAAGCCTTTTGCAATACTTCAAAGAGAAATGCCTGTCCGCCAACTTTCACACGCTTCATTAAAGTTGGGTTTTGCTTTACCTCCTTCACTGCCTCTGCCACAACAATCTGCTGCTCAGATTCAGTTGAAATTGGGTGAGTTTGAGTAAGACGATTAAAAATTTGCTGAATCTCATCAAATGCTTCTACCAAGTTCTGTTCTGAAGCGTAGTTGTGTTGTGTGCCAATTTGATCTCCATGAACAGTGCTATTCACATTAACGGCTCCTACAGAACCACCAAAGTTGAGATTCGGATTATTTGATCCTTGCATAATTAGAAATTCTGCCTGAATGTGTGTATTTTGATTGGTTATTTGATGACTGCCTACAAGTTGCAAAATTTGCTCTGACGTGGGTGGCTTCCAAGTATTACGACGTGCTAAATTCTCAGCTTCCAATAGTCTCGGTTGTAGCTGTTCCTTTTGTTCTGGAAGTTCGCAAATAATCTTCTGTAGTGCATCACAAGCTTCTGGAGTACCTCGCGCTTGCAGACGTTGAGGGATGTAATTTTTCCACATCCTGACACTATCAACTTCTCTTAGTCTTTGAGCTTCTATCCCTCTAAGCTCTCGCGTTTCAAGTTCAGGCTGCTTAATCTCTAGGTATTGCTGGGTAAGAAAAATATACAGATCGGCTAAATAATCCTCTTTAATCTTTTGTTCAATTTGACCTTTACAGGCAGATTGAAATGCAATGGCTTCTAATACTTCTCGTCCAAATTCATGATCCTCTTGCACAGCAAGCCAAAAAGCTGACCAACTAGAATTATCAGGATAGTTTGCAAGCAGGCGAGCAGCAACGATCGCTTTCCCCCTTCCCTCCCCAAATCCAGGTGTTTTTTCAGCAAGAAGAGACTTGGCAATTTCTTTGGCTTGGTTAACATCGTATTTGGAAACATCTGTTAGTAGAAGTTCTAACATACCAGCGTTCAAATCTTCACTTGGAACTTTATCAAGAATCAAACTAGCTAGACACTGATCTAACAACTCATTGATTAATCGGTAGACATCATCAGGGTAAAAGGTGCGAGGCTGATAGTTGTTGCGAACCATTAAACTGACAAGTGCTTCAATTAATTCATCTTGAGCACTTTGATAGATAATCCTAACTATCTCTCGACAAACACTATCCTCTTTACTCTGTGTGTTTCCATGAGTGAAATTTATGGATTTCAGAATAACGGGCATCCACTTTGTCCAAGTATCAGTAGAAATCGTTGAGATGAAATCTGGTTCTTGTTTTGCTAGAAGGTATAATGCTTGATAGCCTGCAAATGGAGGATGAGGGAAATTATTTGTACCCAGCCATTTTTCAGTTTCTGGATCTCCAGCGTCCAGATATTTTTTTGCAGTTGCGACAATTCTCGATTTGGTATCTGCTTCTGCTTCTTTCCATCCAGCTAGCTTTTCTATATCTGACTCAAAAATATGGTCGTGGATATATTCTTCGCTAGTTGGCATCAGCGTCATTTCAACGACTATCTGCCACCACAATTGAAGCTGTCCTGCTTCAACTTTTTCTAAAGCGGTCAGCACTCTTTGCTTGGGTAGTGGATTAAGTGTGGGTTCTGGAGCAGACGGTTTCAAAGGGGTTTGATACTTTAAATAGCTAGCTTCAGCTTGCTTTGCCTTTTCAGAACCCAGTTCAATCTCAATTTCAAATTCTGATCGCATTGCTAGACTGACATTACGTGCTTCTAGAATTGCGTCAATATAACTTGTATTTTTCCAATACAAGTTATGCCAACTTAGGGCTTGGCGCAGAAGCTTGACCCAAACATCAACTATTGTGGGTGACTTTGCTGATGTGATCTGTTCGATTACCCACAACACATCTTCAGAACAAATAATGTCTGTGAGCCATAAGAAATCACTTTCTGATTCTGAAGTTAATAAGACGATTGTTTCTATCAGTTGCTGGCGTTTTCCATCAGAACTCCTTAGCAAAGGCTCCACATCATCATCACAAGTACGATCAAAACTTTCACGATTATACTCTTGATGGGGTCGATCGCCCAGAATTCCATCATGCTGTTTTAGTCTAAGAATAGCTATGTTAGCAAACGCCTCAAGTACACCAGGTTCATCCAGGTTTTGCCAAGCCTTCAGCATCACTGAATCAGCGAGTTCTTTAAACGGATAGTGTAAACCGTATCTTCGAGGTAATTGTTCAATCCATTTAAGTACAACTGGCAAGTCAGACAACCGAAGATGTTCTGCAAATTCTGTCGCAATGAAGTTTTGATATACTCCACCAATAATCGGAAATGCGCCCTTCTGTTTGGGTTGCGAGAGATGATTCAGCATCTCTTCCACAGTGATGTGTTGTGACCAAACAGCCCGAAGAGCATAGCCTTTGAGATCATCATTGGGATCGTCTCCAGCTTTACAAACTGCAAGAGGCTGAAGTCGCGCCTTTGTCTCCTCGTCACCAATAACACAAACAGTATGGGCTGCATGTGTCCGAGCTATATACAGTTGGGTTGGATCAAGCGCAATATTAGCCAGACTATCTTGTACTGCTTTCACGTTACAGTCTTGGGCGATGTCGATCGCTACTAACCTTGTCCATTGACTTTTGGAAACATCACGAATACAGGCTTCTAATTGCTCTGGTAATCCTGGATGGTAGAGATTGTGATACCGCCAAAAGCGAAAATATTCTAGCTTTCCTTCGTTGTGCAACTTGAGCAATGCTTCGACTAATTGTGCTTTATTTTCATCGTCGATCGTTGATATATCGCTTTGAAGCAACACATCTGGATCAGTTTTCATGACTTTCTGGAAGACTTCTGGCATCATACTCGCTAACCAAGCCGTCGTTTCCTGTAATTGAGGAATAACCCTGTGATCGGGGTGAATAATTAAATTGAGAATTTGACTCAAATTGAGATTGTGTTGCTTCAGATACCACGCGGCTAGGAATTCTGCATAGGTTTGATGTGCCCACCCCATGCGATTCGCACCACGGGAGGAGAACAATCCAGTGTTTAAGACTTCTGTAATAGATGCTTCACTTGCTTCAAACTGCCTTGCATTTGCTCTTTCGTACCCTTGTGCTAATTCTCGACTTAGAACATCTTCTTCTGGAATTTGCCCGCGATCGCCTCTCCAAACCGCATCACGGTTTGCAAAAACTGTCACTGCTGCGATTCGAGCAGCAATGATAAGACGCTGATCTAGCTCTAAATTTTTTTTATGCCCCGGAAGCAAGAGATTTGGTTTATCTTCTTCCTCATCGCACAAAATACGACAGCCCTCAAGATATAAGTCGAACAAAGTCTGTTGTTGAGGGAATTGACCCTTGCGACGATATATATTTAGGAGAAATCCTAGCGTAATTGGCTTTACTGCTAAAGGGACAACCCTTTTATCCAAAATTTCCTGCATAAAGAGATCAGGCTCTTTGATGCCTTCACATTCTGCTGCATGCCTAACATCAAGCCAACGAAGGGGTGCTAATTCATAAACTTTAACTTTATCCTCTCCCCAGATTTGCTGAAGTTGTTTTTCAAAAGAAGATTGCCAGATCGCCGTTCGGCAGACAATTCGGAGGAATAAGCGATCAACTTTATCCTGATGTCGCTTAAACTCCTCAGCCAATAGAGCAGTCACGTTGTCTATCCGCAATAAGCACTCATCTAAGCTATCCAGGAAAATATGTAGAGTATGGATGCCTTCACCCCAAGCTCTAAATTGCGAACTTTCAAATAAATTTTTAATCAGCCTGTCTTCGCTACCATATGAATGCAGATCTAAGACCAGTGGATCTTGGTTGTAAGTTTTAATTTCTGTTGCTTTTTTAATTGCTTCACTTTTACCACTCCCTGGCTCTCCTAGCAAAACGAGGCATGGAACGTCAGCCATTGCCTCCAACCCAACCAGTTCAGGATTTACGTGTCTGCCCCATTCTGATTCTGGATCGACTAGATAACCGCGATCGCTCAGATCAATCCGAGTGGTACGAGAACACCAAAATCGTTTCCAGTTGTAGGTTTGCTTCGACATGCACGATCGCTCTGAGGAAAAACTCTTGCTCCAGGATAACTCCATTCGGAAATCTTGGTGGCAAGGTGGCAAGGGCTTATAACAACTTACAGGACTTTTTGCGCTCAACCAAACAGATGTCTCATTCCCTAATCAGACTATTCATTTTACCGAATTCAGCCATACTCCAAGGGGCAACCTTCAATTTTCTGCCCCACCAGTAACTTGAGCATATCCATTGGATCAACAAGCGCTTCATTCGCTTCCACCAAATGAAACTGCCTCGGGATATGGGTGCTGCTGAAGTGGAGGCATTTTTAACTCATTTGGCAGTGCAGAAAAACGTTGCACCCTCGCCAAAAAAAAAGCGCTGAGCACTTTGATGTTTTTGTATCGTTAGGTGTATCAACACGATACCGCTTGGGGGCTTGGAAAAATCAAGTCTTCTGGTTCTACATGCTCAGGCCGAATAGTCTCTATCAACTCTTGAAGCTGCGTGTTGATAGGAAACTTTCTGGACTTCTGAGTTTTCAACCCCTCCTTAAGGACGGCTCTTACGCCATCATAGACAACAGCTCTATCGAATACAATTGTTGACTTTTCAATGTTTTGCCAGGTAAGTGCTAATGCCTCAGACGGACAACAACCTGTTAAGAACAGGAATTTGATTAGAGGTGCATAATGCTGGTAGTAACGGTTGTTTTCAAAGGCTTGAATAATGCGATCGCGTTCCACTCTATTGAACGGCTTGATCTCCATCTCTTCGTTGCTGACCTTCTTCAACTTAACCTCAGCAGCCATCGCCTCAAAAGGATTATCCCCGATTAACTTTGATCGCTTCGCCCACTTGCAGCAAGCCGACAAATGCATCAGCAACCGCTTAGTCGAATTAGTCGGCACATTCGCTGTGAACCAATCAAAAATAGCTTGGTAGTCGCTTGGATTTTTGTAAGGGCAGCGTTCCAGATGATTGGCTACCCAGCCATACATTCGTACCGTAGCAGGAGATTTTCCGGTTTTTCGTGCCTCCACATATTGATGCCAAAGGTCAATCATTTTTGTTTGGGACATGGGGAGCTTACTTACCGGCTCAGGCGTCGTGAGCGTAGTCCCTACCTTGTTTTTTTGATAGGTAGGATCAAATTGCCCATATTCAATATCTTTTTCAATTTCAAAGGCTTTATCTTGAGCTATTTTCCGATTCAAGGCGGCACTTGATAGTCCCAACGAAACATAGTGACGCTTGCCACCATAAGAAAAGACTCTCTGTAAACGGTTATGAGAATTTTTGACTTGAACTGAGCCGTAGTCGGCTTTTTTTGGGTTGCCTTATGCCGCATTTGGGTGTATCTCATCAGCAGAACAAATGATCTACTGAATTATATTTACCCCATTTATTTTTTTCATCTCTAGCTTTACCCCAAATTTACCCCAAATTTTTACCCCAAAATTTACCCCAAATTGCCTTCTAAACCTGTCTAAACACACCCAAAAACGACCAACCGCTTTTCAAATTGCCGCTCAAAACACAGTCCCCGCAAAGCTTGTAAGCCTTACGGGGACTGGGGAATCATTGATTTAACTAGGAAGCTGGTGACAAGACTCGAACTTGCGACCGGCTGATTACAAATCAGTTATTTTGGGTCTTTGAAACTCTTTTGCATCAGTGGTTTTGAAGGTTTTAGTTTTTGTAATTTTAGTCTGTACCCCAATCTGTACCCCAAAACAAAAGTTAACAGTCTAAAAGTAGGTTCGCCGCTCTACAGTCTGTACAGGCAGTCTCAATGCCTTTGATGCCATAATTACACCTGTAGATATAGTGGAAAGCCATGGCGGAAACAGTTTCCCTACAGCTGCCTGAAAAATTACATCAGCGGTTAGTCAACACGGCTCAGGCCATGGGACGGCCTTTGGAAGCGGTGATCTTACATGCGATCGCAGTGGGTAGCCCACCGAATTGTGACGACGTGCCAGAGGAGTATCAACCAGAACTCGCCATGCTAGACAAGCTGGAAGACTCGGCACTCTGGCAAATTGCGCGCGCGCAAAAATCGCGCGCAGATATGGAACGGTATGATGAGCTGCTAGAGCATAATCGGGAAAGCAGGCTATCGGAGTCTGAGCAGCTAGAGCTTCTTCGGCTACGACAAGAATCTGAGCAGTTTATGTTGCGTAAGGCTCACGCCGCCTCTATTTTGAAATGGCGAGGGCATCAGGTATCTGCTGCTTAGCTATCTGACGTTGGGGAGTATGTCTGCTTATATTTCGGCAAGTGTAAAAGAGCAAGTGAGACAAGCTGACCGCGACCGATGCTGCTACTGTCAAACGCAAGAAGCGAATAGTGGTATTCCGCTGTCCTTCGACCATATTTTGCCTCAATCCAAGGGTGGTGATGCAACTTTCAAGAATATCTGCCTTGCCTGTCGTGCTTGCAACGAGTTTAAGTCTGACGCTACAGAAGGCATAGACTTACTGACGGGTGAGCGCATAGCTCTGTTTAACCCACGCACTCAAAAATGGGCTGAACATTTTAGGTGGAGTGAAGATGGATCAAGGGTTGAGGGCGTCACGGCTGTGGGCATAGCTACCGTCGTAACCTTGAGAATGAATCATACCGCTATTGTCATTGCACGAAGACGTTGGGTGTTTAGCGGTTGGCACCCCCCATCGATTTAGTACCCTCTCTTTATTTCTGTCGGAACCGCTAGAATAAAACGCCTTGAAGACATCCTTTTGGAGTGGCTCACTCACAGCTTCACCGAGCACCCTGTCGAAACCCTACCCGACAGCTAAATCCTTGCCCTCTGTAATACGCAGCTCGACGAGCAGCAGCAAGAAACTCTCGATACCCTGCTTGAGAAGCAGCGCGAAGACGAACTCACCCCAGCAGATAGTCAAGAACTGCAATTCCTAATGAAGCTCTACCGTCGCGGTTCGCTTCGTAAAGCAAAAGCTCTCAGAGTAGCCGTTGAGCGTGGTCTCGTTCCCCCTCTTAGTGCTGCATAAGCCACAAGATTTTTTGCAGACGTTTCTTATGACATTCCAGCGTCAGCGCAAGACCGCTGGCTCTACTCTGAAAAAACATCCGGCAAATCACGGTATCCACTGACTACACGCAAAATGTTGACTTCTTTGTCAGAGACGCTATAGAAAACGATGTAACCCATCAGAACAAGACCTCGTAAACCAGGCCTTACTTGGTCATAGGGCTTGCCGATGAAAGGAAAACGCGCAATGTACTGGCATTTCTGGCTGAAGGCTTTTACGAAGCGGTCACCCGCATCTACACTTTTTTCTAAAAAATAGTCAGAAATTTCTTCCAGGTCTCGGCTCGCTGGAACTGTAATACGTAAAGCCCTCATGCTGAGGCAGATCTGGCAGCTTCCACCTTATTGCGTAACCGACTCAGGACATCATCTGCTTCCAAAACGGCTCCCTGATCTGCGGCACTGATCCCTTCTTCAATCTTCAATCGTGTTTGTTCGACCCAAGCTAAATAGTCTGGGGTTTCTGCTAAATCTGGTTGTACTATCTCGTCAGCAAGCAAAACAAGGGCTGTGTCGATGGCATCTTCTAAGGACGCGTATCCGCCCTGCTGTGAGAGCGATTCAAGGACTTTGCTTTGCTGTGAACTAAGGGTAATTTGCATAGTTGTCTAGGCGAAGAGCAGACTAGAAGTTTCAGGGCTGACAGTCACTATTATTATAGGGCGTAGTTCTATTGACCGTTGATGCAGCACACCGTGTTAAGCGCTGCTCCAATCGGGAGTGGTTCACATCCGGTTACATTGGGTTCTAACGAATGGGTAGTTTGAAAAGCTGCTAAGTTCAGTTTTGTATAGGCGATCTTAACATCCAAATTGATGCAGCAGCGTATTCAGTTAGCCACAGGCAGTGAGGAGATGGTTCCTGGGATCATCTGCACGATGACTCAGCGCCACCTAATGCAAATTGAAACGCTTTGGAAAAACATGCTCATAGAAGCTGCACAAGCTGACATGGGTTGGGGTTGGGATTACAAACTACGTTTGGCGACGACCGATGACCGTTTTGAGGCTTATGTCGTTGAACAAGAAGATGTCGTGCATGGTGTTGTACTGGTTGAAACGCATTGGCATCGTTCGCAGTTGAGCTATGGCGGAGCCACTGCTTTAGAAAATCGCAGCCCTCTAGTGTACGTAGAGTATCTGGCTTCAGCACCGTGGAATCGTCGTAGCCTGGAAGATCCGCCTTTTTTCACAGGGATTGGTGGAGTACTGCTCTCTTTTGCTCGCCAGCGAAGTATAAATCTGGGATACGGTGGTCGGGTGGGGTTGCATTCACTACCTCATGCCGAAGCTTTTTATCGCCGATACAATATGCCAGATTATGGCCCCGATCCGGCTAAGGACGGGCTAGTATACTTTGAGTACGGTACTTTGTAGATGCAGCACACATTCTGGATATAGTGACAGAGCAGAGGTAGTTGATCGTGATGAATGAAAAAATCCTGACTGAGCAACTGAAGCAGACTGGCAATCTGATGGATTTGTTTAATGACGAAGCCTTTGTGCGAGAAGCTGCTGCGATCGAAACAGAGTGCGGTGGTGCGGTAGAAGCCGGGTTAGGGCTGAGAAGCTATGTGGCGCAAATTGAGGCCGCATCCCCTGAGGCTTTGAAGCGGCAGCGACAGTGTGTAAAAGTGCTATCGATTTTATTGCCAGAACTGCGGCAGTGGTTGGAAGGGTGGCAGCTAGGTCTGTGTTTTGAGGCTGTCTACACAGAAGCCGAGCGCCTTACTTATGAGCGTCTTGATGATTTCATGCTGGAACAGCAAGCTTGGATTAGTGAATTGCTCATTGAAAGTGAGAAAGGGTTGCCAGTAGGGCAGAGGCCGATTAGGCAGGAAGCGATCGCAAAACTATCTGAGCTTTTGACGGAAGATGGTTGGCAAGCGTTGGCTAATACTGCTGCAAAAGATATGGCTGAAGGTGTCCTGCAAACCGTTCAGCTTAATAGTGTGCCGTCCGTTGCTGCGTAGGCTGGGTTCAAAAAGGGTCGATTTTGGGTATCACCAGCAGCCTAAATTAGACCGTCGCTGCCGATAGCCTGGTGAGCAATGGGGTCAAGTCTCTAAGATCTGAACTAAGCCAGCCAGCTTGACCGGGCTGGAGAAGTATTTGGGCAGCGGATTAGGGGCCGGTCACGGCCAATCACCGCGATGTGTTTAATCGGGATGTGGGGACGATTATCAACATTAATTTGGAAGAGCAGGCAGTCACGGGTCAGCTTGATGGTCAAAGTGTTACTCACGCTCGTGCTGACCTGAATGAGATTACGCTGGCCTGGACGGTGACGATTCACAAGAGCCAGGGGGCTGAATATCCGCGCCGATGTACATGCGGCACTATCTGATGCTCAGTCGGAATTTGCTGTATACCGGGCTGACGCGGGCTAAAAAGCTGGCAATCTTGGTGGGCTATTGGGTGGTAGGTGAAGGCGTAGGAGCGGTATATGTTGGTGAATCAACGGTTATGTCTATAATTCAAGATAAAAAATAGGACATTGCCATGAGCGATATCCCAACCATTACGACTGAAATTTTCGTTGCCTATTCGCAATGCCCTCGGAAGGCTTTTCTGCTTTTGTTTTCTGAGGACAGGGGAAAGCCTCATGACTATCCATTGGTTTTAGAAAAACGCCGCCAAAGCAATCGAGCCCAATATCTGGAGAAGTTTCGACAAGGGCATCCTGAGGCTAGACAATATGAGCCAAATGCTTTCAAAAAGCATACATTTTTGGTTGAGGCAACCCTGCGGTCGGAACCTTTAGAAGCCTATTGTGCTGTTTTGACGGAGACCAATTCTGATGAAACCTCCCGCCGGAGAAGCTACGAACCCATGATCGTCACGGGTACCTATAGCATTACCCCCGAACAGAAAACGGAACTATTATTTGTAGGCTCGGTGCTGGGACAAATTCAGAAACAGGAACCGACGGTTGGACGAATTGTAGGTATGGATGGGAAAACCCATCGGGTTCAATTAGAATCCAACTATAAGAGTATTAAGCGATCGCTTAAAATACTGGAAAGCTGGTGTAGAAAAACGCCCACAGAGCCTCCCACCTTAATTCTGAACAAGCATTGTTCATCCTGCCAATTTCAGGAGATGTGTCGAAAGCAGGCTGAGAAAGACAACAACCTGAGTTTGCTGGCTCGAATGACGCCTAAGGAAATCAAAAAATATAACAAGCGTGGGATTTTCACGGTTCAGCAACTGTCTTATCTTTTCAAGCCACGCCGCAAACGAAAAAAACGGAAGAACCCTGAGCCTGTAAAACACAATTTGGCATTGCAAGCTCTAGCAATTCGAGAAAAAAAGATCTACATTCAAGAGCTACCAGAACTAAATCGACAACCGGTAGAACTATTTCTAGACATTGAGGGAATTCCCGATCAACGATTCTACTATCTAATAGGACTATTGATATATGAGAGAAGATGCTGTACTCAGTTTTCTTTTTGGGCAGACAAACTGGAAGATGAGGAAACAATTTGGAAACAGCTACTGGCAAAAATCAATGAGTATCCAGATGTCCCTATCTATCATTACGGAAGTTATGAAATAAAGGCGCTTTCTGAGTTGGCTAAAAGATACACAACCGATATTGAGACGGTCTCAAAACGTCTCAATAATGTGATTTCATATATTTACGGAAAGATTTATTTCCCTACATTTTCAAATAAGCTAAAAGAAATTGGGCTTCTGATAGGGGCTTCGTGGGCATCTCCCAACTCATCTGGGCTTCAAAGCTTGGCTTGGCGCTACACATGGGAGGAGGATACATCCAGAGAACATAAGACTGAGCTGTTGGTTTATAACTCAAGAGACTGTAGTGCACTCAAAACATTGCTCGATAAGCTCTCTGAAATCTCAAGCCAGGAAAATTTAAATTCGGAAATTGCTCTTGCCAATCAAAAACGAAAACTGTCTACAGAAGTTGGAGAGGAAATTCATGATGGCTTAGAACTCATACTCAAATCTTCTCATGCTGATTACAACAAAAATAAAATTTCTTTTCGAAATACTAAAACTGACAAGCAGAGTCAGGAAACGAAACAAAAAGGCCATGGCGGTGTGGTTAGGGTAGCTCCATCTAAAATCACTAATAGAATTGAAGTGCCACCGGTACAAGATTGCAGTCAATGCGGTCAGAAGCTAGCTTCGCTTAGTAAAAAAACAATAAATATAATCATCATTGACTTGAGATTTATTAATTCAGGAGCTAGGAAAACAATCTCCTTATACGAAAGTTTCAAAAGCTATTGCAAAACATGCAAAAAGTATTTTAAACCAGATGTTTTCTATAGCGGTCATGGCAATTATGTATTTGGCCATGGATTTAGGTCTTGGGCTGTATATCAAAGACTCGTTCTCCGCTTACCTTTTCGACTCATAGCTCAAAATAGCTTAGAGCTGTTTGACGAGCCCATAACTCCAGGCTCAATAAGCAACATCATAAAATATTTCTCAGATAAATATGGTGATTCTGAAAAAATACTTCTCAGCAAAATTTTATCGAGCCCTTTCATTCATGTGGATGAGACACAAATAAGTATTCGAGGAATAAATCAATATGTTTGGACTTTTACAGATGGGAATCATGTGATTTTCAGGTTGACGGAGACACGGGAATCCGACATCGTTCATGAAATCCTCCATGGATATGATGGTGTACTAATTTCAGATTTTTATGGTGGTTATGATGCTGTGCCCTGCAAACAGCAAAAATGTTGGGTGCATCTGATCCGAGATCTTAATGATGATCTTTGGGAAAGTCCATTCGATACCGAATATGAATCTTTTGTGCTGAAGGTTAAGGAACTTATTTTTCCTATCTTTGAGACAATTGATAGATATGGTTTAAAGAAAAGATATCTTAGAAAATTCAAAAAGGAAACAGAGCGATTCTATAAGAACAATATTCGAGATGGAGATTTCAAATCCGAATTAGCTACCAAGTTTCAGAAACGATTTGAGCGTTACAAAGAGAGTCTATTTACCTTTCTTGAACATGATTCAATCCCATGGCACAACAATACAGCGGAAAGAGCCCTCAGACACATTGCAGTCCAGCGAAAAATTTCAGGCTCATTTTACGAATCTGGTGCGGCTTCATACCTTACCCTGCTTGGAATTATGCAAACCTGTAGGTTTCAAGAAAAATCATTTTTAAAGTTTCTAATTTCAGGAAAAAAAGATGTTGATGCTTTCAAATCTCCCAAGAAAAGAAAAAGAAAAAAGGCAGTTGCATCTGATATTTCCGCCGCTGACTAGCAACGTTAAACGGCGTTGTTGCACCAATATCCTGAAACCCTTGATACGCAATAGTTCTCAATAAATATCGTTAATAAGAAACCCTTGATTTATAAGGCTTCTGCCATATTGGTGCAACAACGCCACGTTAAACTCTAAAAATGGGATGGATGAAAATGTCTGAGTCTCTGTGGCATAAGCCCGGTGAAACATTAAGCCATAAAAATGCCTGTAAGGAATTTGGTCTTACAGAGGATGAAGTCTTTGAGGCAATAAAGTCAGGTAAATTGCAATATCGTGAAAATTATGCTCACGGAAACCCATATTTTCGGCTATTGCGAAGTGAGGTTAAATCATTAGTTGGCGAACTGTATGGGCCTCAGCACTTAGAAGCGCAAGCAGTCAAGCATCAATTGCAAAAAATAAACCGAGAAATCAATAGTCTCAAAAGAAAGCTAAAATCTTTGGAAAAGCAGAAAGCTGAATTAATTGAACGCCAGAATCAGTGACTTAGGCGATCGCGTTGTCTGTTTTAGGCTGCTTCTATTTAGAATCCTCGTTACCCATTAATTCTGTTGAGGAACGACTGTAACCATTACCTCACTCAAGGTCAGCATATTGCGGTGGGCTAGCCCCAACCCTTTTAGTCACTTTGGGATACTTTCCTTTGGGCGCTTTCTCCTTTATCTCCATGACACTGACCTGATGCCACCAGTCATCCCCAAAATCAAACCAATAGCCAAAGATATCCCCTTCGGATAAGCCCAAAGAGACCATCTTTGTTTTCGCAACATCTTTAACAGAGGTAGGCCCCATCGGCATTTTCACACCATATTTTGTGGCATTAGGGTCATTCGGCCCCCTCCCCCCGATTTGGAATTCGTACATGTGCTCATCTTCTCGGTCAAAAGCACTAAAGAGAATGTTATGGAGATCTTTTAAAGTGTTGCTTCCTTTAATCTCAACGACCCTAGAAACCTCAGGATTTTCGGCAATAAAGTCTTCAGTCACAGGCCCATCAATAATGGCGACCAGCAAAACATAAAACGTCTCGGGAGACTGTTTAACCACTTTACGGTTAGAAGCTGAACGGTTAGAGGCTGGAGGTCGAGCCGCTGAAGACGGTGCGGCCAAACCCCCGACCTTGGTGAGAAGATCCTCTCTATCTCCTGGCAGATAGGGAATTAACCCTTTTTCAAAGGCCTCTTCCTGAATATATCTAGGTAGTGAACGAGCATCCATCATCAACCCATTGACTGAAATCATCCAGGCCATGAGATTATTGTCTAACTTGCTCGGTAGACACCAATCAGGATCCATCTGATGCATGCCTAAGGTATCGCGCACCAGTTTTGACTTGGCCCCTCCGGTACTGGCACTGACCCCAAATGCTGAGTAGAGGTCTTTGGCACTCATGTGAGGGTCTTGAGACGGGTCTGATAAAAAGTTGACCATACCAATGGCGTGGGTAATCCCGCAGGCCCAAGTTTTATCCCGCCCCTTCGACAGCGGAGACGGTCGCTTACGGCATAGCGCCGCTACGGCATAGCGAATCAGCTGGGCATATTCATCGTTCAAATGGGTTTTCGAAAAGTCGTTGGTAATGGCCACAATGCCCTCAAACTTGGCTTGCATCGCCTTGGGCACAGCTTCCGTTTTTTTAACTTTAGCCATCTGACCTCCTCCCTAAGAATGACTCCTAATGGTTAATGCCCTAACTGTAAACCCTTCAGGGAAATGAATGGGGACATTGCCATAAACCAGCACAAAGACTGCGGTAGCATAGTGCAGTATCTACGATACCAAAGTATATTCAGCTCAACTAGGTACTGCGCAATGTCCCTATTTTTTGAAGATTTTGACGAATGGTACGAAGCCTACGAAACCGCTTCGCCCCTAGAGCAATACGAAATAGTGCTGGGCATCGTCTCTAGCCCCATTCCCTTAGACTATGCCGTAGAGACCGACTTCGTCTCAATACTGATCGAAGTGCAAGGTTTGTTGGAGGGTAATAATCTGCTTGAGCACGCCTTATCTTTTATCGCAACACTTCAAAAGCAGCAGCCAGCGCTTTATCAGCAAGAATTTTACTACTTTGATAATTTTCCCATTCGGTATGCGCTTTTCAGTCGAGAGCTGAGCCTAATGGATGAAGCGCTGGCTCGATATAAGCAAGACCCCGTCAAGAGCATTGATGAACTTTTACCGATATTAGACGATTTGCGCTTTTATGATGCTCGCGAGCAAGCTGCTGATGTCAGCCATGTTGTTTACCAGCCAGTAGCAACCTCTTCAAAGCTGATGGGCTATGCAGAAGACGATTTTGGCGCGGTCATCATGGCCGATATGCTTGAACAGACCTACGAAACATTGCAGCAGGGCAACACAGTAGATTGGGAAGCTTGGGGCAAAGAATCAGTTTCTTTGGGCTTTGAAAATACGACAGAATTACAACAAGAAATTGTTCAAATCCTGACCGGGGAGACCGCGCCTCCCTCAGCGTTGGTGACCTTATTTCAAGAGGAGCCAGAGGTGGCTTTGAGGCAATTGTCACTGCGGTTTAATGTCAAAATGGCTGCTCAAAATCAGCTGAGTTTTGTCTGTAGTCAGGCGATCTGGTCAGCGGTGATTGGGTTTTTAGGGGAGCGACAGCTTTCTAAGAAGCAACTCAGCCATCCCGATCGTTTCTTTGATTTCGAGTTCAAAGAACTGGATCGTTATATTGGCCGTCTGATGGGAAATTTGTTCTCCTTCCGGCAATCGATGGGATTTGCCGTCATTTGGGGCCTACCCCATGTGTACGACGTTCTCAGGGCGGAAGCGGTTATTGAAGAGGCTGTTTATGATTCTGCGATCGCAACGACAACCAAATTTCAAGCCTTAATGCTTAAGGGCTGGTCTGCACCCCTCTGGCGTTTTAGCTTTGTCCATCGTTGGGGCAAGCCCAAACACCAAACAGACCAAGACTTTGCGGATGAAACTCAACGTTTTGCTAGCACCATAGACGATTCTGAACCTTTGAGCACAGAACCCACCGAAAAGCCGGACTGGGAGAAAATACTGACCAATATGGCCAAGGAGATATCCCAAAAATCATCGAACAACCCTGGGTTACCAAGGTCATCGACATCGAATCAATCTGAACAGCCGCCTGCGAACGCCAAACCACGGAGAACACCTAAGCCTCGGAAGTCTCCAATCCAAGAAGTCAAAGCACTCAATAAAGGGAAGGGATCTAAAAAGAAGAAGAAAAAAGGCAAGGGATTTAGTTGAGGGCGCTTTCCTAGATGCGTTAAGTCAAGGTGACACCATTGGGACGAGGCTTTAACTGGCCAGTCGTACTTTTCAGCATCATCCAAGTCATCGAAACTCATCGCCAGCGCTTCGTCAAAGTAGAACACCACCTTATTGTTCCGTTGGCCTTTATTGGATAGCAAATTTCGATAGGATGGAGATCGCTCAACCATCGCCAAGGCTGGGCTCGGTAGAAATCGGCAGCCAGTTCGTATAAATGTTGAACCAGAGGCGGTGTCACGGTGGGTACGCTCAGTAGCCCTGGGATTGGCTCTCGTCCCTGATTTATTCTCTCTTCTAACGCTGTCAGGTTAAGTTCAAGAACGGGGAGGTGCGAACGATACTCGCAGTCGATCTCTAGCGCGGTTAAACGGGGGGCGAGTTCAGCCACATGCTCAGACGAATCCAAATAAACTATTTTAGGACGGCCTGGCCGACCAGCTCCCAGCAGAGGTCGGCGCATCGCCTTCAGCAACTGCTCAAACATTTGGTCAGCCGTCGGTGGGGTCGCTAACACTTCATTACACAGAATCGCCCCGGACGGTCGAGTGAATAACATCATGTAAGGGCGATAGGACGGTTTATTCTCAGGCGTTATCCAATACCGACCAAGGCGACTGGTGCCTTCCCAGATTTCATCCCTTTGCTTTAAACAACTGACTTTTGCCAGTAATGTAGTTATTTTTTTACGCTCAGGCATACCTATTCCTGACTTTTGGGGCAAGATCGCCCCATGGCCCTTTACACTCTAGCAAAACATCCCTCACTCAAAGACAGGA
>LJZR01000056.1 GCA_001314865.1 Phormidesmis priestleyi Ana | reverse complement strand
GTTCGACTATGCTGCCATATCCAGTTAAAGTAACTAACCACTAACCGGGTCGTCACTTTTGTTTGCATCCAAAGCTTGCCAAATTTGTTCTGACGTCTATGCCATCGACCCGTTTGCTGTCGAATGATGCCGTTAGTGCGCTCTAGCCGCTGCGTATTTTCTTTGCCAATAATGTGAGTGATTTCGGGGCACAAGACCCGCTCATAGCCTGCCCAACCATCTGTATACCAAAACTTACAGTCTGTTTTTCCTGCCGTGCTAGCAATCAATTCGGTTAAGAATTCATCCGTATGTTTGCCCACTCGGGCACTGATAATCAAGCCGCTTTCTTGAGCTAGACTCGCACCAATCCAGCAGTCTCCTACGTCTAACTCTTCGGGACAGCAGTTTTTTTGTTTTTTTTATGAATGACCACATTTCATCGCCAGAGACCGCATCACAGTCCAGGTCTCGAATTTCCTCGTTATGCACCTGTTGCGCCCTTTGACTAGCCGAATTAACGATGCTCACAACTGTACCGTAGGCGCGTTTGCCAATTCGGCTCAGCCCTCGCAAGCTACTGCCTTCTGCATGGGCTTGCAGGATCGTCTCAACCTGCTCAGGGGTCACTTGACGTCGGTAGTACAGCGTATCAAAGGTCTCAGCAAAGGTACAACCGCAGCTGGCACAACGAAAACGTTGGCTACCTTTGCTGGTTCGACCATGTTTGTGGGTGTTCGGGTGGTCACAGAAGGGACAATCCATCTCGGCTTGAATGAATATCAACACCTGATCAGACGAATCCCACGCTTCTTTGGTTCACGACCCAGAACTTTTATTTCTGAGGTAAGTAATCTCAAAAGCCTTGCAAGATCTAAACTGCTGCAATCGATTAGCAAAAGCGAAGGCATCGTTCATATCATAGTGCTGAAAGATATCTAGGCCACGATCTAACAGAATTTTCCAACCGTGATCAGTAATAATGTGCCGAGCGTGTATACCGTCTTTATCGAATTCCCAGGTAAACTGAATGCCAACACCTAAACAAGACTGAGCAATAGTATCGAATTGTTCTCTTTGTTTTTCTCCTTTGAACTCATCTTCCACTGTAATCAGATGAACAGCAACTTCGTCTTCAGCAGGCTTGAATGCAGCAACCGTTTCAAGAAACTCCATAAAGTTTCGTATCTGATAAAAAAGCCGTAAATAAGGGTCTGTAATTGTAATTTGGGTTGCACCCTGCAGGTATGGGCCAAACAAAGTATTGAAGCTAGTGCCGCGTTGATTTTCCTGAAAGGTCAGGTGTTGTTCTTTAAGAATAGGCTCTTTGACTAGGATGGTCTCCTGAGCAACGGCTGTCTCAGTCGTCTGCTGATCAAGCGGTGATTCCTCAGATTGAGCTGTGCCAACAGCACGGTGATAGGCGTTCGGATACTCGTCTTCTTCTAGGGTCGTAACAGGCTTAGCGTTGTTTGAATCATCAGAATACGAAAAGCTAACTGTACTGTAGGTAGGATCGATACGCACTAGCTGATCTTTTACCCGTTTTCGGCCTTCCATCGCAAACACTAAGAGTTCCTCAATCTCTTGAATGGTTTCTCCGCCTTGAGGAAAGAGAATTTTCATTAATCCAGAAAAGGTTTTATTAATACTGTCTCGATCGCGAGTAGAGATATCTGAAGATAAAGAGAAATATTGTTTATAGCGATCTGAATAGTCGTAGCTACGCATGGCTCGCAAAATTTCAGCGATGTAATCGACGACAAAGCCGTAGCCGCTAGAGAACATCTCGCCTCGAATAATATCGACTTCCCATCCAGGGATGTAAAAATGGATGCGGTCTAAAAAGGCTGAATCATAGAACTTATCCGGCAAGTCGTTGAAAAGGTCAGAATGCTTCAGCATGTAAGGAAGCGTATGCTGAGTATTACCGACCAATGCAATGGAAGCTTCAGCGCCTAGTGTTTCTACACCGCGTGAGAAAGTTTTATTGGCCATGTAGTTTTTCATAATGTCTACAAGGGCCTTATCGACACGCTTTTGCTTGCCTGCAAATTCGTCAAAGGCGACAACATCCCAGTAACCGACTAGGCCAATTTTTCCAGTTGAATTATTGACAAAAAGCTTAGCAACGGTCACTTCACCACCTGAGAGCAAAATCCCGTGAGGCGAAAATTCTGAATAGATATGGGACTTTCCGGTACCTTTGGGGCCTAGCTCTATAATGTTGTAATTGCGTTCGCAAAAAGGAATTAGGCGAGTGAGCTGAATCAGCTTGCTTCGCTTGCCAAACATCTCTGGATTGAAGCCAATACTCTGAATCAGCAGGTCGATCCATTCGTCTGTTGTAAACTGCTTACGGGCTTCTACATATTCTTCAAAGTTAAAATGGGACAGCTGAATTGGCTTGAGGGTTGAGAGTAGCCACGGGCTGACGTTTTTATCTTCGGTAAATTCGTATTCTATGTCTGCGATGCACCAAACGCCACTCACAAGCATTTTAGGGTGAGCTTTAACGGTATCAGAGTCAACCAGTAGTTTTTTAATGCCAAGGTTAGCAAACTCAGCTTCGTAAACGTCGGCTTTATCGTTGAGCGAGACGCTAATTTTATCAATGACCTTGTAACGGCCCTTTTCTTTAATGTTAGAACGTACCAGTCCGGCTTCGTTTCGGTGGACGTAGTGCTTACGCAGTATTTCTTTGACAGTGTTAATGCCCGTTTGGATAGAGTCTTCGTCATTAGTAGCGCAGTACTGACCTAAAAGATACTCCAATACGTAAGAGGGTACGATCGCGTTCCCTTTGACAGCCTTAACGAGGTCTTTGCGAACAACAAGGCCAGGAAAGTAAGTATTTATTTTTTGATCGAGTGCAGTCATGGCAAGTCTACGCTAAAAGTCAAAATCGCTGGTGAATGAGCGGCGCATTAAATATCGCATTGATTTGTATTCTCTGTAATGGGAGGTGCCTGTTAGCTTTTCATCTAAGCGTAAAATGACTTCTTGACCATTGGTATCATCGGCCTGACTGGTAAGCAAAAACCGAATCGGCAGCTCTCTATCTCTAGGATTCTCAGACGTAAGATCAAAGGTAAACTCATGGACATCTGAAATGAGCTGATCGGACTGGGTATAAATACCGGCTCGCAGGATGCGAGGCTGAACTTTATCGGTGGAGGGTTCTGCTTGGTAGAACTTAACAGCTAGCTGCCCAGCCGTAATTGTTGAGCTGCTTCCTCTTAAGATATCAACTTCTACTGTGGAGACGTCGCTATGGCGCTTTTTATTTATCTTAATGACGGGAATGACAACTTCTTGAAGTGAGGCTCCACCGTGGACAAAGCGACTGCCTGAACCTTGTAGTCTGAGCCGGTTAATAGATTTTGGTATTTGAACTTCAATGTCGCCTATTAGCCCTAAGTTCGCTGAGGAAAACTTTCGTAGACCAGCGGTGTCTTTGAGTCCTCTACCCAAAACGAACCGTCTATCTCTATAAAAGATATGGTCGCCATCGGCTTCACAACTCGCGAAGTCGCTCTCCGGAATAGGTTTGTCTTGATAGATGAAACCATGATCGGCAGTCACGATGATGTTGCTAGCATTTGCGTTTGTGAGCTTTTTGATAGCTCCGATTAATTCTACAAGCGTTTCTTCTGCTGCGTTAAAGACTCGCTCTGCTGAATCTCGTTTGCCTGTGTGATCAATATGGTTGTGATACACATAAACGACAGCATGTTCACGAAAGAGTTCTCTAGAATCATTCCGATTCATGTCCATCAGGTCTTTGGCGAGTACGGCTGTTGCTTTTTGAGCTTTGTTGAGAATCTTTTGGCGATTTTTGGTGCCTTGCGAGCTAATGCCATCGACGTTAACAGCAGCGTCTTTACTGTCGGTAATGGCTAGCTCTTGATTGGGCAGGAGTGCGGCCATGCCTAGCTGAGTGTAGCTAGGTAGCATAGACAAAGCTGCCTCAATCTCAGCGTCGTAGCGGTCTTCTTGGCGTATTAAGGCTGTCAGTTCTTCACCGACTTCGTAGCGCATGGCATCAGAAATGATTACGCAGACTTTTTTGCCTTTGTTCAAAAAGGGTTGCACCCAGCGATGAAAGAAGGTTCGCTGCAATGGGATCGAGAGGACTTCCCATTTATCCATCGCATCAACGAAAGTCTGCCATCGGTCATTTACTTTGAGCAAATAGTTGTTGGAATACAGGTTTTCGATTTGCTCGGTAAGCACTTCCATCAGCGGCGGTTTAGCAGACTGTCGAACATGAAAGGTAAACTTGCGATATAGCTGATCAATGCGAAACCAGGACTGGCAATACTGTTGGATGCCGTTGGTCATCGACTCCATCGAAAAGCTGGCTTCGTCTAATGCGAACATAAACTGTGCGGCATAGTCTATGGCTTCATATAGATCTTTGAATTTTTTGTACCAGTGGCCTTGCCGACGCTGACGAATGTATAGAGTGACATTACCGCTAGAAATGGTTTTAGCGGCGATCGCCCTGGCCAAATCACTCATGACTTTCTTATCGACTAGCTCAAAGTAGTCTAGCGTCACCAACTCCTGAAGGGTTCTTTTTTCTAGATCCTGCTCAATCCTTAAAACATCGGCGCAGCGTTCAGAAAGGGTCTCAAAGGCTTGCTCAAAGCGGCGGCTATCTTTCCAGCGCTTGAGAAAAACGAGCGCATCTCCAGTGAGGTTTACAGTGCCGCTATTGGTCTCCATGGCGTAGCAAGACTTAAATAGCTCAATGGCAAAATCTTCGATGCCGGGGGCCTCAGAGTTATAGCCATAGGTTCGCTCCATTTGCTGCCATAGGAACTCCGTGAGTTTGCAGCGGCTAATGAGCTTAATTTTGTCGGTTGTATGCTCGGCTAGTTCGGCTAGCAGATGCTCCAAAATAGAGTCTAGGCGGGGGTCGGCATCAGCGCAGATAGCCAACATTTTGAGACGAATGATACCTTGTGTGTCGTCGGGTTGGTGCGATCGCTTTAAAGCATCCCGACGCTTAACAGCCGTGTAGAACTCTGTGTGGGCCTGTACAACATCTGCAAACTCTAAGCCAAAGTTTAGATCAGCCATCCAAAGACCCACCTGGTCGGTACGAAATTCGCCATGGGCTAGCTGAACATCTAGCAACCAGTTATCCAAGTCTGCGGGCTGTGGGCCTTTGTGGTAGAGCAAAAATTTCTGATCAGGCTGCTCTCGTAAAATCTGATACTTGATCGCAAATTCGTTATTGCGTAGCTCAAGTTTTTCAACGCCAGGGAGTTCTAGCGCTTCGTATTCGCTGCTTAGCTCCTGCTTAGCGTCGTACCAAAAGACGATGCGGTGCTTGTCTTTAAACAGCTTGTTCAGGGCTTTAGCAATATCGCTCATACCAAGCCTCCAAACAGCGCTCGAATCGTAGTCCAAAATTCGCTGTGCTGACCGGATGCGTCTTTTGCTAAGTAGCCTTTGACAAACTGCCGCAGTTCATCGTCAGATAAGTCGGGAGTTAGAAAGGGAGCGATCGCACTACTCCTTAAAGCTCTTAGCTTAGGAATATCCAACTGCAATACATCAATCGTTGTTTGAGCGATCGCGTCAGTTTCTATTGCGGTTTGAACATAGCCATCAGCGGTGAACATAAATCGAGCTTCGCAGGTGCTATCAAGGGGTGAGACTAGCAGGTTAGCATCGTAGCTGCCTTTTGAATTGCCACAATGACGAGGTTCGCCCTGATCTAGATCCTTCTGGCAAGAGCACAGCAAATTATTGAAGTCCAAAGGGTCTACGGTGGGGTCTTTCTGCGGTTTGAAGTGCTCAATATGGGAGTCACTGTCGGTGAGGCGGCGTTCGCAGTAGCAGCAGAGATAGCCCTGCTCTTGCATGAGAGCGGCCTTAACGACCTGCTTGATCGGGGCTGTTTTTTTGAAGCGGTCGTAGGTTCTAGGCCGAGATTTCCAATCTATAAAAGCCTGAGGCGCCGCCTGCTTTTGAATATGCTTCATCGACCAATCAGCTCCTTGCGTCTGATTAGAACTTCAGCTTTTGTTAGGTCAGGGTCTTCCCCAATGTCCCGCTTTATACTGGCAATTTCCGCTCGGGCGGCTTCTAGGTGACCTTGCTCGATCATTTCATACAGGCTGTGTAGTTCTGAGCTGATAGCAGTAGGCCGAGTGGTTTCTAAGCCCATGAGGTCTTCTAAGATGCGGTCTACGTTTTTGCCGTAGGATTCTGAGGGTTTTTGGGCGGTGATGTTGCCGTCTTGCCACTGGAGAAGGAATATATTTTCGGGCTGGACATGGGTGAGCACATGGGGGGAGTGCGTGGAGATGATGAACTGACAGTGGGGAAAGACTTCGAGCAGCTTAGGCACAATGATCCTTTGCCATTTGGGGTGGAGGTGTAGGTCGATTTCGTCGATGAGGACGATGCCTTTGCCTGCGAGCGGATTGGCGGCGGCGGGGTTAGCAATTGCCATTCTTCTAGCCAGGTCGCTGACCAGAGCAATTAGGCACTTTTCCCCGTCAGAAAGCTGATTGACCGTCAGAAGCTGCTTGCCCTTTTGAATTTCCATGCGGAGGGGGTTGCGGCGAACGGTGAGGTTTTGGAATTCTGGCAGAAATTGATGGATGGCACTGCGGACGGCTTCGAGCTGTGGGTCAGGAACTTGGGGGATGGGCTGCGGTTCTTCAAATAAGGATAGCGGCTGCTGACTTCGTGCTTTTAGCTCGTTTTCTAGGTCTTCGCGTTCTCGGAACCATTCAAAGAAGGTGCGGAAGTTGGCTCCGGTCGTGAGGGAGTTGTCGTAGGCGGTGAGCAGTTCAAAGCTATGCTGGCCGCGAATTCGCAAGGGGATGTCGAGAACGGCTCGGTTAACGGGGTAGTAAACGAATAGTGGAATGCTGGCAGCTTCAGTGGTAATTTGCGCCTGCACTTGCTTTACATAGCTATTTAGCTCGCTCAGGTGAGTGGGGTTTTCTAGGGCGCGTTGGCCTCTGCGGCCTTTGGCAAGTCTCCAAGTAATGGTTTCGCTGTCGTGAGCGGCTTCTAGGGCGATGGAGGCGGAGGGGTAGTCGTTGGTGATGTCGTCTTCTGAGAGGGGGCGTCCGGATGCGCCGGGGGTGCGGATGCGGTTCACGACCCAGGAGAGCAGGATGGTGGCGGCGTCGAGGACGGTGGATTTGCCTGCGCCGTTGGTGCCCACGAATACGTTTAGCCGGGGGTGGAGGGCAAGGGTGAGCGACTTTGCGCCTCGGTAGTGGTTGAGGGTGAGCGTTTGGATGTGCATGGCGGTTAGCTAGTGGTTAGCTCAATCCGGGTACCTTTTTCAGCGCTTTGCCGAACTTAGGGTAGTTTACCTTTACGCCATCGTCTAGGTCGATTTCTATTTGCTGGGTGGCGAGGGGATATAGGGTTTGGCGTTCGTAGTCTTTGAGTTCGACGATATCTTTTTTGAGCTTTTCAATGTCTCGGAGGGCTTTGGTTTTTTCAGAAGGGGAGGCGCTTTCGCTGATGCTGAGGGTTTCGAGGTAGCTTTGGCGGGCGCTGAGTTTAGTTTGGAATTCGCGCAGGTAGTCGTTGAGGATGACGCTTACCGTGTCGGGGCGGTAGCGGTGCATGTAGATGAGGGCGTTGAAGGTGCCTTTGGGGCTGGAGAATAGCCAGTAGATGGGGCGTTTTTTGTAGCGTTTTATATGGTCAGTGTAGAAGTCTTTGAGGAAGAATTTACGGATGTCTTTGCCGATCGCGTCTTCGATGAATTTTAGGTTTTCGGTGTAGTGGTCGGTGCCGAAGGTGGTGCGCAGGAAGCTATAGAAGCGTTCGGTGATGTCGTCGGTGAACCATTCGTCTTCTAGGATAGGGATTACGTTATCGACGTCGGGGCGGAAGGTGGGGTTGGGGATTTTGGCGAGATAGTCGGCAAGGGTTTCGCCTTGGTTGGCGAGGATGAGGCCGGGGGCGTCGAGGGAGTAGCGACCGAACATGCAGCCGACCGCATAGGAGATGAATTCTCGCATAGTGTCGGCCAAAAGAAGGGCTTCTAGTTCGGCTTCGGGTTTGGTGGAGTCGTAGCGGTAGTGGGGATTACAGGTGAGAGTCACTTCACTAAGTGGAACTTCTGCACTGAGAAAATCTTGCAATCCATACGCGTCGATAAAAAATTGGTTGTTGCACTCTTCTAACCTCCTAGTTTCATCTACTTTTTTATTCCATGCGACTTGCCAATTACTGTATACGGCATTAATTTTTGAATGGCACTCAGAGCTGAGGAGAGGCGATTCTGAGAAATCCCAGGAATGCTCGTAACTATCCCAGTCGGATTTTGAAATATGTAAGATTCTATCTATATCTGTAGATGACGTAGGCTTTAGAAAAGGCATTGAAGCCATATTTCCCGGTTGAATATTAAGAGTAGGATTGATTACTCCCATATAAAAGCGGCCTACTTTACTGCATAAAAAACCTAGAACAGTTTTATGGTCGGATTCGTCATGAATTGAGCACAGCCCAGATGCATCATCGTAAAGAAAGCCATGAGGTGAATGTCTAAAGTTTGGAATGCCAGCAGTAATTTTTGACCAAACAACTGCTGGCCTGAAAATGTATTCAAGATTGTGATTAGTTGAATTGCCTTTCCACCCTAGACTTGTCATGTGTAGTAATCTATAACCGTCATTCTCCCAGTCAACAACACTGTTATGATTTCCATACCATTGTCGGAACTCTCCTCCTTTTTGATACGGGAACCACCTTGTAGCAGAACTTGAGGCTTCGTCTCGTGATGCGCATAAAAATCCAACTCTTTTGAGGGATACTTCCGGCCAAGAACGCACAAAATAGTCATTATCTCTAGTACACATGCCTTTCCTCGGAGAGCTTATGCATCCAAGCGGTACTGTTTTATCTAAAATTTCTATAGCTTCTTTCGGAAGCCAGTAAGCGATCACACTCCCCGGAATTTTCTTAAAGTCTTCTGAGGACGCACGATAGAACCAGCCGCAGTTCGGGTTTGCGATCGCTTCTTTAATCGCCTCTTCCTTCTCAGCTTCAGAGTTATGATCAATTAATCGAAAATAGCTACCCTTGTACTCCTCCTTTCGAAGATTTTCTAAAACGAAAGCAGTTGTAGAGACGACTTCTCCACCAATGCTATCAAATGCACGGGTGCCTAAGTGAGCCATAGAAGTGATTGTATTTTGAGCTAAGAGCTGAATCCTTAATTTCTCAAAGGAAGACAAAAACATCCAACTTTGCATAGTAATCATGCCAACCATGCCCTGTTTTAAGCAAAGTTCTAGGTTGCGCTCAATGAAAACGGCAAATAAATCAGACTTACTGACTGGGAAGTTGTCCTTAACCCACGAACCCAACAGCCCATTCATCCCTTTCCCACCCATATAAGGCGGATTCGCTACCACCGCTTGGTACTTTGGGCTAAGATAATCCGCCTGCCGCAAAACCTTCAACACCTTTTGGTGAATCTGATACAACAACAACTGCCCCGCCACATCCTTTTGCTCTAACAGCGCTAGCACATCTCCTACATCCGTCACTCTTGGCCGAATCAAAGACCCCAAGTTATCCGCTTCTCTAAACTGGTGCAGCGTCTCCAGCAAAGGGGCAGTAAAGAGATCTCTTCCAATAAAATTCATATAGTCTGTGAGTTCGTTCTCAGCAAACCGAACATTTTCTAACACACAAATATTCGGCTCCACCGCCTTCCGAAAGAACCCCCTCTGCTTCTCCCTCGCCTTCATCGTCAACGCAAACGCCGCCAGCGTCCCCGCCCGCTCATCAATCTCAATTCCATACAAATTACAAATCAGAATCTTCCCCGGAATTTCCTCAGGCGCGTACCCCTCATCCTCATAAATTGCATACAACAAATCAAACGCATACACCAGCATATGCCCCGACCCACAAGCCGGATCGCAAATCTTCAACTCCTCCGGCGAGGCCACCTGCAAAAAGTCCGTCTCTGCTTGCTCCGGCTCAATGTAATAGTCCATCTGCGCCTTTAGCCCACTCCCAGGCCGATTCAGCAGCCACAGCCGCCCCAGCGAATTCTCCACCAAATACCGCACAATCCAATGTGGAGTAAACAGCTGCGTCGCCGCCGGAATATTCTCAGGCGTAATCTTTTTGTTCTTCTTTAACCTCGCAAATACCTCATCCTTCTTCTCAGAAATGTAAAACTGATACAGCCACCCAATCACCTCCACATCCTTGCAGGTATCCGGCGTCATCGCCTCGCGTGTATATGCCACAATCGAATTACCAGATAGCAAATCATCCGGCATTAATAGCTCCGTATAGTCATCAATTCGCTCAAACAAATACGGCATAATCCGGTGATAGTCATTACACACTGCCACAATCAGCAGCCTATACGCCTCCGTTTGCCCATCCGCACTTGGAGCAGAGCCATCCAACAGCGCAAAAATCTGCTCCCGTACCGGCCCCTTCACCACATCCTCATCGACATAGCCGCCCTTCGCCTCCGCCAATATCTCCGGCTGAAACTGCCCCGCCACTGGCGACAGCACCCCAATCCGGCTATACCCCTTCACATCCATATAACGCAGCGCACAAAAGCGATTGAACCAGGTGTAGGCAACCTGCTCTATTACCTGCACCTTGTCATGTGCAGCAATTTGTTCCTCTAACTTTGCGATTGCAGATGCATTCCCCCGCCGAGCTAAACTGTCGAGAGCCAGCACCAAATCGAGCTTAGCCGACACTTGATCTATAAGCGAGCGTCGTGCATACTGAGCAAACCTTTTGAGTCTAGTAGTATCCATCTTCTACCTATCACTACTTGAAGAAACAGCTGTCTCTGATGGACTTACTCGCCGCACAGGAATATCCTTAAAGGTATGATTCCAAGAATCTAAAGACATGATGAGACAGTCCTTGATATGCACTCGTTTCCACGGCAGATGACATTCTTTTCTAAGATTAGCTAGAAGCCGATCTTTGAAGCCAGAGAGCAGTGCTTTTTGAGCATCAGCATCCAGCGAATCTAATCCGAGCAGCACGATATAGACTATGGGCTTCTCATCACGCATCATTAAATGAATATAGGTATATGAGTCTCTTGCCTTTGGAGTCAAGTCTTCAGACAAAATAGAATTATCCCTGAGTTTCTTGAAGTATTTCTTTCTAACACTCTCTGTAGCGCGAGCATTCGAAGGATCTTTAACTTCGACAAGAAGCAAATCTTTGTCTCGTTCAACAACAAAATCAACAAGCTTCATTCCCATCGGTAGAGAAATTCCTTGTATGTCTAGCTCTTCCCAGTTGATTCCAGAATGGAAAGTAAATTCAAGATCTGCATTGTCTTCCGTCTTATAGGTTTTCATGTATTAATTCAGCGCCTGCCTAATATCTTCGTCATATAGTTCGGCAAAAGAGTCTGATATAGAGTTTTTATTAATCTGATGATAGTCATTGCAGCTTTCGACACGAATTATATCGGGGACTATAGCATCTCTATATAGAGCATGAAAGGTGACCTGCTCTCCTAGCTCCTTGCTGGTGAGATGAAGCCACTTGAGCAATACGTAGTCATGTGTAGCTAAAATTATCTGCTGTCCATTCTGAGATAAGTCGAACAAGATTTTCACTAACAAGCGGATCAATTTAGGGTTTATGTTAGATTCAGGTTCATCCCAAAACAACGGTCCGCTGATACCTGGCTCAATACTGCCAGTCTCTAGCAAGCGCGAAAGCATACCCATCTTTCGAAATCCTTCAGCCATAACATTGGCGGAATACTCTGAGTTGTTATCTGATTTGAACGTTACCCTTCCACCCCCGTAAAAAACAAACCTACCTTTACAAACTTTCTCAATCTCATCCATAGCATCTTTGACTTTCGGATGCATTTTGTCTGAGCGAAGCACAGGAAGATCTAAAAGAACACAAATCTCCTGGTAACTTTGATCAAAGGATAGCTCGTATCGTTTGTACAAGCTATTGAAGCCTTTCATGAAAGAAAGGACTTCCTTTGTAGGTATAAAAACGGGGCTGCTTTTATACTTTTTATAGTCCGTGTCCTTTTGAATAGAAACAGATTGCGAATTAGTACTTAAACTAATCTCTATTTCTCTGGCTTCTCTAAATAAAGCCCTGACTTCCGCAGTTTTCTGACCTTGGCCTAAGTGGACGAGCTTTCCTAACTTATCGTCTAAAGGCATAAAGAGCTTAAGGAATTTGTCAGTCAAAAATGCTTTTAGTTCAGTAGTATCTGTATCTGGTCTACTTTTAAACAGATGTCCTCCTGAGGCAAGAGCATGACCTATTTTGAGTAAGTGGGTCTTTCCTGTTCCGTTGTCACCAATAATGACATTGATGTTAGACGAAAAGTCTATCGTCAGATGATCAAAAGCACTGAAGTTAGTAAGTTCGAGTTGTGTAATCATTTTGAACCTTGGTTCACAGCAAGTTCTATGTATAGCCTGACATCAAGCGGCGGAAAACCAAGCACAATGTCCTGAACTAGAACAAACAAGTAAAAAAGTTTATCCGTAATTCCACCCTCTGTTCCGTCGTATTGAATTCAGATTTTTCCGCCTTCGATATTAAAGGCAATAGGCAACCACAATTCTTTAGGCCGTCACGATTCTAGCCAACATATGCGAGCTGATAATGATCGCATGCAGTGTCAAAAATCGTTTGAGCTTTTACCTGTCCTGGAAATTGACAAAAGCGCGCGGCTGTTTCTGTCAACAACTGCTAAATATTGTACTGTCTGTGCATTTCTACTTGCTCCATTTCACAACGACCTCCTGTTCCACATCGTAAACGCCAAGGTGAGTTCGGACTTCACCTAGCCTGCTATTCTACAGGATCAAATCTGAATTCGCTTGCCGGTTTGAACTTCTGCTAGTAGAGCCTTTTTCATAGCTACAAGGTAGTTCTCCACATCAGCCTCATCCGCCAGCCAAGCCTTATCAAAATCAACTATCACATCCCGACAAGAAACAAAATGTATTATCTGGTCTGAAGCTTTTATAGCTGAACCTGATGAAGAGGTATTCTCGTATGCTTCTTTTTCCATCGGCTTATCCAACTTATCATCAGCGGTCTTGCCAGCTATCTGAGGTACTGGCTGTGCCCAAGCCGTCATTTTTGATAGCTGCTGAGGATAAGTTGTTGACTTGAATCGCTGTAGATTGTCTCTAATAACCGCAATTAGCGTTTGCTGTGAAATCTGAGAATCAAAGGCATCAAATGCCTGTGTTAGCTGCTGCTGCTGCTCAGCCGACAGCCCAGAAAATTCTGTCATATTGCAAAGGCGACGTTTCATTTCAGCAACCTCTACTTTTACTGCTGTTACTTCAGACTGTGTTTTCTCTCGTACGACTGATTGGAGCGATCGCATTATTCCTTTCAGCTGCTGCATCTGCCCACTTTGAAAGCATTGAGTATCCTGCAAAGTTGCCTTTAGCTGGTCTAGCTCATCTCCTGCAATATAATCAAAGTTAGCTCTCTGCTCTCGCTGAAACATTTGTGCCTCATCATAAATCGCCTTCTGCGACCCATTCATAAAGCGATTGAGCGGATCAATCACTTGCTCTTTTAGCGCCAGCAACTCATCCACTTGCTCCGTCAGCTCCGTCAAATACCAGGTATAAGGCTTGCCACTCACCGCCCTGAGCCTTTCAATCACAGGCAACAGCGCATTCAAAAAAGGATACTGAGCCGACTGCGCCACAATCAAAGACAGCGCTTCCCTTAGCTCCTTAAAAGCAGCTCCCGTCTTTTGCCCTACGGCCTTAGCTTCCCCAGCCTCCGGCGGCGCATCAAAAAAGTCCTCATAAAACTCCTTTAACCTACGAACCTGCGCAGGCGAAAAATCAACCTGCGGCTCTAGCAGCACATTGCCATGCTCACGAGAATTCCGCAGCGCTTTTGTCAGCTCATCCGCTTCTAACAAATTGCCATCTGAGCGCACCTCTACCTTTCCACGCGCACACAACTTTGCTGCCGTACACAAAATCGCCGCATAATACCACCCGTAAGGCTTTCGCTCAAACCTTTCTAGCAGCGCCTTCAGCGTCGTCCGTATCCCACCCCGATGATTGCTCTGAATAAAAGCCAGCACTTCCTGCTCAGCTTCTGCCAGTTCCGTCACATCATTCCCAAACAAACCTTCCCGAGAGTGCTCCAAATACTTGCTAATATCCTCTTCACTGTAGGTAGCACCTCGCAACATTCGCAAGTTGGCATACACCTGGCCAATCAGCTCATGAAACCCTGAAATGATACGGTTCTGAGCATCTTCGCCCCCAACTTCTACCTCACTACCCGAGATAAACAGCTTCGATCTACCCAGCAAAGTCTTCACTTGACCTTGAAGTGCTCTGTATCGCTCCCCATTTTGAAACGCTTTATCCGCCAAAATTCGCTGAGTCGCTTCCTGCTGCGCCAAAGACGTATTTTGCTGCCGATACTTCTCCGTCCGCACATACATAGACAAATCCCGCATCAGCCGGTCGTCAGGGGGCATCACCACCCGCAGCTCATCTAAGCCTAAGCTCTGCATTTTCAAGAGCGCTTCATTTTCTGAATTGTCGTTAAAAGGCGTAATCACATTAATCGCCAGCTCATGCTCTCTTCCAGCGAGCTGACCATCTAGCTTGCGCGAAAACGAATAGTCCTGCTTGTTTTCGCTATAGCGAATCTTGCTCCCTTTAATCACAAATTCAAAAATCAGCGTTTCTAGCGTCTTCACGACGACAGAATGCTCAACCTCAGTACTCTTAATCTCCTCCTCAATATCTTTCTCCTCATCCGTCAAATACTCATACAGATCACCATTCCGCTGAATATAGGTTTGCTGCTCCAGCAGACTGAGCGCTTCTTGGACGCGATCGCCTAGCCGAGAAATATCCGCCTCAAAGCTGCCCGTCATCAAAACACATAGGTTTCGCACCGTCGCCTTAAACTCTTTGACGTACTTCACCAAAAACAGCGTCTTTAGCAAGCGAACTGCAAAATCCTTATCTTCTGAACCATCGGCAAGCTGCCGCTCTGCCATCAAAATAGAGCTTTGAATCCCTGACTTCAGCGTAGAGCGAATGCCCTGGTACATCAGATCAAACGTGGCCAGCTCACCTACCGGGCGATCGCTAATCTTGATCGCCACCTCTTGAAATACGCCCAACATCGAGCGCTCGCCCACAGAACTATGCTTACCCTCAAATGCATTGTGCTGAGATAGTCGCTGTATCGCCGTCTGAAAAAGCGAAAACTGATAGGGAATAAACGGATAGCTCAGAATAAAATGCTCTCGATCTTTAAAGTTGCGATAGGTCGCAGAGCCATCTGCAAAGTCAAACTGAGTCTTAAAGTTATTCGACTGCTGCGCATAGGTTTTTTCTAGCAGCGCCACACCCACCTCATTCTTCATCAGCAGCCGCTTCTGAATCACTTCCGACACATCTTGGCTAGTTAGCTTCATGCGGTTAGCAAAGCGAGCCTGAATTTTACTAAAGTCGTTGGCCTGACGACTTTCCATCTCACCGAGCACCGTGTCCATATCTTCCTGAGCCGTCACGATAATCCATGCTCGCCCCTTACATTTCGTCGCTAAGCTCTCAGCGATCGTCTGCAAGTTGGTCATCAGCTTTACATGCTCAGCAATGTACTGACCCACCTCATCAACAAAAAAGTTCAGCCGAAAGCCCGCCACCTGCTGGCTGATATAAGCTTCTACCTCTTCAGCAAAATCCTCAATAGAAACCCGGTACGCCTGCCGGTACTTATCTAAAATGCCAGCCGCCTCTGAACTGTCTGCTTGATCTGTCACCACAGCATAAGCTGCCGCAATGTTCTTAGCCTCTAGCAAAGCCTGCTCTCGCCCTCGTTCCCAGGATCGCCCAGCAATTTCCTGATACTTTGCGCGAAAATCGTTGTATAGCCCTCGCTCGTCCAAATCCCGTTCAAACTGAGCGATGTGCCCTTGCTTACCATAGTAGCCGCGCATTTCGTTAAATACTTTTACGAACACCGACAACAGCGCATCAAACTCCGTTTTGCTGATGATGTCCGCCTTTTGGTCGATGTTAAACAAAATGCTCTTAGAAGGAATTGCTACTGCCTTTTTCAGCTCAGCTTGTAAAAAGGTGCTCCCTTCGCATTTTGGCAAAAACAGCTCAACGGCTCGCTTACCTTCAACTTCTCTGTTCTCTAGCAGCATCGCGAGCATCTTCAGCAGGTGAGACTTCCCCGAACCAAAAAATCCCGATACCCAAACGCCATTCGCGCCCTCATAGCCGTTATAAGCACCCAAAAATGATTCCAGCCGCTTCTCCACTTCATTGGTGAGCACATATTCATCCAGCTCTAGCCGCAGGCTCGCCTCATCATCGGCTTTAATAACACCCTCAATCGGGCGACTAACGGGCTTTTCAAAAATAGTACTTAGCGTTTTAATAGCAGAATTCATAGTGGCTTTCCCTTCAGACCTCGTAATCATCAATATTGAACGCTCGGTAATACTTGTCGTCTTGCAGCTTGCCAAACAAGTCGAGCGATGCACCAGACTCTAATGACTGGGTATATTCCCCAGGGAAAAACAAAACGGTTGGCTGATCTTTAGCTGTACTCTGAAGATTATTCAACACATTGTGGGATCGAATGTAGGGGAATACCTCCCCAATGCCAGATATAAAAAGCACATCGAACCCCGTAGTTGCTTTTTTATCGGTGATTTTTTGCGCGATCGCGGGCACTACATGCGCCTCTGGATCTAACACGCCTTGAAGCAATTCCTTTAGCTGCTCCTTTGGCACCGTTTCCTCTAGCGCCAAAATCTGCTCCCAAATCTCTCTCGCCTTCAGCAGCTCAATCGCAAGGTCATAGAGATTAATGTCTAAGACCTCAACCCCTTGAATACTCAAGCTCTTAATCAACCCCTGACGAGTACGATCCATCGCAGCAGCCTCTTTAGAATTGAACGGGCAAATGAAAAATGGAATTTCATTCCCCAATCCCTGCTTGCTTAAAAATCGCTTCCCAGAGATAACCGCTTGCAGATGCTTGAACCGTTCGTGCATCCCCTCTCCACTGATTTTTTTAGCCATTACGCCCATCTACAAAGGTCAGCTTGAAATACCGGAAATATTAAAAGATCCTGCCGCTGCTGCCGTGGAATCGCTTGCAAAAACTGAGCACTCAGCACCACCGGATTAATGATATGGTCCTCCGTTAGCAGCCCAGCCTCTCGCATCATCTTAAAAATGATCTGACGAACCTTAACTTGCGTCGCATGGGCAATTCTATCCAGCTCATCATGCCACTCAGCCTTCTGGTTAAAAAACGCATCAAAGTCCTCATATTGAAGAACACCCTTAAAGCTAATAAACTTCTCCCTCAGTACTTCCTTCGAAAAATCAGCAATAAATGTATAGCGACGGCAAACTGCTAACCATAAAAGTTGGTTCTGATCTTGCGGTGTACCATTTACCATCAACGCTAGTTCGTCTTCACAGAGCGTTTTTAGTCTAGAACTAATTTCTCTATAGACTCGTTTCAGCGTGTTCAAAGTTCTAGCTTGCAGAAGGTTTTCGGATAGAACATTCTTGCGCACCGCATTCCAGTCACCACAGGCTATAAAAAGCTCAGCAACCTTCAAAGATTCTTGGCGAAACAGGCTACCCGTCGTAAACGACATACTATATTTTTCGATTGTCATGCCGCTACTCCTGTCCACCCTTACCTTATACTTCGCTCAACTTCCCTGACACCTATCTGCCCCGCATAGCCCAAAACCTAAGATGACCTCACAGATTTTAACCGTTTGTGCCCCAAGGCAATAAAAGGGGCTTCAAGAAAATCCCTTCACCGGCTACTGCAATTAGCTAGCAACTCATCAATTGAGCTAGCAGCGCTGCTGGCACAGCCTCTTAAAAAAATCACAGGTGTCCTCAGTCCACCCGCTAGGTGCTCAGCGCAGCCCATTGCTCTCGGATAGTACCTTCGTAATTGGATAACAGCGCTTCAAACGCCTGTAGCAGTTTTTCATACACTCCACATAGACAAGCTTAATTGAGTCCGCATTGCGCCCGATTGAGCACTTGCTGTGCGATCAGGCGCAATAATCAATCCGTAGAAAGGCTTCACCAACGCCCCCTAGCTCGCCAAGCTGCCAACATGCACAAAGTATCCCTGCGACGTATTTGTACGAGCTATGGATTGTGAGGTGTCTTGGAGCATTTAGGACGTAGAAATGAGGTTCAGAGTTAGCCCAACGTTTTTAGCATCCCTTCAATCTCTGCTTTAAGCTCAGGTAGATCGCAAGTGACAATCCCCCAAACTACACCTAGATCTATTCGAAAATATTCATG
>LJZR01000134.1 GCA_001314865.1 Phormidesmis priestleyi Ana | reverse complement strand
ATACACCCACGAGATGCGCAATGCGTGCATGAAAGCAGGTTAAAAGGGCTGCCAGGAGGGGAGTAGAGGATTCTGATTCTGAGTTAAAAGGAAGACATCGAGTTGCCCCCAAAGGAAGCGAACAGCGATGTCAGAAAATAGTATTAGCTTCGTTGCAGAAGGTGTAGAACTACAGGCCAGTGAGCAAGAGAACCTAGCGGCTCCAAGTTGGCTGGCCGAGGCTCTGTTGGTTGGGCAATACTGGCAAGCGAGCGGCCTGCTCAGTGATTTAGTCACGCAAGTACATGTGAGCCGTGGTCGCATGGGTCAGTACGAAGTGTGCGACTTTGTGTTGCTGCTGTTGGCCTATGCCGTCAGTGGTCTACCGAGTCTGGCAGAATTTTATCGAGCGCTGGTGCCAGTGAAGTCATTGTTGATGGCGGTCTGGGGTCGTCAGCGCTGTCCTGCCGCTTCGACATTGAGCCGTTTCCTAGCGGATATAGACGCGGATGCGGTGGCACTATTGCGGACACTGTTTGAAACGGATCTGCACCGGCCGGTATCCCCCTTGCTACAGCAGTTAGGCCTAAGAGATCGCACCGGAGCACGGTGGATGGTCTTTGATGTGGATGGTACGGTTAAGAGCGTCCGACATCGGGTGTTGCAGAGCCAAAGTACGCATCCAGAGCTCAAACGTCGTAGCCGTCGTGCCTGCGCGCCGGGATACCGAGGTCGCAAACGGGGTCAGGCGGTGCGAACCCGGACAACGATTGCACAAGCCCATACTCGCGAGTGGCTAGGGAACTTTGCAGTGGCCGGAAACGGTGATGCAAAGGGAGAACTCAACCGCGCTTGCGGCGTGATTGAACGCTACTGTGCGGGTATTGAGCTACCCCTACAGCAGGCTATCTTACGTTTGGACGGCCTCTACGGACGGGCTCACTATCTACGTATTTTGCAACAAAAACAGATACCCTATATCACCCGCTGTTGCGATTATCAGTTACTCAAAGACCCCGGTGTTAAAGCACAGTTAGCCAAAGCGCCACAACAGCAATACAAACATCCCGATAGTCCTGAGGTGAGCCGCGAGCTTTTCGACATTCCCTATGTAGATGCGACAGCACGGGGCTATCTCACGCCACTGCGCTTAATCGTGCTCCGTCTGGTACGCTTCCCCAAGGCTAAGCCAAGCGTCGGTAAATGTGAGGGCAAGTATATATATGAAGTGTTTCAGACCGCCTTGCCTGCAGACGGCTTCAGCGCCGCAGATGTCTTGAGCCTCTACAATGGCCGTGGCGGGTTCGAGCAAACCCTCTCGGAAGAAGACACCGAGCAAGATTGTGGACCGTTGGTGTAGTTGGCAACCTCAAGGGCAGACCTTTTGGCAGATTCTCTCACAGTGGGTATGGAACTGGCGGTTGCGAGCCGGATGGCAGTCTCAATCTCCCTTGGATGTTCGCCGTACTCTTTGGTCACCGGCGGTGGAAAACAGCGTCGCTCAGCCTGCTGAAGAGATCGCGGTTAGCCCTGACGAGCTCCAAACACTGAAGACATCGATAGAAGCACCCCAGGTATCGGTTGACGAGAGTGCACTCCCTCGCTCAGCCCTTGCCCCCTCACCCCAACATGGCCCTATAACCCTGCCACCGGTGAACCGTCGGCATCAATTAACGGACAAAACCTTCAAAATTATTGACGAGTGTTCTATCGAGTGTCCGGCAGGTCATCGCATGGAGCCCCAAGAAAGTCGCCATGACGAGTGGGGCGATCTTCAAATACTGTTTGGGGTCAAGGCCACTACTTGTCGTGATTGCTCACTCATGAGCCAGTGTCATGCCAAGCACTCCAAAAATACACAAGGCCGTCGCCTCACCGTCACCCGAAACCGATTGCCCTCACCGCCTCAGAGTCCTGACCAAGCCGATATTGTTATTCAAGCTAAGGGTAGACCGAGCCCATCTCTAGGCACCGAGCCACTCCTTTGGATTGACCTACCAGCAACGGCCTTGCGGCGACAGCTCAAAGGCAACCTTGAACGACAGCAACTCGACATTCAGTCGATGGCAACTCTAGCTGCCTCAGCTGACCCAGCTCAGACACTATTCACACGTCACCAACGAGCCCATCGGCGGTTGAGTTGGAAACAACGGCTCAACCGAAATCGATTACGGGGAAAACAGACTATCTGTTGGAAAGTTCAATTGTTTGGCATCTCGCCTACTCTCGCTCAGTTCCTGAAGTGCACCAGCAGCAATGCTTCTGAGCCTTTATGATGCACGCATTGCGCATCTCGTGGG
>LJZR01000055.1 GCA_001314865.1 Phormidesmis priestleyi Ana | reverse complement strand
GTGCGATCGCTCACATTAGTCGATGCGAGTCAACGAGATCGCTTTGCCCCGGTAACAGACTGGTTTGAGCAGGCTGAACAAACACGTTTGCCGATTATCATTTACGACCACCACATGCCTTCTGAAGTCGAAAGTTCAACAGAAGATTCTATAGAAACTCCTAGCAAGCCGAACATTGCGCCTGCCGTGGAAACAGACTTTCCAACCGCAGAAGCGCATATAGAAGCCGTCGGCGCAGCCACCACCCTGGTTGCCGAAGCACTCCAGCAGCAGGGCATCACGATTACCCCTTTTGAAGCGACGGTAATGGCGCTAGGCATCCATAGCGATACCGGATCGCTCACCTTTGAGCAGTCCACCCCTCGCGATGCTCAAGCGCTCGCTTGGCTCATGGCCCAAGGGGCCAATCAGCAGGTGATCGCTGAGCATAACGCAACCGGACTTTCTTCTCAGCTACAGGCTTTGCTGAGCCGCTCCCTAAAAATCGTTGAAACAGAGCGAGTGCGAGGACATCATCTGGGCTGGATCGAGCTAGAAACGCCGGGTTTTGTGCCTGGGCTTTCTAGCCTAGCCGAGCAGCTGCTGCCCCTGCTAGGGCTAGACACCCTGCTGCTATGTGCTAGCTATCGGCCTCATCCGCTGAAGCGTCAGCTGTGTAAGGCAGTGGTGATTGGGCGATCGCGCACCCATCCGTTCATGTCAGATACCAGCATCAACCTGCGCCCCATTTTTGAGGCCATTGGCGGCGGCGGCCATGCTCAGGCGGCCTCTGCCGTCATCAGGGCAGAGATTACCGAGGTAACGCAGGAAGATGATAAAAACAGCTGTAAAGCGGCATTTCAAACCGTGATATCAGAAATGCTGGAAAAGGTGCGATCGCAAATTCCCGCCCCTATTACAGCTAAAACCCTAATGTCATCGCCAGTACGCACCATTTTGCCCACCACCTCGGTTGACGAAGCCCAGCGAATTTTGCTGCGCTATGGCCATGCGGGCCTCTGCGTTGTTAACGACCAAGCCGAACTGGTCGGTATTATTTCTCGCCGCGACATTGATATTACGCTGCGGCATGGATTAGGCCATGCCCCGGTAAAAGGGTGCATGAGCACCAGCCTCAAAAGCATAGAAACGGAGACCCCGATTGATCAAATTCAAGATTTGATGAGAACCTACGACATCGGACGGCTACCGGTGCTAACCTCCGGCAAACTCGTGGGCATTGTTACCCGCACCGACCTGCTAAGGCAAATTCAGCAGACCTCGCAAGACACACAGTCACCCTGCAAACAGCCCGATTCACCGCAGACCTCGCCGATTAGGCCACCTGCACCCACAGAGTTATACCAACAGCTCAAGGCTCGAATCGCTGAAATTTGGCCTGCCTTATTACTCATAGCAAACATTGCCGAACAGAAAGGATGGTCTCTTTATCTAGTCGGTGGAGCCGTTCGCGACTTGCTGTTAAGTCAACTTCCTGCGCCGCAACGGCAGTCTCATCCGCTCACAGATATTGATTTGGTTGTAGATGGTGCCGGAGAGGGCGCTGGCGTTGCCTTGGCAAAAGCCGTTCAAGCTCAATATCACGAGGTCTCGATTCAGATTCATGGCCAGTTTCAAACCGCAGCTCTCGTCTGGCATCCTAGCGATACAGACAATCAAAACGATGCAAAGCCGTTGCTGATTGACATTGCTACCGCGCGCACAGAGTTTTATCCCTATCCGGCGGCGAACCCAGAAGTCGAGGCCAGCACTATACGGCAAGACCTGTACCGTCGAGATTTTACAATTAATGCGATGGCCATTAAGCTAAGCGGCACGCCTGGGCTGTTGCTAGACTACTTTGGCGGCTGGATAGATTTGCAAAAGAGCCATGTCCGAGTGCTACATGCCAACAGCTTTATTGAGGACCCAACCCGCATTTTTCGCGCAGTGCGATTTGCCGTCAGGCTAGGGTTTACCCTTGATCCGCAGACAGAGCAATTTATTGGCTACGCCATTAGCAGCGGTATTTATGAGCAGGTACTAAGCAGCGCCAGTAAAACGCCAGCACTGCAAACTAGGCTCAAAGCAGAGCTGAAATATCTGCTGAGTGCCGAGCAATGGGAAGCCTCACTAACCAAAATTGCCCGTTTGGGCGCCTTGGCCTGTTTACATCGCTCGCTAGAAATGACCCCGTCACTTTGGCGTCAGCTGCGCAGAATGAATCGCTGGCTCAATAGGTTTGGGAACGACCATCTGGCCAACATGCCCCCTCGTTGGCTAATGCTGCTAGAACTGATCATTGCTCAGCTCGATCCAGATTTGCGCGATCGCACTGCCGCCAACCTAGACCTAGACACCCAAAGCCAACAGAGGCTCAAACACCTGAACCAATGGGAAGAAGATCTCCTCAAAAAGCTTCCCAAAACCCAGCGACCCAGCCAAATCTACAACCTACTGAACAAGTACAACCAGGCTGAATTGTTACTCATGAGCGATCGCCACCCCTACACACTCGGCCCGCAAATTTGGCGGTACATAATGCAGCTCTTTTGCTTGCCACTGCCGATTAATGGAGATACGCTCAAACAACTAGGCTATTCACCAGGACCGCAATTTGGAAACATCCTGAAAGATGTGAGGAGGCTGACGTTAGACGGCGAGCTTGCCACCGCCCAAGACGCAGAGTCCTATATTTTGACTCACTATCCCGTCCGCTAGCCCGCGCTTAGCTCCTTATAGAACTCATCCTCCCAGCCTCAAACCGGTATGTCTCTATCTCCTTTCAAGTCTGGCACTGCTAATCAAGCCCATCATGCGGCTTCTAATCGCGAGCCGCTCAACCTTTTCCAAGCCCTCTTAATCACCGCCGGACTAGCCGGATTAGTGGGTCTCTGCAGCGGAGCCATCATTAGATTTTCGCTCTCTCAATCCTCAGAGGCACGATTTTTAAGTCCGCTACAAACCTTTCCTGCCTTGCCCGATTGGACGTCCGAACTGCCCCAGGGCACTGCTGACTCTCAGTACTTGCCAGACGGAGCCGTCACAGACCGAAACAGTCCAGAAGAAGCGCCTTCCCTCCCAGATAGCGATATCGACCCACAATACGCGCCTGAAGAATATACATCTGAAGAATACGCGCCCGAAGAATACACGCCCGAAGAATATACGTCTGAAGAATACGCGCCCGAAGAATATACGTCTGAAGAATACGCGCCCGAAGAATACATAGACAATGGCTATACCGAAGAGCCCTACAGTGAAGTCCCCTATGCTGAGGAGCCCTACCCCGAGACAGAAGCGCCAGCACCTGAAGAAGCACCATACTATTATGAGGATTACGGGCAACCATAGGAAGTCCATGAGCTGGATAGCAATTGGGTAGCTTGAACTTCAGGCTATTTATAAGGATAAATCTGCCTAACCGACTAAAGGATGTTTATAATTGCAAGAGGTGAGGAGCGTAAACTTTTATGGATAATCCGATGCTGCAAGCTTTTTTTGTGGGACGTGCGCTGGCAGCTGCTGTAAGCGAAAAGGCTGGACATGTTGTTAGTGACGGCCTGAGCCAGCTGGGCAAGTTTGATGCCGAACAGCGTGAAAACCTGCGTCAGTTTACTGAAGAAGTAATGGCCAGAGCCGAGCAAGAAAGGGCCGCTGCTCAGGCAAATTCGGCAGCGGGTGGGTGGAACACCGAAGCGGGCACTAGCGCTTCTACGCCGTCACCTCAGTCGCCAGCGGCTACTTTTGATACTGAAGATCTCCAAGCAACCATTGATAATTTAAGAGCTGAGATAGCTCAGGCAAGAGCCGCAATTCAGAAACACCGCCAAGCATCCTGACCATTGGCATCCGTCTTTCAAGTTCTGTGCATGTCTGTGGCCGTCAGCCTAGCAATGAGACCAACCAGAAAAAAAGATCAATCAGAACATAAGGTTAATCAGAAAAGGGGTTAGGCAGGTGTCTTGTCCCGATCCATTTCTAGCATCCAATTTTTTCAGATAATTTCGTTTAAGATATTCGTTTTTTTAATCATTTTTTTATCATAGGAAGTTTGAGTGTCTGCTGTTTCTCAAGAAAGTGAATTCTCCGTGCCCTCTGAGTCGTCGGTAGAGCCAATAGTGACGAGTGCATTGCCTGAGGATGACTTGTCTGAGGGTGGATTGTCTGAGGGTGGATTGTCTGAGGGTGGATTGTCTGAGGGTGGATTGTCTGAGGGTGGATTGTCTGAGGATAAATTGGGAAGTCAGTCAACGCATTCAGATGCTTACCCAAACGGACACAGTCCAAAGGGCCATCGTTTCGATCGCTCACTCGACCACCCAATTGATGAGCACACAATTGACGAGCGGATGAGAGAATCAAGACCTTCACAAGCGCCTACACAGAAGTTCAAAACAGAGCTCAATGGTCATTCTGTTCCTAAAATCAAGGATTTCTCGGAACCCGATAACTTTCCAGGCCATGCAGACTCCAGCCGTACAAACCCAGGCTATACAGAGCAAGCAAAACATACACCTTCTCTTGTTCCGCCAGGGTTACCTTATCCAGAACACACTGAGGTAGGCGATCGCGCTAGAGCATTAACGCCATCAACCTACAGCGGCAGCTCCTATAAAGATGGTGATTATCGATGGAATCGAGGACGATACTCCAGGCCGCAACGATTTATCGATATTTGGTCATTTGTCCTCAAGCTCCTCTACAAACGCTGGCTCTATGGCAAGGCATGGAGCTACGGCGGATCAGTAACGCCCAAGAAAAAGACTCAGCGCCGTGAGGAAATCGCGGTTTGGCTCAGAGAGAGCTGTCTGAGCTTAGGGCCAACCTTCATCAAAATAGGCCAGTTGTTCTCTACGCGCGCTGACCTATTTCCTATTGAATATGTCAATGAGCTCTCTAAGCTTCAAGACCGCGTTCCGGCCTTTAGCTACGAGCAGGTTAAAGAAACCATTGAGCACGATTTTGGGCGATCGCTTGCCGAGTTATACAACAGCTTCGACCCCGTACCGATTGCAGCGGCTAGCTTAGGGCAGGTTCACTGTGCTCAGCTGCACTCCGGCGAAGAAGTCGTTGTTAAAGTTCAAAGGCCGGGGCTCTCTAGGCTCTTTGCTATCGACTTAGATATTCTCAAAGGCATTGCCCAGTATTTTCAAAATCACCCTGACTGGGGCAAAGGTCGTGACTGGATAGGCATTTACGAAGAATGCTGCCGGTTGCTGTGGCTAGAAATTGACTTTTTGCATGAGGGGCGAAACGCTGATAAGTTCAGGCGAAACTTCCGAGGCGTTGACTGGGTAATGGTGCCTCGAATCTATTGGCGCTACACCTCACCGCGTGTGCTGACGATGGAGTACATGCCTGGGATTAAAATCAGTCATTATGAAGCGCTTGAGTCAGCCGGGCTAGACCGTAAGCGACTCGCTAGGTTAGGGGCCGAAGCTTACCTGAGACAGCTGCTAACCGATGGGTTTTTCCACGCCGATCCGCATCCCGGCAACATTGCGGTGAATCCATCAGACGGGGCGCTGATCTTTTATGATTTTGGCATGATGGGTCAAATTCAGGCAGTAACGCGATCGCGCCTAATGGATACCTTTGTGGGCATCGCTCAGCGCAATGCCTCTCAGGTCATGTCAGCACTGGTATCCCTGGGCGCACTCGCCGAAATTGACGACATGGGGCCTGTGCGTCGCTCAATTCAGTATATTTTAGACAACTTGATGGACAAACCGTTTGAGGAGCAGTCGGTCGCGGCCATCAGTGACGACCTCTACGCGGTTGCCTACGATCAGCCCTTTCGCTTCCCGGCAACGTTTACATTTGTGATGCGAGCTTTTTCAACGCTAGAAGGCGTCGGTAAAGGTCTCGATCCAGAGTTTAACTTTATGGAAGCAGCTAAACCTTACGCGAGCGAGCTTATGACAAACGGTGGACCCGATGAACCCAACGGCCTGTTAGGTGAACTAAGTCGGCAGGCAGCACAGGTAGGATCTTCTGCCCTAAGCCTGCCCCGCAGAATTGAAGATACGCTCGATCGACTTGATCGCGGCGATATTCGTGTGCGGATACGCTCAATTGAGAGCGATCGCATCATGCGTCGCAACAGCAATTTATCTTTAGCCAATAGTTACGCCCTTTTGGTCGGTACGTTTACGCTATCGGCAACGCTACTGACCATTTTTTACGAAGTGCTCACGATTTGGCCTGCAGTTGTGATGGGTGGCCTAGCTGCCTTCACAGGCATTGCCCTAATCCGTCTACTGATGCGCGTGGCAAAGGCAGATAGAATGCCTTAAGGCATTTGTCTAATTAAAAAGACTATATCAAAGGGTCATACGCTGATGGGGTTAAACTTTGCAGGTCTTACAGATATCGGCCTGCATCGATCAAACAACCAAGATAGCTACTATATCTCCCCCAAGGGAGACCTATTTATAGTGGCTGATGGCATGGGCGGCCATGTCGGCGGACAGGAAGCCAGCCGACTAGCAACAGCGGCGATTGAGCGCTATATCACGACACATAGAGACAGCGACCTCGCCTCGCCTGTGCTACTTGAGCAGGCGGTGCTAGCCGCCAACACCGATGTGCTAGCCAACCAGCAAGCCCATCCACAGCTCGCCGATATGGGTACAACCGTCGTCATTTTAATGATTCGAGCGGGTGAATTTTGGTGTGCCCATGTCGGTGACTCGCGACTCTATTTACTTCGAGAGAGTGGCTTTTTTCAAATCACGCAAGACCATACCTGGGTAGCTCAGGCCCTCGAAGAAGGCGGCTTAACCGCTGAGGAACTGCATCAACATCCTTGGCGGCATGTGCTCTCGCAGTGCATTGGCCGTGAGGGTTTGCTGTCTGTAGAGGCGCAAAAAATTAAAATAGAAATAGATGATCGCCTGCTGCTGTGCAGCGATGGGCTAACCGAAGAACTTTCACGCGATGCAATTATCACCAACTTACAGGCGGCCAGCACCTGCCAAGAAGCGGTCGTACAGCTCGTAGAAGCGGCTAAAACCCAAGGCGGGCGGGATAATATTACAGCTGTTGCATTGTTTATCCCCGATATCGCTGAAAGATATTACAGACAGCATTAGTGCTTCGGTCTTAGCCCTTAGAATGAGATCAGGCACTCCTTGCAATTGATTCGGAAACCGATTCTTTGAGGGGATGATACTGTTGAGATAGGACTACTGCGACGGGACTACTGTGACAGGACTACTGCGACAGGACTACTGGGAATAGAACGACTGCGATAGGATTACTCAGCGCATTTTTGTAGGGGCAATTGTATGTTTAAGCGTGTGCTCATTTGTACTGATTTTTCGGATAGCCTTCAGCGCTTGGCCGATTTTGTACCCGATTTAGCACAAGGCTGCATGAATCATATTGTGTTTTTTCACAATGTGCCGCTGATGACCTCTCGCGAAATTCCCTGCGTTGATGAGGAAAAGGTGCTAGAAGCGAAAGCCTTGCTCAAACAGGCGGAGTCAGAAGTTCCTGATGGTGTTACGGTAAAAATTGAAGTCGCCTCCGGACGGGCCAGCGACAATATTATTAGGGCCGCTAAAAAGCATAACTCCGATATCATCTTCTCAGGAATGACCACTAAGTCGGCGCTGAATGAGCGGCTATTCGGTAGCACAACGCTGGATATTGCCGACAAGGTCGATGCTCCAATTTTGATTATGCGCCCGCAACTGGTGTCGACCTATCGAGTAGCCGAGCTTTCTCAGCGCTGCCAACATTTGTTTAACTATTTGCTAGTGCCCTACGATGGCAGCGCTAGTGCTAAAAAGCTGGTAGGTCACATCAAAGATAAAATTCAGTCAGATCCAACTGGCGCACTCGAAACTTGCTTGCTGTGCTGGGTCGTAGACGATAGTGGACGAATTTCTAGCAAGGATCTAGCCGATGCGGCGCAGACAGAGCTAGCTCGGGTCAAAGCCGAGCTTGAGGGGTTTGGCACCGAAATTATTACTGAGGTGCGGGTGGGTAATCCGCTCGAAGAAATTCTCAAAACAGGTGAAGTTCACGATATTAGTGCGATCGCCGTTTGCTCTGGCAAAAGTGGCGGTATCCTCAAGCTCACAGTCCCTAGCTTTACTAACGCAATTTTGCGAGAGTCTTGGCACCCTATCATCCATTTCCCTCGCCATCAATAAACCTTAAATTTCTTGCTCTCAGGCAATGCTCTGACATGAGCCAAAATTAATCAGAATCCAAAAGACGCATCTAATCCAGGATGAGCGTCAGAGTGCATGGCCTCAAAATTCATCAGAATTTTGGGCTTAAGGTTATTTTCTAGCTCCCGTTTGAGGAGCTCTTTGCTATCATTCGAGCTACCCACAGAAGAATAGCTTTTTGCGAGGGTGGCCCATTCTTGAAATAGCTTTCTTTGATTTTCGGCAACATTGAGCGGCCTAACATGCAGACATCGGTGCGGGGCTTCTTTTGAAAAAAATAGAATTCGATATTGCCGAGAATCCGTTAGTGCCCACAGCATTTTTTGAGCCTGATCGTTTTTTAGATCTAGGTAGCAGGGTAGCCAGCGAGGTCCTTCTAACTTGTTGTAAAACGCAGTGAGCCAGAGCACCATAGGATGAGGAGTCATAGTACACATGAAGTTGTTGTACCGAGTGTTGCGGATGCGTTTTTCAATTTCAGCAGCTGGCATCATGGCCCATAGCGTCGGCATCCGAACTTCTTTAGAAGTGCCCACTTGAGTCTGTTCGGATATGAGTAGTTTCGGAAAGACGATTTGAGCAATGGGCATTTCAGGCGGCCAAACTTGCTGTAGATAGAAGTCATCTGCCAGTAAGCGTTTGATGGGTTTCTTGGGTAGCTGCTCTTTTAGCCGTATCTCTAGATCGTGCTTTCGTTCATGGTTGGGCGTCTTTGGCGCTGACTGGCTTTTGCTGATGAGTGCCACTGACTGATTGGCGGCATTGCTATCTGCGCGGCTGATTGCAGAATCTTTAGAGGAGTGTTCTACCGAGTTAGAGGCCGAATGTTTTTGATCGCTATGGCCAATCACCGGCAGCTTGGAAAGGGTTGTGTTAATCCGCTGGGAAATTTGAAAGCCTGATCCAAAGCGATCTTCTAGGGGGGCGATCGCATCCATAATTTCATCTATCGTCTCAGGCCGATCTTCTCGCTGCTTAGCAAGGCAGGCCATAACAACAGATTGTAGCGCTGCGGGTACCCGAATGCTGGGCTCAAACTCTACAAAAGACCGGGGCTTGACCAAGCGGTGAACCTTGTACCAGCTACCAAAGGTATTGTTAGCTGGCTTGACCGGTAGCGAACCAGAGAGCATTTGATACATCATCACGCCCAAGCTGTAGATGTCTGATCGGCCATCTAGCTCACGGCCTTCCATTTGCTCAGGCGAAGCGTAGGCCAGCGTCCCCATAAATGTACTGGTTTGCTCACTGCCTGCCTGTAGCAACTTGGCAATACCAAAGTCTAATATTTTAACCAGCTCGCCCATAGAGGGATCAGAGATCACCAAAATATTGCTGGGCTTGATGTCTCTATGAATAATCGGAACAACTTCTCCCTTGAGCAAAATGCCGTTGTGAGCCGTTCTTAACCCGAGCAAAATCTGCCGCACCAAACCCAAAAAGCGAGGAACTGGCAGCGGATTTTTGTGAACCAATCGCCCAATGTTTTCGCCCTTTAAATACTCCATTACGTAGAATGGAACATCGTCTTCATTGACACCGTAGTCAGTAACGCGCACAACATGCATGCTTTTTTGACCCAGCTGCGCGCAGGTCATGGCCTCTCTAAAAAAGCGGGTGCGCATGTTTTCGTTCAGCAGTGTCTGCGATAAAAACTTAACTGCTACTGGCACCCCCCCTAGCAACGAGTCGCCAGCTAAATACACCTTACCCATAGAACCCTGACCGATGGGTTCTATCAGCTCGTAGCGATTAGAAATTTTACGACCGGTGTTAGGATCTGACATTCAATAAACTTGCCGAAAAAATGGCACAAAAAATCTAGAAATCAAATCTAGTGGCGAGGCCAAGGGAAGTTACTGGCGCGTAAGCTCAGCCTCTAGGGTGCTTGTGAGGTAGTGGCCCGCCATTTCGCCTCCCGACAAGTAGTAACGCTCAGGGCTAATTTGGCGCAGCGTTTCAAATCCTGATCGCCGCTGTGGGTCGGGTCGTTTTTCGCCTAAGCCCCAGTAGCGCTGCACTATCGTCTCAGGGGCAATCCAGCCTTCGCCTTCGACCTTGCCCAAGCGGCTGTGCTGCAACACAAAGGTGTACTGCCTTTCTTGGGCAGTCATCCGTCCGCGAGACTGCATCACAATGTCGTCCTGCGTCTCTTCTAGGAAGGAGAGTTTGGTCGCAACCATAAAACAGTTGCCGGGTTTCCATGCCACCAAAATTTTGCCTTTGATAGGCAAAGGCAAGGCGTCACGGGTGAGCCAGGCGCCCTGCAATGTCCATTTACCAGGCTCAAGTAAAAAGCTGTGGGCCACACTGCAATCTCGAATACCAGCGTACTTAGGATGCCCAGTGAATGCTGAGTACATCAGCGCAATCTTACGGGTTCCAAATTTCGCCTAGCAGACAAGGCCGACTCGCGCCGGTGACGCTCGGCAGGTTAGCTGGCGTATTCTGCCAGCGCCAGTAAGCCAAAATGGCAAAGGCAATGGCCTCTTTGTAGTCTGCATCGAGCTGCCGAGCATTGGTAGAGGACACCTGAGAAGTCGGCAGCCGGTGCTGAAGACGAGCCATAAGATAAGCATTTCGACTGCCACCGCCACCGACTAGCGTTTCAGCCGGAATTTGCGGTAAAAACTGTCGGTAGCTGAGTTCAATCGTGGCAGCTGTGAAGTCGGTTAAGGTTGCCAAAAAGTCTTCGTCACTCAGACCTTTGGCTTGGGCATCGGCCCAGCAAGCTTCTCCATAGCCCACGCTGAAAAGCTCTCGACCTGTCGATTTGGGTGGCGCGGCTTGAAAAAAGGGCGCTTGCAGCCAGCTATCAATCAGGGGCTGACTAGGCGTGCCTTGAGCCGCCCAGTCGCCGTTGTTGTCGTAAGTTTTTTGGCCGTTGGAAAGTCGAGTAACGGCCCAGTCTATCAGAGCATTGCCGGGCCCCGTATCCCAGCCTTTAATCCCAGTAGGGAGAGCAAGATTGGGCATGCCTAAATGGGTTTTGGGATGGTGCTGAGGCCGGGGCGGCAAGTAAGTGACATTACCAATACCGCCGATGTTTTGAACGGCTAAGTCATGATCTGGCTGGCTCAGCAGGCAGGCATCGACAATCGGCACGAGGGGAGCGCCCTGCCCGCCCAGGGCAATGTCGGCTGCCCGGAAGTTGCTGACTGTTGGGCAGCCGGTGTGATGGGCAATTAGGTCACCTCTGCCCAGCTGTAGCGTGTGACCTAGTCTTTGGCCTAGTCTCTGGCCTAGTCTTTGGCCTAGTCCTTGGCCTAGCGGATCTGGCTGAGGCGGGCGGTGATACAGCGTTTGACCGTGAGAGCCAATGAGATCAACAGTGGTTAGATCCGTATCGAGAGCGGCGATCGCTTGAATAAAGTGATGGGCGATCGCATCGTCTAACTCGGCGAGTTCGGCGAGTGTAATCGGTGCGTGATCACAAAGGGCCAGAATGCGCGATCGCACCGCCTCTGAATAGGGGTGAGTTATCCCCTGTATCAGCTCAACAGTGACATCGTACCCTTCGCCTACAACCTTGGTCAGCGCGGCATCAATGCCATCTACTGCCGTTCCACTCATTAGCCCAATTACTCTCATATGCTTGCATATGCCTTAGGTCGGCAGCTTATCAATCCCCTTATTATCCCCAATGACCACCATTAAGCTGCCGCCTCGCAGCCGGGTCACCGGGCTGGGGTTAATGAGAAATTTATCATTGTCATGTTCTTTCGCCCCTTCTTTGCTAATGGCCATGAGCGTTAGGCCGTAGTGATTGCGCAGGTCAATTTCCATAATGGTTTTACCATCAAACGCCTGTGGAATCATGACTTCTACAATGCTATGGTCAGGATCTAGCTCAAAACGGTCAAGGATGCCGGGGCGAGTGAGCGATCGGGCCAATTCACAGCCCATTTCATGCTCAGGAAACACCACATGGTCAGCCCCTACGCGCACCAGCAGCTTGCCATGAATTTCGGAGGAGGCTTTGGCTACCACATTAGCAACGCCTGCTTCTTTAACATTGAGCGTGGTGATAATGCTCTCTTGGACATAGTTGCCGATCGCAATAATGACTGTGTCAAACTCTGGAATGCCCGCTTCGACTAGGGCAGAAGGCTGAGTGGAATCGAGCTGAACCGCATGGGATGCAATTTGATCGGTGAGAACTTGGGCCACTCTGCTTTCGTTGGAGTCTATACCCATGACCTCGTAACCCATACCGTGCAGCGTTAGGCAAACCGCACGACCAAAGCGACCGAGCCCAATCACAGCAAACTGGCGGTTGGTGGCTCTGAGGTTTTTAAAAAACTTAAGGGATGAAATGTTCACCATGGGGCGATCGCTTGCAACTGAAGATACTTAAAGCATCTTACTGGAGCATCTTGCGCGTTGGTCGCTCTCGGATGAATCTCTGGAAATATCCGAGAGTACCTAACACGTTCCCCTAGCGCTTTTCTGTGGCGCTTTTTCTGTATTTTTCAACACCCGTATAAAAACGCGATACGCAATCGATTTCTTTCTTTGCTAGTCTAGCTAGATGCTTCTTTGGGAATAAGTACGGACGTGGATATTCAAATTGGTCGTGGCAAAACAGCGAGACGCGCTTACGGAATTGATGAAATTGCTTTGGTGCCTGGGGTCAGAACCCTAGACCCACAGCTGGCAGACACCCACTGGGAGATTGGCGGCATCACCCGAGAGATTCCCATTATTGCCAGTGCCATGGATGGTGTTGTGGATGTCAAAATGGCTGTTGAGCTATCTAAATTAGGCGCATTGGGCGTACTTAACTTAGAAGGCATTCAAACTCGCTATGAAGACCCAAACCCAGTACTAGATCGCATTACCTCTGTTGGCAAAACAGAGTTTGTGCCGCTAATGCAAGAGCTATATGCTCAACCGGTGCTACCCGAGCTAATTGAAAAGCGAATCACAGAAATTAAAACGCAAGGTGGCATTGCAGCAGTGAGCCTAACGCCCATTGGCGCGGCTAAATTTGGCAAAATAGTCGCTGAAGCTGGTGCCGATCTTCTATTTGTGCAGGCGACCGTTGTTTCAACCGACCACCTGTCACCCGAGTCGGCGCCCCCACTTGACCTAGCACAGTTCTGCCAGGAGATGCCGATTCCAGTGCTGCTGGGTAACTGTGTGACTTACGAGGTGACCTTACAACTCATGCAGGCAGGTGCAGCAGGCGTACTGGTGGGTATTGGCCCTGGCGCTGCCTGTACTTCTCGGGGCGTGCTAGGTGTGGGCGTTCCACAGGCCACTGCCATAGCCGACTGCGCTGCGGCCAGAGACGACTATCACAGAGAGTCGGGAAAATACATTCCCGTGATTGCAGATGGTGGATTGGTGACTGGTGGTGATATTTGTAAATGTATTGCTTCTGGAGCAGATGGCGTAATGATTGGGTCGCCGTTTGCTAGGGCTGAAGAAGCGCCTGGTCGAGGGTTTCATTGGGGAATGGCAACGCCTAGTCCGGTATTGCCTCGGGGCACTCGCATTCAGGTGGGTAAAACCGGTACGCTAGAGCAAATTTTGCGAGGGCCTGCTCAGCTAGATGACGGTACTCACAATTTGCTAGGTGCGCTAAAAACCAGCATGGGAACGCTGGGAACCAAAGACATAAAGGAAATGCAGTCGGTAGAGGTTGTCATTGCACCTTCGCTGCTAACCGAAGGGAAGGTATATCAAAAGGCTCAACATATCGGAATGGGTAAGTAGTGGGCTCTTTTGTAAACCCTTCTATCAGTCCTTGTAAACCCTTCTATCAGTCCTTCTACAAACCCTTTTGAATCGACAGAAGAATCACAAATTTCAGTGGTGTTACAGTTGCCATTCTCGATTCATATTAGCAACTTGCAGTTGTTGATATAAGTCATTTGCTAAAGAATGATGACACTGTAATTATTTGGCAGATAAGTTTTAAGAGTTATCGCTGATCCATACTGAAAGCAGTGGCAAATTACGGAGAGTCTCTTACAATTAGATATAAGCGGAGACGAAAGTTTCCGTTCACTCCTCACACCACACTCCGCTCAAATCTTCGGATTTGGGCGGTTCCTCTTTTAAATACTACTCAATATTACCGAGATCTTAATTCGCTTTAAGTTCTGCTATGACACTGAACTTTTTGGATCGTTTTTTGAGATTGATTTTGGGGTTGACTTTGGAATTGATGGTGAATGATATGCGATCGCAAATGATGAAACTGGCCCTATAAAACTGGCCCTATAAAACTGGCCCTATAAAACTGGACGCAAAGGCAATATAGGCGTGTTGAAGTCGATTAAAGCTTGAGCGGCACGGGCTTCTTCGGCAGCGATCGCCTCGTTAGTTTCATCCAATAGCTGCCAAACCGCCCGCAGGAGCTCATCTTCACCCTGACGACTCACTGCCGAAATCCGAAAAACCTTAGTACCGGTCACTGCGGCCAGCCGTGAGGTCAACTCATCGACTTCTTCATCGAGCAAGGCGTCGATTTTATTAATGGCCAGCAGCTGAGGCTTGTCAACGAGGCCCTGACCATAGGCGATAAGCTCTTGTTGAATCGTTGAATAGTCGCTCACCGGATCTTCAGCGGTGCCATCAACTAGGTGCAATAGTAACTTAGTGCGCTCAATGTGCCGCAAAAAGTCGTGACCTAGCCCTTGCCCCTCATGCGCGCCTGCAATGAGACCGGGAATATCCGCAAACAGCGTACCGTCGCCCGTTGGCTTGCGTACAACGCCTAGATTGGGAATCAGCGTAGTGAAAGGATAGTCGGCAATTTTAGGTTGGGCCGAAGACAGGGTTGAAATGAGGGTAGATTTTCCCGCATTGGGTAGGCCGATGATACCGACTTCAGCGAGCAGTTTGAGTTCTAACTTTATTTGACGAATCGCACCGGGGGCACCGGGCTGCGATCGCTCGGGCGCCCGATTGCGATTACTTAAAAAATGCTTGTTTCCTAGCCCTCCTTTGCCCCCCGGCGCAACGACCAATCGCTGACCGGGTTCGGTTAGATCGCCGAGCAAAGTGTCTTTATCAATGTCATACACCAGCGTGCCGCAAGGAACTTCTACTAGCAAATCTTCACCAGCTGCACCGGTTTTGTTTTTAGACCCGCCCTTTTCTCCATCTGGGGCCTTAAAGCGGTGGGCGTAGCGAAAGTCTAACAGGGTTTGTAAATTGCTGTTAGCCACGAGAACAACCGAGCCACCGTTTCCGCCGGTTCCACCAGAAGGGCCTCCGGCAGGCACATATTTTTCGCGGCGAAAGGAGGTCATTCCATCGCCACCAGTGCCACCTTCTACATAGGCTTCAGCATGATCGATAAATTGCATAGGGTTGGAGGATTCGAGGATTCCTTAAGGGCAGGTGCAGGTGTTAAAGAGGGCAGGCGTTATAAGGCCAGTAGATCATTGTAGCCTCTTAGCTACGAGTGCCGCCTACAGCTCGCTAATCGCCCCCTGAATTCGTTCGGCTAGCGCTGGGTCTGCCCGATGAGCCGCAGTCATGCTGTTGAACCGCTTTGCTGTGAGGTCATTGCTTTCAGCTGAGAGCCTAGAGCCTTCGCAAAACTCTACCAGTACCGCCTGTAAATCAACTCTGCTGGCTCTAGGAATATCAGGCATATCTGACAGTTTATGGGCCTGACAGCTGAGCTGAGCTTCTAGAATATCGACTTCTCCGCCGCTAGCTGCCAAAATATCGCTGGCCGTTTCATAATCCGCTATCCGCTGCGCTTCGATACTGACAACGGTGTTGGCATAGTTGATGACATCGTCATCGGTAAATTCTTGAGCGTAGGCGACTGGCATGAGGCTCAGTGGGCGGCTAGCCGCTGCACCAAGGTTGAGAAAGCCGCTTAGAAAGCTGGTTTGGGTGAGAGCGATCGCACCCAAACCAGCAACAGATAGCACAGCACAGCGATAACGATATGAATTGACGGTCATGACGATTAACCCTTAAATCAGAATCTACTGAAAAATTTATCTAGCAAAGTCTATCTAGATAATTTACCAGTCCATTATCTATCAGCACATTCTAGAGGAGCTTGTAACCAATGGCCGTAGGTGTTCAATTCTCTAGACAGTAGGCTCAACAAAAGCGCTTAAAAAGCATCGAGAAGGTATCAAGAAGGTATCAAGAAGGTATCAAGAAGGTATCAAGAAGGTATCAAGAAGGCATTAAAGAGGTGCTAAAACAGACTCGATATTTCGATCATTTTTGTCTGTAGCGTAATTTCTTCAGGTGCGCCGCGCTTGAGGCTATATTCCAAATTCAGCAGTAGCGCCATGGCTGTATTGAGCTGGGTAGGCGAGATGCCACGTATCTGCTTTTGTAAAATGAACACGCGCTTAGGATTGCTAATTTCGGCAGCTTTAGCGATCGCCCGTGAATCCCGCTCACCTTCTTTTTCCATGAGGCTGACCCATAGCCAACGACGAAACTGACCCACCAAGGTTGCCACCACCCGCAGCGCAGGCTCGTTATTGGCCAGCAAATCACTCACTAGGCTCAGGGCCTGGCCAGTTTTGCCCGCAATCAGCGCTTCCGAAAGCTGAAAGCTCGTTTGGGTACTCACGGCCACTAAGCGCGTCACCACCTCAGGCGGCAAAGGCTCTGTCTTCGCCTGGCGGCTATCTTCCCCCTGATTGCTCCAATACAGCGACAGCTTTTCAACTTCGTTATATAGCCGGCGGGTATCAGCGCCAACCGCCTCGGCCAGCAGCTCTGCGGACTGTGGTTTAAGCCGGAGGTTCATTTCTTGGGCAACCCGCTTAACTTGGCCTATCAACTGATCGGTCTGCCAAGGAGCAATGGGTGCAAACTCACGCACCTCTGCATACTGATTTAACAATTTAGTAGACTTGAGCCGGCCGTCTGGCTTATTAGCACTCGTAAACAGGAGAACTGTGCTTTCAGGGACAAGCGGCAGCGTTCGGACCATTTCGGCCATGACGTCTTCAGGACAGCGCTGGCCTAGGGTCGTATCGGCTAGCCATACGAAGCGTTTACCCATCCCAAAAGGAGGCGTTACTGACTGATTGAGGGCCTGCATAGGGCCGTCCGCCAAATCGGAAGAGATGCGATCGTAGTTAAAGCTGACCCAATCCGGGTGAAGAGATTTGTCGCGTAGTGTCATCACCGCTTTTTTTAAGCAAAACTCATCGGCACCCCAGAAAAAATAAATGGGCATGGGTTCAAACAGAAACGACGAAGGGCTGCTTGTACTGTACTACCTGCTGAACTAGGTACTACCTGCTGAACTAGACAGAGAACTGACCTTAAAGCACCCCGTGGATCTCATCAAGCAGCGGGGCCAAATCTTGACTAGCCGGGATAAAAAACGCGAAACTGAGCAAAAATAAGCGAAAAGAACGACAATAAAAAGACAGTAACCATTAATTTTTCTATGGTTACTTCATTCTTTGATAGACTTTCTTCTATGAACTTTTATTTCGCGTTATCTTAAACGCATCCAAGGGACGACCGCCGTGATTCATGCAACGCTCCATCAGCTGAAAGTATTTGAGGCCACTGCTCGTCATGGGAGCTTTACCCGTGCAGCTGAGGAGCTTTATCTGACGCAGCCGACGGTGTCTATTCAGGTAAAGCAGCTCACCAAGGCAGTGGGTTTACCTCTATTTGAGCAAATTGGAAAGCGGCTGTATTTAACTCAGGCTGGCGAAGAACTGCTATCGACCTGCCAGCAGATTTTTCATGGGCTAGAGCAGTTTGAAATGTCTGTGGCTGACATTAAGGGCATGAAGCAGGGACGGCTGAAGCTAGCGGTGATTACGACGGCAAAATATTTTGTGCCAAGGCTGCTAGGGCCATTTTGCAAGCGCTATCCTGGCATTGATATTTCGCTAAAGGTGACGAACCATCAACGGTTGCAGGAGGGTATGGCGACCAATGAAGATGATTTGTACATTATCAGTCAGACGCCGACGCAGCCTGATTTGGATATTCATCCTTTTCTAGAAAATCCATTGATTGTGCTGGCACCGAAGGGGCATCCACTGGCCAGTAAAAAAAATATTCCGATTGAGATGCTCAATAATGAGACGTTTATTATGCGGGAGTTGGGCTCAGGCACTCGCAAGGCAGTAGAAGAACTGTTCGCAGAGCATAATGTAAAGGTAAGGGTGAGGCTAGAACTGGGAAGTAATGAGGCCATTAAGCAGGCGATCGCAGGCGGCCTTGGCATTTCGGTTCTTTCTCAGCACACGATTATTTCGGAAGGGACGACGGGCGAGTTTGCTATTTTGGATGTCCAAGGCTTCCCTATTGAGCGGCACTGGTATGTGGCTAATTTGGCGGGCAAGCAACTGTCGGTCGTCGCTGAGACCTTTTTACAATTTTTGCTAGAAGAGAGCCCTGCGATCGCCAAACAGCTACTACCAGGGCTAGGCGCACCGACTGCAGATGAGGAAGCAGGTTTAGAAAAAAGCAGTACAGAAAAAAGCAGTGCAGAAAAAGGCGGCACAAAAAAGAGTGGATCAGCCAAAAGCAGTCTCAAGCCAGACAGCGAAACACCGGTAGCCAAAGATCCCGTTCTTAAGTGATAAAGCGGCTAGCAGACTTCACATCTTTCGCTTTCACATCTTTCGCTTTCACATCTTTCGCTTTCACATCTTTCGCTTTCACATCTTTCGCTTTCACATCTTTCGCTTCACACCTGTCATTTGGGAGTCATTTTGGCATTGAGTTGAGAAGTCACCTGAGAGGGGTCATCTGAGAGAGAGATAGTCAAATCTGGTGTACGACGAGAAATTTAGGCAACCTTCTTTTCACTCTGCTCCGTGATCGCTTGTTCTTCTTTATCAATGAGCTTTAGCCCATCTCTAAACTGAACGCCTTCAATCACAT
>LJZR01000045.1 GCA_001314865.1 Phormidesmis priestleyi Ana | reverse complement strand
GCGGCTTTGATAGGAGTAGATCGGGTCACTTTTTTGCTCAAGCTTGCTGATTATGGAGTACCCATGATTGACTTGAGCGAAGCCGATCTTTTATCTGATAAATGCCAATGCCTAACGCCCAAAAGATCGTGATTAACACCTCGCCGCTCATAGCACAGCCAACACAATCCTCTGTCTTCATTGAGCCCTCTGCAACTTTGGAGGTTCAACAGGATGATGACGTCTGAACAGTTGGATCGCATTTTGGTTTTTAGTCCAATTTTTGAGCAGCCCTCAAACAGCCTCTACGAGGTTCGACCAGAGGTGAGCGTGATTGATCCTTATGTTTATGCCCCTGAGGTTGATCAGTTTATACAAACGCTTTATCAAGAAGACTTTCTAAGTCCATTCGATTGGATTGCCTGGAGCAGTGAAGCTGATACATACGTCGAAAATCCCAGCCGAATCAAAGGCGTCGACTTAGAGACGTTGAAAAAGCTCTTCACATGTCATGTTCGAACTGAGCGGTTCAGGAGTGGACATCTGGCCCAGATGATTGAGAATGGCCATATTGGGGCGATGCTGAAGCGTTTAGCGGTAATTCGCTCAGAGATGGAGGAAATATCACCAGATTAGAAACGTTGAATTCCAGTTTTTCAAGGGAATGTTACCCATTACCTAGTGGATGCAATCGCTAAAATAAAGCCCATTTGACGTCTGAGGGAGAGGCTGAAATCCTCTTGAGCAGTAGCCTAACGAAGCACAATCCTTGGATATCACGCTCCTTTACGGTGCTAGGGAACACGCACCAAGACGTCGGTTACAGTCGCAGCACTTATAGTTTTAGTTGCCCCGACGCGTTGTTCCGTTCTTTGAAATATCAGGGGAGCCACAGGTGGGGCAAGTCATTTCGGGTGTCATCTTTTACTCCCTACTACAACAGCTATGCCTTATTTTTCTCTATTCTTTACGTAGATGCACTACCCCCTTGAGATACTCCTTTTACGTTCTCTTGACCGAATACAGACAAGATATATGGGCGCAGCTTGTTCGGAGATTCAATAATACTGTCAATGTTGTTATTTTTACACTGATTCCAAATGCTATTACTGAGCGTACATAAGGATTCTAGGTGTGTAGACGAGATGACTCCATTGGCTTGTAAAGATTCAAAAAAATGATGCTGATTTCAATAGTTATCGAAGGTAATAATATTATCAATGAACAGTTATCGTAGGTTTCTATGGGGCTACGTCTTAAGAAGAAAATAAAGCTATTTCCGGGATTGTCTTTAAATCTGTCTAAGTCAGGTATCTCTGCAAGTATAAAGGCTGGCCCCGTGAGCTGGAACTCTAGGAGTCAGAAAACCTCCGTTAATCTTCCTGGCCCGCTTTCGTACCAGTCAAATTCTAGTAAGGCCAAAGGAGCAACGAAAGCAGATTTGGTTAACATAGCTAGACAGGCCGGACTATCAGGCTACTCTAAGCTGAAAAAACAAGAGCTAGCAGCATTGTTAAAGCAACACAGCCTTCTGTAACTGACTAGAACCTCTCGATATGGTCTGCAATCAAGATGGTTCGCAAATATCTAGCTGAGTAAAGTTTCTCTTCTCAAGTCATGCCACTACCTACAGAGAAAATCGAACAAACCATAGAAACCATTGAAGGGCTGATTGATCCAAGTAGTGATCGCTTTGGCTGCTTGCTGAACTGGCAGAATCCTCCCGATCCTTTCTGGCACTACGGTATTGGTCTATCGGATACGCATATTTTCGATACAGGGCAGGGTCTATGTCCGTTTGAAAGAAAAGAAGCCAAAACAGTTCTTGGCATTAGTGATATTGCATTTGAACCGGAGCAGGTTATTGAACGGCTCAAACAATCTCTCTACGTTTTTTCGACGTGGAAATATACTCTTACAGGATGGAATTGTGAACATCTCGGTCGCCTAATCGCAACCGATCAGGCAAGGTGCTACCAAAGTAGTTTTCTGTGGTGGATGTGTAATATGTCACCGGAGGGTGACCACAAAACTGCGCACCAGATTCTGCGAGATCACCTTGTCGAACATGCTCCTGCCCTCGTGAGGTAGTTTTTGAAAAACTTTTTGTAAAGTAGGGCTGCTTACCGAATTTAGAAAAGAAAATACAGTTGTAAAGGTAAGAATGCCTCTCTTACTGCCAGATAAAATGATTGGCTAAAGTGCCACGTTATATAGATAGTCTTATTCCTACAGAAACTACATTATGGACATTGTTAAGCTGGGTAAAGTAGCAGTAGCATCCGCGCCAACGGTGGCGGCAGCTAGCGCAGCCGCAAGCGTATCGGTTGCCGCCACCTCAGGTGCAGGTATAGCTTCAGGACTGGCGGCTGCTGGGGGCATGATAGGGGGTGGAATGGCCGCCGGGCCAGCAGCTCTAGCTCTAGTTCCGGCATATGCCGGAACTAAGGTCATAAACAATATCTGTTTTAAAGATCAGGCAGACCTGCCAAGACAGGAACGACAAGCACGGCAAGCGGCACGACTCGCAACCGGGGTCGGTGCTGTAGCAGGTATTGCCGGTTCAGGTGCGCTTACAGTTGCGGGTGGAACCTCCGGCGCTGCGATCATGGGTACGTTGGCAAGCGTCGGTGGTGTGGTTGGCGGTGGTGCAATAGCAGGCACTGCTGCTGTTGCCCTGGCCCCTGTCGCTGTCGCTGGTCTTGTCGGTTACAAAGCCTACCGGCTCTTTGGTGGAAGGCGCAAGAAAAGATAGACATCAGCATCTGTTTCGGTTTCGGCTTCTGGGGCTGCGTCTAGTCGCTTTTCTGGTCTAGACTTCTTCGCGATTTATCGGCGATTTCGCCCACTTTTTCGTTTGCAGCGCTTCTCAGCTCGAACGTGATAGCCCCAGCCAACCCCAATATTGCTCAGAGGGCGCAAACCCCTATAATCTGCCCAAGGGTTGGATCTTTTAGTTTGAAGTTCCTTAGAATTTTTGGAAAGATTTCTAGTTGTTATATCAGATAGCCTGATGCCATCCGGATTGATACATCTTCCAACGCCCTTTTGTCCCGCTTTAAGCTGGTAGCCAGCCATAGCACAATCCACAGATGACTCAGCATTTATAACGGTTAAATATCATTTCAAGTACCCACATTTGCTCATCAGACTGCATTTTTAGAATTAGCGCTATGAGCCCCCGCTCAATATCAGTCAACTCTCGCCTTGGCGTATTATCTAAATCCTCTAGTTCTTGAAGTAGTGCAGCTATTTTTTGAGATGTGCTGACTTTTTGTCGGTTCAGAGACACTTGTTTTTGAACCTTAGTTAACTCTTGCTGCATCCATCTGACTTCATCTTCTTGCCATTGATTTTCCAAGATATCTTGTACAGAGCGATTCCATCCATATTTAAACCCTAAAGCAGTAGCTAATGCATCCAATTCTTCAGGTTGTAAATTGAATTCCTGTTTTAATCTGCCATAGACCCAGCCATCCCGCCACGAGCCAGCGAACTTGTCTTGGAGGAGAAGTCTTAATCGATCTGAAAACGCTTGTCGCATAGTCCTCTAACCTGTTTGTTGCCACTGACTCACTTCAGCTGCCGCATGTTAGCAACTATCATCGTCCATTTATATCTAAATAAATTCAGTATTGATTAGACGCGTTGCGTAATAAGACTCAAAAAACGCTGTAATTCTTATATGACAAAGTATTTGGATATTTCCCTATAAAACCAGCCGAATGCTTTGTTTAGCAATAGTTTTAGCCATTATTTTTTATCAAAACAGCTCTTCTACACTGCCGCTTATCTATCTACTGAGAATTTCCTTTTTACAAAGTTGACAACAACTGGCCTTCAAGTTGAGAGTGCTTAATCGAAGAAAAATCTACTATTATCTCAAAGGAATCGATACTACGGGTGCTGTCTTTGCCGCCTTCTACATGTTACGCCAGCATCCCGGAATCAGCGATAACTTTTCTATTTTTCTGCGCAAATTCGTGATTATGTCTTCGAATAGATATCAGACAATGCTACTTGAGAGTGTTTCAACTTGGAACCAATGGCGTGAAGAACAGTCAATGATCCCGATCAATTTGAATGGTATCTATTTGCGCGGTGTTGATCTCACTCAGGTCAATCTAGGTAAAGTTGATTTGCTAAAAGCCTCACTAAGATCCGCCAACCTGCACAAAGCCAACCTCAATTCATCTAACCTTCGCGGGGCTGACTTGGGCGGAGCCAAACTGACTGAAGCCAGTCTGCATAAAGCCAATCTGAGTAAGACCGACTTGCATAAAGCTAACTTAAGTGGAGCCAACCTATGTGAAGCTGACTTAAGCGGGGCCAACCTGAGTGAGGCTAATCTAAATAAAGCAAGTTTGCACACAACTAACCTCTATATGGCCAATTTGAGTAGAGTCAATCTATGCGAGGCCGACTTGAGTGGAGCAGACCTGCGTAAAGTTCAACTAGCTCATTCAATGCTAAGTGAAGCTAACCTATGTGGAGCTAACTTGAACGAAGCAATCTTATACAAGGCTGATCTGAGCAAAGCCAATTTGAATAGTTCAGACCTTCGGGGAACTGAGCTACGAGAAACAAATCTCAGTGGAGCTAGTCTGCGTGGGGTCAAGCTAAACGGGGCCAATCTGAGTGGATTTGATCTATGTGGAGTAGATCTGAACGGAGCTAATCTGAGTGGAGTACAGGCTCTGAAAACAAACTTTGCAGAAGCTATACTTACCGCAGTCTGTATAGAAGACTGGAATATAAATAGTGCTACGAATCTTGAGGGCGTAATTTGCGAATACGTCTATCTCAAGCATGACTGTCAGCAGCGGCGTCCCAGAACCGGCTATTTCAAACCCGGCGAGTTTGCAGCTCTATTCCAGACAGCTCTAGATACGGTTGATCTCATATTTAAGGATGGAATTGATTGGCAGGCCTTCTTCTCCTCTTTCCAAGAGTTGCGCAATCAGTATGATGGTCAAGATATTTCTATTCAAGCCATCGAAAAGAAACGTGGCGATGCTTTTGTCGTGAGGTTAGAAGTATCACCAGAGTCGAATAAATCAGTTGTAGAGAGTTATATCAAGGCACTTTATGAGACAAAAATGAACTTAATAGAAGAGCGCTATCGTTCTGAGCTAAAAGCTAAAGAAGGCGAGATTGCTATTTATAAGCAGCAAAGTGTAGATTTAGTGAGGATCGCTGAAATACTAGCTTCTAAGCCTATGAACTCTGAAATCAGTCAGAACTTCCATGGTCCGGTCGGCAATGTTGCTGCCAATAACCAAGGTGAGCAGAAAAATATTCAGCACAACTACGCTGCTGTAAAGACGACTCTATCAGAGGTTGCTTCTGAGTTACAAGCCCTTCTAAGACAATTAGAAGAATATAATCCTGAAGTAACAGATGCTGAGAAAACGGCTTATCTAAGTACACTCATTCCTCCCACTCGACGACAGCGCTTTATTAGCGCAGTACAGTCAGCTGGTAGCGCTGCTTTAGAAGAGATACCCTATGGCGTTATTCTCAAGGCAACCATCGATGGTTGGATGAACCCAGATTAGTAGATAGTTCGGCCCTTTCCTCATCAGCTGATTGCTAATAAAGGTTAGCTGAATCTGAGCCTAGACGTGTACTGTGCGTAAGTAGTTAGCACATTTATTTTCTCTTTATAGTAAACAGCACAGCTTAGTTTAATAAGCCTTTAGAATTTCACTTTGTAGAGTTGCAAAAGATTTATTTTCTTGTGTTGACAAGCTCCTGCCAATCACTCAACACGATGCTACTTTGACCAGTCTGTTTTGCTTTGTCTAGGGCTTGACCCGCATAGCTGACTAAACGATGGGGTGAGATAGAAGCCTGCGAAGAAATCGTTGCCATGCCATAGCTTAGCGCTATCCATTCACTTTCTTTAGAGCCGTCATGCAAGATTTCTAACTGACGTACCTGTCGTTGAATTTTCTTTGCAATATCGGCAGACATCTCGGCAGTAGTGTCAGGAAGCACAATTGCAAATTTTTCTTCACCATACCGGGCGACTAAATCAGAGTCGTGAACGGCGAGATTGATTGCGCGTGCTACTTGCTGTAGGCATCGATCACCTGCTGAATAACCATAGAGGTTATTAAACTCCTGAAAATAATCCACACTACATAAAATCAGCGATAGTTGCTTGTGCTGCTTCATAGCCTCCGCTAAATACTGATCAAAATAGTCTCGGTTAGCAACCATAGTCAGCTCATCAAATGCAGCCAAATTTTGCAGTTGTTGACTGCGATCAACCACACCCAAGGCTACTGTACTTACCACAGCTACCATGGGCAAAGCCAAAGGTAGCCACCATCCTGCTGAAAATAATATATATCCAGTAATTCCTAATCCACTTCCAACTACTAATAGCTGGGTCACTAGTCGCCAAGCTAGAGCCTTTGACTTTAGAGCTTTTCTGTCAAGCACAGAATGGCTCACCGTAACCCAAAACAAAGTCCATAGCCATTCTGCGTAGCCAGGCACAGTACGTAAAAATATTTGCCCTTTTACGGTATCTAGCAGCTGTTTGATAACGTAGGCATGAATGTAAACGCCCGCAACCTGCTGATCCCCCGTCAGAGGCGTGTAAAAAAGGTCATTGATGCTAATCGCTGTAGAACCAACCAGTACGATGCGATCGCGCACCATTGCATCAGTCAGTTCACCCGCTAGTACCGCCGTTATCGAAACCGACTCAAATTGAGTATGGTCGCCTCGATAATTCATCAAAACCTGGAATCCACCATCATCAGCTTGAACATAGCCACCATCGTTCATCTCAAACCGTTCAATCCGGCCTTTCCCTAAGCGTAGCAGTAGCCCGCGATCATCTAGCATCTCAGGCTCAATGCCCTGCTGGTACAAATAGTCCAGCGTCAGCCTAGCTGCTAGCCCCTGCTTCACGTCACCGTTCGGCGCAATTAAGGAGAGCAACGCGCGCCTAAGCTTACCGTCATCATCAACCACAACATCGGCAGAAGCTGTTTGATTGAGCGCGGCTAGCGTCTGATGAGGCTCCACTGCAGGTGCCACCACCCGCTCAATACCAATCACACTAGGTGTCGTTTCAAAAATCTCAATGAGAGATTCAGTTCCAGGCGCAACGGGCAAATTTCGAAAAAGATCTAATCCAATACTGGCTGGGCCATATTCCTGAAGCTTCTGCAGCAAATCAGCAAGCCTTTCATCCGAAATTGGCCACTGATTCATTTGGGCAATATCTTCTTCTCCAATCGTCACCACTAAAATGCGATCATCAACCTCACGCTTAGCCGACGACTGTACTCTAAAAAACTGGTCGAGAATGCCTAACTCTAGAGATTCAAAAACGCCTAGCATCGTTGCTACTGAAATAGTGCTTATAACTCCCAGAATGAGAGCAACAATCTGAGTTCTCTTTCTGATTTTAGATTTCAATTTTGAAAGCACAATATTTAGTGACCACTCGTTAAAATGCACAGGAACGTTAATAGATTTTATATGATTACTGGATAGTGCGAAGTTTCTGTTGAAGAACTAGGTCGCTGGAGGTGTCTGTTATCTGTTTCAGGGTATTAGAGAGCGTGATTTTGGCTACGAGTAATTTCGGAAAAAGTAGAAAGAGCATGGCGTTGGCTAAAACCAGCAGCTGTAGATGCTGAAGCGCCATACGGACAATTTGCTCACTGGGCAACCCATGCTTTGGCAGCGTGCGAAACCATTGGGGAAAATGTGCCCAAACGACATCAGGTAAAAGGCGAGTACTTGCAGCAGTCCTAAGGCAATGGCATTGAGATTGACACAGTGTGAAGTGGACCCCGCGTCGCTTTGCGGCGCTAGGGAATGCTCACCAAGACAGGGCTGGCAGACTTCATCTATCCTGAATGACCTAGAATGGAACCAATGGAGGGCTGCCCCGTAGCAGAATTCATCTAGCCCTAACCCATTCACATAGCTCGTCACCACTGCCGGTTAATGACTCAATAGACAACCCCCACATCAACAGCACAAACCATTCAAATGGGACTTCTCGGCTGAAGGCAGGTTCAGATAGATCCAAAATTAGTGCCCTATATAAATCAAGGGTTTTAGCCCTTTTTAATGGGCTAAAAAGGTAATGGATCGCCTAGGTCACAACTGCGAAATCGAACCCCTTTTACTAGGCTCTTAACGTTGAAGATATGCCTCAAACCCTTGCCAGGAGAGAGGCACTAAATTGCGATCTATCTGGCAGGTCATAGCTGTTTTACAATTTGCTCAATCCGAACATAGAGTTGCATAATTGAACTGGTTGGTGGTACTTTAACCAGTCTCGAACATTCCTTGCTCTTTCGGTCTTGGAGCGTTCCTTGCTTTTGGCATTAGCTTGGCCTCTCCTTTGGAAAATCGTGCTCAAGAAAAAGAAAAACTTCGCACTATTCAGTCAGTAACACAAGTTGGCTACAAGTTTATGTCAGATGATTTAGAGCGCTATAGATGGTACACACAAGACCCAATAACTTTTCGCAAGCAGTTGGGAAGCTGGATATCTAACTGTCACCAGGGTGGCGAGATAGGGCACTACATCGCCAAATTTATCCGTCGGAATAATGCTATGGATCGGTTCTTCAAAGCTCTTAGATCAAGGGTAGCAAAAGGAGTCTTTGTTGTCTTTATCATCGGCTCTATTGGAGTGCTTCTTAAAAAAGAACCTCAACAATCAGTTGCTGAAACAATCTTTGATAACCTTGAACCAATTGCGCTAGGTTCAGCAGGTATCATCTTTCTACTTGAAACGCAGGATCGACGCAAGCGAGATCACTATGAGGCTTGGCAAGTCATCAACTCAGCATTAGGACAGACAGGTAGTGGTGGTCGGATACAAGCCTTTGAAGATTTGCATAGAGATGGCGTTGATCTTGAAGGCGTAGCTGCTCCAAGAGCTGATCTATCTGGCATTAATCTTGGCTTTGGAAGGCTAAGACGAGCAAATTTTGAGCGAGTACAGCTTGATAAAGCTAATTTAGAAGGAGCTGTATTAGGGTACGCAAATTTGAAAAGGGCTACCCTGAGGTATGCAAACCTTAAAGGAGCACACTTAGGGCATGCGGATCTTGAAGGAGCAGCCCTAGTTCAGGCAAACCTTGAAGGAGCGCATTTAGGATATGCAAATTTACAGGGAACTGCTCTAGGATATGCGAATCTTGAACGCGCTGCTTTGAGACATGCCGACCTTACAGGAGCTTATCTTGAGGGTACCAATCTGAGAGGAGCTGGTCTAGGATATACTAAGCTCAAAGGAGCTAACTTGAAAGGAGCTGATCTCAAAGGGGCTAGTCTAGAACATGCCGACCTTCGAACTGTAAAAGGTTTAACTCAGGATCAACTGATAGAAGCTAAGCTCTGTTTCACAAAATTATCCAGTGACATATCAATATCTCCTAATCGTGATTGCGAAGAATTAGGGATTAATTCGGAAACAGGGTTAGTTGAGAGATCCAAAAATTGATACGCTCGCCTAGTGATCAAGAAAGGTTTGTTAGATGTCAGTCATGATGAATGTCAAGCATTTGGTGTAACAAAATCCAGCAAAATCTATCTCCACCTGAAACTGCAGACCCAAAACCAGCTTTGTCCAACTGACAGAGTGTAGTCTTAATGCTTAAACCTCCTACGAGATCACTGCCATCTAGAGCTGATAAATTGGGTTGAAACAATCAGTCACTCGTGGTCATAGTCAGTGCTATGCCACCCTTTCCTTATTCGCTCTATTCACTTGCATCACATACAAGATGGACGTAGTCGTTTATATAGAACATCTACCGACATTTAACCGCAGTGACAAAGCGAGCCAAAGTTAATCCCTTTTCAAAGCTCTATGAGTAAGCAGCTTATTGGCCAATGAGATGGGTAATTGAGCGCTCGAATGCCTGAATGGAGCGTTGCAAGAGCCTGACCAAGAACTTTGAGCGAACGTTAGTCAATGCCAAGGTAAAGGTAAACCTGAGCGTCGCTAGGCTAATGCTCAAGCGGCTGGCAGCTTATTCTTGAGGATCTCAAATGAGTTCTATAGACATTTAGGCATCGAGATCATCTAAAAATTCAGAAGCAGGGTCTACTCCTGAGATAAGAAGATGATCTCGGGCACGGGTACACGCTACATACAGTAGATGGCGCTCAGTATTGTAAACCTCTTCTAAGTCGGCTTCGTCTGAGATAGTTTCAATACGCTGTTGTGAGGGAAGCACTTCATCATCGCAGGACATAACCGCAACGGCGCGAAATTCCAGACCTTTGGCAAGGTGCATGGTGCTGACGGCAATGCAGCCTTGAGCAGGCATCACCTGACTATCGAGTTCGGTGGGGGTAGCGCCTGCTTGCTTAATGGCAGCGATCGCCCGCTCAATTTGCTCGCTTGATCTAACAAAGACTCCAATTTCGTCGGGTTGAAGTCCATCTGTGAGGCGATCTGCGATCCATTTGCCAACAACCTGACATTCTGAATCGGCGTCATCGCAGATTTTGACTTGTGGGGTGGGGCCATTGAAAACCGAGACTGTGTTTTTTCTTTCTTCAATGTTGCCGTCTACGTCGGCGATGGAGGCGGGCAGCAAACGATCGGCTTGTTGGCGAATTTGGTGAGAGGTGCGGTAGTTAATTTTGAGGGTTTGAGATCGCCCCCGAATATTCACTCCTAAAGACTGCCAAGAGTAAGGCTGTTGAAAGATTCTTTGCCCAAGATCTCCGGTGCAAAATAGGCTGTTAGGATAACGGCTGCCTACAGCAGCCAAAAAACGTAGGGAGGCAACACCGATGTCTTGAGCTTCGTCTACGATAGCGAAGTCGTAGGGGCAACTGTCAGATTCGACGAGGTGTTCGCTCACTTTACGAAAAAGGCTATTCCAGGTGATTTGCTGCTGTTGTTCCAGCCTGTTTAGCACTTGGCGAAAGATGGACCACAGAATTTCTCGCTGTTTGTTGCCTACTCTGGTTTTTCGACCTAGCCGTTGAACATCTCGGTAGGCTTCCCAGGTGTCTAGCTGCCAAGCGTCTACAATGTCTTTCCATTCGCTCCACAGGAAGGCTTCAGAGAAGCGATCGCCTTCAGTCTCCTTCGCAATTGAAATAAGAAGCGATCGCACGTCTTCCGCTTCGGCAATATTGGGTTCGCCGAAAGCTTCTGTGTAGAGTTGGTGGGCGATCGCACGAATAGATAGGGCTTGAATGCGATCGCGCACATTAGGCTCATTGCCCACCAGTCGATCCAGCTTCAGGTGCAGGGAGTTAGCAAGTGCCTCAGAAAATGTGGTGAGCAGTACTTTAGCGGTTGGATGGCGGCGAGCTAAGAAAACAGCCCGGTGGAGGGCAACGATGGTTTTGCCGGTGCCTGCGGAGCCAGAGATGCGGGCAGGTCCGCTGTAGTTGCGTTCGATGAGGTGTTGCTGCGCGGGGTGAAGGAATACTGTCCACTTTTCCCAAGGGTAGTCGAGGGCGCGTTGGAGTTCTTCATGGTTGGTCATTACCCGGAAGCGGCGTTGGGCATCGGGGTGGTCAAAGGGGTTGCTGCCGGTGTCAATGGTGGTGGGCTGTGAAGGTTGGCCACCTGTGGCGAGTTCTAGCAGGGCTTCGGCGGCTTCTTGGGGGAGATGGTCGGCAAGGTTAAAGAGGGTATCTTCGGTGGCAGCGATCGCGTCTGCTAGCCATTCTGTGGGGACGCCATAGCTGAGTAAATCGTCTTGGGTGAGGTGAGCAAAAAGCAGTGGCTTGGCTTTGGGCAGCGCTGGCACTTTTACAGGTTTGTGGTCTACGGGTTTGTGGATGGTGATTTCTTGAACGGTTTCGCGGATTTCGACGAGCTGGGCTGCGCCAGTTTTGGGGTGGCGTTCGATTTTGCGTTTGCTGGCCCAGGCGTAGGCGTCATCGTGATGATCGACGTAGCATAGCAGCAGACTATTGGCAGTGCGATGGACGATGAGGCGAATGTCCATGTTGGCGCTGATAGACCAGAAGTTGTCGTCCTTGGTTTTGCTCAGCTTGTGAAAGCGCAAGCCATGACTTTCTGGATTTAGCTGCAAGTCAAAGGCGGTGGTTTTCACACCTTTTTGTTCTTGATTGGTGAGTTTGGATAGGCTGTCGGTAAAGGTGTCAGCTATGCGAAATTCCATCAATTTTCTATTTCTACGAGTGCGATCGCTTCTTCTAATACTCGAAAGATATCGGGCTTATCGGTGGCAACGACGGTTTCAGAAAGATGCTTATGATGCGGAAAGGTTGAGATATCTGGAAAGTGAGGTGTACTATCGTAACGAAAAATGAGCTGATTCTTTTCATCTTGAAAATGGTAGCGGTAATCAATCTGAGAAATTCGTTTGTCGATGACGATTAAAGCTTCACTAATTGCCAGTAGGTATCTACCACTGAAGCGCACTCTCAGCTTGAGGTTGGCTCGCTCGGACGTTAAGATGACCGCGCTAAACTGCTCAACGTAAGCATTGGGCGTAGCGCTCAACTGTTGTTCGACGGCATCAAAATAATCTTTTAGGGCATTACGCGACATTTTGCAGTTTTATTGCTAGTTCCTGATGAAGGGCTAAATAATGCTGATAATTTCCTGCCCACTCAACAAATATTTCGTCATCGCCAGTTTCGCCTTTGCTGTACTTAGTGAAAAACTCGGCAGAGTCCATTTGATACTGGGTTTCGTAGGTGTTGAGCTGTCTGACTAGGGCAACTAAAGCATCTATAGGTGAGGTGTATTCAACAATTTGTTTTCGCATAATTTCTCTCCAGTTCAAGGCTAATCGTCATAAAAAGGGAAATTAAAATGTGCTCTCTATACATTCTCTATATTAAAGACTTTCATCACTTCGTCGCCTAAATGGTTAATGACCTTTACGGCAATACGACCAGATTTGGGCTTATCGAACGGGCGGGAGGTTTCGCTGTTTAAGCTGGCCCAGGCTTCGGCGTCGATTTCGGCTTTCAGGGTGGTTTTAAGTGACTTGTATGGATCGCTTGCGCCGAGGAAGTAGGCGTGGCGGACAAAGAAGCTTTCTTCGTTGTAGTCGGTGTCGATAAACCAGCAAGCGATTTCGTTGGTGTTGCTGGCGCGGACTTCGCCGGATTGGGGGTGGAAGACATCAACGCCGTGGATGGTGACTTGGATTTGGCCATTGTCTACATTTTTGATGTCGATGTCGGGTTCGCCGAAGATGACGAAGAGGTTGCCTGCGCCTGTGTTTTTGAGGGTGTCGGCCATGTGGAGGTCGGCGTTCATGCGGGCTTTGAGGACGGGGATGCGGCCTAGCTTGGTGAAGTCGGTGGATCGGGCGTCGTAGTTGAAGGCGCAGGCGATGAGGACATCGAAGCCTGCGTCGCCGACTTCGCGGGCAGCGGCGGCGAGGTCTTCTCGGGTGACGGTGCCAAATTCGGGGCCAATGAAGATGCCTGCTCGCTGTTCTTTGCCGAGTGGGGGTTCGCTATCGCCTTCGGTTCCTTGATTTTGGCCTTGATTTTGGCCTTGATTTTGAATGTAACGGCCTTCGGCGCAGATGTAGTTTCCTGGCCAGCCGGTGAGGCTAGTGAAGGTGATTTTGTCTTCTTTGTGGGCTTGCTGGACGCCTGCGGTTTTGAGGTTTTCGATGATAACGTTGGCAAAGTCGTTGGCTTCGGTGCTTTGGGCTGAGCTAGTGCCAGTTTTAGTGGCAGAAGGATCTATTAGCTCGTCGTTTTCGTCTACGGCTAACACGCGGTGGGGAGAGAGGCTTTCTACGGTGAAAGGGCCTGCGACGCGAACGATGGATTTGTCTTCGTAGGGTTTGTCGTAGAGGAACTCTTGGTCGGCTTTGGCGGCAATGGAGGCGTCAATTTCTTTTTGGCGGGCGATGCGGGCTTGCCACCAGTTGGCGTGGAGTTGTTTAGAAGTGTCAGGCCAAGTATCTTCGGCTTCGCGAGGAATTTCCCATTCTTCCCAGGCTTTGCCTAGTTCGGTGTTTAGCTTTTCGCGGAGGGGTTCGAGGGTTTCTTGATAAGTCTCCCAGATGATGTCAATTTCGGCGTTGTTGGCGATGGATTTGAGGGTGATGTGGGGGACGCGCTGGTATACGAAGCCTTGGCGGATGTTGCCGTAGGTGGGGGACTGGGAGGCTTCTGTACGGGCGATGTCGGCTTCTTTTTGTTGGCCTGCGGGGGAGTCGGTGAGGAGGTAGTAGGGGTAGCGGGCTCCCATGATGCGGGCGCGGGCTAGGGCTAGGGCGACGCGGGAGGTGTCGATGGTGATCCAGCGGCGGCCCCATTGTTCGGCAACGTAAGCGGTAGTACCAGAGCCGCAGGTGGGGTCTAAGACGAGATCACCTGGATCTGTAGTCATTAGAATGCAGCGCTCCAGAGTCTTTGAGCCAGTTTGAACTACATAAATTTTATCATCTGTAAAATTTCCGGTTCCCGTATCTGTCCAAATATTTGAGATAGGTAGGACACCTGAATCTGAATGAAAACGACGATATCGAAAGCTATTAGAAGCAAGGTGAATACGCTCTGAACGGCATAAGCGATTCATTCCAACTGGATAGTTTGGTTTCCAGTGCGAATTTTTCGGCCATGGATCTTGAATAATGCCACGGAAAGAAAAAGGTTGTGGTTCAGATGAGCGCCCTTGAGAGATCAAATTGTCGGGATTATAAGGTCGTACATTATTTGCAATAGAAACTTTTCCACTAGCTTCTTTTTTACTGACACTTCGGTAAGTAAAATCTTCATTTAGTAGCCATGTTGCGTTACCTGATCCAAGTTCAAATGGCTTAATTCTAAACATTTGTCTAACCTTTAGCTTTTCCTTATTTCGACTAAACCAAACAATGTAGTCAGCTACGTTTGCTACTGCATTTGCCGAGAACCCATAGGTTTTTTGAACGATGAGATGGCTTACGAAGTTCTCCTCTCCAAATATTTCATCCAGCAGTGCCCTTACTCGGCAAACATTCTCGTCACTGATCTGGACAAAAATTGACCCACTATCGGTTAATAAATCTCTAGCTAATGTCAACCGATCACGCAGATACGTTAAGTACGAATGAATTCCATCTCGCCAAGTATCTCTAAACGCTTTTACCTGTTCTGGTTCCCGAGTAATGTGATTCACCTTTCCATCCGTCACATCTCGGCTCGTTGTTGACCACTGAAAATTTGAGTTGAACTTAATCCCATAGGGGGGATCAAGATAAATACACTGCACCTTCCCCCGCATCCCCTCCCGCTCCGCTAAGCTCGCCATCACCTGCAAGCTATCGCCCAAAATCATCCGATTCGTCCAGTGGGCATCGTGCTGATAAAAATCTGTTCCCGTCGATTCTTCCGGCAAGCCATTAAAATCTGAAAACAGGTCAATCTGTTGATCCTGCTCTGCCTCCGTCCTCGCCTGACTGCGCCGCAATAAATCATCCACCAGCACCTTTGGATGCACCTTCTCCTGTATGTACAGCGGCGGCGCACTCACCACTAAGTCACTCCAATCCTGCTCATCTTTCCCCCGCCACACCAACTGCGGGTCTAAATCCCGATTTCGCCTTGCGTAGGCCACCTGCACCGGACTCTTCTCCTCCTCAGCCATCACCGACTGATACTCCGCCGTCGGAATATTTTTGCGCGTGGCCTCATCATGAGAAAAATTCTCAATTTTCTTGGAGTTATCCGGCTTGGACTGTTTAGGCATCGTTTAAAAATCGATAACGTTAAGGCAACTGAGCAGTGAAAATTAAGACTGAGGAGAAGACTGACTGGCAACATACTGATGAAGTATACTCGCCATCAAAAGAGCAACTGAGGTATCTGCCTGTTGTGCTATCGTTCTCAACGTTTGTAGATCATTAATAGGCAGCTCAATGCTGACAGGTTCCAGCGCGTTAATTTGCGACTGCGCATACTGCTGATACTTCGCAATCTCCTCCGGCAAGTTTACGACCGATTGCCACTCCCCCAGCTCTACAGATTCCAAAAGCTTTCTTTCGTAGGCCACCTGCACCGGATTCTTCTCCTTCTCCTCAGCCATCACCGACTGATACTCCGCCATCGAAATATTCTTGCGCGTGGCCTCATCATGCTTGAGGGCTTCCACTTTCTTCGGTTGTTTAGGTGGAGATTTACTGGTCATAGACTTGTTCTTTTTATACGGGATAGAAATTATAGAAATTTGATGCCTGCTTGTTTTTCGATAGATTTCAGCGTACCGACAGGAATTACTTTGCTGCTGTGAATGGGTACAATCGCAGTCCGTCGAGACTCGGCATTAAATAATTTGAGATGGGAGCCACTTTGAGAGGCTTCCACAAAGCCCGCAGCCTTGAGCTGCCGGATAACCTGCTTAGCGGTTATGCGAGGTGATTTTGATGGCATATAACTTGTCTATATTGCTAGCTCCATCACCTCAGCAGGCAACTGCATATCTAATAAATGCTCAGGAATAGGCTCTAGCATGAGCTGAATGGCATCTTTAAGGTTCGTCATTGCATCCTCCTTGCTCTCTCCAAAAGAAGAGACAAAATTCAGCTCTGGGCAAGTCGCCGAATAAGCTTGAGCCTCTTCATCCCACTCCAAAATTACACGAACAGTCATTCCCTTTCTCCTTTACTAAAACCAATTAACCTCAACACTAGCAGGCTCCAATGTAGCCTCAAACCACTCATTTGCTTTTTAGCATCTTCTCTCCCAACTGTTATCCTGCCTAAAACTTTATCCTAACGCGCTTCACGGCGACGGGAAATAGCCAGCGCATTAGGCTCAGAACCCCCCAAATCCCGTAACTCTAAATTATTAGACTGTGAAGCGATCGCCTCCTCAACCACCTGATTAAACTCCGACTCAATTTCAAAAACAGCCCGAAACTCAGCAAACGCCCAGCGACCGTAGCTACCCAAGTTGTTCACCCCCGGCACCCAATAGTTTCGCATCGTACTCGCTTTATCTTTCGCATCCTCTCCCCTATATCCCTTTATTTCCACAATCAAATTCAACAAATCGTCATCCCCGCGACCATCATCTACCCGCACAATAAAATCAGGCAAATACTTCCTCGGCGTAGACCCATACAAATAAGGCACTTCCAGCCCTAAATTGTGGTTTTTTACATAGGCTCGCACTCGCTCATGCGCCTCCGCCACCCGGCAAAACTCCGCCTCCCAATCGCTGTCTAGCACCACCCAATTAACCTGGCAGCGCCGCGCATCCGTCTTCCACAAGTCAGTTTTTGATGTATTAAAACTCACATTAGCCGTTGAACCCACTGGGTTGTAAGCATCCAAAACCGCTTTGATAGGTTTATCACCCACGCTGGCTTCGGTAATGGCTTTGCAGATGCGATCGCACGCCATATTCGCAATCTCCTGATACAGCACCTGAGCCGGGAAAGTCCCCCCCGTACAGCGCAAATAATCCTTCATCCATTGGCGAGTAACCCGCTTAAGCTGACCAAATAAATTCACCTTCGGCTCCTCTCCAGGATTCCGGTACTGGTTGTACAGCAGGTGCTTAGTCAGATGAAACAAAATTGTAGAATCGCGCGTGTCCATATGCTTCACGTCTAAATCTATGCCTTCGCCCACAATGCCCGCATTGTGCGTAATCGAAGGCCCCACCAAATCAGGCGTTAGCTCCAGCAAAGAGTCTTCACCAAAGATAGCCGTCAGCCGAGTATCCGGCAGCTCTACCCGGTAGCCCTCCACCCGAGGAAACTCAATTTCTAACGCATCCCGCTCAGGTCGCACCGCTTCCACTCGCTCCGTTTTGCGAGGCGGCGTTGGCTTCACCACCACTGGCTTCGCGGTAAAGTCAAACGGAATGCCCAGCACATCGGCATACTCCACATTGAACTTACCATCCTCATTTAGCTCATAAGACTGCCTGCGCAGCGCCCGACCGATTACCTGCTCGCACAGCAATTGCGTCCCAAACGCCCGCACACCTAGCACATGCGTCACCGTATTGGCATCCCATCCTTCGGTTAGCATCGATACCGACACCACACAGCGAATCGAAGCCCCAAGTTTCCCTGCTTTACCAACAGTGTTCATCACTTCTCGCAGCAAGTCTTGATCGCTAATGGCCTGCCCTGCGGATTGATCGCCGCTGCGCTGGACTAGATCTCTTCTGAATTTTTCAATTTCATCCGTTGCGATCGCCCGAAATTTTTCATCTAAGGCATCGCCCGACTCTAGCTGCTCACTGTCAATCAGCAGCGTCTTCGGCAGCGCCAGCGCATTGCCATATTCATCTGTATTGCGAAATAGCGCCAGCCGTCCTTCATAGGGCGTCACACTACCGTCGTCATCTTCCCGCACAAAGCCAGAAATATAGTCATATACCAGCTTAGAAGTCGAGGTATTGTTGCACACCACGATGAACACAGGCGGTACGCTAATTTTCTGTGCCTCCCACAGCTCAAAAGTCTTTTCATAGTGACCATACAGCGCATTCAGCGCCGTCTGAAGCTCAGCAGGCAAACTCAGCGGATCTAGTGCCTTCGCCTTGCCACGCCCCTTCTTCGGCATCTTTTTACCAATGTGCTCCCACAGATTACGAAACTTCGGCATCTCGCCCCCTGGCACGTTATCGGCAACAGGCACCCGAGGCAACTTCACAATGCCACACTCAATCGCATCCATCAGTGAAAAATCACTTACCGTCCAAGGAAACAGCGTCCCCTCCGCGTAGCCCGACCCGCGTAAAAAGAAAGGCGTTGCCGACAGGTCATATACCCTCTGCACCCCCAGCTTACGCTTCACTACCTCAATACCCGAAATCCATAGTCGCGCTGCTTCATTATTCTGTTTTGCTTCGTTCTTATCATCTCCCTTTAATTCAGAGACATCATCCGTTTCCGGCTTCTCTCGATAGCAATGGTGCGCCTCATCATTAATCACCAGCACATTCTTTAGGCCCATCAGCTCAGGGATTACACGCTGAAGCATTTGTCCTTCTGTTTCTAGCGTATTGAGCGCTGGCCCGCGCCCCTGCACCAGCTTCCGGGTTCCCGCCGCAAGCTGCATTCGTTCGCGCAGCTTAAAAGCGTGATAATTCGTAATTACAATTTTGGCTTTTTGCAAATCGGGCAGCATATCGCTGGGCAGCAGTTCCCGGCTGGCATAATAGCTGTCTGGATCATTGGGTTGAAGTACACGGAGGCGATCTCGAATTGTAATCCCTGGCGTAACTAGCAAAAAGCCCCGCGTAAAGCGATTGCTCTGCGGATGGCGCACTGCATTCACCGTCTGCCAAGCGATCAGCATCGCCATTACTGTCGTTTTGCCTGCCCCTGTTGCCAGCTTCAGCGCAATCCGCATCAGCTCAGGATTAGCCTCCTCATTCACACTCGCAATATGCGCCAGAAATGACCGCCCTTTTGGAGCTACCTCTGCCAGCCAAATCGCCGTCTCCGCTGCTTCTACCTGACAAAAGAAAGGCCGAAGCGACTGAAATTTATGACTTCTCCAATGCTGAAGTAGCCTAGCCGTCTCAGGCGTCACCTTCCAATCAGCCGGATTGGGCAACTGCCGCCAAGCATTGACCTTCTCTCGAACGCTGTTGATAAACAGCGATAGGTCGTAAGCCTGCGACTCGTCAGAAATACCCTCCGTATCATAGAGCGGCAGCGCTTGCTGTACGTCATCCTGCGATTTCCTCCGTTTTTTGGGCTTAGGAATGGGCGTCAAAAACTTAGAAGGTCGTCTAGACTCAATGAGCTTATTTGTCGGCTGACCGTCCTCATCCAATTCCCAGTGAAGCGCTGGATATTCGTAGGGTGAGTTGAGAATGGGCTTCTCGAAAAATTGCTCAGTCATAGTTTGCGATTACACTACTGCTTCAAGACAAATGAAGCACCGAATTTAAGCTGACTCATGGATTGACACAACAAGCGTATATCGACCACTAAAAGCGATCAAATGTATGCGAGTCGCAAACCACAGCGTATCAATAATTCTTTAAGTAGGATAGCCGACTTATTTTGAAATGCCTTCACGGACTGTCTTCTTGGTATCTTTTAGCACTTACCAGACGGCACTGATAAAAAACGGTTCATAGCCTGAATATCTCCCTCTAGCTAACTATATTTTGGGATCTACTATGAATTTCTATCAGCAGCAGCATCCGTATCTCTTACGCAAACTACATTAAAAAAAAGAACATTTTAGTTAATAAGCTGCTCTAAGAACTTTTTTAACTTTTTTCAATAATCGTTGAGTTTGGAGATGGGCTTTAGCGATCGCCCATAGGAGGAAAGCATCTAAGGGCTGGCAAAGTAATAAGCTCATGAATGCAAAATGCCGTAATTGCCCAAATGTAAAGGCTACGAAGCCAAACCATGAAGTTTTTACAAGCCTAAAGGGCGTTGTTGTAGAAATGCTAAAAAACCACTGTTACCCTAGCGGCTCTTCACTTACGCAAAGAGACTTTACCGCTAAAGGCTGCTTTGAACCAAAATATTGCGCTCTCAGGTAACTTACGCCATATCCGACATAGCGTATCCCCATGTTGCGGCATTTTCCATTTACTTTCTCCCTAGGTCTTCACACCTGTACTATCGGCAATCACATACCAGGGGTTATCGACAATAAGAGAGCATTTTGTCTTTTATTGGCTTACATAGTAAATATTTAAGTTATTCTTTCCTGATTACCAGATCCATTGCTACTAAAACGTTTTCACTACTCCAAGTAAGGTTGAAAAGTGAATGATTTGATTTCTAAGCTTTCCAAACTCTTGATAGGCGTCAATGTTTGGAATAGGGGTTTCTGTAACGGCCCAAAGCTGATCTGGCAACTCGGAGTACGATAACGTCCTTCCTTTTTCAAGTAAGTCTATTAAGGAAAGCTGTGTTTGATTGGCCTTACGGTTTGGAACCTTTGAAAATATTAATAGGGGGTGCTCATCGGCTATTCTGGCCTTTAGCAAAATTTCTGCCCCTTGCGCCATATGGACAATACACCTAAGGCGATTTCTAGATAGCGCTTCTAAGAGGGAATCCTGAAAAAGCATCATCCCTGCCATTCGCATGTTTTTTGAAACATCTTTCATTGAAGCCTGATTCATTTCTCTGTACCGTATTGAGCCTCAAAAGCTTATTGGAAATTTTTGAGCAAGTAGGTAGTGACTATCCTACACAAGTACGTCACGTAGCCCAGAGAGTAGGGCTGGTGCAGATTTGTCTTAGGTTAACCCCCAGATATAGCTAACCACATCAATAACTTTCAGGGTAAAGTTCCATCATTTCCAAAACATTAGGAACGTTAAGCTGCTCGGTCGCTGCTATAAATTGCGTTGTGTAGCCTTCTCTAATTAATAGCGTCTCTACAGCAAATGAGAAATAGTCAGGTCCAGCTAGGTTATGGCAGGTTGCTAAGTAAGTTTGGTGGTCTCCTCTGTTTGCATTGCTGGGTGACTCGAACAGAGCCAACCTCTTCATGATGTACTTACCATCGGACTCGAATAATACAGATGGGATTACTTTGCTGCAGAACACGTACTGTTGGCTTTCTTGAGTAACAGAATCAGTCCCATGGTAGTTTACGAACCTTTGGCGGTCTTCAGTGCGATGTTCAATCCTATTATCAGGGTAAAGGTTTGTAGTCATATTTATGAGGTATAGCGTACCAAGCTCGTTAGATCTCAGTGCTTCCTTCGACTCTAGAGTAGTGGTGTAGCAAGTACCCATACGACAGCCTTCTGGAAACTCAATAGCGGCCTTAGCCGACGACTGCACTGCAGCGAAAGATAGCGCGATCGCAGAGACTGATAATAAAACCCGTTTTAGCATTTTAATTAGAACTATAAAACAGAGCTGCATTCTCGCTTGGTAGAGAGTCGCTTGGGACGCTTTTAGATTGTGTTTTGAACAAGGTTTGAGCTGTCATGTAAAGACTGTTGCGTGTAACAAATAATACGAATCTACTGTCTTATATATATGCAGGGAGCGGATTCACGTTATTTGTATGTCGAAGCATTGGCAATCATTGAAACGGCGCTGAGCGTTTAGCTAAAGGTGCTTTTCGCTATGGTTTTGACCACTTATGCCATATCTTCCTGAATCTAACCCAACCCCAGCAGCAAAAAGACTTTCTGCTCATCGTTCGATTCTTGTCCTATATGTATAAGCTCTACCCTACTGATTCGAGCAGGGACAGTTTTTACTGAAATTTTCACTAAAAATAGTTGGCATTCATCAAGGCTAACATTTAACAAGCGTTATTCAGGCATTAGCTGGGAATTGTAAGTTGGCTAGACACGTTTAGCGATAATACATTCTATCCACTTCATACTCCAGCTTTTGGATACAGCTCATGGCTCCAATTTCGCTTTCTTTCGATCTTCCAACTCAAATTGCAACCGGGCTTGCTAACGGTGACCTTGTTCGCAATGGTGGTGTTATTCAGGATCAAGCAGGGAAGGTCGTCATGTGGCTAAAGGAAACTTCTGGAGCTACTGGCATAACTCCTAACATTCTAGGTAGTGTCGATCCGGCTGGTGCTTTGAGACTTGGCTTGCAGGGTGTTGATTCTGCCGTTACCCATCAGCGATTAACGGCTCTGGGTGCGCAAGTTACTCAACTGCAAAACTTGGCTGTGCTCACCTCCGCCACCAGTATTTTGACGCTGGGTGTCTCCGTAGCAGGATTTGCGATTATTTCTAAAAAGCTCAAGAAGCTAGAAGGTCGATTGAAAGATGTTCAAAAGACGTTGACTGAGGTCGATGAAAAGATTGATTTAGGGTTTTATTCAAATTTTCGAGCAGCGCTCGATTTGGCGGGGAACGTCTTTACAATGAGTGATCAGGCAAATCGACGCAGCAGTGCGCTTCAGGCGATTGACCGGTTTCTGGAAGCTGAGCATGTCTATACTGATCTGACTGATAAAGAGCTAGAGCGCACAAGCCAGATTAGTGATGAGTATCTATTGACGCTTTGCTTGGCTTATATAGCAGAAACGCGTTGTTATCTTGAGTTGGGCGAGTATGATACGGCGCTTAGACGCTTTCATGAAGGAAAGGCCGAAGTAAGAGAACGCATGGAAAGGTATATTTCTTTGCTGCTAACGGACAATCCGTTGATGTATTTGCATCCAGACTTAAAGGAGATTAATTTACCTCGCTTGGTCAGAGTATATAAGTGGAAAGATCCTTCAGCGACAGAGCACTCGGTATTCGAGCTGATGCGAGAGAACTTGCGGTTTCTGGATGGTGCTACCGGGTTTAATCTTTCGGAATGGTCTAAGGCTCTGCCAGCTTCTATTATTGAACAAAGCAAAATCAAGCGCGGTTTCATGGGACTAAAGGACGAAGGACGACAGGCTATTCTTAAAAACTTGCCTAAGGCGGTTTCTGAGATGGAAGAAATGATGGAGACAAATGATCGATTTGCGTCATACGAGTATGAGGTTAAGCTATTGGCGAAAACAAAGGTGCCCTTTAGTAAGTGGCTTTCGCTTCAGCCACAGGGCACTGCACCAGAGGGATCAAACCTTGTGTTCATCACTCCGCCCCAGCCAATAGCGTTGTAGCAATATATGAGGGAGATATTGCAATTTCTATTTTTTCGTTGGTTCAAACGAGCTTAATTGTGGTGGACTGTCCCATCTATTGTCGTGATGTATCAAGTTACAGAAAAAACGAAGTAAAGGTCATTTCCATTAACTTCTTTGATCCATAGTGCATCTCTTGCCGTGAATGCATTGACAAAGCTGTTGATAGCTTCATGCAGGGAGAGGAGCTTTGTCAATGCATTCCCCTCCAACATAACCTACGCATGGCCGCACCCACAGCTTGACGACGACTGGAATTCTGGCAATCAGCGCTATAACATTTTTATGCAATCTGAGCCCCATAGACATCTTGAGCAACGGTGAAGGTCTCTACGTGTGCTATGGAAGAACTAACGGCTATTGCTTTGCTCGATTGCTACCTAAAGGTGACTAGTGGAAACTTAAGCGATTGCCTCTGCCATATAATCAAAAATTATTTAGCGGTTAGAAGCTCCTTGAAGATTAAAAATTGGCTGATAGCAAGTGTATGTACTTCTATAATCTGCAGTTTCTCTAAACTAGCCCGTGCTGACGAGTATCGCTGTGATTATACGGAGTTTCCATCAGCAGCAGAAGCTTACATCGCATCTGTTTATAGTCAGAGAGGTATTGTTGGAGAGCCTGTTGACATTCTAAGGGCACCGGAATTTAGTGCAGTGCCGATTGCGACCATTTCATCTGGAGATCTAATCTTTGTTTCTGCCAGGTCTGGGGTCTCCCAATACGACGAAGGTCTCGGTTCGTCCTGTGAATTATGGTACTTAGTGAAAAGATTCGATGATGAAGATCCTTTAGGCTGGGTCTATGCGCTCAATATTAAAATAGAAGGCACTTTTAGTTGGGAGTAGAATTTATCCGCTTGTGTGGCCAGCATTGCTATCCCCTAACTAAGTTACAGGGGTTCTAGGGGATAGCAGCAATTAGCGTTCCCCTTGTTCTATGACTATCCGATGGAAGAAGCTAGCCCCACTCGCGGCCGTTACTACCCTAGTGGGCCTATTCTCGCTTGTCTACGAGCGAATCAACTCTACCAATCCTCAGGCATTGCCTGTGTCAAAACGTACCCAGACGGACGCGTAGAGAAAAATAGGGTGAGATTGCTATGCCTGCACTTGCCAAAGGCGTTGGATCATAATCTTTGATAGGTAGAATACTCCGAAAACTTTTCAGGGAAATGTGTCGGTGATTCGTTCATCCTATGCACTTTTCGGATCGTATCGCTTTGTAGCTTCTGTGCTGCCAGATCCTGAATTAATAGCCAATTGCGTTAGGATTCATAATTTCCAAGATATTTCCAACACGCATCTGTTGGTCATTACCGGAAAAGCCATCACCAAAGTTGTAACCTTCTCTAATGAGCATATTGGCGACATTAGTAGAAAAGTAATCAGGCCCAGCAATATTATGGCAAGTGGCAAGGTAATGGACGTGCGAATGCCACACAGCAGTACTTGGCGAGTTCCCTGTCAGAACTAAACGATTCAGTCTATACTCTTTGTCATCTGTGACGAAGAGGGTAGAGGGCATTGAGCTGCTGCAAAATATGTAGCTTTGAAAGCTCTCTTCCACTCGCTCGCTTCCGTGGTGATTGACAAACGTTTGTCTGAAGGACTCCACCGGATAGCTAACGCTGCTAAACGTAGCTAAATATAAATCGCCTAAATTATTAGAACGTAGGAGCTCTTTGCTTTCTAGCGTCTCGGTTGAACACACGCCGTGGTGGCACCGTTCAGGTAGTTCGATGCTCGCAATGGCAGGTAGGGAAAAAATATACAGAGACGCTAGAGTGCTGACAAATAAAACCTGGCGCACGCGAAATCCTTTCTTTTCTTGGTTTTTACCAGCTTAAAGAGTTTTTATTTCCCTTAGCAAGAACCTGGGAAAACTCACAGTTCCTTATTAAAATAGTGAAGAATAGGTGCAACTACATCGTCTCGATAGCTTTACTCCTGTGGAACAAGCAGTAGCAACGGAGCGGTACGACATTTGAGCAGCTTTGAAATAGCATTAGTATTTTTGAACCAATCCAGAATCCCCCTCCCACACCAACTAGTCTTTGCATATATGTCTACAAGGTAAAAGGCTTGCCACAAAACCGTTGCATAGATCTTGCTAAAGATAACGCTCGGCGGGATCTTTGCACGCCAAACCTCAATCTCGGTGATCGGGACTAAAAACGTTGTGTCAAAAGACCCCGAGCACTGGTCTGCTGAACGCACCAAACCCAAATCTCGATTACCTCTTTCCAAGGGGACAAAACTTTGAAGCAGGCTTTCTGAAGATTTACCTCTTTAGAGAGAAGCAAAGTTAAGCGACCTCCGGCAAAGCCCTGACTATTACCCATAAGTTCGGCTTTCTCTAAATGCTGCCAGCGCATACAGGTGATGAAAGACGCTAGCTTTAATCTTTAGAATTGAGCGTAGATGAACATCCCCCCAACAGCCAAAGAAGCAACGTGGAGCGAGCATGAGTTTGAGCGAGTAAATTTAGGTGACAAACGACTGAACGCAAGATTGAAAAAGTTGAGTACAGACTTGTCGGCTGCCCCATCTGCTCCGATTAATCAGGCCAGTGAAGACTGGGCAGCGACTAAAGCAGCCTATCGATTCTTCCAAAATGATAAGGTCACCAGCGAGAAAATTCTGAGTGCTCATCGGACGCGAACCTGGGAGCGCATTCATCGCGAACCGGTAGTTCTGGCTGTACAAGATACCTCATACTTGAACTTTTCGAGTCACCGAAAAACAAAAGGGTTAGGCCCCATTGGCGATAGCCGCTCCGCTAGTCAGGGAGTGGTAACTCACAACGTTCTTGCCATCACACCGCAAGGCTTACCATTGGGATTGTTGAATCAAACCGGATGGACTAGAGACGGCTACAGTCAACAAAGCGAACGAGAACGCAAGAATACATCGATTGAGCAGAAGGAAAGCTACCGTTGGCTACAAAACCTTGAGCTGGTTCAAAAGCTCAAGCCTATCGATAGTCGAGTCGTCACTATCTGCGACCGAGAAAGTGACATCTATGAGTTTTTTGTCGCTGCTGAGCGTTGTTCAGCAGAATTTGTGGTTAGAGCTGCCTGGAATCGGCATTTGAAGGACAGTGAATATCCTCGCTTATGGGAAACGCTGCAAGCGCAACCGGTGGCAGGGCAATATACCATCACGGTGCCAGCACATGAGTCAACCCCAGAACGAACGGCTACCCTTGCGGTTCGATTTAGGGCAGTGACTTTAGGGCCAACACAGCGCTCCAAAGGCACTCTTTTCTATCCGCTGCCTCCTATCAAGCTCTGGGCAGTGTACGTGACGGAGATCGCGGCGACTGACGAAAACACAATTGAATGGATGTTGCTGACGAATATTGCGGTTACCACCTTGGACGAGGCTCTGGAAAAACTGAGTTGGTACCGCTGCCGCTGGCAGATTGAAGTCTTCCACAAGATTCTTCAGCATGGTTGCACTGTAGAACAGTGTCGTTTGCAATCAGCAGAACGATTGCAGCGCTACATCACCTTGATGAGTATCGTGGCTTGGCGACTATTCTGGCTCTCTCATATCCAAAGAGTAGCACCCACTGCACCAGCTACAACCATTTTGACTGAACTTGAGTGTCGAACATTGATGCTAATGACACGTTACTCTCAATCGCATCAAACTTCAGCGCTTTGTGTTTCTCAAGCGGTGATTGCTATCGCTAAGTTAGGCGGCTTTTTAGCACGCAAGCACGATGGCGCACCTGGACCAACGGTTATCTGGAGAGGCTGGTCTGTGTTGCAAAATGCGACTCGGCTCGGCGATCGTTTATTTCCTCAACTTTATGGGTAATAGTCAGGGCAAAGCCGGGGGCTTACCTCTATTTAGTTACCAGCTACGATACCATTCTCCATTCAGATGTGCTCAGCCTACACGACTTGGAAGGTTAAGAGCGGTTTTATCATGGAGAATAGAGAAGTTGCCCATGGAATCATCAGATGTATTGGCCTCAGGTTGGGATAGCGCCTAC
>LJZR01000005.1 GCA_001314865.1 Phormidesmis priestleyi Ana | reverse complement strand
ATTCCCAAGCCTAAATACGATAAAAAGAAGCCTCACGTCTCTACCGCTCGCCTGCTCGCCAAAGCTAAAGAAGACAAGAAAGCACCTTGAAAGGGCTGGAGCCTTACACCCTATCAAATACAGCAGCCATAAATATCAATCCTAACGCTACAATTCCAAACCCTAGAAAATCAAACTTTCTACTGGTATTGCGATAGGCTGGAAATAGCCAAAAATTTAGCATTTTAGTAACCAATGGCATCACCACAATGCCTAAAAGAGAAGACGTAAGCAGCGTTGCCAAGAGCGCCGCCCCAGCTGGCGACCATTCATCAATAATGCCCGTGCCGGGAAAGAGCTTTAATCGGATCATCACAAGAGGATACAGGCCAAAAACAACCGACAAAATTTGTTTCCAGGCAGGTGGGCCAAGCCCTTGTTGTTCCTTTCCTGAGACCTTTTGCGAAAACCATCCCTCTAAACCAGTTGTAAATGATTTAAATCGGTAGGCCCTAAAAATGGCCTGCCCTGCTTTGAGTATTTGCTGGCGCTCTTTAGACTCCGCCCAATCGCGCAAGTGCTCGGGTGAATCAAAATGAACAATACTATACCACTTGGTTACATCGTCTTCGCAGGGCAAGGGAGGCGCCCGATCTATCCTGACAAATCCAGCATGGCGACTAGCCGACCTTGTTAGCGTAGCTTGCCATTTCTCAAAGGCAGCGCTGCGGTCTTTGGCAACAATATGCTCAACCACCAAACTGCTGTAAAAAGCTGTTGAATCAGAAGATGACGCATCTTCACTAGATAAATTATCGGATAAAGTATCGGATGAAGTATCGGATGAAGTACCAGGTGAAACACTGGATAATTGATTAAATGAACCATCCAGTGCTTCATCCGGTAAATTATTGGGAACAACCACTCAGTGCTACCTAATAGAAACGAGGAAGATTAATTAACTTGACCCACAGCTTGCTTCCTATCACCCTCACCCTCACCCTCTTAATCTTCTAATCATCTAGCTTAATCTTCTAATCATCTAGGCTTTCTTTAACACTCTCTATACCTGCTTCAATTTTTTCCATAATTGTTTTGGCAGACGGCTTGAAGGTATCTCTGGCTTTGAGCCCTTTTTCAATCTTATCTTGAACTGCTTTAGAAACAGTTTCGCCTTCGCCTTCCATGCCAGCATTAATCTTGTCGATAATCTCTTCTGAAGTAGGCATAAAAGATTCCTTTTTTTCCAAGAAAAGCTTCTTTTTTTCGGTAGGTGTCAAGGAAGCAAACGTATCTTTTTTAGGAATGGTGCTGAGCACCGTTTTGATCCCGCGCTTTTGATCTGAGGTGAGCATCAAGGTTTTGAACGTTTTTCTAAAGCTACTGCCGTTTGAAATATTGGTTTCAAAGGTTTCTAGTTGTTCAGGCGTCAAAATTGCCAGAAGCTGAGGCATAACAGTTGTTTTTAACAGTGTCACTGTGTCTTTAGGTGCTTCTTGTTTAGATGCAGACGGGGTTGTAGCGGTAGCCGGAGTACTTGCAAGGTAAGCAGCCTGACTGGTGAGAAATGATACCTTTGATTCTAATGATTCTAAAATCGCAGGAGACTGCGAAGAGGCTAGAGAATGGGCATAAGCCATGTCGGTTGCCGCGAAGCTAAGGCCAAAAAACACCAGGCAGGCAATTATCGAAGCTAAAAAACGTTTCATCGTCATTCTCCTTATTTTGACTGGGTAAAAAACACGGAACTAGAAAGTAATGGGTGAAAAATCGTAGGCAAAAAACTCAAAAATTAGGAAACAGTCAGCCGCTTATGGTGTTGAACATAGGCTGCGATCGCTAACATCATCACAATCAACAGCGGAAATACCAAAGTCCACCAGGTTTCTGAGAGCAGAATTAGCACCGCCGCCGCTGCCCCACCCAGGGCAAATCCTATAATCACAGGCACATATCGACCAATGCGTTCCATCGACTCTTCGGCCTCTAATTGAGCCTGTTCGCCCTGAGAAAACTTAGCCCCGATCAGCTGCACCAAATCAATGGTGAGCTGAGTGGTGTTTCCGGTCATAACCGTTGTGGGAATATAGCTTTTAAAGACACCATGAGACTCTTTCATCAGCGTGTTTTGAATAGCCATAGCTACCACGCCAGACATCCCAATCGGCAAAATATATTCCTCTTGAACATCTAGCAGCAAAGCAGGCGATAGCGTTGCGCCCACGACTAAAAAAATGCCGAGCGCAACAGCCTCAGCGGTTAGCAGCACAGCAAAAACAGGCCACTGCTTTTTTCGAGCATATCGGGCCAACACCGAAGTAAGTGCAACCGTCACCATAAATACCGGAAGCATGAGTAAACGAGTTAATGTTGACTCTTCATCATCACTAACAAAAGAAGACCCAGCTAAAGCGATGTTGCCAGTGACATGAGCAGTGAAAATACCAAATAAGATAACAAACGCAGCGGTATCAACAAAACCTGCCACCAGGCTAAGCAAAAATCCGGCTGAGCGATCGCCCGTTAAAAAACCGCTAATGCTAAAAGGCGCTTTTGACTGTGCAGTTGTGGTCATCGTGTCCTCTTCAGAAAAGACGATTCAGAAAAGACGATTCAAGAAAGTAGGCTCAGTAAAGCAGACAGGCGGTGTTTGCACTATTCCTCAACCATCTCTTCAACCATATCCTCGGCCATATCCTCGGACGCAGATTCAGCCGTGACTTCAGACACTTCCGCAGCTTCTGCCTCTGCTTTGGCCTCGGCAGCTTTCTCTAGCGCTTTTTTCTCAGCTTTAGCGGCTTTCTTAGCAGCCTTGGCCTCAGCCTTAGCAGCATCTTCGGCAGCCTCCTCTTCATCTTCCTGAATTTTTTTGAGTCTTTTTGCCTCAGCTTTTGCCGCTTTTGCCTCAGCTTTAGCGGCTTTCTTAGCAGCCTTGGCCTCAGCCTTTAGCCGAGCTTTTTCAGCCTCAGCTGTTTCCTCTTCAGCGGTGTCAAAAAGCCCTGCCTCAGCATCAGCAATTAATTGCCCGGATAATTGCCCGGATAATTGCCCCGATAATTGCCCCAAGAGACCGCTCTGAGGAGAAGAACCTTGAGAGACTACCTGAATCGCCTGAGCAGATGCCTGAGCAGAGGTAGGATATCCAACAAACCCGCCTAAAAACAAAATACAGGACAGTGCTACAGCAGCTAGGCGCTGCAAAACAGGTTTACTTAAACGTACAATTACATTCATGACATCAACCACTAAATAATTAAACTGAAACAATTTGTATCTTGTATCTCGTGCCGTGTTTTTTGCGCCTTGATGTCTTGTTTATTTCAACCTAACCTGAAATAAACAGTTTAATCTCAACTTTAAAACTCTCTGCTGTACTTAAAGATACAAATTAAACTTCCGTACACTTCAACAATTCTACTTAAACAATTCTTAAGCAACTCTCAAAATTTCCAAGCAGCCTCAAGCATTAAAAATGCCCATTAGAACATCCTCAACGAGATTAAATACCTGTATGATAAGCAATGCGATCGCCATATTGTGATCGCTATATCTAGCTCTATTCAGCCTATTGGCCATCTCTTAGCAGTCTGCTAAAGACACAAAAGACCAAAGACACAAAAGATCTAGAATAAAAGATGCGTAAACTAAAGCCGCAAGAAAAAGCCGCAAGAAATTGTATACAATCAGTATACAAATGTCAGATTAACACCTAACGGCTCGATCCTGCGGTCAGAATGTTACGCATAGATGACATTTAGATGACATTGGTAAATTCCTCCATGGGCAAGCTCTTTAGTAAAACATATCTGTCATTACGTCAGGAGATTCTGGCGGGAAATTTGGCTTCTGGCGAAAGTCTAGTAGAGCAAACACTGGCAGATCGTTTCGCAGTGAGCCGTACGCCTATTCGGGAGGCGATTCGTCAGCTTCAGCAAGAGGGGTTAATTGAGTCTGACCAAGGCGGCGGCCTGAGAGTTGCTGTCATTACAATTGCCGATGCCATTCATCTGTACGACTGTCGCTTGGGCCTAGAGCAAGTGGCGGCTATTGGGGCTTGCGAAAATGCTAAGTCTCAACAAATAGAGGATTTAAGGGACTACCTAGCGCAGGCAAGCTATTCTGGCCCTGATAGCCAAAATAATAGCCAAAATAATAGCCAAAGTAACAGCCAAAATGGCAGTCCGTCAGATAATTCAGATGTATCAGAGACCGATGAGCTAGAGAATCGGCTGCAAATCGACCAAGGCTTTCATCGCCTACTTGCAGAAAGTTCTGGGAACCCCTGGCTAGCTGGCTTGCTAGATCAAATTTTCAATAAAATGACGCTGCTCAGGCTCACGACAACCTACCGAAACCCTGATGTCTTAGAGATTTGGGCAGAGCATGAGCGGATAGTTGAGGCCATTGTGCAGCGCGATTCACAGGCAGCGGCCAAGGCTGTGAGAGACCATTTAGTCGCGAGTAAAGCACGCGTTGTGCAAGAGCTTCAGGGCCTCAATAGTCAGGATTCATTGAATAGCATCACGCTAATGTGAAACCTAAATCAAACTTATTTCTACCCAATGCTACGAAATCCGAGAAAATCTGAAGAGATTTGAAATATGTATTGCTAAGCACCTTTTCGGTTTTCGCTTACCACTAGATTGTATACAATGCTTTGAAGCTGAGTAAAAGTAATATATCTAAAGGTCTCATACTGCATAGTATGAGTCTACTGCTTTACCTCTTTTCACCATTTGCCCAAATGTTAGATTTGGGCGGTTGACTAAGGTGATACTTGGATTCAAATCTGTAGCTTATGAGGTTGTGTGGTTCAAGGTGTATTTTTCAGTTAAGTCATTTAGACACTTTCAGAACCCTCATTCCAGAACCTTTATTATCAGAATCTTCATAGTTGTGTTCTGCTTAAGCACCTTCCCCTGGGCTTAGGTCTAAGTTTTACCGTCAAGATCTACATTTCTTTGTTTTTTTAGCTTGTCGCTCTGCTTTTGTCGCTCTATTCAATGTTTGGAAAGTTTCAGCTATGCACACCCCTACAGAGACTAACGAGGATTTATTGTCTGTTGCTGAGCAATTGGAGCCAGCAACAGACGAAATCTCGCTTAAGTCAGATTTAATTTATGGCTTAGAAGATCGCCCGCCTGTTCGCGAATCTATTTTTGCGGCTATTCAGCATGTTTTTGCTTCCTTTGTGGGCATTATTACGCCTTCTTTGGTCGTAGGAGGTGCCCTGGGGCTAGATCCTGCCGATGCCTCTTACCTAGTGAGTATGTCCCTGTTTGTATCGGGTATTGCAACCTTTATTCAAGCGAAGAAAATTGGGCCGGTAGGATCTGGCTTGCTCAGCATTCAGGGAACCAGCTTTGCTTTTATTGGTCCTATTATTGCCGCTGGCACAGGGATTGTAGACGCTGGCGGAACAACTCAAGAAGCGTTGGGCACTATCTTTGGGCTGTGTCTGTTAGGCTCATTCATTGAAATGTTCTTTAGTCGGTTTATTCAGTTTGCAGGCAAGATTATTACCCCACTGGTCACCGGGATTGTTGTTACCCTGATTGGGCTAACGCTGGTTAACGTCGGCCTGACCAGTATGGGCGGTGGCTTTGGCGCGAAGGAAGCCGGTACATTTGGCAGTCCTCAGTATCTGTTGTTGTCTCTACTGGTATTGGCCACTATTGTTGTATTAAACAGTTTGCGCAGTAGCTTTTTGCGGATGTCTTCTGTCGCGATCGCACTCATAATCGGCTACATTATCGCCATCCCAATGGGCCTAGTGAACTTCAATAACCTGAGCAACCTGTCGCTAATCACCGTTCCAATCCCGTTCAAATACGGCTTTGGATTTAACTTCGCAGCATTTATTCCCTTCGCATTTTTGTATCTCATCACCACGATTGAATCCACCGGAGACCTAACAGCAACCTCATTGTTGACCGGTCAGCCCATTACCGGTGAAAAATATATGACGCGCATCAAAGGCGGCATTTTAGGCGATGGGGTAAATTCAGGCATTGCTGCTATTTTTAACACGTTTCCTAACACCACATTTAGCCAAAACAACGGCGTTATTCAGCTCACCGGGGTTGGCAGTCGGTATGTGGGCTTCTACATTGCGGGTATTTTTGCCATCTTAGGGTTGGTGCCAATCGTTGCAGGTATATTCCAAACCATTCCTCAGCCTGTGCTAGGGGGTGCAACCATCATTATGTTTGGGACAGTGGCAGTCGCCGGAATTAAAATTATTACCCAAGTTGAGATAGATAAACGAGCTTCGATTATCTTAGCAACCTCATTAGGCCTGGGTTTGGGCGTCAGTGTTGTCCCCGACATTTTGGATCAAATGCCAGCGCTGATCAAAAGCATTTTTTCCTCTGGCATTAGCACCGGCGGACTCACTGCGCTAGTGCTGAATATGGTGCTTCCAGGTCGGAGCAAATAAATCACCTTTCCGCGCATATTGTTTATCTTTTATTCCTACCGCAAGTATTCCCTAAAGGTCTGCACATATGGCCTTTAGGGATTTTTTGTTGAATCTATTTTTTGTTGAATGTCTCTGCCGATACAATACAAGTGTTTTTAGGCTGATAAATTGAACAAGCAACAAATTTCAAATTTTAAGTGTGTGTGAGGAATAATTTAACATGTTGAGAAAATCAACAGTTTTTAGGCTGCGGGCAAAATCTGTTTTTTTATGTCAGATTCTGCTGAGCTTGGGATTTTTGAGCATAGGTGCGAGCTTGAGCGTCAGCGCTGCCGCTGCCTCTGAGCTGAATTCCCAACTAGACACGACCCTGAGTAAAGAAGCGACTGCTTCTAATAGCGTTGCTAAAAAAACTATCGATAGCAATATAGACAGAAATCTTGAAATAGAGTCACTTCTAGAAGATTCAACACTAGAAGATTCAACACTAACTTCAACAAAAGATTCAGCACTAGCTTCAACACTAGCTTCAACACTAGAGTCACTTATAAATTTACCGATTGATCTAGCCTCGGATTCAGCCTTGCCGAAACCGGATCTAGCGGTAGGGTCAGAACTGGCCTTAAGCCCGGCGACTGAGCTAGCCCAGGTAACCACCGTATCAGAACTTTCAGATGTGCAGCCCGGCGACTGGGCCTTTACTGCGCTTCAGCGACTGGTTGAAGAATATGGCTGCTTAGAAGGCTATCCGGACAGTAGCTATCGCGGCGATCGCGCGATCACGCGCTACGAGTTTGCCGCTGGCTTAAACGCCTGCTTAGATGTAGTGGTTCAGCTCATTGATGGCGGCACAGACCTAGAAGAACTCAGACGCCTGCAGGAAGAATTTGTTGAAGAGCTAGCTGCTGTGCGATCGCAGCTAGACACCCTAGAAATTGATGTGGCCGAACTCGAAGCCAATCAGTTTTCCACAACGACCAAATTCAGCGCCCAGTTGTTCACCCATATCAACTTTGCCACCGCTGGCGACGATGTCCTCGCAGAAGGCCTTAACGCATTTGTGCCCGCTCGCGATCCTGTCACCAACGAGCCCATCGTCAGAACCATCACCGACGATACCGAACCCACCTTTAGCTACTACACCTGGCTAAACTTTACAACTTCTTTCACCGGGCAAGACCGCCTACAATTGCAGCTGACCACTGGCGATGGCAACGGCAATGCTAACTTCTATGGCTCAGCGGGCTTGCTCAACACATTCGGTGTTCCCTTCACGCTACAAACCGGCGTCACCGGCGGGGAAGACAACATTATTCTCCGAGAGGTCTTTTACTCCTTTCCCGTGGGCGATAAGCTATCGTTCACAGTCGGCCCAGCCATCAACTGGTATCGACATTTTGACAACAACCGCTTTACCTTTTATCTCTCTGGTGCCAACAGCTTTAACTCCAGCGGTGGCACCCAGGTAAACGCCATTGACCGCGGCGCTGGCGCGGTTGTGGAATGGGATATCGCAGACTGGCTAGACTTCCGCGTAGGATATTTAGCTGAGAACACCGAATTTTTGCCCGGCCCGCGCAGCTCTACCAAAAATGGTCTCTTTGATGGCACCACCACCCTGACTGGTCAGCTGGGCATTTATCCAACCGATGACATCAACCTCCGGTTTCTCTATACCCGATCCAACATAGAACCCAACCCAGCGGGCTTTGTGGGTGGCGCCGTGAGTGAACCCATTTACGGCTTTGCCGACGATGGCTTTGGCGGGGCACTGCGCACAGCTACAGCCGATACCTTTTTGTTCAACTTTGACTGGCTGATTACCGATGGCTTTGGTCTATTTGGCCGCTACAGCTACGGCAGCACTGAGCTGTTTCCAGTCAGCGACGATCGGCCAGATGGCGAAATCAACGCCCAGTCGGTTCAAGTAGGCTTGGCCTTTCCCGATCTGTTGAAAAAGGGGGCTCAAGGAACCATTTCCTACGTACAGCCTTTTGATGTGCTAGACGGGCGTAGCTTTTTAGCCTCTGGCGGCGGCGATGGCGCTGTACAGCAAGAGGTCGAGGTCAGCTATCGCTATCCGATTAGTCCCAACTTTGCCGTGGTGCCCTCCTTCTACTGGATTAACAATGTCAACAACTTTGAAGACAACCCCGACATTTATGTCTTTAACCTCCAGGGCCAGTTCTCCTTTTAGGCAGGTCTCCTAGGTAGAAGCTTAAATCTATTCATGCGAGCTGCTCATGTAAATGAGTGACCAGTGCTTTTGGTATCATACGCTACCGTTTCCTATAATAAAGATGTTCAAAGAAGCCTCTTTCGAGGAACATCATTTAGGAGACTCCAGTTCTATGGAATTTACTGCAAGCAACATTTCTCGCCAAACCCTCACTCAATTGGCCCATCGGCTGAGCTTAGGCAAAGTACTAGAAGGCGCTTACGGGGCTGGTGTGATGACCGCGCATTACAAGCGAGCAGCTCGCAAAACAGAATGGACCACTGAGCAACTACTGGCCATGTCAGCAGCGAAGTCGTTTTATAACTGATCCTGCTTTTGCAAAACCTCTAGCAGGGCGTATACAGCAGGCGGTTGGAGCGCTTCGGTTAAAATCGCAATGCCGATAGGCCGCTCCAACGGCTGCGGCAGCGAAAATATTTGTACCGATTTTGGAATAGGCTCTGCGGCCAGTCGGGGTAAAATGGTGCCCCCAAGCCCCTGGGCCACTAGGCTCACCGTCGCCGCATCTGTTTCTATTTCATTCACTACATTTAGCCGATATCCCAGCCCGTTGATATGGTCGTATACAGGCCGCATCATGATGTAGTCCACCGGGGGCATCAATAGGGGCTGCTTGGCTAGCTCTTCCCAGGTGAGTTCTGATCCCTTCAGCTTGGCATCGGGCGGTAGCAAAACAACAAATTCATCTTTTAGCAGCTCCCAAGTGGTAATGCCTTTGCCCGCTGGTAGGGTGACAATGCCAATGTCGGCGCGACCCTCTCTTAAAGCTTGCTCTACCTGGTAGTCGTTTTCATGCTCGGTCAGGTTAATGGCAATCCCCGGAAAGCGCTGGTGCAGCTGTTTAATACCCTCCGGCAAAATATGGGTTGAAACACTGCGAAAGGCCGCTATGCGAACCTTGCCGCGATCCAGTCCTTTGCCTGCCGCCGCCTCTCTCAAAATAGATCCCGTGCTCTGCATAATTGCCTGGGCATGAGGCAAGATTTTTTCACCGACAGGGGTGAGCGTTGCCCCATGGCGACCTCTGGAAAAAAGCACCACGCCGAGTGTGTCTTCTAAAGAAGCGATCGCATGACTCACCGCCGATTGCGAAATACCCAGCTCCAGCGCCGCGCCGCCAAAATTTTGCTGCTCAGCCACCGCAACGACAATTTTCAGCTGAGACAGCTTGACTCTATTTTGAAAGGTATCTTGCATACTCAAACATTAATACCAGAATGTTTATACGCTAGACAAAAATTGACCGTTAGCACGCAAATACACTTAAAATAGATAGATTCTAGATGGATAGATTCTAGATACACAGACTCTGGATAAATAAATTCTAGATAGACAGATTCTAGATAGACGAATTATAAACAAATAGATTCGGGGAATTCTAAACCCCCTTAATTTATGGGCACCCTACTCGTTCACAACATCCATACGCTAGTCACGATGGATAGCACAAGAAGAGAGATTAAAAACGGGGCGCTGTTTATTCGAGACAATATTATTGAGCAAGTGGGCACTGCGCGATCGCTCCCCACCACAGCCGATGACATTCTCGATCTGCAAGGCCGCCATATTGTTCTTCCGGGCCTCGTCAACACACATCACCACTTTTTTCAAACCCTCACCCGCGCAGTACCCGCCGCCCAAAACAGCGATCTTTTTGGCTGGCTGCAAGCACTGTATCCCATTTGGTCAAACCTTACGAGCGAAGCGATTCACGCCAGCGCCCAAATGGCCGCCGCCGAGCTGATGCTATCGGGCTGCACCACCGCTAGCGACCATCTGTACCTGTTTCCAAACGACTGCACATTAGACGATGAAATTCGCGCGGTGCAGGCAATTGGGCTGCGGTTTCACGCCAGCCGAGGCAGCATGAGCATGGGTGAAAGCCAGGGCGGACTGCCGCCCGATACCCTAGTCGAAGCCGAAGCCGACATTCTTCAAGACTCCCAACGGCTGATTGAGCAATATCACGATAACAGTCGCCATTCTATGCTACGAATGGTGCTCGCCCCTTGCTCTCCCTTTACCGTCTCGCAAGACCTCATGCGAGAGTCAGCCGCGATGGCTCGCACCTATCCCGGCGTGCGCCTGCATACCCACCTGGCAGAAAACAAAAGCGATGTAGACTACAGCCTGGCAAAATTTGGCCTGCGCCCAGGCGACTATGCAGAATCAGTTGGCTGGCTAGGTGAGGATGTGTGGCACGCCCATTGCGTCCAACTCAGCGATCCGTCTATTGAAAAATTTGCCCGTACCGGCACGGGTGTGGCGCACTGCCCTTGTAGCAATATGCGCCTAGCCAGCGGCATGGCACCGATACGAAAAATGCGATCGCAAGGCGTCTCAGTTGGGCTCGGTGTGGATGGTGCCGCTTCTAACGACGCTTCCAATTTGTTGCAAGAAGCCCGCAGCGCCTTTTTAATGGCCCGCTTGCGAGACCATGACGCCGCTGCCATGACCGCCCGCGAAGCCCTCGAAATTGCCACCATTGGCGGCGCCAAAGTACTGGGCCGCGACGACATCGGCCACCTAGCACCGGGCATGTCTGCTGACTTTATTGCCTTTGATATCGATACGCCCGCTCTAGTCGGTAGCCATCACGACATTGTTGCCGCGCTTATTTTCTGTCAGCCGCCCTCTGTCAACTACAGCTTTATCAACGGTAAAAAAGTTGTTGATCAAGGTCGCCTAGTCACCGTAAATTTGCCAACCCTCGTAGAAACTTGTAACAACATCGCCCAAGCATTAAGGTAAGAGACAGGCAAATAAATTCGGATCTTTGTATTTAGATCTCTACACTAATCTCTACCGCTGAGGGTTTACGCTGATGAAACGGGTTTTTCGACTATTCCCGCCGCGTCGCAACGCCGTCAATGGCGAACAAACCCCCGTTAGCTATGCGCGATCGCCCGTCGGAGAAGCCATTATCCGCCTGCGCCTAAGCTCACCGGCAGCTCTCCTCATGCCCTTTGAAAGTTTTCCCGTTAACTTTGGTCACGCCTTAGCGGTGGGCAACAGCGGAGAAGACGAAAACAGCCCAGAAAGTGAGCCAGAAAGTGAGCTAGAAAATGAGGAAACCCATCCCATTCTCAACCTCAACAAAGATCTCGTTGACTACCTGTTTGCCCGCGTCGCTGAACTCGGCGACGAATCACTGCTCCTCAGAGTCACCCTGCCCTCCGATCCAGCCCCCAGCGATCCAGCCTTGCCAAAAACATCGCAAACAAACGCCGCCGAATTTCCGGCTTGCGCCCTACACAACGCCATCCAACGCTACTTTGCTCATTTAGAAAATATCCGCCGCCAAAGCCTCACCAAACTCGCTTGGGACGCCGCCCTACTGGGTTTACTCGGAGCAGGCGCCCTGAGCCTATCTGTGTTTTTAGACGCTCGCAACGCGGCGATCGCAGATGTCAGCATTGGCTCACTGCTGCTAAATCAAGGCATTACCGTTTTTGGCTGGTTAACCCTGTGGGAAGCCTTGGCCAACGCCCTATGGAACTGGCGACCGCTTTACCAGCAGCAGCAAATGTGTCGGCGCTTACAGCTAGCCAAGTTTGAGCTCACCACCGATGTCGTCAAAGCCCTCAAAAACAGCCGCGAAAGCCGCGACAATAGTGCCGACATCCCCTTTGCTTAAATCCTTTCCTAGATCCTTTCCTTAGATCCTTTCTTAACGCCTTTTTAGGCCAGATGATCTAGACTAGGAACCTACCTTACCCTTGTTGATTGCGCCCTTATTGCGCCCCTCGTTTTTATGCGTTCCCTGGATGACAGTTCTTCTCAAGCGACCCGCCAACCCACCAACCCCTTACAAACCCTCATTCCTACCGTCGGTATTGACTGGTCTAGCAAAGCCGCTATTTCGGCTCGCGCCTGTATTGTCGGCGAGCGAATCGTCATAAAAGCCATTGATCGAGTCGAGGCACTGGCGACCAATCCCTTAATTATTCGAGCCGGTGAAACAGGCTGCGCCGTCATTCTTCGCTACGGCGTGATCGTCACCTTTGATGTCACCGATCAAGAAGAGCGCGAACTGCTCAAAATGCTTCAGCCCTACATTCGCGAAGCCTCTGAGTCACCCCTTTTTGAAGAACTTCAAATTGCCTTTCGCCCCCAGGTTAAGGAGCGCTTAGAAGGCGATGTTCTATGGCTGCAAGAATGCAGTGCCGAACGCCTGCAAATTGTGGCCGAAGCGCTGGGCAAAAGCGTCGTGCTGGACTATTACGAAACCGAAGTATCGAGCCTGTTTGAGCGAATTAAGCCCTTTACAACTGCCATTCAAGGCAAAAATATCCGTCCACCCAAGGAGAAAGAACTCCTCAGCTACATTGGCGGCACCCTACTGATTCAGCAAAAGATGCTAGGGATTGTTGAAGTCGGTGAAAAGCCCGATCCTATTTGGGACTATCCCGAACTAGACCGACTGTACCTGCGCCTAGAAGACGAATACGAACTGCGCGAGCGGCTAGTGGCCCTAGAACAAAAGCTATCTTTAGTTTCAAGAACTGTTGAAACCTCTTTGGGCATTTTGCAGCGAGACAGCAGCCATCGGGTGGAATGGTACATCGTGATTTTAATTGTGGTGGAAATTGTGCTCTCGCTCTATGACCTGTGGACTCGTCATTGAATCTTATCCACAATATCTCCCTGAGGGAGAAGGCCTTTGAGGTCGAAGTCCGTTTCAATTCTTTTTGTCTTAACTCTCTTCGCCTCAACTCTCTTCGCCTCAACTCATTCTGCCTTAAGCAAGTCATCTAAGCGAAATCTGGCAATCCGAAAAATCTCCGACAGAGATTTCTCTCTCTCTTGCGATATATCATTCTGTTGTCTGGTTTCAAACGCTTGCAAAATGGTCTCCTTGTCGCAGCCCTTCACTGCCATTACAAACGGAAAACCAAACTTTTCTTTATACGCATCGTTTAACCGCTGGAATCGGGCATAGTCGTCAGCGCTCAGCTGACTGAGCCCCGCACCTGACTGCTCCTGCACTGAAGCCGCTGCCATTTGCACCCGACTGCCCAAGTCGGGATGGGCCGCAATGAGCTTTAGCTGTTCTGCTGGCGTCCAACTATTGACCACCGCCACCATCGCCGCATGAAGCGCTGACACATTTGAAAAAGGGCGAGCTTGCCAAGCTTGGGCGGCTATGTCAGGCGTTTCTTCAAACACTGCGCCAAACGCCTCTACAAAGGCTGACTGACTCATTTGGTTAATATCGGAAATGGAATAGGGCATAAAAGCGGCGGTGAATTTAAAAAAGCTACTAAAACCTTATAATCTATAGGGCCTTACGCATAGAGAACGCCTCACAGATGCCTACACTTAGCCGTCGCTCGCTTATTCTATATGGACTCGGTGGTTTGGCGCTGGCAGCAGGTCGGCATTATATCTTTGAGGCCACGAATCAAACGCCCTTAGCGGGCGCTGCTCAGCCCAGCCTAAAAGCGAGCCGAAACATCTCAGCGCTAGAGACTAGCGAAACGGCAGGAAATGCGCTGTTTCAGTTTGTTGCGCTTGGCGATGTCGGCACGGGCGATCGCGACCAATATGCAGTTGCGCGGGCCATGAGCCAACAGTGGCAAACATCTCCTTTTTCAACGGCGCTACTCACAGGCGACAACATTTACCCCAACGGTGAAATAAAAAAAATCCAAGATGTGTTTGAAAAGCCCTACGCCGACCTGCTCAGCAAAGGCACCCGCTTTTACGCCGCTTTGGGTAATCACGACTATAGAACCCGTCAGGGAGAAGATGAAATTGCCTATCCCGGCTACAACATGTCTCATCGTTACTACAGCTTTACGCAAGCGTCTGTTCAATTCTTTGCGCTCGATACCAATCAGGCCCATACCAATGGCGAGCCCAACCAAACAGAGGCCCAAACAGAGGCCCAAATCGATGAAGCAACAGGCTGGGCAGCACAGCTCAGTTGGCTAAAGCAGGCATTAAAAGACTCCACTGCGCCTTGGAAAGTCGTGTTTGGTCATCATCCGGTGTATTCGTCGGGGCATCACGGCTCTCATGCTAAGCTGCAAAAAGACTTGCCACCGCTGTTTCAAGAATATGGCGTACAGCTATACCTAAATGGCCATGATCACAACTACGAAAGAACAGAGCCTATTAACGGTACAACCTACATTACTACGGGCAATGGAGCCATGCTGCGGTCTGTTGACCAATCGCCTTGGACTGCTTATTCCACTGCTCAGCTAGGCTTTACGGCTTTTAAGGTTTATCGTCATCACATGACCATTCAAGCCATTAACAAGCAGCTTCGCCTACTAGACGAAGCCCAAATCGGCCTACAGACCACCTAAAGCTTCCAAAGCTTGCTGATATATTGGCTGATACGTTGGCTGATACATTGACTGATACATTGACTGATACCTTAAACACCTCTCGTAGTTCCTTCCTAGCGCCCCTTTTACTTTATGTACATCGACATTGCATTTTCGCTAAACCGCGCGCTTCAGGTGCCGCTGCTAGTGGTGATTAACTCCATCCTTTGCAACACTCAAGTTGGCCAACTTAGCGATAATTCTGGCAGTCGCACCGCAGCAAATGCCGCGATCGCACCCTCAGAAAAACCAGAAAACCCAGAAAGCACCGCACCCCTGCGATTCAATATTGTCGTACCACCGGGAGACCAAAGCTTTTTTGAAGACAAACTGCGCGACGCCTTTGGCGAAACCTATCGCTCAGCGATTGACTCAGCAGCAGTGAGCTTTCGAGTGCGAGAGTTTATCCCGCCCGACTTTTTAAAGCATTACTTAGACAGCAAATTTCAAGAAAAAAAGCCCGAACGACGCATCTCACGCTACATGCAGTATGCGCGTTTGTTCTTAAAAGACATTTTCCCCGATGTCACGCGCGTGGTGTATTTAGATGGCGATACGCTGGTGCTTGGCGATGTGCGATCGCTCTTTGCTCAGGGCAGCCAGCTCACCCCCCAGCGCTACCTCGCAGCAGCTCCCCAGTTTTTCCCAGCCATGTTTTACTTTAGCAACCCCTTTAAAATGTGGGCCGACCTGCGCAAGTTTAAAAAAGCCTTTAACAGCGGCGTGCTCCTCACCGACCTTACCCTTTGGACACCCGCCACCTACGAGCAACTGCGCCACTACCTCAACCTAGACGCCAAAAACAACTATCGCCTGTATCACCTCGGTGATGAAACCGTCTTTAACCTCATGTTTAAAGACACCTACATTCCCTTGCACAAGCGCTGGAACAGCTGTGGCTACGGCCAGCCCCACTGGATTACCAACCTGCTCAAAAAAGACCCCGAGCAAATGAGCGTGATTCATTGGAGTGGCGGTCATCACAAGCCCTGGCAGAGCGATCGCGTCATTTACGCCGACCTATGGCGCAGCTACTTACCAGTCTAAACCAGCCTAAAAATCAACATAAAAACACGGAGTAAGCCAATGGCCTGCTCCGTGTTTTTGCCTTCCGTCCCAACTTTATCGAAGCTACCTGTAACCAAGCCAAATTTTCATGCAGTCAGTCTGGGAAAATCAGTACGCTTAGCGGCAAAAAGCAGGCAGGCTTGTATATCCGCTATTTCCAAGTCAGGGAAATCTTCTAATATTTCAGTGGCACTGACACTTTCAGCCAGCATCTCTAAAATATCAGTAACCCGAATTCGCATTCCTCGGATGCATGGACGACCGCCACACTGACCAGGCGTTTGAGTAATGCGAGTGAGCAAATTAGTTGCTGAATATGTCATGAGTCCTCCCAATTACTCGCTAGTATAGTTCACAGCATTAGGCTTACAGAATAGACTGATGAAACATTATAGCCAAGCCTGTATGCTGATAAAAGCCCCTTCTTTCTGAGCGATCGCGTCATTTACGCCGACCTATGGCGCAGCTACTTACCGGTTTAAAGCGGCCTAAAAAATCAACATAAAAACACGGAGTAAGCCAATAGCCTGCTCCGTGTTTTTGCTTTAACTATTGGCGCATTATTGGTGTATTAGCAGGCTGCGCTGGCTTCTGCGGTTCTGGCTTCTGGGGTTGCTTTGCGGCTAGGACGCTTGCGATCGCTCTTTCTGATACCGCCCGTTGCCTTATATTGCTGACTGTCTTTACCAAACCGGGCAGCTACACCAGTCAGCACCTGTTCAGAATAGTTAGCGACCGTTTGCTCTGCCTTGGCGATGTCAACATACAGCGCATCTACTGTAGAAAGAGCGGTGTTGTAGTTATCTAGGGTATTGCGCAGCGCATCAATTGCTTTGCTGTAGCCTGCGGCTGAGTAGCCGCCATCTAATACAATTTTTTCATCAACGGCTTTGAGTCCCGAAAGGCGACGGGCCGCTTGGTCTAAGATTCGAGAGCTGCGTTTTTGACGAGCCATGGTAGGTGCCTCCTTATAGGCGAAAAGGTGTGTTTATTAAGCCTGTTCCATCAGTTGAGCTTAAGTTGGAACAGTCTTAGAATGTCCTTTTTGTCACTTAGGTTTCTATGTGTGATTAATGAATTATGAGAACTTTTGATTGTTAGGTCTCAGTAATTGTGGGGAAATTGTGGGGAAAGCAAGGAAGGTTGTACAAATTGGCGACCTTTCATGTTGAGTACTGTAAGTAAGTTAGGTTTTATTTAACTGACGATCAAACCTAGTGCTTGCACTCGCCCCCCGGCCCCCGAATTCGGGGGAGATCGCGAATTCAAAATACTTAGATCGCCCTTCCAGAAAGGTGTTGAACGTCTTGCCTCAGAGCCCCAGAATTGGGGATCGCATCGCGCACAGGAAAGTGCTCACAGGGAAGTGCGCGCAGGCAAAAGGGTTGCCGTTACTCAGTAATGACCAGTCAGATCGCTTCACAGGGAACCTTGTGAAGCCTTCAGGGAACCTTGTGAAGCTTTCAGAGAACCCTGTGAAGCCTTCAGAGAACCCTGTGAAGCCTTCAGGGAACCTTGTGAAGCCTTCAGAGAACCCTGTGAAGCCTTCAGAGAACCCTGGAGCAAGTTTTTTAAATGCGTATCAAGTATCAGAGTGCTTTATGCTAGCCAGGATGGGTGCCCTCTGGCAGAATAAAGGCATTTCGTCACTTATCCTTACCAGCATGACTCAAACCGAGCTAATAGCGCTGATAGACCAAGCCGCCGCAGAAGGCTGGACGGAATTAGATCTATCCGGCAAAGGGCTCACCGAGCTGCCGCCCCAGATTGGAAAGCTGACGCAGCTAGAAACGTTAATACTCGGCAAGCAGGACTTTGAGCAGAAAGGGCCAGAGGGTCGAGCCGGATGGAAGCAGGAAAACGACCAGTGGATGCCTATTGTGATGGGCAATGCGCTTACAACGCTGCCACCTGAATTGAAAGCGCTCACTCACTTGAAAGTGTTAGATCTCAGCGGTAACCGGTGGGTTAGCTTTCCGTCTTTTTTATGGGAGCTAAGCAGCTTAGAAAAGCTAAAACTTCTTTGCTGTAGCCTTACTAAGGTTCCAGCAATGATCGTGTATTTGACGAATCTCACTGAGCTTGACTTTGACGGCAATCAAATTACTGAAATACCTGCTGTAATAACGCATTTAACCAATCTCACCGAGCTTTCTCTCAATAGCAATCAAATCACCGAGATACCGGAAGCGATCGCGCAGCTCTCCAACCTTTCTACGCTTAATCTCCATAGCAATCAAATCACCGAGATACCGGAGGCGATCGCGCAGCTCTCCAACCTCACAAAGCTTTACCTCTCTAGCAATCAAATCACCGAGATACCGGAGGCGATCGCGCAGCTCTCCAACCTCACTACGCTTTACCTCTCTAGCAATCAAATCACCGAGATACCGGAGGCGATCGCGCAGCTCTCCAACCTCTCTACGCTTTCCCTCGATAGCAATCAAATCACCGAGATACCAGCGGCGATCGCGCAGCTCTCCAACCTCACAAAGCTTTACCTCTCTAGCAATCAAATCACCAAGATACCGGAGGCGATCGCGCAGCTCTCCAACCTCTCTATGCTTGGCCTCTCTAGCAATCAAATCACAGAGATACCAGCAGCGATCGCGCAGCTCTCCAACCTCACAGAGCTTTACCTCTATAGCAATCAAATCACCGAGATACCGGAGGCGATCGCGCAGCTCTCCAACCTCACAGAGCTTTACCTCTATAGCAATCAAATCACCGAGATACCGGAGGCGATCGCGCAGCTCTCCAACCTCACGCAGCTTGGCCTCTCTAGCAATCAAATCACCGAGATACCAGCGGCGATCGCGCAGCTCTCCAACCTCTCTACGCTTTTCCTCCATAGCAATCAAATCACCGAGATACCGGAGGCGATCGCGCAGCTCTCCAACCTCACGCAGCTTTACCTCCATAGCAATCAAATCACCGAGATGCCGGAGGCGATCGCGCAGCTCTCCAACCTCACGGAGCTTTACCTCTATAGCAATCAAATCACTGAGATACCGGAGGCAATCGCGCAGCTCTCCAACCTCACTACGCTTGACCTTGAAAACAACAAAATCAACGAAATTCCTATCGCCCTAACACAGTTGTCTCAGCTCACAAAGCTTGACCTTCGCAACAATCCCCTTCCCATTTCTACAGAAATCCTCGGCCCGCCAGATGTAAGCCAAGCCCCCGGCTCTACCAACAAAATATTCCGCTACCTGCGCGAAATGCACAGCGGCGAAAAACGCCAGCTCAACGAAGCCAAACTTCTCCTCATCGGCCAGGGCAGCGTCGGCAAAACCTCCCTCATCAACCGCCTCATCCACAACCAATACAACCCCCAACAATCCCAAACCGACGGCCTCACCGTCAGCAATTGGATCGTCACCGTCAACACCAAACCCGTCCGCCTACATGTATGGGACTTCGGCGGCCAAGAAATTTACCACGCAACCCACCAATTCTTCCTCACCAAACGCAGCCTCTACATCCTCACCTGCAACTGCCGCACCAGCGAAGACGAAAACCGCCTCGAATACTGGCTCAAACTCATCCAAAGCTTCGGCGGCAACTCACCCGTCATCATCGTCGGCAACAAATGCGACGAACAACCCCTAGACATCAACCGCAAAGCCCTCCGCGACAAATACCCCAACATCAAACACATCCTCGAAACCTCCTGCGCCAACAGCCAAGGCATCTTGGATCTGCAAGAAAAAATCATCCACGAAGTCTCCCAACTCCACGATGTTTACAACCTACTCCCCCTCACCTGGTTTCAAGTAAAAGAACAACTCGAAGCCATGGATCAAGACTTCATCAGCTACCCCCAATACACCAACCTCTGCTACCAACAAAACGTCACCCAAGAACAAAGCCAAGAACAACTCATAGACCTCCTCCACAACCTCGGCCTAGTCCTCAACTTTCGCGAACACCCCATCCTTAAAGACACCAACGTCCTCAACCCCGACTGGGTCACCACCGGCATCTACACCCTCCTCAGCGACGACACCCTCAAAACCCACAACAAAGGCATCCTCACCAGCCAAGACCTCACCCGCATCCTCCCCGCTGACCGTTACCCCGCACAGCGCCACCCCTATCTCACCGAGCTAATGCAAGAATTCCAGCTCGGCTTCCCCCTCACCCCCGCCATCCCCGCCATCTCCAACGGCCAACCCCAAAAGTTTTTAATCCCCGGCCTCCTCCCCAAAGAAGAACCCAAAAACACCGAACTCGAAGGCGACAAACAAAACGACACCCTACAGTTTCAATACCACTACAAAGTCCTCCCCGAAAGCATCATCTCCCGCTTCATCGTCCTCACCCATGCCGACATCTATAGCGACACCTACTGGCGCAGCGGCGTCATGCTCCACTACACCGACTCCGGCGAAACCTGCAACATCGCCCGCATCAAAGCCGACCCCGAAGACCAAAAAATCTTCATCGCCATCAGCGGCAAACAAAACACCCGCCGCACCTTTCTCGCCATGCTACGCAAAACCTTTGACACCATCCACAACAGCTTCACCAACCTCGAAGTCACCGAATGGGTGCCCGTCCCCAACCACCCCGACCATCCCCCACTCGACTACCAAGAACTCCTCGGCCTCGAAAAAATGGGCGAACAAACCTATCCCATCGGCAAACTCGGCATCCGCGTCAACATCCGCCAACTCCTAGACGGCTACGAACCCCTCCAAACCCGCCAACAACGCCGCCGCGACGAACTCGGCAAAGCAGGCCACTACGAAGAAGAAATGCTAGACCGAGCCATGGATCGAGCCGGGTATCCGGGCGGCATCCGCGATATCAACATTCACCTACAACAAACCCAAGGAGAAAACAAACCCATGAGCACCACTATTAACCAACACGGCCAAGGCGACAACATCGGCGGCGACAAAGTCCTCGGCGACAAAATCGGCACCCAACACAACCACAGCACAGACCTCGCCCAAGCCGCCCACGAAATCCACACCCTCCTCACCCAGCTAGATCAACAATACGAGCCCACCAACCCCGACCGCCAAGAGCTTATCGAGTCCAAAGCCATCAAAGCCATCCAATCGAACCCCACCCTCAAAAAACGCATGATCAACGCGCTTAAAGAAGGCAGCGCCTCCGCCCTCGAATCTGCGATCGCCCATCCCCTGGCTAAACCTGTCATCGCCACCATCAAAGGCTTCATCGACGGCTAACCTAACCCCTACTTTTCATAACCGTTTTCATAACCGCCCAACCCCAGCGGCTTATTCACCAACAGCGTAAACAACACATACGAGAGCCCACCCACCAAACAAGTCGGCAGCGACGCCGTTAAATACTGATACGGCGCGCGCGAAGTATACGCCACCGGATCTAACAAATACACATACACCCCAAAACCAATCGCCATCGCCAAAAAAGCCGCCGGATTAAAGCCCCGCCAAAAGTAATAAGGCGCTTCACTACCAGGGTCATACAAAGCCCGAATGCTGATACTTTGCCGCCGCAAAAAGAAATAATCCGCAATTTGAATGCCACACAAAGGCGCAAACATCACGCCAATAAAAGCCAAAAACGTCCCAAAGTTGTTAAAAAACGCATCCGGAATCGCAATCCCAACCGCCGCCACCGGCATAATCGACAGCGACAGCACCCACTTCCAAGGCAAACTGTTCATCACCGGCAAATGGCGCAGCCCCACCGCCGACGCATAAACCCCAATCACCGCAGTCCCCAAATTAGCCGCAATCACAAACAACAGCGCAATACTGCCAAACAACGGCCCCCCCAAAGAAACCAGCCAAGTAGAAGGGTCAGAAGTCCCCACAGCCAAAAAAGCAGCCAAGCCCACCACACTAATCAGCGGCACCGGCAAACCCATCCCCAGCATAGAAGGCAGCGTCGCCTTACTGGCATTCGGCACCACCCGCACCATCGCCCCAATATAGGGCCACCAAGAAAGCAAACTCACAATGCCAATTTCCATCCCAGTGGTATAGTCCCACAGCTTATCAGAAGCATATTCTGGCGTAGCCGCTGCGATCGCCCCCGACTCTTTGGTCAGCAGCATCACCACCATCCACACGCTCACCCCCACAATAAAAAAGAACAGCGTATTAGAAATTCGCTCTACCCCAGTTGCGCCCTTAAGCAGCGTGCCATACACCACCGCACAAGCCAACGCCGCCATCAGCGGCACCACAAATCCCGCCCCGCCCTCAGGCAACAGCCCCAGCGTAATCAACAACTGCGCCACCGACTTCCCAAAAAAAATCAACAGCAGCGAGTTCCAACCAATAATCGAAATATATTGCAGCGCCCCGGCAAACATCCAACCCCGCGAGCCAAACTGAGCCTTAGTCGTCGCCACTGAGTCAATCCCAAAGCGAGTCGCCATCGGCACCACCGCAACCGTCACCAAAAACATCCCCACCAAACTACCCGCCGTCATCGACGCAAAGCCCGGCTTCAGGTTCAAATAATAGCCAACATACTCCCCAATGATGTAGCACCAAGTCGCCGCCGCCGAAACCAACAGAACAACAAAAAGCTGTCGCTGACTCCAATTACGCTCACTGGGCATCAGCGGCCAAGCACTGCGATCCGCCGAAGGGACTTTATTTAACGCTGCATTTTCAATTACGTTTGTCATAATTTTTTCTTTAAACCCATCCCCAAATGAGTAGCAAAGCCGGAACCACAACACCCAATCCCCACAGGTACAGCCAGTCCGTTTTAGAAAATCCAGCCCCCTGATTAGCAGTATTTTCTAAATGATGAATTCGAGCTTCAAGCTCAGCCGGTAACAGCGGATTGTCCAAGCCCGTTTTTGGAACGATTTCTTGCGTCGTTTTATAAGGCATCACGTTTCCTGTGTGGATAATTAACCGTTGGAATGACCATTAGCGTGACCATTAGCGTGACCATTGGAATGGCCATTAGAATCAGCAACCTCGCCGCCATACTGCTCAGCATCCGCATAGGGAAACCACCAAAAATCTTGAGGAGCCGCTTCAGGATCAATCATCACCAGCTTGGTATGGCGAAAAGTATCGAGCCCTTCTGCGCCTAGCTCACGACCCATACCGCTCATTTTTTTACCGCCAAAGGGGCCTGCGTCATTGTCTAGCAGCGGCGCATTCACCCACACCATGCCCACCGCCAACTCGCGCGTGGCCCGCATAGCCTCGGCCAAATCTTGCGTGTAAATAGTCGCCCCCAATCCAAAATGAGAGCGATTCGCCTCCTCAATCGCCTCCTCAAAGCTCTCGACCTTCACCAAAGAGGCCACCGGGCCAAACACCTCATCTTTTAAAATATCTAGGTCAGCAGAAACATTCGTCAGAACCGTCGGCTCAAAAAACCAACCCTTACTGTGGTCAGCCGGTCGCTGACCGCCGCAGGCCACCGTTGCGCCTTGCTCTACCGCTCTGGCCAGAATTTTTTCAAAGCGATCGCGCCCTGCCTCAGAAGCCATCGGCCCAATATCGACCGTATCTAACCCATTCCCGATGCGCAAAGTCCGCGCCTGAGCAACCAGCTGCTCCGCAAACGCATCATAAACATCCGCATGAACATAAAAGCGCTCAGAAGAGGTACAAACCTGACCGCAGTTCAAAAAAGCGCCAAACAAAGCCCCCCTCACCGCCACCGCCATCGGCGCAGAAGGCATCACAATAAAAGCATCATTACCCGATGTTTCTAGCAGAATGGGCTTAAACTGCTCTGCACAGGCGCGAGCAACCGCCTGACCCCTCTCCACGCCGCCAGTAAACGCCACAAAGTGAGTATCCGGGCTCGCCGTCAGCCTCGCGCCCACACTGCCATCACCCGGCAAGCACTGCACCAGTCCCGGCGCAAGTGTACTAAAGGCCTCCATCCCTAGCAGCGTGGTTTTAGTCGTCAGCAGCGAAGGCTTAACAATCACAGCATTGCCCGCCGCCAGCGCCGCCGCCGCCTGCCACACAAACAGCACCAAAGGATAGTTAAACGGCAAAATAGAAACCACCACACCCAACGGCTCTTTCACCACATAGTGCAGCTGCCCTTCCACCGCCGGGCCGAGCACCTTACCGCCCTCATGGCGAGCGACCTCAGCGTAGTAGCGCAGCGCCGATACGCACCACTCCACCTCATCAGCAGATTCTTTATAGGGCTTACCCATTTCTTGGGTCATCAGCTTAGCCAGCTGCGGCTTCATACGACCTAACTCAGTCGCCACCTCATGCAGCGCTTCGGCCCGTGCCAGCGCGCTAAGCTGCTGCCAGCCTTTTTGAACCTGGTTTGCGATCGCGATCGCCTCATCCACTTCCTCATCCGTAGCGCTCGCCCCATAGCCAATCACCGCTTCAGTCGCCGGATTCACAATCGCAAATGACTGACCAGCCCCGGCTCGGTACTCACCACCCACATATAGGACACGATCTAGCGAAATACGATTGAGGTCTGCATCGGCTGTTTTAACTTGCACGACATCTCCTAAAGTTGTGTGGATAAAAAGGTTGTATGGATGGATGGCCTACGTAGACAAGTAAACAATAGGCCACAATACGTAGATAAACCGAGCTTTGTACAGAAAAGCTGAGCTACTACTGAGTCAATACTATTCAATCACTCCGTGGTAACGCTTAGGGCTGTTATCTTTAAATATTGAATAACAGTGCAATCATAAAGGAAGTAGCGGAAAATACGATAAACGGGAACATCTACAGGTGAGCAAACCTACACAGCAGTCTCTAACATTGGGAGCCGCCCTCATTACAGTGGGGTTCTTCGCCAATACAGTGCAGGGTGCGCTAGGTAAAATTGCTCAAACCACCATTGAGCCAGGCCAGTTTTTATGGCTGCTGCTGGTACTGGCCTTAGCCGTATTAGCCCCCATTGAAGCCGCCCAGCGAGGGCAAAATCTTCGCGCTGGCGTGTCCGTACTCCCCCTCTATTGCCTGCGAGCCGTGTTTGGGCTAGGCGGATTTTATCTATTCATATGGGCAGCTAGCTTGGGCAGCTTAGTGAGCGCCAACGTACTACTCAACACAACACCCATTTTTATTCCAATCATTAGCGCGATCGCCCTCGGCAAAGAAATTTCTTTCAAGCTGTGGGGTGCGATCGCCCTTGGCTTTGTGGGCCTGCTGCTAGTGGTTCAGCCCAACGCCCAACTCCTTCAAGATCCCGCCAACCTCATTGGCATCGGCGCTGGCCTCTCAGCCGCCATCGAATTCTTAACCGTCCGCCGACTAGGCCAAACACAGTCATCGCTAGGCCAAACAATTTATTACCTGCTCATTGGCTCAGTACTTATGGCCCCCATTGCCCTATGGCAATGGCAACCGTTAGATCCCCGCACCATTGGCTATGTCGCCGCCGCCGCAGGCTCGTTTTTAATGTTTCAGCTGCTACTCGTACAAGCCTACCGCTACGCCGAACCCCATCAAATTGGCATATTTCAATACAGCAGCGTCATTTTTGCGGCAGTAATCGGCTGGCTGTTTTTTAACGAAATTCCCAACGGCATTGCCCTAGTCGGAATGCTGCTGATCTCCGTAGGCGGGGCCATCACCATCTATCTTGAACCACCACCCACCGCCCCCACAACAGCCGAAGAACTGCCGAAGAGCTGCTAGAGACCTAGCAATCTAAAGGGAACGACATAAAAAATAATAATTAATAATTAAGTCGGAAAAACTCAGTCAGAAAATAAGTCAAAAAAACAACTATAAAAAAGGCACAAGGCGTCAGATGTTACCCTGCGTAGATTCAACCAGCCTATTCATAAGCCATAGGCCCATTTTTTGCTTGCCTCACCTTCACATAGCTAGCCTAAAATGCGCGGATTTTCGTCCCTACATGCCCGACGAGCTGGTTTTTGCTAATGAGTGCAAGTTGCTACATAACCCCCTTATGCTTTCATGTAAAGTGTGAAATATATGTAAGTTTTCTGTATTAAAATTTCCTATTTTCCTGCGCGCATACTACTTTTCGTACGGAGGTATGTGCTTTTATTTGCAGATATTTTTCCTGCACCCGCATTTTTATGTAAGGCTTATCCGCTAAGCTGACAATACAGTCGCTTTATAAAAGCGCTGCTTTATTGACTGTGCGGTTAACTGCGGGTAATTGGGCCTGAGCCGTAATTATGTATGGTTACGGCCTCATTACTAGCTAAATAGTCCAATAATTGGGCAGTCAATCAGCAGGATAATTGGCAGACTATCTAACAAAAATCAGTACTTTTTGCCGTTTTTTGGCTATTTTTAGCAAAAAGTGGCAAAAAAGTGGCAAAAAGTACTAATAGGCAAAAAGCAGACAAAGGCCTAAGCTTTGTTTGAATTTGTGTGAAAAAAGGCGTAAGTAAGTAAAAAGGGCTGCTACTTCGGCAGATGAGGATGTAAATGTGGATTTGAATGATGCACTGAAGTGGTTGAACGAGTCGGTGAATAGAAGATCGGGCCATAGCCTGCGAGAGCCCGACATCGTTATTTTAAAAGGAACCTGGCGAGGGCTCACCTACGAGCAAATGGCCAATGGGTCGGACTATAGTACAAATTATTTGATGCGAGATGTTGCACCGAAGCTGTGGAAGCAACTCTCTAATGTATTTGGTCGTTCGGTCGGAAAGACTAATTTTCGGGTTGCTTTAGAAGCCTACGCAGCAGCTAACACAAAGCATAGTGTGGGGAATAGAACCGAAAACAAAACGGGGAGTATCGATAGTTTTGAGCGCCCAAACAATCGCACCGCTGGTAATGGCGATTTCTTAACCGCACTGCTTACAAGCTATCAAGGCTATTCCCCAGAAGAAACCGAACCAACTAGCAACCGCTCGTTTGATAGCCTATCAAGTAGCTCGCTAAGCAGCCCTAATAGTGACAATAGATCCCATAGCGGCAATAGCAGTGGCAATAGCAGTGGCAACAACAGTATTGGATCTCATCCAGCAGTTATTCCCGATTCAGCGAGCAGTTTTTCTAGCGCAGCTGGCGTTTCTGCGTATGGGGAAAGGCTTCGCCATCAGAGATCACCTGTGGGTGATTTTGCCGATCAATCAGCGGTATCAGCCAACAATCGATCAGCCTCTAACACAATTTATAGCGGACTCTCTATCCATGCCATGTCAGCCGCGACCCTGTATGGATACGACGATCAGTTTGCTCAAGCTTGCCAGTGGATAGGCGAGGCGATTACCCACCCCGACGAACGTGCAAGCGCCTCGGAGTCGAGCGCGGGTCTTTTTTATCCCAAAGAGCATCAGCCTATGGGGCAACTCATCGGCATTTGGGGACTGCATGGCGTCGGTAAAACACTCATCGCCGAGAAGCTAGTCAGCAGTATGGGCGATCGCTTTGATGCGGTAGTGTGGCGATCGCTAGCGACTAGCCCCACGCTAGATGAGCTGAGCATTAGCATTTTGTCGGGCTTGGGGATAACCGTGGGAGAGGGGCGCCCTGTCACTCAGCTGCTAGCACTGATGGAGCAAAGCCCGCTATTGATTGTGCTAGAAGACATCGAAGCGATCTTGCGCCCCAATGCATTAGCCGGAGACTATCAGGCTAACTACCAAAACTACACGGAATTTTTTCGGGCAGCGACAGGTGCTCGCAGCTGCATACTGATAACCGGGTTAGAAGGGCCTGCCGACTTTGTGCGTCAAGGCAGCTATGGTAGACGGCAAAATGTGCGATCGCTCACCCTCCCACGGCTGTCTGAATCGGCAGCAACCGCGCTATTAGAAGCAGAGTTTAGGCCATCGGCATGGCGGAGCGCGTTGTCCTCGACCGCTATATCCTCGACCTCTACATCCTCAACCTCTGTTGAAGGTGGGCATGAAGCGGCTAATACAGACGCCAATCAAGCAAACCAGCAAGGTCGCGCAGAAGTCGATAGTGCAGAAGTCGATAGTGCAGAAGTCGATAGCGCAGAAGTCGGTAGTGAAGCCGATCCGTTATGGCGATCGCACTGGCCTGAGTTAATTGCGCGCTACCAGGGGCATCCGCTAGCGCTAAAAGCCGCCGTCAGGGTAATCAAAGAAATTTTTAATGGCCGAGTAGATGAATTCTTGCAGCAGAGTTCGGTTTTATTTACCGATATTGTTCGACTGATAGCCCCTTCTTTTAAGCGGCTATCGCGAGTAGAAGTCAACGTCATCTACTGGCTAGCCAGCCAAGAAGTACCGCTTTCACTCACCGAACTCCAGGCAACCATGCCCATTTCTATGAGCACGATGAGTGCTGTGAGTACTGGCGAACCCATTCCGGATCCAATCTCTGTCTTAGATTCCTTGATACAGCGATCGCTGCTCGAAATTAACACCGAGTCTGCTTCATCCACATTTTACCTGCCTGCTTTGGTCAAAGCCTATGCAGTGCATCAGTTTATTGGGCGGTTCCACGAAGCTTCTGACCCCAGTTGTCAAGGCGTGAACGCTCAGGCTTTGGTACCCGCAGGGGGCATCACCAGCAGCGGCATTGAAGGCATTATTGACTTAAGCCCGCCTAGCCACAGCAGCGTTCATCTCAGTCAGTGGTTCCAAGGCCGATTTGAACCTAGCTGGCATTCCTTAGAGCGGCTGTTTAAGAACTCAGGACGACCAGCGGTAGGACGCGCCATCCGTTGGACCTATCACTTTCAGAATGAAACATTTGTTAAGCGCTATAAGTTAGTAGAGTTGTTAGCCCAATCTAAAGCAGACTCTGAAACCCAGTCTAAAGCACAGTTGGAGGCCAACTCTGAACTGCTCCGCCCCAGCAGCCCCTGTCAAAACAGTCATCACCCAATTGTTTTAGTCATGGCCGTCTGCCCAGATGATCAAGACACTTATCGGATATGTGCTCAGGCTCAGCCCAATCAAAACGCCAGCGTTTTGCCTCAAAACTTGGAGCTCCGGCTACTAGACAAGCAGCAACAGGTACTGGCTATTGTCGCCGCTGGGCAAGACGATTCTTTCATTCAGCTGCCCTACTTTAGAGGCGCAGCAACTGAGCCATTCGCGATTGAAATAGTATTAGGTGGTTGCCATCATACGGAAACTTTTGTAGTCTAGCCGGTATGAAAAAAGTCATCCTGAATTTGGGTACTGGCACTCTTGAAAAAGGGTGCGAGCGGATCATGGGTGAAATTTTAGGTGGCGCTGCGGCTGAAGAGGCTAGCTCTAGTCATTTAAGCAGCGCCTATTCAAATAGCGCCTATCCAATCCGGTTCACCGGCCAGTTACCCGCAGCGCCAGATCTAGCGCAAACTCAGCGGTGGTGGCAACAGCTGTATGCGGCTCGCAATCAGGATCAGGCGCTGCGAATCCATGTGATTGACGGAGCGGGACTGCGCTATTCAGAAAATGACTTTCATCAGTGCTGCGATCGCCTCGTCTCACAGTTCAACGATTGGCTGAACACACCTGAGTTTTTAAGTATTGATCGACGGCTGCGCACCGAGCTAGAGCGGGCCGACAATGTTCAAATCATCTTAGAGACCACCGATGCTCAAATGCGTAAGCTGCCGTGGCACCTGTGGCAACTACTCTCAGACTACACCCATGCAGAGCTGACCTTTTGTGCCCTTGACTGGCGGCCCATGTTGCTGCGGTCAAACAGCTCGGCCCAAGCGCGCATTTTAGCGGTATTCGGCAACCACCATGGACTGGATTTAGACGTTGACTTGGCAGTACTAGAGTCGCTCGAAAACACGCATGTGAGCGTACTCAAGTCACCGCCCCTTAGCCACCTGCACGAAACCCTATGGCAGCCGCAAGGGTGGGATATTTTCTTCTTTGCGGGCCACAGTCAAACCGAGGGCGATACAGGTGTTATCAACCTCAATACGCAAGAGCGACTGACCATTGCGCAAATTAAACATGCGCTCAGCAAGGCGATCGCCAATGGTCTCAAAATAGCCATCTTTAACTCTTGCGATGGTCTAGGCCTTGCTCAGCAGCTTTCAGACCTGCAAATTCCTTACGTAGTCGTAATGCGAGAGCCCGTCCCCGATGCGGTCGCTCAGCAGTTTTTGAGCTACCTACTCACGGCCTTTGCCGAAGGGCTGCCCTTTCATTTGGCCATGCGTGAAGCGCGCCAGCGACTCTCAGGCCTAGAAAATGACATTCCTTGCGCCAGCTGGCTACCGATTATTTGGCAAAATCCTACCGCTCCCGCCATCTACTGGCAAAACTTACATACGCCTAGCCCGCTGAGGTCAGCTGCGCTCCATGGTTCACGTAGCGCTTCATATAGCCAACCGCAAGACTATTCTCTCGCCAGTCCCCCACCCGCCAGTTCCCCACCCGCCAGTTCTCCACCCGCCAGTCACCCGCCAGCCAGTCACCCGCCAGCCAGTCACCCGCCAGCTCGCCCTGACAGCAAACCTCAAAAAAGCGGTTGGTCAGTTTTTTGGCCCCCTACTCAGCGCACCGCCAAACTCACCGCCAAACTCGCTGCCCAGCTAAAAAGTGTCGCACTTCAAAGCCTCGCTGTCAGTGGCATCGTCCTAGGCATTCGCGCCGTTGGCCTACTCTCTGCGCTAGAGCTCACCTTCTACGATCAGCTCATGAGATCCCGCCCCTCAGAAACCATCGATGACCGAATTGCGGTGATAGAAATCTCTCAAGAAACCACTGATCGATATGGCTATCCCATTCCAGATCAACCACTCACAGAGATCATCGACCGCATTAACCAGGCAAAGCCAGTTGTCATCGGCCTAGATTTGCATCGGGCCAGACCCCAGCCCTCTAAAACCGTTGACAAAATAACGACTGATGTTAGTCAAGCGGCCAATGCTGAAACAAGCTACGAAAAGTTTTTGCGGCAGGTTGAAGAAACGCCTGATCTATTTTTAGTTTGTTTTCGAGATAGTGAAGATGCCAACTATGGAACACCCGCTCAGCTACCGGCAGAAGTACTCGCGACTCAAGTGGGCTTCAGCGATATCCCCGTAGATCGATTTGATCGGCGCGTGACCAGTCCCCGCAGCGACCTAACTCTAAAGGGATTACAGGCTCGATCAGGAACATCGGCCCGTCGGCAGCCGCTCTCTTATAATGCTGAATTGGCACCCGGCCCAGAAAGGTGTCAAACGTCTTATAGCCTCAGTTTTCAGTTGGCTTTTGGCTATTTAGGCGCGTGGGGCATCAACCCTATGGAAGTGACGGCTGATGATCAGTGGCAGCTTGGTCCAGTCGTGTTTAAGTGGCTGCCTCAGCGAATCGGCGGCTATCAAAATTTGAACCCTCATGGCGGTCAGATTTTGCTAAATTACCGCACGAACCAGCCGGGTGAAAAAATTACGTTTGAGCAGCTGATGGCTGATGATTTTGACCTGGCTCGGCTACAGGACAAAATTGTGCTGATAGGCTACACTTCACCGGTTTCTAAAGACTACTTTGAAACGCCCTATGGGCCGATGGCCGGATTATGGATACATGCTCATATGGTTAGCCAAATGACATCAGCAGTGCTAGATGGTCGCCCTCTCATGAGAGGACTCCCCCAAGTAGACGCTTGGCAGTGGGGTGACTGGCTCTGGATAATCGTTTGGAGCTGTGGTGGCGGCTATGTGGGATGGGCAGTTAAGCGCCCGTCTCGCTGGCTGTTGGGTTTGACCGGCGGTGCGATCGCACTCTATGGCTTGTGCTGGATAGCAATTGTGTATGGCCTGTGGCTGCCGTTGATACCAACGTTCCTTGCTGCGGTAGGATCGAGTTTGTGGCTGCGGCTACGTTAAGATTCTAAGACTCTAGCTTATTTACCAGAGACGACGGAGACATCATCGACTGTACATAAATCTACTTAGTTCGCACGATTTCACATTTTTAGCGCTATTTTGCTAATAGCTAGTCGTTTCCTGAAATGTTGAGTAGTTTTTTGCATCTATTAGAATTAGGACAACTTTAAGCGAATGTTTCACTCTTTTGTTGGATATTCTCAGCTCGCAACCGGCATGATGCTGGCAGTTTTACTCACGGGTGCAGCAGCGAATGCTGATTCAGCAGCTGATCGAGTGGCTCAATCAGTTGTGAGTTCCAATAGCAATACACAGTTGGCCGCTCTGAGCCGTCAGCGTCGCCCTGATCGCACCATTCGCCGCAGACCCGTCGGCTCGCCCCGTCGGTTGCCACCAAACCTCGTTCAGCCGGGGGGTGGCCTAGATGTGGCAGCTCAGTCTTGTGATCCTCAAAGTCGGCCATTAACGGCGCTAGTTCCCGTTGAGAACCCGGTATTTACGGCTTCGGCGCATCCTACATTTTTGTTCTATCTGCCCGATGCGCCTGAGCAGGTAGATTATGTCGAGTTTATTCTGCTTACTGCCGATGAAAAAGAAGAAATTTATACGGCGCAGTTTGTACCTACTGCCGCAGGCATTATCAGTATTTCACTGCCTGCCAAAGCCGAGAACGCCCTGAGTATGAATGGGGCTTACCACTGGTACTTAAATCTGCACTGCGAGTCTACCAGCGCAGGATCGACCACAAGTAACCCAACGGTAAATGGTTGGGTGCAGCGCCTGCCTCAGACGGAAGTCACCCCGATTGAGTCTGCTTTAACCGCTGATTTAACGGCTGGTGTGCCCGTCAGTGAAACTGGCTTGCCTGAAGTTTGGTACGACGCGATCGCCCAAGTTGCTGAAGCACTAGAAAACGAATCAACCCTACAGACTCAGACACCACAAATTCGCAGGCTTTGGAACAACTGGCTATCCGCAGCGGGCCTAGCCGAGGTCGCCGATGCACCAGTGGTCGGCGCGGTAGTACCGGAGCCATGACCGCCATCCAGGCCTCACAGCCAGTTACCCACTAATACATAAGAGGCCCAATAGTAAGGAGCTGGATAGCCTGCCTTGGAGAGTAGCGCCTGCTGCGCGACTTGCAGCGCTTTTGCCTTAGAGAGACCGTCTTTTATCCCCCGATAAAAGACGGCCATTAGCTCAGTATTGGCGCCATCATCCGCCCGCCACAGGGTAGAAAGGGTACTGCGAGTGCCTGCTCTAACGGCAATGCCTGCCAACCCCAACACGGCCCTGCGATCGCCCTGGGCTGTTTCACAGGCGCTTAGCACCAGCAACTCTAGCGGCTCAGCCTGCCGCTCACTCGCTGACTGTACCCACTGGCTCAGCTCATTGGCGGTGATGCCGCCTCGATAGGCCACCAAAAAAGTTTCGGCAGGCGTAGAGCTAAAGACGCCATGAGTTTTCCAGTGAATGGCCGAATAGCGTTTGGTAGACAGCTGCCGCTCAATATTTGCCTGCGTGAAGTCTTCATCGAGCAGCGGCGGTGCGACAGTCAAAGAGTCAGGAATTTGATCAAGTTCGGCCTGAATGAGTTCAATCGGCGGAAAGCTTTGGCCATTGATAATTTGCGGGAGGCCAATACCACCTCGTAGCACTCTGAGCTGCTGAGGAGAGGTGCGAGGCGCAAACAAATTGAGCTGGGGCGCAGTTGCGATCGCATAGTCTTTTTCAATTAGGTACTGAGCACCGTCGTACAGCACGCCCATCGGAATGTTGCGCAGCGATCCATCCGGGACAAAAACCAGCGTTTCAATCTGAGGGTTCTGGAGCAGCAGCGGCTCTAGCGGCCTCATGAGCCATTCGTACACTCGGCTCGCAGAAGTGAGCACATCCGGCGTTTTGCCCGGCGAAGTCAGGCTTTCGCGCAAATCTCGCAGCGTAATTTCGACCTCAGCCTCGGTCACTGGCACACTGCGAAAAGTCAGCGGCTGGTTAGGAATATCAAAAATAATTGCCAGCTGATCAGGCAAAATAATGGGATAAATTTTAACCGCACCTGGATCAATTCCGGGCTCGTCTAGGCTGACTAGCTGAGAGAGATTACAGCCCAAAAAGTTCTCTAGCTCAGTGAGCTGAAGCGCATCTACGGTCTGTACAGCGAGCTTTAAAGCCGCCTGATCAGGCGGCTGACTGTTGCCACTGCGGATGCTCTCTGCTAGCAGCAAGCTAACAAACTCTCGATAGATCGGCTCAACATTGTCTCGGAAAGAAAACTGCACCTGAGGGTCAACCAGCAGCAGGTTTTGACGAACCTCAGCCAAAGAGGTCAAAGCCCGCTGATAGGCGGTTATGGCCTGATCGCTGCGACCTTGACTGGTATAAATTCTGCCGAGCTGCCATTCCCAGCGATAGGCCACATCGGGGACGGTTTTACCCTCTAGCAAAGCCAACGCTTGCTCACTCAACCGAATCGCTTCCGACAGCTGCCCCGTGAGTTCGTAAGTATGGCCAAGCTCGCCATAGGCATAAGAAGCTAGCAACGGGTCTTGAAGCATTTCAGCCTGCTGAATGGCAACAGTGAGGTGCGAAACAATAGGCTCCCACAGTTGCTCGTTTATCGGTTCGTTTAAAAGGGGCTCTTTGTGGGTGTACTCTCGCCACTCTTGCTGCGTGCAGGCGGCACTTGCGGGCGCTTGTAGACACATTAAGCTGTGGGCATAGCTAATGTTGGCTTCTACGCTGGTTCGACCGACAGTTAAATTATCCAGTGAGGCAACCATCGGCAAAAAAGCTTGAGCAGCTTCTACCCTACCGGTTTCAACGAGGTAGCTGAGCTGGTTGAGCTGCGCCTGAATTTGAATGAGTGTTGCATCGGCAGATGAACCGCTCACAGGTTGGGCAGCGGCCGTGTAGGCGGCTAGTGCCTGTTCGGCGTAGGCACTGGCCGACTTACGCTGGCCAATGGCAATTTCACTATGACTTTTGGCCCGGTTGGTATGTCCGCGCTCTAGCTGAATTTGTTGAACCTGTTTGGGGTCAGCCGTCGGGCTAGAGAGGCGAGCTAACAGCGTTGGCCGAGACAGCACCGATAGGGCGCTACGCAGATCACCCACACGACGAAAGGCCCGGATCAGCTCTTTGGTAGTCGCTAGCTGTATAGCCGGATCAAGCTCACTGAGCTGATCACTCAGTTGGACAAGCTGCGTGACAGCCCGAGCGCTAAAGCCAAGCTCTTGCAATGCCTGCGATTGATTAATTTGGGCAATGATCTGGCCAGAGCGCTCGTGAGCGTTGCGATAGTGCTGTTCAGCCTGCTGCCAAGTCATCAGGGCCTGTTGGGTTTTGCCTTGCTGCCACTGGTTTTTACCTTGAGTGTTGAGTACGCGCGCCGAGACTTCCCAGTAGGTCTGATCTTTTTGCGGCCAGTTTTGAATAATCGCCAGGCTTTGTTCTATGGCGTTTTGGGCGTTTTGGATTTGGGCTAGTTGCTGATAGGCCGTAGATAGATTGCTCAGTAAGTAGGCTTCGGTGAGCGCGGTATCGGCAGCAGCACTGCGATGGATAGCGGCGATCGCACTCTGCCAGTGGGCGATCGCATTGGCAAACTGGCCGCTTTGATAGGCGACAATTCCGCGCGCGATCGCCTGCTGAGCAGAGGGCTCAGCTAGCTGCTCAATCGCTTGGGTAGTAATGCCAGATTCAGCAGACTGTTCAACCGAGGCCTTAGCCGCTGCCGAAAGATGACCGACCATGAGCGTCAGGATAAAACCGCTCACGACGAGCAGCAGCATGAGCAACGTCCATCTCTTGTTGGCCCATTTCCTGGCCAACCAACTTAAAGTCCAGTGCTGCTTTATCATCTGCTCAACCCCGACTGCCAGCTCAAGCACCGAGCGCTTTCCATTTGGGGACGAGCCGCCAGCAAGGTTACCTCTCCTTGCTCATTCACAGTCCAGTTCTGAGCTTCTACAATTCCCCTCCGTTCGTCAAACGACTGTTCATTAAGGTTCTCAATGAGAAGCTCAATGAGATTATCAGAGCCCTCAGGCATGCTTAAGCTATCGGGAATTGAAATATCTGGCAGGCTGTCGCGGCTGTCTAAAGAATCATAGGGATTGGTGCCAATGCCGCCGCGCCCCGATTGAACAAAGCGACTGACGCTATCGCCACCCACAACACTACAGCCTTGAGCCAAGTCAGGCACATCTATAGACTGAGGCAAATCTGTAGACTCGCTGCGCAAATCAGGATTTAAGGTCGCCAGCCGAATTTCGCCTGCAACGCCAAATTCAGAAGTGGCCGTAATATCGCTTAGCGGCGTTAGCGCCGAACTCACTCGTAAACCCAGCACCTGCTGAGCCGCAATAGTAACGCGCCCGCCATTCCCAAAAACAGCATTAGCGGTAATATCGCTATTCTCACTAGGAATTGCCAGCACAAATCCGTTGTCGGCGTTAATTTCAATATTGCCACCCGACGAAGAATGAATAGCATTGGTGGTGATTTGACTGTTGTCGCGGAGCATAAGCAGAGGAGTGGTGAGCGTCAGGTTGCCTAAGTCACCCGCTGCGGTGCCCGCACTCAGCACACTTTGCCCCCGCAGATTAATTCGACCTGCGGTTATCCGCAGGTCGCCTGCGGCACCTTGCCCCGGTAAAATCGGAGAATTGGTTTGGCTAGGGAAGTTACTGACGCTGAGCGTCGCCCCGTCCAGAATATCAACCGTATCGGCATTTACAATGAGGTTGCCACCCGCACCAACGCCCCCCACCGCATCTGCCAGTAGGCCGCTGCGCCCCTGCTCTGTCCGCCCTGAAACCAAAACCGACCCACTGTTGACCAGCAAATCGCCCGATGAGCCTGAGCCTATCGTCCCGGTTCTCACTTGTCCGCCCCCTAAAACTCGCAGGCGATCGCTAGTAATACTCAAATCGCCGCCATCTCCGGTCGCCCCAGCCGCAACGGTAGTGGCAATCAAACTAGGCCCTTCTAAGGCTGAAAACCCGCTCACTTCAATATCTTCAGTTGAAATATGAATGCTGCCAGCTCGTCCTCTGCCAAAGGTGGTCGTCGCAATTTCGGCCCCTTCGACCACTCGTAGCTCTCTTGCATTAATCACCAAGTCTCCGCTTTGGCCCAAAGATCTTTCTCCCATACCAGACTGGATCAAGGTAGGTCTGCTCACGGTCTGCATACTGCCATTAGTCTGCATACTGCTATTAGTCTGCATACTGCCATTAGTCTGCATACTGCCATTAGCCTGCATGTTGCCATCAGACGGAGGAACCTCTGTTATCCCGATGCCCTGAAGGCTGACACGGTCAGCGTCAATAAAGATGCTGCCAGCAGCACCCTCATTCAAACTACTGGTTAAAATCTGACCACCGTCAGTCATCACCAGCTCTCCAGCGTTGATGTTAATCTGACCGCTATTGTTGTTACCCCGCCTACCGGTAATTGCAAACAGCCCACTCGGCCCTAAAAAAGACCCCCCATTAATTGTCAGCCGGTCACCGACTGTAATTTGCAGCCGACCCGCATCACCGAATCCATAAGCATTGGCTCCAATTTGACCGCCCTTGTCAATGTTTAGCTCATAGCTGCGAATGTTGAGCAGTCCGCCAGCCGCGTCAGCGCCAGGCAAAACATCGACAGAAACATAAGTATGAAAAGGGGGATTGAAAGGACTGCTAGGCGTTGTGGTGAAATCACGAATCGCCACCCTTCGGGTCGCTTGGATGTCTATCAAGCCGCCGATACCGGAGGCCCGTAATGCGCTACCCGATAACGCCGGTAGCGCCTCAGAGAGCACAGCAGAGCTATCTAAAATAGAAATATCTCGGCCATACATCCTAATTCTGCCGGGGTTGATAGCGCTGGCTTCTAGGGTGGCTCGCCCTGTCAGCGTAATGTCAGCAAATTGACTGATGTTGCTGTAGTCTACAGGGCTATTACCGTTGAGCAAAGCCGTGCCTGATTTGATGCTACTAAGCTCTATTTGGCCGCCAGCTGCGGTTAGATTGCCGCCGCTAAGATTAATGCCATTACCCATGAGAGCGATCGCCCTCATGGGCCGCACCGCAAGCTCCGAAATCGGCGGGAGTATAGGCGAGTCATCAATGGATTGCGCCTGTTGAAACACTCGGTTGACAAACTGATCGTTAGGGTTATTAGGAGAGCCAAACACCAGCCGATTGCCAGTCCCTTGAACAGTAATCGGGCCGCTGGGCTGGCTGGCTAAAAAGCCCAGACCAATGGGAGCACTGACAGTCAGCAACTGAGCATCCGCCGGTGTAGGCTCACCAGTCGTCAGCCCAATACCATTGTCAAACAAGATTTTACTCGCGGTGCTACCGACAAAATCACCGCCGAGATCAAGCCTAGCGTTGGCCCCAAAATGGATACCGCTGGGATTGACCAAAAACAAATTGGCATGACTGCCTGCACTTGTGGCAATAAGCCCATTGACCCATGAAGCAGAATCACCCGTAACCCGAACCACAATATCCCTGACACCAGGATCAACAAAAATCGCTGACGACAAGGCGCCATCTGCTTGAAAATAGCCCTCGGGCAACGCATCGCCACCCGTCGCTTGAGGGCCAACTGAGAAGTGGCTGAAACTATGCAGCAACGTACTACCTGTGCTGTTGAGCGTACCACCGGTAATGGTACAGGTGAGTGACAGGCAGCTTTCTCTTTGAGAACCATTCACCAAAGTACTCAAGGAACCATCAGGAGTGATTTGGTTAGCAGGCGGAGCCATTTCGCCTCGGGCCTCTGATGTCCAGCCACCTGTCCAGCCACCTGTCCAGCCGCCTGAGATCCAGGCACCTGCCGTTAGGCTAACGCCAACCAGTTTGTAAAGCCGTGATTCCAATTTTGCCTCTGCGAATGGTTCTATCAGAAATGTCATTGGCCAATAAAGCCGCCACTCAGTAATAACACTTAGCAATGACACTCAGTAATGACACCTAGCCAATATCACTGAGCAATATTTGGTGGGCGCGTCTTTTAATAGGCATCCATCTTTTAATAGGCATCCTAGGTGCAGAAGGCCGTGAATGATGCCGACTCACCGAGTTGTTCTACAAACAAGCATTATCGAACGCCACCAAGTGTATATACGTAATTATTACTTAATAGAGAGTCAAATTGACTACATTGGGTAATGGGTTTCCGGATTTCCGTATGATTTCTTTACAAATTCTACGGTATCCTTTTAACCTCCTTTTTGCTATGGAGTTGGGGTTTATGCGGAGACCTTCACTCTTCGGTTTTAGGCCTTTATGAACCAGTCGTCATACGGAGATTTTCGTGTCTGCATTAACCTTTATTTGTCGTAAGCATTTTCTGCTTTGTTCTAGTTCTATGGGTGTTTATTTTTCAATATTTCTTGATCTTAAATAAACAAACCAGTCACTTTTTTCTGTCATGGCCAATTTGTATGTGGAACTCAGCGATTTGTCGGCTATGGAATCTGTGCTGGATGGGACGCTTCCTAGCAAGGCTGTAAAGGATGACGTTTTAACAGTACTATTTGCGATACCGTCCGCAGCAACGATACCGAAGCTGTCAGTATTCACCATGGTTTTATCAACAGCCTACAACCGACTGATTAACACCATAATCAGCGATAAAAAAACCAAGAGATTTTAACGAGTAGTTAGCGCGGATACTGCTTGATAAAGGGTATTTGCCAAGCGATCGGCCTCTGGGCGGGTAATGACTAGCGGCGGACAAATAATCAACACATTGGTGAAGCCTGGAATGGTGTTGGTATTGCGACCAATCATCACCTGTTGTTCGATACAATGCTTAACCAACGAGACGACAGCCGCATCATTCAGAGGCGTTTTACTCACTTTATCTTCAACCAGCTCTATCCCCAGAAGCAGCCCTTTTCCTCTTACATCGCCTACGTTGGGATGGTCGAGCAGCGGTTGCAGCTTACCCTGCAAATACTCACCCATCTCAGCAGCACGGTCTACTAGGTTCTCTCTTTCAATAATTTCAATATTGCGCAGGCCCACAGCCGTGCCAACAGGGGTGCCGCCGTAGGTGCTGATATGGCGAAAGTGGCTGTCAGTACCGGGCTCGTCTAAAAAGGCGGCAAAAATATGCTGCTTAACGACCGTGGCTGAAAGCGGCATGTAGCCACTGGTGAGCCCCTTGGCAAAGGTAATAATATCAGGCTCTACGCCCCAGTGCTGGTGGCCAAACATTTTGCCAGTGCGACCAAATCCATTGACAACTTCGTCAAAAATTAGGAGGATTCCGGTGCGATCGCAAATCTCTCTGACGCCTTGCAAGTAGCCATCAGGTGGCACAATCACACCGCCACCCGAAATCACAGGTTCAACAATAATGCCTGCGATAGAATCTGCGCCTTCGTAGCAGATCGTCATTTCCAACTCTCTTAACAGGCTTGCGGTATAGGCGGCTTCAGGCTGGCCATCGTCAAAGCGGTAGGCATAGGGGGGGCTCACATGCAGAAAACCGGGGACGAGTGGGCCGTACTTTGACTTCCGCTCGGCTTGGGCAGTGGCACTCAATGCGCCCATAGTCGTGCCATGGTAGCCGCGATACCGAGAGATGAATTTGTAGCGCGAGCCTGCGCCTACAGGGGCGGTTTGGGCGTGGTATTGGCGGGCAATTTTGAAGGCGGTTTCGTTGGCTTCCGAGCCGCTGGTCGAAAAAAAGACTTTGCCCTCATAGCCGAGCAGTTCGGTGAGCTTGTGGGCCAGCCGAATACCGGGCTCATGGCTCATGGTGAGAGGCGAGTAGGCTAAGTTGAGCATTTGCTCATAGGCGACCTCGGCGAGTTCTTGGCGACCATAGCCTACATTCACACACCACAGGCCAGAAACACCGTCAAAGTATTCTACGCCTTGGCTATCGGTGACCATGCAGCCGCTGGCCTTGACCATGCACTTAGGAGGCTGCTGTGCGAAGGGTTTGTGCTGCACCATGGCATGCCACAGTGACTGAGTGTCCATAGTGGCCAGATCTTCTACCACCCCATCCTCTGAGTCGGTTGAAGCAATGTTTTTTTGGCTTAATTGCTTTTCATCTAATCTTACGATCATTGCTTAATAACCTTAGTCGAAGAGGTCGAAATAGTTAGTTGAGAAGGGCCGAAGGAAGCAAAACTGAAGAAACCCCCGTAGCGTTTGCCCATTGCCTGCACAAGAGTCTATCAAATACTAAAGTCTATCGAGGATAAAGTCTATCAAGAGCCAGCACCTCAAAGAAAGAAAGAAAACAACTACAGCAAAACTTCTTGATGCGAATACCCTAGCAATCTTAACGGCTCACTGAGTGTATATGAGAACACTGTTTTATGAATTAAAAGTTATGAATTCAAACGTCGATTCCTCGGCGCAAACTAACCGTAAAAGGGCCAATTGTCTTGGCTAAAGACTGTTAAAAATTGGGGTCGGCATCAAGCTAGCTGATGTGTTTGAATCACTTTTTAAACTGGCTTTAAAACTAGACTTTAAACTTACTTGTAAACTGGCTTCTAAATAGCCAAGTAAAGCCGCCTTAAAAGGCAGCAAATTTTTGTAAGTTTGCATCTCTACCTTTAGCTTGTGAATCGCCTGAATAAGCTGCTCACAAGCTTGAGGCAACTTTACCACCTGCCAGAGAGGATACACATAGCTATGGATAGTGAACAAAATTCCGCCGCTAGTCGGCAGGCGACGAATTGTTTGCCGCTCTACTCTAAGCCATAATGTATGTCCAGCATTATCAGCCGTAATGTTGTCGTTAAGCAGCGTTTGATATCTTTGTTGAGCCAAATTTAATTCAGGAGAATCTACAACATTCCAGTTAAATCGCAGTCCCGAAAAATCTGCTTGAAGTCGGGCAAATACATTATCAACCGGGCAGGCAAGCTTTTGAGTATAGTCGGGAACGCTCTGATGAATTTGGCTCATAGGTTTACCGATTTTTTCGCGTAGTGTCCATCGCAGTGGAAAGCACACAGATGCTGCGGCTAGGCAATAGCCTGTAGTGTCAGGCATCATTAGGCAAAGATCTTCTTGTACGAGCTGTCCTGCAAGGTCTAGCGGTGCATCTGCAAAGTCTGAAAATTTCCAACTTTGCTGCGTTTGCTTGTTGTAGATACCTTGGCGGCTGTCAAAAAGCTGATAGATCTCAGGAAAGTACTGCAACAAATGACTGACCAATAAAGATAAACTCTCTTGTTGGGCCAGCTGAGTATCGCCCTGACTGACGAATACGTCAGAATGACGATGTTTTAACAGCCGCTGCTTTTCAGCCATCTGCTCGCAAAAATGCTCGTCTATCTCGATCCAATCCTCTATCGAGAGCGCCTTTAATCCCATATGGGGGCGTCCTTTCTCTTTTACAAATGGAAGATACATCGCTATTAGTTGTATGAGGGGGCTTGTTAACTCTGTTCTCTACTCTCTACTCTCTACTCTCTACTCGGCACTCTGTTGCATGCCCTGCACTCTGTTCTACGCTTTGTTCTGCCCTAAAGAGCCGAAGCGAAAGAGTCACGAGTAAGGAGTCACAAGTAAAGAGTTGAAACTAGCGTCGATGCTAAAAGCATAAGCTGCGCTAGCCTAATAAAACAAAAGGCTTTCTTAAAATGTGAGCGTATAGGAGAGCAAGCTTATACAAAGTTGGCAGCGTAAGGGAACTTACCCCATGTCATTTGAGTAAGTGCTTGCAAAGCCGCCCTGCCTCTATCTCCATCTCCCCAATAGAAAGAGATTAGAGAGAAGAATTTAGAGAGGAGAATTTAGAGAGAAGAACTGATGGAGAGGGAAAGTGGTACGTTGTTTATTTGCCTGTTTCTAAGCTGCGATCGCAACTTCCTTTTCGTTTAATACACTTATATAAAACTGCTCCAGCTGCTTGGTCGAAGCCTCCCAGCCCCAACGCTCTGCTTCTACCCTGGCATTTTGCCGGAGCAGTTCGCGTTCGGCCTTCATGCCCAACAGCTTTTGGGTCGCCGCGATCGCGCCCTGCTCGTCAGTCGGGTCAAACATAAACCCATTGACACCGTTAGTCACAATATCTGGAATACCACCCGCCTGCGCAGCAATCACAGGGCAGCCCGCCGCCATCGCTTCGAGCAAAACCAGACCCAGCGTTTCAGTCCGCGAGGGGAAAATAAAGGCATCGGCTGATGCATAGGCAGCCCCCAATTCTTCTCCAGCGAGGTAACCCACAAAGTGAGTAGGCGTACCTGCAAAATGCTTTTCGAGTTCTTCGCGGTTAGGGCCGTCGCCGACCAAAGCAAGGCAAGCACCCGGAATAGATTCGAGTACAGGCTTAATACGATCAATTTCCTTTTCGGCAGAGAGGCGACCGATATAAATCAAAATAGGAGCGTCGGGATGGGTATCGGTGTGGCCCAAACTGAGACGCGATCGCATTTCATCGCTGCGCAAATCGGGCCGAAAAGTCTCAGTATCGACCCCTCGCTGCCATACCGACACCCGCTCAATCGCATGGTCAGTCAGCTCCTGCTGCATCGCCGTCGAGGTGCAAAGGTTAATCGCAGCCTTATTGTGCATGGCCTTGAGCAACTCCCAAAGCACACCTTCTAACATGCCAAGATTGTAATGCTCCAAATACTTAGGCAAATGCGTATGGTACGAAGCAATCAGCGGAATATTGAGCGAGTGACTGTAGTAAATGCCGCCCACCCCTAGCACCGCCGGATTGACCACATGAATGAGATCAGGATTAAAAGATTCAATCGCTTCTCGCATAGAAGGGCGAGGAAAGGCCAGCTTTAGCTCAGGGTACAGCGGCAGCGGAAAGCCAGAAACGCCTTCTATTTTTGCGCCTTTATACTCCCGCAATCCGCCATCCGGACAAAACACACACACCTCATTTCCAAAGTTTTGCAAATGCTCAACAGTATGTTTCAGGCGCGTGACGATGCCATCAACCTTGGGCAGGAAAGTTTCTGTAAAAATTGCGATTCTCATGGCAGCAGGAAAAAAGAGAAGGGGCGTAAGAAAAAAGTAACCGAAAAACTAGCCAGCAAAATGGCCGACTGGCAAAATGGATTTCTCCTGAATGCTAGCCGACCATACCCATAGGAACTCAGTCGCCCATGTGTTGATTCATCAACTATATGACTCCTGATGCCTAGCGATGCCAGCTGACAGTAGGGAGGATTTGCTTTTCGTTGACGCGATGCTTGTACTTAATCGCCGTATTCAAAACAGAGTCGAGCAAAGAGTCAGAGAGCAAATGAGGCTCCAGACCCAAGTCAATAAGTTTTGTGTTTTTAGCGTTAAAGTAGTGCTCTTCAGCTTCTACACGAGGATTCTCTAGGTTTGTAACCTCGACATCTAGGCCCAGTGTGGTGCCTGCTTTTTTCACCATTGTTGCCAGCTCGTTAATGCTAAACATTTCGGTGAACTGGTTAAAGACCCTAAATTCGCCAGCTTTAGCCGGATTTTCGCAGGCGATTTCAACGCAGCGTACCGTGTCACGAATATCTAGCAGGGCGCGGGTTTGGCTACCTTTGCCATATACAGTGAGCGGATGACCCACCGCAGCTTGAATGCAGAAACGGTTGAGCGCAGTACCAAAGACCCCGTCATAGTCCAGACGGTTGATCAGCAACTCGTCCATGCCGGTTTCTTCGGTGAGCACGCCATACACAATGCCCTGGTTGAGGTCGGTTGCCCGGAGGCCCCAAATTTTGCAGGCGAAGTGAATGTTGTGCGTATCATGCACTTTGCTGAGGTGGTAGAAAGATCCTGGGCTTTTGGGGTAAGGCAGGGTGTCTTTGCGACCATTATGCTCAATGGTGATGTAGCCTTCTTCAATGTCAATATTGGGCGTACCGTACTCGCCCATCGTGCCAAGCTTGATCAAATGGCATTCAGGGAAGTGATCGCGCAGCACATATAGCAGGTTGAGGTTGCCAAGCACGTTGTTAGCCTGGGTCATGACCGCGTGTTCGCGGTCAACCATTGAGAAGGGGGCCGAGCGCTGCTCACCAAAGTGGACGACTGCATCAGGCTTAAACTGAAGCATTGAGCGCTCTAAAAACGGGTAATTGTTGACATCGCCAATAAATAGATCAATGTCTTTACCCGTCAGCTCTTTCCATTTCTGGAGCCGGGTTTGAATGGGGGCGATAGGCGTGAGGGTTTCTGACTGGAGTTCCATGTCCCAGAGTCGCCGTACTAGGCTGTCTAGGATAGCGACATCATGACCTTTGTTGGAGAGGTAAAGTGCTGTTGCCCAGCCGCAGTATCCATCACCGCCGATTACTAAGACTCTCATGCTGCTCTTTATGAAACCTTTAATAATGACCTTTGCTGTTGCTCAATTTATCAGGTTTGGGGCCATGGATGCGTAATTTCTTGCAAAGGGAATAGTCACGATAAGCGGCCATACCTAGTTATAAATGCTTATTTTGAGCGGGTGCTAATAGGTTCAAAAGCGCTTTATAAGAAGGGTTTTGAGGGCTTTTGCGATCGCCAAAATGCCGCTCAAAATCTTTTGTATGAAAGGCAAAAATTGCCTTAAAACTGTCGTAAAGACGACTGAAATAGGATGCGACTGAATGCTTGGGGAATAAGAGCAGCTTAAGGAGAGTTTAAGTCTGCTTCAGCTGAAAAACAAGTAGCCTGGTTTCCTGCTCAAGCAGAAAGTTATCGTCGCTTACAATCAGCAGGGTTTGGCTGCCGTTAGGCTGACTAGGGCCAAATGCCATGCCCTCATAGTTTTGCAGGGGCAAGGGCAGCTCAGCGAGATCTAGCACGAGCTGTTTGCGAATGGGGCTAATGCCGCTGGTGTCAGTTTTTTCGGCTTTCAGAGAGGCGATCGCACTAATGTCTGTCGCCCCGCCAGAAGCGAGCTGATATAGCTTCACGGCAAACCCTTGAAATCCATAGGAGCGCTCTATCCCTAAAAAGTGACCGCCTTGGTCAAGCAACGCGATTTCCGAAAGGCCATGCAGCACAGCGGCAGTGGGCGCAAGATCCATTAGATAGAGATGTTCAGAAATAATGCTGGTTTGGTAGGGATCGATAGTGTAATGCAGCAAGCGGTTTTTATAGGGAATATCGGGCGCAAAGTCGAGATCTTGCAGAAGCGGGCCTTCAGTCGCCACAAACAGGCGGTAGGGCTCATAGACGCCACCCGTCCCCGAAGAAACGTTAATCGTGAGAGATTCAAAGCTCATATTTTCTTGAACACCCTGAGTTTGTTCGGCTGCGGCTGCATCAAGAACACTATCAAGAACACTATCAGGAATGTAGCGTGTTGGTAGGGGCAGCACCTTTTGTAGCCGACCGGTCGTGAGGTCATATTCGCCAATGGCGGGTGCAATGCGTTGCCTAGCAGAGCCTTCGCTAGAAATTAGGAGTGTGCCTGTGGGCGTGAGCACCATGCCTTCTGGATCGAACTCGCCCGGTGCATAGGGGTTGCCCTCGTTGTCTTTAAGATAGGTGACACTGTTGACAGTGAGGCTAGGAGCCGGGGTAGAAAGCCCCGTAGCCTGTAGGGTGTAAAATCGGGGGCGATCGCGGTTATCGGAAAGGGCATAGAGACGGTCGTTAGGAATATCGTAGGTAATGGCCGAAATACCGCCCACCGGCTCGCCGTCAAAACTTTGCTTGGGTAGGGTCGTACTGCCAACTAGCTCGACCGAAACATCTAAAAATAGCCGATCTTCGGCGCTGACCTGAGGCAGCGCGCAACCGCCTAACAACACACCTAACAACAGCAGCATGAGTAGGCCCAACCAAATTTTTCTCAGTCCTGTTTGAATCTTGGCTTTGAACCTAGCAAAAATCTTTTCAAGCGCTGATCGAGTCTGAGCTGATCGGATCTGAGATTGATGCTGAGACGGGAACTCACAAAGTGGGGACTCAAAAGGCATATCGCAACGGCGGTAAGAGGAAGAAAGCTATAGTCAAGAATAGATGATTCAAGAATAGATGATGTTCTTAAGATAATTAATAAGGCAAGGCGAGTGATGTGAGCAGTGAGGTCAATCGTGAGGTCAATCGTAAGCTCAACAATGGCTGGACTTACTACGACCAGATAAAAACAGACGCGGTGGGGCAATCAGTACTGAACTACTACACTCAGCGCTACCAGCACTCAACGCGAGAGGAATGGCGATCGCGCATTCATCAAGGCCAAATACTGCTCAATGGTGAGCGAGTCGCAGCGCAAACAGCCTTGCAGCTAAACCAGTCACTCAGCTACTTTCGCCCGCCCTGGCACGAACCCAACGTACCGTTAACGTTTGAAATACTCTACGAAGACGCCGATCTATGGGTAATCAATAAGCCTTCTGGGTTACCCGTATTGCCCGGCGGCGGCTTTTTAGAGCATACGCTGCTCCATCAAATGCGGCTGCATTATCCTGAGGCCGTGCCCGTACCCGTCCATCGCCTTGGGCGCGGAACGTCAGGCGCGATGCTAGTCGCCAAATCTCACGCGGCCCGAAATTTACTCGCCCGGCAGTTTAGGGTACGCACTGCTGAGCTAGGGCAGTCCATCTCGCCGTCGAATTCACCCTCAAATCGATTGAGCAAAGTGTACCGAACGCTGGTTGGGCCTGCGAGTATAAACGAACTGAGCGATCGCTTCACCTGCAACCACCCTATCGGCAAACTGCCCTACCCGGGCCTCGACTATCTGTACGGCCATTGCCCGCAGGGCTTACCGGCTCGCAGCGACTGCACCGTTTTGCAGCGTCGCGCTGACGCTACGCTAATCGAAGTCGCTATCTCAACCGGCAGACCGCATCAAATCCGGATTCATTTGGCCGCCGCAGGCTATCCGCTGCTGGGCGATCCGCTTTATGCAGCGGGCGGTGTGCCGATTGTGAACGGAACTGCAATGCCAGGAGAATGTGGGTATCATCTGCACGCGCATCGTTTGCAATTTGTGCATCCGAGCAGTGGCGAGGTCATGCAGATCGTAGCAGCGCTGCCAGCGGCTCTGAAGATGAGGGATGAAGGATGAAGGATGAGGAAGGACAGTTGAGGGAGTGGGCGATCGCGCCTATAAAGTTATGGTTTTTATTGATTCAGTAGTCATAGATTGTGGTTTACAGTCTATAGAATTTTCTTTTGGTTTGTTTAGCCATGGCTCAGCCCGACTATATTTTGTATGCGCAGCATGGTTGGGCTGATGTAGATCGCGGCATTGGTCAATTAGCCAAGCAGGTCGCTAGCCCCAATGCGCGAGTAGTCGTGCCCAACCTGGGCTTTTTAAATACCTGGATTAGGATTGCGCCGTTGATTGATCGCGTTGAGGCGATCGCACAGCAAACGCAAGCCCAACACGCCCCCACCCCCATCCGCATTGTGGGCCATTCCATGGGCGGATTAATATGGCTAGAGGTACTCGCTAGGCACCCCGAATGGTGGCCCCTAGTCGAATCATTAGTCTTGGTGGCTTCTCCAGTGGGCGGCGCAGACCTAAGCCGAATGATCGATCCGCTCTCACTAGGGATTGGGATTGCCAGAGACCTCGGAACCAATCGACGGGCGATCGCTGAAAAAATTGCTGCTGAGGTGCCCACGCTGATTATTGCGGGCAATTACGACGCCGGTAGCGACGGCATAGTACCGGTAGAATGCACCAAGTTTCACCGGGCCAGCTATGTAGAAATCAATAACATCAACCATGCCCGCATGAAGCAGCATCCAGCGGTGGCAAGCATTATCCAACAGTTTTGGCAAAATACAAGCTGCCTATGTGTACCTGAGCCCATAGAAAGTTACTGCGATAAGGTGATTCGTCATTTGCAAAACATTCCTGGTATAACCGATGCCCATTATCGGGGGTTTACGCGCTCAGAAGTGTGGGCATACCTACCCCATCACTTAGTCCTACGCACCTGGCGCAGCCGACTCAACATTCACCATGTATTTTTATCGAACTCGATGGGAGATTGTTTATTTGCCGGATTTGTCGGCTGGCCACACACCGAAGAGCTATACCAATCGCTCGCCCAAATTCGGGCTCACTCCTACCACCTTGAGCGCGATGGCTGCAAGTAGCTGGTTTGTCTATCTCATTCGTACCCGCCACAATACTCTCTACACCGGCATTACAACCGATGTTGCCCAACGGTTACAGGCGCATACCAACGGCCGACAGGGGGCTAAATATCTGCGGGCAAAAGGGCCACTGAGCCTGGTCTACCAAGTAGAGCTAGGCAATCGCTCGCTTGCCGCTAAAGCCGAGTATCACATCAAAAAACTGACAAAATCTCGAAAAGAAGAAATCATTACGAATCAGCTAAACTCACAAGATTTACTCACCTTGTTGAATATTCAAACCACCGAGTCCTAGAAGCCCCAAGAGCCTTAAGAGCCCTAGCCCTAAGGGAACCACCCTTAAAGAATCTACCAATTACTAAGATCTACCAATATCTACCAATATTTACCAACATAGAGGATCAGCCGTTTCATATACTCTATTGAGTGCCAAACATGCGATCGCCTGCATCGCCTAATCCCGGCAAAATGTACCCCCGCTCATCTAGCTTGTGATCAATAGCAGCGGTAAAAATAGGCACATCAGGATGCTCTTCGTGAAAGTTTTGAATGCCTTCGGGTGCCGCTAAAAGGCACACAAATTTAATAGATTTGGGACTGGTTTCTTTAAGTCGGTGAACAGCTGCGATCGCCGAATTTCCCGTCGCCAGCATCGGGTCTACCACCAGCATTTCACGCGCATGGACATCTGCTGGCACCTTAAAGTAATACTCAATCGGCGTTAAAGTTTTGGGGTCGCGGTACAACCCAATATGCCCCACCCGCGCTGACGGCATCAGTGTTAACATGCCGTCTAAAATGCCCTGCCCGGCTCGCATAATAGAAATGAGCACCAGCTTTTTCCCTGCTAGCATCGGCGCATCCATCGGTGCAAAAGGCGTTTCAATAGAGACTTTTTCTAGCGGTAAATCGCGAGTAACCTCGTAGGCCAGCAGCATCCCAACCTCTTCTAATAACTGGCGAAATTTAGCCGTACTGGTTTCCTTTTGTCGCATCAGCGTTAATTTGTGCTGAATTAAAGGATGATCGATCAGCGTTGTCGGATTCATAAACTATCTCTTGAAACAGTCCGGTAAAACAATCTCTTGAAAAATCTGTTGAGACAATCTCAGGCAAACATCTTTTAAGAAATCTTTTCAAGAGATCTCTTGAAAAACTTTTCAAAAACTTTTCAAAAAACAGTTCCATCACTCTCAATCGCAATCGGTGGCTCACCCGTAGGCCGTCGCTGTTTGGCAATTCGCCTGCCGGCTGCCCAGGTGCCGCCTTCTAAAACCTTAATTAACGGCAAATCTTCAGCAGACTTATGTAACTGTTGGCATACGCGATCGCCTATCAAATCCAACAGAGCTACCGTCAGCGCCCGCCATTCTACGACTACCGGCGAATTTGGTAAATGCGATACTGCCGTCACCTGTGAATGCTTTGGTATCAGCAACCCCATATCCACACACAGCCCGCCATTGCGATACTCAGCCAGCCCCGTTAAGGCATTCAGATTCGTTACCGTAATACCAGCTGTTGCCAGTGGCTCTACTAACGAATAGGTGAGCCACTGCGACAGCTTGTGAAAGGGCACTAAATTATCTGGCGCTGTATCGCCTAGGGCCGGATGGCTCCATACATCGCCTAAATTAACACCTGCGAGGGTGCTTCTGCCGGGCCAAATAGATCCAAAACACCTTAACACTTGGGTTAACAGAACCCCAGCGTCTAGTCCAATATCTACCCCAGCCTCTGACCCAGCATTTGACGCTATTCCATAGCGTGCTTTGAGCGCATCCAACAGTTTTCCAGGTCTAACCGGGTTCGAGCCAAAGTACTCTGGTTGAGCAGCCAGCGCTGCGCCTAGCTGATGCAGCAACAGCAGCCGTCCAGAAAGCCCCACCAGCGGATTGTCAGCACTGACCTGAAAAGCCTGTGCCAGGTCAGGCTCACTCAACTGCTGAAGTCGTTTCGCATCTACCTGATAGGGCTCTGCCGGATCAGATGAAAAGAACCCTTGCTCAAAGGCTCGCAGGCTCGCGATCGCTAGTCCTTCTGATCGCCCCATCACCGTCTGAGCAGATTCTGTTGTGTCGCAATAGCGCCATTGATGGCCCGCCCCGGCATCTAGCAACACGCTGACAATGACCAAATCGAGGAGCGATCGCGCCTTTGACTCACGCTCTGGCTGCTGTAGCGACTGGTTCAAAGCCGCTAGTCGCGGCACGCCGCCCGCATCAAAGTGACGCCACCGGCTGTGAAAGGGCACGTCAAAATCGGGATAGTGCTGCTGAGTTGTTTCAACCACATACGCTGCAACCTGATCTAACTGAGAGAGATCGCAGCTGAAATGCTCAAGCTGATTTGCCTGACAAAGGGTGAAGATTTTTTGAGTGCGATCGCGAATTGCCTGTGGCGTCTGCAAGTAAGCCACCACATCTTGTTCTGTTGACATCGGTAAACATTCCTCAAAACATTCCTCAAAACATTCTCAAAACATTCTCCTTATAAAACCTCCTCATACTGACGACCCACCGTTTGGGTTAGCATCACCTCATCTGGCACTTCGCCTTCGGTGTAGTAGCCTGCTGCCTTTTTTGCATTCATCTCCACCTGCGCATCCGCAGGAATCAAGCCTTCAGGAATTGTAATTCGCGATCCGACCTCAATGCCTGACTTTACAATCGCATCGTATTTAAGGTTGCTCATGGAGACGAAGCGGTCAATTTTTGTAATGCCGAGCCAGTGCATTACGTCGGGCATCAGTTCCTGAAAGCGCATGTCCTGAACGCCTGCCACACATTCGGTACGAGTGAAATAAGTATCAGCGCGATCGCCGCCTTCCTGCCGCTTACGCGCGTTGTACACCAAAAACTTAGTCACTTCTCCTAGCGCCCGCCCTTCCTTACGCGCATAAATAATGACGCCTGCGCCGCCTGCCTGCGCCGTCTCTAGTGCAACTTCAATGCCATGCACCAAATACGGACGGCAAGTACAAATATCTGAACCAAAGACATCTGAGCCATTGCATTCGTCGTGCATCCGAACAGCCACAGGCCGAGTCGGATCGGCGATCGCTGCCACATCGCCTAAAATATAAATGGTATAGCCCCCAATCGGCGGCAAAAATACCTGTAAATCAGGCCGGGTCACCAGCTCTGGAAACATTCCGCCTGTTTGTTCAAACAGTGTTCGACGCAGGTCACTTTCAGCCACATTAAACCGCTGCGCAATTCCTGGCAAATACCAAACTGGCTCAATCGCCGCCTTGGTCGCCACTAATTCTCCTTTCGCGTTTAAAATTTTGCCATCGACCTTAACCCGTCCTCGCGCAACCGCTTCCTGCATTTCTGGAATATTGATATGCGCCTTAGTAATCGCAATAGAAGGCCGAATATCATAGCCTTTGGCCCTCAGCTCAGTAAACAATCCATTGTCCAAAGTGCCATACGGATCGATAGAAACAATTTTGTTAGGGCTGCCCCAGCTAGGATGCGGCCCAATCGAAACCGTCGGCGAAGTATTGGTTAAATCAGCGCGATGATCTCGCTCTAGATTACCGCTTGCCACTGCCAGCGCTCGATACACCGCGTAGGCACCTGAGTGAGTGCCAATCGCATTGCGATGAGCCGTATTCCCCAATGTGGCAATAATCGGCCCGCGCTCGTTAGGGTCGGCCTCTCCCCAGCGAATCGGCAAAGGCTTTTGGCCAAACTGCCCAGGATGAGAGGTTAAAACAATGTGCTTGTGTTTGGGCTTGGGATGAGGCAATAACATAGCCACTCCTTGCGAATATTGCACGGCTTATCAGGTTGATAGCCCTATTCAACGAACCTTCAAACTAGCGCATACAGAAGCCCCTGAACTGTATTACAAGTAGCAATCTCCTCCTCCTTAAAAGTTGGAGCCGCCCCTTTCTCCCTTTAAAAAAACTTCAAATAGCGTTGAAGTTCCCAGTCGGAGATATGGCAGTGATACGCCTCCCATTCCTGCATTTTAAAGTCAATGTAGGTTTGATACATCAGCGGCCCCATCACCTGTTTGCTCAGCGGGTCGGCGGCAAAGTCACCAATCGCATCACCTAACGTTTTGGGCAAAGTTTCTACACCCATCGCCTTAAGCTCCGCAAGTGAATACTCATACATATTCTCTGTATGCGGGTCTCCTGGATCTAACCCTTCTCGAATACCCTCTAGCCCTGCCGCTAATATCATCGCCGCCCCCAAATACAAATTTGTCGAAATATCTGCCGCTCGACACTCTACTCTGCCACCACCGAGTGGAATGCGCAGCATATTCGTTCGATTGTTGTTGCCATAACACACATATACCGGCGCCCAGGTAAACCCGGACATACTGCCCTTTCGCACCAGCCGCTTATAGCTGTTTACCGTTGGGCAAGTCACCGCCACAATCGCTTTAGCATGCTTTAAAACCCCCGCAATAAACTGATAGCCCAGCTTAGAGAGTCCGCAGGGATCGTCTTTATCTTCAAACAAATTTTCTCCCGTTTTAATATCGGCAAGCGACATATTATAGTGAGCACCACTCCCCGTTTGATTGGCAAAAGGCTTGGGCATAAAGCTCGCAAAATACCCTTCTGAGCGCGCGAGTTCTTTCACCATAAAGCGAAAAAACGTCAGCCGATCCGCCATCGTCAGCGCATCGCAATAAGTAAAATCTGTCTCAAACTGCCCCTGCGCGTCCTCATGGTCAAAAGAGTACACATCCCAGCCCAGATTGTTCATGGCACTGACAATTTTGTCTAGGATTTTGTAATTGTCTAAAACTGTCGGTAAAGCATAGGCAGCTTTGGCGAGCGTGTCGCGATCGCTCACTGGCCCAAACCCTTTTTCATCGCCTCCCACCGTCTCCTTAAAAATAAAAAACTCTGTTTCAATCCCCAGATTGAACTGATAGCCCATCTCTGTTGCTTGCTTTAGCGTATTCTTCAAAATTGTGCGACAGCAAGCTTCAAACGGCTCACCCACTAAATGCAAATCACTCGCAAACCAAACAATCTCTGAGTTCCAAGGCAACACAGTTGCACTGCTAGGATCAGGCATTGTCCCTACTTCATCGTCATTAATTTCCTGCGGCACGCCATCTAAAGCAGCGCCTGTAAACAACTCTGAGCCCTGCATCATCCGATCAAAGTGACGCATCGGTACCACTTTGCCTTTGCACATACCATGAATATCGACAAAGCTGGCTATCGCATACTTAACGCCCTTCTCTTGAAGCGTTTTTTGTAACGAGGCAACCTCAGGGGAAAGCGACTGAATGTTGGGATAAACCATAGAAAATGCCTTGATTTAGGTGAAAAAATAAAACAGATATCGTCGTATCGGAATCGATACAGCCAGCTATGCCGCTAGGGTCGCAACGTTATCCAATACTGGGCAACGCTCTGGGCAAACTGCGCAGACTGCTGTCCGTACTGCTGCACTTGGGCCGCAATCTGCGCGTCAAGATTGGGATAGTTCGCCTCAATCCAATCATTTTTCATTGCCATCCAGCTCATGACAATCTCAGGCGTTACCTCAAAATGAAACTGAAAACCGTAAATATTGCGGCCAATTCGATAGGCTTGATATTTGCAAGCATCGTTAGTCATTAACAGCGTGGCTTCGGCTGGCAAATCAAAGGTGTCAAAATGCCACTGCATGACCTGAAGCGGCTGAAGCGGTTGGGTAAAGTCTTTGAGCCAGGGTTCGGCAGGCGCTGTTGCAAGTGCATGGTTCACCGCATACACAGGAGAAAACCCTAATTCAGGCTCACTGTGTGGATACACTTGGCTACCAAAAGCCCGCGCAATTAGCTGTGCGCCCAGGCATATACCCATAATCGGCTTATGCTCAGCGTGAAACTGATGAATAAGACCAACCACATCAGCTAAGTGAGAAAACTTTTCATCCTCGTGGGCGTTCATCGGCCCGCCTAAAATTATCAGACCATCGTACTCGTACCCTAGTGGATGCTTTGAGGGATAAGGGTGTTCTTCGGCTAGCCATACATGCAGCTGTGCGCCCAACTGAGTGAGATGCTCACCCAGTACCCCAATTGGATCAAGACTGCTGTTTTGAACCACTAAAATATTCATTAAATAATATCCATCAAGCATTCACGTCAGGCCACTACCTTTATTTCAATGATCCAACCCAAATTGACTAGTCCAGTCATGCAGTGCAGCCCCTCTTCAAAAAACCACAAAAGATTACTTAAAAGTACAAAATAAAACCCTAGCGAGCAAAGGATTCACAGCAGTATGCAAGAGTTAAACTTGTAAAACTGTTCAGTGGTTGACTGAAATTTAAGACCAAATATGTGATCCATCTCACATTCGTATTAGTTCGTCTCGCATTTATTAAGAATGGATGCAGACATTCGTGAAAATTTATATTGAAAATTTGTATAAAGTTGTTGAAATCCTCTTAAACAAAAGAGACGAAAAGAATCAAGAGACGAAAAGAGGTTTAGTAGCAGATACTACAAAAGAGGTTTGGCTGTGCTGATTTACTGAAGACAAAGGCACAGAAATTATTTGAATTATTTAAGTTCATCCAGTAAATAGCTAGTAAACACCATAACTGTGAGCACTAAGATATCGCTATGGTAGGAACGATTAGTAAAACAGACGGCCAAACAGACGGCCAAGCACAGGTCGCAGCGCCGGTAGCGAATCCAGCCATAAGCCTAGTGGAGCAGGCCAAATTACTGGGTATAAAATTCTTTTTAGTGTCCTACACTGATTTGCTCGGGGGCACCAGGGCCAAACTCGTACCCGCAGCCAAGATTGCCTCGGTAGAAAAAGACGGCGCTTTTTTCAGCTCTTTTGCCTCTAACCTTGGGCTCGGCCCCGACGCAGCTGAAATTGCGGCCATTCCCGATCCCTCATCTCTCATTCAGCTGCCCTGGGAGCCCACTGTTGGCTGGGTTGCCAGCGATGTGTACTTTGAAGGAAAACCCTTTCCCGCTGCCCCACGAATGATTTTGGGCAGAGTGCTAGATCGCTGTGAGGCCATGGGCTATACCTACAAAGCTGGGGTAGAAGCCGAGTTCTTTTTGCTCAAAAAAACAGAGTCAGGGTATGCGATCGCCGACGAAAGAGACACCGCTCAGCGTCCCTGCTACGACCAGATCAACCTGATGCGCCAGTTCGATTTAATCTCTACAATTGTTGGCTACATGGAAGATTTGGGCTGGGAGCCCTATCAGTGCGACCATGAAGACGCCAACGGACAGTTTGAGCTGAACTGGACCTATGCCGATGCCAAAACAACCTGCGATCGCCATGTATTTTTTAAATACATGGTCAAAACCCTAGCCGAAAAGCAAGGACTCACCGCGACCTTTATGCCCAAGCCCTTTAGCGGCATCACCGGCAGCGGCGGCCATGTTCATAGCAGCCTTTGGCAAGAAACTGAAACTCAACAATCCATCAACAGCTTTGCACAAGATGCAGACGCAGGCGGTCTCTCTCCAGTTGGCTATCACTTTTTGGGCGGCGTCCTTAACCATGCCAAGGGGTTAACGGCGCTATTTGCCCCCACTATCAACTCCTACCGACGGCTCGGGGCTAGCGCAACCACCTCTGGCAGCACCTGGACACCCCGATATATTTCCTACGGCGGCAACAACCGATCTCACATGCTGCGAATTCCGGAAGCCGGTCGGTTTGAATGTCGCTTAATAGACGGGTCTGCAAACTTATATTTAGCGCTAGCAGGTCTATTAGCAGCCGGATTAGAGGGCATAGAAAAAGAAACTTCGCCAGGCGATCGCATTGACGAAAACCTGTTCGCTCGCGGTGCAGAATTCCCCAACCTTGAAACCCTGCCGACCAGCTTATTTGAAGCCCTCACTGCCCTTGATCAAAACAGTTTGCTGATGGAAACATTTGGTGAGCTAGGTGCTAAAACCTTCTTTGAGTTCAAACACAAAGAATGGAGCGACTTTTGTTCGCGCGTAACTGACTGGGAAATCGATGAATATATCAATATTTAGGCAGGCATTATTGCAGGCACTATTAAGGCAGTCATTAACGCGATGGTAACTGCACTGACCACCTACAACTTTCCAACTAAAATTAGATTTGGCCCCGGCGCTCGCCTAGAACTCACCAAAACACTCAACAATTTAGGGATTCAGCGTCCGCTGATAGTCACCGATAGAGACGTGGCTCAGCTGCCCTGGTTTGCCGACATTGAAGGTGATTTAGAGACTTTTGAATCCGAGACTTTTAGCGACTTATGGGGAAATCCTGTCGTTTCCCAGGTGAACCAGGGTGTCGCCGCATACACCGCCCATAAGGCGGACGGTATAGTTGCCGTGGGAGGGGGTGCGCCCATGGATGTAGCCAAAGCGATCGCCCTCATGGCCCATCACCCCGGCCATCTGTTCGACTACGAAGACGAAGCCGCCACTCGCCCCATCGATCAGCCGATTGCACCGATTGTGGCTATCCCAACCACTGCTGGCACGGGCAGCGAAGTTGGCCGTAGCGCAGTTATTTCAGACGACAAAACCCACGCCAAAAAGATCATCTTCGACCCGCAGCTACTGCCTCGAGTCGTCCTTGCCGACCCCACCTTGTTACTGGGCCTACCGGCAAAAATCACAGCGGCAACGGGGATGGACGCACTCACGCATCTCATAGAAGCTTTTTTGGCCAAAGGCGACAATCCGCTCTGCGATGGCATTGCCCTAGAAGGCATTTATCTGGTATCGCAGCACCTCCAAAACAGCGTCAACTTTGCCCAACAAATAGCGGCCAAAAACTCCCTTAACGAAGCGGCCCAAGACTCCCTTGATGAAGCGGTTGATGAAGCAGTTGATGAAGCAGCCCATATCAGCGCGCGATCGGGCATGTTAAACGCTTCTATGATGGGGGCGATCGCCTTTCAAAAAGGCTTAGGCGTCACCCATTCCTGCGCCCACGCCCTTTCCACTATCTGCGATACTCACCACGGCCTCGCCAACGGCGTTATGCTACCGGCGGCCATGCGATTCAACCTAGATGCTGCCCCTGAAAAGTTTTTGCGAATGGCCCGCGTGGTTAACCCTTCAGCGAGCAATGGCGCAGCACTCATTGACTGGATTGTAGAACTCTCTGCGGCAATTGGGATGCCCCACTCACTCAATGAACTCGGGGTCTTCTCTGCCACAACGATTGAGCAGCTGGTGACCGTGGCCATTCAAGATGCCTGCCATCCCTTTAATCCTAAACCAGTCACTGAAAAAGACTTCTATGCCATTTACCAGGATGCGCTAGTGGCGGCCTAAGAAGATGGCTGGAATATTGATAAAGCTTTAATACTTTACTAAGGGTGCCTTGATGAAAATCCGCTGGAGAACCCATGTCCGACTTTCTGTTTGTAATTAATCCTGCCACTGGAGAATTTATTCAAGAGATTAAGATAGACGATAGTGTGGCCGTTGCGACAAAAGCCTCTCAAGCCAGAAAAGCGCAGCCTGCATGGGCAGCGCGGCCCCTGAGTGCAAGAATCGACCTGTTAGCACGATTTAAAGACCTCCTGGTTCAACAGGTTGATAGGCTGGCGGCGACGCTTACAACAGAAACCGGCAAACCCATCACGCAGGCTAAAAACGAGATTTTAGCCATTCCTCAGCGGATTGATTTTTTCACCCAAAATGCAGCTCGGCTGATTGCCCCTGACTTGGTGTACACCGAGCCCGCAGATGCAACCTCTCAAAACGCCGCCCTCGAAGAAATCATTGCCTATGATCCGCTGGGTGTGATTGCTAATATTTCGGCCTGGAACTATCCCTACTTTGTGGGGGCAAATGTATTTGTCCCGGCGCTGCTCACCGGCAATACAGTGCTATATAAGCCTTCAGAAATTGCCACTATGACGGGTTTGGCGATCGCCCAACTCATGCATGAAGCAGGCATTCCGCAAGATGTATTTATTCCGGTGGTGGGCGCAGCCCAGACGGGTTCAGCCCTGCTAGCGCAGAACATTGATGGCGTGTTTTTTACCGGATCTTATGCGACGGGGAAAAAGATTGCGATCGCAGCCGCGCCCAAGCTCATCAAAATGCAGCTAGAGCTAGGTGGCAAAGACCCAGCCTATGTTTGCAGCGATGCTGACATTGCTACAGCCGCCGCCGGACTTGCCGATGGCGCATTTTACAACAACGGCCAGAGCTGCTGCGCCATAGAGAGAATTTATGTTCATACCGATGTATACGAACCATTTTTAGACGCTTTTTTACTGGCCGTCCAAGCCTTTAAGCTAGGCGATCCAACTCGCCCTGATACTGACCTTGGCCCCCTGAGCCGCAAGCCCCAAATGGCCGTTTTATCTCAGCAGGTTGCCGATGCGTTTATCAAAGGCGCAACCATTCACTGCGGTGGCACTCCCCTCGACCAACAGGGTTTTTACTTTGCGCCAACAGTCCTCACCCAAGTCACTCACGACATGGCAATCATGCGCGAAGAGAGCTTTGGCCCGGTCATCGGCGTGCAGCGCGTGAGTGATGATGAAAGTGCGATCGCCCTGATGAACGATACAGATTATGGGCTGACCGCAGCCGTTTACAGCCAAGATCGCGATCATGCTGTACGGATTTTGGAGCAAGTTAACAGTGGCAGCGCTTATTGGAACTGTTGCGATCGCGTCAGCCCTCGCCTTCCTTGGACAGGCCGAGGACACTCAGGCATCGGCTCAACCCTCTCCGAAATAGGTATCCGCACCTTCTTGCAGCCGCGCAGCTGGCATTTGAGAAAATAGCACCCATCACGACGCTAATCATCACGCCAATTATCACGCCGATCATTACGCCGATCATTACGGTTGTATTCGTTTCTACGACTGAATTCGCAGGGCTCTGGTAGTATTTACCAAACACCCCTTATAATCGCAACCAGTTTTAACGACATTGGCTGCGCTGAACGCCTGATCAACCGTTCAATTCACCGTTCGATTGCACGCATCGATAGTCGTATATAGCTAACGGTTTGCTCTCATGGTTTTATTTTCAAAAGACCGTATCCTTGTCCCTACAGATTTTTCCGACAAATCCTTACAGGCACTTAAGGACACCATTGCCTTTGCCGAACAACTCTCAAACGTTTATGTCGTACATGTTTTAAAACCCCTAGAAGCGACAGAACCAGGCGTGATTTGGGAGTCGGTAGATGATGAAAAACGCACCACTACCATTCAAGCGCTGTTCGATGAAAAATTTCCGGCCAGTGAGTATGCAGGGCTCAACTTTGCGATTAAAACAGGCGATCCAACCGCTGAAATTATCGACTATGCCGAACAGCAAAAAATAGATCTCATCGTCATGCCTTCACGCGGGCGAACTGGCATATCTCGGTTCTTTATGGGCTCTATTGCCGAAAGAGTCGTTCGCTTTGCGCACTGTCCGGTACTGGTGCTCAAGCAATCGCAACAATAGCGATAATCAGCGATAACAATAGCCGATCAATGGCCTATCGTTCTTTTGCATAGGCCTTATCGACGCTGCCTTTTGTCGTTTTCAATTGTCCTCACTACATTGGGAGTATCTTCTTATTCATAAGGACTCCCAATGATTTTCAAAGCATCTATTATCCCGACTCTTTCGCAACCCAAAAACCACCGCAAGCCCGCTGTGGTGCGAGGCCTACAATGGTTTTTAAGATTCAGCCAGTTCTACGGTGAGTATACTGTGCGATCGCCCCGAGCGCGTCAAATCTGGCTTGCGCAACAGAGAAAAATCACACCCTCAGCCAGATAACAAGCCGCTCGACAAGCAGCCAAGAGAGATCGTTCAAGCGCATTCTCTCTTAAGCATTCTCTTTTAAGCGCTCTTAACTACATAACATCGCTAGAAACCGGCACCTGACCCACCATGACCATTTGCCCCGAGGTGAGCCTTCCCCAATAATCCTTCAAATCACCTGCAACCTCATTCGAGAGAATGTAGCAGCCCAGCAGGTTAGGAAATGCCATCCCCAGCAGCAGCAAATCGCTGAAGTCGATAATGAGAGAAAGACTGGTTAAACAGCCTAAAAAAGTACAGACCACATAGATGAACTTAAACAGCAGAGTGCTGCGCTCGCCAAAGAGATAGGTCCAGGCCTGAATGCCGTAGTAGCTCCAAGAAATAATGGTTGAAAAGGCAAACAGGCATACTGCGACACTCAGCACAATCGGAAACCAGCCCACCACAGAGCCAAAGGCATTAGCGGTCATGGCAACACCGCTGAGGCCTTCGGTATCATCTAAATAAACGCCAGTTAGCACAATGGTGATAGCCGTTAAGTTACAGATGATCACCGTGTCAATGAGCGGTTCTAAAAGAGAAACAATTCCCTCGCGAACCGGCTCATCGGTACGCGCTGCCGAATGGGCGATCGCAGCCGAGCCGACACCGGCTTCATTCGAAAAAGAACTTCGTCTAATGCCTTGTACCATCACGCCCACAAGGCCACCCACGGCGGCTTTAGGCACAAAAGCCTCGCCAATAATCGTGCCAATCGCAGCCGGAACCTGACCAATATTGGCAACAATCACCACCAAACAAGCCAGAATATAAAGCACTGCCATCGCAGGCACGAGCTTTTCGGCAACAGAGCCAATTCGCTTAATGCCACCAATAATAACAAACGCAGAGAGCGCCGCTAGTACCAATCCAAATAGCCACGCAGGCAAGCCTGGAATCAGGCCAGAAATAGCCGCATATGCCTGGTTAGATTGGAACATGTTCGCGCCGCCCAAGCTACCGCCCAAGCACAAAATGCTAAACAGCACTGCCAGCGCCTGACCCAGCGGCCGCATACCGCGAGCAGCTAGCCCTTGGTTGAGGTAGTACATCGGGCCCCCCAAAATAGTGCCATCCGGTAGCTGACGACGATATTTGACCGCGAGCGTGCATTCCACAAACTTACTGACCATGCCACAGAGCCCGGCAATAGTCAGCCAAAACATCGCGCCTGGGCCGCCAAGCTGAATGGCGATCGCCACCCCGGCAATATTTCCTAAGCCCACCGTCCCAGATACTGCCGTTGCCAACGCCTGAAAGTGAGACACCTCACCTTCATCATGCGGATCGTCAAACTTTCCTTGCACGACGGCGATCGCATGTTTTAGCCCCCGCAGGTTAATAAACCCCATGCGAAACGTAAAGAAAATGGCCGCGACAAACAGCCACAGCACAATAAACGGAAACCCATTTTCGCCGCCAATTTTAAAGAACAGCAAAACCGCTAAAAAATCTACCACTGGCTGAAAAATACCGTCAGCTAAAGATGTGGGTTCAGCAGCTTCTTGAGCGATCGCAGCAGGAGCCGCGATCGCCATTAGCACCAGCAGCATCGGCAAAGTAGCCCAACCATCTGGCCCTTGGCGAAACCACTTGGCCGACAGCCGAGTCAGCCATTGATACCCGTTACTGAGCGTAACGGCACCTATCCTCTGTGGATAAAAACGCTTTTGATTCATTATTTGGACCCATTACAAAATGTCTACAACCGCCGGTTATTAGCCGGTTGTAGAAGCGTGAGAAACTCAAAAATTAAACGACAAAAACACCTCTTAGACGACTGATTAGACGACTGATTAGACAACTGAACTTAGACGACTGAGCGTCGCTTAAAAGTTAACCATTCACACGCTATCGATGGCATGAAGGTTAACATACAAGCCGCAAGGTGACTGTTAATTTAGTTACAGGCCCTCTCGATAATGCTACGAGTGTCTTCTCGCCTCTGAGGCCAACAAGAGGATTGCGCACGAAAGTTTTCTAATCTTTCTAATTCTTCTAAGAGCCTTCCAATCTAAGAGCCTTCCAATCTAAGAGCCTTCTAAGAAGGAATAAGCTGTGTCTTAACAGAATAATTAAGCTGGAGATGATTGGGCTAAGATAATTAACCGTTTGCTAGCAGCTGGCTAATAGCTTATTAACAGCTTGTTTAATAAATATTTCATCCTCTGCATTTTGATAAGGATTGCCCGCCCGGTGGCCCCAAATAGAAGGAATCGGTAAATACTGGCTATTCTCTATCAGCTTCGACTCAGCCTCACAGTCTTCTGGCGTGAAGTAAAGATCTGTGGTCGCAGGCATTACCAGTGTTTTTGCCGTAATCGCTTTCATCGCATCGTTGTACGACCCTCTATAAACCGGATTACTACCCACATCACAATGCAGCCAAGTCTCGATCATGGCTAATAAATTATGTGGATCGCGCTTACGATAGCCCGCTTCCCAGCTGCGCAGTAAGTAATCTTCTAGGGAGGTATAGCCCCATTCTAAATAGGGTTTCGCCCGGTAATAGGCTTGAGAAGCCGCCCAGCTCGCATAGATTTGAGTAAAGGTGTGAAACCCGCGATCGGGCACAGCTTCAAAGCACTCTCCATTCCAGGCAGGGTCGCCTTTAAGAGCAGCTTGCAAGCTATACAAAAAAATGCGGTTATGGTCAGTGGTTCTTGCCGTACCACAAACAGCGGCAATTCGTTGAACCCACTCCGGATACAGCGCTCCCCAGTGGTATGCCTGCTGCGCGCCCATCGACCAGCCATACACAAGCGCCAGCTGCTCAATCCCCAAGCTTTTTAACAAAGCATGCTGCGATCGCACATTGTCAAAATGCGTAAAGTAAACCCCTTTTGCCTTAGCCGCTTCGCAGTTGCTAGGTGAGGTAGAGAGCCCATTGCCAAACATATTAGGCATAATCACAAACCAATCGGTTGGATCTAAAATGCCGCCTGGGCGCACGAGCCAGTCAACATCACAATGCTGTGCGCCATAGGACGTGGGATAAAGCACAGCATTGTCACGCGCCGCATTGAGCTTGCCATAGGTTTGATACACCAGCACCGCTTCGGGCAATACGGTGCCGCCTTGCAGTTCAAAGTACTTTAAAACAAAACGCTTAGGAGAGTGAGGAGAGTTAGGAAAGGCCATGAATAATCTCTTGATTCACCCGAAGATAGCCAGAATCTACCTTGGCAAAATGTTCTTTGAGCAGGGTGTGAGCCTGAGGCAGCGCATGAAAAGGAACAGACGGATAAAGATGATGCTCGGCATGATAGGGCATATTCCACATCAAAAACCGTAGCGGCCACAAGGTCAGCGTAGTTCGCGTGTTTGCCAGTGCATTGTCGTTGTAGGTACAGCCAGTATGCTCGGCTAGCAGCACAAATCGCAGTAGCGGCTGACCCACCGCTAGCGGCAGTATCCAGTAGGTCAAGAGAAACCAAGGGTGACCTAAAGCAGCGGAGAGTAGCGCGATCGCCCCATACACACCCAACTGCAACCGCGTAGAACGGATCACCGATGCGTGCGAGCTTTCTGGCAGGTAATAACAATCTGTTAGCTGCCCCAGTGAAACTTTAAGATGACCCGTCACCTTCCCTATCCACCAGGGAATGCCGCTGAGCACCCAGGCATATTCCGTCAGGGTTTGCGGCTGTAAGTCTAGCAGCTCCGGATCTTTGCCTTCTATGCGCGTATAGCGATGGTGCCACTTGTGATAGCGTCGATAAAACGTACTGTTGTAAAACGACAAGCAGCCCGTTAACCATGCGATCGCATCATTTACCCGCCCGCTGGCAAACGCCGTCCTATGCACACACTCATGCACCGCACAAAACATAAACGCCAAACTTGCGCCATACACCACCAGCGCAGGCAAACCTTGCCAGTAGAGCGCCCGACTATACGCCTGCCCCCACAGACAACCACTCACTACCATCACAGCCAAATGAGTGCCTAGCCTGAGCGAGCCCGCCCAATTAGACCGCTGATTCAAAGGCAAAAGCGTCTGGGCCTCTAGCAGCTGATGAACGGCTCTCGCGGCCACCTGCTCGGCCTGCTCGCTGACCTTTTCTTTGGCCTGTTCGCTGGCTTGTTCGCTGGCCTGTTTCTCGGACTGTTCGCTGGCCTGTTCTCCAGCTTGTTCCCCGGCTGAGCCAGCAGGGGCAAGTTCCAATGCAGCCTGCAATGAAGCCTCTGGCATAACCCCTGATACAACTTCTGACATAACCCTCAACACCCTCAATCACTAGCTTGTTATAACAAGTAAAGTTAACACACTCAACCTGCTATAACAAGGCTGTATATTATTTCTGTCCAATGGCCTCTGTTCCTCTCCACATCAGCATCTCCGAAAAGCTACGCGATCAAATAGCCTCCGGCGTTTACGCGCCCGGAGAAAAGCTCCCCAGCGAGCATCAAATGATGGCTGCTTTTGGGGTGAGTCGAATTACAGTACGGCAGGCGATCGCCAACTTAGTCAACCAGGGACTTGCCCAGTCAAAACAGGGAAAAGGCGTTTTTGTGACTCCTCAAACCAAAGTCGCTTACTCACTCTCTAGCCCACTGGTTTTACTAGAGAGCGACCTGGCCCAAAAAGGAATCAAGCTCACGTTTGAAAATATATCATTTAAAAAAGTGCGTCCGCCCGAAAATGTACGCGCCATTTTGGGCCTGACAGAACCATCAGCCTATTTTCAAAAAAAACTGTTGTCCATGAACGGCTCTGTGGGCGCGGTCGATATCACCTACATTTTGCCAGAGCTAGGCCAACAGTTTGGCCCACAGCTAAAGCGAAAAATGACTTTTCCAGTATTAGAAGAAAATGCGATCGCCATTGAGCGAATTGAGGCCACGATTGAATGCACCCACGCCGACTATGAAATGAGCGGTCATTTAGAAGTGCCGCTCGGCCAGCCGCTCATTGTTTATCGCTATACCGCCTACAGCAACCCCGACAAGCCAATTCTCCAGGGCGAAACCATCTCCCGAGCAGACCGCTTTTGCTACGCTTTAACCGTGAAAAGATCAGCCCCTTGATCGGCCCCTTAAAGCGCCACAAAATCTTAGATTCTTTCCAATAAGATCTGTTAGAACCTAACAGAGTCTCTCTCTACACAAATTTTTCCACATTATCCAATATTCGGAGCACAATCCACGCGATCGCCGCGCCGATCAAACACAGCTGCCACTGTCCGCAAGCCGCCGCAATGCTGAGCGCAGCCGAAACCCAAACCGCCGCCGCTGAAGTCAATCCATGAACACGGTTCTTTCTAAACACAGTACCTGCCCCCACAAACCCAGCCCCGGTCATCACACCTTGAATAGAGCGCCCCAACACATCTACCGATTGCTGCACTGCCCCCACCTGTATCGGCACTATCACGACCATTGCCGCACCCAAGCCAACCAGCAAATTAGTTCTCAAGCCTGCTGCCTTTTCCTTAGACTCGCGCTCTAGCCCAATGACCAAACTCCCGAGCAAAGCACAGCCCAAGCGCAGCACCACCTCTCCTATCCCCACAGGCGTAAGTCCGCTCAGTTCTGTCATAGGAGAACCTCAGAGGTTATTGCGGGTTATCGTTAGGCATCTCATAGGCATCTCAACAGGTCTCTCTCAACAGGTCTCTCCCACAACAGGTCTCTCCCACAACAGGTCTCTTGACGGGTCATCCCTAAATGACATCTCTCTAAATGACATCTCTAAACATGTCTATCTTAATAGCGCCAACTTAATAGCGCCAAATAGCGCCAAGAGTAAAGCGCCTTACTCTTAGCGCTTTACTACCTCTCCAAAGTCAAACTATTGAAAGAGAATTCGCCCGTTAGGATCTCATTTTAGGCAGAGGTACTTTTGATGCTCGCGCTCGACAATATGAGCGTTAACACAATCGGGATGTAATCAATATGTCAGGCGAACGAAAATGTGCGTTAGCACTAGGTCTTATCTTTACCGTTATCGGAATAGCAGGGTTTATTCCAAGTTTAGTCACGCTACCCGCAGGTGCCATGGAAGGGGTCGCACCGATTAGTGCTGATCAAATTCCGGCGACTACAGGCGCAAACTATGCAGCCGCCTACCTGAGAGGATTTGGCTACCTATTTGGCCTGTTCCCCACTAACCTGCTGCACAATATGGTTCACTTAGCAGTCGGGTTGTTTGGGCTGTATTCGGCAACGGGCGATCGAGGCTCATTCAACTACAATCGCTTTTTTGCCATCAGCTATGTGTTACTCGCCGTAATGGGCCTTCTCCCCTTTAGCAAAACACTCTTTGGCATCATGCCAATTTTCGGTAACAATGTGTGGTTCAACGGTCTCACCGGGCTAGTAGCCGCCTACTACGCGTTTATATGGCACAAGGAAAACTTCGATATTACCGAACCACAGTCCTAACAACAATCCTAAAAAACCATCCTGAAAAGTGCGATTGCAACCAGTGTAGCGTCAGAGCTTAGTTTTAAGTCTTGATGCTGCACTCAGGAGAATAGAAAGATAAAGGAATACAAACATGGAAAGCAAACAACCTATCAAGCCAGGAACCGGTTGGGTCATCTTCCTAGGGGCGCTTCTGATTCTATTAGGTATCGCAGCCCTCGCTAGCCCGCTTCTAACTGGCGCAGCGGTTGGTGCTTTTTTAGGCTGGGTATTTGTCGTAGGAGGCATTATTCAGGGGATAGATGCCTTTCGCCACCATCGTAGCAGTGGCTCTATCATCCTACGATTACTACTCAGTATTTTATCTATTGTTCTAGGTATTCTCCTTTTAACGAATCCATTAGCAAGCGCAGCTTCACTCACCTTGCTTATTGGAATTTTCTTTTTTATAGATGGCATCTTTCGTGTCTTCTTAGCCTTTAGGGTAAAGCCTGCCAACCGCTGGGGATGGATTTTAACGAATGGCATTTTAATGATTATCTTAGGCATTCTCATATGGTCTCAATGGCCGTTAAATGCCCCTTGGATACTGGGTCTGTGGGTCGGCTTTGGACTGTTGATAAACGGTATCACAACCTTAATATTTGGCACAGCTGTCTTAACTGCTGGCGCAAATAGAGTCACACATGCAGCAGATGCGACTCAGGCCCGACAGGAAGGCCCGACTGTTCATGCTGTTCATGAAACTCACGAAACAAATCATTATGATCGTCAGCGAGGAGACCTTTAAAATGCGCATTATTTTAATTGCTGGAATGCTAGTTTGCTTTTTCTTGTCAAGTTGCCAGTTACTCACGCCTCGCACCAGCACAGCCTTTTCTGAAAGCCAGCAAATGGAAGAGCTTCAACAGCAAACCAAGCAACTCAAGCGGCAAGCAGATGCCCTCGAAAAGCTAGTCAACCAGTCTGAAAACCAGTCTGAAAACCAGTCTGAAAAAAATCAGAGCAAGGCACTATTACCTTCGGCTGGTCAAACAACAGTTGCCTATAGCGTGGACTACAATATGGACAAAGCCCGCGCTGAAAAAACAGTCGAACACTATGGGGATGATATGAAGCCGATTGTTCAGCAGGCCATGAAAAACAATGAGGATAACCCCAACCATAAAAGCACCGCCGAAAATACCTACCAGCGGGAGAGCCCTCTCAACGATGTTCTGCCTAAAAAAATGGGTAAAAGCTTTTCAGAAGATGATCTGGCAGATATGACGAACGACTCATCTCAGTGATTTTGAGGTCTCAATGATTCCAAAGAAAAGAAAATAATTCTAGGAAATACTCAGAGCCGACTACGCTCAAAGCGGCTTCGATCCCCTCCTTTTGGACAGTCTCCTTTTGGACAGTATTTGACTTTAATATACGTCCATTCCTTAGAATCATCGTCGCAACCCAATTCACAGAGATGCAAACAGAGATGCAATTAGAGAGATGCAATTAGAGAAGGCATAATAAAGCAGGCCTGTTAAGGCAGGCAGTTCATATAATTTTCAGCATCCCAGTTGCTGGTTGTCGCTAAAAACCGAATCCACTCATCGCGCTTGTATTCCTCATATAGACGGTACATTTCACCGGGCATCGCCGACTTAATAACCTCATCATCTGCCAATCGATCTAACGCTTCACCCAGCGACATCGGCAGTTTTTTAGTTTGTTTTCCAGCTTCCATTGCCTCATAAATATTGCGCTGCTCCGGCTGACCTGGATCTAAACTGTTGCTGAGGCCATCGTCAAAAGCTTGTAACATCGCACCGGCCATAAGGTAAGGATTCACCATCGAATCCACAGCGCGATATTCAAACCGGCCAGGCGCTGACACTCTTAAACCACAGGTACGATTTTGGTAGCCCCAGTCCGAGTAAACGGGTGCCCAAAAGCCAGCATCCCATAGGCGACGGTAAGAATTTACAGTAGAACAACCAACCGCTGTGAGAGCACCCAAATGGGCAATGACACCGCCAATACAGTTGAGCCCAATCGGGCCAGGAATGCGGGGTGATTCGCCAGCTACCGGCATAAAGGTGTTTTCACCCCCTTGGTGGTAAGTGTAGTTACCTTCGAGCCCAGGCAAACTCTCCATGCCAAACTTTTTGACAACCGTTTCACCACCACGCCAAAGAGAAAGATTATGATGGCAACCTGAGGCTGACACACCCAAGAAGGGCTTGGACATAAAGCAGGCGATTAGGTTGAATTCACGAGCGACCTGAGCACAAATTTGGCGGTAGGTGGTGAGGCGATCGCATGTCCGCAACGCATCGTCATACATAAAGTTCAGCTCTAGCTGACCGGGCGCATCCTCATGGTCGCCCTGAATCATATCCAAACCCATTGCCCGAGAATATTCAATCACCTTTAAAAACACTGGGCGCAGTTCTTCAAACTGATCAATGTGATAGCAGTTTGGCTTGGTTACACCGCCCGCTGGCTGGCCATCAGGCCCTTTTTTAAGCCACATCATCTCTGGCTCACAGCCATGACGAAGCTGGAGTCCGTGCTTTTGTTGAAACGCATCATGCAGCCGCATCAGGTTACCGCGACAGTCCGACGTGAGATAAGCACCAGGATTCTCCTCTTCTTCCCGATTGCGAAAGCACATGCAGTAAACGCGCGCGACTCGTTTATCCCAGGGCAGCTGGCAAAAGGTGTCAGGATCGGGAATCGCTACCAGCTCAGCCGACTCGGGGCCATAGCCTAAATACTGCTGCTGACGGTTTAGCGTTAAGTTTACCGTTGCGCCATATACCAGCTGAATACCCCCTTGTGCGATGGTTTCCCAATGGTCTGCCGGAACACCCTTACCGGTGATTTTGCCCGTAATAGAAATGAACTGATAGTAAATGTATTGAACGCCTAGTTCGTCTATTTTGGCGCGAACCTGCTTGACTAGCTCATCTCTCCCTTCTGCATGGACATAAGCCTCCAAATCTGTTGGGCTGTCAGTGACCGCCTTTCCATTGCCAGGCTTGTCAGTCCGAATGAGAACTCCAGTCACGATCTACTCTCCCGATAATTGGTTTAGTTTTCAGTTCAACTTTCAATTCAATTTTTAGTTCGATTTTCAGTTCAGTTTTCAGTTCAGTTTTCAGTTCAATTTTTACAAATGCGCTGCTTTAAGTAAATCCAACCTGTCATAACAAGTTTGTATCAGACGCTACGAGAGTGGAAATGCCTTCCAAGGAATCCACTGCGTCCACAGCTCGGCCATCGTGCCATCGGCGAGCAAGTCGGTGAGCGTGTCGTTGAGCTTATCTCGTAATATTTGCCGTTCTTTGGCAACGCCGATGGCGAAAGGCACCTGGGTTGCCAAACTAAAGGCAAGCTTGAGCATTTGGTCTTCTTGAGCGGCGACTAGCAAAACAAGTTCATCGTCAATGAGGGCATCAATTTCGCCTGCCCGCAGCGCTGCGAGCATCTCGGGAAGCACTTTGTCGCTACCGGGATAAGGGACAGCTGTGGCACCGGGAAAGCCTTCTACCAAGGCAATATTGGTGCTATCGGCTAGCCCGCCCACTCGCTGTCCGGCAAGATCCGCAGGGCTAGCAACAGAGCTTGCGGCTTTTACAATAACGGCCTCGTCAAACAAACCATAGGGCTGTGTGAAGTTCACCCACTGTTGCCTTTCGGGTGTAATGGCTTGATTAAACCAGACAATATCGTAGGGCGGTTCGCTTGCGCCTGAAGCCTGTAACGAATGGTAGAAGTCGGCCATAGGCAGGTTGTGCCAAACCGGCTTTAAACCGAGTCTTTGGCAGACTAGGCGAGCCAGTTCAGGTTCATACCCGGCACGGTAGCCATCAGAAGTGAGGTAGCTCATTGGGCGCGCATCAAAGTCGCTAGTGACAATATTAAGGACACCGGGTTGAGCAGTGAGTGTTTTTTCAAATGTCATGACTTGTTCTTCCTCTATTTTTCTCAAAGGATTTGCTAAAAGGTTTGCTGAAAAGTGACGAATAATACATTTTCTTTTTGACAGAAACTTATTATGACAAGTAGAGTTTGCTAGCTTTGTTTTGTCAATAGGTTTTTATCAGATAGATTTTCATTCGCTAGATTTTCGCCAGCCAATAGGTTTTTGCAATGGGTTTTTGCAATAGGTTTTTTTACAGTGAGTTTTTATCAGTAGGTTTTTATCAGCCAGTTTCGTAAGGATGCCTCAAGTGTATGAACTACCAGCCGATCAATCTTTCTCAAGCACAGCTACAACAGTTTGAAGAAGATGGATTTTTGATTGTGGAGAATTTTTTGCCTGCTGAATTTGCCCAGCAGCTAGAGAGCCGTATGGAACCGCTGTTTCATGGCGAGTTTGAGACGGGCATTTTCCCAGATGAATGGCATTGGCGGCCCAGTATGAGCTTGCCGGATATTACGCGCGAGATGTGTAATGCCTGGAAGAGCGATCGCACTATTGCCAGCCTAGTACTCTCTGCCGAAATTGGCCGACTCACCGCCACGTTAGCCGGTTGGGACGGTGCCCGCATTGGTCAAGACAGCCTTTGGATGAAGCCGCCCGGTGCGCAGGCGATCGCCATGCATCAAGACGGCACCTACATCAACTATTTAGCGCCTGCCGCTATGATGACCTGCTGGGTCGCCCTTAATGACGCCGCTGCTGCCGATGGCACGCTTGTCTATGTCAAAGGTTCTCACAAATGGCCCCTCGCCAGCGTAGAGGGAGAGTTTCACGCACCTAAAAAAGATTATCGTTGGGCAATGCTTCAGGCCGCAGAAAATGCCGGTGTAGATGAGCCAGAGCTGGTTGTTGTCGAAGTTCCGGCAGGCGGTTGCGCGTTTCACCATGGACGAACCTGGCATGGTTTGTGCCAAACAACGCGCACAGAAGGCAGCTTTCACAGTATTGGGCTACATACCATTCCGGCCAATACCCAGTTTCATCCCACCAATTCTCCAGGCTATATTTACGGGCGCTATAAGCGCGTAAATAGCACTGAAATGGATGAGAGTTTCTTTCCGGTGCTATGGCAAAAAGATGGCTATCGCACGCCTCATTTGGCGGACTATTGTGCCGATCCGCTGAGCAATCCAATGACAGTTGCTGTTTAGCCTAACCCAACGCCATTTTTATCCCCACTTATGACTACGACAACTCAGGCTGATAAAACATTCTTCGGTGGCCTCAGCGAAGACTTTGACCCGCAGTGGCTGCTAACGCCTCAGCAACAGACGCTGCAAGATAAGCTGATTGACCTATGCGCAAAGGTGCTTAGGCCCAATGCGATCGCCTCCGATCAAAACCTCATCTATCCCCGCAAAAACTTTGAAGCTTTAGCCTCTTTGGGCTTGCTGGGCCTGCTAGTCCCCCAAGAATGGGGTGGATTGGGTGAAAATCATACCTGCGCCGCTATGATTGTTGAAACCATTGCCCGCTACGGCTGTCCGAGTACGGCAATGTGCTACACCATGCACTTGGGCGCAGTGGCCGCTGCGCTGTTTAGAGCCCATGACAATATTGAACTGCAAACGCTGCTTCAAGACTTAGATGCCAAGGTTTCAATTGGAACCTTGTCCTACTCTGATCCAGAAACCGGTTCTCACTTTTGGTATCCGGTTTCCTCTCGGGCAGAAGAAATCGCAGCTGGCTGGCAGGTATTTAAGCGAGCCTCCTGGACCACCTCAGCAGGATTTGCCGACTGGTATATTGTGCAAACGACTAGCCCCAACTTTGATGGCGACTATTCCGATCTTTCCTGCTTTTTAATTTACGGTGACGAAGCTCAGGCCGAGCCCCACAAGTGGGATGCAATGGGATTGCGCGGCAATCAGTCTGGCAGTCTGCTGGTAGATGGCGTGGTGGTTCCCCCGCAGCGAATGGTTGGCCCCATCGGCGATGGCGTCGCCTCTAATGATGAAATTGTAGATCCTTTCTTTTTACTCTGTTCTTCGGCCTGTTGGAATGGAATTGCGCTCGGGGCGATTGATATCGCCAAAAAGCATGTGACCCGTAAAAAACATGTCGATGTAGGCATGCGAGTAGCCGACTATCCCACCATTCAAGACTACTTTGGCGAAGCGATTATCGACACTAGCGCCTGCCGGATGTATACCTTTTCTATGGGGCAGCTGATGGATCGACTCACCAATAATTGTGACTGGTCTCTCCATGCCGATACCTTGGCACTGCCGCGCTCGGCCTATTTGCACTGGTACTGGCAAATTAAATTTTCGGCAGCAAAAAATGTGGCTCATGTATGCGACAAAATGCTCCATGCCTGCGGCGGATCAGGCTTTAAAAAAGATATGGAAATAGAGCGATATTTGCGCGATGGCAAGGCGGGCTGGGTGATGGGACCAACCAATGAAATTCTGCGCCAATTCGTTGGAAAATCTGCACTGCTAGGCTTTGAGAGCTTGGACTATTGGAATCAATCTGTCAATGAGCGAATGCTGCACAATGAGTTAAAGAAAATGACCGCTGAGGACAAACGGAAACTGGCTGAAATTCTTTTAGCTGAAGTGGACAATTCTGAAACACTTTTGAAAAGGCCGGAAATGGCAATGGCAAGTACAGGAAGAGATTAATTAAGGATCGGCCAGAGATTATTTAGAAGATACCCAAATAGGAAATTCACTTCATGACCTTTGTAACAGATCGACCTTTGAGCACATCCGTTGGCGTTAGCCATCCGCTAGAGCCACTCACACCTGATGAAATCTCCGCAGCAGTTGCGATCGCACGGGCGCAACCGTCTTTGGGCGATCGCGTCCGCTTTGCCACCGTGACGCTTAAAGAGCCCCCCAAAGCAACCGTTTTAAGCTTTCAGCCGGGCGATACGATTGAGCGAGAAGCCTTTATTATTTTGCTAGATAACGCAACGGCCAAAACCTACGAGGCGGTGGTTTCATTGAGCACTGGCGAGGTGAAATCTTGGGTACATATTCCGGGCGTACAGCCGCCAATTATGCTCGATGAATTTGTAGAATGCGAAGCTGCGGTTAAAGCCAGTCCGGAGTTTCTAGCGGCGATCGCCAAACGCGGCATCACCAACCCAGACCTAGTCATGGTCGATCCCTGGTCGGCAGGTCACTACGGCATTGCCGACGAAGAGGGGACTCGCCTTTCAAGAGCGCTGTGCTGGGTTAGATCTAGTCCGACCGATCATGGCTATGCAAGGCCCATTGAAGGCGTGATTCCGGTCGTCGATCTCAACAAAATGGAGGTCATTCGGGTTGAAGACTACGGCGTTGTTCCTCTGCCACCTAAAGATGGCAACTATACGCCAGAGTATGTCAAAAACTATCGAACCGACATTAAACCGCTGGAAATTGTACAGCCAGAAGGCCCTAGCTTTGAAGTAAAAGACCATGAAATTCGCTGGCAAAAGTGGAAAATTCGAGTGGGCTTTACGCCGCGTGAAGGACTCGTACTCTATGACGTCACTTACCAAGATGGTGAGCATGAGCGACCTATTTTTTACCGGGCTTCACTGGCCGAAATGACTGTGCCCTATGGCGATCCTGCCCCCCATCACTATCGTAAAAATGCGTTTGATGTGGGAGAATATGGCATTGGCTCGCTGGCAAATTCGCTCAAATTAGGCTGTGATTGCCTGGGTGAAATTTATTACTTCGATGGCTTTATCACCAACTCTAAAGGTGAAGTGGTGCAAATAGAGAATGCCATTTGTCTGCATGAAGAAGACTTTGGCATTTTGTGGAAGCATGTAGACTGGCGGACAGAACAGGCTGAGGTGAGGCGATCGCGTCGCTTAGTGGTCTCCTTTATCGCCACCGTTGGCAACTATGAATACGGATTTTACTGGTACTTCTATCAAGACGGCACCATTCAGTACGAAGTCAAACTCACTGGCGTGGTCAGCACTGCTGCCGTCATGCCAGGTGAAATACCCAAGTACGGCACATTAATCGCACCGCAGCTCAACGCGCCCATTCACCAACATATTTTCAACGTCCGTATGGATATGCAGGTAGATGGCGGCAACAACTCTGTTTATGAAGTAGATATCGTCCCCGAAGTCGATGAGCACAATCCCTACGGCAACGCCTTTTATGCCAAATCGACCCTTCTGCCCACCGAGCAAACCGCGCAGCGATTAATTGACCCCATGCAGGGCCGCTACTGGAAAATTGTGAATTCTTCTAAAACCAACGCAATGGGCTATCCAACGGCCTACAAGCTGATGCCAGGAGAAAACACCGCCTCCATGGCCCGCCCAGATGCCAGCGTCAGTCAGCGAGCGAGCTACATGAGTAAGCACCTGTGGGTAACCCCCTACCACGAAGATGAGAATTATCCGGCAGGCGACTATCCCAATCAGCACCCTGGTGGAGAAGGATTAACCCAATGGACTCAGCGCGATCGCCCCGTCGCGGATACCGACATCGTAGTGTGGTACACCTTTGCTCATAGTCACTCTCCGCGTGCCGAAGACTGGCCGATCATGCCGGTTGCAACCATTGGCTTTATGCTAAAACCGCTCAACTTCTTTGACGAGAATCCGGCTAACGACGTGCCCCCCTCCCCTGCAAAAAATGCTTGCTGTCACTAAGGAACCATCTCACAGCCCTTATTTAGATATTCCCTCACCGTTGGGCATAGTCGTTGCAGAATATCGGCTTGAGCCCGGTAGCGCTCAAGCCTATCCTGTCGTAAAAGGTCAATATATTCAAATCATTGATGTAGCCGGTTCTCAATGCTCTGATTTTTTAGCATTTGCTGAAGACTCAGCCAATGTTTCTAGGTCGGAAATAGACAGACAAGAAATAGACAGTACGGTGACGCGCACGCTCAACGGCATCGCCAACCCGCAAGCAGGGCTGCATGGCAAGTACTTTTCTCAGACCCTGCAGCCAATGGTGGAGGTGATTCAATCAACCTGCGATCGCCACGATAGCTTCCTTCTGGCCTGCACATCTCGCTACTACGAAGACGCAGGCTATCCGGGCCACCCTAGCTGTAGCGACAATTTCAACCAAGTACTCGCTCCCTACGGGATTCAGCCCAGACCCGGCTGGCCTGCAATTAACTTCTTTTTCAATACTCACATCAACGACACAAACCACGTCACAGCCGCAGAATCTTGGTCTCGTCCGGGCGACTATGTGCTGTTACAAGCCCATCAAAACCTTCTGTGCGCCAGCTCTGCTTGCCCCGACGATATTGACCCTGCCAACGGCTGGCAGCCCACACCCATTCATATTCGCATCTACGCGGCCCATCAAACATTTCCACGACTCACCGGAACAAGAATCGCTGCCGACTTACCACTACGACTCACTCAAGAGAGTGCGTTCACTCCTCGCATCCGCTCACTCACCGACGATTTGAGCGAATACAACAGTTTTTGGGTGCCCAGCAGTTTTGCCCATCAGGGTGATTTGGCCGAATACTGGGCGCTGCGAGAAAAAGCCGCACTCATGGATCTTTCCGCCCTGCGCAAGTTTGAAATTACCGGCGCAGATGCCTTTGCCTTGTTGCAATATGCCTTTTCTCGCAATGTAGAAAAAATTACCGCCGGTCACTGTGCCTATGGCTGCTTGCTCAATCCTCACGGCGGCATTGTAGATGACGGCATTGTTTTTTGCTTTAGCCCAACTCACTATCGCTATGTAGGCAACTGCGATAGTGACGGCGACTGGCTGGCAAAAATTGCTCAGCACCAGGGCTGGAGTGCAACAGTCACAGATATCAGCCCCCAGGTTCACAATCTTGCTTTGCAAGGGCCTGCCTCTGGCAGCATTCTGGCCCCTTTAATCACGCCAATTTCCCCCTCGCTCGATAGCTTTTCACTCCACCACCTCGGCTACTTTCAATTTGAGCCCGTTTGGATAGACGACATTCCCGTTTTGCTCTCACGAACTGGATATACAGGCGAACTGGGCTATGAGTTGTTTGTTCATCCCCGCTATGGGCCGCAGCTATGGAATAGGTTGATGGCAGCGGGCAAACCCCAAGGCCTGCAACCACTAGGTATGAACGCGCTCAATCGAGCCCGCATTGAGGCGGGACTGTTGGCTAGGGGATACGAATTTGATGATTTAACCTCGCCTTACCAGGCGGGCATTGGCTGGACGGTCGCCATGAAAAAACCAGATTTCATCGGCAAATCGGCGCTAGAAGCCATTCGGCAGCATCCGCCTAGAGTCACTGTTGGATTAGTCCTACAAGGCAACGAGGTCGCGGCTCATGGGCAGTGTGTGTTTGCCCAGGGTGAGCGTTGGCGCGTGGGCCATATTACCAGCGCCACATTTTCGCCTATTTTGAATAAAAGTATTGCGATCGCTCAAATCGCTCCAGAATACGCCCAACCCGCAACCATAGTAGAAGTTGGCCTACTCGACGGTATCAAACGCCGCATTGAAGCCACCGTTGGCCCACTCGCAGCCTTTGATCCTACTAAAAGTAGGGCACGATCATGACACATCAAATCATGGCACATCAAATCATGACACATCATCTCTGGGATATGGCCGGAGTCGATGGGCTGGCCATGGCAAAATCTCTCTTCGGCGAGGCCATTGGCCATCTTGCGCCCTTTCAGTCTTTAGAAACGACAATACAACATGAAAATTGCTCTGTTTTAAGGCTATGCGACTATAACTTCCGCATAGCCTACGCTGGTGCTTTCGATCGACTGATCGCACAGCAGTTGGGGCCACAATATTGCATATGGATAAAACAGTACGACTGGCTCGGCAGGATGCAAATAACCCTCGACCGGCTGCCAGCGCTGATCGAACAGGCGAGCGTTAGAGCGCCTCACCGCCTAGCCAACCTACCGAACAATCAAGCAGTTCCCGCCCAGCTTGACGATATCGCCCTCGTCATTTGGCGGCACTACATTCAAGGCCAACCCGCTGTAGAGATACATGCTTCGCAGTCACACCTAACTTGCCTGAAGACAAAAATAAATCAGCCCTAGCGTTCAGCCACAGAGAATTTAATCACGGAGAATTGAGTCATATATTAATCGTCTTTCAGTATTGATGAATACAGCTGAAGAAAACATTGCGTTGCATACTGCCTGATATAACAAGTGCATTAGATCCCAGTCAAAGATGAGAGCAGTTTTAAAGACTGTTGTTGATGTGTCTTTTAAGATTGGATACTAAGACGGGTCATTAAGACCGGCCATCAAAACTGGCCCAGTAGATTTAACTGATAATTCAAAGAATAAGTTCAAAGAATAAGTTCAAAGAATAGTTCAAAGAGCCTTACTTCAACCAACCTTGCAACCTAACACTACCAATTGGAGCTACTGATGACTCCTGAATCACAAGAGTTTCTCGCAATTTTCGTGTCAGAATCCTATTACTACTGGGCTTCTGTACTCATGCTTTTGATCCACGTAGGCTTTCTCGCCTATGAGGGCGGCGCTTCTAGGGCCAAAAACGTTTTGGCCACCATGATCAAGAACCTGTTAACGCTGTCAATTATTGGCCTTACGTTCTTCTTCTTTGGCTGGTGGGTGTACAATGCCTTTCCGCTATTTCCGCTCACAGGAGGCATTGTTGGCCCCTGGACAGATCCTAACGCCGAAGGCGTGGTAGGCGAAGTACTGGGCTTGGTTCAAGCTTCTTATCCTTGGTCTCCATCATTAGGCCCCAACGTCAGCGACAATCTCACCGGGGTTTTCTGGTTTGCATTCGCACTCTTTGCCATGACCACCGCCTCTATTCTCTCAGGTGCGGTCATCGAACGGATCAAAGTGGGTGCTTACGCCATTCTTGCAGTCGTTTTGGGCTCTTTCACCTGGGTCGTTGCCGCAGCCTGGGGCTGGAATCCTTATGGTTGGTTTCTCACACAGTTTGGCTACCACGACTTTGGTTGTTCGGCAGTTCTGCACGGCGTTGCGGGCTTTTTCGCGCTGGGTGTTTTAATCAATCTTGGGCCACGCATTGGCAAGTTTGATGCCACCGGCAAGCCAAGAACAATCTTGCCTCATAACCTACCGCTAACGATGGTTGGTTTAATGCTGATATTTGTGGGCTTTTATGCGTTCTTAGCAGCCTGTGTGATCTTCGTTCCCGGCCAAACCGGAGAAATTACAATCTACGGCACGCCGATGACCCTGGCTTCTATTGGTGTTAACACCACTTTGGCCCTATGTTCCGGCATTGTTGGATCTTACATCTCATCCAAAGCCGATCCGTTCTACACCATATCAGGAGGGCTAGCCGGTATTATCTCAGTGGGCGCCGGGCTAGATTTGTACAGCCCAGCTATTGTCATCCTCATTGCGTTTATTGGCGCTTACACGATGCCTTTTGTTGGGGCAGCAGTTGAAAAAGCCGGTATTGACGATGCCGTTGGTGCCTTTGCAGTACATGGCTATTGCGGTGTAATCGGGGCAATGGCAGTTGGTGTTATGGCCTCTGGCTACCCACAGGTTGACGGAGCACCGCTCACCAGCTTGGGCGGCCAGCTAGTCGGCACCTTGATTTGCACGGTTATCTTAGGCTTTATCCCTGGCTATGGGGTCAGCTTTGTGCTCAACAAGTTAGGTCTGCTGCGCGTTTCTCATGAAGAAGAAATCAACGGCTTAGATCTAACCGAGTACGGGCTGAGCGGTTATCCAGAATATCCTTTAGTCGCCGAATCCAATGGCAATGGCCAAGTGCCTGTCGCTGTGGTTCCGCAAACTGCTGCAAGAGTAATGTAAGGAGATTGGTTTATGTCTAGTCCATTTACGACCCTAGAAGAATTCAACGCTGCCTTAGACGGCCCAACCGGAGGGGCTATCTACACCTTTGCTCAAAACCCAGCAATTAACATCATTGCTTTGTTGGTTGCAGTTGGCATATTTGTGTGGTTTATGATTACAACCTACACCACCCATGCCATGCCTTCCAACAGTACTGATAACCCTGTTGATAAGTCGCTTAGTCACTTGAGCACGTTTATTGTGGTTGGTTTGCTGTCATTTGTCGCGGCAACTCAACAGCATTTTGTTCGGCACCCGAGTGCTAATCAAACGGCTCGGCAAAGCTTGACTCAAAGCCCGACTCAAAGCCTGACTCAAAGAAAATCTTTTCAGCAGGCTTCTCGACAGTTACCCATAGGATTGTTAGGGATGGTCGGAGCGGGGCTTCCTCGGCTTCGCCGCATCTCTCGCAACAACTCTGGCAAACGAGCATCCGCTTATTTTTCTCGCAAGAGACGGTCTCGCTGGTAAGCGGCTCACTTTTTCTCTAGTAGCATTCTTCTTGAATGTTCACGATTCCTTCGCGATTAATAGCTGTGCTTCGCTAATGGGCTGAAGCACAGCTTTTTTATGAGTCAGCTTTTGTCGTGGCTGTCAGGCAGGTGCGATCGCACGACGGTTGGCTGCTTAATTATTAGTACACAACAGTTCTAACCATCACTCAGGCAAATAGAGCTAACATTAGTGCCTACGCTTTTTCTACTGGGAGTGCCCAATATTTCAGCAGAAAAAATTGTTTATATTTTCCAGAACTATCGAGATACTTTACACTTTAACCGTCTGCTATCTGAACTCTTTCAAAGGACTGAAAGTTTAGGTTTATAGAGATGCTAAGAGATGCTATTCTATGCTTACTATTTAGTTTTATTGGTTAAGATGTAAAGCCTCAAGATTGGATCTAAAACTGAAAATTCAACTAACCTAGATATGAGTTCAAGGATATGAGTTCAAGGCCATATTGAGCTTTGAACTGAGCCCTTAAAATTCTAGAAAACTTACAGGAAATAAGTTTTCTAGAATAAAAAAGCCCTGTACAACCCCCTCCTGAGCGATTCTGCAATGTACTGAGACGTATGTGTGATATATGTACCAAATTCTAATTGCAGAAGATGAATCTCGAATATCATCTTTTATTGAAAAGGGGCTTAAATCTCACGGCTTTATGACAGTAGTGGTTAGTAGTGGGGCTGAAGTGCTTTCACAGGTGAGCTCAAGCGCCTTTGATCTAATGCTGCTAGATTTAGGGCTGCCTGACAAAGATGGGCTGAAAGTTATAGAGGAGCTACGTGGGCAGGGCATCAACTTTCCTATCATTATTTTGACGGCCCGAGATGAAATTGACGATAAGGTTGCAGGGCTAGAGGGGGGCGCCGATGACTACATGACCAAACCTTTTCGATTTGAAGAGCTGCTAGCCAGAATTCGGCTGCGCTTGAGGTCAGCTTCAGATATGGCAACTGCGAATGATGTGGCGCTGAAGGTGGGCGATATAGTGCTTGATTTACGAACGCGGCGCGCTCATGTGGGCAGTTTGTCTGTTGATTTACCGGCGCGGGAGTTTACGTTGGCGGAAACCTTTTTTCGCCATCCGGGGCAGGTGCTTAGTCGTGAGCAGCTACTAGATAGGGTTTGGGGTTATGACTACAACCCAGGATCTAACATTGTAGATGTTTACGTAGGTTATTTGCGCAAAAAGCTCGGTGGTGATTTGATAGAAACTGTTCGAGGAATGGGGTATCGGCTCCGCCAATAATGAGATTCGGGAAAAGGCCCTGTAAGGATATTTGTAAAAGCTTTTGAAGGGATAATGAATATTATTGACAAATAAGATTTTTCTCATGTAGCATCAGGACCCAACAGGATAAATTAAGTTCACTATACTGACTTTGATTGTTTTTCTGTCAGTTAAACGCTGCTATTATGTGTCGAATCTTAATTGTTGAGGATGAGGAGAATTTGTCTTCGTTTGTGGTGAAAGGATTTCGTAAACACGGCTATTGCACTACTGTGGTTGCAGATGGTGAAGAGGCGTTGCGGATTACAAAATCTCACCACTATGAGGCAATTTTACTGGATTTGGGCTTGCCGATTAAGGATGGTTGGGAGGTGCTAAAAGAGCTGCGCGATCGCGGTGATACTTCTCCAGTTATTATTATGACCGCCATGAGTGACCTCCGCCAAGATGCATTAGCGGCCTATGCTAATGACTACCTACAAAAGCCTTTTCGGTTTAAGGAACTGCTGACGGCGGTACAGCAGCTGGTTTCTGCGCCGCGTTCCTTAGCGGCGGATTCTTTACCGGAGAATTCTCCAAAAAAATCCCCGGCGGCAGAGTGATTTGAAAGGTGGCGCCTTGTCCTGGCTGGCTAGTTAGCTTAACCTGACCGCCATGTGCTTCAACCACTGCATTCACAATAGCGAGTCCCAACCCAGATCCTTCTGGTTTGCGCTGGCGGTTGCTTCCTCTGGCAAATCGAGAAAAAATGCGCTGTTGATCGGCAATGGTGATGCCTTCGCCCGTGTCGCTGACCGAAAAGCAAATATGGTGATTTTCACCAAACGCGCAACTCAAGGTGATTTGGTCGGAGGCTTGAGTGTATTGGGTGGCGTTTCTCAGCAGGTTGAGCAGTGCGCCAGTTAGCTTTTGGCGATCGCCGACTATTTGACCGCTAGCCTCTATTTTTAGTATCCACTGACGATTGGCTAGCGCCTTTGCTTTGGCAAATAGCTCTTCAGTAAAGTGGGAAATATCAATGGTTTCTAACTTCAAAAAATCAGGCCGTTCTGATTTAGCCAGCAAAACCATATCGTTGACCAATCGACCCATTCGTTCAAGCTCATCCATCACGAGTTCAATGGTTTCTTTAATCTCCTGTGGATCGTCATCTAGCAGTTCTAAATGGCCCTGCATAATGGTAATGGGAGTTCGTAGCTCATGACCTGCATCATTGATGAAATCGCGCTGGCTGTCAAATGTGGCCTGGATACGATCCATCATGGCATTGAACGTATTGGCCAAATTGGCTAGCTCACCATTGCCTTGGGGGGGCGATATTCGCTGAGTGAGATCAGATTCGCTCACAGACTTTGCTGCCTTTGATAGCTCCGCGATGGGGGCCATGAGGCGGCCAGCGCTCAGCCAAGAGCACACCAGCGAGAGCAGCAGAGTCACGATCATCAGGCGCGCAAACAAGTAGACGCTGACCAACGCCTCTTGACGCTCACCCGCCGAAGTATGCGCCACGACAAAAACGCCTCGCTGCTCGCCGTTTAGCATGAGCGGATCGGCAGAATAAAGTACAGCCCCTATATCAGAGCTAGCTGCGTACTCTTCGACCAAAGACTGAGTGAGGTTTTTCCAGCTTGTAAATAGCTGTGACCCTGGGCTTATGGGCTCTATGAGATAATGTGGATTGGAGCGAAATAATTCGCCATCAATTATTATTATTTGAAAATTATCGTCTTCTGGCCGAGTATCTCTAAGGTAATTTTGGGAGAAATTTTTGAGGTCTTCGAGCGTCTGATTAGGCGATCGCGCCCAGTTCTCATAAGCTGATAAAAAAAATGCTCGTTCTTCAGCAAGATCTTCCTGAACACGGTTATCGATACCGCGAAACAACAGATATCGATACAACGGAATTGAGGCTACTATAATGAGCATCAACAATGCCGTATACATTAACAAAATACGGGTTCGTGTTTCTCGTAGTAGTTGCTTCCACATAAATTTCCCAGTAAAGTAGCCAAAGCCAACAATCAAAATGTATAGATAACTGTTGGAAAATAAAGTGGAAACAGGTCAGGTGCTGAAGAATTATTGACTACTATTTATGCAATAGACGTTATGCAATATATGAATATGTTTTAGCTCTACATCTAATTCATTTAAAAAAATGACTGAATATAAATATATTTTCTTGTTATTGCTGAATGCATACTTAGCCGAACCTTAATCATTGCTATAGTTAATGATTAAGGTTCAGTCACTTATGAGTGTAGGACGTTTGTAAAAATAACGTTTATCAAGAATGGACTCTTTTCTTTCTGTCACTGTAGGAATCTTTCATTGGAACCGTTAATGCGATTATTTAGTGTTTTATTTTGATTGACTTACGTTCGCTTTTTACTCTTCTACTTTTCTCTTTCGTGTGTAAGCGTGTGTTTAAGAGCGCTGATAACGACATCTATAACCACTCCATAAGGTAAAAGAAGCCAAGGTAAAAGAAGGTGAAAAAAGGCGAAGGTGAAAAAGGGCCCAGATGTTGATATGAAAGCATTCTTACATTAGTAGGATGAGGTTCATGAGCTAGTAAGGTTCATGAGTTAGTAAGGTTCATGAGTATTTTCTCATGTAAGGTTCATGATTGTCTTAATCAAGTTTGTGAGAGTTAATGACAAGTTAGTTAACAGCAGATACATCACGCCAATCACGCTCAGGTTCTCAATAATGGCCTTGAAAAATACAAACATTACCCGAATAATGGTTTACTCCCATGATACGTTTGGGCTTGGTAATCTGCGTCGCATGCTAGCTATTTGTGAGCAGTTGCTAATCTGTTGGCCTAAGCTCTCTGTGTTGCTGGTATCGGGCTCACCGATGATACATGAGTTTCGCCTGCCCCAAAGGTTAGATTATATTAAGCTGCCCTGCTTAAATCGAGGCTTGTCGGGAGAACTGTGTGCCAAGTATTTGAGAATGCCGACTGAAGAAACGGTTGCTTTGCGATCGCAGCTCATTCATTCAGCGGTCACTCATTTCAAGCCCGACATTTTACTCGTGGATAAAAAGCCCACCGGCTTAAAAGGTGAGCTCATTGCTACTCTCAACTATCTCAAAAAAGATCTTCCTAATAGCAAATGTGTGCTCCTGCTACGCGATATTTTAGACACGCCTCAAAAAACCATTGCTGAATGGTGTAGATGGGGCTACTACTCGACGATTCAAAAATACTACGCACAAATTTTGGTAGTGGGTTCGCAGACAGTTTTTGATATTGTGCAAGAATATCGCTTGCCCCTGCCGGTGGCTCACAAGGTTTGCTACTGTGGCTACATTCGTAAACAACCGGACAATCGTCAGCGGGGTGATTTTAGAGCGCAGTTGAACATAGAACGCGATGCTCCGCTGGTGTTGGTCACGCCTGGTGGTGGAGAAGATGGTTACGATATGGTGCATACTTATCTTGAAGGTATTCAGCAGATCAAAACTTCTACGAGAGATGGCGAGCTTTCTCACTCTCTTAAAAGCCTGGTGCTGTGCGGCCCCGAGATGCCGATTAAACAGCAGCTTCAGCTTCAGCAAATGGCGGCGAGCTGTCCTGATGTTATTTTTAAAAGCTTTTCGAATGATCTGTTGAGCTGTGTGAAAGCCGCTGATGTGGTTGTAGCAATGGGTGGCTACAACACCTTGACTGAAATTTTAAGCCTGGGTAAGCGAGTGGTGGTAGTACCCCGCATTCGACCTTCGCAAGAACAGTTAATTCGCGCGACTCGCTTTCAGCAAAAGGGCTGGGTGACGATGTTGCATCCTGAAGAGATGACGGCGCGATCGCTTTTGCAAACTGTACTCAAGCAGTTTTCAATTCCCCCGTTCTATCCTAATGATATCAACTTCAACGGACTTTCTTGCATTAGTCATTATTTGTCGGCTCTGGTATCGTCAGACCTTTCTGGCATGAATTTTTCTCTTTCTGCGTCTTCTCCTTCGCTATGCCTTCCCGCTTAGCTCAATGGCTTAGCCCAATGGCTTAGCTCAATGGCTAGAGATGCGTTTAATGAAGATATCAACGACAGTAAAGCTTATGGCGCTAGGCACAGCCCTACTAAGCCCATCTGCTGGCAGTGTATGTAATTGCGATTCCCTTCGTTTTGACGGCGCTAGTCAACAAACTCTGGCTAGAAAAACTGTGACTAGAAAAACTGTGCAAGTAAATTTTCGGTGACTTTCTCATTCACCCTGTTTATCCAAAGGTATCTGAATCATGAAAAAACTAATGTTCTATTGTCAGCATATTTTAGGCATGGGTCACCTTATTCGCAGTATGGAAATTGTGCGTGGGCTCACGGCCAGTTTTGAAGTGTGCTTTGTCAATGGGGGAGAAGTGGTTTCAGGTTTTCAGCCGCCGCCATCGGTGCAGGTGATCAATTTGCCTGCGATTAAAACCGATACCGAGTTTCGTGAGCTGATGTCTGTTAATCCAAACTTAAGCCTAGAAGCGGCTGAAGAAATGCGGCGACGGCAGCTGCTTGAGACGCTTGAGACTTTTCAGCCAGATGTGCTCATGATTGAGCTGTTTCCATTTGGACGGCGGCGGTTTTCCTTTGAGCTAGTGCCGCTGATGGAGGCGGCAATGGCTAGGGGAACAAAGATTGTTTCTAGTTTGCGTGACATTGTGGTCACTAAAAGTAATCAGGCTCGTCATGAAGCGAAAGTTGTTCGTTTAATCAATCAATATTTTGACCAGCTATTGATTCACGGCGACCCCACGCTTCACCCCTTAGAAGAGAGCTTTTCGAGGATGGCTGATTTGAACTGTGATGTGCGCTACACCGGCTATGTGGTACAAAAGCCGGAGCATAACCGACTGACGATTGTGGATCGAATTGCGTTGAGCAAGCAACGACCGATGATTTTAGTCAGTGTGGGCGGTGGTCGCTTTGGACATGAGCTGCTCGATTGTGTGGTGGCGACAGCTGAATTTTTAGAAGGCAAGCTGCCGCATCACATTCAGGTATTTACCGGGCCTTTTATGCCAGAGGAAAAGTTTTGGGAACTGAAGGCGGCAACGCGCGATCGCAACAATCTACAAATCAGTCGCTATACACCCAACTTTTTGTCTTATATGCAGCAGGCAGATCTGTCTATAAGCATGTCAGGATACAACACCACCATGAACATTTTAACCACAGGCGTGCGAGCCATGATGCTACCTTTTACTGGTAATGATGACCAGGAGCAAACCAAGCGAGTTGAGCGGCTAGCAGCACTTGGAAAAGCGCGGAAGATAGAACCAGAAGATTTGCAGCCAGCGCGTTTTGCTGAAGTGATTATTGCGCATTTACAGCAGTCTCCTAGTCGGCTGGATATTGATCTCAACGGAGTGGAAAACACGGCTCAATTTGTAACGGCTTTAGCACAAGGAACATTAGTCACCAGTAATCCGGCTAGAAAACAGGTCAGCAGCATTGCGGCAACAGCGGTGGCCTAAATTTACTCAATACTAAACAGCCGTTATCTGGACATTATCTGGACATTATCTGAGCACTATCTGTAAGAGGAGACGCCATGAACAAAATTATGATCTACTGTCAACATTTAGCCGGGATGGGCCATTTAGTTCGCTGCCGGGAGATCATGCGCAGCTTAGTGAAAAACTTTAAAGTGTGTTTTGTCACTGGTGGGCAAATGGTTCCGCAGTTTCAGCTGCCGGATGAAGTAGAAATTGTGTATTTACCTGCGCTCTGGCAAAAGGGCGCAGCGCTATTGCCATTGGAGGGAACGCAGTCTTTGGAAGCGGTAAAAGCTGAGCGACAGCAGATCTTGATCAACACCTTTGATCGCTTTCAGCCAGATTGTTTGGTTACAGAGTGCTTCCCCTTTAGCAAAATGAGCATGAAGTCCGAGCTAAAACCGCTGCTAAAAAAGGCCAAGGCTTCGGCCCAGCCGGTGAAAATTGTTTGCAGCTTGAGAGATATCATCATGACGCAGCCGCTATCGCCGGGTGCTAGACAACGCAGAGAAGAAAAAGTCTGTCGATTGATCAATCGCTTTTATGATGCGGTGTTGTTCCATTCTGATCCAAGTTTTATAAAGCTAGAAGAGTTTTTCCCTCGGGTGGGTGATCTAACCTGTGAAATTATTTACACAGGTTATGTGGCACAGTCACCGTTTCAAGCGCAGTTACCGATGCCAGATGACGTTGCCGCGCTCAGTGCTAAAGCGCCGATGATTGTTGCTAGCACGGGCGGCGGCAGACATGGATTTGAGCTGCTAAATGCTGTGATTGCAGCGAGTCCGCAGTTAGCTGAAACCATTCCTCATCAAATCTATGCGTTTGCCGGGCCATTTATGCCGGAAGAAGACTTTTTGAAATTGCAGCAAGCAGCTCTCCATCGGCCAAATGTGACACTGCGTCGCTATACCTCTTTGCTGTTGGACTACTTTAAACAGGCGGATTTGTCGGTGAGCTTGGGCGGATATAATACGACGATGAATTTATTGAGAACGAAGGTGCGATCGCTCTTACTGCCGTCTCTCAATCCCAGTCAGGCTGATGAGCAGCGCATCAGAGCCGAAAAGCTTGCTCGCATGGATGTTCTAACGCTGCTTACAACAGCAGACTTGCAGCCTGAGCGTTTAGGGCGAGCCATCATCACCGCTCTTTGCCGAATCCCAGCAGCCCATACTATCAATTTGCAAGGTGCTGACAATACTGCCCACTATTTTCAAACGCTGCTGCAAGCGCCCGAAGTAATGCCCGAACTAACACCCGAACTAACACCCGAATTAACACCTGCATTAACAAAAATGGTTTGAGTTGATTGAATCAATTCGACTACACCAGTGAGATAAACCATGAGACAAACCATGAAACAGAAAATTTGTATCACAACGTTAGAGTTTCCGCCCGATGTAGGTGGGGTAGGCCAGTCGGTGAGCCGGATTGCTCACATGCTTTTAGATCTTGGTTATGAGGTTCATGTTGCTGTTTTTCGGGCTATTTTTCGAGAAGAGAAGGCGATGGCAGCAGCGGGAGCATATCGCCGCGCGAGCTGCCAAACGACTGAGCTAGCAGGCATTACCGTCCATCGTCTAAAGCCTGCGGTGCGCTACGAACAGGCCAAAGACCAAGACTATCTTTGCGACTTGCATAGTCAACTTAAAACGCTGCATCGCATCTATCAGTTCAACATTTTCCATGCCTTTTTTATTAATGAAATGGGCTTTTTAACCACGCTGCTTGCCAAAGAAGAAAATCTACCAGTTATCAACAGCGTGAGAGGCGCGGATTTGAACAAGCATGTGTTTAGTCCGGCGCAGTTTAGCCAGGTCGCCTGGACGCTCAACCACTCAAGTTGGACAACGTTTGTGAGTCGGGATTTGATGAAACGGGCCTGTGCGATCGCGCCTGATATTCAAAACCGATCCTCGGCCTTTTGGAACGCCATTGAACCTATTGTTTTTGACGATTTGCCTAAGCCTGCCTTAGCCGAACAGCTACAAGGCACCGTCATTGGATCTGTCGGCAGCTTTAGAGACAAAAAAGGACTGGAATATTTATTTGATGCCTGCCAAGCGTTGCGAGCGAACCATGTGCTTACCTTGTTATTGGTCGGAGACTTTGCTGAAAAAGAACGCGGCTATTGGGAACAGACCCTGGCTCAAAGTGGCTTTGCTGACAGGGTGCTCATTACCGGCACAATCAGCCGTCAGGAAGCGCTGGCCTACCTGCCCTATATAGATATTTTTGCTATTCCTTCTCTGCGCGACGGCTGCCCCAATGCCATGCTAGAAGCGATGCTGGCCGCCAAAGCCATTGTGGGCAGCAGCGTAGACGCTATTGGCGAGATAATTGAAGATGACATAAACGGGTTGGTTGTGCGCCCTGGCGATACTGAAAGCCTGACCGACGCGCTGCGGCGGCTACTCCTGCAGCCTGACCGACGGCATCAGCTAGGCTTAGCCGCTCGTCAAACCGCATTGGAGCAACACTCACTTGCTATAGAACAGCAGAATTGGAAAGTTGTTTATGAACAGGCCTTTGAAGCTAACCGTCAAATTGACCACCACCAAATTGACCTATCTGCTCATTCTGGAGTGTTCGCAGAAGTCGGATAAGCGGTTTCTTTTATAGAACTTTAGAGGAAACTCCAGATAAAGACCCTATTCAATCATTTGCTATTTCAATGATGAAACGTAAGCGTCCAAAAACTCTAAATCAGGCGTGGCCAGGAATACGGCGAACCATGCGGCAGTTTTGGCCCTATATTAAAACCCAACAGGGACTGTTTGCCTTGGCTGGATTTGCGCTAATCACCAAAGTGCTCTCGCGGCTGATAGCGCCCTGGCCGCTCAAGCTGATTTTTGACTTTGTGCTCGTGCCCGATGCGCATAACGCAGAACTAGACTGGCCGCTATTGCGAGATATGAGTTCTCAGACGTTGCTGCTGGTGCTAGCCTTTGCAATTGTGGCTACGGCTGCGCTGCGGGCGATGTCTGCTTATGTGAGTTTGGTGGGGCTCTCTATTGCCGCGAGTCGTGTGGTTACCGAGGTGCGCGCCGACCTGTATGCACACCTTCAACGGCTCTCGCTCTCTTTTTATCACAAGACTAAGAGTGGCGACCTCATCACTCGCATTACCAGCGATATGGATACGCTGCGCAGTACTACGGTGAATGCCGCACTACCTCTGGTTGTAGATACCCTCACGCTGATCAGCATGGTGGTGGTGATGTTTTGGATTGACTGGGAGCTAGCGCTGATTGCAATGGGCATTCTCCCGCTGTTTCTTATTTCTAGTATTAAGCTCACAAAGCGGATTAAAAAAGTCTCTCGCCAGCAGCGTAAAAGAGAAAGTGCCATGGCCGCAACCGCAGCCGAAGCCATTGGTGCAATTAAGGTGGTACAGGCGCTTTCGCTAGAGGGTCGGTTAGAAAAGATTTTTGGGGACGATAACCGACAGAGTTTGGAAGATAGTGCTCAAACACAGCAGCTTTCGGCTGGCCTGCAGCGTACGGCAGAAATATTGGTGGCTATTGCCACGGCTTTTGTACTCTGGCGGGGTGCCCTTATTGTTCAACAGGGCGGTGCAACGCCTGGTGATTTATTGGTTTTTATTACCTATCTCAAAACGGCTTTTAAGCCCACTCGCGATTTGGCTAAGGAAGCCGCTAAAATTTCTAAAGCGATCGCGTCAGGGGAGCGAATTCTTGATTTGTTTGATGTGGTGCCAGCGGTACAGAATAATCATGGAGCGATCGCAGCGCTCCCGTTTAAAGGTGAGGTGGCGTTTAACAATGTTTACTTTGCCTATGAATCGAATAGAATGATTTTAGAAGATGTCAGCTTTGAGGTCAGCGCTGGGGAGAGAATTGCCTTGGTGGGGCCATCGGGCGGTGGTAAATCGACGCTGGTAAGCTTGCTGCTGCGCCTGTACGATCCGCTGTTGGGCCAAGTTTGTATTGATGGAAAAGATATTCGCGACTATACGATTGAGTCGGTGCGTCAGCAGGTGAGTATTGTTTTACAAGAGAGCGTTCTTTTTGGTGCGACCGTACGAGAAAATATTGCCTATGGTGCGCTCAATGCAACCGAAAAAGAAATTGAGCAGGCCGCTAAACTGGCCAATGCTCACGACTTTATCATGCAGTTGCCCCACGGATACGACACGCTCATGAGCGAGCGCGGTGCAACCCTCTCGGGCGGACAACGGCAGCGAATTGCGATCGCCCGCGCTGCCATCCGCAAAGCTCGCATTGTGATTCTTGATGAACCCACGGTGGGTCTTGACAACAAAAGTGAAAAAAGCGTGAATGAAGCGCTCAGGCGTTTAACTGAAGGATCTACTACGTTTTTGATTACGCATGATTTGCGAGCGTCTAAAAACTTTGATCGGCTGTTTTATATCGAAAAAGGTCGGATTATAGAGAGCGGCACTCATACCGATTTGATGCACCAATCGGGGCACTATGCTGCCCTCTATCAGCTACAGACTGCCATGATTTCAGACAGGCTAAAGCAGGCTGCTGCCCCTATTTAGCATCTGTTGCATCTTTTGAGATTTCTCTTCTTGAAATTTCTCTTCTTGAGTTCATCTTTGGAGGTCACCCATGACTCAACTAACCCATCAGCCCCCGGTTACCATTATTGTTGTTCCCAGAGAACGATTTCAGTTCACTCAGCAGTCGTTAGAGAGCTTATACGACAATACGCAGTATCCTTTTGAGCTAATTTATGTAGACAACAACTCGCCGTCACATATCTATGAATATTTGCAAGTGCAGGCCGAGGAAAAGGGTTTTGAACATGTGCGATCGCCCTATTATCTCTCCCCTAATCAAGCCAGAAATGCAGGACTGCGACGGGTTAAGACCCCTTATGTTGTTTTTGTAGACAACGATGTTGTATTTTCTTCCGGCTGGCTGAGTGCCCTGATGAGGTGCGCTCAGGAGACTAACGCACCTGTTGTGGGTTCTTTGGTGTGCCAGTACGAACCCTTTCACAGTATTGTTCACTGCATCGGCGGCGACTATATGGAACCCGACGAATATGCTGCCTTTTCTCAAGTCTTTTCCTCCCACCAAACTGAGTCTAATAAAAATGAATTCAAAGGCGATCGCAACTCCATCGATCATCAGTGGACCATTGAAGAAAAAACATATTTTCAGAATCAGCGCCTTGCCGAAGTCAACGATCAAATTCAGCGTCAAACTGTGGGCTTTATTGAATTTCACGCCATGCTCGTGCGTACCGACTTGTTCGACCGCATTGGCCTGCTAGACGAGGGCTGCTGCTGCACTAAAGAATATCTAGACTTTTGCATGACCGTTACCCGACTAGGCGAACCTATCTATCTTGAGCCTACTTCTGTTGTTACCTTTCTCACGCATCCCCCCGCGCCCGCTCTCCAGCCTTACGATTTACCTTACTTTATGCTGCGCTGGAGCGACGAATGGGAGAAGGCTAGTCTTAAGCATTTTCAACAAAAATGGAACTTAGCCCACAGCAAGTACTTTCAAAAACGCTATAAAAAACTAGGTCAACGCCGCCGTAAAGAATTGATTCAACCGCTGGTCGCTCAGTTTACCTTCCTCAATGAACCCGCTAAAAAATGGCTAGAAAAGCGCCTTGTCCGCGTCGAAAAACTCTTTAACCGCTATCTTTCCAGACAGTATCAGTTCACTCTCAACAATGCCAAGACTCCGCTAATTTGCAGCTATCCAGAACCACGATTCTCTCAAAAATTACAGCGTTCTTCTACCAGTCACCCAACCATCAAGCCAAACTTACCTCCTTTCCCCTCTTCGCATATGGCAAACTCTTCTCCCGCTCGTGAATGTGCGCTTAGTCAAAATACCGCTGACAGTAAGGTTTATTACGCTAAACACAGCACTGCTGAGCCCATCCGTCGGTAGGTCATCCCCAATCCCCAATCCCCAATCCCCAATCCCCAATCCCCAATCCCCAATCCCCAATCCCCAATCCCCAATCCTCAGGAGTTTTCCCATGCTTTATCGTAACTTTGGCACTACTGGCATCCAAGCATCGGCCATCGGCCTAGGCACTTGGAACATTGGCAATCAGTGGGGCAACATTGACGAAGAAACGGCGATCGCGACTGTCCGCAGCGCTGTAGAAAATGGCATCAATATGATTGATACTGCCGAATCTTACGGCATTCCTGCGGGCCTTTCAGAAGAGCGCTTAGGCAAAGCACTTGTGGGTCTGCGCGATCGCGTTCACTTGGTCACTAAAATTGGCCGCTGGGGCAGACGCTCTGGACAAATGGTGCCTATGACTACAACAGATATGGTCAGGCTCTGTGTTCATGCCTCTCTCTATCGCCTAAAAACAGACTATGTCGATGTCATGCTCTGCCATGAAGGTAAGTTAGACGATCCTCAGCTAGCAGAGACCTATTTAGCAGGGTTTGATCTGCTCAAAGAACAGGGGCTCATTGGCACTTACGGCATTTCTACAGATAAATTAGAGGTACTTAAGTTGTTTAATACTAACGGCACCTGCCGCGTAGTCGAAGTTGATTATTCTCTGTTGAGCCGTGATCCTGATAAAGCGTTTTTTCCTTACTGCGCCGACAACAATATTGCCGTGCTAGTGAGAGGGCCACTGCATAAGGGTTTGCTCTCTGGAAAGTATTCTTCTCAAACAATGTTTACGGATACGGTGCGCTCTGAATGGTACAAAAACGACAAGGCTAAAGAAAAGCTTGCTCGCAAGCTCACTAAGGTTGAGAATCTTAAAACGGCTTTAGCACCGGGTGAAGAGATGGTGACAGCCGCCCTGCAATTTGTAACTTCTCATCCTATTCAACCCGTAGCGATCGCAGGTGCCAAGTCTCCTGCACAAGTCGCTGTCAATGCTAGCGCGGGGCAAATGCTGCTCTCTTCTGAAGAAAGGGCTCGTTTGGTTGAGTTCACCAAAACGCAGCAGAGCAATTTGGCGATCGCCTAAACCATTGTGGAAAAACATGTGAAAAAATACCCCATTCGCGATCACGCTTGCTGTACTACTCAATGGATCTCAGCAATATGGATTTCAGCAATATGGATTTCAGCAATATGGATTTCAGCAATATGGATTTCAGCAATATGGATCTCAGCAATTTCTATTTTGCTGAATTCGACACTGATAGCCGTTGCCGACACTCGAATTAGAGGAGAATTTGAATATAGCCTGGATGAGCAAAGGCTTAGTAAATGGCAGATTGGCCCTATTTTTTTGCTCAGTGAATCAGCCAGTGAATCAGCCAGTGAATCAGCCAGTGAATCAGCAGAGCTAGAGTTAGAAATTTTGGTTGGTCAAGACGATTTTGAGTGGTTTATGCAGCCCGAACTTACCTACGAAGTGGAAGCGAATGGCATTGACTTGGCGTTTAGTATTGGACTTGAAGCTATTACCAATGAACCTATTCAAGGCTTTGGTCGGATCGAGAGCGGCGTCAGCTTTTAAGCCTTGCCCAGCAAGTGCTGTTGACTATCTTAGGAGGTCACTATTAACCAGCGTTGACCAGCATTAACCAAAATTGACTACTGTTTATCAAACAAAAAATAAGGAAGAGATCATGACAACAACATCCTCTGCTAGCGATTATCTTGAGACACAACCCCAAGCACTTGTGCAGTCAACATCTAAAAAAACGCCTAAAGTCACTTTAGTAATAGGTCCAAGAGAACGTTTTAGCTATACTCAAGACTGTTTAGAAAGTATTTACAGCAATACTCATTATCCCTTCGATTTGGTTTTTGTGGATGTTTGCTCGCCAAAGCCTGTTGAGCGCTATCTGCGAAAAAAAGCTGAGGAAGAATCGTTTAAAGTGATTCGCACAGCGCGATATATTTCTCCTAATCAGGCCAGAAACCTGGGTCTGCGCTATGTTCTTGACCGTACTATTCTTGACTGTGCTGATAGCGAATATGTCGTGTTTGTGGAAAATGACGTTATTGTTAAACCGGGTTGGCTCACCCAATTAGTGGCTTGTGCCGAAGAAACGAATGCGGCTGTAGTCGGGCCGCTCACCTGTATTGGTCATCCAGCCCATCAAGTTATTCATAACGCAGGTGGACGCTCGTACATTAAAACCAGCACTACAAACGGTAAAATCAAGCGAAAAATAAAACAGTCTGCTTATCTTACTGGAAAAGCTGTTGCAGATGTTCCGGATGAACTATGCCGAGTTCAGTGCGATTATGTGGAGTTTCACTGCGCGCTGGTGCGGACTAGCATTTTTTCAACAGCGCCTTTTAAGGCGACCAATGGGCTATTGGATGAAGGCATGATGGCAACCCGAGAGCATATTGACTTTTGTTTTATGGTCACCGAGGCAGGGGGAACTATTTATAGCGATCGCACTGCCGTTATCACTACCGATACTGTCGGCATTGCAGCTAACAAAACTGGACTTATGGAGTGGTTTGGAGAATCCCAATTACCCGATTTCAAGCTGTATGATTTACCCTACTTTATGCTGCGCTGGAGTGACGCCTGGGATTTAGCGAGTCTTCATCATTTGCGCCAAAAGTGGAACCTAGCTGAAGATAAATACTTCAAAAAACGCTATGCCGGACTGGGCGGTCGTCGCCGCGAGCTGCTGGTGTATCCGTTGGTCAATTGGCTGACCTTTGGGCGCGGGAGCGATCGCCTCGAAAAATGGATTTCTGGATGGGAGCATAAGCTCAACCACTTTCTTTACAGCCGATATATTCAAAATCATCCTGATGCGCCGCAGCCGATTGAGCAATCCGTCGTTCAAAAAACGCTCCAAACTGTTCAGTCTGCTCACTAATGTTGACCACCCTTGTTGACCACCCTTTCTGCACCATGCATACTACAACTCGCGTTATTCTCGTTCGTCATGGACGCAGTACTTTTAACGATAAAGGCTGTTATCAGGGGAGTTCTGATGATGCTGTGCTAACGCCAAAGGGCTTAGAAACGGCCAGACAGGTAGGAGAGTCACTCCGACACACGCCCATCCATGCTATATACACCAGCCCGCTTCGGCGGGTTCAACAAACTACTTGCGAAATTTTGAAAGGACGCTGTGCCTCTCAATCGCCTCCTGTCAAAATTAGTCCTCATCTGAAAGAAATCTCCCTTTCGCAGTGGGAAGGTCTCACTTATAAATATGTGCAACAGCACTTTAGCGAACAATATCAATGTTGGCAGCACCAGCCCGATCAGTTCGAGTTACCTCTACGGGTTAAGCCTGCTGTTAAGAGTGCGGAGGCTGCTAAGGTTACTGAGGTTACTGAGGATTCTTTTGCCGCAGGCACCAGAATTCCACAATCTGGAGTTGCTGTTGCTCAAAAAAACTACTTCCCAGTGCGATCGCTCTATCAACGAGCCCATCAGTTCTGGCAACAAACCCTCCCAAGCCATTTGGGCAAAACGCTCTTAGTGGTTGGTCACAGTGGCACTAATCATGCGCTTATCAGTACCGCCTTGGGTCTTCACCCACGGCATCACCATAGCTTACAACAGTCTAACTGCGGCATCAGCCAGCTAGTGTTCTCTCATTCAGCCAGCGGTCAATCTCTGCCGTTCGCACAACTTCAACAGCTCAATCAAACTACCTCTATTGGCGAAGTTTTTCCAAAGCTGAAGCAGGGTAAACAGGGGCTGCGACTGTTACTGCTAGCCAGCGATCAGCTCACACCCGAGCATTGCCAACGCTTAGCAGATCGGATGGCTGAAATGACAGCCGCAATGCCCATAGATTTTTCACTAACGGCGAGCACAGTTAAGCCTGCGCTATTGGACTTGCTCAATCGTCAATCGGTGGGCCTTCACCTGACTGCCCAAGATGATAGTTTTTTAGAAACCTGGTCGCAGCAGCTCAGCGAGCCTCGACAAACCGCAGATACTTTAACCACCGGATTAGCGATCGCTCCTGCTAAAGAAATTCAAAAGCTATTGATCAAAACATTAGGTGGAGAGGCCTGTGAGTCAGACCATCTGCAAATCCAGCCCGCTCATTTCAGCATCGTTCACTATACACCTCATCATCGCCCTGTACTGCAAGCGCTCAATGTGTAGTGACCCGGTCGGTGCAGGTGAGAGTGTGGCTACGAAGAGGCGATCGCACTGAGCAAATCAGTCCCAGCATATGCCACCATAGGTTAGAAGCACTCAGCAAAGAAAGCTCGCTACGAGTCGAGAGCCTACGGTATAGTTGCCGCCTTTGAATCTCAAAAAATGACTGCCGAAGAATACTGGGTATGGAAATCATACCAAGAACTTCGCTATGAGTATTGTGATGGTCAGGTCATTGCGATGCCGGGTGGCACCAAAAACCACGGCAAGCCCTAAAAACTTATCGTACCTCGCCCTTTCCGTAACCCCTATTTTTGCAACAACGCCTTGCTCAATTACGAATTATTTCAGTGAGAAAAATCCTGGCTTTTTCTGAAGCGAAATGTGAATCTTAAGGGTAACTTAATACAACAACGTAATATTTAGTCATATCAGCAATTCTAAATTCCAGACTACGTCCATTCCAACCCCTTGATTTTTCGCTTGCCTCAGATCATGGCCAAATCTGACTTACAGCATTGAGTGGCTGAAACTTAGCAAACTTATTTTGGAGTAAGGTAAAAATCGCGCCTGTAAGGTGGACCTTGAAATTGCTGTGATCGTATCTAACTTTCTGTTTTATTAGGATTTCTTCTATAGGATTATGCTATGCAGGCTTGTGATTTAGCGGCACTGGATTTAGACGAGGCAATTATTCGGGAGCCCATCATTATTGAGCCTGGTTTGTTGGTTTCTCAAGCAATTGTGCTAATGAGCGCTGTGCATGATCGTTGCTCTAGGGCACAGCCAGAGGGTGACCAAGTCGAAATAGAAAGACTGCAGCAGGACGCACGATCTAGCTGCTTACTCGTCGTCGAGGCGGGAGAATTGATCGGCATTTTTACGGAACGAGACGTAGTGCGACTCAGTGCCTTAGGCACCTTACGCTTGGAAGTCTGTGTCAGGGAGGTGATGACCTCGCCAGTAATTACTTTGCAGAAATCTGAACTTTGCGATCCATTCGCGGTTCTCAACCGGTTTTGGCATCGCCGTATTCGCCATTTGCCAGTTGTCGATGAGCAGAATAACATTCTGGGCATGGTCACTCACGAGAGCTTGAGGCATTTACTGCGTCCTGGGCATCTGCTCAGATCTCAGAGTGTATTTGAGGTGATGTCTGCGGATGTAGTGTCCGCTTCTCCTGGTATTTCCGTGATGGAAGCCGCTCAACTACTGTCCAACCACCGGGTGAGTTGTTTAATTTTAACGGAAGAAAAGACCTCGGAGGTTGGTGATTTAATTGAGGTTGCTACCGGGATTATTACGGAGCGAGACATTGTTCAGTTTCAAGCCCTAGAGCTGGACTTCGAGGCCCTAGATGCTGCTGTTGTCATGAGTTCTCCGGTCTTTTCCGTCTTGCTGAATACTTCATTGTGGGATGTCCAGCAGTTGATGCAACGGCAGGGAATTCGACGAATCATTGTCAATGGCAAAGATGGCTCTTTGCAGGGGATTGTAACCCAATCCAGTTTGCTAAAGGCACTGAGCCCTGTGGATCTATGCCGGTTGGTGGAAAAGCTCAAACAGCGCGTTGCGAAGCTGGAGAATGACAAACTGGTAATCCTTGAACAGAGAGCCCTTGAGCTAGAACAGGAAGTTCAATCGCGGACCCAGGATTTGAGGTTGAAAGTTGAGCGGGAGCAATTGTTGGCAGCGGTCGCCAACGATGTGCGAGCTTCGTTGGTATTGGACGATGTCTTGCAGACGACTGTGGAGCGGGTTCAGGCATTGTTTAAGTGTGATCGGGTCGCCCTGTGGAAAATGCGGCCAGATTACTGTGTTGCGGTCGTAGCTGAGGCTGTTGCAGAAGGTGTGCCTTCAAACTTGGGAAAAATTGTTCTAGACCCCTGTTTTGATGCACCAGCTTGGGTTGAAGCCTATCTCCAAGGCAACACGAATATCTTAGAAGACATAGACACCCATCCTATGGCAGATTGTCACCGAGACTTGCTCAAGGGCTTGAATATTCATGCCCAAGTCTTGGTTCCGATTCTTCAACATGGTCAGTTGTGGGGGCTTCTGAGCGTTGCCGAAAGCCAGGGACCTCGGCAGTGGCTTCTAGAGGAAGTAGCATTGCTCAGAGAACTCTCGATCCAGTTGGCGATCGCGATTCAGCAGGCCGAGGCTTACCAAAAAGCAAAAGATGAATTAGAAGAGCGTCTGCGAGCAGAAAATCAAATTCTCTATAATGCCCTGCATGACTCCCTTACGGATTTGCCAAATCGTAGTTTTGTGCTCAACGAGCTAGAGTCTTGTTTAAATAAGAAGCCTCTAGAAAACAGTCTTGGTCAATTGTCTGTTCTCCTCCTCGATCTCGATCGTTTTAAGATCGTCAATGATAGCCTCGGTCATGCCGCGGGCGATCAGCTACTTGAGGTTGTTGCCCGGATGCTGGCAGCCAGCTTGCGTGAGGGGGATATTGCAGTGCGTTTGGGAGGAGATGAATTTGTCATCTTGCTGAATGGATTAGATGCAGAGTCTGTCTGCAATATTGCCGAACGTATCCTATCCTTATTTCAAGCGCCCGTTCGGTTACAAAACCGCGAGGTCTTTGTAACCGCCAGCATGGGTATTGTTTTAGAGGGGATGCAGTATGACTCGCCTACGGCCCTGTTGCGAGATGCCGATATTGCCATGTATCAGGCGAAGTCTCGGGGGCGGGATTGTTATGCCATTTTTGATGAAGCCATGTATGAAAAAGCGCTCAGGCGCTTGAATCTAGAGCGAGAGTTGCGCCAAGCCATTGATCAGCAAGAGTTTGTGGTGCATTACCAACCCATTATGGAAATCGCCACCAACCAACTGGCTGGTTTTGAAGCTCTGGTGCGTTGGCAGCATCCTGAACTGGGTTTTATCTCACCCGGTGAATTTATTCCATTAGCAGAAGAGACAGGGTTGATTACAGAGTTGACAGCTTGGGTGTTAGAAACTGCTTGCCGTCAGTTGGCCAATTGGCAAACAGCATTTGAGAATCTTTCTGACCTCAAGATGAGTATTAACTTGTCGGTGCAAGATCTACTCAAGCCAACCTTCTCCCACGAGGTGCGGCAGATTCTGTCAAAAACAGGTTTATGTAGTAGCTGCTTGACGCTGGAAGTGACGGAAAATCTGCTTATTGCTAATATCGATACAACGGTTAAAGTGCTGAATGAACTTAAACATCTGGGTGTTCGGATTAGTATTGATGACTTTGGGACAGGGTATTCTTCATTGCAGTATCTGAGCTATTTACCCTGCGATAATCTAAAGATTGATCGCTCCTTTGTGAGTGGATTAGAGGCGGGCGATCTCAATAACAAGCTTGTGAAAGTCATTATTGCTCTGAGCGAACAGCTGGGTCTCGACTCTGTCGCAGAAGGAATCGAGACCCAGCAGCAGTTGGACTGGCTTAAATCTCTAGGCTGCAAGTTTGCCCAGGGCTACTTCTTTTCTAAGCCCTTAGCTGAGAAAGAGATAGCTAGGCTTTTTCTTGAAGACTATGGGGCACTTCCAGCCAACACAGCTGAACTTCAGATTCAAAACAAGGCTTCAGCACCTCAATTGCTATGCTATTAATTTTCAAGTAAGCCATGAGTATCAACGCTTGATGCCCCAGCTGGCATCAAGCGTTGGTCGTGCATTAATGCACGACTCAACTGATCTCATTGCAAGCAATATCTACTATATAGTAATATAGTAGATATTGTGAGACGCATACACTCTTTTTGCTCTAACACCACATCGCCCTATTCAGAAGATAAGGACTGAACCTATGCTATTTCGACAACTATTCGACCAAGATTCGTGGACTTATACTTATTTGATCGCTGATGCTAGTATCGGCAAGGCCGTCCTAGTCGATCCCGTTATTGGGCAAGTGGATCGAGACTATAAGCTACTCAACGAGTTGGGATTAACCTTAACGTATTGTTTGGAGACGCACGTCCATGCTGACCATATTACAGGGACAGGGAAGCTGCGCGAGCTGACTGGATGCGAGGGCATTGTTCCAGAGAATGCTGAGGTTTCCTGCGCTAGTCACCATATCAGTCCTGGTGAAGTGCTAAAGGTAGGTGAAATAGAAATTCAAGCGATCGCTACGCTAGGCCACACCGATAGCCACATGGCCTATTTGGTAAATGGGGATAGAGTTCTTACCGGAGATGCCCTATTTATCCGAGGCTGTGGACGGACAGACTTTCAGAGCGGAGATGCCGGTACGTTATACGATTCGGTAACGCAGAACCTGTTTACATTACCCGATGAAACCTGGGTTTATCCAGCCCATGACTATCGTGGACACAGCATTTCTACCATTGCCGAGGAAAAACAGTGGAATCCTCGTTTTGTTGGGCGCACCCGCGATCAGTTTATCGATTTTATGGATGGATTGAATCTACCAGATCCTAAGAAGATGATGGAGGCAGTGCCTGCCAATCAACAGTGTGGCAATGTCTTAGCTGCTGCCTAGCTAAACCACGTTCTAGTTGACACCTTGAGCTTCCCCACCGGAAAATTTACAAGTGAACAAAAATGTGCTGATTAGTCTAATGCGACAGGTGCAGATTGTAGCAGGTTCACTTGTTGTCATGGGTACTGTGTTGGGTGCATTTCTCTCTCCTTGGTTCTTGATCCTCAGCAGCTTTGTGGGCTCTGGACTAGTGTTTGCTGGGATTAGTGATACTTGTGCGTTAGGAATACTGATTGCCAAGATGCCCTGGAACCACTGTGTTTAACATCTCAATGAACTAGATTCCTGGTGAAACCAAAATTGACTAAGAAAAGTAGTCCGTTCTTTCCATCCAATCAATTTCTTCATCGTCATATCCCTGCATTTAATTGGTTGCGAAACTATCAATCTAAATACCTCATTGGAGACATTACCGCTGGTATTATTGTTGCCAGCCTGCTCATTCCGCAAAGCATGGCCTATGCCCTGTTGGCAGGTCTCCCGCCCCAAGTTGGACTCTACGCCAGCATTGCCCCTGCCATTATCTATCCACTCTTGGGAACTAGTCGGGTGTTGGCGGTTGGCCCTGTTGCAGTGGACTCTCTGATGGTGGGAGCCGCGATTTCCCAGTTGGCTCCCTCAGACACGGCCCAGTCTGTGGCCATAGCGATAACCCTGGCCTTTTTGGTTGGCCTACTGGAATTGTCCATAGGACTATTGCGCCTAGGCTTTTTGGTCAATTTTCTCAGTCGTTCTGTCATCTCTGGCTTTATTAGTGGAGCCGCTGTGATTATTGCCTTTAGCCAGGTCAAACATTTGTTTGGGCTAGCAATTCCCTCCACTGAATCCTTTTTTCAATTAGTAGCTTCAATTGTTGGGAACCTTCCCAAAACTAATTGGGTAGCGCTGGCCTTAGGCGTATCTAGCGTCGGACTGTTGTTTTACTTCAATAGTCCATTGGTAAAGCTCCTTCAGCATCTAGGATGGCGCGATCAAGAAATTTTGCCAGTGTCTAAGAGTGCGCCGCTTTTAGTGGTTATTCTAGGCACGCTTTTAGTATGGGGATTTCATCTCGACCAGGCGGCAGGGATCAAAGTTGTTGGCGATATTCCTAAGGGGCTACCAGCTTTTACGGTACCCTTTTTAGATGTGCAAACGCTGCAAGGGTTGTTACCAGCAGCTCTCGCGATCGCCCTAGTGGGTTATATGGAGGGCTTTGCGGGTGGACAGTCGCTAGCCAACAAACGGCGCGAAAAAATTGATGCCAATCAGGAACTCGTTGCCTTTGGGGCTGCCAACCTAGGTGCAGCCTTTACTGGTGGATACCCGGTAACGGGGGGCTTAAGCCGATCCGTGGTCAACTTTGCAGCGGGGGCTAATACAGGATTGTCATCCATTATTACCGGCCTATTAATTGCGGTTACCGTGATGTTTCTCACGTCACTATTTTATTTTTTGCCCCAGACTTGTCTGGCCGCCATCATTATTACCGCCGTCTATAAGCTGATTGATTTTGCAACGCTGAGACGGATGTGGGACTATGACAAAGCCGATGGCCTAGCCTGGGTAGTTACATTTTTTACGGTATTAGCCTTGGGGGTTGAAAAAGGCATTATTCTAGGTGCCCTGATTGCGTTGGGACTGCACCTTTGGCGGACAAGTCACCCACATATTGCAATTGTTGGACGTGTCGGTGATTCAGAACACTTTCGCAATGAGCTGCGCCACTCAGTGAAAACGAGCCCTGATGTTCTAGCCCTTCGGATGGATGAAAGCCTTTACTTTGCCAATGCAAAGTACTTAGAAAATTTTCTAAATCAGGCGATTGCCGAGCGTATAAACATAAAAAGTGTGCTGCTCGTCTGTAGCGCTATCAATGTAATTGATGCTAGTGCATTAGAAATATTGGAAACACTGGTGGCTGACCTAAAACAGTTAGACATTGAGTTTTATCTCTCTGAGGTCAAAGGCCCCGTCATGGATAAACTCGTCGCAATTGGATTTGTAGATTATCTCGGCAAAAATCATTTTTTCTTAACGACGGATCAAGCAATGCAAACCTTGGCAGAAATCTAAGGAGATCCCTTAAAAAAGTTGTTACTTAAACCTCTATGGTTGCCTTTGAACGCCAACACATAATCACCATTTTGGTCAACAATTTTCGCAGCAATGGCCAGTCACATGTGGACTACCCAGCTTTTTTCCTAGAGCAATCTTCCCCTTGTTTGGCCTAAATTTAGGTACTAAGAATGGTGAAATATTTCAGTTAAAGAACTCATAGAACTCATCAGAAACAAATAGAAAATTACTGTCGATTAAAGTATTTATTTCCTGTTCTATTTTAGTCAAAGTCAGGGATGAAGGCTGAAATAAAACAAGGTCTGTGTGGTTGTTAAAGGCTTCCTTTTTCAAAACAGCCAAGTAGGCTTTGTATTCTTCGCTATGCCGCCAATGATTCTCCGACTCTACCGCTTTAATGGTAGATGAGTAAAAGTTATCAGTAAACTTGTAGTGCAAAAACAAGGCAGAAAAGTCAGCTATTTTTGAGGTTTTGAGTAAATGAGATGACTTTAGATAAGTTTTTTTATGCACCCAGAACATCGCTTCTTTGGTTAAGAAGCAATCTCGACCAAATACTGTTTTACGGATACCGCCATACAAAAACTTAAGCCTTGGATGTGTTGCAAATTGAAACCGGCGAAGGTATCGCCTTCTATCAATATTACTCAAATCGTAGTGACAAAAAACCGACTTTAGGGTGTCTAATGTCCATGCGCTATCGTTTTTTGTTAGACCGCTTTCTAGATTGACATTCTTGAGCTTGATTCCCTCTCGTGAAAACATATCCAGCATTTGAATGCATAAGCTATCATAATTATTTTTATTGAGATAGGCTAAAACCTGGGGCAAGCTTTTGTTGAGGGGAAAATAAAGAAACTCGTCAATATCGGCTAGCACGCACCACTGACCGTAGCCAAATTTTTGAATCAAAAAATTCTTGAAAATGACATAATACTTTCGAAAGGGCTGATTAGAAGAGAATAAGGTTGTTTGCTTGTAGGATTTAATAATATCAATGGTTTTATCTATAGAGCCATTGTCCAAAAAAAAGATATGTTTGAAGCCAACCTGAAGATAGTGTTCTATAAAAGCTTCAACCAGGCTTTCTCCATTTTTTACAACACACAGAACAACCGCTTCGTTTCGATTACAGGAATAGTTGACAGGGCCATGAATATGTTGAACGGAAAAGGTTAGGAAGAACAAACGCAATGTATTGGTAGGTAGGCTAAAAATCGAAACTACTCTAGACAGAGCTTTAACGGCGATTTTTGGAGCATTTATCCTGAGTTTGTTTAACATGTTTAAACCAGTGAGAGATGTTTAAGTTTAAAGACAGTTACTTCCGAGTATTCCTAGGTACAAGAGTGCGTATTATCATCCGATCTGCCGGACTAAGTTCACCTAAGAGCCACAGGGCTAGCAGCATGCTAATGCCTAATGTTGGCAGCTTTAGCAACAGCCAAAACCCGGCTGTTGTCCAGTATTTTGCAGCGATCGCCCCTATGCTACTCACCGCGCAGCAGCGGCCAAATGTTAGCACTGGCGGCAATACCTGCCACTGGATATAAATAGCTGCAATCCCAGCAGCAGCCCCTACCCAAGCCACTACCAATGTGGTAATCGCAGCACCCAATGGCCCCCACTGTGGAATCAACCATCCATATCCGGCAACAGCCACTATCGGCAGCGGTATGGCTAACATTGCCGTCCACCGAGGCCGGTTAGAAGCCACTAAAATAGCACTAGTCACCGTAATCATGACAATCCCAATCGTGGCAAACACTAAAACGGCAAACAGCGGCGCAGCGGCAATAAACGATTTACCAAATAAAAGAGAGACTTCTTCTCCCGCAGCCCCTGCTAGCAGTGCAGCAAACGGCAAATGTAGTAGCACCACTCGCATCGCTGAGCGGATTAAAGACTTCACTTCACTCAGTCGCTCTTGGCTCAATAGCTGACCTACCGTCGCAATGAGCACGGGTGCAAGTGCTGGGCTCATAACCCCACCTAATAGCGCCAGGTTTTGAGCCACTGCATATAAACCGGCTTGCTCGACTGTTCCGCCCATTGCTTTGAGGGCGATGAGATCTAGCTTGGCGTACAGGCGCATGGATATTGCCGCTAAAAAAAGAGGCAGGGCATAGCCTGCGAGTGGCCTGATCGGAAAGTTGGAAGGTTTCCATAGCGATGGCTGAATGAACAACCGACAAACCCATAGGTCGGTTAGCATCGCGGCTAAGCTGCCTAAAATCGCCCCCACAATAGAGAACCCTGCTTGAACTAAGGCCAAAATGAACAATAGTCTGGCTAGCCAGCGGATGGCAGTGGCGATCGCCCGCGCCCCAAACTTTCCCTGCCCGGTCAAAATGTTTTGGTGCGCCTGAGCGAGGTTTACGAGTGGAATTTCTAAGGCAAATAGCCGCAGTAGGGGCGTGAGTGCGGGTTCATGGAGGAGTCGGGCGATCGCTGGTGCTGCCATGATGATAGCGATACCCGCCAATAGCCCAATGCCAAGCTGAGCGCGTAAAACGGTGGTCGCGATCGCCTCTAGATTCCCATTCGACTCACCGTTTGCCTCACTGACAAACTTAATCGTCGTCCGAGAAAAAACCGAGTTCAGGCTCCATTCAATCCAGGTGACCAAAGTGGCCACTAGGGCAAAGAGACCATAGCCGTCTGTTCCAAGCTGCCGAGTTAAAAAGCTCAGCGTCAGAAATCCTGTGGGCAACGCCAGCGCTTCTGCTAGCGTAATCCAGGTGGTGCCACCAACTAAGCGAGCCCTGTTATCCATCGATTTGCTGGCGGCTGTGACCTTTTGGTTTTTCCCGATAGCCTATTTTTCTAAAATGGCCGCTCTCTCTCTCAATCTTTAGCCATAGTCCCTTTAAAAGACCCAATCCAAAGGCATATAGCCTAAAGCTTTTGCGAGTGTTGCGGCCAATGCTATCGGCTACGCGCGATCGCCCAAAGGCCCAACGCCAAGCCAGCAACAACAAAATCCAACCCGTGCTAACCGGATAGAGCTTAAGATGTTTGCCATACATCGCCCCAGTACCGTACCAGTAGCGAAAGATTAAAGAGGAGGCTTGATCCCAAGTCCGAAAGCCATGATGTATGACAAATACATAGGGTGTCTCACAAACCTGATAGCCTTTTTGCAGCGCCTGAAGCACCAAGTCACCTTCCGAAGACGCCTGTAGCACCCCACCTACCCCCAGCATTTCATCAAATCCATTAAACTCACGCCAAACGCTTTTACGTAAGGCCATACAGGCACCCAACCCATCTATGTCGTTTTTGGCTAAAACCGTTGAAATAACCTTTACCTGTTCACGACAATAGCCAGGAATAAAACCTGCCGATGCATCATAGTCACCAGTCAACACATTACCAAACAAAATGACCGCTTGAGGATACTCTATAAACGCCTTTTGAATCTCCCAGAGCCAATTTTGATCGACAATACAGTCATCATCTGTAATTGCAATGAGTTCATTTTTGGCCTGGTTTATCGCGATGTTTCTAGCGATCGCAAGCCCTGTCGTATGAGTTCGCCGATAAACAACGCGCGGTTCATCCTCATACTTTTGCATCAATTTTTGGCAATCGTCCTGAGTGCTTTGATCTACCACCACAATTTCAAACGAGGAGCCGTTTTTTTGTCCCTTGCTCGCTGCGCGATGATACAGCTTTTCTGAACGTAAATCCGCTAAAGAATCATCCTTAAAATCACCTTTGAAATTGCCTTCAAAATTGCCTTTAAAGTCATTCTGTAAAATGCTGTCTATGGTACGAATAACACTATCGCCACGGTTTCTAGTCGCGATTATAACTGATAGTTGGGATTCAGCAGCTAGCATATATAAATAAAATAAAAAACAGATGGAAAATTACGAAAACAAACCTCGACTGATGTCTTTTTTTAAAGCATCCAGTCGATCTTCTAGCCGAACAACCAAAGATTCTAAATGGGGCTCACTGCTTAGATAAGGTGTCTTTCGAGTGACCTCAATCATCTGAGCATCTAAAGCCGCCAACGCAGCCTCTGGCGTTTTGGGGCGCTCGAAACCCAATGAAAAATCATTCATGCGAAGATCGCTCAACAAGTCGAACGCTGAAGATTGCCCCTGTAAATAGGAACGCACTGACTGTGCGCCCTCTCGCCACGAAAGCGCGCTAACACCTCGAATAATTTGAGGCTGGTAGGGCACCTTCACAGACGCGCACCAGTCGCGCCACTTAAAAGGCAAAATTCTAGGATTTGTTCTCACCGGAATCCAAGGTACTCGTAGGGTGTCGGCAACAATTGCCCCATGCATCGCTTCACTGATTAATACCTGAGTATGTGAAATCGCAGCAATCACATCCGCTACGTTTCCACCTGGGTCAATGTAATGTACGCCTGTTCTGTGGCAAATGCCTTTGAGCAGGCTAAGGCTTCCATGACGAAAATGAGGCATGTACGAGAACTTGTATTGACGTTCTGCATAGGGAACCGGCCTGAAAAAACGCTTCAGCAGCGCGGCACCATCAGTGATAGCCAGTGACTGAGGTTGGTTGAGCTTACGAGCCGACAAAGGCCCCCGAACGCAATATAGCCGCCAGTGGAGTGGTTGTTTGATAAAGCGAAAGCTGCGACCATAGCCCACACCAGTGCTAAAAAAGATTGCGTTTTCAGCTTCATTTACCCAGCTTGGGATTGCATCGTTTAGGACAGTACCCATGCCGATAAAAACATTTTTGCTGCTGCCATCAAATGCTGGTAGCAGGCGAGGCCACAACCAGGGATTAAGTTCGTCTCCAAAGTTGGCTGAAGGCGCTGCTGTTTGGTAGTAAAAAAGCCTCATATTTTATCTTTATGAGCTTACAGTCATGATATAAGCGCAGGGTTAAATGTCCATTAAATGTCCAATGAATATCTCAATAGCTCAAAGAAGAGTTTTAAGAAGAGTTGGTGGTGGGTAGCCGCAGCTGCCAGAGCAATATGGAGGCGATCGCACTGATCGCGGCACTAAAATAAAATGGCACGCTCACCCCAACTTGAGTGTACAAAAAGCCTGCTATCAAGCTAGCAGGCAATGCCGCTAACCCTACCAACATATGAAACGCGCCAATCTCAGCGCCCCGCCTATCAGCATGTACCAAATCAGCGACTAATGCCTTTTGCACCCCTCGCGTTAGTGCGGTATACAAGCCATAAAATATAAACAATATCCAAATGAATGCAGGGGCTTGAACCAGGGCAAAACCCAAATACACCAGCGCAAACAGCCCATAGCCCATCACCAGCAAAACTCTACGACCCACCCGATCAGAAAGCTTCCCAATGGTGACGCCTAGCACGACAGACATGAGATTAAACAGGGCATACAGGAGTAGTAGCTGCGAGCCTCTAAAGCCTAGATCTTGCGATCGCACCAGTAAAAAAGCATCTGACGAATTCCCTAAGCCAAACAGTCCAACCACGCCCAAATACTGTTGATACGCTGGAGTGAGTCCCCTAAACGTAAATTTTGGCAGCTGAGAGTTTTGAGTGATTGTAATACGCTTGGGTTCTTTTACATACTTTAGCAACACCAACACACTAACCAATGCCGGGACAAAAGCAAGAACAAATAGTCCTCGGTAATGACCCTCATACCGTAACAAGAAAAAAAAGCCCACCAGTGGCCCCAATACTTCACCCACTGTTTCTAAACTGTGGTGCAGTCCATAGGCTTGTCCCCGCTGATGGCACGCGCAATTTTCAGCAATGAGTGCATCTCGTGGCGCAGCCCGTAGCCCTTTCCCCACCCGGTCGAGCAGGCGAGCACTTAGCACCGCAGCCCACCCTCCAGACAAAGCCAAACCCAGCTTAGACACAGCCCCTAAGCTGTATCCAGCTAACGCATAGGGCTTTCGCTGCCCTGCTTGATCAGAAAGCCGCCCTGAATACAGCTTTAGCAAGCTTGCTGCGCTTTCGGCAAACCCCTCTATAACGCCAACTGTCCAAACAGGCGCACCCAATACTGCCGTGAGGAAAAGCGGCGTAACCGGATACACCATTTTACTGGCTAAGTCAGCAAACAAGCTCACCCATCCCAATGCTCGCACGGTAGGGTGAAGAGTCGCTGGACTCAAGCTGGCTGGCTCCAACAACGGCTCAGGCACGAGCGGGCTCTGTCACGAGTAGCTGCGAAGATATATTGTTGTGATTCTCCTTAAAATCGCGATGATTATCGGCCATATCTTCAGACATATCTTCAGATTTGGGATGGTTTTGGGCTTTTGTGTTTTTGCCGATTGTCTGCTGCGTGCTAGGGGCTGATTTTACTGGAGCCAATTTCACCGGACTAGAGAGCATTTTCTGTTGTAAGAGCACTTGAAACTGCTCATTGAGAATTCGCTGTCGCATAGCTTCGTCTAGCTTGGCCGGAATTAACTTTTCACACTGCACAATGATCAGCCAATCGCCAATTTTTGTCGGTTCCCAAAGCTGACCTTCACAGCTAATTTGCAGTATTTTGGCTAGGGCTGGGGGTAAAACGTTAAGTTCTACAGGGCCAACCAGCCCTCCTGTTTGAGCTTCTTTTCCTTCGGAATATTGTTTGGCAAGCGTGGCAAAGCTGAGGTTGTCATCGCGCAGACGAAAGTACAGCTCGTTGGCCAGTTCTACATGTTTGGTTCTAATGAGTGAGTAAATGACTCTATCTAGCTGATCTTTTTGCTGTAAAAAGATGGTTTTGACGCGATCGCCCCAAGTCTCTTCCTTGAACTGACGCAGGCGAAACTCTCGAACGGCTTCAGCCTCCATTTGCTCGTAGGTAAAATGCTCTTTTTGGCACCAGGAATGCCGTTCTTCTTCGGTTCGGAGCTGCCTATTTTGACAAAAACTTTCCATCGCAACAGAGGGATCGCAGACAACATCACTGATAATTTCATCAACAATTGTTTGCCGTACAAATTTCTCTAGCAGCCGATATTGCAATAGTTTTTGCACGAGAGTCGGTGTGTCAATTGACGTTTGGCCAATTTGTAACGCAAAATCCATAGTGAAATTGGGGTGAGATCGAGTTTGTAAAAATATTTGGTAAAGATAGAAAATTATGGAAATACCTAAAAAAGCCCGAATGCATTCGATTTTGTTAGCCATGTTAGCCATTCAATCTGTCAGCTATCTGAGTTTCTGAATTAGCTATCTGAATTAGCTATCTGAATCTATTAGCTATGCTACAGCGAAGGAATATTTATTGGCAATAGTTTTCAATAAACATTCGCAGCACTTAATATTCATGCACCCGGTACTGGGGCACGCGAGTTAGCGGCGCTGTCGTCCCTGAGCGCATCTGACTGACTACTTCATGGCTCATTTTTACCCGAGCCCGATAACGACTTGGGCTCGGGCTTTTTCTGGGCTGATCGGTCGCTTCCCAAGTAATTTCCACCTCTGCCCAGGTCAGCTTTTTGGTCAGCTTTTTTAAGAGTACCTGAGCTTTATTCGTCGGTATCCAGGACAAAATCCATCGCGCCAGCCGATGAGTAAACCGGCCTGGATCTTGCCTGATAAATTGCGCTGATCTCGGTGTTGTTAGCCAGTTCCAGCCTTGGCGCATCCAAAGCGATCGCTCCGCAATCTGAGCCCACGGCTCAAACCCACTCCATCCTCGGTAAAATTGCTGTAGCTGTGTCACATCGCCTTGTCGATACACCAAAGTGTCGAGTACTTCAGGTACCAAATGCCCCCAAAACTGACCTGTGGGAAAATCAATTAGAGTAGGCGCAAAGTGGTGTCCTCCAAAGTGGGTTGTTTGCCAAACGCTTAAGTTTGCCTGGGCGTAGCGTTTTTTAATCGTACGGTAGATCGGCGTGCCAAATCGACCACATGCGGTGTCGTAGCTGGTGTGAGTACAGACAAAAAAAGTGCGACTAGGTGCGGGCTGAAGGTATGGCTTAAAAGGATCTGGCTGGCTAGGATCTGGTGGGCGAAACGGAGCAGGCACAGCTAACTGAACAGATGGCCAGATCAAAGACCGGACCAAAGCGCAGAGCGCAGAGATGGGCACATGGTAGTGCTGCTGGGTGTAGGCGCAGGCGGCTCCCTTAGGCAGGCGATAAAAAAATACATGGCGATCGCCCTTAGTAGAAGCAGTTTTATCTGGCGCGATCGCTAAAATCCTTAATTCACGCCATAGCTGAGGGTCGCGCTCAATTTGCTGAAACAGCTCAAGCAAATCAGCTGATTCGTTGCCCCAAGGATTTTTTGCCCAGGGCTGAGGCACCTCAATAAATAGCCACAGCTTTGCCGTCACGGCTGTTCCAATGGGATCTTCTCCGTTGGCCCGAGAAGTCTCTGAGCAGTACCGACAAGGCTGATCGAGTGGCTGAGAGACAACCGTATGGGCAGATGAGTCAATAGACATGAGAGACAAAAAAGGGGAAGATAACAAGTACAAATGAGAATGAGTCTTATCTATGTCATACTACCGTTATAAACCAACTGATAGTCGGAATTAAAATTAGTAGCCAAATATTAGGACTAGGCAAATGTAAACGAGCTAGCTCAACTTCATGTTTCATGGCTGGGGCAACGTTACTGTCTGAGTTGATTTTTCGGCTCATTTTTTCGGCTCATTTTTTCGGCTCATTTTTTGGAGCGATCGCGCCTGACATTTTCACTCGTGCTGCAAAAACTCAAGATCTCTAAAAAAATAACGCTGACTGTTTTTATTGGACTCGCCGGGCTAGTTGCGATCGCCATTATCATCGTCGCTGGGCTACGCAACAACTCAGGAATTTATTATCCGCCGCCGCCGGATGCCCTTGGGCCTGCCCCTGTCTTTCCTCAACAATCCCAGCCGCCAAACCTATCTCTCCGAAAAAGCGTCACTGCGCTCACCGCAGCCGAGAAAACGGCCTTTGTTGCCGCTTTGAACCAGCTGCAATTTACCCCCTCTAACGGCAGCTCACTGAGCCGGTATGAACAGTTTGTCGTTCAACATATTCTCACCATGGGCTTTCGGCAAAGCCTAGGTGCAACTGGCCCCGCTCGCGGCAATCCGGCTCACAGCTATCCGGCCTTTTTGCCCTGGCACCGACAGTTCCTGCTCGACTTTGAACAGGCGCTTCAGGCTATTGACCCTAGCGTCACCATTCCATACTGGGATTGGACAGACCCTGACGCACTAACGGTAATGCTGCAAGCCGATTTTTTAGGAGAAGGTGGAACCGGTACGACTGTCGAGGTGAATGGGTCAGGTCGTTTTGAGGGCGGCGAAGTGACAACCGGCCCTTGTTCTACCTGGCAGCTCAATCCAAAACTCCATTTTGACCCACTCACTTTGGACTCCTTAGGAACACATTTACTAAGGTTTGTCGGCCTGCCCCCTTTTAATCGCTATCCCCTACCGCAAAGTGAAATTGATCATCTTTTTAAAACTGACAATTATGAAGTGTTCAATGCGTTGATTGAAGGAGCACTCGTTCCCACTGAACAAAATGGCCAAAAAGACTATGCCCCCGGCTGGGCGCTTCATGCCTTTGTCCATTCTGTGATTGGTGGTAGCCAGGTAGACTGGAATGATTGGAACAAAGGTATTGTCCATCAACTAGATGTTTTGGGCACGATGGACAGCATTCCGGCTTCTCCCTACGACCCTATTTTTTGGCTACACCACGCCAATGTAGATAGGCTTTGGGCGCAGTGGCAAGATCAAGGACACAGCGGCCCAACCTTCTATCCAAGCGCCGGAAAACCCTTTGGCCATAATCTGTTAGATCCCATGTGGCCGTGGGATGGTGGGCTCTCGCAGCCTGGCAACTATGGCCCTCCCAATACAGATTTAAGAGCACTCTACAGCCGCCCAGCCCAAGAGAGCATTGTCAGCGCTTCAGATGTATTAGATTTTCGCCAGCTAGGCTATACCTATGCTGGCCTTCCAGAAACCGACTTCCAGGCAAGCGATAATGAGTAGTTGGTTAGTATGCCCTCAGCGTCAGTTGCGGGCAAAACTGAGACTGTTTTGCTTTGCCTATGCGGGTGGGTCAGCCTGGGTGTTTCGCCCTTGGGCCAAGCAGCTACCTTCTGATATTGAAGTGTGCGCAATTGAGCTGCCAGGACGGGGACAGCGGCTGGCAGAACCTGCCTTGAATCATCTCCCCACAGTCATTCAAGCCCTTGGCCCAGAGTTGCTGCCCTATATGGATCTTCCCTTTGCTTTTTTTGGTCACAGTATGGGCGCGCTGATTGCTTTTGAGCTGTGTCGATGGCTACGGCGTTCTGTGCAGCTTAGTCCGGTTCATGTTTGGGTATCGGCAGCCCGCGCGCCCCATTTACTGGTTGAGCCGCCGCTGATGCACACCCTGCCCGACTCAGCCTTCATTCAAAGGCTACAGCACTATCAGGGCACTCCCTTGAGCGTATTAAACAATGAGGAGTTGATGAACCTGATGCTCCCTACCTTACGAGCAGATTTTACTCTGCTAGAAACCTATCGATACCAACCCGATGCGCCGTTCGATTTTGCGATGACGGGAATGTGGGGTCAGCAGGACAACATTGTCAGCCAAGCAGATGTCGCCGCTTGGCAGGTTTACGCAGGTCAGTTTTCGCTAGCGGCGATCGCAGGCGACCACTTTTTCATGCAGCATCCCCTGTTTGTTCAACAGCTGTTGCCGACGCTTAAACCCTATTGAGCTTTACGGCTGAGTAGTAAAGCTGAGCAGTAAGGCTGAGCAGTAAGGCTGAGCAGTAAACTACCTAACCGACTAGCTCAGCCACATAATGGGATTCAATCGGGGTCACGCTGAGTTTGGATGCATTAACCGCCTGCTGACACTTTTCCACATTTTCCTCGCCTGCATACACCGTGCGCCCTAGTCGATGGGCCGATGCCAGCATATTAGGGTCGGGCAACCAGGGAAAAATGACCACATCTCCCGGATTAGAGAGCAGCTTGAGCAGTTGCTTGAGTTTATCGTCGCTGTACTGGGCGGTCGGCAGCACAACGACATTTTCAGCTTGGTCAATCAGCCAGTCATGTGCCCAGTCGTTACCCGTGACTGCGATCGCCAGCTTTGCAAGCGGTGCCCAAGCTGCAAATACCTGAGTAGCCGTATCTCCACAAAACAGCAAATGCTGACCGGCTAGCTGATACCATCCTTCGTGGATCGCTAACTCAGGAGATAAGGCCTTTGCTGCCTTAGCCCGCCGATCTTGCCCTGGCTGAGTGGCTGCCTCAGATGGCTCATCGTCAGCAGGCTGAGCAACCACGGTGATAATTTCAAGTCCATTGGTAATGCGCTCGATTGAGTGAGCTCCCGGAGAATTCGCTGCTTGATGATTCGCCAGCTCTGCTGCCGTTTGTTTATACTGCTTTTTATCTTTTCGCGCCGCAGCTTTCAGTCGTCGCTTTTGAATGGTGTCTCGCAGCTCCTGAGCCGTCATGGTATCGCCTTGCTCCGCTGCCCGCAGAATCTGCTCGCGCAGCTCTTCTGGCACAGAAGGAGAGGCCAGCTGATATAGCAAGGAAGTGGCAATATTTACTTTTGCAAGATTTGCAAATCTATCGCCAAAGGTTTCATATACATTAATGAAGTTGTAGGCCGTGCGCTGACTCCAGCCAAACTCTGCCTTAATCCAGGTCAAAAACTGGCCGTACTTTAAGCGCGATCGCACATCTGCCAACTTTTGCCCAATCTCCCACACATCTTGAGCAGAGCGCCTTAAGCGTTCTCGAATTTCACCCGTACGCTGCTGAACAATTGACCGCTGACCAACCTCAAGACTGTCATAGTCAAACAAAGCCGTAATGGGCGCAGATTTAGCAGAACGAGCCATAGTGACTGATTTGATAAAAAAAGAATTAGTTGATGTAAAGCAAAACGGTAGAGGCAGAAACGGTAGATGCGGAAACGGCAAAGAGGCATTGATAGCAGGTCTTTGGTGAAAAGAGTATTCACAACCCAGACAAACTGCCTGGAAACTACTATGACGGCGTTACTGTTAGGGCACAGTAATTGAATAACCTACTGAGATAGTGGCACAGCAATGCCTAGTGCAATAAGCTTTACTGCCCTTTACTGTCAACGGTCTCTTGGTCAAACGCACAATCAAACGCACAATCAAACGCACAATCAAACGCACATCTTTTTTTCTGGAACCAGAAACTGAAACCAGAAACTAAAACCGAAAACAGGAACCTGGAAATATAGTATCAAAATATTCTTTACAGGTGTAACCCACTAACTTGACTTCATAGGATCTATATGCATTAGATTTCAAACATTTTTCTCTCTAATGACAATCATTCGCGAAATTCTCAGTACTCTGTATGATGGGTAATGCGACGGTTGTTTCGACGTTTTACAAAGTAGTATGGCTCGATCTATTCGCCAGCCGAAACTGCCCTCATGGCAAGCTATCTGGCACATTATTCAGTTTTTCTGGAAGGGTGCCCATCCTCAGCAACAGCGCACGGTTTTGGGCGGGTTGCTGTTGCTGACTGTGCTCTCTCTTTTCGCGGGAACTGTGCTTGTTTTTGAGAGCATTCAGCGTGGAGAATTTATTTCAGCGTTGGCAGCTCGTGACTCACAGCGATTTCAGATTGCTTTGGTTAGGTTTGTTGGCATTTTGCTGCTGAGTGCGGCTTTGCTGTCAGTGAGTGCCTATGTGCGCGATCGCCTAGGACTGCACTGCCGCAAAGGTCTTTCACGCCAATTTTTAAATACCTACTTGGCCGATCAGCACTATTATCACCTCCCAACAGAGGTCGATAATCCTGACCAAAGAATCTCAGAAGATATCAGGAATATTTCCCAACTATCAGTTATCGTATTCGCAATCTTTTTAGAATCAGGGGTACAGCTCATTGGCTTTGTGGGCGTGCTGCTTTCTATTTCCTTAGGACTGACAGGATTTTTGCTGGTGTATGCGTTAGTCGGCAGTGCAATCGTCACTTGGGTGTTCGGGATGCGGCTCACTCGTATTAATGCCGAACAGCTCAAGAGAGAAGCCAACTTTCGCACCCATCTCATTGACATTCGAGAGAATGCTGAATCCATTGCATTCTATCAAAAGCAGCAAGGGGAATTTAGCCTAGGCAACACGCAAGAACGACACAAGGCCGGGCATCAATTTGCACAAGTAGTTCACAACTTTAATCAATTTATCCGTTGGCAGTTTGGATTAGATTGCTTCCAAAATGGCTATCAGTACCTCACATTTATTTTACCTAGCTTAATTTTAGCACCTAGAATTTTAGCAGGAGATTTAGAAGTTGGTGCCATTGTTCAATCTCAAGCTGCTTTTGACCGCATTTGGTTATCTTTAAGCTTAGTCGTGGTTCAGTTCGAGCAATTAACAGCACTCGCAGCTAGCACGGGCCGACTGCAAACATTACTGAGCGCCATCAGCTCCCAACAACAGGCCATAGATTCGGCATTGACCATTCAAATTGTTGAACAGCCTGAGATGGTCGTTGACCATCTAACTCTTCAATTGCCTAGCCCACAGCTTTTTTCGACACCCCTTCAGATAACGCAAGAAGAATTAAAAAAAGAATTAAAAAAAGAACCGCAAGAAAAACAGCGATTTCTTTTTAAGGATATTTCGTTTATCGCTAATGCACCATTGCTCATTACTGGCCCTAGTGGTATTGGCAAAAGTTCATTGGTCAAGGCGATCGCCGGACTTCTTAAACAAGGGCGCGGCACGATTGGCTATCCTCATGACGATATTCTATTTTTACCTCAACAACCTTACATGGCGGTGGGCACGCTCCGTCAGCAGCTAATTTATCCCACTAGCCAGAGCCCGCATTCCGACGAAGTTTTGCTCAATATCTTAAATCAGGTACAGCTCACTGAGTTCACTAATTTAGACCAAGCTTTAGACCAAGCTTTAGACCAAGTTTTAGACCAAGTAAAAGACTGGTCTGGAACGCTATCCACCGGGGAACAACAGCGACTAGCCTTCGCCCGTTTATTTGTAAGGCAGCCTACTTACGCCATCTTAGATGAAGCAACAAGCGCCCTTTCGATTCAGCAAGAAAAAGCCTTGTATCAGCAGCTAGCCGCAACCAATATCACTTTTATTAGCATCGGCCATCGGCCTAGTTTGCTGGCCTATCACCCGCAGGTACTCGTCCTCACAGACTCCAATACCTGGGAGCTGCGAAAATCAGATCCTGAATCTACATACCTGTAAATCTTTCCTGATATTTAATTTTTCTATTGTTAGGCAATCGCATGGCCTCTCCGTTTGTATCTAAAGTAATCTCTGAAATCATCTCTAAGCCGACCTCTAAGGCTTCTGTGGGTTCTATCCTTTTGCCCTATTGGAAGTCTCGGGAAAAAGTAGGTGCGTGGGGATTGATGGGATTATTAATTATCCTATTGTTTATCCGTACTGGCTTACAGGTTGTTTTTTTGATTTATGGGGGAGAACTGACTTCTGCATTAGCTGCTCAAGAGAGCGATCGCTTTTTTCAGGCAGCGTTTATTTTTGCAGGCATTTTAATTGTTAGCGTTCCTTTTGCCTCAGTGAGTGGCTATGTCCGAGCCAAGCTTGGCCTTTATTGGCGCACTTGGCTAACCCGTGACTATCTGGATAAGTATTTAGGCGAGCAAACCTTTTATAAACTGCGTCTCAAAAATGACATTGATAACCCCGATCAACGGATTGAAGAAGATATTAGAACACTGACACAGGAATCTTTAAAACTCGTTGAAATCCTCTTGGAATCTAGCTTTCAATTACTTGGTTTTGCCGGACTGCTGTGGTCTATCTCCCAGCCTCTGATGGTGTTTTTGCTCTTGTATTCAATGGTGGGTAGTGCGATCGCGCTCCTTGGCTTTGGCCAACCGCTCATCCGGATCAATGCCCAGCAGCTCAACTATGAAGCTAACTTTCGCTACGATCTAGCGCGCATTCGTGGGAACACAGAAGCCATTGCCCTCTACCGAGGCGAATCTCAAGAATTCGCTCAAAGCTGGCATCAATTTGGCCGCCTTTTTACTAACTTTAAGCATTTGATTGGCTGGCAACTGGGCTTCAATTTATTTCAAAATCACTATCGCTATGCCACCTTTGTTATTCCTGGCATTATTTTAGCCCCCCGACTATTTGCCGGAGACCTTGAAATTGGCGATGTTACTCAAGCAGGCTCAGCCTTTACGCTGACGCTCTCTGCGCTAGCGCTGATTGTCCTTCAGCTTCAGAAACTCACCAGCTTAGGCGCAGCCGCTCAGCGTTTGCAGCAACTCCAAGCCGCTCTTACCCCAAACCTACAGCCGCAAATTTCACCGTCTCAGAGCCCACAATCTCAGCCTAAGCCTAAGCCTAAGCCTCAATCGCCGATCCCAACTATTACCCTCCAAACAGGATCTACCTTGTGTATCAACAATCTGACGCTGGTGACCCCTGATGGGAAACGAACACTTATTCAATCGCTATTTTTGGATTTACCTCTCAGAGAAAGTCTTTTAATTATGGGTTCTAGCGGGATTGGAAAAAGTTCTTTGCTGCGTGCGATCGCGGGTCTTTGGGAAACCGGCCAAGGCACCATCATCCGCCCTGATAAAATTGCTTTTATCCCCCAAAGGCCCTACTTACCAGTCAGTAGTTTCCAAAATCTTCTACTGTATCCATCGACTGCTGTTCCTCTTATCGGAGCTTTAAACACTTCTCTAAACAGTTCTCTAAACACTTCTCCAAATACTTATCCAGGAAAAATCGAAACAGAACAGCACTACTCAACCTTCAAAAGCGTACTAGAGCAAGTGAATCTTCACCACCTGTGCCATCATCCACTCGAAAGCCCGCTCACTCAGCCCCTTTCTCTGGGTGAACAACAGCGTCTAGCCTTTGCCCGACTGCTCTTAAACCCACCGCAATATGCAATTCTAGACGAAGCTACCAGCGCACTCGATTTAAACAATGAGACACACCTATATCAGCGTCTTAAACTCAATAATATTACCCCTATTAGTGTTGGTCATCGACCTTCCCTTCAACAACATCATCAGCATTTACTGCTTCTTAAGGCTGATGGTCGCTGGCAATATTCTCCCCTGGATTGATCCATTCGCGGCGACTACGACTGAATTTGTCTAATGTTGCGATCGCACAGCTTTGGTCAAATCGGAGACTGCCACCTTCTGCGCCACCAAATTTTTCGCAAACGGCACGATGAGCGCTGGCCAGAGAGAGGTAAGCCTGGACAAAAGCTTGATGCTGGGGTTTTAGTTCAGCTGGCAAGTTTTCAAAGGCTGGGCGGAGGCGTTTCCAAATTTGCATGAGGGCGGCATGTTCCCACGACATGAGCCCACTAAAGTTGGTAGAGCTGACCTGCGGTGGGGCCATGGTGGGCCGTACAGTTTGCTCATATAAGGTGCGGCTGAAGCTACCGGCTAGTGCCATTGATGCACCAGAGGCAAACATAAGATCGGTAGCAGTGGCAAGCTCTATTTCGGCTTGGGTGAGGTTGCCGAGGGCAAGTTGGGCCTCGAAACGTCTGAGACTGATAATGAGACCTTGAACGTTAATGAAAAAAGACCAGTGGAAGCCTTGCCAGATATCTTTGGGAGAGGGCATGAGAGGAATTAGAAAGGGGGGGAGAGGAGAGAAGAGGGAAGGGGGGGAATGTTGAAAACTCTGGCGAGGAGGATGATGTAGGCGATGAAGCCTTGTTTTTGTTGGGCAATATGTTGAGGGTTTAGGGTTGGGATATGGCAGCAAAGAAGGGTGAATTTGTGACAGTTGGTGAGGAGGCCGTGGGTGAGAAGGAAGGCGGTGTCTTCGGGTTGGATGGCTTGGACATGGTGGATGCCAAAGTAGGTGTCGTAGTCTTTTACGGCGGCAGGGGAAAGGGCAGTTTTGGTGGTGGTGATTTGGGCGGAGTGGGTGTTTGGCACTGGGAGAGTATGAAAGAGGTGGGCGATTTGGGCTTGGGCTTGGAAGAGATTGGGGTTGTGAAGCGCTTGGAGGAGCGATCGCAAGCAAGCTTCAATCTGTTGTTTGACAGGCTCACTTAAATGGCACTCTAAGGGAATGTCCCAAGGTACTTGTAGATCGAGGGTGTCTGGTGAACACTCTGATGAGTTGTTAGGTGGTGAGTTCACAGATTGTGCTTGGGCATAGTCAGTAATGTTAGTAATGTCAGTAATGTCAGTAATGTCAGGACTGCTGAATGTATTAATCACGAGTTGTTTGCGGTTCTGATTGCTTTGGTGGTCGCTGATCTGGTCGCCGATCCATTACTTTTTGCAGGCTGAGGGGTTGCATATCGGTCCAGATTTGAGCGATGTAATCCAGACAGATTTGTTTAGGGCCGCTGATTTTATCGGCTTGCCAGCCCCAGGGAATTTCTTTATATTCGGGCCAAATGGCATAGCGGCCCTCGTCGCTGATGACGACGCGGTAGATTGTTTCGGTCGATTGAGCCATGGTTGTTGTCCTTTTAGATGAATGAATGAATGAATGAATAGATAAATGATGAATAGAAACAGAATTTTTCACAGATAGCCAACGCTTTTTAGGGTAAGCAAGCTGGTTTGAAAAGCTTGGTAAATGGCTTCGATATCTTCTGGAGTGTGGGCAGTGGAAAGAAATCCGCCTTTATCACCGCTACGCAGGTAAATGCCTTGGTTGAGAAGATGATAAGAGAGAAGCGTAGTGGTAAAGGGGGTGATTTGGCTTTGGGTGAGGGCGATCGCAAAAAACGATCCAAACTGCGTAAACCTCACCGGTAAGCTGGCTTCGGCGGTAAAGCTGTTTAGCCGATCAACCAGAGATTTTGTTTTTTGGGTGAGGTCGGTTTGCAAGGAGGGGCCTTGCTCTTTAAGATGTTTGAGCGCGGCATGGGCAGCGGCCAAAGACAGAGGATGTTTGCAAAAAGTGCCAGCGAAAAAGGTCGTGGGCACCTGCGGCGTAGAGCGATCGCCAAATTGCCACTGCCCGCCGTCAATATGATCCATAAAGCGAGATTTACCCGCGATTATAGAAAGGGGAAGGCCGCCGCCCGCGATTTTACTGTAGGTAGCGATGTCGGCAGCGATGCCAAAGTATTCCTGTGCGCCACCTTGTGCGACTCTAAAGCCAGTGACCATTTCATCAAAAATAAGAGCAATATCTAGATCCTTGGTTAGGGTTCGAAGGTGGGTGAGAAACGCTTGGGGCTGCAATTCGGGGCAGCGACTTTGAACAGGTTCAACCAAAACGGCGGCGAGATCTTTTTTGTACGTTTGAATGGTTGCCAGCGATTGAGGATTGCCATATTCCAAAACGATGACATTGCGAGCAGTGGCCTCTGGAATACCGATCGCTGCGGGAACCGCGTGGCTATTTATTCGCTGGCTTAGCAGCCAGCTCACCGGCTTTAGCCATGGCCGGGTGGCACTCACCGTCACGGCCTTTTTGCGAGCGTATTCGCTCAGCGGTGCGCGCATCAGCGCTGAGTCAAAATGTCCGTGATAGGAGTTGGTGAAAACGGCGATTTTGTTACGCTGGGTTGCGGTGCGAGCAATGCGAACAGCGGTCATTACCGCTTCGGTGCCGGTATTGCTAAAAGTAACGCGCTCCATACCCGTCAGCTCGGCAGCTAACTGGGCAGTGACTCCGGCTAACTCAGATTGGGGGCCTATTTGAATGCCGTTTTGCAGCTGTTGCTCAATGGCCGTTTTGATGAAAGAAGGATTATGGCCAAATAGGTTGGTTCCAAGGCCCATAAGGATATCAATATATTCGTTACCGTCGATGTCCCAGAGTTTGGAGCCTTGCGATCGCGCAGCCACAATTGGATAGCATATCTCTTTGATTTCGGGTGAAAAGTTAAATCCAATAGCGCTTTTGTCGGCTAGCACCGCACGGTTTGCTGCGGCAACCTGCTTCGATTTAACCGTTCGCTGAGTGTAGCGATTGATAATGGCCTGTAAGTGTTGTTGTTTTGTGGGGGTTGAGGTAATGGTCATAAGGAAATAGTGAATAATAAGGGTGAGGTTTAGGTTTTAAAGCGAACAGAGTGGCTAGGGAGTGGATATTTGTGACTCAATATTTGTTTTGATAAGATTTTGTTGGCTGGGTTTGGTACAAATGAAGTGAGCCGAATGATTAGCATCTATGGTGGATTTTCCGTCAATCGTTTGCAGGGCAACGGCTGTGAAGCCTGCTTGGGTCAGGGCCGCTTTTACACTGTCGAGGGTATGGCCTTTGATGGGGTAGGTGAGGTCATGGCGCTGCCATCGGGGTTCAATTTTAGAGAGATTTTGTATGAGCTGAAGACGCAGACCAATAAAGCGGGGACGGCTGAGGATTTCATAGAGAAGTTGCTTTAAGGGTGAAAAAAGACTGGCTAAAAAATTAGGAGACTGGGTAGGCGGCTGAAAAATAGTGACTTGAAAATCACCTTGGGCAAGGTTGGCATCATAGTGAGGGGTAATCATCCAGGCGTAATGACGGCTTAGCGCACCTTCGGTGGGTTGGCCTCTCCACCAGCGCTCTAGCTGCTGAGGATGATTAAGATCAAAGATAAAAACGCCATTGTCTTTTAAACAACCATACACCCGCTGAAAAACCTGAGTGAGATCTTCTAGGCTCATGAGGTGGTTGAGTGAAGCGCTAGTAGAGAACACGCCGTCGAACTGTTGGTTTAGATCAAAGGTTCGGGCGTCTTCTAAGCAGTAGGTGGCTTGGGGCGCATTTTTGTAGGCATAGTACAGCATGTCTTCAGATCCGTCTAGCCCGGTGACTTCATAGCCTGCTTCTACAAGGGGTTGGATGAGTTGCCCGGTTCCACAACAGAGATCAAGGATTTTGCCTTGAGCAGGAATGTGGGGAAGCAAAACCCGTTTGAGCAGATCTAGCTGAGGTTGGCTGTAATCTGGCCCCATGGTTTGGTTGTAAAGCCAAGCCCAATTGTTGTAGTCAGCGTAACGGTGTGTCATTGGGGTTCTCCTTGCATCATCGCTTTAACATAGGTATCGAAAAGTTCACGATTTAGAGGCGGAAGTGTGAAAGGAGCATTTTTCAGGTAAGTGTAGGTTTGTTGTATGTCAAAAGGAATCTCTGGTGGAATCTCTGGTGGAGTCTCTGGTGGAATCTCTGGTGGAATCTCTGAGAAAGATTTATAGTTGGCTTCGGCCCTGTTATGACGAGAGGAGAAGAGGGCTACTAGGGGGTATAACGGATGGCTAGAATTTTCTTGAGCAATGTGTTTTAGGGTTTGATACCAGATGTCGTAGGAAACGCGCTTAATAGGGTAGCCTGCGGATTGGCAGGCATCAAAAAGGAGCGTTGAGGCGACAGGATGGGGGTGAATGAGGTGAAAGGCTTTGCCGAGGGCGGTAGATTGCCTAGACAGATAAACAAGGGCTTTGGCAGCGTAGTCTACCGGGAGCAAATCAAGTGGAATTTCACCATTGGGGGCCATGCCGGATTGGACGTAGCCCTGCATGAGCCGGTAAAGGAAGTCGTTGACGTTAAAAACACCGGTTTGGCTGTGGCCAGAGATCGGGCCAGGGCGATAAATGGTGACAGGGAGATGGCGATCGCGCGCCTGAGCAATCAACTGTTCTGCGACCCACTTGCTGCGGTTGTAGCCGCCAGCGGGAACAGGATACTCTCGAAGGTCGGCCTGTTCAGATATTTTAGTTTGACCAGGCAGCGGTAGGGAGGGGAAAACGCTAAGTGTAGAAGTATAGTGCAGAGGCTTTGGGACGCCATGACAGGCTAGCCTGATAATTTCTTGAGTGCCAAAGACGTTAGTGGCGCTAAGCTGACTATAGGGAGAAAGGTGGTGAACTTGAGCACCGTTGTGGTAGATAGTATCGATTTGATCGGCGAGGGTATAAAACTGTTGACTTGACAGCCCGAGGGAAGGGAGAGATAAATCACCTACCACAGGTACAATTCGTGAGGCAAAGGTAGGTTGCCAAATTTGGTAGGTTGTGAGGCATTGTTTGAGTTTGTTCAAGCCGACTGTGGGAGATTCAGCACGGATAAGACAGTAGATAGTTGCGTTTGTTTGTAGCAGTAGCTCTTGGAGCAGAAAAGCACCCAGAAAACCAGTTGCGCCAGTTAAAAGAATGTTCTGCTCTAGGTGAGTGATTTTTGACCCGTCAGTCACTATAGGACGGATATCTTCTGGCAAGTGAATGTCTTGTTGCCAGTCACCTGCTGGGGCTAGGGTGCTGATTGGATTAATTGGATTAATTGAGTCAGTCGGATCAACAGATGTGGATATGGTCTCTTTTAAAGGGGACGTATTGGTAGCATGGCCTTTAAGCAGCGCCATAATCGCAGGTTTATTTATTTTGATTTGGGCTGTGAGATTTGGGGTGAGAATGCCTTTAGGGGCATTACAACGGAGGGTATTACCCTCTAACCAGAGGCGAATATCTAGGGTTTGAAGGTGGCTGAGGAAAGAGGTGAGGGAATCGGGGGTAAGGGAATCGGGGGTAAGGGAATCGGGGGTAAGGGAATTGGGGGTAAGGGAATTGGGAGTGGGGAGTGGGGAGTAGGGAGTGGGGAGTGGGTTAATCGTCGGCTTTTTTTGTGTCTTATGAGATTGCGTAGTGTGAGATTCAATATTGAGAGATGGAGCAATGGCCCTGACGGGGATTGGGCTAGCAGATTTTTGGGTGGTCCCCTTGGGAGAAATTTTGATTTCGTGGCGACCGAGTAGGCGATCGCACACTCGCCCTTTTTCCCGACAGCGCTCAATGAACCGATTCGATTCTAAAATCGGAGCGGCATCAGGCGCGTAGTCAATAGAAGTGATATATGTGAGCCAAGGCTCTTGACCCATGGCGTAGATATAGACCTGTTGGGGATTGAGTTGATTGACTAAGGTAAGGGCGCGATCAGCGTTAGATCCATCTAGGCGGCGGGTTTGCGCCTGGGCGTGAGGGATTGAATGAGGAAGGAGGGGGCCATAAGCCCAAGTGAAGGGAGCGCCGTCGCATTCCATGCCAAGAAACAACAGATCGAGATCACCTAAGAGATGATGGATGTGAGCATAGAGCTGGGGTTCTAAGTTGTTGGAGTCGGCAGCGCAGAGGATGGATCGGCCTTTGAGCGTAATCCAATAGGCGTTTTTGGTCGCAATGTTAAGATCGCCATGCTCGCCAAGGACGGGAATGCTGATGATTTTGCCATCGGGCAGGTCAATAGTTTCTAGTTCATCTAGGGTGAGGACATGGGTAAAGCCGATTTGCTGAAGCGCGAGCTTTAAAGAAGGGTCAAGGAGAGAGCCTTTTTGGCTGCTAGGAACAACGACATGTTTGATTTTATGTCGCAGTTGCAGCAGTGTTTCGAGCATGACGTGATCTTGATGGTTGTGGGTGATGAGGGCATAGTCGATGGTTTCGGGGAGGTCAGTATAGCTGTAGCGAGCCATGCCAGTAGGATGTGCGTAGCTGACGAGGGGATCACAGAGAATAGCAATGTCGGCAGTTTCAACCAAAACGCAGGCATGGCCGAGATAGCGGATTCTGATGCTGTCGCCCTTGTAGGGAGGGTGATGTGGCAAAGGCGTGGGGGTAAAAAGACGATAGAAAAAGGGTTGACTTTGTTTTGAAATGTTGAGGCGGGTGGCGATCGCCTCGACAGATCCAGCTTTATAGCGCATCTGAAACAAATCATCTAGCCGAGAATCGGCAAAGGGAATAGAGAGAAACAAACTATTGCTATCGGGCAGCCGGGGCGTACTCATGACAAAGGCGCGCTGGTCGCAATCGGCTAGGCGTAGAGCGATGCTTTGGCTAGCAGAATTATAGTATTCGCTGCGGTACAGCAAGCCTTCGATCAGGCGGATAGAAGCGCTGTTGTGAGCGTCGTATACCAGTTCAACATAGCCTTTGAGCGGTTCGGGGATGTGGGCATAGAGCGGTTCTAGCGATTGACCGGCAGGATGATCAGCCAGTTGGCTGCGCAGGTGAGCGATCGCATCACTGAGGGCAAGTAGTCGGGTTTGTTCGGTTTTCGTTTTTACGAGTAGCGATCGCACTTCCTCTACGCGGCTAGCCGAATACTGAATAAACGGCCCGCCCCGCATTGCCGGATTGCACAAAGTAGTTTCATGAACCTCTGGCGCATCAACAAAAGACTGCATCACCTTGAGGTGTGACTCAGTGAGATATCGCGACGCCGTAGCCGGTGGAATCAGGTAGCTCCAGGCATACCACTGGTTAATCAATGGCTCAACAATAACCTCTGCTTTTAAGTAACCGATCACATTTTTCATCTCTGTATTACTCTGTATTACGCACAATTTCTTATAGATCGACTTCCTCGCGTTCTTCGTTGCTGCGTAGAGGTGCTTGCATTTGAGTGAGCCGTTGCTTTTGTTCAATTCGCTGTGCCAGCGCTGCGACCGTAGGCGCTTCAAACAAATCAATCACGGTAATCTCCACATCGAATACATTCAACAGCTGCGCTACCAGCTGTGTGGCCAGCAAGGAATGCCCTCCTAGTTCAAAAAAATCGTTATAAATGCCGATTGTTTCCTGTGAAAGCACCTGAGAAAAGATATTGGCCAAAGACTTTTCTGTCTCGCTACGGGGTGAGACTAGAGGCTCAGCAGAAACAGCCACAGGCGTTGGTAAAGATTGGGTATCGACCTTGCCATTGGGCGTAAGCGGCAGCGCCGGGAGCCACATAAACACCGATGGCACCATATACTGGGGTAGCGTTTCGGCCACAAACTGACGAACTTCGGCAGGGGTTGCTTTGTGACCACTGGCTTTGTCACCCCTGTTGTTTTTTGGCACGCCATAGGCCACAAGTTTTTTATCGCCCGGCTGATCTTCTCTAACCGTAACCAGCGTCGTCTTTATCTGCGGATGAGATTGTAGAATACGCTCAACTTCGCCCAGCTCAATGCGAAAACCGCGTATTTTGGTTTGCGTATCAATGCGTCCTAGGAGCTTAATGCGACCGCCAGGAAGATACATCGCAAGATCACCCGTTTTGTAGAGACACACCGAATGATGAGCAATGCACGATGAATGCATATCCCTGCCGCCTTCTAACGTTTGTAACGTTTGAGTTTTACCCTCTAAACTTTTTACCGCTAAAAAGGGATTAGGGATAAACCGTTCTGCTGTCAGATCTGGGCGATTCAAATACCCTCGGGCAATGCCAACACCGCCGATATGGAGTTCTCCAACAACGCCGACAGGCAGAAGTTGGAGATTCTCGTCAAGAATATAGAGCTGTTTATTAGCGCTAGGAATTAGGGTTGGCTCAAGGGGCTGGCCGTTGCCGCAGGGAACCATGCTGGCATTGACGGTAGTTTCGGTAGGGCCATAAGCATTGATAAACAATCGGTTTTGGCTCCAGGTTTTGATGAGGCTTGGAGCAGGTGCTTCGCCGCCAACGAGAACCATACGCAGGTGAGGAAAGTCTCGGTAAGGGACACTGGTAAGCGCCGACGGGGTAATGGTGAGATGAGTGACATGATGACGCCAGATAAAACGGCTAAGATCGGGGCCAGGAAGAAGCGTCGTTGACGGCGCGAGCAACAGTTTAGAGCCGCTTGCTAAGGCCATGACAATTTCTGGAATAGAGGCGTCGAAACTAAAGGAGAAAAATTGAAGAATGCAGTCGCCGGGCTGTACGTCGCAGACGCGAATTTTGTCTGCAGTGAGGTTGACAAGGCCGCTGTGAGGCACCAAAACACCTTTAGGCTGGCCGGTAGAGCCGGAGGTGTAGATGAGATAGGCCAAATTATCTGGCGCGACGGTGCTGATTGGGTTGCGAGTGGGTTGTTCTCGCGGCCAATCGGTATCAAGATTAATTCGTCGGGTGTTGGGTGCTAGCGTGAGAGGAAGATGGCTTTGGGTAAGCAGAATAGGGACTTGGGCGTCTTGCAGCATGTAGGTAAGACGCTCGGCAGGATAGGTAGGGTCAAGCGGGAGGTAGGCGCCACCTGCTTTGAGAATGGCTAGGAGGGCGATGATCATTTCGGGCGATCGCACGACGCAAATGCCAACAATAATTTCGGGGCCGACGCCCAAGGCTTGGAGATGGTGGGCAAGCTGGTTGCTGCGCTGGTTAAGCTCGGTGTAGGTGAGGGTTTGGAGAATTGTGGTTGAGTCACGGGTGCTATTGGCAGCATTGTCAAAAAGGAGGGCGATCGCATCGGGATGCTGCACCACCTGTTCTTCAAATAAATGATGAAAGCAACAATCTTGGCGATAGGGCTGATCAGTATTATTCCAGTCTATAAGCTGTTGCTGTTGCTCTGCGGCTGTAAGCATCGGCAGCTCAGCAATCGGCTCATCTGGGCTAGCGACAATCGAAGATAGCAGCGCTTTAAAGTGATTGACCATACGCTGAATGGTTTCAGGCTTAAAGAGATCGCTGTTATATTCAAACCCACCCACAATGCCCTCGTCTGTTTCATAAAGATCCACACTGAGATCGAGTTTGGCTGTGGTCACTGCCTGCGGGAGACGCTGAAAAGTAAGCCCTGGTAAGTTCAGCGTTTTTTGAGGTAAATTTTCTAAACGGAATTTCACCTGAAAAAGCGGACTGTAACTGAGGTCACGTTCAGGCTGAAGCGCTTCGACGAGCTTTTCAAAGGGGAGATCTTGGTGGTCGTAGGCGGCCCAGGTTGTGGTTTTAATCTGATCGATCAACCTTTTGAAACTGGATTGTGGGGAAATTTGAGATCTTAAAACCAGCGTATTCACAAATAGGCCAATTAAGCCCTCTACCTCGGCCCGATGGCGATTGGCAATGGGCGTACCGACGACCACATCCACTTGTCCGGTATAGCGATAGAGCAGCACTTTAAAGGCTGCCAACAGGGTCATAAATAGCGTTGCTGACTGCTGCTGACCCAAGGATCTGAGCTGTTTACTAAGGTCTTTTGGCAAAGAGAATTGCGCGACAGCACCTGAATAGGTTTGCACTCGCGATCGCGGATAGTCAGTCGGCAGCTGTAGTACGGATTGGTGGGCATCTAGTTGAGTACGCCAATACTCAAGCTGCGCATTTAATACCTCGCCCTGTAGCCAGTTCTGTTGCCAAACAGAGAAATCAGCATACTGAACAGGTAGCGCTGGTAAAGCCGCCGCTTGCCCCATTAAGGCTGCCCGATACAAAACGGCTAATTCTTGAATCAAAATCTCTTGTGACCAACCGTCAGCAATGATGTGATGAATGGTGAATAGCACAACGGCGCTATCTTCTTTTATCTTGAGCAAAGTCACTCGAAGCAGTTGATCCTGGCTGAGGTTAAAGGGCTGCTTGGCTGCGTAGACGGCAGCTTGCTTTACCGCTTCTTCAGGACTAGGGTGATTTTGCAAATCCACCTGTTCAATATTGAGGGGAGCGGCTTCTGCAATCACCTGCACAGGTTGACCCTGTGCAGCCTGTGCAGGGTCAGGACTCAGCCTTTCAGTGCTCAGCTCTTCAGGACTCAGCTCTTCAGTAACAAACCGAGTGCGTAAAATCTCATGGCGGCGAACAATTTCATTAAGGCTTTGAATAAAGGCGGCTTCTGCCAAAAAACCTTCTACCCGAATAGCCATGGGTAAATTGTATACAGCACTCTCTGGCTGCATTTGGTGGAGAAACCAGAGTCGCTGCTGAGCAAAAGATAGGGGAATAGTTTGGTCACGCGGCACAGGGGTGATGGCTGGCGCGGCTTGGGCACTTCGCGTCTGCTGTAGAAAGCTAACAATCTCAGTCTTTCGGGCTTTTAGCTGAGCGCTTAGCTCCGGCGTGAGAATAGCATCTGGTCCACTACATCGAAGGCGATCGCCCTCCATCCACAGCTTAATATTCTGGCGAGAAAGCTCGGCTAAAAATGTTGCGATAGGTTTTGTTGTCGAGGCTGTATCTGAGCTGATCATAGTTCGATCTCCTTATATCCAGAGTGCTGCTGCTGACTGTCTGCGTAAATTTTTAGAGCTTCTATGTGAGTCTCTATGTGAGTGGCAAGCGCTTCGAGATTGGGATACTCAAACAAACTTTGCAACGGCAACTCAATATTAAAGTGCTTCCTAAGGCGGGTATTGACCCTGGTAGCGCTAAGTGAATGGCCGCCGATCTCAAAAAAGTTGTCGTCAATGCTAATCTCTTCAAGGTCAAGGACGGTTGACCAAATAGAGGCGATCGCCTGTTCGGTCGGGGTGCGGGGTGCGACTGCTGCTGGCCTATCCGCCTGATTGAGAGGAGGCAGGGCAGAGCGATTTAGCTTGCCATTGGGGGTCAGCGGTAGCGAATCTAGCGTCACGAAGTGTGCTGGAATCATAATGGTAGGAAGCTTTGCGCTCAGAAAATCAGACAGATCTTTCTGAAGATCTGAGATCGGTTTTGCCGCTTCTGCCTTTATCTCTTCCGTCCTTATCTTTTCCGCTTTCTCTTTGACAATATAGGCAACCAGCATTTCATCTTTAAAGTGCTGATATAAAACGACGACAGCCTGGCGAATGGCCGCATGTTCGCATAGCGCCGCTTCAATTTCACCTAGCTCAATACGGACGCCTCGCAGTTTTACTTGGCCATCTTGTCGGCCCAAGTATTCAAGGGTGCCGTCAGCGCGATAGCGTGCCAAGTCGCCGCTCTTGTATAACCGCAATGAATAGTTTTCTGTAGATTCTCCGGTAGATTCCTTTATATGTTCTGTTGTAATATTGTTGACTTCAATAAAGCGCGCTGCGGTAAGCACTGGGCGATTGTGATAGCCACGGGCTACGCCGATACCGCCGATGTAGATTTCGCCAGGAATGCCGATGGGGACAGGATGGAGGTGACTATCTAATAGGTGGATTTGGGTGTTGGCAATAGGACGACCAATAGGAACAGTGGGATGTGATGTTAAAGCCTGCTGAGATTGACAATGCCAAAAGGTCACATCAATGGCGGCTTCGGTGGGGCCGTAGAGGTTATAAAGAGACACATGGGGGAATTGTTGAAAAAACGCTTGCGCTAGAGACTTTGGCAGTGCTTCTCCGCTACAGATGATATGCTGAAGAGCCTTGAAATCGTTTGTTTTGGGTATTTCTAGGAATGCCGCTAACATGCTAGGGACAAAGTGAAGAATTGAAATTTGTTGAGTTTGAATGAGATCGGCTAAATAGGCGTTGTCTTTATGGCCATTGGGTTCGGCGATAACGAGAGTCGCGCCATTCAGCAGAGGCCAAAAGATTTCCCACACAGAAACATCGAAACTGAGCGGAGTTTTGTGGAGAACGCGCTGTTCTGTCGTGAGACCATAGGTTTGTTGCATCCAGCACAGGCGATTAACTAAGCCTCGGTGGGTGTTGATAACGCCCTTGGGCTTGCCTGTGGAGCCGGAGGTGTAAATGACATAAGCGCTGTTGTCGGGTTGGAGCGTTCGCTGAGGGTTTGTGGTAGACTGCCCTGTGCCTGCTAAGATATGATTGTTGAGAACAGCAGATACATCCGCGTCGCTAAGCATGTATTCCAGTCGGTCTTTGGGATAGCTAGGATCTAGCGGTACATAGGCGGCTCCTGTTTTGAGGATGGCAAAAAGTGCGATCACCATTTCTAACGAGCGGTCGAGATGCACGGCAACGCGCTGTTCTGCGCCGATACCCTTACGCTGTAGGTGATGGGCAAGTTGATTGGCTTTAGCGTTGAGTGCTTCGTAGGTGAGAGTTTGCGTTTTGAAAATGAGCGCGATCGCATCTGGTGTTTTTTCAACTTGTGCCTCAAATAAATCGGGCAGTGTTTGATCAAGCGGATAGGTCGCTACATCCGTTTTATTCCAAGCAGAAATCTGTTTTTTCTCAGCTGAGCACAAAACAGAGATATTTTTTAATGGTTCTTCTGGTCGCTTGAGTAGAACCGTTATCACATTATTGAGATGGCCTAATAAGCGGTTGATCGATTCGGCATCGAGTTGATCGCAGCGATACTTGGCCGTAAAGGTAAGCTGTTCTACACCTGAAACGAGAAGGGTCAAAGGAAAATGAGTCCATTCATCAAACTGAATATGCTCAAGCTGAAGATCTGTTTGACCTTGAAACATTTCGGCTGAAGCCGGATAGTTTTCAAATACAAGTAGGCAATCAAAAAGGCTCTGCCCCTTATTTACCCAGGCTTGCAGCTCACGCAAAGAAATATACTCATAGCCTGTTGTAGCAGCTTGCTGAGCGCTGAGTTTTTGCAACCACTCACGAACGGTTACGGTAGGGTCTGTTTGGACGCGCACAGGGAGGGTATTCATAAACAGTCCTACCATAGAGAGCACACCTGCCAACTCAGTTGGCCGCCCCGCACAGGTCGCCCCAAAGACAACATCTGGGGTATCACAGTAGCGACTCAGTAACAGCCCCAGTGCAGCCTGAATAACTGTATTTAGCGTGATTTTATGAGTTTTAGCAAATGCCTTGAGCTTTTGAGTAGCTTGAGGCGAGAGGGGACGCTGCTGCTGTGCAAACTGAACAGATGATTGAACGGATGACTGGGCAGATGACTGGACAGAGAATTTAACAGACGACTGAACAGCTTGCTCTGACGGCTGAACCGCTGTTTTCAAAATCGGCAAGGAGATAGGGCCTTCCCACGCCTGAAAATAGGTTTGCCAAAAGGCTTGGGCGGCGTTGACATCTTGTTTTCCTATCCAAGCGATATAATCGCCATAGGCATGACCGGTGGGCCTCGGCGTAGGCGGCAGCTTGCCCAACAGCACAAAATATTGTTGAAAAACTTCTTGTAAGAGCCTGCTCGCTGACCAACCATCTAGAATGAGGTGGTGATAGCACCAAATGAGGTAGTAGCGATCGCATCCACCCTTCACCCAAATGAGCCGCATAAGGCCCGGTTTATTCAGTTCAAACGGCTCGGTGCGGTTACATACCAGCAAAATATTGAGCTTGGCCAACTGTTCTTTTTCTGATAGCGATCGCCAATCTTGTTCTATCCAAATTTTTTCCCAGCTGATTACGCTCTGGTGATACACAATCTGAAAAGGCTGCTCCCTCTGTTCCCAATAAAATGCCGTACGCAGAATACTATGACGGCTGACAGCATCTTGCCAGGCCTGCTTTAATCGCTGCCCATCCATTTCATGCCCTGATTGACTCGTAAAGGTCAACACAATTTGAGGGACATAGGCCCCTCCGCTTGGTGAAAGTAGCGTATGAAACAACAATCCCTCCTGCATTGGAGAGAGCGGATACATATTTTCAATGCTATGGCGCTTTGATTGCTGCGCAATTGAGTCTTTTGTCGTTGTCATTTCAGTATTCATCATGCGTCGCCTCCCAAATTGGCTAATAGCTCGTCTAGCTCGTCTTGATCTATCGCCATTTGAGGAAAATCGGTAGGACTGTAGCCACTATCAGTTTTTGTCGATAGGCAATACTCAATCAGCCGCTTGAGTTCCGTGAGATAGGTTTTGGCCCAGTGGATCACCGTCTCTTCTTGATGCAGCGACGGACTGTAAGTCCAATGCAGCGTGAGCTGATGTTTACTCACAACAGCATTGATTTCTATCAGCACATCTCGCCTATCGTCAGGACTTCGAGAGGCTCCAGTAGATTCGTTTGCAGGAGTTAACCATGCTGACTCTGTGAAGAGCTGCTCAGTTTGACCTAAATAGTTAAACCGGATAGGCGTGTCTGTTTCTAGGCAGTGATTTTTTGAGGTTGCAGGCTGTAAATACCGCAGTACGCCATAACCGAGTCCCCCATTGGGAATGCTACGTAGTGCTTCCTTAACCGCTTTAATGGCTGCCCCAAGGTCTGTCGATTCGGGCAAAGTGAGCAGTACTGGATAAAGCGTGGTCAGCCAGCCTACCGTACGTGAGAGATCAGTGCCTTCTGATCGCCCATGACCTTCAAGAGAAAGCCGTAAAGAGGGTGATGTTTGCACTCTCTGGGACTCTGCGTGAGATTCCAATTGAGATTCCAATTGAGATTCTGCCTGGGATTTTAAGACAGGCACAAATGTCAACAGCAGCGCTGTTAAAAGAATATCGTCAATCCGGGCGCTATAGGCTTTAGGAAGGTCTTGAATTAGTTTTTGTGTTTCTGCTGGCGAGAGGGATATAGAGACCGTTTTTGCGGTGCCCATGAGGTTGTGTCCCTCAACAAAATCTTGAGGAATGGGTGGAACCTTTGCAACAGCAATATTCTCCCAATAGTCAAGCTCTGACGTGAAATCAGTGCCTGCTAGTTGGCGAGTCCATTGTGAACAAACGATTGTTTTTGGCGGTAGCACCAAACCGTCCGATTGTGCTTGAGTAGCCGCTTTTTGATACAGCATCTGTAAGTCACTCAATAAAATTCGCCAGGAGACACCATCTATAATCAAGTGATGACAGATGATTAATAGCCGCCGCTCTGGCCCTGTTGCGGTTTGCAAATCGTAGTAAATGACTTGTAACAACGGGCCAGCGGTCAGGCTAAATGTGCGTTGTGCAAAATTGGCCTCAGTTGTGATAAAACGAGCAGCATCCTGTGGGGAACCTTCTATAGATGTTGTGATCGTTTTGAGAGGGACATGTTCAGATGGCGGCTGGTATTGTTGTACCCAGCCCTGTGGTGTGTTCTTAAAAGTGGCTCGCAGGGCATCGTGGTGATGCATTAGTTGCCGTAGCGCCTGTTTTAAAATATCAGGCTGTAGTTCCTGTTTTACAGTGAGTAAAACAGTCTGATTCCAATGATGAGGCTGCGTTAGACTTTGGCTGAAGAACCAATGCTGAATGGGTGTTAGCGGTATTTGACCAGTGATGGGCGTTTGCTGAGCGGTTGTTGCTAAGGGTGCAGACGTCACTGTAGCACCCAGATTCTCGACTGTGGCTAGCTGAGCGATAGTAGGATATTGAAAGAGATCTCGGGGGGAGAAGTGAAGTCCTAATGTTTGGGCTTGGGCGATCGCCTGAATTGCCAGAATAGAGTCTCCACCAAGCTCAAAAAAGTTGTCATAAATGCCTACCGGTTGGCCCAGCAAGGCTTGCCAAATCTTGACCAACGCTTGCTCGCTGAGGGTAAGCAGTGATTCGTTTGAAGTAGTGTTTAGCTTAGTATTTGGATTGGTGTTTAGATGGAGTGCTGGCTCACTCATTGTCTCCAATAAGGGCTCGGGGAGTGCTTTACGGTTTATTTTGCCGTTAGGGAGAAGGGGCAGCGCTTCAAGAGAGACAATAATGGCAGGAAGCATATAAGCAGGGAGCGTTTTTTGGAGGTGCGATCGCATCTCTTTATAAGCGGTTGAGACTGTCGGTAGCGCCCTGCCAAAAGCTTCTTTGTCAGCTGTGCCAACAAAGACCACATAGGCGACTAATCGTTGATTGTCCTGAGTATCTTTCCAGGTGGTGACTGCAGCCTGGGCGACTTGTGAATGCCGTAGTAGAACAGATTCTATTTCACCGAGTTCTATCCGAAATCCTCTAATTTTAACTTGATTGTCGATTCGTCCCAGAAACTCAAGCTGCCCGTCTGAGCGCTGACGGACGAGATCGCCAGTTTTGTAGAAGCGCGTTGGCTGGGTTGGATCTAGGTCGAGGCTCATGTGCATTAATTCAGGCATTAATTCAGGCATTAATTCAGGCATTAATTTGGAAATAAATCGAGCCTTAGTGAGTGCCGATTGGTTCCAATAGCCGCGCGCTAGGCCATCTCCTGCTAAATAGAGTTCTCCTGGCATACCAAGGGGAACGGTTTTTTGCTGTGGGTCTAGAACATAAGCTTGGGTGTTGCTGATAGGTCTACCGATGGGAACGGTCGCTTCGTCGGGGGAGAGGAGAGCGAAGGTGGAATAGGTGGTGTCTTCAGAAGGGCCGTAGAGATTAAAGACTTGTTGAACGGAGCTGAAGGCATAGAGCTGCTGCACCAGTGCAGAGGGAACGGGTTCTCCGGCGAGGGCAATAGTAGAAACGCTATGAGGGATGCCGTTGATCCGCACGAGCTGAGAGATCGCGGTAGGTACCGTATTGATCAGCGTAACCTGATCAGCCGCTGCTAAATCCGGCAGCTGTAAAACGTTTTCTGCCAAAATAACGCTGCCACCTGCGCTTAAGGGCACAAATATCTCAAAAATGGACAAATCAAAACAGATTGACGTAGCGGCTAAAACGCCAGCTAGCTGGGTGGGCGAGAAAACTTCATTTGCCCACTGAACTAAGGCTACCGGACTACGATGCTCGATCGCCACCCCTTTGGGATTGCCTGTGCTGCCGCTAGTGTAAATAATGTAGGCTAGGTTGCCAGGGTGGATGGGGCTACAAACAGGTGAGTCTTCTATCGGCAAAGGTTGACTCAAACACGGCTGCTGAGAATTGAGAATCACCATCTGAGGTGCTGAGGCGACAATCTCTTTATACGCCAGCTGAGTAATGACCACAGCGGTTTGAGCGTCTTCGAGAATATATGCGAGTCGGCTGGCTGGATAGGTTGGATCGAGGGGAACATACGCGCTGCCTGCTTTGAGTGTAGCGAGAATAGCGATGATAAGGTTGGCGCTGCGATCTAAGCAAATGCCCACACGGCCCTCAGGCCCAACGCCTAAGGACTGAAGCTGGCGGGCAAGTTGGTTAGCGCGCGCGTTAAGCACTTGATAAGAGATTGTTTCAGTTTCGGTAATCAGTGCGGGCGCTTGGGGCGATCGCGCCGCCTGTGCTTCAAATAGCTGATGCAGACACAGCCCTGTCGGATATTGACGAGCCGTATTGTTCCACTGTTGCAACTGCTGAAATTGTTTCTGGCTCACCATCGGTAGTTGGGTAATGAGCTGTTCTGGATTTTGAATAATTGAGTCTAGTAACGTACAGAAGGCATCTGCGATCGCCTCAATGGTGCCAGGCTTAAAGAGATCTTTACGATATTCAAACTTACCGCTGATCCGCTCGCCATCCTTTGTTTTTTCTTCTGCCATTGAGAGCGTGATATCAACTTTAGCAGTATTGTTTTCTATGACGATAGGCGTCCATGTGAGATTTTTGATGAGATTTTTGGGTGCGATCGCCGTTTCGGGTTTAGCCGCTTGCCACACAAACATCGCCTGAAACAAGGGCGAATGGCTCCAGTTACGCGGCACATTCAGCGCCTCAATGACCTGCTCAAAGGGCACATCCTGATGGGCATAGGCCGCCAATGCTATCGCCCGAGTTTGCTGCAGTAGCGCTGCAAAAGACATCTCTTCAGAAAAATCACCCCGAAATACGAGCGTGTTGACAAACATGCCCAAAACCCCTTCTAGCAGCGCCCGTGGTCGATTCGAGACAGGCGTACCCACCACCAAATCCTCTGCGCCACTGTAGCGATGCAGCAAACTCTGAAAAGCAGCTATTAAGGTCATAAATACAGTGGCGTTATGCCGCTGACTCAGCTGTTTTATGGCAGATGTCTGTGCAATTGTGAGTTGAAAGCGATAGCTATCGCCTTCAAACTGTTGGGTTGCAGGGCGAGGATAGTCGGTCGGTAAAGATAGCAATTCAGGGACATTTGCGAGCTGTTGCTGCCAGTAGCTGAGCTGCTGTGAAATATCTAAATTTTGTTCTATATTTTGCTGCCATGCGGCATAATCTACATATTGCACAGGTAAGGGCGAAAGCTCAACAGGTGTCTTCAGCTGAATTTGATGATAGCCCTCAATTATTTCTCGCATTAACAACCCCATAGATTCAGCGTCGGCAATGATGTGATGCAGCACTAAGGAAATAATATGGGTTTGTTCATCTATGCGAATGACTGTAACCCGCATGAGAGGGGCTATTTTTAGATCAAAAACAGTTCGTGCTTCAGCGACTAATCTCTCTTGTATCAACTGATCAAAGCGTGAATTCTCTAGATCTGCGCTTTCTAGATCTACACTTTCTAGATCTGTGCTTTCTAGATTTTTGACATATGAAATGCTTGGCGTCACCGTCTGCAATATCTTTAGATGGGCTTCCCCCCCAACCGAGATAAACACTGTCCGTAGCGCCTCGTGACGTTGACATAGAGAGGTCAGCGTTTCTTGGAGTATAGAAAGCGAAAAGTCTCCCTCAATGCGTATCGCCGCAGCAATGTTGTAAAAAGGATTGTCGGGCTCTAGTTGGGCTAGCACCCATTGGCGCTGTTGAGCGTAGGAGAGTGGCAGAAAATCTTCGCGATTAATGCTTTGAATCTCGCTTTTAATCTTGCTTTTGATCTCGCTCCCAATCGGCGCACAGGCTGTGTTGGTACATTGAATCTTGGCATCTACGGCAGTGTCCACAGTGGCCGCAAAATCAGAGAGCGTGGGATGCTCGAATAGCGATCGCAAGGGAACAGTCACACCGAAAACCGACTTTAACCGAGCCACAACTCGCGTGGCGAGTAACGAGTGACCGCCTATTTCAAAGAAATGGTCAGTAGCATTAACCGTTGATAGATTAAGGGTTTCAGCCCAGATGCTGGCCAGTTTCTGTTCGGTTGGCGTTTGTAAACTGGAGTGGGTTGTAGGGGTGCTTATTTCGGGAACAGGCAGCGCCTTGCGATCAATTTTGCCGTTGGGAGTAAGGGGGAAATCTGTTAGCAACACATAAGCCGTTGGCAGCATGTAGGCAGGCAGCTGCTGGCTGAGATGAGATCGAAGCGTGGATGCATAATCGACTGACTCGACATGGGGCCATACTTTGCAATATTTGCAATAGGCCACCAGTTGCGATTCGCTGCTATGGCCCGAGCGCAGCATCACAAGCGACTGATCAATATTCGGATGACAGTTGAGGACGGCTTCTATTTCGCCTAGCTCAATCCGAAATCCGCGCAGCTTTATTTGATGGTCGAGCCGACCTAAATATTCAAGCGTACCGTTGGGGTGGCGGCGGGTGAGGTCACCCGTTTTGTAAAGGATGCGCTGATCCGGCAAAGACGTTACAAACCGTTCTTGAGTTAATTTTGGCCTATTGAGATACCCATCAGCGACGCCAGCACCAGCGATATACAGCTCGCCCGGAACGCCCACCGGAACAGGTTGTTGCTGCTGATCTAAAATGTGAAATTCGGTGTTGTCAATGGGCCCACCAATTGGCACAAAGCCTTCAGCCAACAGGCTCGCAGTCAGGCAGATAGCGCTAGACCAAATCGTGGTTTCGGTGGGGCCGTATAGGTTCCACAGTTCGCGACATCGGGGCAATAGCTGCTGAGCGAGAGGAGAATCAAGCGCTTCGCCGCCGCAGAGGATTTTAAGTGTAGAGGAGCCTTGCCAGCCCCCATTTAGGAGCATGCGCCAGGTAGCTGGAGTCGCTTGCATGACAGTGATATGGTCGCGTTCTAGCTGGGCGATTAGGCGATCGCTATCACAGACGGTTTCAGCGCTGGCGATCGCCAGTTTTGCGCCTACCGTCAGCGGTAACAACAATTCCAATGTAGCAATATCAAAAGCAACAGTCGTCACCGCTAAAAAGGCATCTTTTGAACTGACGCCTGGTGCCTTAGTCATCGCGCTGAGTAAATTGACAAGGCTGCGGTGACCAATCGGAACGCCTTTGGGTTTGCCAGTGCTACCGCTGGTATAAATGATATAAGCGAGATGGTTAGAATCCACTGAAACAGATAAATTTTCAGCTGATTGTTGATCAATTTCTTGGGTATGAACTTTAATATCCAGAACAGAAAAGTGCGAATTTGAAATGAGGTGATTTAAGGAGACCTCTGAAACTAAAACAAGATCCGCTTCTGAATCTTGTAGGATATGCTGTAAGCGCACTGCCGGATGGGTGGGATCGAGGGGAATATAGGTGCCGCCCAGTTTTAGCACTGCGAGTATGGCAATCACCAGATCGGCTGAACGGTTGATGGCAAGTGCGATGCGGCTACCGGGCTTCATGCCTCGGTGGACGAGATAATGGGCGAGCTGGTTGGCCCGTTGGTTGAGCCGCTGGTAAGTGCATGACTGTTGGTAAGTGCATGACTGGCCGGGCGCAAAAACTTGATCACGCTCCGGATCGGCTAGAATCGGGCCGGTTGAAAGGGCGATCGCAGCTGGCGTTTTTGCGACTTGCGCTTCTATCAGCTGGTGGGCGCATAGCTGAGGAATGTCAACGGCGGTGCGATTCCAGGTTTGTAAGTCGGTGAGTTCTGTGTTGGTGAGCAAGGGCAAAGCGCCTACAGGCGAGGCAGGATGAGTCACAATGCCAGTGAGCAAGGTTTCAAAGTGGGTGGCTAGCCGCTCAAGCGTGCTGGCTTTGAACAAATCAGTGTTGTATTCGAATACGCCGGTTAAGCCTGCTTTGTTCTCGTACATATCCAAGCTGATGTCGAAACGAGCAGCACTGTTTTCTAGGTTTAATGGCGTAATAGTTAAATCAGGCAGGGTGACATTGGCTGTCGGCGTGTTATGGAGAATAAACATCGTCTGGAACAGCGCATTGTAACTGAGCTGCCGCTCAATTTTGAGGGCGTCAACGACTTGCTCAAAGGGCACATCCTTATGAGAATACGCGGCAAGAGCGGTTGTTTTAACCTGTTGCAGAAATTGATTAAAGGGTTGCGTTGGGGTGATCTGAGCCCGAAAAACGAGATTGTTTACAAAGAGACCAATGAGATCTTTAGTTTCAGCGCGATCGCGATTACTCACCGTAGACCCCACCAAAATATCTGTCTGCCCTGAGTAGCGATACAGCAGCACTTGAAAGGCCGCGAGCAACAGCATAAACAGGGTGGCCTGTGATTGTTGTGCTAGCTGGCTCAAAGCAACTGAGAGCGTTGGAGAAAGTGTGAAGCCATGCCGTGCGCCCCGAAAACTTTGCACCGCAGGGCGAGAAAAATCTGTTGGTAGCTGAAGTAGGGCTGGTGGTGCAGCCAGCTGCTGCTGCCAATATTCAAGCTGCAACTTTCTTTGAGACTCAGACGATTGATCACGCTGCCATACGGCATAGTCACCATATTGAATAGCCAGCTCTGGCAAAGGCAAAGGCCGGTGACTAGCGAAGGCGGGGTAAAGCATCGCAATCTCTTTCATTAAGAGTGTGAGTGACCAGTAGTCCGCAATAATGTGATGAATAGTCACTGCCAAAATATGGTCATTGGCGGTGAGCTTAAAAAGTTGGCAACGCAGTAGTGGCCCGATCTCCAAATCAAAGGGTTGGGCAACGAGCGCCTGTAAATGAGGACGAACAAAAGCGCCCAGATTTTGAAAAGCGGTTTCTGAAGGCGCTAATTCAATCACGGGTAGCTGAATCTCTAGCTGAGGCAAGACCTTTTGCACAGGCGCATTCTCTCCTGCGACAAACTGAGTTCGCAATATTTCATGACGCGCCACGATGGTATTTAGGCAGCGTTTTAGAATATTTATGCTTAAGTCTCCTTGCAGACGTAGCGCGGCTGGAATGGTGTAAACCGTTTCTTCTGGCTGAAGTTGATTGATAAACCAGAGTCGCTGCTGGGCAAAAGAGAGCGGTGCTAAACTAGCCGCAGATACTGGCTGCCGATTTTTGCGCTGCATGAGTTGGGCGAGCAATTCGCGCTTTTGTTCAACCGTGAGGTTTGGCAAATCATGAGTGTTGCTGGAATTCATAAAATTCATGAGCTTGCCTCCTGGTTTTCTTCAGCTAAAAGTTGCATTAATAAATCATCAACCCCTTCATCTGATAGCTGATCGATATTCAAAGAATCTGCACTGGCAGAATCCGCACTGGCAGAATCCGCACTGGCAGAATCCGTCGCCTGCCGCCGAGGAATCGCAGAGGGCAATCGTTTTGCGGATATGGCCTGGGTTGAGACCTTAGCTTGATCCGCCGCCGCTAACGATTGGCCAATGAGCTGAGCTTGTTTGGCAGGCGTGAGCGCTCCAAATAGCTGCGCAATTGAGAGATCTGTTTTGAAAGAATGCTGTAGCTGTGACAATAGCTGCATGGCAGTTAAAGAATTACCGCCAACTTCAAAAAAATTGTCGTGAATGCCCACTTTCTCCAAGTTCAGCAACGTTTGCCATAAATTGGTAATCGTTTTCTCAGTGGGTGTTGTAGGAGGCATATACGCCGCCTCAGTTGCGAGAATTGGCGTGGGTAAGGCGCGTCTGTCTACCTTGCCATTGGCGGTGAGGGGTAGGTGATCTAACAATTGATAGCGGGTTGGCACCATGTAGCTAGGGAGTTTTTTCGCCAGATATTGTTTGAGCGTATCGGCAATAGAGACGTTACTCGAAGGTTCACTAATCGCCCTCCATTGCATAGTCCACTCAGGGGCGATCGCGCCGCCGAGCAAAGCATGAAGTGGACTATGCTGATCGCTCAAACCCAGCGCCTGTCGAAGGGCTTCGCCATTAAAGCCACCGATAGGACAAAGCCCCAAATCCAGCTCTGGGGCTAATTCCATCATGAGCTGTCCCATATAGCCGGTTTCAATCAGGCAAAAGTCTCTTGATTGTTTTCCGTAAATAGGGGCGATCGCCGCCATATTTGCAATCAAAAATAGGGTGAAAGCACTCTCTTGATACAGCTGCGCATTCGGCCCATAAATATCTAAAATATCTAATTTGTTCTCTTGATCAGCTGGATCAAAAGCTGGATCAAAAGTCATTGTTACCAGCCGATGCTCAACCGGATGATAGTAGTACCATCCAGGGGCGACACCTGCGATTCGTCCGGCTTTGAGATGCAAATAGGTTTGAATTGGATACAAGCTCCCCGCCGAGGCGTATCGGTATTTGAGCACAGGCGCGTTCGCAATAGGCTGAGCGCGTAAACCAGCCAGGAGATCGCTGAGCTTGGCAAGCTCAATAGGGCGACTTAAAAATTGGCGATGGCTTTGCCTGCGAAGGAAGGGATGCACAGAGCGGTGAGAAAGGGGAAGATGAAGAACCTCTGCATCGGGTGCGATGTTACGTAAGCCGAGTTGTTTTTGCTTAAAGCTTAACTTGGCCAAAGGTTGACTCAACACATCGTTCTGGGGCTGTTTTGGCACTACATAAGCGACTAGCTGCGAGGGTGTTCCAACAGCGTCAACCACCGCAGAATCAATCGCCGGATATTGTTGCAAGGCGCTCTCAATTTCGCCAAGTTCGACGCGATAGCCATTAATTTTTACCTGAAAATCTTCACGACCAAGAAATTCAAGGGTGCCGTCAGGAAGGTAACGACCCAGATCACCGGTTTTGTAGAGAAGATCTGGCTGGCTTTGTCCTTCGATAGCGCTCAGAGGCGGCCAATGACTACTGCGACCAAGAATCAAGCGAAGATCATGTGCAGAAATGAAGCGTTCGGCAGTGAGATCTGGGCGATTCCAATAGCCTTTGGCCACGCCCATACCGCCAATATAGAGCTGACCCGGAACCCAGGGCGGACAAGGCTCAAAATTTTCATTGAGAACATACCATTGTTGGTTAGACAGAGGCCGTCCGTAGGGAATGCTGCGCCAGCTTGGATCTACCGATTCAATCGGGTAATAAATTGACCAAATAGAGGCTTCGGTGGCACCGCCAAGGCTGATGACTTGGGCAGTAGGGCAGTGTTGTTTGATTTGATTAGGCAGAGTTAGCGGAATCCAGTCGCCACTGAGCATCACTAGGCGAAGATCGCAGCTAGTTCTGTCTCTCGCCTTATCTTGCGTTGCTGTGAATTCTGCTATAAGTAGCTGCATAAGGGCAGGCACAGAATTCCAAACAGTGACTTTGTGTTCTGTTATGAGCGATCGCCAGTCGGCAGGATTGTTTATCTGCTGGGCACTAGGCATCACCAACGTAGCTCCAGCGGCTAAGGTGCCAAAAATATCGTAAACCGAGAGATCGAAGCTGAGCGAGGAAAGGGCAAAAATGCGATCGCTGGGATTGATCGCCCACCGCTGATTGATATCTAGTATCGTATTGACTGCACCTTGATGATCAATCATCACCCCTTTCGGTGTACCGGTAGATCCCGAAGTGTAAATGACATAGGCCAAATCAGTAGCCGCTTGAAGAGAATCTAAAGTAAAATCTTCTCTGACTTCAAAATTCTCACCGATACAAATATGCGTTAGACCCGTGGGCCAATCAAGACGATGACCAGGTGCGATTAGCACAATTTCAGCCGCTGTATCTTCAATGAGTTCCTGCCGTCGCGCTAGTGGAAGAGCCGGATCAATAGGTACATAAGCTGCGCCAGCACTCAAAATGCCGAGGACGGCAACCACTTGCTGCCATCCTTTTTCGATAGAAACAGCAATGAGCTGATTGGGTTGAACCGATAGCTGTTTGAGCTGACAGGCAAGAACATGCGATCGCGCAGCCAACTCCCTGTAGCTCAAGGTTTTATCAGAGGTAATAATCGCTAAATGATCAGGCCGTTGTTTTGCCCGATCAAAGAACAATTCATGCAGTAGCGGCGATTCCGTGGTGAGGAGTTTGTGGGTTTGGTTAAAGGTTTGAACATGGTTGGTAGAGAATAGCTGGGGCGAGGTGTGCCAGACAGCTTCGTCTTTGGCCAGCTGTTGTAGGAGACAGCGGTAGGCCGCAAACATATGATCAAGCAAATTTTCAGGGAAGAGATCGGCGATCGCATCCCAGTTAAATACCAACGCTCCCTCTATTTCAGAAACCTGATGGTCTAAATACACCTGAGAGGTTTGACTAACGCTAAAGACAGTCTCCGTTTGCCAGTTTTGAGCTTGAGTTTGAGCTTGAGTCTTAGGAATATGCTGGTTCAACGTGCTTGTAAACACTACCGGCATCAGCGCAACTGTTCCATTTGACTGTGCATTGGGGGGCTGTGCATTGGGCTGTGCATTGGACTGTGCATTGGACTGTGCATCGGCCCGTTTTTTGGCCAATTCTCTGAGCACTTGCACACCGCTCACCGCCCGGTGATCTAAATCCTCCCATAGCTGAGTTTGAAGGCGCTGCGCTCGGTTGATGAAGCTGTTCTTTTGGCTGTTCTTTTGGCTATCCTTTTGGCGATGGTCAACCGCAAGGAGCATGGATGCCGTAAAGTCTCCCACAATTTGATTCACTTCGGGATGTAGGGGTAAGCGATTGAACAATGTGAGGTTTAACGTGAACTGAGGTTGTTGACTCCAGGTCGTGAGCACCTCAGCAAAAGCAGCCAGTACAACACCAGAAGGCGTGATTAAAGCCTGATGCGCATACCGCTTGAGCTGATCCCAATCTGCGGCCTCTAGTCGTCCACTGCGTCTCTCAAACCGAGGGTTTGTTATTTGGCTAGGAGCCATAGTCAGCGGTAAATTAGGCGCAGGTGGTATGGCCGTTAAGCGATTTTGCCAATATTTAAGGGCCTGATCGTAAGCTGCTGTGTCCCGGAATGCCTGCTCTGCCATTACGTAGTCGCGGAAGCTGAGGCTCAGGGCAGGGAGTTTTTCCCCACGAATGAGTTGGGCTATTTCCTGGCCAATAATGAGGAAGCTCCAGGCATCACCAATCAGGACGTCAAAGCTAATAAAAAAGCGAACTTTGCGATCGCTCAGCTGAGCAGCTTCGAGATGAAAAAGAGGCCATTTCTCCGGTGCAAAGATTTGGTGGGAGAGGCGATCGCGCAATACAGTCAGTTCTGTTTTATCCGCCTTCCCTCGTACATCTGTAACTTTGATTTCATACTCAGGCACCGTGGCTAAAACTTGCTGTTGTCCATCCTGGTTAACAACTGCTCGTAGCATGTCATGACGTTTGATCAGTATGTTGAGTGCCCTTTCTACTTGCACTACTGATAGCCCTTCTACCTCCACTTCTCGATAGCCGTGAGTCCCAATATTGCCTAAGTCAAAAGCATGTGTACGTCCTAGCCAATAGGCCTGTTGAATATCTGTTAGCGGAAAGGGCTGATTTCGCTGACTAGGATCGAGATGGATGGGTGATCTTGGCGCGGATTGGATGTGACTGCTTGCCTGAACAACCAGGGCGAGTTCAGCCACTGTAGGCGATTGAAAAATTGCTTTGAGTGGAATTTTACAGTGCAAAGACGCTTCTATCTGGGCCACGATTTGGATGGCCAGTAGCGAGTGCCCTCCAAGCTCAAAAAAGTTGTCATTAATGCCAATGGTTTCTTGATCGAGCACATTGCACCAAATGTCAGCGATCGCTTTTTGTAGTGCAGTTTCAGGAGAGGCATCAGAAGAGGCAAAGGCAGCGCTTCTCAGTTTTGCGGTTGGGCTCTCTGGCGCAGGGAGGGCACGCCGATCAATTTTTCCGTTGGGCAGTTGGGGCAAGGCTGGGAGTTCTACCCAAAGGGTTGGTAGCAAGTATGCAGGAAGCCGGTTTGCTAAATACTGGTAAAGTATTTTACTGAAAGTAGGTTGAGTCGAGGCTTCTTGAGAGATTTCTTGAGAGATTTCCTGAGAAACAACATAGGCAACAAGTTGGGTATTGGTATCGCCATGCGCAATGACTACCGCAGCTTCTACCGATGGATGCTGACGCAATACAGTTTCAATTTCTCCCAGTTCAATGCGGAAACCGCGAATTTTCACCTGATGGTCGAAGCGTCCGAGAAATTCGAGCGAGCCGTCAGGGCGGTAGCGGACGCGATCGCCCGTTTTATACAGCCTCAAAGAAGGTGAAAGTTCACAATGAGTAGATAAGTGAGTAGATGAGGCTAAGCCTGCCTGCCCCAACAAATTAACAGCGACAAATCGATCAGCCGTCATCTGAGGCTGATTCAAATAACCGCGAGCAAGTCCTGCCCCACCCAGATAAAGTTCTCCCGACACACCTATCGGTACGGGCAGTTGATGAGGGTCTAAAACATAGGCTTGAGTATTGGCAATGGGCTTGCCAATGGGAACGCGGATAGCGTTATGCGTGAGTGTCAACTCGTGAAGTGGCGCGCAGGTAGAGTAGGTCGTGTCTTCTGAAGGGCCGTAAAGATTGTATATTTTTTGAATATGACTGAGTTGCTGAAGCCGCTGAACCAGCGAGATGGGCAACACTTCACCCGCCAAGTTGACAGTTTGTACAGAAGGAGGAATTTGGCCCATTTTGAGCAGATGGCTCAAAACGCTAGGCACTGTGTTGATAAGGCTAATATTAGTCGTATTGGGCAGCGTTAACAGCGCTAGCGCATTTTCCACCACCACGACACAGCCACCCCAACTCAGCGGTGAGAATATTTCAAAAACAGAGAGATCAAAGCAGATAGAAGTAGAGGCCAAGACGCTTGAGCGCTCAGCGGGTGAAAACTGTTCTTTAGCCCAGTGCAATAGGGTAACGGTACTGCAATGCTCAATTGCAACCCCTTTAGGACGACCTGTAGAGCCAGAGGTATAGATCACATAGGCCAGATCGCTAGGGGCAATCGGCGTGTTTAAATTGTGAGTAGGCAGATCTGGAGAGATATCTTCAATATCCACAACAGTATCCACAACAGTATCCACAACAAATAAAGCGTCATTTGCCTCAAAGCCAAGCGATTGACCTTTGGTCAGCAATAGCCGAAGACCGGCATCTTTCGCAATAAAGGCCAATCGATCAGCAGGATAGGCAGGATCTAGGGGAACATAGGCAGCACCCGCTTTGAGGATAGCTAAGAGGCTAATAATCATGTCACAGGAGCGAGCCATGCAAATGCCGACGGTCTGCATGGTTTGGGGCGCTGCTTTCGACTGTGAGTCGATGGCCAGGTTCTTTCTATGGCTGGTTAGATCGCCGGTTAGATTGCTAGGTAGATTGCTAGGTAGATCGCCATTTAGATCGCCATTTAGATAGCTCTTTAAACAACGTGCAAGCTGGTTTGCACGGGCGTTTAATTCGGCATAGGTGAAAGATATCTGACCATCGGTCAGGGCGATCGCCGCTGGCGTTTTCTTAACTTGCGCTTCAAAGAGCTGATGGATACAGCAATTTGTCGGATACGTTCTTTGGGTTTTATTCCAGTCAATTAATAGAGTTTTTTGTTCTTCTGGGCTAAGCAACGATAGATCAGAGAGTCTTTGGCCCGGAGCGACGACAATGCTTGCCAGCAGCGTTTGAAAATGGCCAATGAGTCTGACAATTGTGCGCTCATCAAACAAATCACTGTTGTATTCAACTTGTCCGACAATGCCTTGCGGCGTCTCTTGAAGGTTAAAGCGCAATTCATATTTGGCCTGCGTTTCTGAAAGAGGGTAGCGTTCTATCGACAGGCCCTCTAGTACCATAGGCTGTACACCTACCTGCTGCAAATCGAGCTTAACCTGAAAGATCGGCATCATCTGGCTCAAATCTCGCTCTGGGTTAATCACTTCTACTAGCTTTTCAAACGGCAAGTCTTTATGCGCTAGGCCGTTGAGAACCGTTTCACGCACCTGAACTAATAGATCGCAAAAACGAGGGTTGCCTGATAGGTCGCTGCGGAAAACGAGGGTGTTGACGATCAAACCAATGAGTCCTTCGGTTTCAGTGCGATCGCGATTGGCAATATCACTCCCCACCACAATGTCGTCACTGTGGGTATAGCGATAAAGCAACACCTGGCAAGCCGTTAACAGCAGTGTAAATAAAGTGGCCTGATACTGACTGCTCAGAGCTTTGAGCTGCGCTGCATGTTCGGGTGCGATCGCCAGTGGCACCTGACTGCCCGAATAGGTCGCAACTGCCCCATAGGGACGATCCACAGGCAAATCCAACACAGGGAGATCGCCAGAAAGCTGGCTAAGCCAGTAGTCGGTCTGTGCTTTTAGCTTGTCACCTTGCAGCTGTTGACGCTGCCAAATGGCCCAGTCAGCATATTGAATAGGCAGCGGCGGGAGAGCTTCGGTTACGCTTAGCCGTGGGTCAGCAGGGGCAGAAAACAGGCGATATAGGAGAGTCAGTTCACGCAGAAAAACCATGACCGACCAGCGATCGCTAATAATGTGATGGGTGGCGATCGCTAAAAGGTAGCTATTTTTATCAACTCGCAGTAGCGCCGTTCTCAGTAACGGTTGAGAAAGATCAAAGGGCGTTTGGGTGAGCGTTTGAATTTTTTGCTCAGCTGCCGATTGCGGATTGCTGTGCGCAGAGAGATCTTGAACTTGCAAGTGAAGCGGCTGCGGTGAATTGATCACCTGAATAGGCTGTGTTTGCCCTTGCTCATTTATTCTTAGCTCAAAGTGCGTGCGCAAAGTCTCGTGACGCTCGACTAAACTGTTTAAGCTATTTTCGAGTGCCGAAATATTTAGCGGCCCCTGCAACTTCAAGACGCTCGCTACATTGTAAGCAATGCTTTTAGGGTCGAGCTGCTGCACAAACCATAGTCTCTGTTGCGCAAAAGACAGGGGAATCGGTTGGTTTGTCAGTCGTGGCAGAATCGTCATCGCCCCTAAACTATTTTGCCAGCCTTTAGCGGCTAGCTTTTGCTCAAAAAGCGCCCGCTGCTCGGGGGTAAGCCTGCTTAACTGCTGGTAAAACTGACTCATACGTCACCTCCTGATAGCTGTGCTTGAATTTCTTCAGTAGACAGGGTTTGCACCTCGGCTAAAAGCGCTGCCATTTCATCTAGCTCGCTTTCATGCGGCAGCTGCTTGGCAATGACGGCAGCAATTTGGGCTACAGTCGGGGCTTCAAAAAGCAAATTTCGCATCTCTATCGCGACCGGGAAAGCCTCTCTCAGCCGGGAAATCACCTGAATCGCTAGAAGTGAGTGCCCCCCCAAGTCAAAGAAACTGTCGTGGATCCCAATTTTTTCGAGCCTTAGCAAGTCTTTCCAAATCGTTGAGACAATCTCTTCAACCGCGTTGCGAGGGGCTACATAGGCGGTTGAAAGCTGAGGACGAGCGTAGTTTGTGCGATCGCTGATACGGTCGTTTTTTTCGATCTGACTTTCAGCCGAAGTACCATTTTGGCTCGGCATAGGCGGACAAGGCGTAGCCCGAATCCATTGGTGGTAGCGAGCGAGTAAGTCTCCTTTAGAAACAATTATTTGGCCCGGTGCCGCCTGCGTGAGAATACGTTCTGTGGCTTGCCATATCTCTGTTGGGGTGAGGGCAAAGTCAGCAGCTAAAGCACGGCCCCAACCCGGTTGAGCCGATGAGTCGTCGCCATCATCGCTATTAGGGGCATCGGTTTCTGTATGGGCATCCCAGTTGATGCTAAACCAGGATAAGTCAGTGGTTTGGTTTTGTTGAGCGACAAAGGCATCGATAAAGTGGTTAGCGCCTGCGTAGGCGGCAAGCCCAAGCCCGCCCAGGATGGCCGAAAGCGAGGATTGAACGCAGCAAAAGTCGGGCCGGTAGGGTTGGAGGGCGATCGCCAAATTCTCTAATCCTGTTTTCTTCGCCTCACAGTTGTACTGCCATTGCGCTTGTTCAAGCAGAATAATGGGTGCAGCCGACTTTTCATTCGTCATGGGGCTGCATACAAAAACACCTTTGAGTGCTCCAAATTGATCCACCGCCCGCTTGAGGGCGATTTCTATAGCCGCTGTATTCGTCTCTGTAATACGAACAACATTAGCCTGATACTGTTCTTGTAGCTGCTGGGCCCATATTTCTCCTAACCCCTCAGTTCCGACAATGGCATATAGCCCATGCGGGTATAGACGAATGGCGTTTACGCCTGCTGCTGGCGAATTCTCTGCCAGATAAATCGCTCGATAGGTTTGCTGCCAGCGATGTCGATGCCGATAGGCCACAACGGCTGAAGGCTCTGCCGCCTGTAGCTCTTGCCAGAGTATCTGAGCCCATTGGGTAGCAGTCTGTTCTGTACTCACAATGTCTATCTGACGACAGCCTACGCTTGGATATTCCTGACCCACCACCTGACAAAGCCCCTGGATCTCAGCACCTTGAGGCTGTTGTGCTTCGCTGCCCACTACGTCATAACGCGATTCTGTAATCACCGTGATTTGCAACGCCGCAGCAGCAGGCGTCCTTCCAGCCACGACAGCTTTCATGAGCGCCATCAATACCATGAACGGCTCATTTGGCTGTGCTGTTGGCTGTATTGGCCATAAATAAACAATCTCTGTTGGCAGCCTTTCCCGAAGCTGGAGATCTTCCAAGAGTTGTTGGAAGTGTGTGGAATTTTGAGGCGAAAGACTGAACTGACGGTAGCCCACCTGCTCAAAATCATTCCCTGGCGATACCGTAAATACATCTTGTCCGGTCTGCTCAATCTGCTGAGCGAGCTGTGCCCCAATTCCCCCTTCATCGGCAAATATGAGCCAGCAGGATCGCTGGGTTGGGTCAACAGCGCTGGGGTTTTGCAGGCTTCTCTCCCAACTCGGCATGTAGAACCAGTCTGCTAGATCTGGCTTGAATTCGGCAGTGGCTTGCTTTTGAGCGGTCGATGGATGCATCTGACTCGTGAGCGATTTCGTGAGCGATTGGCTGTCAAAATCAATCCAATAGCGCTGTCGTGAGAAAGGGTAAGTGGGTAAAGGAATACGACGAAGGCTGCGATCGCCATGAAAAGCCTGCCAGTCAACTTTTACACCTGCCGACCAAAGCCGTCCCATTGCCGAGCGGATCTGAGCAGCTTCTGTTTCTACCGACTGGGGAGGGGGCAAACTGTTGACGGCAGTATAAGCAGCAGCTGCCGAGAAATGTTGTCTCGTCAGCTTGGTTAAAACATCTCCAGGGCCAATTTCTAAGAAAATAGGATGAGAAAGCGTCAGCAGCGTTTCTATCCCGTCACTAAAACGTACCGTTTGACGCAGCTGACGAGTCCAGTAGTTCGGATCAGTTGCTTCGTCGGCTGTAATCCAAGTACCCGTAACGTTAGAAATAAAGGGAATGGTGGGTGGACTAAATGTTAGCTGACTAAGGGCCTCCTTAAAAGGTCTCAGCATCGGCTCCATTGCAGGTGAGTGAAACGCATGAGAGGTTTTTAGCAGATGGCAACCAATATTTTTTTCATTTAAACAGGACTGTAAAGATGCGATCGCTGCTTCTGATCCTGAAACAACACATTGCTGAGGGGCATTGTTCACCGCTAATACGATCTCATCACTCAGCCAAGGCTCAACGGCTTCAGCCGAAAGTGCAATAGATAGCATGGCACCGCTGGGCATTTGCTGCATGAGCTGTCCGCGTAATTTTACAATTTGCAAAGCCGTGTGTAGATCAAAAACGCCCGATACGCAGGCTGCGACATATTCACCCATGCTATGGCCTATCAATGCGGTCGGCTTTATTCCCCAACTCATCCAGAGCTGGGCAAGCGCATATTCCACAGCAAAAAGAGCCGGTTGCGTATAAACCGTCTGTTGAATTTGATGGGTTTTTGTTTTTGGATAGATAATCTCTAAAAGGTTGATTGATTGATCAGTTAGGAGACTACCTAGCAGATCGGCACAGTGATCCAGCGCTTCTTTAAAAATAGGCGCGTGCTCATAGAGGGTTTTGGCCATATGGATATGTTGGCTACCTTGCCCCGCAAAAGAAAAGACCACAGAAGGTTGATCAACACTTTTCTGTGAATGTTGAATCTGTAGTTTTTCAATCGCTTCAGCCATGGTTTGACAGACAACGCTGCGGCGATACGCATAAGCCGTGCGCCCAACTTGCAAGGTATAGGCAACTTCTGCCAAAGAGATTTTTGCAGGACTTTTCTCCAACGTTTTGCTTAAATAATCAGCGAGATTAAGCGCAGCAATATCTAGAGCGGTCGATGTTTTGGCCGATAGTACTAAAAGTTGTGGCTGCTGACTGATGGTTTGAGGAATGGTACTAGGGGCTTCTTGTAAAACAATATGAGCATTAGTGCCACCAATGCCAAAAGCACTCACCCCTGCTCGACGGGGCGAACTGCCCTGAGGCCAAGCTGTCAGCGCTGTATTCACATAAAAAGGGCTATGGTTGAAGTCTATATTGGGATTGGGTGATTGAAAATGGAGACTAGCCGGAATCTGTTGATGTTTAAGTGCCAGAACTGTTTTGATAAAGCCCGCAATACCAGCAGCCGCATCTAAGTGGCCAATGTTTGTTTTAACAGAACCAATGGCACAGGTTGGGGCAGTTTGTAAGCGGCCGCTGCTATGAGCCTTATTGATGTTGCCATTAGCAAATGGCTGCGCATTACAAGATAGAGTGTCAAAGGCTTGCGTTAGCGCTGAAATCTCAATGGGATCACCCAAGGCGGTGCCCGTACCATGCGCTTCAATATAGCGAACGCTTTGAGGAGAAACTTCTGCCATGGTATAGGCAGCTTGAATGACAGCGGCTTGGGCCTCTACGCAGGGGGCAGTATAGCTCACCTTAAGTGCCCCATCGTTATTGATTGCCGATCCTTTAATCACCGCGTCAATGGTGTCTCCTGCGGCTAAGGCATCTTCTAATCGCTTGAGAACAACAATACCGACGCCATTACCGCTTACAGTGCCAGCAGCGTTAGCATCAAATGCACGACAATGACCATCGGGCGCGTAAATACTGCCTGCTTGGACTCGATACCCTAGCTGTGTTGAGATGGCCACACCGCCTGCTAAGGCCATATCGCATTCCCCACCCAGTAACGACTGACAAGCCATATGCACGGCAACTAACGAGGAAGAGCAGGCGGTTTGTACATCTACGCTAGGGCCTTTGAGATTGAGCTTGTAGGAAACTCGCGTGGTGAGAAAATCTTTGTCGTTAGCGATAAAGAGGTCGTAGGGTGTAACGCGATCGCGCACCTCAGCATTGCTATACAAATTCAACAAATAGCCGTTCATCCCGGCTCCACCATACACACCGATGCTGCCAGGATAGCGCTGCGCATCATAGCCAGCTGTTTCTAGGGCTTCGACGGCTGTTTCTAAAAACAATCGCTGCTGGGGATCTAAAACCTCGGCTTCAGCCGGGCTAAATCCAAAGAAAGCAGCATCAAAGAGATCGGCATCTTCTAATACACCCCCCACTTTAATATAGTTAGGATCGTTCAGCTGTTCTGGCGCAACGCCATGAGCCAACAAGATTTCATCATCTAAAGTGGTAATAGATTCAACTGAGTGCTGTAGGTTGTGCCAAAATTCGTCAATCGAGCGCGCACCCGGAAAACGTCCGGCCATGCCAATGACAGCAATCTCTAGGCCAGAGGGCGCCTCTTGAAAGACGGTTGGCGATTTTTTCTGATTCTCTGGTTGATTCTCTGGTTGATGCTTTAGATGACTCTTTGAATAATTCATTACGCGCTCCCTCCTATGCGATCGCCTGATTCGCAATTAGTTGATTCGCGATCGGCTGATTGACGCTGAATCCGCCGCTGCTTGAGGCGTTGTTTCCCAGCAGTTAAGGCGATCGCTCGTTTGGCTTGTTTTTCCTGAGCCTGTTCTGATTGTTGCCCCAGCTGATTGATATGAACAGCTAGTGTATAAAGGGTGGGATAGCGAAATAAATCGACCATGGGTAGTTCAACGCCTAATCGCTGACGAATCTGGCTCTGAGCGGTGATCACCAGCAGCGAATGCCCGCCTATCTCAAAGAAATTGTCGTGAAGGCCAACGGTCTCTAGTGGTAATATAGACTGCCAAATTTCGGCTAAAGTACTCTCCACGGCCGATTTTGGATCTGTTATTGGATCTGTTATTGGATCTGTTACTAGATCTGTTTTGAGTCGATGATCTAAGATAGCTGCTGCGGGGCTTATGACAGACAGCGCATTGCGATCAATTTTTCCGTTGGGGGTGAGTGGAAAATTGACAAGAACTTGGTAGGCGCTAGGGATCATGTAGTGAGGGATTTGGGTGCTAAGGTGCGATCGCAACACCTCCGCCATGTTTTCGCGATTTTCAACCGGCTGATCTTCCCAGCTTGAGAGCATCACATAGGCAACGAGCCGTTGATTTTCAGCCCTGTCTCCTTGCAGAACTACAATGGCTTGATTGATGTGCCGGTGGGTTGAGATCGCCGCTTCAATTTCTCCTAGCTCAATTCGATAGCCCCGTAGCTTGGTCTGATAGTCAAGTCGTCCAAGATAATCAAGCGTGCCATCTTCGCGGTAGCGGACGCGATCGCCAGTTCTATATAAAATGCCAGTTTCGGAGGGAATGTCAGCATCGTAGGAAATACCAGTTTTATAGAAAATAGAAGAATGAACAGAAACAAACCGCTCGGCGGTTAAATCCTCCCGATGCCAATAACCAGGGCTCACGCCCAATCCACCAATATAGAGTTCGCCAGCGACACCAATCGGAACAGGCCGCTGTCGCCCATCCAACACATAAAACTGAGTATTGTCAATCGGCTGACCGATTGGGACACTGCCTCTAGCCAACATGTCTTTAGTTAGTGCTAAGGCACCAGACCAAATCGTAGTTTCCGTTGGGCCATAAACATTCCAAACCTCTTCACCACAGTTGAGCAGTTGATTCGCAAGCGATACATCTAGCGCTTCGCCACCACAGAGAATTTTGAGACTATTTTGCCCAGCCCAGCCGCTGCTTAAAAGCATTCTCCAGGTAGCAGGCGTTGCCTGCATAATATCAACCCCATAGCTGTCGAGGTAGGCAATGAGCTGGTGGCTGTTGCGAACCGTTTCGTGGCTGGCAAGCAGCAGCGTGCCCCCCGCACTCAGCGGCAGAAACAGTTCTAGGGCCGCAATGTCAAAAGCAAGGGTAGTCACCGCCATCAGCGTATCGGTAGACTTGATTTGCAGGCGGCTAGCCATCGCCGCTAACAGATTGTTGAGGCTTTGGTGAGTAATTGGCACTCCTTTGGGTTTGCCTGTACTGCCGCTGGTGTAGATAAGGTAGGCCAGGTTAGTAGAAGCCGTACTGGTGGGCTTAAAATATGTGGTAGCACAGGCCGAGATCTTTGTGGTCTGCCGAGCGAGATTAATAAGTTGTAGCGGTTGCTCGATCGACTCAAAAATATGAGCAGTTGCCTCATGACAAAGCATCCACTCAAGCCCCGCATCTTCAATGACATACTGCTGCCGAGCCATGGGATAGGCAGCGTCAAGAGGAACATAGGCGCACCCTATTTTGAGAATAGCCAACAGGGCGACCATCATATCAATAGACCGTTCTATGCAGATACCAATTGGTGTACCGGCAGCAATTCCGGTTTGTTGTAGATAGTGACTTAACTGATTGACACGGAGATTAAGCTGCCCGTAGCTAAGCCTATTGCCTTCAAAAATGATGGCCGTCGCGTCAGGTCTGTTAAGCGCGTATTGGGCGATCGCATCTGGAATGCATTGATTAGAGAGTGGTTTGTAATCGCCATTTCCATAGCACAAGAGCTGTTGTGCTTCTGCCTTTGGTAGAATGCTGATACCGGCTAAGGTCTCTTGAGGGAAAGCCACCATAGAAGATAATGCGGTTTGAAGGTGACCCAAGAGACGAGCGATCGCACCTTTAGAAAACCGCTGTGCATCATAAAGCACTTTAAAGCTCAAACCATCTTTGGCCGTTGCAAATAGCGTCAGCGGATAGTGAGTTTGCTCTGTAACAGAAACCTCTAACAGTTCTAGTCCTGCGATGCCCTGCACGACTTCGAGCGGATAGTTTTCAAAAACAACAATACTTTCAAATAGAGGCGATCGCCCAGGAATATCGCTAACTGCTTGAATATCAACCAATGGCGTATATTCATAGGGCTGCTGTGCAAGTTGTTGTGCCTGAATCTGTTGCAGCCAAGGGAGTAATTGAGTATCAGAGTTTACCTGTACCCGCATAGGCAGCGTGTTGATAAATAGACCAACTCGCTTATCGGCAGCGGGCAAGCTAGAGGGTCTTCCAGCACAGGCCAATCCGTACAGTACATCGCTTTCACCACTATAAACACTCAGAACCTTTGCCCATGCACCTTGGACTAAGCTACTCAGCGTCAGACGATGCTGCATGGCAAAGCTTTGTAGCTGCTTGTTCAGGTCATAAGATAGCTGATGGTGTTGCGCTTCAAAGGCATTTTGGGGCTGTTCTAAAGAGCCTACTGAAAGTGATGGGTCGGCGATAGACCGACTATTGCTATCTCGATTGTTGCTGTCTCGATTATTACTATCTCGGTCATGTTGGCGCTGGTCTATTCCCAGCGGTGTAGGTGCAGTAATACCTGCCAACCGCTTTTGCCAAAACTGCTTGGCCATTGCCAAATCCTGCTGCTGCAACCAAGCAATATAGTCACGATAAGGATAGGCCAAGCCCAATGAATCAACAAGTGAATCAACAACAGATAAATCAGCAACAGATGGATTAAGAGATGCGGCACCCTCAAAAGCGCCACTAGAAGCGCCACTAAAAGCACCACTAGAAGCATTAGCCAAGTAATAGCAGGTAATCCATTCTTTAAGTAACAACGGCAATGACCAACCATCTAGCAAAATATGGTGGTGTGTCCATAGAATTCGATAGCGATTAGGGCTCAGCTGAATCGCCTGAATCCGCATCAGGGGAGCCTTGGTAAGACTAAAGCCTTGCCTGCGATCAGCCGTGAGTAACTGAGAGAATTTTTCTGATTGTTGTTGAACCGAAAAACTCTGCCAATCTTGCCAGTGAATAGGCAAGATGGCCTGCTGTCCTACCACTTGAACTGGTGCTGCCAAGTTGTCCCACGCAAAAGCGGTCCTTAAAATGGTGTGGCGCTGTATCAATTGTTGCCAGGCCTGTTCAAAGGCCGCAGGGTTTAGCGCACCTTGCAGCAGGTAACTAACCTGCACAATATAAGCCCCTGCCTGCGAGTTACCATACAAACTGTGAAATAGCAGGCCTTGCTGAGTGGGGGAAAGAGGATAGATATCTTGGACAGCTCGCTTCATCGGGGCACCTCCTGTTCGGCTGATTCACTGGCTGATTCACTGGCTGATTCGGCTGTAGTAAAGCTCACCTGAGCTAGCACCGCCTCAAGCGCAGACTGATCGAGCTGGGCGAGGCCAAAATCATCCGGGCTGTAGCCTGCCACCTCTGGCGAACAGACTTCTGACGAACACACTTCTGACGAACAACAGTGAGCAATCAGGGCAGATAAATTCGACAGAAACTGATCAGCAAGCTGTTGAATGGTTTCAGGTTTGTGATAATACTGGCTGAACGTCCATTTTATTTTGAGCTGAGTCTCTATCCAACAGTTGACATCTAGCAAATAAGGCCGATGATTGGTAGCAGCTTGGTTTGTGTTTTGATAGTTGTAAGGAGATTCAATTCTGTGAAACTGGGCCTGAGAAGTTGTGTCAAGCTGGCCTATCTGCCCTAAGCCTATCTGCTCTGAGCCTAGCTGACCCAAATAGTTAAAGCTAATGGGGGGCACGATCGCGATTGCCTCAGCTTTAGCGGTATAGCGCAACAGGCCATACCCTGCGCCCCGATTAGGCACGGACTGTAACTGATATTTTATAGCCTTAAGATTGTCGGCGATAGTACCCGCGCTATCAAACGAAAGCACCACTGGATATAGCGTTGTAAACCAACCCACAGTGCGAGAGAGATTTAAAGCATCAGAAAATCGACCGTGGCTTTCTAGGTCTATCAGGGCGGTAGGTTGTTGCGTCCATTGGGTGAGCGTTTGGGTAAATGCAGTCAGCAGCGCCTCAATGACTTGAGTATTATGCGCCGCAGGAACCGCTTGCAAAAGCGCCTGGGTGAGCTGAGGCGAGAGTGTTGCAATGATGCTGTGAGCGCTACCAACAGTGTTCTTTTTATGGGTAGGTGCTTGGTTTTGAAAGTCTTGAGGGATTTCTATTCTCTGAGTTCGAGCAATCTTTTGCCAGTACGCTAGCTCGCGGTTCATCTGAGATGAGTGGGCAATTTGGCTCAATTCATTCGCCCACTGCTGGTAGGAATGAGTTTTGTCAGGTAACGCCAAAGGTTGTTGAGTGATGACAGCTTGATAGGCTGCTTGAAAATCAGCCAGCAGTATCCGCCAAGAAACACCGTCTGTAACTAAGTGGTGAATACCAATGAACAGTTGACTAGGCCGCTCGGTGCCTAAGTTGAAACCGCCTAGACTGATCAGCGGGCCGTGCTGAAGATTAAGGCTGCGCTGTAGCTGATAAATGATTTGCGCGATCGCACTATCTTGCTCATCGGAGGCTAGCCCAGAATAGTCAAACCAGCGAATAGTCGGGGGCGTTGTATCTGTTGAAAATATTTGCTGCCAACCTTGCTGAGATTGGGTAAATCGTAATCTGAGAGCGTCGTGATGGTGATAGATATGTGCGATCGCCTGCGCCAAAGCCTCAGCCTTAAATTCAGGAGGCAGTGCCAAACAAACAGACTGATTAAAGTGCTCAGGCATCGCCAGATGTTGATCAAAGAACCACTGCTGAATGGGTGTGAGCGGGACTGCCCCCATAACAGGCACTTGATCATGCCCTTGATCAGGCACTTGATTAATGGGCGTCTGGCGTTCTTGCTGAGCAACTTGAGCAAGCTCAGCAACGGTTTGATACTGAAAAATCTGCTGAGGAGAGAGCATCAGTCCGGCTTGAGTTGCACGACTCACAATTTGCATTGCCAAAATAGAATCGCCCCCTAGCTCAAAAAAGTTGTCGTAAATACCCACTGATTCAGCTGGTAACAGCGCTGAAAAAATCTCTGTCAATGTTTTTTCAGCATTGGTTTGAAGCAAGGGGTTAGACATGCCATCTGGCATATTCCACTCAGGTTCGGGAAATGCCTTTTTGTCTATTTTGCCGTTGGGTGTCAGCGGCATAGAGTCAAGCCATATGAACTTGGCAGGCACCATATAGTCAGGAAGCTTTTTGAGCAAAAACTGCCTGACTTCTAAAGGCTTTAAGGGGCAGAATTTGGTTGTTTGAACCGTTTCTAAATAGGCAACTAACCGTTTTTGATCAGCGCTATTGCCCTTAACCACAACTACGGCTTGTTGAATGGCCGGATGGCTTTCAAGGGCAGTCTCAACTTCGGCTGGCTCAATGCGGAACCCTCGAATTTTCAGCTGTTGATCAATGCGACCAAGATATTCCAACGCGCCATCGGCCCGATAGCGAACGCGATCGCCCGTTTTATACAGATAAAAACTGTCTGTATCTGATGCTTTTTGAACATCGTAAAACGGATTAGGCACAAATTTTTCAGCGGTCAGCGCAGGCTGATTGAGATAGCCGCGTGCTACACCTGCGCCGCCGATATACAGCTCTCCTGGAAGGCCCACAGGTAGGCGCTGGAGGTTTTCATCTAGCACATAAATTTGAGTATGTGAAATCGGATAGCCAATAGGCGCACCGAAAACCAAATCTGCTGCTGTTATCCTGTGGCAGCAGGTAAAAGTTGTGCCTTCTGTTGGGCCATAGCCATTGATAATGCAAGTATTTTTGAGCTTGGCTAGGGCTTTTTGCAAATGGCGTACAGAGAGAATATCGCCCCCGGCTAGCAGTTGGCGGACGCCAGCTAGGCTTTCTAACTGTTCATCTACCATCAAGTTAAAGAGACCAGCGGTGAGCCAGAGTGTTGTTATTTTATGGGTAGAAATCACTTGGGCTAGTTTTTCTAGCGAAGGCATTTGCGTTGAGAGCAGCACTAACTGACCACCATTCAGCAAAGCACCCCAAATCTCGAAGGTAGAAGCATCAAAGGTGAGCGGAGCGGCCTGTAAGAGAATATCGCAGGAGGTAAGCGTCACATAGTTAGTTGACTTTACGAGGCGAGTGACGCCCTGATGGGTGGTGCAAACTCCTTTGGGTTGGCCCGTAGAGCCTGAGGTGTAGAGAATATAGGCTAACGATTTAGGCGTGAGGTTGGAAGCTATCTCGCCGGCTAGGTTAGCGGTCGGAAGCGTTGCAATTGTAGTAGCAATCTCATGGAGATCAAGGATGCGAACGGCTGCCTGTAGTGCTGATGGCACTTGGGTAGCTGATTGGGCAGTCGGCTGATTGGTTGGCTGGTTGATCAGCTGGTTGATCGGCTGGTTGATCGGCTGGTTGATCGGCTGATTGGTCGGCTGATTACTGGCTGTAATAATTAGCGCCATCTCAGTCTCTTCTACTATCGAGATCAAACGCGTTAGCGGATAGCTTGGATCAAGCGGAACGTAAGTACCTCCCGCTTTGAGAACTGCCAGAATAGCGATGATCGTTTCGGGCGATCGCGTGGCCCAAATGCCAACAGGAGTCTCTACACCCACACCTTGCTGGCGTAGGTAATAGGCAAGCTGATTAGCCTGATTATTGAGGGCTTGATAGGTGATTTTGGTTTGATTATGGCTGAGTGCGATCGCCATAGGAGCCTTATTTACCTGCGCTTCAAATAGCTGATGAATACTCTCTTTGGGTAATGGCACTGCTGTTGTATCCTGCTGCCAGTGCTGAATTTGCTTAACTTCTTGAGACGACAAAAGGGGAAGCGCCGACAGCCTAAGCTCGCTATGCGTGGGCAATGCTTTGAGCAATGTTCGAAAATGCCCTGCTAGGCGATGAATCGTCTCTGCCTTGAACAAATCGGTACGATATTCCCATCGCCCGACCAGACCTCGGTGTGTTTCACGCATGTCAAGTGTCAGGTCAAACTTAGCCGTTGTGCTCTCTATCTGTATCGGAGAGAAGTCTAGCTCAGGGAGAGAAAACTTTTCTAAGGCATGATTTTGCAAGGAAACCATCACCTGAACAAGGGGGGTATGACTCTGACTGCGAGGAATCTCTAGCGCCTCAATTAGCTTCTCAAAAGGGAGATCTGGGTGACTGTATGCTTCTAGAGTGACCTTGCGGACTTGAGTTAGGAAGTCAATAAAGCGAGGATTGTGGTTTAGCTGCGTACGGATGACCAGCGTATTTACAAACAAACCTATCAGGTTTTCTAGCTCAGCCTGTTGGCGATTTGCGATGGGCGTGCCAATGACCCACTCATTGAGGCCACTGTATCGATACAGCAGCACGTTAAGAGTCGCAAACAATGTCATAAACAAAGTGACACTGTTTTTTTGACTAAAGCTCTGTAGGGCAGCAGTCTCTTGCTGAGAGAGCCGAAATTCGTAACTAGCGCCTGCGTAGGTCGGTTCCGCAGGACGAGGAAAATCAGTCGGAAGTGCTAGCAGCGGGGCAATGCCCTTGAGCTGGTTTTTCCAATAGGCCAGCTGGTCGCTCCAATCTAGAGATTTTTGCCAAGCGGCATAGTCTTCATAGCCAATAGACAGAGGCGAAAAACAGTTTTCTAACTTTTCTCCAGACCGATGAGCCTGGTAAAACCCAGTGAGTTCTTTGAACAAAACCTCTATAGACCAGCCATCAACAATTATGTGATGCAGTGTAAGGATAAAAATATGCTCATCCTTGCCTAAACGCAAGAGCTGCGATCGCCATAGCGGTTCTTGAGCTAAGTCAAAAGGTTTCTGCGCTTGACGGCGAATATGCTGGCTCACGTTGGCATGCTGTTCCTGCTCATCCAAATCACTTAAATCAATTTGTTCAATCTCAATGGTAAGATTAGGCAATATTGTCGGAACCGCTGTTCCATCTACTTCTGGGTAGACAGTTCTTAACGTATTGTGTCTGGCCACAATTTGGGCCATGCTCTCTTGTAAACTCACCAGAGACAGATTTCCCTTCAGCCGAATCGCGATAGGAATAATGTAGGTCGAGCTATTGGGTGCTAGCTGTTGCATTAGCCATTGTCGTTGCTGTGCGTAGGATAGCGTAAGTCTTCTATTGCTGCTAGGGATACTCGACAGCGCCTGTCGCTGGATTGAGGCTAACTGGGCTGGCTGGGCTGCTGCTAGCTGGGCCGCTGCTAGCTGGGCAATAAAGTCCGAGAGAATAGGATTCTCGAAGAGCGATCGCAAGGAGACATCTGTTTTAAATACCTGACGAATCTGGGCAATAACTCGGGTCGCGAGTAGAGAATGTCCACCCAACTCAAAAAAGTTGTCGTTTAGGTTAATGCGATCGCTGTCTAACACCTCTGCCCAAATGCCTGCAATTATTTTTTCTTGGGGTGTTCGAGGCGGCTGAGTGACGGTAGGCATAGTGCTAAAAGAGGGCAGCGATCGCCTATCTACTTTGCCATTGGGAGTCAGTGGAAAAGCCTTGAGAATTTGATAGCCAGTCGGAACCATGTAGGTAGGTAGTTGCTGGCGCAGCCATTGGCGCAGATTATTCTCTGATATCTCTTTTTTATTGCCTTCTCCTTTATCGCTTTCTTCTATTAGGGTTAGGTAAGCCACAAGCTGAGGATTTTCACCGGTTGCAACCTCTACCACCACTTGTTCTACTTGGGGATGCTGCGCCAAACAGCTTTCAATTTCGCCGAGTTCAATGCGAAAGCCGCGCAGCTTTACTTGGTTATCTAACCGGCCTAAGTAGTCAAGGGTGCCGTTTTCTCGGTAGCGGACGCGATCGCCCGTTTTGTAAAAAAGGATATGAGCAGAAGACGCTTGGGCTAAGTCCGCACAGCCTAACCCTTCGACCTCAACAAACTTCTCTGCCGTCAAATCATCGCGGTTCCAATAGCCAGAGCTGAGCCCCAACCCACCTACATACAGTTCACCCGCAACACCCACAGGAACCTGGCGCTGTTGTCGATCCAACACATAAAACTGGGTATTGGCAATAGGCCGACCAATTGGAATCATAGTCCCTAAGAGAATATTGGCATCAATTCTCAAAGCCCCAGACCAAATAGTGGTCTCAGTTGGCCCATACAAGTTCCAGACTTCTTTGCTCCTAGCGACCAGTTGATCTGCCAAATTCAAATCTAACGCCTCACCGCCACAGAGTATTTTCAGCGCTGGGCTCCCCGCCCAACCTGCATCTAATAACAATCGCCAGGTCGCTGGCGTAGCTTGCATCACTGTTATATTATGAGCCGTTAACTGAGCTGCTAGCTGTTCACCGTCTGTAGCAACCTCTAGAGAGGTCAACACCAATTGAGCACCCACGACCAGCGGCAGAAAAATCTCTAGGGCAGCAATATCAAAACCCAACGTGGTGACGGCCAAAAGCGTATCTTGTTTTTTCATACCCGGCGCTTCAGCCATTGAAGCCAGGAAATTGCTGAGGCTGCAATGACGAATGGGAACACCTTTGGGTTTACCCGTGCTACCGCTGGTATAGAGAATATAAGCAATATCCGCCGAGCAGGTAGGCACTGTAGGATTTTCAGATGATTGTTGTTCAATCCGATAAATATCTTGGTCTAAATATAGTGTTGTCGTGAGCGGACTGGTCACTTCTAAAGACACCGCAACATTCGTCGTGGTTATTAAGCCATCTATCTGAGCATCTTGAATAATGTACGCGAGCCGCTCACGAGGGTGATGAGGATCGAGCGGCACATAGGTAGCCCCTGCTTTGAGAATGCCAAATAAACTCGCCACCATATCAATGGAACGCTCTAGGCAAAGACCCACTCGGCTTCCTTTACCTAGGTTTTTAAGCATTAAGTAATGAGCAATTTTATTAGCGCGTTGATTGAGTTGTTGATAGCTGAGCGTTTGGCTAAATGTTTGGCTGAGTGTTTGGCTGATCGGCAAACGGTTGTCTGTTTGTTTGTCTCCTGCTGAAAAAGCAATAGCGATGGCGTCTGGACTTTTGGCGACTTGTTGTTCAAACTGGTGATAAACGCAGTCAGGAGAAACATCTAGCTGTTTTCCTTGAGCGAAGTGAAGCAGCTGCGTCTGTTCGGCCTGCGTTAACAGCAATATCTCTTGTAGCGTCTGCTGAGGACTGCTGATAAAGCTCTCTAAAACAACTTGTAAATGACCCAGCAAACGCGCGATCGCACTTTTAGAAAATCGCTGAGAATCGTAGCGTAGACTAAGCTGAATATTTTCAGCTGGAATAATGACGAAGGTTAGAGGATAGTTGGTTTGCTCGTAGCCCTGCCCCTCTCGCAGTCTTAGCCCTATATCTAGGCTTTGCGTCGCAGCTTCGATAGAAACAGGATAATTCTCAAAAACCAGCAAACTCTCAAAGAGAGGAATTCCTCTAGGCACATCACTCCAAGCTTGCAGGTCAGTAAGGGCGCTGTAGCTGTAGGCTTCGCGATCGCGCTGCGTTTGCTGTAGTTGCTGTAGCCAGGGCACCAATCTCTGCGTATCTGGCAAATGCACTCTTAACGGCACGGTATTAATAAACAGCCCAACCATTGATGTGACCCCTGATAGATCAGGCGGGCGCCCCGAAACAGTAACGCCAAACAATACCTCCTCCAATCCGCTATAACGGCTCAGGATAACAGCCCAAGCGCCTTGTATTAGCGTATTAAGGGTGAGACGCGATCGCTGAGAAAAAGCTTTAAGCGCATTTGAAAAGTCTTTTTTTAGCACAGCTTGCTGTTCATGCTGTGTCAATACTGCATTACCCGCTGCGAAAGGCACATTTTCAACTTCTAAAGCAGTCTTTAAAGCACTCTTTAAATCTGTTGTTTCAGTAGCGGTGCTAGCAGCGATACTAGCAGTGTGATCAATGGCTAAAGGCGTCGGTGAATCAAAGCCCTGGAGGACGCTACGCCAGTAGGTTTCTGATTTTTCCTTATCTTGTTGCTGAAGCCATATAATGTATTCCCGATACGGCTTAACAGGTGGCAATTGATAGTCCTGTTGCTGACAAGCAGCCTGATAAATTGCCAGCACTTCTTTAATCAGCACACCGTTGCACCAGCCATCCATCAGCAAATGGTGATAGCTCCACACAAACCGATACTGGAACTTGCTAAGGCGAAACAGGGCGCAGCGCATCAGCGGAGCCCGATCCAATTGAAATCCCTGAAGGCAATCGGCAACCAGAAAAGACGCCAGCTTTTCATCTTGTTGAGCTAGGCTCAGCTCTTGCCAGTCTGCAATTGTCCAAGGCAGTTCAACATAGTCATAAACCACCTGAAGCGGCTTCTCCGCCTCTTCCCAATGAAACTCACAGCGCAACACATCATAACGATTCACCACCTGCTGCCATGCCTGCCTAAAGGCGTGAGCGTTCAAGTCACCTTCCAAAAGACAATGACGCTGCTCGAAGTAAACGCCAGATTCGGGTTCATAGAGGGCGTGAAACAGCATTCCCTGCTGCATAGGAGAGAGTTCGTATAGGTCTTGAAGAGTACTCATGATGACTGACCTCCTCTAGCTTGAAGCTTACCTATCAGCTTGTTCAGCTGGCCTGCCTCTACTCCTGCCGCGGTGAAGTGAGTGGGCATAACGCGATTGGCGTGAGCCTGAGTCGCTTCAGCCAGTAAAGATTTGAGATTGGTGTAAAAACGCTGTGATAGCTGTTCTATAGTGATCTGCCGATATTGTTTTGGACTATAGCGCCATCTAATCTGTAGCTGCTCAGCCTGTAGCTGACCGGCCTGTAGCTGACCGGCCTGTAGCTGACCGGCCTGTATCAGAGCCACAATTTCCAGCAGGTATCGACGACGTTGACTATCTGGGCTTTTTAAGTGTGTGACAGGTTCAGGCGCTATCCCTGTGAGGATGCTGGATTGTTCTATATTCTCTATATTATTCTCTATATTGAGTTGCCCAAGGTAATTAAAGCTCACCTGCGCAGGTGAATTAAGCGCCTCAGCGCTAGAATCTTTAAGCTGACTGAGTTGTGAGCGCAGCACGCCATACCCAACACCGCCATTGGGCACCTGATTGAGCTGATCTTTAACTCGATTAAGCTGTTCGCTTAAAGCGCCCGACGGTAGCAACAGTTTGAGTGGATATAGCGCGGTAAACCAACCTACTGTCCGCGATAAGTCTAAGCTGTCATTCCAAACCCGACGACCGTGGGCTTCCATATCTAGCGTGATGCTGTCGCAATGACTCCACTGCCTGAGCGTTTGTGCTAGCGCGGTGAGTAAAATGATCTCCACTGGCTGCTTCAGCGATTTCAGAACAACTGTTGTTTCAGCATCCAGGCTAACGACGGCTTCATGAATATGAGCAGCTCTATTTTTGTAGTTTCTGTCGTCGTTGTCGTCGCTGTCGTCGCTGCAGCGGCTAAGCGGCGCATCTGGTTCATCTATGGGCAAGGGCAACGTAGGACGGCAGGCATCTGCCCAATAGGCATATTCAGCTTCAAAGGTGCCTTTTTGGACGAGATCTTGCAGATGACTTGTCCAATGGCCAAAGGTTGTTGTTTTAGCAGGCAGCGTAATGGCTTGATCATTTCTGGCTTGCTGATAGCCAGTTATTAAGTCAGCCAGTAAAATACGCCAAGAAACGCCATCCACCACCAGATGATGAGCAATGAGCAACAGACGTTTACGCGACGTCCCGTTTGAGTTTAGCGTGATTAAAATGCCCCTAAAGAGCGGCCCTTCAGAAAGGTTCAGGCGGGTTTGAAAACTCGCCATGACGTTCTCTAGCGTCAGTGAAACCTGAGATGAGTCTTGAAATGATTCTTGAGATACTATATCAACTTCGTCTAAAGGAACAGAAACCCTTTCGGATTCACTATAGTGCTGTTCCCAGACACCCGACTTCTGTTCAAATCGTAGTCGTAAGCTGTCGTGATGCTGAGCCAGTTGGTTGAGTGCAGCTTTGAGCGCAGAAGATTGTATATCTGGCTCTACGGTTAGCATAATGGCCTGATTGAAATGATGGGGATTTGCCAGAGCCTGCTCAAAAAATGCCTGCTGAATGGGGCTCAGTGGAACCGAGCCTACCAATGTTGTAGTCAGCGCTTTAGTCAACGGCTGTACTGTGGCAACAACTGCTTGTTCGGCAATCGTTTGGGATTGAAAAAGCTGCGTGGGGGTAAGGTGTAATCCGTGCTGATGAGCCTTTGAAACAATTTGCATGGCAGAGATAGAATCACCACCTAGATCAAAGAAGTTGTCGTAAATGCTTACCTCACTGCGGTTTAAAATCTGTTGCCAGATTTCTGTTAGGACGGCTTCTTTGCGATCGCGCGGCTGACTGCTCTGCGCAATGCTGACTGCTGTGGGGGGTGATGGCAACGCTTGACGGTCGATTTTTCCATGACTGGTCAGTGGCAAAGCCTCTAGCCAAACAAAATGCGCTGGCACCATGTAGCTCGGCAGCGATTGTCTGAGCTGCTTTCGCAGTTCGTCTGCTAGCTGAACCACTTTGTTTTCTTCTTGACCCGCTTCGGTAGCAGCCGTTAGGTAAGCCACCAGTTCACGTCTATTTTGATCTTCGTATAACACGACCAACGCCTGCTCAACTGGCTCGCATTGGCACAGCGCCGCCTCAATCTCACCGGGTTCAATCCGAAACCCTCGCAGCTTAATTTGATCGTCAATGCGGCCCAGATATTTTAGAGTACCATTTGGTAGGTAAGTAGCAAGATCGCCCGTTTTGTAAAGGCGCGAGGAAGAGATATCGGAGGGGAAAGAAAGATATTTGGCTAGAGATTTTGCCAAAAAAGGCGGCGGCGTAATAAATCGATCTGTGGTTAATGCGGGCTGGTTTAAATAGCCCCGAGCGACGCCTGCGCCGCCAACATACAGCTCTCCAGGCACACCTACCGGCACAGGCTGCTGGTGTTCGTCAAGAATATAGAGCTGGGTGCCATCAATAGGACGACCAATGGGAATATTTCCTTCATCTGTATCTGTATTCGTTACCCAGTGAACACAGCAGCCAACGACAGCTTCTGTTGGGCCATATTCGTTGATTAATGTAATTTCGGGATAGTGTTTTCTCCAAAAAGAAATATGTTGCGATCGCAGTGATTCTCCGCCGATAATAAAGGCTTTGGGCAGGCGATCTCGATCAATCTGTTGCGTATCAATCTGTTGAGTATCAGCCTGTTGCATATATTGCTTAGCAACCAAGGGCCGTAAGGCACTCAAGTGAGCCGGGGTAAGCTTAATAAAGCTAAATCCACCCGATAGGGCCGCAATGAGGGCTTCGATTTCAGCGCTGTCTTTACTATTTCCGAGCCCAAATACAACTTGCTTACCCGCCAATAAAGGAGAAAATAGGCTGGTGATAGTTGCATCGAACCCAATAGATGACGCTACCGGTGCGCCGCAGCCCGCGTGGACGGGATAGGCCTTTAAGCACCAGTCCAGGTAGTTTATCAGTCCGCCGTGGGTGAGCTGTGTACCTTTGGGTTTACCCGTAGAACCTGAGGTGTAAATGACATAAGCGAGATTTGTAGAGTTTGCGATCGCCGCTAAATTGTGGCTAGGCTGGCTAATCAGACGCTGTTCGTCTTGTCCAATGCAAAAGAGAGTCATTGCATTTTCTCTTGCATTTTCTCTTGCATTTTGATGTTGTATCAAACGAGCAACTATGGTGTTGTCATGCCCCATCAATATAGCAGGCTTGGCATCTCTCACCATATATTGCAACCTTTCAAAGGGCAGCGTTGGGTCTAGCGGAATGTAGGCACCGCCAGCTTTTAGCGTGGCCAGTAGCGCAACCATCAAATCTACGCCGGGGCCAAGGCAAACCCCGACTAAAATGTCTGGGCCTACCCCTTGACTGCGAAGCCAGTGAGCCAGTTTATTCGCCCGCTGATTAAGCTGGCGATAGGTGATGTTGACACGATTATTTTGAACCGACTGGGCGTAGTCGGCAACAGCGATCGCCTCGGGGGTTTGGTCAACCTGTTGTTCAAACCGGCTAGGAAAACAAACAGTCGGCGACTCAACAACCCTGCCCTGACTCCAATTGTTCAAAATCAGTGATTCCTCTTCAGCAGAAAGCAAAGAGAACTGAGAGATTGTCTGATTAGGCGCCAAAACGACAGCATGGGTCAACAAATCAAAATGCGCTAGCATACGGTCTACGCGACTTTCTTTAAAAAGCCCTGTCTTATACTCAACAGCGACCAACAATCGACCGTCACGCTCAATCACATGCCAGCTCATGTCAAATTTTGTTTCATGAGGTTCTATCCATCGCTGAGTCAGCGTTAATTCTGGCATCGCCAACCCTAGCTGTTCGGCATTTTGCAACTGATAGCCGTCACTCTGCACCTGAAACATCAGCCGAAATAGCGGATTTTTTCCAGGTAGTCGCGCTGCACCTACCGCCTCAACTACGTTAGAAAACGGAATGTCTTGATGCTGTAGGGCATCGGCGAGAGTGGCCTGGATTTGTTGTAGCCAATCGGCAAAGGACTGATGCGGAGAAATGTGCGATCGCAATACCAGCGTATTTACAAAAAAGCCAATCAACGGCTCAACTGCTGGTGTATTCCGGCCCGCAATAGGAACACCGACGGCGAGATCTCGCTGACCGCTGTAGCGATGAAGCAACAGTTTAAAAATAGCCAACAACACCATAAACACAGTCGCGCCTGATTGCTTTGCGAATGCCTTGATGAGCTGGGTTTGCTCTGTTGAAAACGTGCGCGTGCAGGTTTTACCGGTGAAGTTGACATTTGTAGAACTATCAGCACTATCAGTCGGCAGGTTTAGCTCAGGCAAATTGCCCAGTTGCTGTTTCCAGTAAGTTCGCTGCTGTTCGCATTCATCGCTTTTTAGCCACTGCTGCTGCTGAACGCTGTAGTCAGGATATTGAATTTTTAATTTCGGTAGGATGGCGGATTGAGCGTTAGGTTGCGAGGTAGGTTGCGAGGTAAGTTGTTGAGTATGTTGTTGATAATTAAGAAACAGCTCTTTGAGTAAAATGCCCCGCGACCATCCATCTGAAATTAGATGATGCAAAATTAAAATAAACTCAAAATGATTGTTTTCTAGCTGCAATAGCCGCACTCGAATAAGCGGTCCTTGTGCTAGATCAAAAGGCATTTGGGAGAGCTTTTCTTGCCAGTCGGTAACGGTCTTAACTGAATTTTCGACCTGCCGCAAATCCGTAATCGGAAGCTCTAGCTGAACAGTTGGCAAAACCTCCGTGTAGGGTTGATTATCGCTCTGGTGGCTGTCCTGATTATTTTTCTGATTATCTTTCTGGTTATCGCTCTGGTTATCATTCTGGTAGTCGCGCTTCAAAAATATAGTTCGGAGCGATTCATGACGGTCAACAATGTCCTGCAAGCTCTGGCGCATAGCATTGATATCCAACTCTCCTTTTATCGTGAGTGCAAGTGAAATATGGTACGCAGTCGTATTTGGATATAGCTGATGGAATACCCATAGATGTTTTTGGGAGGCTGAAAGCGGCAGCTTTTGGGGACGGGTAAATACTAGGGTTGAATCTGGCGCTGAGTCTGGCGCTGAGTCTGTCTTTGAGTCTGGCGCTGAGTCTGGCGTTACAGTCTCTTGCAAAACAGAGTCAGAAACTTGGTCCCAAGAGATTCCTTTGGCTGTCAACTGCTGGCGAAACAGCTGCCGCTGCTCAGGCGACAGCGATAATATGCGCTGGCGTAGGGACTGGAGAGCTTGCGGATGATCGACCATGAGAATGCTTCTGAGTAGGGAATGGTCACTTATTCGACCTGGGCTGTGGCACTGAGCTGTGTTTTGCCTGTAAGTGACGGAAGATTTTTGACTTTAATTTGAACTTTAACGCGGGGGTTGAAGAGAGTGAGAAGCTAACCTTACCCTGTTCCAATTGGAGCAGGATGAATTTCAATATGCATGGCACGATCATTGTCTTGATCGCAATGCTGCTTGAGCTGAGCCAAATAAGGCAGTGATCCCATAACGGCATCAAAATCTTGAACAAAATCTATGAGGCAGGCAACTTCATTCACGCCTGCGTCACTCAGTTGTTGAACAAATGTACGACAGCTCTCCGGCGTCCCAATTAAAGAGCGCCCTTTTATAAATCCTTCCACACCAAATAATAGCAAACTATCTAGATCATCGTCAGAGAAATCAGACAAACTTACATTTAATCCCATGCCTTTGGCCAAATTTTCTAACAGACCATAGTGCGTTTTTAGGTACTCGCAAAAGGGTTGACGAATATCTTCTTTAACTTGATCAACATCTGCGCCTAAAAAAGTATGCATCATCATCGAAACTGTTCGAGAATGAGGATCATAGCCATGCTTACTCAAGGTCTCTCGATATCTTGCAATTTTAGGCTCCACTTGCGATAGCGTTTCTCCTAACAACGAGGTCAAAACATTGAGACCAAGGCGACCGGCTTCGATAAAGGTTTCCATAGATTGACAGGTAACCCATATCGGTAGTTTGGGCTGCACAGGCTTAGGCAAAGTCTGGGTGCTGACGGTTCTTCCCGTAGCATCTTCAAAATCTACAGCCTCTTGCTGCCACAGCTTTTGAACAGTCTCAATGCCTCTCCACATCACAGATTTTCGGCTGCCATGGGGCTCACGAGAGAGAATAAATTCGTCCATAGTCCAACCGGAGGCAAAGGCGATCGCGGCTCGACCATTGGAAAGATTATCTACCATTGCCCAATCTTCAGCGATTCGCACCGGATGATGCAACGGCAGCACCACGCTCCCGGCTCTGAGTTGAACATTGTGGGTAACCATCGCTAGCGCTGCACTAGTCATCGCGGGGTTAGGATATAGCCCACCAAACGCATGAAAATGCCGCTCAGGTGTCCATACAGCGCTAAAGCCATTTTCATCTGCAAATTTAGCGCTTTCTATAAGCAATTTGTAAGGATTAGCCTGTGTGTTTAACCCATCACCATCAAAGTAAAATAGGCTGAATTTCATTTTTCTACCTCCTCAGGTGTCATGGATTCAATTTGGTCTAGTAAGTTTTCTAGCGTTGACTGCGTCTGGGCCGAGAGAGTAACAGGCTCCTGTTGAACGCCATTATGAATGCCATTATGAACGCCATTGTGAATGCCATTGTGAATGCCATTGTGAGCAATATTTTCCTGAATGACTTGAGCAATGCCTGCGACCGTGGGCGATTCAAACAAAAACGCTCTCATCGGTAAATCGACATTGAACTCTTTTCGTAGCTGAGTAACAGCCTGAATAGCTAGCAGTGAATGACCGCCTAGCTCAAAGAAATTGTCGTAGATACCTACCGAGGCGATGCCAAGTAAGTCTCCCATAGCCTGGGAGACTCGTTTTTCAATCGCGTTACGAGGGGCAACATAGGCCGTGTTTAGGGCTGAACGAATGTGCGCTGTAGATTCTTCGTTTTCCCGGTTGGGAACTTCATATGGCTTCATATCAGCATTTGAGACCAAATCTGAGAAACGGGTTGAAGCTGTGAAAGCGTCTTCTAATCTAGCTTGCAAGCTGCGGGGTGAAATAATGAGCTGAGAAATCCCTACCTGGGCTAATGCCCTCTGGGTCGTGTGCCACACATCATCGGCAGAAAGAGACAAAGCCATCAGCTCAGAGGTCTGTTCAGAGATCCGTTCAGAGGCCCGTTCAGAAAGATTTTCGGCCAAGTGGCAGGCGTCCCAATTGAGGCTCAGCCAACGAGTTTTAAAGTTGGTTTGTTGAGCTGCCAACGTATCTAAATAGGTATTGGCCGCCGCATAAGCACCAAACCCTACCCCCCCAACAATAGAAGAAAGAGAAGATTGGATGAGGTAAAAGTCAACTGGATGCTGAGCCAGCACCTTTTGTAGAGATTGAATGCCCTGTACTTTGGGAGCCCAAATGCGATCGCATTCATCCTTACTTAACTGAAAAATTGGGCAGCTGGCGCGATCGCCCATTACTCCTGCATGAAACACGCCCTTAATATTGCCAAATTTCTCAATCCCTTGCTGAACACAACTATCCACCCAGTCAGCATCTTCTAAATGACCGCTAAACCAAAGAAACCGTTCGCCCACCTGTCCCAAAGTTTGTAGCTGACGAATCAGCTGACTCACCTCGTGATGGGGACTATGCGTGAGTAGCCACTTTTCCCAATCTATCGCTGGTGGCAAGTCTGCTCTGCCCAATAGAATCAAATTGGCGTTCAGCTCTTTAACGAGCCTCTGGGCATATACCCTACCTAAGCCTTCTATGAAGTCTCCAGCAATCAGGTAGGTGCGATCGCGCTCAAGCATATCCGGTGTTTGTGCAGCTAGAGGCAGAGCCTCGTAAGTCTTTACCCAACGGTGGCCTTGTCGATAAGCAACCTGTCTTTGCGATGGGCGATAGGGCGTAGTTAGCTCTCGGCAAAGGCTGGCGATCGCTGAAGCCTCTATTTTGACTTTACTAGCAGCTAACTCGATATCTATTAGGCGGCATGGTAGCCCAGGATATTCCTGTGCAATAACCTGAGATAACCCTAAAAGCTTAGCCTTACTAGGGTTGAGCAAGTCGGCTCCAGTAACTTCTTGAACCTCTGTAGTAATAACGCTGATAGTTGATACAGACTGAGCAAGATCTATGGTTTTGGCCCATGACTGCGTGAAATACAAAAGGGATTGAAAATCATCCGTTTTAGGAAGACCTGTTGATGAGACATTATTCGTAGCGCTCCAGCCATAAATAATATGTGTCGGCACCTGCTGACGATCTCTCAAAGACTCAATGAGCTGTTCATAATCAGCGAGGCTTTGAGGCCGGATTGTATATTGCTCATCCGTATCAGAAAAGATTGCGGCAGGACTCACCCAAAGAATTGTAGGAACGGCTTCTTTTTTTGAGAAAGCCTGTGAGAAAGCCTGTGAGAAATGATCTTGAAGCTGCGAGCGAAGATTCTCATCGGCAAAAACCAGCCAGCCATGGTGAGCTGTGCGATCGCTTTGCATCGTGGTTATAGCCGTGGTTATAGCCGTAGTTGTCGCTGTGAGCGGTAATCGCTTCCAGCTAGGCAAATAGAACCAATCTGCCATATCAGCAGCTTTAACTTTAGCGCTTGATTTAGCCGTAGTAGATTTAGAAAGATTTTCTAGCTCAGTCCTTTCCGCTTCACCACTTTCTTGTTCAGCGCGTAAGGTCACCCAGTAAGATTTTCTCTCGAAAGGATAGGTCGGTAGCGACAGTCGATGGCGGTTTCTCCCTGCATAAAATTTTGCCCAGTCAATTGGGATACCGCCTAGCCACAGTTTTCCTAGCGTCGTCATCAACGTTGCCGTGTCGGACTTGGCCTCTTTGGGGTGGGGTAGAGATTGAATAACCTGCACATGGCTTAAATCATGCTGCGAAAGCTGCTGCTGCGCTAGCCGGGTGAGGGTATGACTAGGACCCACTTCTAGCAATATAAGATTGGGCAATGTGAATACTTCTGTTATCCCCTGGCTAAACCGAACGGTGCTGCGAAGGTGGCGTACCCAATAGTTAGGATCGGTGGCATCGGCATCGCTGATCCAAGTGCCCGTCACATTAGAAATAAAATTAACTTGAGGCGTCAAGAGCGTGACTTTTTGAAACGCTTTAGAAAAATCATCTAAAGCAGGTTCCATCATGGCCGAATGAAAGGCATGAGAGGTCACCAGTAATCGACAGGAAATAGATTTTTCTTCTAGCTGTTTTTGCAGTGATTCAATGACCGGGGTTGGCCCTGAGACCACACAGTTTTTAGAACTGTTTATCACAGCAATTTCTGCGTTTGCTGGCAGATATGTTTGTATCGTCTCGGCAGCAGCCACTACCGATAGCATAGAGCCTGGCTGGCAGCCCTGCATCAGCTGTCCGCGCTGGGCCACCAGATACAGGGCGTCTGTAAGAGAGAAAACACCTGCAATACAAGCCGCAACATATTCGCCAATGCTATGCCCGATAAGGGCTTTAGGCTGAACACCCCAAGACATCCAAAGCATTGCCAAAGCGTATTCAACAGTGAAAAGGGCTATCTGGGCCTGAGCCGTATCTCGCAAGTTAGGCGGCTCGTCTGCTTCCCCAGCAAGATAAAGTATTTTTTGCAGATCAATGCCCTGCTCTTGCAAAATATCAGCACATTGATCAATTGCTTTTTGAAAGGTAGGTTCTGTTTCATACAATCCTCGGGCCATGTCACGATGCTGTGAGCCCTGACCTGAAAACATGAAAACAATAGATTTTTCAGCGGTGCTGGTGCTGGCAATATCTTGTACTGAGTCTTTCTGCTGCTGGCTAAGTTGACTCAAGGCATCCTCTACAGTTTGGCACAAACAAAAGCGACGATAGGGCCATGGGCGTCTGCCGATTTGTAGGGTATAGGCAATATCGGCTAGAGGCTGGTCAAGATGTTGCTTGAGGTAAGTGATTAAATTCTGCGTGCTAGCCACTAGTGCCGTGGGGGTTTTGGCAGAGAGCATGAGCAGTTGCCAAGGGCGTGAGTCTGGAGAACCGCAGCGCTCAGGTGCTTCTTCTAAAATGGCATGGGCATTGGTACCACCCATACCAAAAGAACTCACACCTGCACGTCTTGGTAGATGTGGTAGATGGCCAGTATGGCGGCTGGCGCTGTTGTGGGTCTGATTGGCCCATTCGGTGCGCTGTTGATTCACCACAAAGGGGCCGGTTTTAAAATCTATTTTAGGATTGGGCTGAGTGTAGTTCAAGCTAGCAGGAAGAACTTTGTGCTTAAGAGCCAAGGCCGTTTTGATCAGTCCGGCAGCGCCTGCCGCAGCATCTAGGTGTCCCAAATTTGTTTTCACTGATCCAATCCGGCAAGTTTGTAGATCAGTTGCTTTTGCGATGTTTTTTTCTGTGCCTTTCTGTGCTGTTGTTTTCTGTGCTGTTGTTTTCTGTGATGTTGTTTTACTAGCTTGTGATTTGAATGCTGTTGTCAAGGCCGCAACCTCAATCGGATCGCCTAGCGGCGTGCCCGTGCCGTGACCTTCTACATAGCTAAGGGTGCTTGGATCAATGCCTGCTTTTTCAAGCGCCGATTGAATCACCCTTGCCTGTCCCGAAATGCTAGGGGCAATCAGGCCAACCTTATCGGCACCGTCGTTGTTAATCGCTGAGCCTTTAATCACCGCATAAATATGGTCTCCTTCTGATAAGGCTGCTTGCAGTCGCTTGAGAACAACAATCCCCACGCCATTGCCAAAAACTGTACCTTGTCCCTTTTTGTCAAAGGCATAACATCGACCGTCAGGAGAGGCGATGCTCTCATCTTGGTAGGTGTAGCCACAAGGGAGGGCGCTGCTGATCGTGACCCCACCTGCTAAAGCGATATCGCAATCGCGATTTAAGAGACTTTGGCAGGCGGTATGAATAGCTACCAAGGAGGTAGAACAGCCCGTTTGAATACCGCAGCTTGGGCCTTTGAGATCTAAATGGTAAGAGACGCGGGTGGGCATTAAACCCAAAACGTTGTTGACGACGGCTTGCACAGGATCAAGCGAGGCGCGTACGCTTGGATCAGCATAGAGATTGATCAGGTAGCTATTGAGCGCTGCGCCACCATAAACGCCAATGGTGCCCTCATATTGGTGGCTGTCATAGCCAGCATCTTCTAGGGCACTCCAGGCGCATTCTAGGAAAACTCGATGCTGTGGATCAATCAGTGCCGCTTCGCGCGGGGAATAGCCAAAAAATTGCGCATCAAAGGCGGTGGGATCTGAAAAACTGGCGTAGGCACGGACGTAGTTGGACTGGGTAAAGGTGGTCTCGGGTACGCCAGCGGCTAATAGCTCCTCGTCGGAGAGCATGCGAATACCCGATTTTCCCTGGTCGAGCAGGGTCCAAAATTCTTCGAGATTATCAGCGCCTGGAAAACGTCCAGCCATGCCGATAATGGCGATTTGTTCATTGCGAGCCTGTTCGATAGCTTCTAATTGCGATCGCGCTTCTCTCAATGCCTTAAACACACGCTCCGAGGTCTGCTGAGCGGTTAAGTTAGCTGAATTTTGGGGTACTTCACTCATGACGATTAAACAAAAAGAAGAGAGATGTTACACGCTGTGGGATACAAATGCGACAGACGAAGATTAGGTGCGATTAAGTAAGCTTTCGAGCGCTGCTAGCTCCTGGACAAGAGCCGGTGTAGTCTCTAGTAGATTGTCCAGATTGTCCAAATTATCCAGATTTTCCAAATTATCCAGATTTTCGAGGTCTTCTGGCCGAACGTCCGGCGAGACCCTGGTAACTGTTTCAATGGGCTGCCGCTTGTCATAGGTAGGCGATGAGACAACCGAGAGTGAGGGATTCAGTGTGCCGACCAAATGAGCTGCTAACGTTTTTAGGGTGGGATATTCAAAAATATCTGTAGAGGCGATGGGTTTTCCTAACTTTCTATCTAGTTGATTTTTAAACTCCACAGCCATTAAAGAATCCATACCCATATCAAAAAAGTTCACCGTCGGTTCAATGCGTTTGCTAGCTGGCAGGCCCAGTACCTTGCTCACTTCTGCTTGCAGCGCGTCAATTAAAAATGCCGAGCGGCGGTGTTCTGGCAAGCGGTTGATCTGCTGAAGCCAGTCAGCAGGTGCCGAGAGTAAATCATCATTGCTAGGGGAATAGGCATGGGCTAAAGAATTCTCTGATTCAGTAAAATCTGGAAAATCTAGAAAATTTGAAAAGAAGGGATCGGACTCAATGCCTTGTTGCCGGAACATTGGCCAGTTAATTGGGATGACACCCACTTGAGGGTGGTCTGTATGGGTGAGGAGTTTTTCGAGAGCTTGGATGCCTTGGTGAGGAGCGATCGCATCAATTCCCCGGCGGCGCATTTGTTGCTGTGCTGGTGCGCTCGCTGCCGAGCCAATCTCGGCCCAAGGCCCCCAATTAATGCTGATAGCGGGCAGTCCTTGATCGCGGCGATAATGCGCCAGGGCATCTAAAAAGCTGTTGGCAGCGACATGCGCCCCTTGCCCTGGAGATCCGAGCAAGGAAGCCGCTGAAGAATACAGCACAAAAAAGTCGAGCGCATCATCTGCCGTGAGTTGGTGCAGGTGCCATGCGCCCCAAACCTTTGGTGCCAATACTTTTTTCATTTTTGGCCAGTCCAGCTGTTGTAAAATGCCATCTTCTAAAATGCCTGCAGCATGGATAACCCCTTTTAAGGGAGGCATCGTGGCTCGCAGGGTGGCAATAGCGCGTGCTAGCTGTGCCTTATTTGCCACATCTGCCTGAAGCGCCTGCACTGTTATGCCCTTTTTCAAGCTGTGTTGAATCCAGCGATCGACTGCTGGCATTTGACTAGAGCCACGACTTAGCAAAACTAAGTGGCGCGCGCCTTGGCCCACCAACCACTCAGCGGTGGCCAAGCCCAGTCCACCCGTTCCACCCGTGATTAAGTACGTGCCTTGATCGGTGACTATCGGCGTACTTGGAGTACTTGGCGTACTTGGCGTACTTTTCAACCTTTCAGAGCTGTGTTGGGAGGATACCTCTAGCACAATTTTGCCGATGTGTTGAGCCTGCTGCATATGACGAAATGCCTGCGGTGCCTCGGTCATAGCAAAGGTTCTATAAGGCATGGGGGTAATCTGCTGGGTTTCAAACTGTGCTGTGAGCGATCGCAGCATTGTTTGAATTTCCGCTGGCCTAGTTTGGGCGAGTGACATCAAATCAATGATGTGATAATCCACATCTGGTCGAACGTGAGCGACCTGTTCGGCTGTCCAAATCTCTCGTTTGCCAATTTCTATAAAGCGGCCATTGGAAGCGAGTACTGACAAGCCCTTGGCGATAAATTCTCCAGAGAGAGCGTTTAGCACAACCGCTACGCCCTCTCCGTTCGTTTTGGCCATAATCTCATCGGCAAAATCTACAGTGCGAGAGTTCATAATATGGCGAATGCCCAGCGCCTTGAGCGCGTCCCACTTTTTAGGGCTCGCTGTAGCGTATACTTCTGCGCCTACCTGCTGCGCAATTTTAACAGCCGCCATGCCTGTGCCACCTGCAGCTGCATGGATTAAAATACGCTCTTTTGGTTGGAGTGCTGCGATTGTTTTGAGTGCATAGTAAGCCGTCAAAAAGTTGGCTGGAATCGTCGCGGCTGCCTGTGCGGTCAAATTTTGTGGCTGAGCTACTACCAGCGCAGCAGGCACAGTCACATATTGGCTAAAGCTTCCTGCGGCTAAGGCAAGTACCTGATCACCCACGGCAACAGAATAAACGCCCTCACCAACAGCGACAATCTCACCGGCGCATTCTACCCCAAGCCAGTCTCGCTCAAAAGGTAGGAGCGCTAGCGAATCTAGCACATCGATTAAGTTGAGTCCTGCTGCCTGCACTCGAATTTCAACCTCTCCTGGTTGAGGCTGCTGTCGTGCGATCGCAACAAGCTGTAAGTTATCAGGACTGCCCTTTATCGGCAAAGCCAATCTGAAAGGCGCTGCTGGCACGGTAAGACAGTTTTTTCTCTGATTTCTCAAATCGTGACAGTTAGCTAATCGAGCAACCCTGCGCTCCTGTTGGCGGTAAACGACAGATCTCTCATTGGTTTGACTTTTCAGTTCTTGGCAAAGATATTGCAATTGCTTGCCAACGGTATCGCTTGGGTCGAGATCAATGCGGCGACAGCTAAGGGCAGGATACTCTAGCTCAATGACACGCGCTAGCCCATACATTACAGATTGGGGCAGCCCATCGGCTCCAGCAGTAGCGCCTTGAGTCACAATATTTAACTGATAGCGAATATTTGTTTGGCTTGACCAGGCTTGCAGCAGGGTTAGGAGTCCTGTAGAGGTTGCTTTTATGAAGGCTTCAAGCGGCGTTTCAGGAGAAATTTCGGGAGAAACTTCGGGAGAAATTTCAAGCGTTTCGCCAGACAATGCCCCTAAAGAAGACGCTGAAGAAGAAGTCCAGTCACTAACCGCAGGCCGACCCACTAAGTAAACAATTCGATCAGGTAATGGATTCACCCTGTGGAGCATTTCAGTTAGGGAGAAGGACTCTTCTAGCCAAATTAATCGGCCCTTTAGTTGCTGTGCGAGAGCATCGCCTAACTCAGCAGTCGGTTCTGCCAAAATCAGCCAGTTGCTTTGTTTATTTTGTTTATTTTGTGTAACTGGCGCTAACGGCTGCGTCGCAACAATAATGGACTGAGGCAGCGCAGACAGTGAATTTTCTGGATTGTCTGAAGACACTAGCGGTATGGCAGTGTTAAATCCAGCCGCTTGCAAGTGTTGCTGCCATTGGGAGATAGCGCGTAGCGGATGGGTGGGCTGTTTCCACCAGCCTTCGGTAATGCCAAAGATCAGGTCTAGCCACAAGAGAGGCTGAGTGCCTTCTAAGAGGATGAGCTGGCCATTGGGAGTGAGCAGCGATCGCACATGCCTCAGAGTCTGTTCAATATCAGCCGTTGCATGCAACACATTCGCGGCAATCACCAAGTCATAATCGCCTTGTTTAAAGCCCTGCGCATCTACCGGTTGCTCAATATCCAACCGTTGAAAGGTGAGATTAGGAAAGGTGAGATTAGGAAAGGTGAGATTGGGATAGCTGGCAAAGCGTGCTTTTGCCCTGGCTAAAAACAGAGGAGAAATATCCGTAAATACATAGTCTGCCTCGCGAAGATGAGGCAATAGGTGCGCGGTTGTCCCGCCTGTACCTGCACCAATTTCTAAGATACGTAGGTGAGATAAATTCATACCTTGCACCAGCTTTTCCACGACCTTTTGCACCTGCTGATTCATCAGCCGGGCACCTGGCGAGCTGTGATAGAGCTGACTCAGCTCGGTTAAATCACCTTCTGGCAAAAGCAGCGTTAAGGGTTCGGTTTTTCCTTGAAGAACATCGGCGAGGTTTTCTCCACAGCGCTGAATGAGTGTGAGTTCGGCTTGGGCCTCAGGATAGGTTTTGAGCAGCTGTTTAGTCCGAGTTTCTAGCTTTTCTGCTTCTAGCTTTTCTGCTTCTAGCTTTTCTGTATGAGCGCAAATCGGCGCTGTTTCAACCGATGTTCTAAGCTTGGAAACAACCTCTATCAACCGCCGAAACAGCGCATGGTGAGCAGGCACAATTGCCCAAGATTCGATGAGTGCAGCAGAATCTAACGCCTCAGGGAGAGCTGCGCCTTGGTTAAGGCGGGTCAATGCTGCGAAAATATAGCCCAGGCTCAACTCTTCTAGCTGGGGTAGCAAGCTGAGATAGGACTGAATGGCAGGTTGTGCGATCGCCTCAGAAAATTCGCTTGCGAGCTGCTGCATCCCAGACTCCACCCCAGACTCCACCCCAGGCTCCACCCCAGGCTCCACCCCAGGTTCTGTGGTAGGCAACGCGGTCTCTATAGGCAGGGGCTGGGGTTGCCAATCTAGGGTATAAAACCAGTCTTCTACAGAATCCGAGCCAGAAGCCGGAGCTGACGTAGCGACAGAAGATTCAACCCAAGATTGCTGAACCCAGGGGGCTAAAAGCCTTTCCTTGCTAGCTGGCTGTAGTCTTAATTTGTGAAGACTCACCAAGCGCTCTCCGGCTAAAGACATTAGCTGGATATCGGCCATTAGCCAATTATCTTTTTGAGTGACTTCTACGTAGCTCCACAGCTCGACCTCATCCAAGCAAAAGACATGACCACAGACCCGATCAATCGCCGCAGGTAAGTAGGTTTCTGCCAACGGTCGATTGACAAAAATAGCTGCAATACTCTGTAAGCAGGCATCTAACAGCACTGGATGCAACCCGTAAGTGCCCAAGGTTGGCAACAGATTTTCCGGTAGGCTCAGTCGGCTCAGTGCTTGAGCCTCTCCGGTATAAACCTGTTGAATAGCTCTGAAGCTATTGCCATAGGTCACCCCTTGAGCGCTCAGTCTTTTATAACAATCCTCTACCGATACTTCTGATGGGCAAGCATGCCGTAATTGCTCTATTGAGAGATTATATGGAGGGCGATCATCTAAGTAATTATGGAAGCGATCATCTAAGTGATCATGGAAGCGATCGCGGCTGTTAGATGGGTCAGCTTTAGTGCTGATGTAACCGCTAGCATGACGCTGCCACTGGCCGTTCTCTAGCAGGCTAAAGGCTTCAAACTGGTGTTGTTCGTTGGTGGGCGTTAGCACCAACTGCACGGTTTGGGCTGTATCCAACAGTAGCGCCTGATGAAAGGTGACTTCACGAATTACCCAAGGAGCCATCGGATTAGGCTCGGTGTGAATGGCTTTCTTAGCAGCCGCTAAGGCCATTTCGAGATAGCCCACTGCGGGCAATACCGTAGCACCAAAGACCTGATGTTCCTGCAAAAAAGGAACAGACTCTGGCGCAATCACCGTCTCAAAATGAATGGCCGTGGTTCCTGCTAGGTAGAGGCGATCGCCTAACAGTGGATGACAGCTGCTTTGAGTCCACAATTGCCGAAAAGATGGTTTTTGAGGCGATAGTTTTTGAGGCGATAGTTTTTGACGAGCTGGAACATCAATCCAGTAAGTCTCTCTTTGAAAAGGGTAAGTAGGCAGGTCAACTCGATTGCCTGTGATGTCTGGCCAGGTAATGTTGGAAATGTTGACGCCCTGACGATACTGCTGGGCAAGGTGAGAAAGCATCGCGAGCCGGTCATCTTCAGCAGGGTGAACCTGAGTTTGTGGGTCAAATGAGCGCTGATTTTGAGGATTGGCTAAGTAGGCGAAAAGCTGTGCTTTGGCCTCACTCGCAGTACGCGCGACAATAGCAAGACGGAAAGAAAAGTGCGATCGCAATGCCCAAGCACTCCAGCATAAGTCACCAAACGCCCATGGCTCTAGCTGATCTAAACGCTCAACATAGGCTTGTGCCAAAGCACTCAACGCCTCTGAGCTTTTTGCCGAGAGCGTCAATAAATGATAAGGGTTGCTAGGGTTACCTGGTTCAGTCACTGGCTGAATCACTGGCTGAATCACCGATTCAACAATCACATGGGCATTTGTGCCGCCAAATCCAAAGGAACTGACGCCTGCAAATACAGATGCCTGTGTGGGAAGCGTGCCTTTATTAGCAAGCGCTTTAGTAGATTCGCTCGCTTGCCAATCCCGCTGTTGGTCGGTAACCTGTATGGGCAAAGCAGACCAGTCAATATAAGGGCTAGGTTGTTGAAAATGCAGATGCGCTGGAAGTGTTTTATGCTGCATAGAAAGCACCACTTTAATGAGCCCAGCAATGCCTGCGGCAGCTTCCAAATGGCCGATATTGGTTTTTACCGAGCCAATCTTTAGCGGATCTTCGTGCGTATGGCTTTGGCCAAAAACCGACCCCAAGGCACCTACTTCAATGGGATCACCGAGCGACGTGCCAGTGCCATGCGCTTCAATGTAGCTCACCTGCTCAGGCCGCACATTCGCATTGGCCAGTGCTTGACGAATCACAGCCTGTTGTGAAGGCCCATTGGGCACTGTAAGCCCGCCGCTGCGGCCATCTTGGTTAACAGCAGAGCCCCGCACCAGCGCTAAAATATTATCCCCTTGGGCGATCACGTCCGAGAGCCGTTTGAGCACTACAACACCACAGCCTTCGCCCCTAGCAAAACCATCGGCAGCGGCATCAAATGCTTTACAGCGACCATCCGGTGCAAGCATATGAGCCTTAGAAAAATTAATGCTAAAAGCGGGTGACAGAATATGATTAACCCCACCGGCTAAAGCCACCTCACACTCTTGGTTTCGCAGGCTTTGGCAAGCTAAATGCACCGCAACCAAAGAAGACGAACAGGCCGTATCTACCCCCAAGCTAGGGCCAGTGAACCCCAAGCTATAGGAGAGTCTTCCGGCGGCCACACTATGGGCATTCCCCGTGGCTAAATAAGCATCAATCTCAGCTTCGGCGCGATTGGCTAAATGTTGTGAATAGTCACTGCTGCTAATTCCAACAAAAACACCCACAGAACGACCTGTCCATTGCGCGGGTACCATGCCGCCATGCTCCATCGCCTCCCAACTCACTTCTAAAATCAGCCGCTGCTGAGGATCTAGGCTCATCGCCTCCCGAGGGGAAATACCAAAAAAGTCAGCATCAAAATCTTTAAGAGGCCTCACAAATCCACCCTTGCGAGTGACCATCTTTCCGGGTACATCTGGATTTTTATCGTAGTAAGCATCAGCATCCCAGCGATCGTTGGGCACCTGCGTAATCGCATCTTTTCCCTCACTCAAAAGCTGCCAAAAAGCTGCTGGGCTGTTAGCCCCACCCGGAAACCGACAGCCCATGCCCACAATCGCAATGGGTTCTGTTTTTTCAGCTTCTACGGCCAATAGTTTGGCTTGCAGCTTTTCGATAGCTTGTAAGGCACGGGCCATGCGCTGCTCGTTAGCGGTGTTTTCAAAATGGCGAGAAGGTGTATTTGTCGTCATGGGGTATCCTCCTCAAACAGATTTTCAAGATCTGATAGCGTCTGATCGAGTTGGCTAATCAGCGCGTCTCCTTGTAGCAAGTCTGCTCTCACCTCGGTCATTTCAGCCGGATCGCGGGGTTCGCTAGGTAGATGAGTTTGTTCGTGCCCTTGTTCTGCCTGTTCTGCTTTCCCTATGTTTTCTACGTTTTCTATGAGCTGCGCTGCTAAGTAGTCCAACAAAGCCTCTACCGTAGGGTAGTCAAACGCCAGCGTGCTAGGCAAAACCAGCCCTAAATCAGTCTGTAAGCTGTTCTTGAGTTCCAACGCTGTGAGTGAATCCATGCCAAGATCAAAAAAGCCCGTTTGCCGATCCAATTCATGGTTTGAAAAACCCAGTGTTTTGCAGATTTGGTTGCAGAGGTAAAGGTCAAGACGTTCTCTTTTTTGCTCTGGAGTGGCGTGAGTGAGGTCAATCAGAAGAGAAGACGATATAGAAGAGGGTGAGGTGACGCCTCGGTTTCGTTCAGCCATTAAGCCGTGAGTCTGGGCGTGAGTCTGGGCGTGAGTCTGGGCATGAGTCTGGGCTTGGGTTTGAAACAGAGGATTGGACTGTAAATTGTTTTGGGTTAGAAAAACTTGCCAGTCAATAGGAACAATGCCAACCTGCGGGGTAGTGGTTGACCAGATTTTTTCTAGCTGAGCAATTCCGCTTTTCGGATCAATAGTTTCAATGCCGGGGAAGTGTTCGAGAATTCCCTGTTGTTGATATTTCAGCGCAGAGCCGACAGTAGACCAAGCGCCCCAGTTAATACTAAGGGCAGGCAATCCGACCTGATTGCGGTAGTGGGCAAGCCCATCTAAAAAGGCGTTAGCGGCGGCATGGTTTGCCTGACCGGGCGATCCAAACAGGGCAGCGGCAGAAGAGAACAGAATAAAGAAATCTAACTCATTGTTTTGAGTAAGGGTGTGAAGGTTCCAGGCACCGGTTGCTTTGGCAGCGAAAACAGGCTCAAAATTTTCCCAAGTGAGCTGTTGAATGAGGCCATCGTCTAGCACGCCTGCCGCATGAATAACGCCCCTTAAAGGGTGGTCAGTAGCCTGATTAATTCGGTCAAGGGCTGTGGCCATCGCAATTGAGTCAGCGACATCGGCTGACATTACCTCCACGCTGATGCCGTTATTAATTAATCGATCAATCACGATTTGAGCTGTGGAATCAGGAGCCTGACGACCTAGCAAAATAACGCGCCTCGCCCCCTGTTTTGCCATCCACTCAGCCATCACTAAGCCCAAGCCACCTAGTCCACCTGTGATTAGGTAGCTAGCGTCAGTGTGAAACTTCACAGCTGATGGAGACCTGGCTGCTTCACTAGATGTTGGACCAGATGTTGAGCCAGATGTTGGGCCAGATGTTGAGCCAGATATAGAGCCAGACACTCTGGTTGAATCGTCGCTGGTCGCATCGTGAGTGAGGACGATTTTTCCGGTATGTTTTCCCTGCTGTAAGGTGCGAAAAGCTGAAATAGTATCCGATGCGGTGAACGGGGTAACGGGGAGCGATCGCCAATGACCCGCCGTAACTTCTGCTCCAAGTTGGCGCAGCATCGCCTGAATCTGTTGGGGTTGCTCCACACACAGCGCCGCTAGATCTACCGTAAAGTAATCGATATCAGGGCGCATACAAACGATTTCTTCGCAGCTTAGCCCCTCACCCTTACCAATTTCTACAAAGCGGCCCTTTTGCCCCAAAGAGTCAAGACTTTTAGTGCGAAATTCTCCAGGCAGGGCATTGAGAATAACATCGACGCCTTCACCGTTAGTGAGCGACATAATCTCATCAGCAAAGGTCAAAGTGCGAGAGTTCATAATGTGGGTAATGCCTAACGCGCGCAAGGTTTCCCATTTGCGAGGGCTGGCTGTTGCAAATATTTCAGCGCCTGCTTGCTGGGCAATTTGCACAGCGGCTTGACCAACGCCGCCAGCGGCTGAGTGAATGAGCACCCGCTCGCCCCTTTGCAACTGCGCTAGCTGGCAAAGGCTATAGTAAGCGGTGCTAAAGGCAACAGGTAAGGTGACGGCGGCTGAATCAGTGAGCGATTCGGGCACAGGCGCCACCAGCTCAACAGGAACTGTCACATATTGAGCAAAGCTACCGCCTGCGATCGCCCACACCCGCTGGCCAACTGACAGCTCTGACACTGCACTGACTGAACTACCCACGCTGACAATTTCACCCACGCATTCACATCCCAAAGGCGCTGCATCAGGATACTGTCCCATCGCAATTAGCACATCTCGAAAGTTGAGCCCTGTGGCACAAATGCGAATTTCTACCTCTGTCTCATTGGGTTGTCGGCGTGGGGTAGGTTGCCAGCGCAAACCCGTGAGCGTACCGGTAGAATCTGCGACGAGCTGTGTGGTTTCTGTGGTACTAAAGCTCTCTTTTCGAGGATTGTTTTGGTCTTCTTCTGGATAGTTTTCTATTCTGGCGACATGGCGAGTGCGATCGCGATAAATCACCTGGGTTTCAACCGAGTCTGACAGCAGTTCAGCCACTATTTGCTCAGGAGTCTCTGCCTGAATATAAGTACAGCGAAGTCCAGGATGCTCTAGCTGCGCAGTATGCAGCAGACCCCATAACCCAGCATGAACTAACTGAGTTTCGGGTGTGACATCAGTACTGACAAAGTAGAGTCGAGGAGAATTGGGCTGCTTTGCCAGCATTTGTATCGTTTCTAATGCCTGACGGCAAATGGTTTCTGTCGCTGTAACAAGAGCTATATCTGGAGGTGTTACATCTGTAGGTAAAGGTCTCGTTGGCAATGTATAAACTACCCCATCAAACACTTGATCTTCTGCTTGGTAGAGCGCTTCAAATGGCTGACCTTGTTCTTGCAGCAGGGCCACTATCGAACTTACACCCAACACCTCTCCGCATAAACCCCAACGCTTTTGGGCAAGCTTGTGAGTCTGTGCAATCAGCACCGATTGAGAAATCTCTAAATCACCCTCAAACTCTGGCCGTAGACTTTCTACTGCGTCAAAGCCCGCAGAGGCCAGCAGTGTTTTCCACTGGTCTGTACAAATCAAAGGATGATCGCGCCGAAGCGCAGTATCGGTAAACCGCCACCAACCGGGTGTAAGACCAAAGACAAGATCAACCCAAGGAACCGGTTGAACGCCTTCGAGTAATATGAGCTGTCCGCCAGGTGCTAAAAGCGCTTTAACATTGGCGAATGTTTGCGGTAAGTCAGCCGTAGCATGCAGCACATTAGCCGCAATCACAATGTCAAAATCAGCGCTAAAGCCCTGCGCGGCGGATGAGTTCTCTATGTTCAACAAAGAATACTCTACGAATGAAAAATCTTGAAAGCGATTTTTTGCAGCGTTGATAAAGCGAGGCGAAATATCGGTGAATAGGTAGGTGATTTCACACGCTAGGGCCGATAGTTGGGGCAATAGGCCAGCGGTGGTGCCCCCTGTGCCAGCGCCTATTTCCAGAATGCGCAGCGGTCTGCGGTTGGGTGCTTGTGCGATCGCCCCGACCACTGCCGCCTGCACAAGTTGATTCATCACCCGTGAACCGGTTGAATGCTGGTAAAGCTGAGTGAGTCCGGTTAAGTTACCTTCTGGAAAAAGCAAGGTGAGAGGATCTTTCTTTCCTTGCAAAGCCTCGGCTAGGTTTTCACCACAGCGTCTAAGAAGGGCTACTTCAGCTGCAATCTGCGGATGTTGGCTGAGCGACTGATAATACTGCTGAGGCTGTGCAATGGCCTGATCGGCTGCTCTGAGCAGTTTCAAACAGTGTGCCAATAGCGGCTCATGCTGCGGCGTGACTTGCAAAGATCTGGCTAAACCTGATGCGGTAACTGTTTCGCCTAATTTTTCCGACCAGCCCAACGTTAACAGAGCCGCTTGGATATAAGCCAGGGCTAATGTGTTGAGTTCTCGCTGGAGAGACTGGTATATAACAAAGTCGGATTGTTGAATAAGCTGAGTAAAGAAGGGCTTGAGCTGATTGCGCAGCTCACCAGGCGATCGCAAAAAATCGCCAGCCGTTTGCGGCAAGGGGTGCGATCGCCAAACTATTTCATGGAGCCACTGAGTTTTGCTATCTTGGCCGGGCTTAGCGTCAGGATCATGATGAACAAGTTGCAGCCTCAACCCAGCCATGTAAGCAAGTACTTGCCCCTGCTCAGAGATCCAACTAACATCTATAACCTCTATTTCGCGGCGACTAAAACGATCTGAACCATCATCGCGACTATCCCCACTGCGCCGGTGTGCGTACACCCAGAGTTTGGAGTCTAGCGGGGTCTGATACTGGCTAAATTTTTCGATGGCTATGGGTAAATAACTGTTGCTGGTGTCATCATTTGTCTTAGGTAGCGTGACGCCTGCAACCTGTAGGCCAGCATCTAGTAATACTGGATGCATGAGGAAAGAGGCTGCCCGAGTCGAAGTCTGCCCCAAAACATTTTCATTGGGAAGCTCAACTTGAGCAAGTGCCTCTATGGCCGACTTGGACCAAACTCGTCTAATGCCTTGGAAAGAAACTCCATAGTCAATCTTCTTCGCAGAAAACTGCTGATAAAGCTGCGCAGCCGGTCGGCAATCAGGCAGACGTTGCTGAATATCCGCTAGGTCAACATTCTCCACAGGTGGCACCCAATCAGCGGCAAGTATGCCCGTAACATGACTGATCCATTGCCCTGTTCCCTGACTAACGCTATCTAGGCTGCTAATTTCAAATTCAAATCTTTCTTCAGATCTTTTGGACTTCTCTGCTTTCTTTGAATCTAAATGAGTCACAACCGTTTGCAGCTGAAGAGCATCTGGTGTTAGCCAAAGCCCTTTGTGAAAAGACACTTGTGTTAGGCAATAGCTGTTGTCAAATATTTCTTTACCCGCAGCTATTGCGATTTCTAAGTAAGCGGCTGCGGGCATCAGCGCGGTGCCAAATACGGTATGGTCTGACCACTTTAGGGGTTCATTCGGCTGAAGCTGTGCTTCAAAACAGCGGATACGATGACTCGCTAGCAAGAGCGATCGCCCCAAAAGCGGATGATCGACCTGTGATACAGCCAATGATGCACCAAAGCGCTTGGGTGACCTTATCTCGGGTTCTAACCAGTACCGCTGGCGCTCAAAAGGATAGTTCGGCAACAGTACCGGCTGCCGAGGATATGACTTATCCACACCGGCCCAGTCCACTGCACCACCCGCTTCGTAGAACCGTCCCAAACTGGACAGTATCGTCTTCCAATCTGAGCGAGGAGTGATCGGATCTCCTGCTGTGTTGCGCTTTTCAAGGGCGAGGCTAGGTAGCCATTGCATCTGTAATGGCGCCTGTAGCGGCACAGACAAAGAGTCTACACAGGCTTGTCCAAGGGCAATCAATGTGGGCTGAGGGCCAATTTCAATAAAGTGGCTACAAACCGCCTCAGCGCTTTGGGCGACTAAGGTTTCTATCGCCATTGCAAACTGCACGGGCTGACGAATTTGCCGAATCCAGTAGTCAGGTTGAGTGACCTCCGTATTAGCAACTTTTCCCGTCATGCTGGAAATAAAATCGATAGTCGGAGGGTAAAAACTGATGCCACGAGCCACCTGCTCAAACTCAGCCAGCATAGGTTCTACATGCACTGAATGAAAGGCATGAGAAACATTTAGCAGCCTTGCCCTGAGTCCTTGAGCCTGCAGCTGTGAAACAACCGTATTTAAAACCCTCAAATCACCCGATATGACCGTATTTTCTGGCCCGTTAATTGCTGCAATTTCAATTTGCTCCGGTAAAATTCCCTCCGGCAAAAGAGACTTTATTTGTTCTTCGTTTGCCATGATCGCTGCCATACCACCGCCTGCTGAAATAGATTGCATCAGCTGACCTCGGATGGCAATCAACCGTAGGCCGTCTTCTAAGCTGATAACGCCAGCAATGTGAGCAGCGGCATATTCTCCAATGCTATGACCCAATACGCAGTCGGGCCGGATGCCCCAAGCGGCCCAGAGTTGCGTGAGGGCGTGGGCGATCGCGAAGAGGGCAGGTTGGGCGTAGGCGGTTTGGTTTAGTGGGGAGGTGGGGTGGTGGGGCGTGGGGAGGTGGGAGGTGGGGAAGTGGGAGGTGGGGAGATGGGGAATGGGGAGTGGGGCATAGAGGAGATCGATAAGATTGATGTTGTGATTGGCTAGGATGGCTGCGCAGCGATCTAGAGCGTCGCGAAAAACGGGCTCGGTTTCGTAGAGTTGCTGGCCCATGCCAATATATTGAGACCCTTGACCAGTGAAGAGAAAGGCTATGTTATGGCGAGTAAAGGAGGAATTTGTAAGGGAATGGGGGCTAGGAGAGTTGTTGACGAAAGCTTCTAGCTGTTGAGTCAGGTTTTCTTTGGTGGGGGCGACAAGGGCAAGGCGATGTTTGAAGTGCGATCGCCCAGTTCCTGCCATAAAACAAATATCAGCCAGGGCTGCTGTTGACTGAGGAATCCAACGCCTGTAGCGCTCTACCAATGAATGTAAGGCTGTCTCACTTTTAGCAGATAGAGCCAGAATATGTTCAGAGCGGTCGGGTGCCGCAAGATTTTCAGAAGCAACAATTTCGCTGACGGCTTCTTCAACAATGAGGTGAACATTCGTGCCGCTCATGCCAAATCCGCTCAGTCCCGCTCGCCTAATCTCTGTTGTATCGGGCCAATTGGTTAGCTGCCGAGGCACCTCAATGGCCAAATTCTGCCAGGGGATATGGGGGTTGGGGTTTTTAAGATAGAGGTGGGGCGGAACTTGTCGATGCTGCAAGGCCAGAATTACTTTCATCAGTCCGGCTACGCCTGCTGCCGCTTCCAAATGTCCCAAGTTTGTTTTTACGCAACCCACCAATAGCGGTGAGGGGCGATCGCCAAAAGCTTTATGTAACGACAACAGCTCTATCGGATCGCCCAGCGGAGTACCTGTGCCGTGGGCCTCTACATATTGAACTTGCGCCGGGGAAAGATTGGCATTAGTTAGGGCCTGACGGATGACCGCTGTTTGGGCGCAGCCGTTGGGGGCAGTTAGGCCGTTGCTCATACCGTCATGGTTAACGGCAGACCCAGTAACGAGCGCAAGAATGTTGTCTTGATTGGCGATCGCATCGTTCAGTCGCTTAAGCACAACCATGCCACAGCCTTCTCCTCGACCATAGCCATCGGCTGCCGCATCAAAGGTTTTACATCGTCCATCGGGCGAGAGTGCCTTAAGCTTGCAAAAGCCGACAGTCACTTCAGGAGACAACATGAGGCTCACGCCGCCTGCTAAAGCCAAATTGGATTCTCCGCTGCGCAGGCTCTGACAGGCCAAATGAACAGCTAGCAAAGACGAAGAACAAGTCGTGTCGAGCTGCATGGTAGGCCCCTGAAAGCCAAACACATAGGAGATTCGTCCTGCGGCAATGCTGCGAGTATTTCCCAGGCTGCTAAACGCATCAATCTGGGTCAAATCGCCTGAGCGAACGCTGCGCTGCGCATAGTCATCAAAGCTCAGTCCCACAAAAACGCCAGTCGCGCTGCCCTGGAGGTCAAACGGGGGAAGTCCTGCATTCTCTAAAGCGATGTAACTTGCTTCCAACAGCAATCGCTGTTGTGGATCAAGGCTATGGGCTTCACGGGGCGAAATGCCAAAAAACTGCGAGTCAAATTTATCAATATCGTCGATAAAGCTGCCATAGCGGGTGTACATTTTGCCCGGCGCATCAGCGTCACTATCATAGTAGTCATCTACGTTCCATCGCTCAATCGGAATCTCTCTAACCGCATCAACGCCGTTACGCAATAGATCCCAATAGGCTTCGGGAGTATTAGCGCCCCCCGGAAACCGGCAACTCATGCCCACAATAGCGATCGGCTCAGATTGACGCTGTTCTAAGTCATCTACTTGATTGCGCAGCTTGCGAATCTGCACAGTCGCTTCTTGCAACAAATCGCGATAGTTAGCAGGAATTTGCTGAGGGCGTTTGTTAGAACTGGTGCTGTAACTCGTGCTACGACTGGTGCTGTGAGACTGCGTCATACCTATTTTCTCCTCACAGTCGAGAGTTCTGCGGCTAGCGCATCAACGACCTCAGCGTCAGAAAGATTTTCAAACGAGGTATTGATTTTAGGAGAACTGTTTTTTTTCACTACAGATTTCTCTGCCTGTTTCTCCGACTGCTTCTCTGCCTGCTTCTCCGACTGCTTCTCCGACTGATAGATTCTCGGAGTATCTGACTGGTTGGCCAAAGAATCCAAATGGCCGGTTAGGCGCCGGCTGGCTAAGTGACTGGCCAATGCCTGAATTGTTGGAAAATTCCAGGCCAGCGTCACCTCTAATGGCTCCTGCAACCCTAAGAACACACTCAGATCTTGCGCGAGTTCAACGGCCAAAACCGAATCTAAACCATACTCAGCAAAGGCTTTCGCAGGATCAATGCTGTTGGCAGCGACAGCTAACTGGGCAGATAGCCACTGACTCATCCAATCTATTAGGGTTCGCTCTTGCTTTGCAGTAGATTGTTGATCTTTTTGAAATTTATCTATCCAGGCATGATCTGTCTGAGCATGATCTGTCTTAGCGTGAGGATCTGTAGAGTTTAGCGGTGCCAGGTGACCGGTGGAAGGCTCAACCGCATGTTTAGCCAACGGCCCAATGGCTAATAACTCATCTGCGGTGTCATCTGCCCCTGGCAGGGTTTGCTCAATGTCACCAATGCTTTGTTGGTATTGTTCAACCTGTTCACTCAGTGCGATCGCACCACACACAGCACCCTCATTAGGATTCGTTTGCAAGGCCTGCGTCACTGCTTGATCAAAAGAATGTTGACCCCATGCGATCGCTCCTGAAGGTGCCGAACTCGCCTTCAGCGCTGCGAGCAATATCGCCCAGCCTGCAATGTTTCCAATAGCAAAATTCGCCTGCCGCCGAGCCGTCAACGCTTCTGAAAAAGGTGATTTCTCACTCAAATAATGAGCCAAAATCAAATCGGCTGCTGCAAACAACGATTCTCCAATCTCTGGCGTTTCCAGCTCTTGCAAGAATGTCTTTAAATCTGCGCCTTGGTTAAGTATCCTAGCGCCCAAATACATTGCCAAAGACTCTGTAGGCCCTTCAAAAATCCTTAGCACTCTGGCGTCTCTCATGATTTGTGGCGCCAAGTTGGTCTCAATATAACCACGTCCGCCCAGACACTGCATGAGATGATCGGCCGCTTGCCAGTAAAACTCAGGGCCAGTAATTTTGCAGGCTGCAAAAATCTCTTCGGGAACGGGCAAATGGCTATCTAGGCGATTGGCCGCAAGGGTTACAAGACTTTCTACTGCAGCAATTGCATTTGTCAGCCAGGTCAGTCGCGTGAGTGTCACTGGATTATCTAACAGTCTGCCGGTCGAAACTTTTCGCCGTTTGCTATAGCGCAGCATTAGCTGGGCGCAGCGCTTCATGCCGCCAACGCTAGCAGCGGCGATCGCCAATCGGCCATACATCATCGCATCCTGCGCGATCGCCATACCATGCCCCACCTCGCCTAGCACTTGCGTTTCATCCACCTGTACTTGATCTAGCACCACGGTGTTTTGCACCATGCCTCGCATTCCCATCGTCAATGCCTCTGGGCCTTGCCTCAATCCGGCTGTACCCTTTTGCACTGCAAACCCGCTGATACCAATCGGCTGACCTGATGCGTCTATTTGTTGAACAAAGACATTTATTACCCCAGCCCAAGCCGCTGAGCCACTCCAGATTTTCTCTCCTTGCAACTGCCAGCCCTGGCCAACAGGTTTCGCTTTAGCCAGGATGCCAAAGGGATGTGACCCAGCGCTGGCTTCTGTAATAGCAAAAGCTGCCAGCTCACGACCAGTCGCTAGTTTTGGTAAAAGCTGTTCTTTGAGCGCTGCCTTCGCATAGTGCAAAATAGGCCGAACGCCCAGCACATTATTGAGTCCAACAAACAAAGCCAAGGTCGGATCAATCGCGCCGAGCTGTTCTATTATCTGCAACATGGCCCGATGGCCCAGGCCGAGTCCGCCATACTGCTCAGGCACCTGCATCCCTAACAGCCCCTTATTCCCAAAGTCTAAAATAACTCCTGGAGAAAGGCATCGACGCTCATCCATGAGTCGAGAGTTAATCGATTCTTGCGCATAGACGCGCAGCCACTCAATGAGCTGGTGGGCGGTCTGCATTTCTTGCTCTTTTGAAGCCTGTTCTTTTGAAATCTGCTCGACAATAGCTGGGGATACGGCATCATGAGATGCCGTTTTCATCGAGTGCGTCACAATTTCGGTGGGTTTAGACCACTGCCCAACACAGACGAGTTTGTCTGTAAGAAACTGGATTTTGCAGGCCTGACGTTGCACTTTGCCGCTGGTCGTTTTAGGCAAATGGCCGGGTTTAAGCAGCGCGATCGCCCATACATGCAGTCCATGCTGTTGAGAAATACAGGCCCGAATCACCTCTACAACCTTTGAAATTTGCAGGCTTCCCTGACGAATTTGGCGTACCGCCGCGCGGTTTAGTTCCGATATCACCACTAGCTGTTCTTGCTCAGTCTGATTCTCTTCAGCACTTAAGCTAAAAACGGCCACCGACTGAAAAGCAGCATGGCACTGACTAACACTCAGCTCAATATCTTGAGGCCAATAGTTTTGGCCGCGAATAACAATTAAATCTTTGAGGCGTCCGGTGACAAACAGCTCGCCTGAATGCATAAATCCCAAATCGCCCGTGTTTAAAAAACGTTCAGCAGTAGGCTGCTCAGAGCCGGTGTCGAGTATATTTCCAAAGGTATTTTGAGTGGCTTTTACGCGATTCCAATAGCCTGCTGCAACGCTTTCTCCAGCGACCCAAATTTCACCCACTTCACAAGAGGAGCAGGGCATCTGAGTATAGGAGTCAACAATTTTAACCTGCTGCGCATGGGTATAGCCGCAGCTCACAATCTCTCGGCTATCAGACTCTCGGCTATCAGACTCTCGGCTATCAGACTCTCGGCTATCAGACTCTTGGCTATCAGACTCTTGGCTATCAAAAATAGCTTCTGTATCGCTTCCTATATTGTTAGAGACATCTCTAGGTTTTTCCTCAGTGAGTTCAACCTCACCACGGTTTAAGGCAGACCGGCTCACAGAGAGTATTTTGGGCGATGTCGTAACCGCCTTGCCAGTTACAAACAAAGTGGATTCAGCAAGACCATAACAAGGATAAAATGCGCTGTATTGAAAGCCGCAGCCTGAAAATTTTTCTGTAAAACGATGAATTGTTTGAGCCCGAATGAACTCGGCTCCCGTAAAGGCAACTGACCACGAGGATAAGTCTAATGACTGGCACTGCTCAGTTGAGATTTTTTGAACGCAGTAATCGTAAGCGAAATTAGGGCCCCCGCTGGTTGTTCCTCGAAAGTGAGAAATGGCTTCCAGCCAACGCAGGGGTTTCCGCAAAAAAGAGGTCGGTGACATCAATGTAACCGGATACCCACCATATAGCGGCTGCAAAATACCGCCAATAAGACCCATATCATGATACGGAGGGAGCCAAATAACGCACTGCGTATCTGCTGAGTGACCAAAGGCCGTTTGAATTTGTTGTAGGTTATGGGCGATATTAGCGTGAGTAACAATGACGCCCTTAGGTTGACTGGTCGATCCGGAGGTGTATTGCAAAAAAGCAATTTTGTCAGGAGTAGGCAGCTTAGAGTCTTCTAGCTGAATAGGGCTTTTCCCCTTACCTGCGCGCTCAATCACATCCGTTGCAATACAACAGATTGAGTCCGCCCGATTACCGCCAGCAGATTGCATGACTAGCGGCTCTATGGTGGCTAACAGAGATTGTGTTGTCAGCACCGCAGCCGGGTTTGAATCAGCCAAGATATATTGCCATCGGGCTAGGCTTTCATGACGACGCGGGGGCGGAACCAACGTAGCGATCGCGCCTGCGCTCAAGCAACCTAAAAAGGCTGCAATGAGTTCTAGCCCAGGCGGATATACCAGCAAAACAGGCTGACTGATGATACTGTTTTGGCTTCTCCTAGTGCCGTTTTCGCTAGTGCCGTTTCTCCTAGTGCTGTTTCTGATCGCACGAGCAATGATCTGAGTCTGCTCAAATAAATCTTGATATGTCCAGGTCGTCAATGTTGAGAGTGCAACCGGCAAGACCTCATCGGCCAAAAACTGATAAGCAACCCGCTCTGGCTGATGGTACGCTCGCCACTGTAAACGGGCTAAAAGCGTCGCTGCATCTGACTCAGACTGATCTTTAATAGCTTTGATAGATGGGCTAGCTGCTGTATAAGTCACGACTGTACTGATAGGAGGAGCATTAGAGGAAGGCTGCCAAGGAACGTCGCTGCAAAGACCGCTACACTCTTCAACCATCACTCGCACGGACACTCGCACGGAGCGTAAAGCAGGCCAGCCAAGTTGGCAATTATTCTCATTAGCGATAGTTAAAGTATAGAACCATAATTGTGGTTTTGCGTATCATTCCTCATTTAAGAAAGAATAATTTCAGCTTTGTTTCTTGCCAATTGCTTTCTTGGTAGCTACTGCGGAGTAGATGATTCAGATTGCGTGGCGATCGCTAACTTTGCACCTTCAATTTGCCTTACCTCATCCATCACACCTACAACTTCACCGTGCGAGGCTTGCTCATCAGCGCGAATGGTCACCACGGCGGCTTGGCCCGGATTAATCTGCTGCTTAATAGTGCTTTGAAGATCTGATATTAGAATGATGTTTTGGTTGAGCCTCACTTGGCCTTGCGCATCTACCGAGACCACAAAGTTTGCATCTGGCTGCTGTTGAGAAGTTTGCGCATTAGGCAAATTAATGGGTAAGCCATCAGATCGGGTGAGAAAGAGAGAAGAGATAATAAAGTAGGTCAAAATAGCGAAGATCACATCGATCATTGGCAAAATATTAACTGAGACTTCTTCTTCTAAGTCATCGTTGGGCAGATGCATAGGCCCCCTTTTCTGGATAGCTGTAGTTGTGATATTGCCGCTCGTATAAAATCTCTAGCTGGCTACCATACTCTTGCAAGAGTGATATTTGGCGGCGGTAGCAGGAGCGAAATATGTTGAAAGCGGCAAGTGCAAACATGGCCACAACCATGCCCACCGCGGTAGACACTAGCGCTTCGCTGATGCCCCCAGTGACTGCATTAGCATCCGCACCAACCTCACCAATACGAACTGCCGAAAAAGAGCGAATCAGACCCAAAATAGTGCCAAGCAGACCAAGCAGTGGCGCGATCGCAATGACAGTTTGAAATACACTAGAAAAACGCTTAAGCAGCGGCATCTCAGCATGACTCGCGCCCTCTAGGGCCAGTTTAAACTGACTAGGAGAGGCATTTTCAACTTCCAACGCTTCTAAAAAAATACGTGCCACCGGGAAGCTAAGACTCTTTTTAAGTAGGGCGATCGCATCAGAAGGACGATCTCTGTAAAGACCCAGCACCTGCTTAATCAGCGAACGCTGTCGCCGCCTAATCCGCAGCCAAAATACTGCACGCTCAATGGTCAAAATCAAAACCAAAAGAGAGAATAGCAATAAGGGCCACATGACAATACCGCCAGCAGCAAACATTTCGCGAGTAGACATAGTAGCGGATCAGTCCTTAGATCGATTCCATAAGGGTTAGTGAATGGTGCTGCAGCATAAAAATAGAATTGCCTAGCGATGAAGTCATCAGACTTGTCGGCACGGCACTTGAATTTCATTTGTAGTTAAGGTACTTTATCTATAAATGAAACTCATTGTCAAGTATTGTGAGTGATAGTTAAAACAGGTTGACCTGAGTAAATATCGCTAAATACAGCAACAGTGCTGTAAAGATATAGCTTTCAGCCTGAGTGCTAGCAATGACATTTAAAAATAGAGCTTATTAATAAGGAAGGATTACTGATAATCTATGTGATGCTAAGTGATAGCAACCTTCACCCTCACTTGGGCCGTAATGGGTTTTTCTAAAGATAATTTCGAGCAGTACCGCCGAGAAATTCGGATTATGTGGCGTGTTTTAGCCGTAGGCACGGTGGTCGCTGGTGGTATTCACTTTTTCTCTTTGCCTTGGATTTCTAGATTAGTCTCTGGTTCGACCCAAGAGTCTGCCCAGATAGAAGCCACGCCAATTGAAATTGTGGTAGAAGAAGAGGTAGTACAGCAAACACCCGACCCAGAGCCGGAGCCCCTCACAGAAAATCCAGAACCTGCTGCTTCTGCGGAGCGGCCATCGGCAGCACCACTAGCGACTAATGCTGAGCCCGTACCCGTTAATGAGGTAGCCGCTGCCGATACTGTGGCGATTGCCCCTGCGATCGCCACGGAAAATGGCGCAATTGACGGCGCAGGCGCAGTGGGTGAATCTGCTGCGGTGGGCCTGGTTACGGGATCAGGAGAGCCGGTTGAAGGGAGCGATCGCATCAACCTCCCCGATAGTTCTCCCCCGATTGAACCAGAATCTTTTGATCCTCCCAGGCCGCGCACACCCGTACAAGAAATTTCGCTAGCAGAGCGGCGATCGCCCACCTCACGCCAGGTAACCTGCAATCCCTGTTCTTTACCAGAATATCCAATCACCGCTCGCCGCGAAGAAATTGAAGGCCAGCCCGTTATCAACGCAATATTTGATCAGAACGGTAGAGTCATTGAAGCCGTGATTGAAGTTTCTAGCGGTAACGCTGCCTTTGATCAAGCAGCCTTAGAAGAAGCCAAAAAGAACTGGCGCTTTCAAGATCCTGAAGGGCTAGGGGGTCAGGTGTCGGTCGATGTTGTGTATGTAATCACCAATTCTGAGCAATACGAAGAAGCTCAACAAGCAGGCGAGATTCGCACCATTGACCTGCCTATAGAACAACAAATTCGGAGCATTCCGTCTGATCGACCATCCTCACCCGCTTCTGGCCCGTCTTCTGGCCCGTCTTCTGGTGCTTCAGAGACTGATGATTCAGAGAGCGAGGCGGCAGAAACCGATACTTTAGTAGAGCCAAGTGAAGCTAGCGAACCTATTATAGAAGACACTTCAGCTGACAATGCGTCAGCCACCGAAGCCCCCATACAAGAAGAAGAGATCCAGGAGCCTGCACCTGAGCCAGATTCTAGTTCTTCAGAACAAATAGCGCCAGAACCGCCTGATATTGCGCCATCGTCTGCACTTGAAGAACCCGTTCCTCAATAATCCTTTTTTTGCGCAGTGACCTTTGCGCAGCGATCATTGAATAGTAGAGAGTTAAGTATGAAGTTACTTCTGGCGTTGTTTTTTTTGCGTGCGCGAAATAGTTGGCATGCTTTACTGGCTTCGCTGTTGCTAACTCCATTGCTAATGTTTCTGCCAACAACAGCAACTAGCCAAGCCCAAACAGAAACCCAAACACAAGCCCAAACACAAGCCCAAACACAAGCCCAAATCGAAAGAGACGCTCAGTCTTTTCCACTGGACTCTACCGCTCAGGCCGAGCAGCCGTCTGTACCGCCCTCTTTCTCCCCTCCGTCCGAGCCACTTTTGCTCGATCAGCTTAGGCCTGCTCCCGTTGCCGAAATTAGGGATATCCAGCTCGTCGAGGTAGAAGATGGACTTAAAGTGGTTTTGGTCACAAACCGTCCAGATCAGGTTGAAGTTTTTCAGTTTCAAGAAGGCACCACCCTAACGGTCGATGTTACCAATGCGATTCTGGATTTAGCAGACAGTGCGCTTACCCGTGAAGGGATTTATCAGCGGCTAAATCCAATTCCTGGGGTAACATCTTTAACCATAGAGCAGCGCGGCAGCGAAATTCAAATAAGGGTAGTCAGCGATAGCGAAACACCCCCTGTTGCCTACTTTGAAAGGATATCAGAAGCACTTGAGTTTGATGTGGTGACGGTTGCGCCCGGTGCAAACAATACAGATATTGACTTTAGTAGCAATAACCTGCGGATTATTGTTACCGCTGCGCCACTAGGATATCGGGTGCCAAACGCCAGCATTGGCACGCGCACAAACACCGCCATCCTAGATGTGCCTCAAGCAATCCAAGTTATTCCTGAGCAGGTTCTAGAAGACCAAAACGCACGGACGCTAAACGAAGCGCTCCGAAACGCTAGTGGTGTGTCAACCGGACGAGCCCTTTCGGGTAGCCGCAGTGCCACCCCACTCATTCGGGGATTTGAGAATAATAATAATATTCTTCGAAACGGTCTGCGTGATGATACGCTCCAGTTTGGCAGCGCCCTCCCAAATGTAGAAAGAATTGAAATTTTAAAGGGGCCAGCCTCTGTGTTATTTGGCGCAGGCGACTTAGGTGGAACCATTAACCTAGTAACAGAGCGTCCTCTCTATGAGCCCCGGTACGAATTTGAGTTCAATGGCGGCAGCTTTAATGAATACGGTGCTGGCTTAGACTTTGGCGGCCCTTTAGATGATAAAGGAATGCTGGCCTATCGCTTGAATATTGAATACTCAGGAGAAGATAGCTTCATTGACTTTCAAGATGGCGATTTCTTTTTTGTATCTCCGTCAGTACAGATTGTCAATACAGATACTACCAGCCTAATTCTCGACTTAGAGTATCTGAGAAGTCGCTCCCGTCAAAGTTCTTCTGGGCTCCCCGCCTATGCAGCCATTGGACTCGACAACAACAGCTTTGTCGATACCTTTAGGGCCCAAATTGCTGATGAGTTGGTTGAACAAGCTGGCACCTTAGATATTTCAACCAACGTAGCAGAGCCAACGCTAGGGCGATCTGAGGTGAACGTCACTCGGGTTGGCTATCGGCTCAATCATGAATTTAACAATCGTTGGGAGCTAAATCACGAATTTTTAGCCTCTTTTCAAGAGACACCTGTAGAAACTTTTGTGGTGGGCATTTCGCCTTTTCAGTCAAGGGGCCAAATTGATATTACGAAAGTTAGACGACTGTTTTTATCGAACCCAAGCGAGCGGGAATCCTTTATTTTTAACACTAATTTCATCGGGAATTTTGACGTTTTCGGTGTTGACCAAACCTTGCTGATGGGCGCAGAGGTTTCTTTTGAAAAAGAAAGAGACACCATTGTATTGCGTCAAGAACTCAATCCCAATGGCTTTGACCTTCTTGATCCTATTTACAGTACAGCGGGCTTTGAATATTTTGATTTGGCAACGGCTTTTCCCAATAATGATCAAACTTCTAACCGCAATAGGTACAGTCTCTACGGCCAAACACAGCTCGATTTTTTCTCAGGTGCTTTGATTGCTTTAATAGGCGGTCGGGTAGATTTTGTCGATCAAGATTTTCGAGATGCTGCAAACCGCTTTAGTACAGAACCCATTGAGCTTAATGAAACCGCCTTTAGTCCACGGATTGGTTTGGTATATAAACCCAGCGAAAACATTTCGATCTATGGCAGCTACAGCCAATCGTTTAATCCCGTCATTGGACAAAGTTTTGAGCGCGAAGTCTTTGACTCTGAAAAGGGCCGTCAGTTTGAGATAGGTGCTAAAGCATCGCTCTTTGATGAACGACTGTCTGCAACGCTTGCTTACTATGATTTAACGCGCACTAACGTTCTCACTCAGGATGTGACTAACACTGGTTTTCAGGTGCAAATTGGTGAACAAAAAAGTACAGGTATAGAGCTTGATATCGCAGGAGAGATTTTACCCGGTTGGAATATCATTGCAAACTATGCAAATACCGATGCGAGAATCAGCGAGGATAATGAGATTGAGGTCGGCACTCGATTGATTAACTCACCTCGAAATTCGGCTGGCTTATGGACAACTTATCAGCTTCAGTCAGGTGCTTTAGAAGGATTAGGATTTGGTCTTGGGGTCTATTTTGTGGGCGATCGCAATGGAGAACTTCGCCGCCCGTTTGAATTACCCGGTTACACTCGCACTGATGCATCGATCTTTTATGAAAAAGATAGCTTCCGAACCCAATTAAATTTTGAGAATTTATTCAACATTCGCTATTTTGAGGGTGCTCGCGATCAGTTTCGCGTACAGCCGGGTTCTCCCTTTGGTGTATCGGCTAGCGTGAACTGGCAATTTTGAGTAAAGCAAATTTTGAGAAAAGCGTAAGAGATAAGGGAGAAGAGATGAGGAATGAAGAATATTTTTGTTAGGACGGCTAGGGTCAGGAAGTATTATTAATGGGCGTTTTTGTACGAATTTGGGCAGGTCAGCTAGTATCTACCATCGGCAGCTATATGACAGTGTTTGCCTTAATGATCTGGATCTGGCAAGAGACAGGATCGGCTACAACGCTGGCACTGGTGACCTTTTTTTCTCAATTGCCACGTATTGCGATTACGCCAATTGCGGGTATTATTGTTGATCGTTTTCCTCGTAAGCAGCTAATACTGCTAGGCGATGTGGTCGCCGCAGTGGGGACGCTGATGATTGGCCTATTGTTTTGGCAGGGGCTGCTTCAGCTATGGCATCTCTATATTATTGTGACTTTGTATGGTTGTTTCGGGCAGCTACAAACGCTGGCTTACTCTACCTCTATAGCGCTGTTAGTTTCTAAAGAGAATTACACTAGGGCCGAAAGCATGGTGGCGGCGGTGGGTTATTCAGGGGCCATTTTCTCGCCAATTTTAGCGGGCAGTTTGTATCCAATTATTGGGCTAACGGGCATTATCACAGTTGATTTAAGCACATTTGGCGTCGCCTTTTTGCTGTTGGTACTGGCGACTATTCCTCATCCTAAAAGAAGTGAGGAATCGGCATCACTTGGATTGAGAGATCTCACCTTTGGCTTTCGCTACATTTGGAGCAAGCCAGGTTTAATGGCAATGGTGATCGCGTTCTCTCTGTTTGCAATCCCTAGCGACCTTGGCAAAGCACTCTACAACCCCATGATACTGGCACGTTCTGGGGGTGATGCGCAGATACTCGGACTAGTGACCACCGCTGCGGGGATAGGGGGCGTTTTAGGTGCGCTTGCTGTCAGTGTCAGCGGCGGTTTCAAGCGGCGAATTGATGGGATGCTGATTGGCTTTATTGCGACAGGATTGTTTAAGATTGCCTTAGCACTAGGCCAAGCACCATGGATGTGGATGTTTTCTCATTTTGCAGCGACGTTGGCAATTCCGCTGTTCTATAGCTCTAGCAATGCGATTTGGTATGCCAAGGTGCCGCCGGAGTTGCAAGGGCGGGTATTAGCGGCAGATCAAATGATTGGGTTGGGCGTCGGGGCGATCGCACCTTTGATCGCAGGCCCTCTGGCCGACCAAGTGTTTGAGCCTATGATGCAATCCAAAAATTGGGTATCGGCTGCTTTTTCTCCGTTATTTGGCACGGGTGTGGGCAGTGGGATGGCGTTTTTGTATGCGATCGCAGCAGCGGCAATGACCCTAGTTGGGATAGGAGGATATGGGTTCAAGCAGCTTCGCGACGTTGAAGAACTTCTCCCCGATCATAGCCTAATTGTAGAAGACACCGTTCGATGACCCTTGCGCCTAATAAATTTGCAAACGTTGCAAGTCTAGACCATACCTCCATGCCCTGACTTCATCAGTCTTCTGGGCTGCCGCCCTAAGCTCGTCGCTCTGCGGTTTGTAACGGCGAAACAAAATTCACATGTCTTAATCTAAGATGTTATTGACAATTGATGTCATTTAGGTTAAAGTTAGTACCATTAACAAGCCAGTGCTGCTCGTGAAGTGAATTCATTGTACATTTTTTAGGACATCACCTACAGGCATCTATTCTTTGGTATCAAGAGCACGCCCTTACCTACTCGACTCAATACCCAACTCAATAACTAGTTTGGATAACTAGTTTGAACTCAGCCTTGAAGCAATCAGCTACTGCTAATAGGTAGAGTTGCAAAATTTGCAACTCTGCATTGATTCTGTATCTTAAAAGTAAGGATTTATATGTGTTTTCAGCTTCATGATGACTTTATAAAACAAGCGTCACTCAAATTAATGTAGAGTGTTATACTGAATTTCAAGTTATTGAGATTCAGTATCGATAACTTGAAATTCAGTATTTAGGACATATTCGTCGCACATAAAAGGTTGCCAATTTCTCTAGATGCCTACTAAATGGCTATCGTTCCTTGAGAACTTAAGTTTTACCTTCGAGCTTACCAATACTTTATGCTTTGAGCATTATGGATGGAACAGTCATTATTTGCACTTACAACGAGGTGGCTCGTCTATTGACCCTCAGTATGGGAGCACCTAACTGGCCACGCTACTTTTTTCAACAAAAAAATTGCTAAAAAATGCAGGGTCAATTGCTCCTAAACAGTCTTTTATAAGCTGTGGAACCATTATAGAAAATAACAATGTGGCAGATAACAACAGTGCTTCTCAACCTACACAAGCGATTAATCACCATCGGATCTCATATACTTCTCCTCACGGCTTAAAGTATATTTTTGTAATTCAGCAAGGCTTAACCTTTGCTTGCCGCAATTGGGCCAAAGCTATTTTTATGAGTTTGGGAAGCGGCATCCCTCAGCCGAGGCCGATAGAAGCTAAATTGTGGGCCACTATGCGGCACCGCCAGGTTTCAAGCGAATTGCCCGTTCCTTGGTTGTTTAGCAGACTATTTATGCTATCACCTTTTACTATTGTACATTTTTGGAGATTTCACCTTAATGACAGAATAGACCATTTTTTTGTTTTCCCATTTCCAGCAAACCAAAATAGGAGATTTCAATGCTTCTAACTTCATTTACGCCAACCGCTTTGGTTAATAGCATAGACAATCGAGACAATCATGGAGCTTTTGTTGTTCTAGATTCAGGTGTTGATTATCTACCTTTTCTAGTTTCTAGCCTTCCACATGCCAACGTTCTTATTCTCAATTCAGAACAAGACGGCATTGAGCAAATTACCGCAGCGCTGGCAGCACACAATTCTATATCAAGTCTCCATATTGTTTCTCACGGAACACCTGGAAATCTACTACTGGGTAATAGTGAGCTGAATTTTGACAGCCTAAGCCGCTATGCAACTCAGTTCACTACCTGGGCAAACAAGCTCGAAGGCAAGGACATTTTGCTCTATGGCTGTCAGGTAGCCAAAGGCGCAATGGGCTATTTGTTTTTGCAGCAGCTACATCAGCTCACTGGCGCTAACTTGGCTGCGTCTAAAAAGCGCGTGGGTCGTACAGGCCAACATACAAATTGGACACTCGATACTCAAATTGGCGATATTACTTCACCGCTAATTTTCTCTGAAGCGTTTCAAGCCAGCTATCCGAGCAATTTCGATCCTGTGGTGGATTTTAGCCTTAGTACCGATACACTCATCGAAAGTGAAGGTACGCCCTTCAGCTTTATTTTTGAACTGAGTGAACCACCTCCGCCAGGTGGCACAGTTATTCGGTTTGAAAGTACTACACCTCAGGCAATTAATCAGTTAGATTTGTTCTCGCTGAGTACAACGGGCCTGGCGGACATGCCGGTGGATGTATCTCCATCGCTGGACTTTTCTGCCTTTGAGGTCACAATTATCGATCAAAGAGCCACTATTGATTTACCCGTTTTTAATGATTTTGTTGATGATAGTCCTCAATCCCTAGTTTGGCAGATTTCAGCCGTTTCGGGGGGAACCGTTGGCAATAGCACAGCGACAGTTACGATTTATGATGACCCAAGCGAAGTGCCTGCAACGCCCGAACCGCCAGCACCCGAACCGCCATCACCCGAACCGCCATCACCCACCGAACCGGAAATAACGCTAAGTGCAGATACCACTGTCCTAGTTGAAAGTGAAGGCACCGAAGTAACGCTCACGATTAGCTTAAGCTCTCCTCCGCCCGAAGGTGGTTTGCAAGTATCGGTTGAAACTGGTAAACCATTTGCATTAGGCGACTTCGACATTTTCCCTCCCCCGCCTCAAGCCTCTACGACTGGAGGAGCTTTGGTCAGAGGCTTTAGTGATAACAGTGGTTTTATTTTCAACGTCACTGAGCAAACAGCAAGCATTACGCTGCCTATTTTTAATGATCTAGATCGTACCGAAAACGGTGCTGAAAGCGATCCAGATGGAGAGCTACGCAATGATGATATCGGTGAGGAACAAACCACGTTCTCAATTGCTAATGGCGATGGCTACACTGTCGGTGGTAACAGCTCAGTTACGCTAACCCTGAGGGATGGTATTGTCACTCCTCAGCCAGCACCTGAGCCAGCACCTGAGCCGGAACCGACACCAGAGCCAGAACCTGAGCCTGAGCCAGAACCTGAACCAGAGCCTGAGCCAGAACCTCAGCCTGAACCGACACCAGAGCCTGAACCTGAACCTGAACCTGAGCCTGAACCTGAACCTGAACCTGAGCCTGAACCTGAACCTGAGCCAGAACCTCAGCCTGAGCCGGAACCAGAACCTGAACCTCAGCCTGAGGATCTTGAAGGTACCGATAGTGATGATGTTATAGAGGGCACCGCAGACGATAATACAATCGCTGGCAACCTCGGTGACGACACCATTACAGGTGGAGCCGGTGACGATGTTCTGCGAGGCGATGCCAACAGCCGCGACCCGCAAAATGGTCAGCCTGGCGGCAATGACATCATCTTTGGTGGTGATGGCAATGATCGCATCGGTGGCAAAGCCGGTAACGACATTCTCAGTGGTGACGCTGGCGATGACTTCATCTGGGGCGACGATGGCGATGACATCATCATGGGTGGTTCTGGTAACGACATCCTTGTGGGTGACAACTTCTCTGGCGGCAGCGGCAGTGATCTGTTTGTCTTTGGCAGTGGTGACGGCACTGATACCATTCTCGACTTTGAGGTCGGTATCGACCGGATTGGCCTTGTCCAAGGAGAGTTGGCGTTTGAAGACTTGACCATCACTCAGGATGGCAGCAACACTTTGTTGGGTATTACCAATAGTGGCGAAACCCTCGCAGTGTTGAATGGTGTAGATGCTTCAACTCTAAACGCAGATAGCTTTGCTATTGTGCCGGATGTGTCGAATCCTGAAGAAGCTAGGGACTTCCTAGTATAAGTTGAGCATTGCCAGCCTTTTCTAGTTTTGGGAAGGCTGGCAACAATTACAACATTGTTGTTGCGAAGTGACACTGTTGCAAAATGACAACCTATAAGTCAATTAATATGTAAGGTGTTTTTTCAAATTTGTGAAAAACGCTGACCGATATTATTTATACGGCCTGTTGAATAGGGAAAAGTGGCTTTTTCCAAAGCCAAATCACACTTTTATCTTTCATTGGCTTATCTACTTCAGGTGATGCATTCTTTTCTATCGAACTTGACATATTACGTTCGAGCGTGAAGTCCGATAGACACTATGACAGGGTGCATAGATTTAATACATGTGAATTCAGAACAAAGAAGACCTCACAGGAGCGTCTTTCATCTTTCAAGACATTTAAGGAACAATAATCCATGACTTCTATTTTGTTGACACCGGGTCAAATGCTCGGTGTCCAGAGCGCTGAACTCTCAAATATTTCAAAAAATTCTCTTGTTGTTATTGATGCGGGTGTTGATGATGCGTCTGCATTATTTGCCGATGCTAGGGCTTCGCACTTTGATGTTCTATTACTTTCTGAAAAGCGTGATGCGATCGCCCAAATCACAGAAGCACTACAACACTTCAGTCATCTTTCCAGCCTTCACATTGTTTCTCACGGAACGCCCGGTTGCCTTCAGCTAGGCAGCACACAGCTCAACTTGGAAACGCTCAATCAGTACGAGAGCGCACTTACCACTTGGGCAACTGTGCTCAAAGGCAAAGACCTCTTGCTCTACGGCTGTCAGGTGGCCAAAGGCGCAATGGGCTATCTGTTTTTACAGCAGCTTCGGCAACTTACAGGGGCTAATATCGCAGCCTCTACAAAGCGAGTGGGTCGAGTAAGCAACGACGAAGCCCCTTCAATCGAAGATCGCCCAAGCTGGACACTCAATACTCAACTTGGTAATCTAAGCACGCCGCTAGCCTTCTCTAATGAGCTACAGGCTACATATACAGGCTACTTCGAGCCTGTTGTAAACTTCAGCGTCAGCACAGACACTCTGATTGAAAGCGAAGGAACGCCTTTTAGCTTTATTTTTGAACTCAGTGAAGCACCTCCAGCGGAAGGCACCAAAATCCGCTTTGAGAGCACTACGCCTCAGGCTATTAACCAATGGGATTTATTTTCCTTAACCACCACCGGATTAGCCGATCAACCCGTTGATATCTCTCCAAATCAAGACTTCTCCGCCTTTGAACTTACAATTGTTGAGCAAAGAGCCACTATCGATGTTCCTGTCTTTAATGACTTCATTAACGAAGGCCCTGATCCCTACACTTGGACAGTTTCAGCGATTTCAGGTGGCACCGTCGGCACCGATACGGCTCAAGTGACCATTTACGATGATGCTAGTCAAGTACCCATTACACCAGACCCCATCGAACCGCCAACACTTACCCTACCTGAAGTAAGCATCACTTCAGATATCACCACCTTGGTTGAAAATGAGGGCTCAGAAGTCACCTTTACTCTTACCTTGAGCGAGGCACCAACAGGTCCCCTGCTAATAGATCTTGCAACAGGCAAACCTTTTGCTCTAGGTGACTTCGATATTTTTCCACCGCCCCCCCAGGCTTCAGCTACAGGCGGACAGCTCGTGGGCGGCAACTCAGACAACAGCGGGTTCACCTTCGCAATGACCTCTCAAACCGCAACCATTAAGCTTCCCATCTTCAACGATCAAGATCGGACAGAAAATGGTGCGCTAACCGATCCTAATGGTCCCTTGCGGAACGATGATATCGGCGTAGAGCAAACCACTTTCACCGTTTTGCCAGGTGAGGGGTATACCGTCAGTTCTAGTGCTAGTGATGTAACGCTGACCCTGGCAGATACACAAGAACAACTGAATCCTACCCCCCAGCCAACAACTCCCATCGTCAGCTTTAGCACTACCCCTGAAGTTATTAGCGAAGCCGAAGGCAATGCCTTGGTAATGAACTTCAGCGTCGAAGGCGACATTCCCGAAGGCGGCATCACGGTCAACCTCGAAGGGGATGTGGCAGAGATTCTGCAACAGTTCTTAGCCCCAGATGGAGATGGAGCAGTCCAAACCCGTGTGACTCCAGAGGGCAACATCCTTTATCGATTTGACACCTCCTTTGAGGCCGATAACGATAACTTTGGCAATGTTGTGGGTGGCATCCTGGAGGTATTCGCCCTAGAAGATGGCGACCCGGCCGAAGACAACTCCAACCCAGCCGTCGCAGGTACAGGCTTTTTGAGCAACTTTAGCTTTACCATCACAGAGCCGACCGCCAGTATTACTCTGCCGGTATTTGATGACCTCATCCAGGAGCCCGACCAGACCTTCACCTATACCCTGGCAGATGGGGCCGGTTACATCGTCAACCCCGAGGCCAGTAGCGGCACCTTCACGGTCACCGATGGTGTGCCAGGTGGTGTTGGGCCTACGGTAGGCGTCACAGCAACACCGACGACGCTCATAGAGGCGGAGCAGACCGTTCTTGAACTCACGTTTACGACTGAAGGCGAGATTCCACCAGAAGGGTTGGTGGTGCAACTGGCTGGCCCCCCTCGTGCCATTGCCGAATTTGATGTCAATGCTACTAATCCCCGTCTACCTGAAGCTGAAACGGTGGTTGAAGGCGTCAGCGTCACAGGGGGCAACATTGTCGGCACCGATGAAGTAGCTGGTTCCCTGTTCCTACGCATTACCGACCCCACTGCGACGGTGACGGTTCCTGTCTTCCAAGACGATGTGGCCGAAGGCACCGAAGTACTGCCCTTCACCCTGCTCGATGGCGAACTCTATGAGGTTGACCCCGCTGCCAGCCAAGTCACGCTCACTATCGAAGATGGGGTTGCGCCTCCTACCCCCCAACCAACAACTCCCATCGTTAGCTTTAGCACTACCCTGAAGTTATTAGCGAAGCCGAAGGCAATGCCCTGGTGATGAACTTCAGCGTCGAAGGCGACATTCCTGAAGGCGGCATCACCGTCAACCTCGAAGGCGATGTGGCTCGCATCATGCAGCAGTTCACCGTTGCCCAAACACGCTTTGATGCAGAAACGGGCAATATTCTCTATCGCTTCGATAATGGCTTCGTCAATCCCGACAATGGCTTTGTCGTCGGAGGCATTCTAGATCGATTCTCTCTTGAGGACGGTGACCCTAGTGAAACCAACTCCAATGAGGCTGCAGCCGGAACTGGATTCTTGAGCAACTTCTCATTCACCATCACGGAAGCAACTGCCAGCATCACCATTCCTGTACTAGATGATCTGATTGAAGAACCTGACCAAACCTTTACCTACACTCTGGCGGAAGGCGAGGGCTATACCGTTAACTCCAACGCCAGTAGCGGCACATTTACGGTCACTGATGGGGTTGTAGGCGGCATCGGGCCAACAGTAGAGATATCGTCTACTCCTGGCACACTCTATGAAAGTGAACCCACGGCAATTACCATCAACCTCAGAACTCGCGGTGAAATTCCAGACGAAGGTGTTGTGGTGTTTGTAGAAGGGCCGCCTCGGGCCATTGCTGAATTTGATGTCAACGCCACCAACCCCCGTCTACCTGAAGCTGAAACCGTGGTTGAAGGTATTGTTGTTGCAGGGGGCAGCATTGTCGGCACCAATGAGACGGCCGGTGGATTCTTTTTCCGAGTCACCGAAGAGTTTTCATCCATTTCAGTACCAGTATTTCAAGATGATGTTGTTGAAGGTGATGAAACTCTTGTTTTCACACTACGTGATGGTGAAAACTATCAGGTTAGAGAAGGACGGGAAAGTTTCAGCGTCACCATCAACGATACGGATACGCCTCCAATCGTGACTCTAACGAGTAGTTCTCCCACACTATTGAGCGAATCTGAAGGCAGCGTTCTGGAGCTGAACTTTAGTGCAATAGGCACAATTCCTGAATCTGGCACAACAGTGGTGTTAGAAATCACCGATCCACTCTTGCTAGGTGAGCAAATTGGTCGTCCTTCCGGTGAAGGAGACAACGTTGGCATCACAATTCCCCGAGGTTCGCGCACAACCATCAATGATGATGACGGCAACTTCGTCAAACTCTTGCAGCGAATAGTGATTACCGAGGCCAATGCTACCCTACGTCTGCCTGTAGTGGATGACATTCTCAAAGAAGAAGATGCCTCCTACACCATCACGTTGGTAGATGGCGAAGGCTACAACATTGATGCCGCCGCCGCGAACACTGCTACATTTACTGTCACCGATGGCGAAGTGCCTACGGAGTTGACCTCAATTAGCTTGAGCTCCACCCCTGGCACGCTGTATGAGAGTGAGCAGACAGTGCTCAGCTTATCCTTAGTTGCCAGCCGCCAGACGCCCTTCCCTGAAGAAGGTGGTTTGGTTGTCTTTATCGATAGCGATGTCCCTGCTGCCTTAGGTGAATTTGACATCAATGGTAGTGCTCGCACTGGCGAAGTCGAAGGGGTCGTTGTCAGCGGTGGCGAAATTGTTGGCACCGACGAAGATGCCAGCGGATTCTTCTTGCGGATGGATGAGCGCAATGTCAACATTCGGGTGCCCGTTTTCCCTGATGACATTGCCGAAGGAACAGAAACCTTCACCTTTACTCTTGTTCCAGGCGAAGCTTACGAAGGGCGGGACGGTAGCGACAGCGTTACCTTCGCGATTGAGGATGCAGTGGAGCCTCCTGTGGTAACCCTGGCCAGTAGTTCTCCCACGCTAGTGAGCGAATCTGAGGGCAGCGTCCTGGAACTTAACTTCAGCACCACTGGCACAATTCCCGAATCTGGCACCACTGTAGTTATGGAAATTACTGACCCGAACCTTTTCGGTGAGCAAATCACTGCGCCTTCCGGCCGGGGAGAGAATATCAACACGGGTATTACTATCTCGCGCGGGTTCCGTGAGACAATCACTGATGAGGACGGTAACTTCGTCAAGGTATTGCAGCGTCTGACTATTACCGAGCCCAATGCAGTTCTACGCTTACCTGTCATTGATGACATCTTCAAAGAAGAAGATGCCTCCTACACCATCACGTTGGTAGACGGCGAGGGCTACAACATTGATGCCGCCGCCGCGAACACTGCTACATTTACTGTTACCGATGGCGTGATTCCTGAGACGGTGCCAGTGGTGGGAATTAATGCAACTCCCGAAGCGCTGTACGAAAGCGATCAGACGGTGTTGACTTTGTCCTTGAATATAGAAGAGGGCTCGGTTCTTCCAGAGGATGGCCTTGTTGTCTTCATCGACAGTGGTTCACCTGGGGTGTTGGGTGAATTTGCCATTAACGGCAATGCTCGCACTGGTTTAGTTGAAGGGATTGTAGTTACAGGAGGCGAAATCGTTGGCACCGACGACGATGTCAGCGGCTTCTTCTTCCGTCTTACTGATCCGACTGCCATCATTACGGTGCCCGTCTTCCAGGATGAGGTTGTCGAAGGTCTGGAAACCTTTACCTTTAATCTTGTCCAAGGTGAAGCCTACGATGTTAGCCCCACTCAAGGAAGTATCACAATTACAATCGATGATGTTCGTCAAGATATAATTGTTGGGACTGAGGATGGAGAGACCATAGTAGGATCAGACACCTCCGACTATATCCAGGCACTAGGTGGGAACGACACCGTTGCGGGTGGTCTTGGTGATGACATTATTGAAGGGGGCGATGGTGACGATATACTGCGAGGTGATCGAAACGATCGCTCTACTCAAGATGGTGAACCTGGTGGTAACGACATCATCTTCGGCGGTGCAGGAAATGACCGCATTGGTGGTAAAGCTGGCAACGACATCCTCAGCGGCGATGCCGGTGATGACCTTATTTGGGGTGACGATGGTGACGATATCATCATGGGTGGTGTCGGTAACGATATCCTCGTTGGCGACAACTTCTCCGGCGGCAGCGGCAGTGACCTGTTCGTGTTTGGCAATGGCGACGGCACCGACACCATTCTCGACTTTGAGGTGGGCATCGACCGGATTGGTCTAGTCGAAGGTGAACTGACCTTTGCTGATTTGACGATCACGCAAAACGGCAATGACGCCCTGCTTGGCATTACTAGCAGCGGCGAAACGCTGGCGATTTTGAAAGGTGTTCAAGCCTCAGCGCTAGAGGCTAGCAGCTTCGAAATTGTGTCTATTTTTTCTACTCCTGAGGAGGCACTGCTACTGATGTAGCCTTTAGCGTAAGCAGACCCAGGCAGCCCCGGATAGTATTGTCTATCCGGGGCTGTTTTAATTTATCTTTGGGGTATAAACTTAAGCCCAATACCCGTGAATGAAAGTCTCATGCAGCTTATAGAATAAAAATCTCCAAGTCATTCTTGATGTTTCTAGAACGGCTCTGATGCAGACGAGTCTTGCGTTTGAACTTAGACATTTTGACTTTGACCACCCGGTCATAACTGTAAGGATTCAGGGCGTATGAAAGTTATGTGGCGAAGAATTGGCAAGAAAAGCTGTTAGATTAAGCGAATGAAAGAGTCATCTGCTCGGCAGAGCCCCGAGATAAATGAATCAGACTGGGAAAAGACGCCGTCAATCATCAAAGCCTTGGTGGAGAGTCTGTTGAGTAGAATTGACAATTTGGAGAAACAGTTCGAGACGCTAAAAGAGGAGAATCGGGAGCTCAGCGCGGAGAACAAGCGCCTTAGAGCGGAAAATGAAGGTCTAAAAGAACAGCTCAAGCGGAGCAGTAAGAATTCATCACAACCACTGTCAGCGGACAAGTTCAAAGGATTTAAGGCACTGCCAAAAAGTGGTCGCAAGCTGGGCGCACAGCCCGGTCACGCAGGCAAGAGTCAAAAGCGATATCCGCCGGAGTCGTGTGAGCGAATCGAGAATTATTATCCGCAGGCGTGCGATCGCAAGTCCTGCTGGATGAAGCGTTCAATACGGAGATGGTCACAATCCAAAGAAGACAAAAGGCTGGCTGTGGGTAGTCGTCACGTCTTTGGCAACCGCCTTCGAGATATTTCTCTCTCGCTCGAAGGCGGTTGCCCAGCAGATGTTGATAGCAGACTTTGGCGGTATTGTCGGCAATGACCGATGTGGGTCTTACGTTTGGTTGACCAATGACCAACGGCAGGTCTGTTGGGCACATCTCAAGCGAGACTTCACCCAGATTGCCGAGCGCAGCGGGGTATCGGCGCAATTAGGGGCGGCATTGCTCAAGCAACAGAAGCGGTTATTTACGGCTTGGTATCAGGTACGCGATGGCACGCTCACTCGAACGGGCTTTGCTGAGCAGGTGAAACCCATTCGAGTAGAAATCAAGCGCTTACTCGAAGAAGGCGCTAACTATGACGTGGCCACCGGAGAGAAGACGCCCTTGGCCAAGACGATGGGCACCTGTCGCCAGATGCTAACCGTTGAAACGGCCTTTTGGACTTTTGTCGAACGAGAAGGAGTCGAACCGAAAAATAATGTGGCTGAACGGGCCCTGCGGCCTGCCGCCGTGTTGTGGCGCAAACATAGTTTTGGCTCCAACAGTAAAGCGGGCAGTCGCTTTGTCGCTCGCATGATGACGACGGTGACAACCTTGAAGGCTCAACAGCGCTCTCCTCTTGATTTCCTCGCTCAAGCACTGATAGCCTCTCGCAAAGGGCTGCCGAGACCGTCGCTGATCCCAACAATCGACAGCACCCCCTGAATCTTACCGAGAGTATTGGCATGTGGAGAAGCGGTGCGACCCCGCGTCGCTTTGCGGCGGTAGGGAACGCGCACCAAGACATAAGGTTCATTATGTCCGCGATGTGACACAAGGCAAAGATGCTTCCAGAATTCGGGTGCAACCGCTACCCAACAACTTTGCATCGGCCCGTAATCTAGCCCTCAATTTGTATCGAGACCACGGCTTCAATAATATGGCTCAGGCTCAGCGCAAAGCTGGTCAGGGCCTCGATTTCCTCAAATCTCTCTTTAGAATGAAATAATTCTGGGTTCATAAACTGCTTCTAATACACGGCGCGTTATCTCCTAGAGGATTTTGTCTTCTATACAACTCACTTTTAATTACTTTTCCATTACATTTTGATTGCATCGATCTAACAGTTTAAGACAAGGGGCCTCAATACTCTTAAATAACAGGTAGAGAGATGCGTCAGAAATCCCATACATCAAGGAAAAAGGTGCGATCAGATAGACATATGCATTCGCAGATTGCCAAATCTTTTCTTTATTAAGAAAGGGTTAAGAGTTTTTAAAGCCTTAGTTTAAAGTCTATAGTCATAAATTATACTTAGATGTCAGTACGTTAAAGTATGATCTTTTAGTAATTGTCTTAAAATTCCAGTGTGAAATAATGTTTTTCGATAGACGTATCTAAACAGTAGGGGAATAAAAATATTGGCTGAGAATCAGGCCGTTCAATCTGTTTTAGGTGCCATATCCCAACAGCTGAAAGCAGAGTTCTAAGGTTCTTAAAACAGTATTTTGGTCTTTTAGGGCTAAAGATGTTTATTTTGAGTGAACCAATACAGCTGTTAATAAATTTCTTTAGCTCAATTCAACTCTAAATAAAGTCTTAGTTGCCTGTTTAGATTGCATAGTGATCAGAAACAATCATTTCAAAAAAACTGAGTTCATAGCAATTCCGGTTAATTTAGACAGACCCTATAACTTCGTCATTAATAATGCAGTGAAAATATAAATTTTCGTATGTTTTCGCTGAAAAATTTTGCTTGTCATACTCTATGTGTAAAACGACGAGCTATCGAATTTATAGAAATAATTTTAGGCTTCTTGAAAGACAAGTTTTCTGATCAGAAATAAAAGGCTAAATGCCTATTGTAAGAGCAATACAGATATATTGTTTATGGGTTGGATTTGAATTTTTAGACATTTTTGAAGGTGCTTTGAGCAGCAAAAGATGAATCTGAGAAATAAATTTTTCAGATGGCTACATAGATGATTTACAGGTAGATATATGTCAGTGTTATTGAGTTTTGAATCACTACAAATTGTCGAGTCAAATCAATGCAATTCTTAAAGGACGAAATAGCTTTTTTGAAGTTCCCTACATTGCAAAAAACATTATAAACGGCAGGGTTGACAACATATGAAAAATAAATAAACATAGAAATAGAGAGTATTTTCTTTTCAAAAAAAGTTACTGCTCTCTAATATCTAAATGTCCTCTCTCTTAACTTGGAGAAAACTAAAAATGATTGACGATCAAGGTATCGCTTTGTTTGATGATTGCGAAGGCTTTTTAACTGAGCTTTCCGCAGCAGATGAAGCTTTTCTTGCTGGTGGCAGCAAGAAAAGGAAAAAGTCTAGTTCTAGCAAGTCTCGCTTTAAAAAGTTCAAAAAGTCTAGTTCTAGCAAGTCTCGCTTTAAAAAGTTCAAGTCTGTACGGTTCCTATACCATTGTTAAACAGCTGAAAACTAAAAAGGATAAGTCAGGTGGCCCCTTAACGGGCAATCTTGACTCAGCCTTTTCAGTTTATCAGTCGCTTTGTTAGGTTTCACTAACACAATTGCTCTGGGGTTACGGCACATAGCCTCAGAGCAGCTTCTAAATTCTATCAAAATCTTTTTCGATTGTCGCGTCGCGAATATCACATTCGTCTTTTTGGCAGGCCGTTTTATACGGGTTGCTGTTTTAACAGATTTTGACTAAAGCTCTTTTTTGATTGGCCGACATAATATGGCTTTTTTGTTGGATTCTGAAAATGTTTTTGCGTACCTAGTTCAAACTGGACTATATTCTAAAGACCAAGTGTGTGACGGCTTACAGCCTCAGGCAGGTAAAAACTTTACTCTGAAGATAAGCAGTGACAATAGCAGTTTACTCATTAAACAAGAACCCCATGACATTGATGGCGAAGCCTCAGGTGAGATATTTCATGAATGGTCTTTTTATCAGCTGCTAGAAAAAATCTCGGCGTTGGCAGATATGCGATCGCGAATCGTTTCCCCACTGCATTTTGACGCAGACAACTCAATTCTTGTTTTCCCTTTTTTGAGTGATGTTTGTGACTTGAGCGATTTTTATGACGACTTCTGTGACAATGCGTTAACCAATCAGGAAAATAGGTTTCAGAAAAAAAAATCTGAAACAGATGCTACGAGTCGTTGTCAGACTGTCGATGGGATTTTGCCTTTAACAGTTGCGACTGCCCTAGGAGGAAACTTTGCTGAGTTACATAGCAGCACATTTCAAAACTCTGAGTGTAAAGATTTTGTTCTAGAGTGCTATCGAGCCGAGGATGCAGAAAATCCTGAAAAGCATCTGTTGCCTGATTTTCTTTTAGGCCTACGAAGGCTTACTCCAGAGACGTTTTGTGTCATCCCAACAGATGCCCTTAAATTTTTTCGGTTTTATCAGCGCTATCCTGCTATTGGCAGCGCCATTGAAGCTATTAACCAATCTTTTGATCCTTGCTGCGTTGTGCATAGAGATCCCCGCTTTGCGAATTTTTTGCTGCGGGATGCCGCTAGTTTTACAATACATCAGCCTCAAGTTACAGTGAATGTAATTGATTGGGAAAAGTGGACATGGGGTGATCCAGCATACGACTTAGGTGAACTGATCTCTAATTACCTAAAGCTATGGCTGACAAGCCTGCCGGTCAGTGCCAACTTAGACTTAAATACGACTCTGAGTAAAGCGAGAGTACCCCTATCGGCCGTGCAGCCAAGCATTGAGGCCCTAATAAAGAGTTATATCAAACAGTTTCCAGAGATTTTGTCTTACCGGCCTAATTTTCTGACTCAACTTATTCAATTTGCTGGGCTAGGGTTAATTCGTCAGGTGCAGCTTTACATTGCTCACAAGTATTCTTTAGGCAATGCGGAAATGGCAATGTTGCAAGTGGCTAAATCGCTACTGTGTCAGCCTGAATCATCACTATCAACGGTAGTTGGCCAGTCTAAGGTGGAGATAGAGTCAGCGGTAAATGGGATTGCACAGCGCAACACTATTATGCAGGAAGTCAATCAATGATAGTGTCGATACATCCTGCTGCTGACGATAAAGCTAGAGCATCAGGAAACTTGAATGACCCTGATTTTTCTGAGCAGCAACGGCTTTATTGCCAGTCTCTTTTAGCAGAAATGGCTAAAGTAAAGATTGTTCTAAACGAGAGGGGGCTGACACTAATTGCGCCGAACCGTGATCAATGGGAACCCGATGATATGGTTTCTAGAGAGTTTTCTCAGATGCCAGAATCGTTTGCAAGATCGTATTTGCAGCTACGATTAAAATCCTTTTTGTACGAAACTTTTTGTCTGTCAGAGCAGTGTGTTGAGCTTGCTATGAATGCTGCTAATGAGAATTTCACTAATGGATCCAATCCCATTCCGAAATTGACGAACGAGCGAATTGGTGGAGGTCTTCATTTAGGGCTACTAGAACAGTTTTCTCTATACAACAAAGGGAACGGCTATTTTGATCCTGGTTGGCAACTGCTGGGCGAAGAATCTGATGGCACACTAGCTGTAGAAAAGTACGGTGTAATCGTGCATGTTAATCGCTTAAACCATCTTAAACCCGAGCAGCAGACAATTAATTTTACAAACAATTTTACAAACAATTTGAGCGTTGATGCACAAGCCGATCGGTTAGAAAATCAGACTGATGCAGCGATTTCTATTCGACTACCTAGCTATCAATTTGAACCGGGTGTGTATGTTGCCATTGGTGATTGTGGCCCTGTCAGCGAGTTGGTTCAAGCAACAGAGATCTATTTTTCGGCTGAGATCGCTGCACTGCCTGTGATTATGGAAACGCTAACCACAGCACTCAATGGTGAGGATGCCATACCTTACACATTGCAAGTACCTTATGGCCCCGAAGGATACCAAGGCCCAGAGGCCGTGGTTCTGCAAATAGAAAAGACAGCCCTTGGACAAGTGATGCCGCTACTCCACAAAATTCGAGAGACCTGTGCTCAATCTGATGTAACAACCCCGATGCTGAGGACGGATTGGCCTGTATTTGCCCAATCACTGTATCCGGATGCTGGCATCAGCGTTGCTGATGTTGTGAAAGGAGGAGTTACTCGGTGGTCTGATAGCTCTGCTGATTTGAGCCGATCTCATTTAGTCGCAGAAGCGCTTGTGCAAAGCTGGTATAGCTTTCAGTCTTCATGCTTGAATGCTCTAGATTCGCCTTCGGCTGAAGAAAATTTACTAGCGATGCAGGTTCGGTTTGCACAGGCACAAATCTCATGGGAGCATCCTTACCATTGTCTTATCCCTGAAGTGAAAATATCTAAGGAAACCGCAATTCAATAACTGACTGGCATGGTGGCTCAGATGTAATGATTCAGCAGTGCCGTGCCCATAGAAATAAATCTTGTTATTACCGTGATTTTTATCAGACATATATTCCTGAACGCTTAAAATCAAGTTAGTGCCAAGCATTTGGCAGAAACTTCGTCATAGTTCAGACGTCTCTTATGACATTCCTAAACACATCAAAAATGACCTACTAGATTATTTTTGCCTACTCCAAGCCCCGTTTCAAATGAAGTATCCATTTGTCCAACAAAATAGCGAAGAAGACTGCGGGGCAGCTTGTATAGCGATGGTCTCCAAATATCATGGACGAACTTTTACGATTACGCGAGTGCGAGAAGCTGTCGGGACGGGACAGTTGGGGACTACCTTGCTGGGGTTGCGACGAGGTGCTGAGAGCTTAGGGCTTCATGCCCGTTCAGGAAAGACAGCGGCAAATGTATTGGACAATCTAGGCAAAATTCCTTTGCCTGCGATTATTCATTGGAAAGGGACGCACTGGGTGGTGCTTTATGGTAAGCAGCGTAATCGCTATGTTGTGGCTGACCCGGCCTTGGGGGTGCGCTACCTCAATAAAGAAAAGCTGACTAAAGGGTGGCAAAATGGAACAATTCTGCTGCTAGTTCCTGATGCAGAAGCATTTTATGCCCAAGAGAGTGATCGTCCTAAGGGATTTTCTCGTTTTTTGAGCCGGGTGTGGCCTCACCGCAATAGCATTATTCAGGCCTCTTTGTATGCGCAAATTATCGGACTGCTTTCTTTGGCAAATCCGTTTTTAATTCAAATCCTCACTGATGATGTGTTGGTGCGTGGAGACACGAATTTGCTTGCCACTGTTTCCATTGCGGTGGCTATTCTGGCGGTTATTAACAATGTGCTCAAGTTAGTGGAGCACAATTTGGTTGCCAATTTTGCTCAGCGGATAGAGCTCGGGATGACACTGGAGTTTGGCAGTAAGCTATTGCGGCTGCCGTTGTCATATTTTGAAACTCGACGTAGTGGTGAAATTGTTAGCCGGTTGGAAGATGTCTCACGCATCAATAATCTGATTTCTGACGTTGTAATTGAGCTGCCTAGTCGCTTTTTTACATCGGTTGTTTCCTTTTGCTTGATGGTGTTTTATAGCCCCAGCCTAACGTTACTCTCGGTGGGCGTGGCGGGGGTAATGACTCTAATCACGATGTTATTTGTCCCGATGCTGCGGCGGCGATCGCGCAGAGTCCTCGAACTTGATGCCGAAAACCAAGGGATATTAGTTGAGACCTTTAAAGGGGCACTCACCTTTAAAACCACTAATGCAGAGTCTCAAATTTGGGATGAATTACAAAGCCGTTATGGTCGCTTAGCAAACGAGGAATATCGGACAACTCAGCTGGGAATTGCTAACAATCGCTTTTCCAGTGTAACTTCTAGTCTTGGCAGTATTTTGCTGCTTTGGTATGGCAGCACGCTGGTCATAAATGGGCATTTGAGTATCGGTCAGATGTTGGCATTCAACGGTATGAATGCTAACTTTGTAGGCTTGATTGGCTTTGTGATTGGTTTTGTCGATGAATTTGCACGCGCCCAAGCCGCTGTTCAACGGTTTGGCGAAGTCATTGATGCCACGGAAGAATCAGTAGACAATATCCACAAGGCATTTGTTGATCTATCTCCTCATGCCAACATTTCCTGTCAAGGTCTACAGTTTTTTTATCCAGGGCGAGTGAATCTTTTACAAGATTTTTCGTTAGTGATTCCAGGCGGGAAAGTAACAGCGATGGTCGGTCGATCCGGCTGCGGAAAAAGCACGTTAGCAAAAATCATTGCTGGGCTGCATCCCTATCAATCAGGGACGGTACGCATTGGTAGTTACAATCTACAAGATTTAGCGATTGAAAGTTTGCGTCGGCAAGTGGTATTGGTACCCCAAGAGCCCCATTTTTGGAGCCGTTCCATTTTAGAGAACTTCAAGTTAGGATCTCCGACCGCTACATTTGAGACAATTGTCAAAGCATGCCAAATTGCACAAGCTGATGAATTTATTAGTAACTTACCGGATAAGTACCGCACTGTTTTGGGTGAATTTGGCTCAAATATTTCAGGGGGTCAAAGACAACGGTTGGCGATCGCCCGTGCGCTTGTCGTTGATCCTCCGATCCTTATTTTAGATGAATCTACTTCTGGGTTAGACCCGGTAAGTGAATCGGAAGTGCTTAGAGATTTGCTCTACCATCGACGAGGTAAAACAACCATCATCATTAGCCATCGCCCTAGTGTTATCCGCCTAGCTCATTGGATTGTGATGATAGAAGAAGGCCAGGTCACTATTGAAGGTGCAACAGGGGAATTAGCGAATCAAAAAGGTGACCACCTCAACTTTATTTATGGTGTTACTCTATCGTCTGGCTTAGATACAGTCAAAGATGCTGTCTCTTCTACAGAATCTGAAGAATATATGAAGACTTAACTATGCTGGGATAACCGTCTGCTGTCTGCTTCTCTTTTCTCCTTTTATTTGCGAGTAGCCTTCTAATAGTTTTTGTCATGGCCAACCCTTTTATCAATAGCTCTTTAGAACCTATTGGAACCGACGATTTTTTACCGCCAGTCAACTGGTGGGTGACGATAGGCAGTTGGTTCGTTGTATTTGTGTTGGGTGGGGCGATCGTTGCTTCGTTTTTCGTAAAATATCGCACGACCGTCAATGCACCTGCTATTATCAGGCCCATTGGAGAATCTCGTTTAGTTCAGAGCATTTTGCCAGGCACTGTTGTTAAAATTGCAGCCGCTGAGAATGAGACTGTTACAAAAGGGAGCGTCATTGCCTACTTAGATACATCCAGCTTGGATGCGAAAGCTGCACAGCTATTGGCTAACTTTGACCAGGGTCAGCTCAAACTCGAACAGCTCAAGGTTCAAATGGCGACAATGGATCGGCAAATTACTGCTGAGGCAGATCAAGCTCAGCGTACCGTCGCTGCTTCTGCCGCAGATTTTGAACAGATCCGCCGATCTCAGCAGGATCGAACAGTTGCCGCTCAATCTGACGTTTTAGAAGCCCGAGCCCAAGTAGAGCTAGCAGCTCAAGAAGTTCAAAGCTACAGTCAGCTAGTTGATTCGGGCGCAGTATCGCGTCTACAGCTTGCTGGCAAAGAGGCTGCTTTAAAGACAGCCCAAGCTCGAACAGCCCGGTTAGAATCTGCATTAAATCCTTCTAGCGGGGATGTGAGCGCTGCCCAGCAAAAAATTGCCCAAGCTCAGGCCAGCGGCGTGGCTACCCTAGCTCGATTGCAGCAGTCTCGCCAAGAGCTAGCGCAGCAAGCTTTAAACATTCAAGAGCAGCTACAAAATACGGAGCAGGAAATAGCTCAGGTGATGCTAAGTTTGGAAAATTCAGTCGTGCGATCGCCCATTGACGGCGTCCTTTATGAATTGAGTGTACGCAATATTGGCCAAGTCCTCACCGCTGGAGAAACAATTGCAAAAGTCATTCCGGCAGAAACTGCCATTCACATTAAAGCCATGATACCTGTACAAGAAATCAATAAAATAGATATTGGCATGCCAGCTCAGATGCATGTGTCCGCTTGTCCATTCTCACAATATGGGACGCTACCTGGAAAGGTTTCAGCCATCTCTCCTGATACGGTAACCCAGCAACCTGCGATACAAACGAGAACGGCAACCGCTGCAAACAAGTCCTTTTATAGTGTCCTGATTCAAGCCAAAGTTCCCACGTTAGCCTCAACGACCGGTAACACAGAATGTACGTTGCAACCTGGGGTGGAAGGTCGGGTCACCATTATTTCGCGCGAAGAAACAGTCATTACATTTTTGCGCCGCAAAGCGGCCTTAATGCCCCAGATTTAATCTTACCTTTGATACTACGGGAACCTCTCATTAGGGCACTGGTTCCGTCAGATGGGAGCGTGAATCACGGTTCAGAGCTGGGCTAGATGGCATAACGCATGGTTAATAGTTGAAACCAAGAAAGCCCAACTT